>NZ_JBMBRA010000002.1:0-891023 GCF_048590325.1 Hydrogenophaga sp. ZJX-1
TCTGTCACCTACCCCGGGGACCCGTCCCCGCCCCGCACCATGAGCACCCCTGTCGAAGAGTTCTTCAACCACATCAACGGCGAATGGGTCCGCAGCCGCAGCGGGCGCACGTTCGACAACATCAACCCGGCCGACACCCGCGAGAACCTGGGCCGCTTCCAGGCCTCGGCCTCGGCCGACGCCGAAGCCGCCGTGGGCGCGGCCGCCGCTGCCTTCGAGGGCTGGCGCAAGACGCCCATCAGCCAGCGCGCCAAGGTCCTGAACAAGGCGGCCGATTACCTGGAAGCGAACGCCGATCGCTTTGGCGAGGAGCTCACGCGCGAGGAGGGCAAGTCCCAGGCGCTGGGGCGTGACGAGTTCCTGCGCGCCGCACAGACCTTCCGCTTCTACGCCATGGAGAGCCAGACCTTCGGCGGTGAGACCTACCCGCAGGACGACCCGGCGATGCAGGTCTACAGCCAGCGCGAGCCGCTGGGCGTGGTCACGGTGATCTCGCCCTGGAACTTCCCCGCCTCCATCCCCGCGCGCAAGATCGCCCCGGCCCTGGCCATGGGCAACACGGTGGTCTTCAAGCCTTCGTCGGACGCGCCGCTCTCGGGCCTGCGCCTGACCGAGGCGCTGGTGCAGGCCGGTCTGCCCAAGGGCGTGCTCAACTTCATCACCGGGCGCGCCGGTGACGTGGGCCCGATCATCACGACTTCGCGCGCGATCTGCGCCATCTCCTTCACCGGCTCCACGCAGGCGGGCATGCACATCCAGCGCACGGTGCACCTGACCACGCGGCTGCAGATGGAGCTCGGTGGCAAGAACCCGCTGATCGTGATGGAGGATGCCGATCTGGACCTGGCGGTGGACCTGGCGGTCAAGGGCGGCTTCTCGCTCACCGGCCAGGCCTGCACGGGCACCAGCCGCCTGATCGTGGTGAGCGCGGTCAAGGCCGCCTTCACACAGAAGCTGCTGGCGCGCGTGCAGCAGCTCAAGATCGGCCCGGGCCTGACGCCGGGCATGGACCTGGGGCCGCTGGCCACCGAGAAGCAGTTGCAGACGGTGCTCTCCTACATCGAGATCGGCCAGGGTGAGGCCACGCTGCTGTGCGGCGGCGAGCGCCTCACCGGCGGGGTCTACGAGCACGGCTACTACGTCTCGCCGGCGGTGTTTGACGGCGTGAAGCCGAGCATGCGCATTGCGCGCGAGGAGATCTTCGGCCCGGTGCTGGCGATCATCGAGGCGAGCGACTTCGCCGACGCGATGGCCAAGGCCAACGACAGCGAGTACGGCCTGTCCGCGGCGATCGCCACGCGCAACCCGAAGTACATGCACGACTTCGCGCAGAACATCCAGTCCGGCACGGTCAAGATCAACCGCACCACCACCGGCAACCTGGTCAACGCCCCCTTTGGCGGTGTCAAGAACTCCAGCACATCCACCTTCCGCGAGTCCGGCAGGGTCGGCATGGAGTTCTTCACACAGACCAAGATCGTCTACCGCGCCGCTTGATTCTCAATCTTTCTCAAACCTCAGAAACCCCATGAAAACCGCACTCAAACTCCAACTCGACGAAGCCCGCCTGATGGTCCGCGCCGCCCTGGTCAAGGCCCAGGACATCAACGTGCTGGAAACCATCTGCATCACCGACGAAGGTGGTTTTCCGCTGGTGATGGAACGCATGGACGGCGCCCGCGTGACCGGCCCGCAGATCGCCTGGAACAAGGCCTTCACCGCGGCGGGCCACAAGCGCTCGACGCACCTCTTCAACACCGCGCCCAACGGCCCGGCCCTGCCCGGCAACGAGGCCTTCGGCATCCAGTGGAGCTTTGAAGGCAAGTTCGCGGTTTTCGTCGGCGGCTTCCCCATCGTCGTCAACGGCGAAGTGGTCGGCGGCGTGGGCCTGAGCGGTGGCAATGGCGAGCAGGACACCGCGTGTGGCCTGGCCGCCCTGCAGGCGCTGAAAGACGCGCTGGCCGCCAGTGGCCACGAGGTCATGGTCCAGGCCGACATCAAGAAATAAGCCCCCGCAGTCTTCGACGGAGTCGAGCATGAACCACCGTGTTGTCTGGCTGGAAACCGGCCAGTCTTTTGAAGTTGCTGCTGGCGAGGCGGTGCTGGAGGCCGCGCTGCGCGGCGAGATCGCCCTGCCGCACGAATGCCAGTTCGGCGGCTGTGGCACCTGCCGCATCAAGCTGGTGGAAGGCGCCGTGGGCTACACCAGCGAAGATGGCGAAGCCGGCGAACTGCCCATGGGCCTGAGCCCCGAAGAGGCCGAGGCCGGTTACGCCCTGGCCTGCCAGGCGCGGCCCAGCAGCGATCTGGTGATCAGTGTCGCGCCGCCGTTGGCCTGCTCCAGCCCCACGCGGCTGAGCGCAACGGTGGAGGGCGTGCAAGCGCTGACGCCCGACGTGACGCATCTGCGCCTGCGCCTGCCTGCAGACGCCGAACTGGTCTACCGACCTGGCCAGTACATGAACGTGCAACTCGGCGACGGCCGTCACCGCAGCTTTTCGATGGCCTCCCGGCCCAACGGCGGCACGGTGGACTTCCACGTGCGCCGCATCCCCGGCGGCACCTTCACCGGGCAACACCTCGCCACGCTGCGCCCCGGCCAGACGCTGGACGTGGAGATGCCGCACGGCAACTTCTGCTTCCACGCCGAGGACTACCGCCCGCTGGTGATGGTCGCCACCGGCACCGGTCTCGCCCCCATCAAGAGCATGCTCGAAGCCCTGATGGACGACGGGGACTGCCCACCGGTGAGCCTCTACTGGGGCATGCGCACCGAAGCCGACCTGTACCTGCACGACGAGATCCAGACCTGGGCCGACCGGCTCTACGAGTTCCAGTACGTGCCGGTGCTCTCGCGCGCCAGTGACAGCTGGACCGGGCGCCGCGGTTACGTGCAGGACGCCGTGCTGGCCGACCTGCCCGACCTGTCGGAGCACGCCATCTACCTGTGTGGCTCTCCCACCATGATCGCCGACGCCAAGGTCGCCTTTGCCGGTCGTGGAGCCAACATGAGTCATGTCTACGCTGACATCTTCCAGTTCCAATCTCGAAGCGAGTCCATGGCATGAACCTGGGTATCGAAGGTCGACGCGCGCTGGTGTTCGGCGGCAGCAAGGGCATGGGTCACGCCTGCGCCAGGCATCTGGCTCTCGCGGGTGTGCACGTATGCATCGCCGCGCGAACCGAATCCACACTGATCAAGGCAGCCCGCGAGCTCAGTCATGAGGCCGGTCGCGCAGTGCATTGGGTGGTGGCCGACATCACAACCGAAGAAGGGCGCAATGCGGCGCTGGATGCCTGCGCGACACCCGACATACTCATCAACAACTCGGACGGATTTCCCCCTGGAGACTTCCGAGACTGGCATCCGCCCGAATGGCATGCCGCCCTGGATGCCATGATGCTGGGGCCAATCGAGATGATCCGCCGCACGGTCGATCCGATGATGGAGCGCCGCTTCGGGCGCATCGTCAACATTGTCTCGCGCAGTGTAAAGACCCCGCATCTTGAACTGGGCCTGTCCAGTGGAGCTCGCTCGGGTCTGGTTTCCTTCTCGGCAGCGCTGGCCCGGCACACTGTCCGCTACAACGTGACCATCAACAACCTGTTGCCTGGCGTGTTTGCCACCGATGCACAACGCCGCCACGTTCAAAAACTGTCGCAGATGACAGGTCGGTCTTTCGAGTCGATCTGGGCCGAACGCGAGAAGGGAAATCCTGCCGGGCGTTTCGGGGACCCCGATGAGATTGGCGCGTGGTGTGCTTTCATGGCATCACAGCATGCGGGTTTCGTGACCGGGCAAAGCGTGCTGGTCGACGGTGGCGACTATCCCGGGATGTTCTGACCCGTCATCGCAACCTTCCGGTGCGCAGTGATCGATCTCTCTCACCACCACGGGTGGTTTACTTCTCGGCCACCTCCGGCGCGCCCACCTACCCGGCGTGGTGGACCACCATCTTGACCCTTCAAGTGCAAGCGATCAAGGATGGCCCACACGCGACCATGACCACCAGAGCCACGGTTGGACTCAGCCTGCGGCGAACGCTACCGCATCCAGTTGCAGTCGAGCGATCACTTCCTCGGAGTTGAGTACGTCGCCAAAGAAGAGCATCCAGTTCTGTAGGCTCTGCTCGTGTTCGGCTGGCGTGACAGCTGACAAAGCATCATCGACCATGATTGTTGCGTAGTCCATCATCATGGCATCGCGGGCCGTCGATTCACAGCAGACGTTGGTCACGGTTCCGCCTATGAGCACGTGCGCAACGCCTCGTGCCTTCAGCACCTCGTCCAGGCGCGATGAACCCGGTACCAACGCGCTGTAGCAGCGTTTCGTCACAAAATCGTCACCCGCCTCAACCTGCAGTCCCGCGGCTATCTTGAACCCCTCCGAATCGCTTCCGAGTTCGCGCAATCGACGGGCGCTGCGCTCCGGAGTGAGCATGTGCGCGTGGTGATGGGACCAAAACTGGTCCGCCCCGTCGGCACTCGTCTGCACCCAAATCACATGACCTCCGGCCGCGCGAAGCGCTCCCGCCAGACGGTTGACCACCCCAAAAGTTGAAGGGGCCTGCGCGCATTCGCCCAAGTACCCTGGCTGGGTGTAGTAGTTCTGCAAGTCGATGATGACAAAGGCAGTGCGGCTAGGTGCCAGAGTGGCGTATGGGTGCAGGCAGCCCTGTCGTGCCACCACGCGATCAACAACCCATTGTGGAAATTGCATGCTTGTCCTCTTGTCAGCTGTAGCGTTTGGAAAGAGCGGCTTCCAGGCGTGCGATAGCCAAGTACATGAGACCTGAAAGAAGGGCCAGTACAACGATCGCCGTCATCACCACATTGAGCTTGAATATCTGGCTACCGTTGACAATCAGAAAGCCCAGGCCCGAACTGGCCGACTGGAACTCGCCGACGATCACACCCACCAGTGCCAGGCCGATGTTCATTTTGAGGGCGGCAATCAGCGTCGGTACGCTGCCGGGAAGCACCACCATGCGCAGGACCTGACCGCGACTGGCTCCTAGCGTTCGAGCCAGCTTGATCTTGTTCGGATCAATACTCTGAAAGCCGTCATAGATCACCATGATGGTGACGAAGACGGCAATTGCGACGGCCATGCCATACACCGAGTACTCTGAACCCAGCCAGATATAGAAGATGGGGACGAACGCTATCTTGGGCATCGCGTTAGCGATCACCAGGAAAGGATCGAGCACCTTGTAGGCAAACCCCGACCACCACAGTCCCGCGGCCACGCCAATGCCTATCAGCATGCTGAGCACGAAGCCCACCAGCGTTGCCTTGAATGTGGTCCATGTGTGGCCGACGAGGTCCCCGTTGTGCAGCAGATCCACGAACGTTGGCCACAGAGCACTGGGGTAGCTCGTCAGCATCGGATTCACGATGTGCGACTTGGCCAGGAACTCCCACAGCAGCATGAACGCGCCGAGAAGGGCCAGGCGCGAGGCCATGATGTAGTAGCGGCGGCGATGCTCGCGAGCGCGCCAGGCGCGGTATTCGACGCTGGGTTCCTGGAGGGTCGTTCTTTTCGGCGCAGCAGGCGCCCAAGGTACGTTTGCAGACAGGGTCATGATCTTTATCCTTCTACGTGGACGTCCAACTCGTCCCACAGCGAACTGAAATAGGTGTTGAACTCGGGCAACGAGCGCACTTCAAATGGACTCGGTCTTCCATTGCTGCAGCTGGGAAACAGCATGCGATGCTCGGACTTGATGCGCCCCGGGCGGCGCGAGAGAACCACCACACGATCGGTCATGGCAATTGCCTCGGCGATGTCGTGCGTTACGAGCACAACCGATTTGCCCTCCTCTCTCAGTACTTCAACCACTTCGTCTGCGATCGCCAGTCTCGTCTGCGAGTCCAGGGCCGAGAAGGGTTCATCCAGCAGAACAACTTCAGGCTCGGTCACGAGCGTGCGAGCCAGAGCAACACGCTGGCGCATTCCCCCCGAGAGCTGGCGCGGATAGTGGTTCAGGAAGTCTCCCATGCCGCACTTATGGAGCAAGTGCGCAGCGCGCTCACGCGATTGCTTGAGATCGCGCCCCTGGATTTCAGCACCCAGCATTGCGTTGTCGAGAATCGTTCTCCACTCGAAAAGATAGTCCTGCTGCAACATGTAGCCGACCCGTTGCGACGGACCCTTGACGCGTTCACCTCGAACGAACACCTCTCCACTCGAGGGTTCAAGGATGCCAGCCATCAGAGACAGCAAGGTACTCTTTCCACAGCCCGACTGCCCGATCAGGCTGACGAACTCGCCAGCGCCCACCGTCAGATTGATGCGGTCCAATGCTTGCGTTTCTCCCTCAGGAGTGAAGTATCGAAGTGCGACGTCGCGCACTTCGATGCTCGGTGTCTTGGTCGCAGCCATTGGTATGAAGCGTTCGACAACCGCGTTCATCGTTGTGCCTTCGAAGTGAAGTCGGTCACGACAAGCTGTTCATACTTGACGCGCTTGTCGGCGCCGAGCATCCCAGTCGCAACCAGCATGTCCTGCAGCGTTTCCATGGCGGACCGCTCCACCGTCGGGTTCGTTTTCCACAAGCCAATGGCGCGGTAGCGTTCAATGGCCGTCATCAGCTCCCCCGCCTCCATCCCCGGGAAGAACGCCGCGGCTTGCTTCGCAAGGTCCGCAACCGGTGCGGTGGCCACGTGCTTCTGGGCTCGAACAATTGCCTCAACCCAAGCGCTGGCCACCCCCGGGTTGCGGCTCAGATAGGCGTCTGTAGCCGTGAAGACCGTGTAGTCGACCGGGCCGACGACACGGCCGATTGACGCCACGATGTATCCCTTGCCACTCTTTTCAAGCATCGTTGCCTCTGGCTCCAAGAAAATCGCGTAGTCCGACTGCCCTGCCATCCAAGCTCCTGTACGTGCCGCTGGCCCGATGTTGTTCATGAGCTTCAGGTCCTTCTTGGGATCCACGCCCTTCTTTCGCATGGCGGTCTCAAGAAATATGTCGGGATTCGAGCCGGGTCGGAATGCCATCACTTTCTTGCCCTTGAGCTGGTTCCACTCAAATGCGGCGGCGGGCTTCTCGCGTGACATCAGAAAAAATCCGTCCGTCGCGGTCAGACCGGAAAATATCTTCGGTTTGACAGGCGAATCGCTGTTGGCTACGTAGATGGAGGCTTCCGGGCCGATAAGCACGATGTCCGCGCTGCCGGACAGGAGAGCGGCCATGCCCTTGTCGGTGCCTTGCGATGTCTTGAGGCCGACCTCCAGGCCAACATCCTTGAAGTAGCCTTGGTTCAACGCGACATACATCGGCAGATACAGGACTGATCGCACAACCTCTTCGTAGCGGACCTTGGCAGGGGCACCAACCGACTGGGCGATCGCGCCACCCGCCAAACTCAAAGCAAGGCCGATGACACCCGCAAGCCGTGCCATACGGGACAAGGCTGCCCGCTCGTTTTTCAATAAGAAAGTAAACATTTGCGTACTCCTGTGGTTGCTCTGACAAAAAGTAGAAGACGGTGCATTTGCCATACAGTATGCAATTTGCATGCCAAACGACACCCCGAACCATCGCTTTCATCGAAACCCGTCCCATGCAGAGTTCTCGGAGATCCCCCCAACCCGTTCTGCCACCAAGATACGTCCGTTTTCTCGGCTTCGAGAATGCGGATTCTCTTATGTATACTGTATACATCAATTGGGGGTTTCCCGCCCCCCGGGGTACAACGTCTTTCCCGCTGGCTTGAGTCAGCACAGCCCAACCACTGGAGCATGGGCGACCCCGCCTTTTATGGCCACACTGGTGCCTGTTCGCACCAGAAGCGAGCGTCGCTCAGCCACGGGTTGGCTACGCACTGACCTTGCCCTGATTGCTGGAATTCATGGATCCCGGTTCACGCGGCCTTTTTGCACTATGCCTCGTACCAACCATCGAAGGCCCGAGGGGCTATGAAGACGAGCGACCCATGAGCCTGCGCCCCGAAGAGTCCGTGGCATGCCACACCCTGGCCCACCAGTGATCAGCGTCGAGCAAGCCTTTGCGTGCGGCCCCCAAACGCGTGAACGCGACCGCGGGAGCCGTGAGCGCTCTGGAACACGGCGTGTCGCAACCCGCGCCTGCGTCTGCCCGAAGAGGGGGGGCCCTGGACTACCACCCGGGGCAGTACATGAACGTGCAGCTGGATGATGGCCGGCACCGCCGTTTTTCCATGGCCTCCAAGCCCAACGGCACCAGCGTCGACTTCCATGTGCGCCGCACTCCAGGCGGGTACTTCACGGACCAGCGCCTGCAATCCCCCGGCAACGGCAGCCCGCTGGTGATGGTCGCCGCCGCTACCGGATTCGCCCCCATCAAGCGCATGCTCGAAGCGCTGATGGACGACGACGACTGCCCGCCCCGGTGAACCTCTACTGGTGCCTGCTCACTGTCCGACTTGTAGGAGCACGCGATCTACCTGTGCGGCTCGCCCACCATGATCGCCGACACCAAGGTTGCGTTTGAGGCACGAGGCACGAGGCACGAGCATGGATCACATCTCCGCCGACAGCTTCGTGTTCCAGATGGTCTGAGCGGATTTCCCTCTACAGATACCCGCCCGCATCGGTGGCCCTGGCCACGCCTGCGGGCACCGTCGTTGCGCCCGAAGGCGAGAACGCACCGGCTTCCCCACGCCATTCAATACTGGTTCCCGCACTTTTTCCGAAACGGCTGTAAGGATCGTTCAGGCGCTGCGACTACCTCCCTGCAAGCCATTCACGTTGGCCGGCACCCGTCACTTCCCAACACGTTTTTATCTGGAGATCACCATGAACCACACCATCACCCGCCGCAACGCCGCCCGCATCGCTTCAGGCACCGCCCTGGCCTTCGCCATGGGCGCGGCCCTGACGTTGGCTGCCAGCCCGGCCGCCGCCCAGACGGCCGACAAAGAGAAATGTTTCGGCGTCGCGCTCAAGGGCAAGAACGACTGCGCTGCCGGCCCCGGCACCACCTGCGCGGGCACCTCCAAGATGGACCACCAGGGCAACGCCTGGTCGCTGGTGCCCAAGGGCAGCTGCGAGAAGACCGCATCGTCCACATCGCCCACCGGCTTTGGCCAGCTCGCCGCCTTCAAGGAAAAAATGTCCTGATCCCCGAAGGCGCGATCGTCGGACACCGGAGACCCCACCATGAGCCCCCACCCTGCATCATCGTTCGCCTCCACGCCGCCGGTCGCGCCCTACCTCCCTCACCAGCCCGGCAGTCTCGCGCTGCCCCACCGGGCCGGGCTCGGCCTCAAACCAGAGCACTTCCTGCACATCCATGCGCACCAGCCCGATCTGGGTTTCTTTGAAGTGCATGCAGAGAACTACCTGGTAGCCGGTGGTCCCCTGCACCACCACCTCACCCGCATTCGCGAGCACTACCCCTTGAGCCTGCACGGTGTGGGCCTGTCCATCGGCGGTGAAGACCCGCTCGATGCCGACCACCTGGACGCCGTGGCCCGGCTGGTGGATCGTTACCAGCCCGCCGTGTTTTCCGAACACCTGGCCTGGTCCAGCCATGGCGGCGTGTTCTTCAACGACCTGCTGCCCCTGCCCTACAACGGGCCCACGCTGCAGCGCGTGTGCGACCACGTCGACCAGGTGCAAACCCGGCTGGGCCGCCGCCTGCTGCTGGAGAACCCCTCGACCTACGTGGCGTTCGCCAGCTCCACCTGGAGCGAAGGCGACTTCCTGCGCGAGGTGGTCCTGCGCACCGGCTGCGGCCTGCTGCTCGACGTCAACAACGTCTACGTGTCCGCCACCAACCACGGCCGCGACCCCCAACGTTGCCTGTGCGAGCTGCCCTGCCACGCCACCGGCGAAATCCACCTGGCCGGCTTTGCCGAAGACCTGGACAGCGCGGGTGACCGCCTGCTGATCGACGCCCACGGTTCCCCGGTGGCCGAAGCGGTCTGGGCGCTGTACGACACCGCACTGGCCCTCACCGGCCCAATGCCCACACTGATCGAACGCGACAACGATGTGCCCGCGTTCGAAGTGTTGCTGGGCGAAGCGCGCACGGCCGAACAACGTCTGCTGGCCACCCCCCATGCAGCGGCGAAACACGCCAAGCCCTGCCCACGAACAACGACCCGCTGCGCCCCCGAGCAGGAGGCCACCGCATGAGCGCGCAGCTGCATTGGGCGCAGGCCCTGCTGGACCCGGCCCACGCCGTGCCCAACGGACTCGTCACCTGGAACCACAGCGACCCCGAGCGGCGCCTGGCCGTCCACCGCAATAACTTGGTGGTCTCGCTGGTGGACGCGCTGGCCCACAGCTTCCCGGTCACGCAGCAGCTGGTGGGCGAAGATTTTTTCCGCGCCATGGCCCAGGTCTTTGTGCGCGCCCACCCGCCCCGCACCCGGGTGCTCAGCCACTACGGTCACGAACTGCCCTCGTTCATCGCGCGGTTCCCGCCCGCCGCCGGCCTGCCCTACCTGGCCGACGTGGCGCGGCTCGAATGGCAACGCCTGCAGGCCCTGCACGCCGCCGACGCGCAGCCCCTCAATGCCACCAGCCTCTCGACCCTGCTGCAGGACACCGACGCCCTGCCCACGCTGCGCTGGCAAGTCGCCCCCAGCCTGCACGTGCTGCGCTCGCCGCACGCGGCCGTATCGATCTGGGCTGCGCACCAGGAAGACAGCGGCATCGCCCTCGAAGGCGTTGATCTGGCGCAGGCCGAATCGGCCCTGGTCTTTCGCAGCGGGTGGGACGTGATGGTCCTGCAGACCTCGCCTGGCATGGCCGCGCTGGTCGAAGGCCTGCTGGACAACGCCCCCTTTGGCGAGGCCCTCGACCCGGCCTATGTCGCCGAACCCGAATTCGATCTTTCACAGGCCCTGGCCGTCCTGATCCGTCACGAACTGTTGACCGGGGCGGAACGGTCTCATTGAACACCCTCCCGTCCTCTGGCCCCACAACACGGAGACCGTCATGAACACCCTCACCACCACCGAAAGCGCCACCCCAGGCGGCACGCTCCCGCGCCTGACCACCCTGCTTCACAGCGTGCACAGCTTGATGGGCCACCTGCCCAACACGCTGCTCGCTTTCGTGGCGCGTTTCTCCATCGCCGCCGTGTTCTGGAAATCGGGCCAGACCAAGATCGAAGGCCTGGCCATCGACATCGTCAGCGGCGAGTTCACGCTGGGCTGGCCCCGCCTGTCCGACAACGCGGTTTTCCTGTTCAAGGAGGAATACCAGCTCCCCCTGCTGCCGCCCGAGCTGGGCGCCACGCTGGCCGCGCTGGGTGAACACATCCTGCCCCTCTTCATCCTGCTCGGCCTGGCCACCCGCCTCTCGGCCCTGGGCCTGCTGGGCATGACGCTGGTGATCCAGCTCTTCGTCTACCCCGACGCCTACGCCACCCACGGCACCTGGGCCGCCGTGCTGCTCTACCTGATGGCGCACGGCCCGGGCCAACTGTCGATTGACGCCTGGATCGCGAAGCGCCACCCGGTCTGATACCGCCACGGGCCGCACCGCCTCTCCAGGCGGCTCGTTTGCGCGCCAACCTATGATCAATGGGAACAGCCCCACACAGGTTCCCATGCAAGCCCCTGAACAACCCATCCTGCGCGACCTCGTGCTCGTCGGCGGCGGCCACAGCCACGTGGTCGTGCTGCGCATGCTCGCCATGCAACCCGAGCCGGGCCTGCGCATCACCCTGATCTGCACCGACATCGACACGCCCTACTCCGGCATGTTGCCCGGCTACATCTCGGGCCACTACAGCTTTGACGAGGTGCACATCGACCTGGGCCGCCTGGCGGCGTTCGCAGGCGCGCGCTTCATCCACGGTGAAGTGACCGGTCTGGACCGGGCCAACCAGCGCGTGTTGCTGCGCGACCGGCCTTCGGTGCCCTACGACCTGCTGTCCATCAACACCGGCTCCACGCCCAACGTGCGCAAGGTCGAGGGCGCGCAGGCGCACACCGTGCCGGTCAAGCCCATCGCCCATTTCAACCAGCGCTGGTTGCAGCTGCTCGAACGCGTGCGCGCGCTGCACAGCCGCTTCACGATCGCGGTGGTGGGCGGTGGCGCGGGCGGTGTGGAGCTGGTGCTGTCGATGCAGTTCCGGCTGCGCAACGAGCTGCAGAAGCTCGGCCGCAACCCCGATCTGCTGCGCTTCGTTCTGCTCACGGCGGGCGACACCCTCCTGCCGACGCACAACCCCGGGGTGCGCGCGCGCTTTGCCCGCGTGCTGAAAGAGCGCCACGTGGCGGTGCACACCCGCGCCGAGGTGACGCAGGTTTCCCCCGGCTGCCTGCACACACAGGACGGCCGCACCTTCGATGCCGATGAAACGATGTGGGTCACGCAGGCCGGCGGACCGGCCTGGCTGCAGAGCACGGGCCTGGCGCTGGACGAACACGGTTTCATCCAGGTCAATCAACAACTGCAGACGCTGGACGACCCGAAGATCTTTGCCGCGGGCGACGTGGCTTCCTTCAAGGCGCGCCCGCTGGAGAAGGCCGGTGTGTTCGCGGTGCGCATGGGCCCACCGCTGGCGAAAAACCTGCGTCTGAGCCTGCGTGGCCAGCCCCTGGTGGCCTACAACCCGCAGCAGCGCTGGCTGGCGCTGATCTCCACCGGCGACCGCTGCGCCGTGGCCTCGCGCGGCGCCCTGGGCTTTGCCGGCGCCTGGGTCTGGACCTGGAAGGACTGGATCGACCGCCGCTTCATGCGCAAGTTCACCGAGCTGCCGGCCATGGCCGATGCCCGCCCGGCCAGCGCGGCGCCCGCCAGCAGCCTGGTGCTGAGCGCCGACGAATCGCGCCAGGCGATCTCGGCGATTGCCATGCGCTGCGGCGGCTGCGGTGCCAAGGTGGGCGCCAGCATCCTGACCCGCGCGCTGGGCAGCCTGCAACCGGTCGAGCGCGACGACGTGCTGATCGGGTTGCACGCGCCCGACGACGCCGCCGTGGTGCGCGTGCCGCCGGGCAAGGCCATGGTGCACACGGTGGACTTCTTCCGCAGCTTCATCGACGACCCCTACCTGTTCGGCAAAGTTGCGGCCAACCACGCGCTGGGCGACATCTTCGCCATGGGCGCCGAGCCGCAGTCCGCCACGGCCATCGCCACCGTGCCGCCGGGCCTGGAGGCCAAGGTGGAAGACCTGCTGCTGCAGATGATGACCGGCGCGGTCGAGGTGCTCAACGCCGCGGGGTGCAGCCTGGTCGGCGGGCACACCGGCGAAGGCCGCGAACTGGCGCTTGGTTTCGCCATCAACGGCCTGATCGACGAGCAGATGGACGGCGTCATGCGCAAGGGCGGCATGTTGCCCGGCGACGTGCTGCTGCTCACCAAACCCATCGGCACCGGCACCCTGTTCGCGGCCCACGCGCGGCACGCGGCCAAAGGCCGCTGGATCGACGCCGCGCTGAAATCGATGGTGGTGTCCAACCAGGCCGGCGCGCAGATCCTGCGCCAGCACGGCGCCACCGCCTGCACCGACCTGACCGGCTTCGGCCTGCTCGGGCACCTGGTGGAAATGACGCGCCCCTCGGGCGTGGACGCCGAGCTGCAACTGAGTGCCCTGCCTTTGCTCGCCGGCGCCGTGGAATGCGTCGAGGCAGGCATCGTCAGTTCGCTGCAGCCGGCCAACGTGCGCCTGCGCCGCGCGCTGCGCAACGCCGAAGATTTCGTGAAAGACCCGCGCTACCCGCTGCTGTTCGACCCGCAAACCGCGGGCGGTCTGCTGGCCAGCGTGCCGGCCGACCGGGCCGCTGATTGCATCCGCGCCCTGAAGGCATCGTGCTACCCGCAGACCGCGGCCATCGGACGCATCCGCGGCGCTTCCGACGCGCTGGAGCCGGTGGTGCTCACGCCGTGATGGCGCGCATCAGTCTGGTGGACTCTGCCACTGGTGGATGTCCAGCACCCGCCCGCCGGGCGGCACGTCGTCCGGGTCGTGCGTGACCAGCAGGGTGGGGATGCGCTGGCGCGCGATCTGCTCGAACACGAAGCCCCGGAACTGCGTGCGCAGCGCGGCATCGAGCCTCGAAAACGGCTCGTCCAGCAGCAGCGCGTCGGGCTCGGCCAGCAAGGCGCGCATCAGGCTCACGCGGGCGCGCTGGCCGCCCGAGAGCGTGGCGGGATCGCGGTCATGGAAGCCGTCGAGACCGATCTCGCGCAGCGTCTGTTCCACCCGCGCGCGGCGCGCGGCGGCGCCCTGGAGCGCGGCGGGCAGGGCGAAGGCCAGGTTCTGGCCCACGCTCAGGTGCGGAAACAGCAGATCGTCCTGAAACAGGATGCCGACACCCCGGGCTTCCACCGGCAGGTGGTCGCGCCGCCGGCCGTCCAGCCACAGCTCGCCGCTGGCCTCGAAAGCCGGGTCCAGATCGCCCACCAGCCAGTTGAGAAGCGTGGACTTGCCCGAACCCGAAGCCCCGGTCACCGTCGCGATGTCGCCCGGTTCGACCTGCAGGTTCAGTCCCGCGATCAGCGCGTTCGGGCCCTGGGTGATGGTGAGGTTCCGTATTTCAAACATGTCAACGCAAACCCTTCCGGCAACGGCCGGCCCAATGTGAAATCAGCGCCGCCAGGCCAAAGCCCAGCAGCGGCAGCACGATCTGCAGCAGCGCCTGCACGGCCAGCACGCGGCGGTTGCCGCCAGCGCTCAGGGCCACGGCCTCGGTGGTCACCGTCACAAACCGCCCGCCGCCCGCAAACAGGGTCGGCAGATACTGCGCCACGCTCACCGCAAAACCCACGGCCAGTGCGGCCAGCATGGGCTTCAACAGCATCGGCCACTTCACGCTCAGACAGGCCCTCAGCGGTGAGTGCCCGAGCGCCCGCGCGGTGGTCATGAGGCGGCGGTCAAACGCGCGATAAGGGCCGATCAACGTGAGCACCATGTAGGGCAGCACCCACAGCAGGTGGCTCCACACCAGGCCCAGCGCCGTGCCGTCCACGTCCAGCCGCAACAAGGCCGCGTACTGCGCCGCCACCAGTGGCAGGGCGGGAATGATCAGCGGCACATACAGCACGGCGTTGAACCGCTGCGGCCCCCACTCCAGCCAGACCAGGGCCGCCGGCAAACACAGCAGCACCACCGCCGCACCGAGCCACAGCGTGGTCCAGAACGGCGTCCAGTCGGCCTGCATCCACGTCCGCAGCGACAAGGCATCGGGCCACAGCGCCGGGAAAAACCAGCTGTCGGCCAGCGACCACACCAGCAGCACCGCCACCACCGCATAGCCGATCAGCAACAAGGGCAGGTGCAGGCCCACGCGGGCCGGTCGCGGCGCGGGCCGGCGCTGGCCCGAGGGGTAGGCCGCGCTGCGCACGCTGTGGCGCCACAACCAGCGCGCGGCGCCGGCCCCCAGCAGGAACAACCCCAGCAGCACCAGCGAGGCCGCACCACCCTTGGCCTGCATCGCGGCATCGGGGTCGGTGAGCCACTGCCAGATCAGCACGGCCAGCGTGGGCGGTGTGCCCGGCCCCAGGATCACGGCCATGTCCACCACCGACAGGCCGTAGGCCCACACCGCCGCCAGCGGCCAGCCCAGGCGCGGCAGCAGCTGCGGCCACAGCACCCGGCGCCAGGCCTGTACCCGGCTGTAGCCCAGCGAGCGGGCCACCACCATGTGGCGCTGGACCTGCTGCTCGCCCAGCACCGCGACCAGCACCCACAACAGGAACCAGCTTTCCTTGATGCCCAGCGCCAGCGCCAGGCTCAGACCATAGGGGTCCTGCACCGTGATCCAGGCGGGCGGCTCGGCCCAGCCCAGCGCCTGGGCCAGCGCGCGCGCCAGCCAGCCCGAGGGCGAGAGCAGGAAAAACAGGCCCACCGCAAAGGCCGCGTGCGGCACCGACAGCAACAAGGGCATGCGCCGCTGCAGGTCGGCCCAGCGCCGGCCTGGGTAGTACAGGGTGGCGAGCGCGGCCGCGATCGCCACGCCCAGCGCGGTCCCCAGCAGGGCCGACAGCAGGGTGGCCTGCAAGGCCTGGGGCCACTGGGCGTCGGCCCACAGGGCCTGCCAGACAGCGGCATCCAGCGAGGGCGCGAGCGCCCAGTAGAGCCCGGGCAGCAAAGGCCCGAGGATCAGCGCGACCGGCAAGGCCGCCAGCCACACCGACGACGGTCGCTGCCCGCGACCCGGTGCCCCCTGCGGAGCCAAGCGGCGGATCAGCGTGCGCCGTACCGCTTCAGCCACTCGGCCTCCAGCGCTTCCACCCAGCTGGCGTGTGGCTCGGCGAGCGTGGGCACGGCCTCGGCCAGTGCGCCGGGCGCGGTCTTGCGCATGGTGGCCTGCAGGGCGGCGGGCAGCTTGGCCATGTCGAGCACGCTGGGGTCGCCCCAGACCGCCACGTCGGCCTTGCGGGCCTGGGCTTCGGGCGACAGCAGGAAGTTGGCCACCACCTGGGCGCCGGCCCGGGCCTTGGCGTTGACCGGGATGGCGACAAAGTGCACGTTGCCGATGGTGCCGCCTGTGAAGCCGAAGCTGTAGGCCGTGGTCGGCAACTGGCGCGTGGCGATCAGGTTGGCCGCTTCGTTGGGGTTGAAGGTCAGCGAGAGCTTGAGTTCCCCATCGGCCAGCATGCGGTGCATCTCAGCGGCGCTGGCCGGGAAGGTTTTGCCGCTGCGCCAGAGTTGCGGGTGCAGCTGGTCCAGATAGGCCCACAGCGGTGCCGTGGTCGAGGCGAAGCTGGCGGCCGACACCGGCGCCTGCAGCAGCTGGCGGTCGGGCGCCAGCTCGATCAGCACCTGCTTGACGAAGGTGGTGCCGTGAAAGTCGGGCAGCTTGGGGTAGCTCACGCGGCCCGGGTTGGCCTTTGCAAACGCCAGCAGCCCGGCCGCCGAGCGCGGCGGCGTGGGCGTCCTGGCCTGGTCGGCGATGAAGGTCAGCTGCGCCGCGCCCCAGGGTGCTTCATAGCCGTCGGTGGGCACCGAGAAGTCGCTGCGCACGGGTTTGTTCAGGTCCACTGCCCCCCAGTTCGGCAAGGACTCGGCCCAGGGGCCGAACAGCAGACCGCCCTGCTTCAGGTTGCGGAAGTTTTCGCCGTTGACCCAGATCAGGTCGACCGAGCCGTCGGTGCGGCGCCCGGCGGCCACTTCGGTCTGCACCCGCTTGACCACCTCGGTCGCGTCCGTCACCTTGACGTGGCGCAGCTCCACGCCGTAGCGGCCTTTGACCTGCTGCGCCACCCAGCCGATGTAGGTGTTCGTCGCCTCGCTGCCGCCCCAGGCGTTGAAGTACACCGCCTGGCCTTTGGCGTCGGCCTCGACTTTGGCCCAGTCGGCGTTCGCCGCGAAGGGGAACGACAGACTCAGCGCCAGGGTGGTGAGGGGCAACCATTTCATGTGCAAGGACTCCGAAAGCAAAGAGGTCAAGCCCATAGTCGGGCGAAGCCGCCAAAGCTGTTCTTGACAATTAAAGTCGAAAACTGAGCTCTAGGTTTCATGCGGTCTGCGAAGGCATGAGCCAGAAGCACAGCAGAGACAAAGTCGAAAACTACCGAGGATAAAACATCCTTGCCCAGCAAACTTCGTCAAATAAAGTCGAAAACTCTCTGATTCACGAAACGGGCGCCCAGGGGAGTATCGGTGAGCATGCTGAAGCAGCCCCATACAGAACCCAACCAGCAACTACCTGCCATCCACAAGAGCTCCAAGTACGGCTTTGCAGCGGCTGCGGTCGGCGAACTCCAGATACTGAACTCACGATCTCGGAAACATTGCGGTCATTCCGACCGGAATTTCTAGTTTATCTAGAGAAACGAAGACCATCAGATGTCCATTAGTCGTGCGAAACATTTCTTCTCAGAACGCTGCCCTAAACGTGCGTTGAGCCTTGTCCCAAACTGATAGACGCTTTATCTCAAGGCTTCTTGCTGGCCTTCTGTCCAGGAGAAAACCCCAGCTTTTCCATGGCCTCGTGAGTTTCGAGAATCAGCCCTGCGACTTCAGCGACAGTAACGCGCATGCTCGTCGCACGCTCGCGCATGTATTCGTAGGCCTTGGTCTCAGAGAGACCCTGATTTTCAACCAACACTCGAATGGCCTTCTCAAGTTGGCGTCTTGATTTGATGGTCGACTCGAGCTTTTCAATCTTTCCCTGCAACCTTTCCTGGTACCCCTGCGAAGCCCGTGAAAGCACCAGTGTGCTCAAGATGCCAGAGGACCTGAAAGGCTTCGTGATGACGCCATGGGCTCGTGTATCCAGCAAGAGTTTGAGAGTGGTCGGGCTCTCATAGTCAGATAACGCCACAAGAGCTGCAGTTGTGGCGCTTGCTGTCCATGAGGAACTCCCTTCCAAATCCTGAGAGACGTGGAAGAAGATGACATCGCATCCAGTCGGTGGCTCTGAAGGAAAGGGCCAAACAACTTTTTGCCTGCAGCCGATTCGTTGCAACTGTTGAACCACAATGTCCCGGTCCTCGCCCGGAGGGTAAACAATCGCCACACTGATGCTGCGCAGGTCCTCATAGAGACGACGAAGGCTTGAACTCATTCGTCACCTCAACCAGAACTCAGAGAACCCGAATGTGGAAAGGTACGGGTCTGGCTTAACAGGCGCAGAGGCCTGCCAAACGATATCGAACTGTCCATCTGGACGGCAGACTCCGATTCGTGGGGTCAGTGAACAGTGATTGTTGTCTGCGTCAATTGTGATGACCCCCTCTGGGGAGTCAAAGCTGATTGACCTGACTGCATCGACCAGCTTCTTTCGGTCCAAGCTACCCGCCTTCTGAAGAGCCCTGGCGAACAGGTGCACTTGCGAGTAAGCCATCTCCGACCATGTGCTCGTCGGACGGTCGCCAAACCGACTGCGCCACAGCTCTCGAAAACGCCGATTGCTTTCACTTGCCACGCTACCAAAGTACGTGGCGGAAGTAATGTGTCCGGCGCAGAGACCCGGCCCAATCAAACGAATCTCTTCTTCTGCCATCGAGAGACTGGCAATCGGAATTTGCTTGGGGTCCAAACCAGCCTCAGCGTAAAGCTGGTAGAACATCCTTGCAGACTGCCCGACCAGTGTTGAGAACACCACGTCAGGCTGTACGGCTTGAATGTCGCGCAGTACATCCTTGAGCTCTTGTGATGTTGCTTCCAGCGGGAGGTACACCTCATCCAGGACTTCGCCACCATGCTGCTCGACAACATCCCGCATGATGCGGTTCGACTCACGCGGATAGATGTAATCTGCCCCGACCAGGAAGAACTTCGTGCTCTTGTTCTGCAACAGATAAGCAGCTAGCTGCACGCTGTTCTGGTTGGGTAGCGCTCCGGTGTAGATGATGTTTGGCGAGTATTCAAAGCCCTCGTAGAAGGAGCAGTACCAAAGCAACGCGTTGTTCCGCTCCACCACCGGCAAAACGGCCTTTCGACTGGAAGAGCGAGAGCAACCAAAGATGACGTTAATTTCGTCTTCGACCATCAGCTTGGTTGCAAGCTTTCGGTACTCTGCCGTGTCACCCTTTGGGTCGTATGCCACCGGGACTATCGGCCGGTCGAGCACCCCACCTATAGAGTTCACTTCTTCGATGGCAAGAGCAGTACCAAAAAAATGCTCAGACTCGGTGACACCGGTCGGGCCTGAACGGGAGAAGAGTACGCCGACTCTCCAACCCTCATCCGTTGATGAACTTTGACTGCTTGCCATATACACACTACCTGTCAAAAAGTTCTTGCAGTGATTCAGCAGTTTGTATGCCGTGCTGGAGAGCCAGCATGAGCAATACCCTCGTCTTCTGCGGGCTCAAGTTGTCCGCGAAGACCACGCCCGCTGTCTTGAGCGTAGCGCCTCCACCAACGAAACCATAGACAGGAAGGACTCTCCCATTTTGGACTCGAGTTGAGACCGCCACAGCAACGCCCTTCTCGACGGCCGAAACTATCGCTCGGTACATGCTCCCACTGACATTGCCAATTCCAAGTGCCTGTATGACCAGTCCACGCACGCCCAAACCGACAGCTGCGTCAACAAGGTCACCACTGGCGCCACTAAACATGGTAACGATTTCAACACGCGGCAGCTCGCTACCGAGCAGCGGAATATGCTGCCGACGTAAGGACTTCCGGGAAATTCGAACAGATTCCTCATCAACACTCCCGAGAAAACCGAAGTCGCCTGACTTGAAGGACTCCACATCCGAGGTGTGGCTCTTGGTAACTTCCCTAGCAGCGTTCACTTGGTTGTTCATTGCGACAAGAACACCAAGACCTCGACTTTCGGGGGATACGCACACACGCGCAGCGTTCAGCAAGTTCCGTGGACCGTCGAAGTCATAAGTCGAAGCGTTGCGTTGTGCTCCCACGATGACGACCGGCTTATCAGTCTTCAGTGTCAAGTCAAGAAACCAAGCTGTTTCCTCCAGCGTGTCTGTCCCGTGAGATATGACGACTCCCGCAACGTCGGCTTGCCCCAACGAAGCCTCAACTGCTTCGAGTAGCTTGCTCCAATGTTCAACACCGATGTTGACCGAAGGTTCATTGAACAAATTGACCACGCTGACCCAGCACACTTGAGCAAGCAGAGGGACCTGTTCTACTAGGTCCTGGCCCGACAAAGCTGGCACGGGAGCCTGCTTCACCGGGTCAACCTTCATTGCAATCGTGCCTCCGGTAGTGATGAGATGGCACACGGGGAGTTGTGTTGACATGTTCTTGTCTTCGTTCGCAAAGTTCAAACTCTCAAGTGCTCGAACACAGTCTCTTCAGCTGCAGCGTCTTTCGCAGGCCCCTCATCCACCAGCTCACCCTGCTTGAGAATGACATACCGGTCTGCAACCTTGAGAGCAAAAGGCACGTTTTGCTCAACCACCAACATCGTGGTGCCCCGCTCGCTGCGCTCCTTGAGAAGGGCATTCGCCAGCCGGTCGATGACAGACGGCTGCAGTCCTTCGGTTATCTCGTCCAGCAGGATTACAGCCGGCCTCATCATCAATGAACGAGCAAGTAGAAGCATCTTTTGCTCGCCGCCCGACAAGGTACCAGCGTACTGCTGAAGGCGACTCCTGAACACTGGGAACAGAGGTTCAATTTCGTCAAACCGCTCTCTGAACAATGACTCCCGTTCCAGGCCAAGCCTAAGGTTGTCCCGAATACTCAAGTCTGCAAACAGCGAGTGCTCCTGGGCTGCATAGGCAACACGCTGACGAGCGACCTGGTGCGGTTGCATTCGAGTTATGTCGATACCGTCCACTTTGACGGTACCTGCGCTCTTTGGCAGAAAACCCATGACGGACTTCAGCAGTGTGCTCTTGCCCATCCCGTTCTTGCCAAGAAGTGCAACAGCTTCACCCTTTCCGACCTTCAAGGTAAGGTCTCGAAGAACGACTGATGACCCATAGCCGCTGGTGATACCACCAAGCATCAGTGCTGGCTCGCTCATGCGTCCTCCTTTGCGACCTGATGAGTACCTGAGTAGATGGCTTTAATGAGGGGCGAATTGACCACCTCCTGGAAGCTACCTTGCATCGCAATCGTTCCTTGGTGAAGAACTACGATTCGCGTTGCAATCTGCTCCACAAAGTCGAGGTCATGTTCCACCAAAAGGCAGCACAACTTGTACTGGTGTGCCAACGACGAAAGCACCTCGCCAATCTGTGTCCTCTCTGTCTTCGTCAAGCCGGCGGTGGGCTCGTCCAGGAGCACAACTCTCGGCTCCAGCGCAAGAACCATTGCCAGTTCAAGCGCTTGCTGTTGACCGTGGGAAAGGTCCCTGGCAACCGTCGAAAGCTTCTCGTCCAGAGACGTGGTCTTCACGACGTGCATCGCGTAGGGAGGAAGTCGCAGTACTCCGTCTTGCGTGACCAATGAAGGCCACTCCAAACGAGTACCCGCGATTCGCAAGCACTCAGCTACTGTGAGCGACTCGAAGATGTTTGCATTTTGAAATTTTCGCCCCAGGCCGAAGTGAACACAGGCTTCTGGGGGGAGGTCTCGAATGTCGTTCCCGCAGAGGTGCACCGTCCCAGAACTACGTTCTGCGCCATCACTCATGCACTTCATCAGCGTGGTCTTGCCTGCTCCGTTCGGGCCAATGAGTCCCACCAGCTCTCCAGGTTTGGCTTCGAAATCGATACCTTGCAGGACCTTCAGAGAACCAAAATGTTTGGCCACTTGATTCATCCGGATGGCTGGTTCATTCTGGTCTACTTTTGCGGATGCCACACTGCGCTCAGCGAGTACCGGTACTCGCGAATGCGCCTGAGCGAACTTCAGGGGCTTGAGCACAAGCGGAATCAACCCTTGAGGAAGAAGCACGATTACCAGGATGAATGCCGTTCCTAGGATGAGTTGCCATGCAAAAGGCATGCTGCTACTCAGGTAGGCGGTCGCAACATTGATGAGGACCGAACCAACCAAGGGACCCCAAAGGGTTCCGCGACCGCCAAGCGCGACCCAAATAATCAGCTCTGTTCCGAGGGCAAAGCCCGCAAGCTCTGGGGCCACGACGCCGCTGAATGCGCCATAGCCGAGGCCTGCCAGGCCAGCAATCACTGCAGTACCTACCAGCAGCACAATCTTGACCAGCGAAGTGTTGATGCCCAGATAGGTACACCTTGACTCGTTGTCACGAATGGCAGACAAGAGTCTCCCCGCGTCGCTTCGCACCAATATCCAGCCGACGAGGCCTGTCATCATCAAGAAAGCTCCAGATATCCAGTACCAGGCCTCCAGAGAAAGGTCAAAGGTCTCGTACCCGGTGAGCCCTGAACTTGAGCCTGTCCAGTTCCCACCAGACAGCAACACCTGTGTCATGACAATCGGTAAAACGAGCGAAATGACAGTTGCAAAGAACGGGGAGGCTCCCCGGTAAAACGAGAGCCACCCAACAAGAGCGGCAACCACGGCACTACCCAGTACCGTTGCCCCAAGAGCAAGCATCACAGTGGTTGCGCTGAACCCAACGTGGGTGAATACCAGGCCAGCCGCGTATGCACCAACGCCAAAGAATGCCGACTGCCCAAACGTGAGGTAGCCGGTGTAACCCCACAGCACATCCACGGTCACCGCGACAACCGCGAAGAAGAAGGCCTTGATGAGGATGTTCAGCAAGTAGGTATCGAACACCCATGGACCGAGCCCGACAAGCAACACGCCAAAAGCGGCCAACGAGATGAACCGGTTGTAGCCCTTTGCAGAGCGTTCAACCGCTTCTGTTCTTGAATCATGAATGGTGTCAGCCACGTGCAAACCCCTTCGGACGAATACGTAAAGTAACGGCGGCCAACACTGCAATAGTCAGCCCCCCTAAAACAGGGTTCGCGTATGTGCTTACAAGTACTTGTGCCAGCGCAAAGACAGCGCAGGTGACAAGCAGACTCACCATCGAGTGGCCCGACACCATCACCAACATGAACGCACTGACCAACCAGGGCAGTCCCATGTTTGGGTCCACGCTGGACAGCGGGGTAATCAGTGCGCCAGCCAGTGTTCCCAGACCAGCACCAAGGCTGAACGTGATGAACCGCACCCGGTCAGAGTGAATGCCCAAGCTGCTAGCCAGGTTCTCGTTCATGATGACTGCGCGTGTGCGCACACCAAATCGAGTTCCATTGAGCAGTGCCGTTAGAGCAAAGCACAGCGCGAGCGCAATCGGGATGAGCAGGATTCGAAACGAGGAGTAGTCCACACCCAGAATCGACCACGTCCCTTTCAGTGGCGAGTCGACAAACTGGACTTCTCTTCCAAACGTCATCACCACCAACTGGCCGATGACGATGCCCAAACCCCACGTGGCCAGGATTGCATCCAGCGGCCGCTTGTACAGCGGTTTGACAATCAGCCATTCCACGAGCATCCCGACGGCGCATCCGGCTACAAATGCCAGCGGCCAGGACAACCACGGATTCAATTGAAGCTGAGTTACCACGAAGCTTGCGTAGCCCCCGAGCGTGAGCAAAGCGCCATGCGCGAAGTTGACAATCTTCATGACCCCGAAGACCATCATCAGACCAACCGTGACGATGAATAGCATCGACGCAGTGGTAAGCGAATCCAGTAGTAGCACCATGGCACTCTCCAAAAAAGGAGCGAAAGGGCCAGTCCCTTTCGCTCAAGTTCCCTCCTGAGTTGCCGCTTACTTGATGTTCGGGCACTGCGCGCCCGGGTCGACGCTGGCAAAGGTGTCCAGAATCTTGATGGAACCATCCGCTTGAACTTGCCCCATGCGCATCGACAGCGGCGTGTGGCGGCTCTTGTTCATCTGAACTTTTCCACGCGGACCCGTGAACGAGACTTCGCCCAGGGCTTTAATCACCTTGACCGAGTCAGTCGAACCCACCTTCTCGACAGCGGCCTTGTAAAGGAAGAAGCCTTCGTACTGAGGAACGGAGAGCTCATTGGGCGTCTTGAGCTCTGCACCGAACTTCTTCTTCATCGATTCCGTGAATTTTTTGTTCTCGGGGGTGTCGATGCTGGTCAGGTACGAGGCAGACATGAACATGCCGTCCGCAACGTCGCCCATGGTCTTCGCTGTTCCTTCATCAATGGCCAGGTTGCCGTAGGGCAATGTCAGACCAGCGCCTTTGAGCTGCTTGGCAAGAGAGACGTTGGGTGCTCCACCGGCTGTTGCACTGATGAGTGCATCAGGCTTGACCGAGCGAATCTTGGAGACAATGGATGTCCAGTCGCTGCCATCAATCGGAAGGTACTCCTCACCGATGACCTTGCCTCCCATTTGCTCGATGTACTTCTTCGTGAAGTCGAGCATGCCGCGACCGAAAGAGTAGTCGTTGCCAACAAGGAAGAAGGTCTTGGCTCCCTTGGCTTTGGCAAAGTAGTCGACCACCGGAGCGACTTGCTGCTCAGGCACCCAGCCATTGACGTACATCCAGTTGTTGCAAGAACGCCCCTCGTAGAACGAGGTGTAGATGTACGGGGTCTTTCCCTTGGTCACGATGGGCAGTGCCGCGTTGCGCGCGGCACTGGTTTCCATCGAAATGATGGCGTCGACTTTCTTCTGATAAATCAGGGTGTCGTAGGCCTTCTGTGCACCGACTGCGCCCGAGCCGTCGTCCACGATTTCCAACTCAACCTTGCGGCCCATGATGCCGCCAGCTGCGTTGATTTCATCGACAGCGAGTTGTGACGATTGCACCACAGCGGGTGCCACAACGCTGTTGGCACCCGAGAGACCGACAGCGACACCGATGCGCACCGAGTCAGCTGCATAAGCATGAGCGGTCAATGCACAAGCGATAGCCACTGCACCAAGACGTACGAGATTAGAGATGGACTTCATCGAGATACTCCAGAGTTGCGGTTGGGGAAAGAAACTTGAACCATTGGTCAGTGCCGAGGCCGTGGCCAGCCGGTTCCGAGCATGGGGTCATAGATGTCGTCCCTACGGTCTCTCAACACGTGGTTAAACACGTTGAGACTCCGCGCTTGACGGGTCGACTTCAGGTTGATGTTTGCGAAGAGGATTTCCTCTTTGTCGTAAGAGGCTGGACCTGCCAGGGGCCAACCCTGTGCTCCTACGATGAGGCTCTGACCGATAAAAGCTTGACCTCTTTCGATGCCAACTCGGTTGGCACAAACGATGTTGAGCGCGTTCGAATGGGCATTCGCCATCGCCAGGGTGTTGGCCATTGCCGGAGTGTTCTCAGGTTGCCCTGACATCGGCACCCAGTTCGTGGGCATCGCAACGATGTCAGCCCCGCGCATGGCCAAGAGTCTGTACACCTCAGGGAACCATCCGTCGTAGCAAATCACAACGGCCAGTCGGCCAAACTCCGTGTGAAAGATGGGAAGGCCTTTGTCTCCTGCCTCAAAGTAGAGATGCTCATCGCCCCAAAGATGCAGCTTGCGGTAGGTTCCCAAGAGACCCTTCGGACCAACCACAACAGCCGAGTTGAAGAGTCGCTCACCGTCTCTTTCCGAAATACCAGCAACGATGGTGACGTTGCGTCTTGCAGCAATCTCCAGCCACGCTTGGGTACTCGGTCCGTCGGGAATGCTTTCGGCAAGCGAGAAGGCCTCTTTGCGGCTCGCGAACACATATCCCGAATTTGATAGCTCAGGCAAGACGATGAGCTGTGCACCTTGGTCAGCTGCAGCTTCGATGAACCGAAGCGTGCTTTCGAGGTTTTCAGCCTTGCGGCCGACCTTCGGTTTCATCTGAACTCCCGCCACCGTCACTAGCGGAAAGTCGAGTTCCTCTTGAGAGGCACTGAACGACGACATGCGAACTCCAAAAACAAAAAAAAAGCCCCTGACTGCGCGTAAGCGCGAATCAGGGGCTTTTACAGCCGGTATGTAGTCAGCAATGTTGCTGAGGGCTGAGCACGATGTTGTGCTCAGATGTATTGATACTAGATGCGCTTTTTCAAGATGTCAACAGTGATTGCCTGTATTGCTGTGTTCATCAATCGACATGCGGGCTCCTCGGCTGAACGTTTGCATCTAGGCCTATGGGGTCGTCGTCATCACCGCGTTTGTGGGTAAAGGTGCATGCACCGCGATCTCTCCGTCTGTGTACAGCAGAGGTCGTTCGGGACTCGGTGACCATCCCAAGTCAGATGTCCGGTTTCAGACAATTCGCAACCGTTTCAGTGTCTATTTGGATTGTCCGAGACCAGCCTTGAAGCGCCTTTGAGCAGGGGAAGGCAGCTGTGCAGCGATAGCTGCTGGTAGTGAGTGCACCGCGACCTCATCGTCTGCCGCGTACAGCGGTCATCCAAGATATCCGCCACTTGTTCATCGCAAATGAAGGACATCCACTCTTGGCACTTAGGGGCACGTGCATCGCAGAGTCGTCGGGCTCGTACAGACGCAACCTCTACGCTGAACCCAGATGTTCACTCGATCCGGATGTGGAGAGAAGCCAGATCTGTCCTGAACAGGGCGTAGTAGTACTCAATGGCATCTCCCCTTTCGGAAAGCGCACACGACTCAATGGCCAACAGCGGTGACGTGGGTGCGATGCCGAGCAGTTGGGCTTCTTCTTTGGTGGGCATGACCGCCTCGATCCATCGGTCGGCTCGACGGAACAGGATGCCATATTGCTTTTGCAGGACGTCGTAAAAGGAGCGCGTTTGCAGAGGCACGCTTTCCAGGCCAGGTGCCATCCGGGCCGGAATGCTGTGGTGCACCAGCAAGCGCGGGATGCCATCCACCATCTGCACCCGTGACACCTCAACCACCTTGGACTCGGGCCCGTCACCCGGAGGCAGTCGCAAGTGCTTCTGCGCACGCTCACTGGGTGTCGCGATGCGCTGAACGAGCACCCGGCGCGTGATGCGCCGGTGTTTGTCCATCAGTTCGCCGGAGAAGCCCACGACAGAGCCGACAAAGTCTTGCTCCTCCCGCTTGCCTGCGACGAACGCGCCCTTTCCCTGTCGTTTGTAGATGACATGCTCATACACGAGTTGATTGAGGGCTTCCCTGACCACCGTGCGGGACACCTTGTAGAGCTCGCAGAGCTCCTTCTCCGAGGGCAGGGGCGCATTGGCGCCGATGCCTTTCTCGCGAATCATTTCCAGTATGGAGGTCTTGACATGCGACCACAGCGGGGTGCGTGGAGCAGCGCTGGGCGTTCCAGGGGGCAGGTCGGTGTCGGTGGGGTCTGTCATGCCGGCGAATTGAGGAAAGGAGCCGCGGGCATCTTAATCTCACGGCACGCTGACACCATGGCGCTGCAGCAGAAGCCCCATGGTGTCAGCCACCTCTTGCGCCTGGCGCTCGCCATCCCAACCCAGTTCTTCACCGATCACGGCAGCCATCATGCGCAAGGCGGGCTGGGTGCAGCGCCCTTCGATCGCCAACAAGGTTCTGCGAAGCACGACATCGGCCAGGTGGCAGATGCGCTGCTGCTGCGCCATGTAGCGCATCTCGCCTGAAAAGTAATCCGGCAAGTCCGTGATGGGTGTGGCGCCATCCTCGGCCACCAGGCTGGCCACGTCTTCGCAAGCGACACCATAGCGCTCGCACAGCAAGGCCAGCACCCGTGTGTCCAGCTTGACCAGGGTTTGCAGTGATGCGATGTGGGCTTGCATCTGGGCGTCGCTGGTCGGCCAATCCCGCCCCCCGCCGATGGGCAGATCGTCCGTGTCCTTGACGCGCGATTTCCCCTGGCGCTGGAGAACGCGGTCTGCGATCTGGGCTGCGCAAGCTCTGTAGGTGGTCCATTTCCCCCCAACCAACGTGATCACGTCATAGGGGCGACCCTCTTCGGCCGGCCACTCGCGGATCGAATGATCGCGGCTGATGGCCCCCGCAACCACGCCTTCCTCGTTGGGCAGCGGACGCACGCCGGAATAGGTGAACACCATGTGCTCGCGTCCGACGACGATGGCCGGCATGATCTCTTTCAACACCTTGAACAGGTAGTCGATCTCTGCCTGGGTACATCGGTTGTCGTCGGGATCGTTGGTGCGAATATCTGTGGTACCCAGCAAAACCAGGTCTTCGGCGATGCAATACGCCAGACAGATGCGGTGGTCTGCCGTTTCAAAATAGATCATCCGCGGCCCCAGTTCCCGGGCCAGGGCAAGGTGGCGCAGCACCAGATGCGACCCACGGGTGCCCCCAATGAGCTTGTGGTTTTGGCCCAGGCCCTGTCCAACCTCGTCCACCCAGGCACCTGCGGTGTTGATCACCAACTTCGGGCGAACACCAAAGGACGCCCCGGTGAGCTGATCGCGCAGATGCACCTCGCCGCCCCGCTGCGTTTCCAGAGCGACATAAGGCAAGGCCATGGCGGCTGGGCAGTCCTCTTCGGCATCGGCAATCAACTCCAGCGTCAGACGTTCTGGGTGAACGAGGCGAGCGTCAAAGTACTCGGCCGCCAACTTGACGCTCTTGGCGATGGACGGCATGGCCTGCCGCATCGGCGCCCCTCTCACCAGCCGATGCCGCGGGACATTGCCAATGAGGCGTCCGAACCAGTCGTAGAAAACCAGGCCGATCTTGGTGACCAGCGCACCTTTGCTGCCGGGTGTACGCGTCCATCCGAAGAACCGCGCTGGGGCGGTCAGAAGACCGTCGAACCAACTGCTCAAGGGCACCCAGACCGGCATCGGAACGACGAGATGCGGCGCGTTGCCCAACAGACGGTTGCGCTCCTCCACCGATTCACGAACCAGCGCAAATTCACCAGTCTCCAGATAGCGCAGCCCGCCATGGATCAGGCGTGAAGGCGCGGCACTGGTGCCGCTGCAGAAATCCGCCCGATCCACCAGAACGGCACCCACCCCTTGTGCGGCCAGGTCTCGCAGCAGACCGACCCCGTTGATGCCTCCGCCCACGATGAGCACATCCACGGAAGGCTCGGCCTTCAGCTGCTTCAAAAGTACGTCCCGGCTGCGCATATGTCTCCCCTTACAGGTGTGCATGAATGGTAAAAATCACTCAACATGTACCTACATGTCAGGATGGATTTTATGCCATCAAATCCATTCAGCGTCAGTGTAAACACCTAGAAAAATGCAGCAAAACCGCCTTGTTACCACCGATAACAGGCGCTAATCTTGCGCTCACCGACGGCAAAGAAACCGTCAACATGTAATTACAACAAAAGCCACACAAGAGACTGACATGACGCAATACCTGCTGGGCCTTGATGCCGGAAACACCATGACCAAGGTCGTTCTTTTCGACCTGCAGGGTCGCGAAGTCGAGTCGGTCAGGCGGCGCAACCCCATCCTGTTTCCAGCGCCCGGCCACACCGAGCGGGACCCCCAGGCCATGTGGGACGACCTGTGTTCGGCGGTCCGCGAATTGCTGGATCTTGGCGGTGTGTCCCCCGATCAGATCGCAGCCGTTTCGGTCTCTGGTTACGGAGCGGGTCTGTACCTGGTGGATGCGCAAGGCCGAGCCATCCGCCCGGGCATCATGTCCACCGACTCCCGGGTGAGCGACCTGCTGGCGGGTTGGGACCGTACAGGGCTGGGTCATCGCAATGGCCTGCGTGTTCAACAGCGGCTGTGGACGGGTCAGACGGCGCCCCTGTTGGCCTGGCTTTCGGCCCATGAACTGGAAGCTGTGGCAGCCAGTCATGCCGTGCTTTTCTGCAAAGACTATTTGCGGGCACAGCTCTGCGGCGACATCTCCACGGACCTGACCGACGCCGGCATTGCCGGCTTGCTGGATGTGGCCACCGGCAGCTATCCGAACGACTTCTACCAGGAGCTTGGGCTGTCTGACTGGCAAGCCAAACTGCCCACCGTGGGTGCCTGCACGGACATCGTCGGTGAAGTCTCCCCGGCGGCCGCTCAGGCCACGGGTCTGCGCCCAGGGACTCCCGTGGTCCGCGGCCTGGTCGACGTGTGCGCCGCAGCGTTGGCCTCGGGCGTGCGTGACCCGAGCCAACTCAGCGTGATCGCGGGCACCTTCAGCATCAGTTCCACCCTGCATGCCACGCCCCGCCTGTGCACCTTGCCACTGCTGCAGACGGCGTATCCGGTGGGCGGCTACTTTCTGGCTTCTGAAGGCTCCGCCACCTCTGCCAGCAACTTTGAGTGGTACTGCAAATCGATCCTCGGCCCGGAGGCGGCGAACCATGCCGCCGGCCTGGGCAAGTCCATCTACGAAGTCTGTGGTGAGCGTGTGTGCCAGGTCATGGACCGCACGAACGACATCCTGTTTTTCCCCTTCCTGTTCGGAGGCCCTTCCGGTGCACCCGCCGGGCTGCTGGGTCTCAAGGCGGAACACGACGGGGCGGATGTGCTGCGGGCCATTTTTGAAGGCATCGTCTTCTCACACAAGCTGGACACAGACGCCCTTCTGTCCGGGGCAGACAGCGCAAAGGTGTCGTCCATCCGCCTGGCCGGCGGGGCCGTCAACAGCGGTGTGTGGTGCCAGATGTTTGCCGACATCCTGGGTCTGCCTGTCGAGGTGACCGAGGGCAACGAAGTGGGCGCCCGTGGCACGGCCATCTGTGCGGCGGTCGCGATGGGCATCTACGCGAACCTGGAAGAAGCCATGAAGCACATGGTTCGCGTGACCCGGGTGTACGAACCCCACCCGAAACGTCAGGCCGCCTACGCCAGAAAGTTCAAGGCCTTTCAACAACTGGCGCAGGCCCTCCCTGGTCTTTGCGGGCCCCACGACTGAGCGGCGACCCCGCGCCATCTTTCCGAAGGGTGCTGGCACGCACCCGACCTCTCTTTCAACCTCAACCTGGAATTTCCATGAAACACGTCGGTGACCTGATTGCAAAAATGCTGCTGGAATATGAAGTGGACTATGTGTTCGGCATGCCGGGTGGACAGACCACCGCCCTGCATCAGGGCATCGATCGCCTCGCCCCCCACATCGAGCACATTCTGGTGCGGGACGAGCGCAGCGCCCCCTACGCGGCAGACGCCTATGCCCGTCTCACCGGCAAGCCAGGCGTTTGTGATGTGACGGTCGGTCCAGGAGCCACCAAGCTCACCGACGGCATCGTCGAGGCATTCAACGCCTCCATTCCCATGATCTGCATCGTGGGCGAACTTCCCCTGGACTGGGTCACCCTGCGCCACAAAGGCGTCGCCTCACAGGGCTTCGATCAGCAGGCGTTTTTCCAGAGCATCTCCAAGGCCGTGTTCATGGTGCCCAGCGTCACCGCCTTGCCCGACATCGTGCGCTCGGCCTTCCGCCTCGCCACCTCCACCCGCCCTGGGCCGGTCGTCATCATCGTGCCGCACGACATCATGGATGCGCCGTGGGTCGAAACTGACGTGCTGGTGGACAAGCGCTGCACCCACGCACCGTCCATGCGCTACCGGCCGGAAGACATCGACCTTCAGGGTGCGGCCGAACTCATCGGCCGCGCCAAGCGCCCTGCCGTGATCGCTGGGGGTGGTGTCCATGGTTCCGGCGCCGCTGATTTGCTGACCGCCTTCTGCGACCGTGTGCAGCCCCTGCATGTCTCCAGCCTGTCCGGCAAAGGCACGGTGCCAGAAACACGGCCCTATGCGGCCGGCGTGCTGAATCCCCTGGGGTCGGCTGCGGCCATCCAGCTGGTCAAGGAAGCCGACTTGCTGATCTGGGTCGGCAGCAAGGCCAGCCAGAACACGGCCATGAACTGGACCCTTCCACTGGAAGGGCAAGCGAACATCAGCATCGACTTTGACGCCTCCGAACACGGACGCACCTACCAGCCGACCGTGGCTTTGTGCGGCGACATCCGGGCGACGCTGGAGGCACTCGACACGCTGGTCACGGCGAAGCCCCAGGCGGCGTGGCTGGCCCGCATTGCGGAGGTCAAAGCCGCCACGCAGATCGCGCTGGACCAGGACATGCAGAACCAGCAAATGCCCATCGTGCCACCATTGGTGATGGCCCAGGTTGCGCAACGCCTGAAGGCCAATGACGTGGTCATCAGCGACGCCAGCTTCTCGGCCGGATGGATCGCCCAATACATCCCCGCCACGCAAAGTGGCCGCCATTTCCTGTATGCCCGCGGCCAGGGTGGCCTGGGCTACGCGTCACCGGCTGCCATCGGTGCTGCTGCGGTCCTGCGGAAGATCGGCGGCCGGGTGGTCACCGTGGCGGGGGACGGTGGGCATTCCTTCGCCATCGGCGAGCTGGCCACGTTGGCGCAAAACAAGATGCGGGTGGTGAACATCGTCATCAACAACGGGACGCTGGGCTGGTTGCAGATGTGGCAACAGCTGTTCTTTGAAGACCTGCGCAAATCGGTGGACCTGGCCATTGGCGACAAGCCGGACTTTGCCGCCGCAGCCACCGCCATGGGGCTGCTGGGCCGGCGCGTCAGCAGGCCGGAGGAGCTGGCGGAAGCACTGGATGCGGCCTTCGCCCACGACGGCCCCAGCCTGGTGGAAATCATGATTGACCCGGTGGCCACCCCGATCCACGGCTTCCAGCGCCGCCTGGCCGACCCCAACCCCAAGGCCCCGGTGCGCCCCGGCACGGTGTACGAACTGCGCCCCTGGAAGCTGGCGTCCGATCTGCCTGACCCCGCAACGAACTGACTTCTGACCACCACACGCAGGAGTTGACATGGAACTTGTTCTAGAAGGCATCAGCAAAAAAGTGGGGCCGCAGACCTGGCTGTACGACATGGATCTGGCCCCCCAGAGTGGCACGGTCACCGTGCTGCTGGGCGCCACACAGTCCGGCAAGACCAGCCTGATGCGCATCATGGCGGGGCTGGACCAACCCACTTCGGGTGAGGTCCGGGTTGAAGGAAAAAGCGTGTTGCGTGTGCCGGTGCGCGAGCGCAATGTGGCCATGGTCTACCAGCAGTTCATCAACTACCCGTCGATGAACGTGTTTCACAACATCGCTTCGCCGCTCAAGTTGCGCGGCGAGAGCGGTGCGGCGCTCGAATCCAAAGTGCAAGCACTGGCAGAGAAGCTCCACATCGACGTCTTCCTGGACCGCTTGCCCGCGGAGCTGTCGGGTGGTCAGCAGCAGCGGGTCGCGTTGGCGCGGGCGCTGGTCAAGGGCGCACCCTTGATGCTGCTCGATGAGCCGCTGGTGAACCTCGACTACAAGCTGCGCGAAGAGCTGCGCGAAGAGTTGTCGCAGCTCTTTTCCAACGGCGAAGCCACCGTCGTGTACGCCACCACCGAACCCGCCGAGGCCTTGCTTTTCGGGGGCTACACCGCCGTGATGGATGCGGGTGAGCTGTTGCAATACGGCCCCACCGCCGATGTCTTTCACCGGCCCTGTTCGATCCGCGTGGCCCGCGCTTTCAGCGATCCACCGATGAATCTGCTGGCGGCTCACGCGGTCGATGGTGGGGTGCAGATCGCAGGCGGGCCTCGGGTCGCCTTGCGCATTCCCGACGTCGCACGCGATGGGTTGACGCTGGGCATCCGGGCCAGCGCGTTGCGTGAGCGCGCCCGCGATGGCGACCTGGTGCTCGGCGGCACGGTGGAGCTGGCCGAAATCTCGGGCTCGGACACCTTTGTGCACGCGCACACGCCGGTCGGGGACCTCGTGGCCCAACTCACCGGTGTGCACAACTTCGAGCTGGGCGCGCCGATCCACCTGTATGCAAGCCCGCAGCAGGTGTATGTATTTGACGCGACAGGTGCCCTGCTGCTGGCACCCGAGCGCACCGGAGGGCTTCGCTGATGGCCAAGATCGAACTCGACCTCGCGCACTCCTACAAGCCCGACCCCAAGGCCGATGCGGACTACGCCCTGCTGCCACTGAAGATGACATTTGAAGACGGCGGCGCCTACGCGCTGCTCGGCCCCTCGGGCTGCGGCAAGACGACCATGCTCAACATCATGTCGGGGTTGGTCGTGCCTTCTCATGGCAAGGTGCTGTTTGACGGAAAGGACCTGACCCGCGCCACGCCGCAAGAGCGCAACATCGCGCAGGTGTTCCAGTTCCCGGTGATCTACGACACCATGTCGGTGGCTGAAAACCTGGCCTTCCCGCTGAAGAACCGCAAGGTACCGGCCGCTCAGATCCAGGCACGCGTGGGCCAGATCGCCGAGATGCTGGAGATGAGCCACCAGCTGGACATGCCGGCGGCCGGCCTCTCGGCCGACCAGAAGCAGAAGATCTCCCTGGGGCGCGGACTGGTCCGGTCCGACGTGGCGGCGGTGCTGTTCGATGAGCCGCTGACGGTGATCGACCCGCACCTGAAGTGGCAGCTGCGGCGCAAGCTCAAGCAGATCCACCACGAGCTCAAGCTGACGCTGATCTATGTGACGCACGACCAGGTCGAGGCGCTGACCTTCGCCGACCAGGTGGTGGTGATGACGCGCGGCAAGGTGGTGCAGATGGGCACGCCAGAAGCCTTGTTCGACCGGCCCGCGCACACCTTCGTGGGGCACTTCATCGGCTCACCGGGGATGAACTTTGTACCGGTCACCGTGCAGGGCAACAGCCTGGCGATAGCGGGTGTTCTCTTCGAGGCCGGTGCCGGGCGCTCGCTGCCGGACGGTGAACTGGTGCTGGGCGTTCGCCCCGAGTACCTGGGCCTGACCGGCCAGCACGAGGCCGGCACCCTGAGCGCTCAGGTGCGACGCGTGCAGGACGTGGGCACCTACTGGTTGGTGAGCTGCGATGCGGCCGGCGTCTCGCTCAAGGTGCGCCTCTCGCCCGACAGATCGCCGCCGCAGGTGGGTGACGCGGTGGGCCTGAGGCTGCTCACCAGCAACACCTGCTTCTACAAAAACGAGGAACTGATTCCATGAGCACGACCACCAAACCTGTCAATCAGAAAGCCTGGTTTCTGATCCTGCCCGTGTTCATCTGTGTGGCGTTCTCGGCCATCCTGCCTTTGATGACGGTGGTGAACTACTCGGTGCAGGACATCATCTCGCCCGAGCGGCGCGTATTCGTCGGCACCGAGTGGTTCGCCGCCGTGATGCGCGACGGGGACCTGCACGAGGCGCTCTGGAACCAGTTGCGGTTTTCTGCAGCGGTGCTGGCGGTTGAGCTTCCACTGGGGATACTGCTGGCCCTGGCCATGCCAGCGACCGGCTGGAGGTCGTCGATCACCTTGGTGCTCGTGGCACTGTCGTTGCTGGTTCCCCTGAACGTGGTGGGCACCATATGGCAGATCTTTGCCCGCACCGACATCGGTCTGATGGGCGCGACGCTGCAAAAGATGGGGATCGAATACAGCTACACCGGCAATTCGGTCCATGCTTGGTTGACCGTCTTGCTGATGGACGTCTGGCACTGGACACCTTTGGTGGCGCTGCTGGCCTATGCGGGCTTGCGCAGCATTCCCGACGCCTACTACCAGGCCGCGCGCATCGACGGCGCGAGCAAGTTCGCGGTGTTCCGCTACATCCAGCTGCCCAAGATGCGCGGTGTACTGATGATCGCGGTGCTGCTGCGCTTCATGGACTCTTTCATGATCTACACCGAGCCCTTTGTGCTCACCGGCGGAGGGCCTGGAAATACCACCACCTTCCTCAGCCAATACCTCACCACCAAGGCCGTGGGCCAGTTCGATCTGGGGCCAGCGGCGGCGTTTTCCCTGATCTATTTCCTCATCATCCTGTTGTTCTGCTTCGTGCTCTACAACTGGATGCAACGCCTGGGACAAACCGAAAAGGAGAGCCATCATGCATGAGCGCCGGTTCAAGAAGCGCACGATCTTTCTGATCGCCTACCTGATCTTTGCCTTGTTGCCCATCTACTGGATGGTCAACATGAGCTTCAAGACCAACGAGGAGATTGTTTCCAGCTTCAGCTTGCTGCCACAGCATTTCACCTGGGACAACTACAAGCTCATCTTCACCGACGAGAGCTGGTACTCAGGCTACATCAACAGCCTGATCTACGTAGCGATCAACATGGTGATCGCCATCGCCGTGGCGCTGCCGGCGGCATACGCCTTCAGCCGCTACAGCTTCCTGGGCGACAAGCACGTGTTCTTCTGGCTGCTGACCAACCGCATGACGCCGCCCGCGGTGTTCCTGTTGCCGTTCTTCCAGCTCTACACCACCGTGGGACTGATGGACACGCACATCGCAGTGGCGCTGGCGCACCTGCTGTTCAACGTGCCCCTGGCGGTGTGGATCCTCGAAGGCTTCATGTCAGGCATCCCGCGGGAGATCGATGAAACGGCCTATATCGACGGCTACAGCTTCCCGCGCTTCTTCCTCACCATCTTCCTGCCACTGATCAAGGCCGGGGTGGGCGTAGCGGCCTTCTTCTGCTTCATGTTCAGCTGGGTCGAGCTGCTGCTCGCCCGCACGCTCACCAGCGTCAACGCCAAGCCCATCGTGGCCACGATGACGCGCACGGTCAGCGCGAGCGGTATGGACTGGGCCACGCTGGCCGCCGCCGGGGTGCTGACGATTGTTCCTGGCGCGATCGTGATCTGGTTCGTCCGGCACTACATCGCTAAGGGTTTTGCCATGGGGAGGGTGTGATGTTCGAGTGGATGGCATGGACCACGCCCGTGGCCGTTTTCTTTACTTGCATCGTGTTCATGCTCGCGGGCATGACGTTCTGGGAGATCAAGTCGCCCACGACGATGCGCAAGGGCTTCTTGCCCATGGCCACCACGCGGGGCGACCGCCTGTTCATCGGCTTGCTCGGGGCGGCCTACATCAACCTCGCCTTTGTCGGCATGGCCGGGTGGATCACCGAGTGGATGTCGCTGGAGCAGGAGCCCAGCATCTGGATCTCGTTCGTGGTGTCCATGGTCTGGCTGGTCTGGGCCCTGCGCAAGGGCTGAGCGCCACTGGGAACCGTTTTCTCTCTCCATCGAATTCGGTCCATTGCTTCCCCGGGCCGGGTGGTTCAGCGTCAACACTGGGGAAGCACATTGCTAGAGGAGACAACATGAAATTTCGTCATACCGCACTGGCCGTCGCGGCCATCGCGGCCCTGGGATGCAACCTGGCCTGGGCCGATGCGGCAGCAGCCAAAAAATGGATCGACAGCGAGTTCCAGCCCTCCACCCTGAGCAAGGACCAGCAAGCCGCTGAAATGAAGTGGTTCATCGACGCTGCCGCCAAACTCAAGGGCAAGGGCGTGAGCGAAATCTCGGTGGTGTCCGAAACCATTGACACCCACGTCTATGAAAGCAAGACCCTGGCCAAAGCCTTCGAAGAGATCACCGGCATCAAGGTCCGGCACGATCTGATCCAGGAAGGCGACGTGGTCGAGAAACTGCAAACCTCGATGCAGTCGGGCAAATCGATCTACGACGGCTGGATCAGCGATTCGGACCTGATCGGTACCCACTACCGCTACGGCAAGATCATGAACCTGACCGACTACATGGCCGGCAAGGGCAAGGAGTTCACCAACCCGGGCCTCGACATCAAGGACTTCATCGGCACGAGTTTCACCACCGCACCCGATGGCAAGCTCTACCAGTTGCCCGACCAGCAGTTCGCCAACCTGTACTGGTTCCGCGCCGACCTCTTTGCTCGCAAGGACCTCAAGGACAAGTTCAAGGCCAAGTACGGCTATGAACTGGGCGTGCCGCTGAACTGGAGCGCCTACGAAGACATCGCCGCCTTCTTCAGTGAAGACGTCAAGACCATCGACGGCAAGCCCATCTACGGTCACATGGATTACGGCAAAAAGGACCCAGGTCTGGGTTGGCGTTTCACCGATGCCTGGTTGTCGATGGCCGGCACCGCCGACATCGGCATCCCCAACGGAAAGCCCGTCGACGAATGGGGCATCCGCGCCTCGGCCGACGGCTGCACGCCGCTGGGCGCTTCGGTGTCGCGAGGGGGTGCCACCAACTCGCCGGCCGCCGTCTTTGCGTTGACCAAATACATCGACTGGATGAAGAAGTACGCACCCAAGGAGTCGATTGGCATGACCTTCGGCGAAGCCGGGCCGGTGCCGGCGCAGGGTGAGATCGCGCAGCAGATCTTCTGGTACACCGCCTTCACCGCCGGCATGACGAAGCCAGGCCTGCCGGTGGTCAATGCCGATGGCACGCCGAAGTGGCGCATGGCGCCCGGCCCCAACGGCCCGTACTGGAAACAAGGCATGCAGAACGGCTACCAGGACGTGGGCAGCTGGACGTTCTTTGAAGGCCACGACGCCAACAAGACCGCAGCCGCCTGGCTCTACGCGCAGTTCATCACCGCCAAGACCACGTCGCTGAAAAAGACCATCGTGGGCCTGACGCCCATCCGCGAATCGGACATCCAGAGCAAGGCCATGACCGATCTGGCGCCCAAGCTGGGTGGGTTGGTGGAGTTCTACCGCAGCCCGGCCCGCGTGGCTTGGACGCCTACGGGCACCAACGTGCCCGACTACCCCAAACTGGCCCAGTTGTGGTGGAAAAACGTGGCGGTAGCTGTGGAGGGAGAGAAGACGCCACAACAAGCCATGGACAACCTGGCCGAAGAGATGGACCAGGTAATGGCAAGGCTCGAACGAGCCGGTATGGCGCGTTGCGCTCCCAAGCTCAACCCAAAGGGTGATCCCAACAAGCACCTGAGCGACAAAGCCTCGCCTTGGAAAAAACTGGCCAACGAAAAGCCCAAAGGTGAAACCATTGCCTATGAGCAGCTTCTCAACGCCTGGAAGGCTGGGAAAGTCCGCTAAAGCGAGATTGCGTTTAGACAGGCCCGGCATCAGTCGGGCCTGTCTCATGCGCGGCGAGCTGGGTCCCAGATCCACCCAGCTTTCGCCTCAAGTCGTTTCACTCTAAAGACCTCATGCTTGATGGTTGATGCCTCGCCGTTTGCGTTGAAAAACGACGCAACAAATATGGCTTTGGTTGAGCCTCGGCTGAAATATCAGAAACTTTTGACGGAGACACTTCTGAGCTCACGGCATGGACGGTCCACTTGAATATCAGCTCGAATAGCCCTCCGCGCGGACCAAGACACCGGTTCGATGATGTATGCGACGTATCGCCGATACACCTCGATGTCGGCAATGCAGCGTGAGCCGCCGGTGGCGTAAGGCCGACATACTCACGCGCATCACTGTCAAGCTGCCGCTCGGCGCAATCACCGCCGCTTTCCCGAACGGCAGCTACTTGAGCTGCAGCTGACTGTCGGCCGCGGCGAGGCGTTTCGCGCCGAGCCGTTGACCGCTTCCCTCCCGAGCGAACTGGCGGGCGATGCCAGCACGGTGAAATGCTGGGTCACAATGAGTTCTGCATCAAACCAATAGTAGGGAAAGCTCTCTGGTGTTCAAGGTGTCGTGATTCTCGATCAATCAGTTCGAATTCATTGATTCTTCATGAGCTCCATCTGCGTTATCTTATTGAAGTGGCTGATGTGTCAATGAACTTGGCGTTCGGTCGGACGTGAGTGGATTCAAAAAAAAGTAAAGTTTGGACTTGAAGTTGCGAAGCTCTTGCCATTCGTTGATGGTGCAGTGCTTGTTGCGGTCAAGAGCTCAAATGGAAGCCGTTGACGAAAATTCTTCAAAAGATCACAGGGAGGTTAGATGAAAATTCAGTGCGTTGAGCGTGATATTCGCCAAGTGTTGGAGTCGGGCACCTACTTGATCCCGCGCTTTCAGAGGCCTTTCTCGTGGGACAAAGAGAACATCGAAGAGTTCTGGGTCGATAGCACGGCAGAGGTCAAGAAGGACTATTTCATCGGTGCGTTCGTGACGTACAACCTCACGAGCTCAACCTATGGCCTGGTCGATGGCCAGCAGCGCTTAACGACCATCACCATTGCCCTGTGTGCCATTCGAGACAAGTTCATGGAGCTTGGGCAAGATGCCTTGGGCAACGGTGTGCATCGACTCATTGAAACGCGTGACCTCAACAACCAGGCTCAGTTCGTTCTCAGGACGGAAACTTCCTACCCGTACCTGCAAGCAAAGATTCAGAGCTTGGAGAAAGAGGACACGGACATCGAAGTCGGTGAAGAGGAGAAGGCGATCAGTGTGGCCTACCAGACCCTTGCGGGCTTTATCAAAGACGGTGTGGATGCGGCGGTTGCCAAAGTAGACCCATCTAAGGCTAAGGCCACTGGCAAGAAATGGTTGGAGCAGGCCCGGAACAAGCTCCTGGCGCTCAAAGTCATTTCGATCACGCTGGACAACCAGGACGATGCATACTTGATCTTCGAGACGCTGAACACTCGGGGCAAGGACCTCACGGCAGCAGACCTTGCAAAGAACCACTTCTTGCGGCTGCTGCCCTCCAAGGGCAAAGCGATAGATCGCCCGAAGGACCACTGGATTGAGATTCAGTCCACGTTGGATGAGGCAGATCGGCCCATCCAGATCAAGACGTTCCTGCACCACTACTGGCTCTCGAAGTACTCCTTCACTACCGAAAAACAGCTCTTCAAGGCAATCAAGGATGAAGTTACGGCCTTGAACGTGAAGGACGTGATGGATGAGCTTCGGTCTGACGCAGTTTTGTACCGAGGTATCACCGAGCCGGGCGGCCTGGAGCTGTGGAGTAAGCCCACACGCGACATCGAAGACTCGCTGCTGTGCATCTCAGACGTTCTGAACATCCAGATCGCAAATCCTCTGCTGCTCACTGTGCTGCGCCTATACAAGGCCAAACGTTTAAGGGATGGCCAGGTGCGCGAACTCTTCTCGCTGGTTGAGCGCTACCACTACATGTACACGACCATCAGCGTGCTGCCATCGTCCGGTGGCGTGGGGCAGATGTATGCGGCACATGCCCGAGAAATTGCCAACTCTTCTGACTCCAATGCCCTGGGTATTTGCATCACGGACTTCAAGAAAAAGATCGTTAGCAAGGTGCCGTCCCGAGACACATTTATCTCGAAATTCAAGCAGCTCTCGTATCAGAACCAGCGTCAGCGCGAGGTGATCCGATACACGCTGTGGAAGATCTACAAGAAGATGAATCCTGCGGTGGACGTGGACCGCTCCACGGCATCCATCGAGCATATGATGTCCCAGTCCGGTGGATCGGTTGCCGTGCACAGCATCGGAAACCTGCTGGTGGTGCCGGTGAAGTTCAATGGAGAGATCTTGGGGGACAAGCCCTTTACCAAGAAGAAGTCGTTGCTCACAGCAGGTGGCTACACGTTGGAGCCCGAGATCACAGCTGCCACCGCATGGACAGATGCAGACATTGAACAACGGACCACGAGGCTTGCTGAATACGCCTACGACACGGTTTGGGCTATCAAATGATCAGTAAGGAGTGGGCTTCCGCTAGGCTTGCCTTGGACCAGCTAAAAGCCGCCACCGCAGGTGGCACCCTCGCACGTGAAATGGCAAGGATGGAGCATGAGAGGGCTTCGTGGCGTAATGCCATGACCCAGAGCATTGGGGCTACGCAGCAGCTCAAAGAGCTCACTGAATTCCGTTCGGCTGCATCCGTGGTCGGTCAGCAGTACAAAGAGCTTCTGGCAACCACGTCTCCTGTGGCGCGAGCCGTGAGAGCTGGGCAGGAGTCGCGCGAGCAGCATGAGCACATACGCAAGATGCTCGAACCGCTGGCCGACATTCGCAAGAGATTCATGGTCGAAGAGGGCATTCGTCGCCAGATGCATGAGGCAGCCCTGGGCGCCACCGCCATCCGGGATCAGTTCAGGGAGGCAATTTCCGGCCTGTCGGGCATCGGCTCGGTGGCCAAGATTTGGGCCCAGCAGATGGAGGACGCGCGGGCTCAAACCCGTAGTGCTTATGAAGGCATCACGCTTGGCAGTGCCATAAAAAAACAGCTCAAAGACTTCGAGCACATCAATAAGCAGTGGAGGGTGGCTCCCGAGTTGCTGGGCGTAGTGGGCTCCCTCAAGGAGCTCCAAAACCAGTTCGGCAAGGTGGCCCTGCCCACCATCGATTGGGGCTCGGCAGCAGCTCTCGCCAAGCTCTTGGGCGAACAGGGCTTGCAGGAGCAACTGGCCCACTTGGGCATTGAGCCCGATGGCTCTTTGCGTGAGCCCAAGGAGGCTCCTGAAAAGGGGCTACTGAGCCGCAAGCAATCGGATGCCGTGGCCCTGGTAGGGTTGCTTCTGGCCATCATTGGCATTTGGATGGCCTTGCAAATGTTCTATTACCAAGAGAACGCAGGGGCAGCACAGCAAGCCAAAAACGACGAGCATGCGTCCAAACAGATGCGGCAGCTCGAAAGTCTCGGTCGATTGGTTGAGAAGGCTTTGGAGCACTCTGCAATAGCTCAGGAAGAACGTTTCGTGGTGCGTGATCGCCCCGCAACCGTCCGATCAAAACCCGAGCACGGAGCGGCCATAGAAGGAAAGCTCATGCCCAATGAAGTGGTGCGAGCCATCGACAAAGAAGGTAAGTGGGTGGAGGTCGAGTATTACCACTGGCTGCGCGAGGAGTACCGCACCGGTTGGCTCTTGAAGAAGTACATGGAACGCGTGCCCGCGAACTATGCGAAGGCTGCGCCCGATCCCAAGCCGTAGGCCTTCCAATCGTCTATGGGTTCTGGCCCTTTTCAAGAATCTCAGCCGGTGGTCCGACTTTGCCTTGGGCTATCAAGCTCTTGGCCCATTGAAGTTGCGTGTGGTCTTTGACGTTGACCATCAAAATATCAAACTGCTCGGTATGCCAGCTCATGTGCAAAAGCCAAGTCTGACACTTGCTTCGCAGCATGGCATCCGTCCACTTGGCACGGGGAAATGCACTCTTTGACAACCTTCGCGGCAGTACTCCTTGGTTCACAATGAGAAACCGGTCGGCCAAATAAGGTCCGAGTTTGCGGGTCGCCGAGTACCCGGTATCGGAGGTGCTGCGGTCCTCTGCGGCGCCTGCAATCAAATGACCGGTGACGGAGTCGCCGCTGTTCAGGCTGACGGCGGCGAGTGTCTCAGTTAGCCTTGAAGCGCCATCCCGCAAGATGCGGCACTCCATTGCTGCTACTGCGAAGTAGTAGCAGGTGTACAGAGTAGCGAACAACCCCTTGTCGTCACAATGAAAATATTTGTGGCCCGTCGGCCTGAATAGGCTGTGAAATTGGAGATCAAGTGTTCGATAAATCGAAGCTCACATACGGACTGACTGCATTTCTGGACATCCTCGGCTTCGGCGCCCAGGTGCTGTCCGTCACCCCCGAAGAAGATCTTGAAGGTCTGCTCAACGACATCAGGCTGATTCGAAAAGAGTTCGAGCACGAGCCGAGTGATCCATCTGACCAAGAAATTCATTTGGCCTATGGGAAAACGGTTCTGGCATTTTCGGATTCTGTGATTGTCAATATCCCCTTGGTGTCTCGAATGGTCTCGATTTCTGGAGAGTTTGATGCCCTCGGAAGCGAACTGCATTCGATGGCGCTTGCGCAATTCATCTGTATTGAAAATGCTCTTTTTCTGAGAGGCGGGGTTGACCTGGACTGGTGGTACCTCGATGGTACGACGCTTGTGAGCAAGAGCTTGGCGAACGCCTATTCGCTTGAGGGAAAGGCGTGTGTGCCTGTGATTGCAGTGTCAAATAAACTCTATAGCTTCCTCGAGAACAATAGCGGTCGCCGAAACTACTCTCCAGACATCGATCCATTACTCGCCAATTTTCGTAGGTTCAGCGGCGAGGTTGCTGGAAAGACAATCGACATTCGATTTCTGGACTATCTTTCTATCGTGGCCGGAGAGATTGACTGGAGTGCGACGCCAGCAAAACTGAAATTCCTGGCATCCCTGGATGATGAGCAAAAGGACAAGCAGAAGTGGGCTTGGCATCAAGAGAACCTCCGCACCCTTTTTGCTGTACACGCGCGAACAGTTGAAATGGCTCATAGCCGTTGTGAAGAGGCATCGATACAGGCCAAATACTTGTGGCTGGCTGAGTACCACAATGAAGTGGCTTCAGAATTTTCGATTGATGACCCCTCTTGCTTCTGCGCTGTTGAAGGCATCTCCTTTTGACTTTGATGTACACCGGCCAGAACAGTTCGCCAACCGCGGTTTCGGAGGTTCTTCATCTGTTGGACGACCGTCACGTCATCCAACAACTGTCTTGCACGCTTCTCAAAGTTGTCGCGCGATGACTTCAAGGCTTCAATGTCTTCACGCAACTCGGGCTCGCCCGTGGCACCCCCGCAGTTTCCTCCCCCGAGGATTGTGTGACACCTTCCCTCAGCGCGTGTTCGCTCCTAGCTTGGGAGTAGGTGCCGGGCAGGTATCTCACAACCCTAAACAGGAGTACCACTCTGCCCCGCACGAAACCGGTCCTCCCATGGCTCTGTGCATCCAGCGACGAGTACACGGTGTGGGCGGTGAAGCGGTCGCTGGCGTCGTCGATCGCGGAATCACCGCTGACGACTGTCCCTGCCGTTCAGACCGCCGACCCCGAGTGACTCAGATCAGCCTTATGCTGACCCTGCTACTGTGCTCGAGGTTGTGTCATTCGTTCGCCGCTGCACTCAGCATCTGATTGCAGCGGCGAGCTCCATTCAACTTGGAACAGAACTCATATGATTTCCGTCCTCGCCCTGTGCCTCACCCTCCAGATTGATCGACTAGACAGGGGGCTGTATCAGGCGGAACTGGGTGGGGGAAGCATCGCCAGAGAGGGTGAGCTCTGCGTATACAACTCAATCGCGGACGCGATCCGAGGGGAGGTCGAGGCCCTGCCCGAGGGCATGTGCCATTTCGTCGAGGTGCTCTACTGTGGCCTGTCGAGTGGCAGCGTGCCAGTCGGAGTGGTGCCACAGAAAGCGGAGGAAATCGCCACGCATCTTGTGGCCCTAGTTGCAGCCCTTCATCTCCTCGAATGGACTTGATCAGGAGATGCCTGCGATGGCCCAGAGCCTCACAGCAGACAGTAACTTTTCATTGCAACAAAATCCCGTTTGAACCGCCCGGGTCGGTTCATTTCTGATCACGGTGCCAAGCGCGATCTGCGATACATCACATCTATGCGACTGCCGCGAACCAGTACTTTCGACCCAGATAGGAGGTTCGAATGCCCTGTGCAAATGACTGCTTGAATGCCTTAGCTGCCGTTCCCGACGATTGATGTCAGACAGATGCGGCACGCCAAGGAGTTCGTCGGGACCGGCAGGATTTATGGGGTAAATGCTATGTATTCTCTGTGTACGGGTATTTCACTGATGAGATTCCCTGTCATTCAAGAAATCCTGGGCCTGGGCAACTATCCAGTCGCGGAAGGTTTCGGCAACAGGTGAGATCACACGATGCGTGGGATACAGCAGGCAGTAGCGTTTCTCGTGCTTGATGGCGAGGTCCAGCGGCATCGCGAGAGCTCCACGCTGCACATCGTCATGCACATAAAAGCGCGGTATGAGACCGACACCGAGACCCGCCTTTGCGGCCTCGATCATCGTGGAATACAGCTCGAACCGTATCGCGGGCAAGGGCGCAGCATCCTTGCAGCCGGCCAGCTCGAACCACTGCTGCCAACCCTCCGGCCGAGAACGCTTCACAAGCAACGGAACCTGCATGAAGTTGCGCGCCTGCTGCAATTCCTTCACGTCGAAATGTTGCGGGCTGAGCACCGGCACAACCTCCTCATCGAACAGGTGGATCTTGTGCACCCCTTCCCAGGAGATGTGGTCGAAGTGCAGCGCCATGTCGAACGGCGTGCCGCGGAAGGTAAGGGGATCGGCCCGTTCCGCGATGTTGACGGTGATGCGCGGGAAACTGCGCTGGAACTCCGGCAGGCGTGGCACCAGCCACCGGGCAGCGAAAGTGGGAATGACGGCGAGCTCCAGCACACCGCCGCCGCTCTTGCTGCTCATCAGCGCGAGCGTTTGCGCTTCCACCTCGTCCAGGTTGGGTCGTATCGCAACCGCGTAGCGCAGCCCGGCATCGGTGAGGGCAACCTGCTTCTTCTCGCGGCTGAACAGCTTGACGCCTAGATACCCTTCTAGCGTTGCTATCTGTCGGCTCACCGCGCTTTCCGTGAGGTGCAGTTCGGCCGCCGCTCGGGCAAAACTTTCATGCCGAGCCGCAGCCTCAAACACTGACAGCGCGACGGTGCTGGGTATTTTCCGCTTCATGTGCTCGATTGTGAGTCTATCGAGGTGCCGAATCAGTCCTCCACGCGAATGTTGGCAGATCGGACGACAGTGCCCCAGCGTTCGTACTCGGACTTGATGAAATGGCCGAAGTCTTTCGGCGCCACATTGGTGGCGGTGTAGCCCCTCTCGGCCATGCGGGCGTGCAAGGACGGGTCTGCTGCGGCCTTGACCACCTGAGCCTGCAGTGTTTCGATCACGTTCTGCGGCGTCTTAGGCGGCGCAAGCACGCCGAACCAGGTGTCCGCATCCACCACATAGCCCTTCTCGGCAAGCGTCGGAACATCCTTGATGCCCGCAAAGCGCTGCGGCGACGCGAGGGCGTAGAGCTTCAGCTTGCTCCGGCTGGCGATGGCCAATGGCGTGGGGATGAAGCCGTACTGCACTTCGCCCGCCATCACTGCGTTCAAAACCGGTGCGGCACCACCATAGGGAACCGCCAGTAGTTTCATGGAAGGCACCTTGGATCTCAGCAGTTCCATCGCCATCTGCGACGTGCTGCCCGGGCCCCAGTGCGCGTAGGTCACTTCTTTCCCTTTGGCTTGCTCGATCACTTCGGCAAGGTCCTTGGCGTCGTTGTCGACGTTCGATGCGAGAACGAAACCCATCTTTGCAATCAGCGCGACAGGCGCGAAGCCGTCCGGCTGGAATTTCACGACCTTACTGTAGACGTGCGGCGCCACAGAGATAAAGTCGGCTGCAGCGAACAACAGGGTGTGGCCGTCAGCCGGCGCGGCGTACACATAGTTCGTGCCGAGGATGCCGTTTGCACCGGGCTTGTTGTCGATCACGATGGCTTGGCCCAGGCTGTTCCCGATTTGGGTGGAAATCAAGCGCGCCAACACATCGGTGCCACCGCCAGCGGAGTACGGTACGACCATCTTAACGGGCGCTGACGGAGTCCAAGTCGGCTGGGCGTACAGCAGGCCGGGCAGACCGGCGGCGTTGGCGCCGAGGACGGCCAGCATGCTGCGACGAGTGAGGAAATGGTTCTGGAAATCCGTGTTCATGAGTTTGTCTCCATTTTGATCGGTTGAGTCAACAGAGTTGCGCCGCTGCGTGCTGGCCAGCAATCTTGCCGAACACCGCTCCACGCAGTACCGATGTGGCACCGGTATAGACTTGGTAGTACAAGCCCGTCGCCTCGCCGGCCGCGTACAGGCCTGGCACGATACGGCCGTCGGCATCTACCACCTGCGCGCAGTTGTTGGTCTTGATGCCGCCATAGGTGAAGCAGATGCCAGCGATGATTGGGTAGGCCATATATGAGCCCTGATCGATACGACGCGCCCAGTTTGACTTCACTGGCGAGATGCCACGCGTCGCAAGGCCATCGGGTCGGAGTGGCGCGAACTCGCCATCACTGCACGCAGCGTTGTATTCGTCCATCGTGCGCTGTAGGCCTTCGACGGAGATGCCGCAGGCCTGGGCAAGGCTTGCGATGTCGTCCGCCTGGATGGACGGTTGGTCGGTGCGGATGCTCTTCTTCCAGTTCGGCACGTCATGGATGCGTTGATCGAACACCACCCAGGCGATGCCGTCTGGCTCGTCCTTGATGGCGCGAGAGATATGGTCATAGTTCACATCCACCGGGCCGGGAGCCTCATCAGTGAAACGCCGGCCGTTCTTGTTCACCAAGATGCCATAGGGGAAGTTCATCACCAGCGCTTCGGGCGCGGCCGAACGCGGGTCCAGCGGTTCGGCATGGAAGGAGCTGAAGTCGCCTGCCGGTGCCGCACCCAGCGCCAGCGCAAGGCGTATTCCCTCGCCCTTGTTGTAATAGCCGCCGCGCGCCACGGGTCGGATATAGCGCGCCGTGCCGCCGATGTACTGCGTCATCATCTCCGGGTTTCCTTCGAATCCACCGGAGGCGATCACGACCGAGCGAGCCCTCAGCATCAGGCTCTCGCCCGCCTTGTCACCGGTCGCTACACCCACGTTGAGCCAGCCTTCGCTGTCGCGTCGGGAAAGCGATGTGACTGTCGTATGGAAGAAGAGCGACACCCCCCGCTTGCGGGCATGTGCCTGCAGGGTCTCGATCATCGCCAGACCGCCGCCCACGGGCATTATTCGCGGCGCCGCGGCCGTGACGAAGTAGGTGGGCAGCGCGTCGAATCTGATGCCGAAGGTCTTCAGCCACTGCAAAGTCGGTCCCGCACAGGAAGACAGCGTAGACACGAGCTCCGGGTCCGGCATGCCGTGCGCCTTCACGTAGTCCGGCCAGTTTTCGTAGGCGGCGCTGGTGGCCTCGATGACGTTCGGGTCGATGTTGTTGCCGGCGTTGGAGACCAGCAGTTCCTCGAAGTCATCGCTGACTTCGTGCTCGTTCTTCATGCGCAAGTACGACTCGGTCCAGCGCGTATTGCCGCCAAACTCCTCAGGTGAGGAACGCTCGAGCACAGCGACACTTGCGCCGGCCTCGGCCGCCGCGACCGCGGACGACAGGCCCGCTATGCCGCTACCGATGACCAGCACGTCGAACGCGCTGCCGGCTTGGAAAATCTGGCTCATGGATGGCCTCATGTATTGCTCAGTATTTACGGATGAAGGGATCGGGCATCTGCAGATCGGTGGACACCCAGACGCTTTTGACCTCGAGGAACTCCTTCACCGCCTCGACGCCGCCCTCTCTGCCCAAACCGCTGTCCTTGAAGCCGCCGAAGGGAGTGGTGAAGCTGGTGGAGCGGTAGTTGTTGATCCATACTGTGCCGGCACGCAGCTTCTCGGACATGTACATTGCGCGATGCAGGCTCTTGGTCCACACTCCCGCGGCCAAGCCGAATCGGATGTCATTGCCGATGCGCACCGCATCATCCTCGTCCTTGAACTTGAGCACGGACAATATCGGTCCGAACACTTCTTCCTGCGCAATGCGCATGCTGTTGTTGACGCCAGTGAAGATGGTCGGCTCGACAAATTGCCCGGCGCCGTAGCCATTGCCTGATCGTGTCTTGCCGCCTAGCACGCAGTTCGCACCTTCGGACTTGGCGATATCGATATAGCTCACCACCTTGTCGAATTGCGGCTTCGTCGCAACAGGGCCTACCTGTACACCGGGCTCGGCCGGGTTTCCGATTTTGGCGTCCTTGCAGATTGTCAGTAGTCGCTCAACGAACTCGTCATGGATGCTTTCCTGCAATAGCAGACGCGAGCCGGCCATGCAGGTCTGACCACCTGCGGAGAAGATGCCGGTGACCACGCCATTCGCGGCGTTGGTGAGGTCGGCATCGTCGAACACGATGTTGGGCGACTTGCCGCCGAGCTCGAGCGTGCAGCGCTTGAAATGCTGAGCCGCCTGCACGGCCACGCGCCGACCGCCTTCGTCACCACCTGTGAACGCGACCACGCTCACGGCCGGGTGTGCCACCAGCGGTTCTCCAACGTCCTTACCGAAACCGGTGATCACGTTGAATACGCCAGGCGGAAATCCCGCTTCAACGAACAGCTTGGCCAGCTCGAACATCGACACCGAGGTGTGCTCGGACGGCTTTGCCACGATCGTGTTGCCCGCGCACAGCGCTGGCGCCACCTTCCACGCCGTCAGCAGCAGCGATGAGTTCCATGGCGTGATGGTGGCCACCACGCCGACCGGCTCGTAGCGTGTGTAGTTGAAGACCTTGGGCTTGTCGTTCGGGATCACTGCGCCCTGGATCTTGTCCGCCAATCCACCGTAGTAATAGAAGTACTTGGCAGCGTAGCGCACTTGGCCCAGCACTTCGGAGAGCAGTTTGCCGTTGTCTCGACTTTCCACTTCAGCCAGCTTTTGCGCGTTGCTTTCAATCAAAGCACCGAGCCGGTACAGCAGCATGCCGCGGTCCGTCGCCGACATCTTGCTCCAGGGCCCTTCCATGGCCACAGCCGCAGCGGTCGCCGCGCGATCCACGTCAATCGCGTTGCCCTGCGGCAGCTTCGCCCAGGTTTCTCCAGAGAAAGGATCCAGCGCGTCGAAGTACTGACCAGAGTCAGGCTCGACCCACTCGTTTTTGATGAAATGTTGGTATGTGTTCATGCCTCGTAGTTTGGTTTTTCGATTGCCAGTTGGCAAACGAGAAGTTCACATGCAACGCTTGCGGTTTTGGAATGGATCGGGGACGCGGAGCAATTCCGTACGCAAGGAGGCAAGCATCGCAGAGGCGCCGGTACAGCCGTTGTGGACCGATGAGCGCGCGCATCGGCGCGGCATGGGCGCATGGAACCTGCCCATTTTTCAATTGAAGGCGGGTGAATTCGCCTATATGCTCCGCTCAAAAAGAGGAGGTTCTCGGTGTTGTGATTTCCTGAGAAGTTTGCGGTGGCGCGTCTAACTATTGGGTGAACCGTCCCCTGAACCTAGGCGCCTTGGTTTTCGGGTCCGGGAAGACCCTCGCACAGAGGAAATCAACCAAAGCCCGTACCTTCGGCGAAGGATGCTTGCTTGCCGGCCAAAGCGCGTGGAAGACGCCGGTGCGCTCCACATGGTCGTTCAGAATCGGCTGTAACCTGCCATCGGCAAGCAACTCGCGCACGGAGAAGTCCGGCAGGTAGGCGATACCCAGGCCCTGTAGTGCGAAGCACACGCGCGTCTCGATGTTGTTGCAGATCATCGAGGTGGGAAGTTGCAGCTCAGGCGCACCAGCGTGGTGTCGCAGTTCCCACGTTTCCAGTTTGCCGCTATTGGGAAAGCGGTAGTGCAGACAGACGTGGTTGAGCAGATCGGCAGGCACTTTGGGCGTCCCCCGCCGCGCTAGGTAGTCAGGCGAGGCGACCAGCATCGACTGGAAGGAGCCCAGCTTGCGAGCCGTGAGTCGGGAGTCGGTTGGATCTCCTGTGCGCACCACGACGTCGAAGCCCTCCTCAATCACATCGACCAAGCGGTCAGTGAAGTCCAGGTTCAATTCAACCTCGGGATACTCGCGCATGAACTCGCCGAGCACCGGCAGGACCAGCGAGCTGACCAGCGGCAGGCTCACCCGCAGGCGCCCTCGCGGCGCGCCGCTGGCTTGCGTCAGTTCGAGTTCCGCAGCCTCGATCTCGGCCAGGATGCGCCGACTGCGTTCCAGGAACAACATTCCCTCGGCCGTCAGCGTGACGCTGCGAGTGCTGCGGTGGAACAAGCGCACGCCCAGCTTTTCTTCCAGCCGCGCCACGCTCTTGCCGACGGCAGAGGCCGACACGCCCAGCAGCCGACCTGCGCCGACGAAGCTGCGCGTCTCGGCCACTTGCACGAACACCACGAAGCCATTCAGGCTGTCCATATTGAACCTCAATTGCGGACATGAAAGTCCGCATATCAAGGAACTGTAGCCCACTTTTTCTTTAATCGAATGGCTTCTATCGTCACGGCTTCACTCATTGACCAGAGGACTTTTTCGTGACGAATGCCCCAATTCCCCTGCGCCCGAGCGTTCCGCCCGAGCATCTATTTGCTGGTATCGCTGCCGCTGTTCAGCAGGCACTGGAGGAGCAGCGATTGGTTGGCGCCGTCGTGCTCGTGGCTCGCGGGGGCGAACTGATCCACCAGCAGGCCACAGGTTTCGCCGATCGAGAGCTCGCGCGTCCGATGACCCTGGAGACGATCTTCAGGCTGGCCTCCGTAAGCAAGCCCATCATCTCCACTGCTGCGCTGGTGCTGGTCGCGCAAGGTCGACTCGATCTAGATGAAGGGATCGGGCGCTGGTTGCCCGAGTTCCAGCCCCAGCTTGCCGACGGCCGCCCGGCCCACATCACCACAAGGCAGTTGCTTAGTCACACGGCCGGGCTGGGCTACCGCTTCTTCGAGTCCGATGCCGATGGTCCATACGCGCGTGCTGGCGTTTCGGACGGGATGGATGCGTCCAGCATCAGTCTGGATGAGAACCTGCGCCGCATTGCTGGCGTGCCGTTGCTGTACGAGCCTGGTACGGCTTGGGCGTATTCGCTGGCAATCGACGTGCTGGGCGCAATAATCGAACGTATTCAAGGCACGTCACTGGCCGATGCGGTGCGCCTACTGGTCACCGGCCCATTGGACATGTCCAATACCGGCTTTGTCGCGCAAGATCCCCTTCGCGTAGCCACTGCCTATGTGAACGACACACGGCAACCGCACCGGCTGGTCGAAGGCGAGACTGTCTCGCCCTTCGAGGGCGCGGTCGGTATCGCATACAGTCCGGCCCGCATCTTCAATGCACAAGCCTTTCCATCGGGTGGGGCCGGTATGGCGGGCACGGCCGGGGACTTTCTGCGTCTGCTGGAAGCCCTGCGACAGGGTAGCGGCGTGCTCTTGTCCAACAGGCTGATTGAGGAAATGGGGCGGGATCAGACGGGTGGATTGGAGTTGCCCAATGCGCCGGGCTTCGGTTTTGGCCTGGGCTTCTCGGTGCTGCGCGACCCCCTGCTTGCCGCTTCTCCTGAATCGGCGGGTACGTGGCGCTGGGGCGGAGCCTACGGGCATTCATGGTTTGTGGATCGAGCACAGAGCCTGAGCGTGGTCGCCTTCACCAACACCCTGTACGAAGGCATGTCCGGGCGATTTGTCTCCGAACTGCGCGATGCCGTCTACGGCGCATTGGAATTGCAGGCGGTGCGATGACCGCAGGAAATCAAGACCGTATGCCCATTGGATCGCTCCTGGCGCTGGCCATGGCAGCATTCATCACCATCTTGACCGAAGCGCTGCCAGCTGGGCTGCTGCCACAGATGGCGCAAAGCCTGGAGGTCTCTGAAGCCTGGGTCGGCCAGACCGTCACGATCTATGCCATGGGTTCGTTGCTGGCGGCCATCCCTTTGACTGCCGCCACACAGCGCATACGGCGCCGTCCGTTGCTGCTCGTCGCCATCGCGGGCTTCACGATTGCCAATACCGTGACGGCGCTTTCCGCCAGCTATGGGCTGACGATGGTCGCGCGCTTCCTGGCTGGTGTGTCGGCCGGCCTGCTCTGGGCGCTGCTGGCAGGTTATGCGGCGCGTATGGTGCCCGAACACCAGAAAGGTCGGGCCATCGCCATTGCGATGGTCGGCACGCCATTGGCGTTGTCGCTCGGCGTACCGGCCGGCACCTTTCTTGGCAATCTGGTGGGTTGGCGGGTGTGCTTCGGCATCATGAGCTTGCTGGCGCTGCTGCTCATGGTGTGGGTGCGCGGCAAGGTGCCGGACTTCGCCGGGCTGGCGACAGGCAAGCGGCTGTCATTGGGGCACGTGCTCACTGTGCCGGGTGTGCGCCCGGTGTTGTTCGTGGTGTTGGCCTTCGTGCTCGCACACAACATCCTCTACACCTACATCGCGCCATTCTTGTTGACAGCAGACATGGCCGATCGGACGGACTTGGTGCTGCTGGTGTTCGGCGTTATGTCCCTGGTAGGAATTTGGATCATTGCCGTTCTGATCGACCGTCGTCTGCGTGCGCTGACGCTTGCCAGCACGGTCTTGTTCGGCTTGTCTGCATTGGCACTGGGCGTGGCGGGAGATACACCCGCCGTGGTGTACGCGGCAGTTGCCACCTGGGGACTGGCGTTCGGCGGCACTGCAACGTTGTTCCAAACTGCGCTTGCCAAGTCAGCCGGCGAGGCCGCAGACGTCGCGCAATCCATGCTGGTCACCGCCTGGAACATAGCCATTGCCGGTGGCGGCATGATGGGAGGCATGTTGTTGGAGCAGTTTGGTGTGGAGGCTTTTTCTCCGGCTTTGCTGGTGCTGTTGCTGTTGGCGCTTCTCGTGGTCTGGTCTGCCAAACGCCACGGTTTCCCAGTGTCGACAGGATGAGGGCAGGAAGGGAACGCGCCATTTTCATGGATTTCTGGCAGATCCAATGCTTGCAAAGGTCGACCTTTTTGAGCTAAAAAAGTCCCAAAACGCACACTGCCACATCCGCACCTGCATGTTGCCACCTTATCCGACGAAGACGCCATGCACGACCTCGTCGGCACAAGGATGTAGGTTTCTCGGATGGGATCATTGGGCTTGTCAGTTCCAAGTTGCATCTGGGCGTGCGAAAACAGAAAGCGGTCGCACAGGCCATGGGTGCGACGGACAGCTTCTGGCCCGATTGGCGGCTGTACGAGGTACTGCCGCACCTCCGACCGCTTTCACACCCCCTGGACTGGCGGTACCGACCCATAGGAGCCTGTTGTGGTATGGGTTAACGACTGGTCCACTCTAGAACTTGACGTTTGCCGAATCCATAGGGCAGATCAGCATTGGCGTTCGCGGCGGCTGATCGACCACCGTGACAAGTTCGAAATTTATGACTACATCCATAAGTCGCAATCTCATCCCAAGATGGGATTGCCACGCGCTTTCGCTATTCGTTGGAGGTTCAATATCTATCTTTCGAAAATCGCCGCAATGCCCTGACCTCCACCTATGCACATCGTGACAAGGGCGTAGCGGCCGTTGATGCGCTCCAGCTCGTACAGCGCCTTCACCGTGATCAGCGCGCCGGTGGCACCGATCGGGTGGCCGAGCGAAATGCCCGAACCGTTGGGGTTGACCTTGGCCGGATCCAGGCCCAGCTCTTTCGTCACGGCACAGGCCTGTGCGGCGAAGGCTTCGTTGGCTTCGATCACGTCCATGTCGTTGACGGTGAGGCCGGTTTTCTGCAGCGCCAGGCGCGAGGCCGACACCGGGCCGATGCCCATGATCTTGGGGTCCACGCCGGTGTGGGCGTAGCCGACCAGGCGCGCCAGCGGCTTCGCGCCACGCGCCTTGGCGGCACCGGCTTCCATCAGCACCACGGCCGCGGCGGCGTCGTTGATGCCCGAGGCGTTGCCGGCGGTCACGGTTCCGTTTTCCTTCACGAACACGGGCTTGAGCTTGGCCATGTCTTCGAGCTTGCAGTTGGGGCGGAAGTGCTCGTCGGTGGCGTAGGCCACCTCACCCTTCTTGCTCTTGAGCATGACCGGCACGATCTGGTCCTTGAAGTACCCGGCTTCGGTGGCGCGCTGGGCGCGGTTGTGGCTCTCGACGGCCAGCGCGTCCTGCATCTCGCGCGTGATGCCGAATTTCGCGGCCACGTTTTCGGCCGTCACGCCCATGTGGATGGTGTGGAAGGGGTCGTGCAACGCACCAACGACCATGTCGACCATCTTGGTGTCGCCCATGCGTGCGCCCCAGCGGGCCGAGAGGCTGGCGTAGGGGCCACGGCTCATGTTCTCGGCACCGCCGCCGATGGCGATGTCGCAGTCACCGAGCAGGATCGCCTGGCTGGCCGAGATGATGGCCTGCAGGCCCGAGCCGCACAGGCGGTTGACGTTGAACGCAGGCGTGCCTTCGGCGCAGCCGCCGTTGACCGCGGCGACGCGGGAGAGGTACATGTCCTTGGGTTCGGTGTTGACCACGTGGCCGAACACCACATGGCCGACGTCCTTGCCGTCCACACCGGCACGGGCCAGCGTCTCCTTGACTACCAGGGCCGCCAGCTCGGTGGGGGGCGTGTCCTTGAGGCTTCCGCCGTAGGTACCAATGGCGGTGCGGGCGGCGCTGACGACAACGACTTCACGGGGATTTGCTTTTTTGCTCATACGGGCCTCATTTCTCAAATTTTGCATAGCTCGGACTTCGAGCAGGGCATTTCTCAACACAGCCATTTCTGGTACCTGCCGCCCTACTGGCCAGCACCATGCAATCGAAAGCGCCGAGCCTGGATCTCCCAGCCTTCGTGTTCGATGTCCGTAGCAGATCGGATCGGAACGCGCTGGCTCAACCAGCAGCGGGTGGGCAATCCCCAGTCGGTTGCGCTGGCGCGCAGTGCCGCCGTGTTGCTGCTGAAATCGCTGAGCAAAGCCCGGATAGAGGACTCCTGTTCGGGCGCCAGGTCTCGGACGATGAACACCAGACGGCTGTGGCCATCGTCAAACGCGCTGTCACGCGGCCAGGTAGCCAAACGCACCGGGGGATAGGCCACGTCCTGCACGCACTGCACCACCCGAGGTTGCGCCTCGTCTCCGGCCACGCGCATCAGGCCTTTGACACGCAGCAGGTTGGCGGCATAGGCGCGCAGAACGTTGCCCATCGCCAAAGTGAACCCAAGCCAGGCGACGGGCCTATCCCAGGTGATGACGAAACTCCGCACGCGCGTCGAATGGTGGCTGCGGCGGCGACGGGTCTGCAGGTAGTGACCGTCGCCATTGACCAGGTCAACAGCGTTTTCATCCATCGCGAAAAGGCCCGATGGACCATGCCGTGCGATCTCGGTACCCAGCCAGGCCTGCAGGCTCGACGCCACGTCCGCACGGCCGTAGACCCCACCGGACGCCATCAGCGTGGCGAGATCGGCAATACCGTTGCGCACCATGACCTGTTCGGCCTGCGGATTGAGCGCTTTCAAGGCCGCTTCCAGTTGTTCCCGTTGGATCGAGGAGGCCTGATCACATTTGGTGATCAGCAACCGATCAGCCGCCACCACCTGGCGCTGACTCTCCGGATGTTCATCAAGTTGCTGCAAGCCCTGTGTCGCCGATACCGCGGCGATAACGGTGTCACACCGATACCGGGCACAAACAAAGGGCTCCTCCATCAGTGTGTACAACACCGGCACCGGATCGGCCAGTCCCGTGGTTTCGATCACCACACGTGAAATGGGCGCGATCTCGCGGCGGGCCATGCGGTCGGACAGCTTTCGGAGGGCGGCAACCAGGTCGCCCTGAACGGTACAGCATAGGCAGCCGGAATCCAGCAACAACATCTGGTCGCTGACGGTATCCACGAGGTGATGATCGATGCCGACCTCACCGAATTCATTGACCAACACCGCCACACCCGCCATGCCAGGCTGGTGCATCCAGTGGTTGAGCAAGGTAGTCTTGCCGGCCCCCAGGAAGCCGGTCAGCAAGGTGACGGGAATGCGGTCAATCGGACCTTGTTGGGCATGTGAAGTCGTTTCAGTGGTCTTGTTCATGAAGGAAGTTCCTGTTCGGTTGGCATCAATGCACCACCACGAGTTCGAGCAACTCGTGCGCGCCCGCGACCGAGGCCATTCCTGCGCCCATGAGCGCAAGCTGTTGAACCGTAGCGCCTAGACTCGGGTGGCGGTGCAGGCTGGGGATCAGGTCCGCCATGGCCACATACGTCATGCTGGCGCAGGCCAGCGCCAGACACACCGGCACGGCGCCATCCATCAACGGCAAGGCCAGCCAGGCCAGTCCCGCGCCCAGCGTCATGGCCAGGCTGGACAGCAGGTTGAAGGCCATGGCCCGACGGCGGCTGCAACCCGCATGCAACAGAACGACAAAATCACCCAGCTCCTGGGGAATCTCGTGGGCCACGATGGCCACCGCGGTCACCAGGCCCAGCGAAACATCCTGCTGGAAAGCGGCGGCCACCAGGATGCCGTCGACAAAGTTGTGGAAGGTGTCGCCCAGCATCATCAGCAGGCCACCGCGGCCGACTTCCACATCCCCACGGCCTTGGTGATGCCCGTGAACCACGCTCGCATCGGACGCGGCCTGACCATGGTCGTGACGCCAGATGACGAGCTTTTCAAGCAGGAAGAAAGTGACGATGCCGGCCAAAACCAGGGAGGTGGTCTCTTGTGCATTCCCCGACTCATGGATGGCTTCGGGCAAGACGTTGAAAAACGCGGCAGCGAGCAGCGCACCGGTCGCGTAGCTGACCAGCCGGGACAGCGTGCTCCGGCTCATGGAAGCGGTGGTCAGCAGCGCCACGCCGGCGGACAAGAGCCCGCCCACCAGCGTGGCCAGCAGACACAAGGTCAGCGGTGTCATGCCGCACAGGCCCGCATGTGGGCCAGTTGTTCCAGCACGGCTTCTGGCTGCTGCTGCGGGCTGATCTCGACAAAATGGAACTGCTCCTGTGCAAGCGGTCCCACGGAGGTCCCCATGGCAAATGCCGCGCTGTCGTCACGCCCGAAGGCGCTGTGGCCTGGCCGTTCGTTCCCGTCACCAATCACCGCGGCAAAGCCGTCGAAGACCTCGGTGGGTAAGCGCACGCCCGATGGCAGCCGAAGGACCAGTGACCAGCGGTAGTGCCCCGCGACATTGAGCACGGATCGGTAGCGGTCGATGTGCGCGGCCTCCAATGCCCGGTCATCCCGTTGTTCCTCCAACAGCAAACCGGCCACCGGGAAGGCGGAGACGGAACGGATGAGGTCGGCAACGTACATGGCCGCGTCCTCCACCGTGTCCGCGTCGATCTCGTCGTCGGTACCACCGGCCATTCGGTTGGCGTGCAACAGCCAGGCCCGCGGCGAGGGCATGGACAGCACCAATGGAGTTTGACCCCGCAGGTGCGACAGCACGGCCGTCACCACCTCGGCCAGCACGGCCTTGGGGGCTTCCGATTCCAGCAACTTGCGCAAGGCCGTCGCTGGTCGGCGGCGGTTACCCAGACGGGCCGCCAGGCCGCCATCGCGAGCACACCAGGCATCGATCAGCTCACCCACTTCGACCACCGCCACGTCGGGCCGCAGAAGGCCATGGGCCTGGACGAAGTAGGCCAGATAGCCAGCCGCGTTCTCCCAGGGATCGGCCTGCTCCGAGCCGAGCAGCAGGCGCCGGGTGTAGGCCGAAGACTTCAGCCATACTCGCACGGCGCCCGCACCGGCTGAGTGCGGCAGCAACTCAGCCAGCGTGCTCATTGCTTCTCGTCCTGCAAAACACCCGCGGCGGCCAGTCGGGCTTCCAGCGCTTCGATGCGGACATCCTTCGGGTGTCGCATGTAGTTGGGCTTGGGTTCGTTGGCCTTGCGCGTGATGTCAGGACTTCCCACGTAGAGCGTGTCGACGTCGTCACCCCAGCAGCCGAAGTACTGCATGTTCGACGGCGGCTTGGGCTGGTTCCAGGTCTTGACGAACTCCTTGAAGGGGACGCTGCGCGCGATGCGCGCCTTGCGCTCGGCGTCGCGCGCCGCTTGCGTGGCCTCTTGGTTCACCGCCAGCGTGACCGGATCGAACTTGACTTTGTAGAGGCGCTCGGCCACGCCGGGCGACATCAGGCCGTCTTCGATGTCCTTGATCACACCCGCGGGATCGCGTTCCAGCAGGTCACCGTAACCGGCACCAGCTCCCTGTGAAATCATGAACAGTTCGCCGCGCTTGGAGATCTCGAAGCCCATGCCCATGTGGTGGGTGGTGTAGCGGGCCCCTTCAAAGGGGCGCTCGTTCATGAGCTCTTCGATCGAGTGCTTGAACTTGTGCGGTTCGTTGAGCAGCACGTCGTACACGTCCACCCCCTCAATCTTGCACAGCGGATAGGCGCCACAGGCGTAGCCGCCAAACAGACCCTGGATGGGTGGGAACTTCGCGCCCTGGCACACCGTCATGAAGCCCCACTGCTCGCTGTCCTTGGTGGCCACCATCATGGTGTATCCCTGACCGCCGCGGTATTTGCCCGGGGCGATGGCATCGCGCGTCATCTTCTTGGAGACGAGTTGCAGGAAGGGCACTTCCTCTTCGTTGAGCTCCTGCTCGCCGATGTCAGCCATGGTGGCGAAGATCGGCGCCAGCGCGTGCTCTCCGTCTCGGTCCACGGTGGCGCCCGCACCCATGCCGTTGAGGTCGGCACACAGGTTGCCCAGCGTTTCACCATGCTGGCTGACCCCACCCCAGATGAAGGTGTTGATCATGTTGAAGGTCGGTGCATGGACCTTGGTGTACTTCTCCGGGCAGCTGTACAGGAACTTCGCCACCGCGTGCTGGCCGGCGGTGAAGCCGGTGAAGATTGACATCAGGCTCTGGGAGTTGGGTGCGTCGTAGGAGCAGTTGACGATCGAGTGCGGATCGGTGATCACCTCGATGGGAGCAAACGCTGCCTGGCCGCGTGGCAGGTCCGGCCACACATAGCACAGGAACACCTGCGCGAGCATGCCCTTGAGGCCGGCCACGATGGTGTTGGTTGCGCGGTTGGTGAACTCCGGGCTGGAGCCGCGGAAGTCGAAGATCAGCCGGTCTCCGGTTTTGGTGAGCTTGCAGTTGATCTTCACCAGACAGTTCTCGCGCAGGGTCGAGTCCTGGATGATGTAGGTTCGAACCGTCATGTCGGGCCATTCGCTGATGCGGCGTTTGACCTCGGCGCGTACGTTCTCCATCGTCGTGCGCAGGGTGGACACCAGGGCCTGAGGACCGTCGGTGTTGAGTGTCTCTTCAATCCGCTGCTTGATGCGCAGGCAGGCGAACAGCTTGACTTTCATGTCCTCGTATTGCAGCTTGGGCTCACGCACCGAGTTCTGCAGGAAGGTCAGCACGTCGCGCTTGATCTGGTAGTTCTCCACCACCTTGAAGGGGGACATCTTCAAACCCTCGTCACTGGGGCTCTCGGCCATGGAGGGCATGCCACCCGGCTCGATCGCGCCGTTCTCGCCTTCGTGCACCGTCGAGGCCACCCAGCACACCAGCTTGCCCTCGTGGAAGATGGGCACGATCATGCTCTGGTCGGTGTTGTGCACGTTGCCGTAGCGCGAGTCGTTGTGGATGAAGCCGTCGCCCTCACGCACCCCCACGGTGGGGTCGTTGATCCAATTCTTGATGATGAACTTGATCGGGTGGTGCACCAGTGCCGAGAAGATCAGCACGCCGCCGGCACTGGCAATGGCCAGATCGCCTGAGGCCGAATAGACACCGGTGATCACATCACCCCATTTGGCGCCCGGCGCGGCACCCATCTGCTCCACCATCTCGTAGCCTTCATCGCAGCCGGCCTGCAGCCGGTCGCGGATCTTGGCGATGACGTGCGCGTCGTTCACCTGGCGGACCGCAGCATCCTCCTCTGCGGTGCGGGGCATCAGGTCGTGGTTCTGCATGATCTCGGGGTCGGGACCGAGAAACAGCGTGGTGTCGTTGAGAAACTTGTTGATCAGCGCGACTTCGTCGGCGCTCGGTGTCTTGCCCCGAATGGGCTGGTTCAGATCGCTCATGGTTCTGTCCTTCAAATACGTTGATCGATGGGGGGCGATGGGCGCTCAGGCGCGCAGGAACCAGGACGCCCCCTGGCGTGCGGCGACGAAGTTCCAACCCGGGTTCACCAGGAAGGTCGTGACTTCGGACGCGACGATGGCCGGCCCCGGGATCTGCACACCCGGCTCGATGGCGGCGCGGTCCCAGACGGGGGTGTCAAAGGCTTCCTTGTGACCCACGAAGTGGCACTTGCGTGTGCTGGCGGGGGTTGGCGGCGTCTTGCGCTTCTCCGGTGGCACGGGCTTGATGTCTTCGAACTGCACCGTCTCGTGGCGCACAAAGGCTGCCACCCGGATGGTGTTGATGCGGATGCCCGCTTCCGGCGCCTGCGAGCCCTCGCCGAAGCGCTTGCCGTAATCGTTGGAGAACTGCGAGATCAGGGCCAGCACATCCGCCGGACCGTTCACGTCGTGTTTGGGAATCACGGCCGTGGTCTGCACCAGCTGGTTGCCGTAACGCATGTCCAGCTCCAGGTTGTGGCAGATTTCTTCCCGTGTCATGCCCTGACGCAACAAGTCCTGCGTGCCCAGTTCCTTCAGCTCGGCCACGATGCTGTTGAAACGGTCGTAGTCATCGAACAGGTGGCGTGTGTTCGAGTCGTACAACACCATGTAGAGCGACTGCTCGTGAATGTGCAGCTGGTGCATGTTGCCAGCGCCCACCGCGGAGAACACCGAGGACAGGGGTGGCGCCAGGATCTTGTCGATCGACAGGTTCTGTGCGATCCCGCAGCAGTGCAGCGGGCCGTTGCCGCCGTAGGCCAGCATGGTGAAGTCCTTGGGGTCGTAGCCACGTGCGCGCAATTCGGTGAACAACCCGTTGGCCATGTTGTCATCCACCTTCTCGCGGATCAGCAGCGCTGCCTCGATCACGTCGCAATCCAGGTCATCGCACAACGTGTCTTCGATGGCCGCCTTGGCACGGCGCGGGTTCAGCGGGATCGACCCCCCCGCGTAGTTCTTGGCATCCAGATAGCCCAGCAACAGGTCGGCATCGGTCACGGTCGGCTTCATGCCCCCGCGGTCGTAGCAGGCCGGTCCGGGGTCCGAACCCGCCGACTCCGGGCCGCATTTGACGGTGTTGTACATGCGGTCGTAGGTGGCCACCGAGCCACCACCCGCGCCCAGCGTCACCAGGTGCACCATGGGCACAGACACCAGCCAGCGGTCGATCACCGGGTTGAAGTCGTAGTGCTTGACCCCACCGTCCACCACGATGCCGATGTCGTAGCTGGTGCCACCCATGTCGGTGGCCACCACGTTGCCCAGACCGGTCTGCATGGCCAGGTGTTCGGATGCACCGATGCCCGAGACCGGGCCAGAGTGGATGGTCTGCAGTGCGTCGGTGGAATTGAGCTGCGCCATGCCGCCCGAGTTGTGGATCACCAGCATCGGCTTGTCGTAGCGGTGCGCGCGCAGGTTCTGTTCCAGCGCCGAGAGCGCGTGGTACATGGTCGAGTGCAGGTAGCCGTCGACGATGGCCGAGGTGGCGCGCACGTATTCGCCCTTGCGACCCGCCACCTGGTGCGACAGGATGATCGGAATCGCTCCCAGCAAGTGCGACGGGTATTCCTCCAGCAGGATTTCCTCGATGCGCTGCTCGTGCAAGGGGTTGACCACAGCGTTGACGAGCGCCACCACGATGATCTCGGCGCCCTTGTCCACCAGTGAACGGATCTGGGTGCGCACGTCCTCCTCGTCCAGCGGCATAACCAGCTTGCCCTGAAAATCCACGCGCTCACGCACACCGCGGATCATGTGCGGCATCACCAGCGGGTCCGGGCGCTGGGCGTTGGGCATGTCCTGCTGGCCCAGGTTGTCCAGGCCTTCGCCATAGCCGCGAGCCCGGCTCAACGGCACCGTGGCTTCAAAGCCTGCCGTCACCAGCATGCCGATCTTCGGCCCTTTGTGCTCGATCAGGGCATTGGTGCCCAGGGTGGTGGCGTAGCGCACCGAGTCCACGCCGGACAGGATGTCCTCCAGCTCGACCTTCAGCACTTTGCAGGCCTTGCCCAGGGCTTCGTTGAAGCCGAGCGCCAGGTTGTGGTGGGTGGTCAGGGCCTTGGCCTCGATGTACTGGCCATCCCAGACCACAAAACAGTCGGTGAACGTTCCACCGATATCGACAGATACACGCCTCATGCTATCTCCTCAAATGGGTATGAATACCGGCGAGCGCTACCCCGGCGGTGGGCCTAAACCCACGCCTGTGTTGCGGCTTGCCCAGCCGGTCGGGTTCTTCTTGTCTGGACGGTGCGGACACCGTCACTGGCTGCGCGTCAGTGCTTGTGGCCCGACTCCATGGCCACTGCCTGACCGACCACGGCTTCCTTCAACTCACCGCGTCGGGCCCACTGGGCCTTGAGCGCCGGCAGGTCTGGCTGCATGTCGTGCAGCGGCGGGTGGCCCGGGACGGCGTATTCGGTTTCGACCTGGGTACCGCAGCCGGGGCAGCAGAACTCCAGAATGCGAACCCATTCGGGGTCTGGGCTGAAGGTGAAGCGGTACTTTTCCGGGTCAATGATGGGCGGGTGGATGTCGCGCGGATCGCGGTTGTGCACCAGCAGGCCTTCCTTGTAGGCCTCGTGAGCCGAGCCAATCACGTGACCGCAGACGCGGCACTCCCAGTTTTCGGTCTCCAGGTCGATCTGGAGGTATTCGGTCATCAGAACTTTCATGGGATCAGCCCTTCCGGTTGAGCAAAACATCGCCGGCATCGCTGACCACAAAGGCCCAGCCATCGAGCACACGGCAGGTAAAAAAGTCTTCTTCGAGAATGGCCGGGCCTATCGCCCAGTCACCCTTCTGGAGTTGAGCCAGCTGGTAGACCGGCACATCGACGCGACCCATGCTTCGGGTCAGCACGTTGCGAACGCCCACCGACACCGCCGGCTTGCCCCGGATAAAACTCGCCTTCTTGGCACCCTCGGTGCGCAAGGCCTTGACGGCTTTGAGTTCCAGTTCGACCGTGCCCGCCTTGTCAAAGGCGGCCGGGAACACCGGTTCATCGTCCAAGGTCTGGGTCTCTTCCCTGCCGTTGCCGAAATCCGCCACCAGGCGCGCCTCGATGGCGTAGTTGCCAGCTTCGTAGCCCTCGGCGTACATGTCGCGCGAGGCTTTCACTTTCAACGCATCCAGCGCGTCCTTCAGACTGGCTGTGTCGTGCTGCTCCAGCATCACGGTGTAGCGCTGCGACACATCACAGGAGCCAATGCCATAGGCGCTGAAGACGGCAGCCATCTGCGGAATTGCCACCTGGTCGATGCCCGCTTTTTCGGCCACACCGCAGGCGTTGAGTGGTCCTGCACCACCAAAGGCCAGCATCACGGTGTCTTTGGAAATCTTGGTGAAGCGGTGCAGCTCCACGGCAATCTTTTCCTCGTAGGCGTGCTCCATCTGCAGCAAGGCATCGTCCAGCTTCAGTCGCAGGGGTTCGGCGATGTTGGTGTTCACGGCATTGGTCGCGCGCTCGACGTCCAGCGTCATGCCGCCACCGAAGTAGGACTTCGGATCGAACAGACCGCACAGCAAACCCGCGTCGGTGATGGTTGCTTCCTTGCCGCCACGGCCGAAGCAGGCCGGCCCGGGCACAGCGCCCACACTGTCCGGCCCGATGGTGATGTGGTTGTTCACAACGCGGAAGATCGAGCTCCCGCCGGCACCGGCACTCATGATTTCGCACAGGGGAATGGACACGCTGATCCCCTCCACGTGACCGCGCCGCACCTCGGCCACCGTGCCGTTGAGGTATTGACCGATGTCGGTCGTGGTGCCGCCCACATCGATGGACACGCTGTCGGTGAATCCATACAGTCTGGAGAAGGCCTTGACGCCTTCCATGCCACCGCGCGGACCCGAACTGTAGGTGTTGATCGCCACCGTCTTGGCCACGCGGGAGGCGTCACCGTCGTTGCGAAAGATCAGCAGCGGGTTCTTGGTCCGGTACTCGCGCAGCCGGCCCTCTGCGTTGAACAGGAAGGCCTCCATGGCGGGGTGCAGGAAGGAATTGATCACCGCAGTCCACGTGCGCCGCACGACATCCTGGTCGGCCGTCAGGTCGCTCCCGTACAGGATGGGGACGGCCCCCAGCAGGTGCCGAGGGTACTTGCGCAGGGCGATCTTTTTGAAACGGTCTTCAACCGCCAGGAAATCGTCACCACCAAAGCTGACCACCAGCCGGTTGGCGCCGGTGGCCGTGAGGTGGTTGATCGCCTTCACCACGTCCACCTCGGCGGTATCGCCCATCACGGTCGCAGAGTCCAGGAACACCACACGGTCGCCCACCAACACATCGAACACTTCCGGATCGTGCTCAGCCAGGCGTACAGGCAGGTCACGCGACTGGGCGTCGATGATCAGACCCAGGCGAGGCCCCTTGCGCTCGCAGATCGCGTTGGTGCCCTGCGTAGTGGAGTAACGGATCAGATCGACTTCTTCGAGAAGCCGCTTCACATCCGTCTGGCCGTAGATCACGCCGGACGCTTTTTGCAGGCCTTCAAAGAAGCACTTGCTCAAGTCGTACGGCGTGGTCAGCACCTTGGTTTTTCGGACCCCTGTGTCATCCAATATGCAGATATCGGTCAGGGTCCCACCGTTATCTATGTTGATTTGCAATGCCATGTCGTGTCATCTCCTGGTGTTGATCTAGCGATCCTCGTCACCGCTGGCCGCAGAGGCCTGGTCGAATTTCGCGCAAGTCTTATTGCGAGAGCCGTGCCAGATCTGGAGAAGAAAAACGAAATGGTTAAGTGATTGATTTAAAAAGATTTTTTTCGAATCTCAGGAATCGTCCAGAAGCAGAACCGTCCGATTTCAAGTCGGACAACCGTGCTGCGGCGGACGTGATGCGCCGCAACATTCCAGTCGAAAAAAACCGAAGGCCCAGCTGTCTGGCGCTGCCTCGCAGGAGGTCAAACGCTGGACAGCCGGGCCTCTTTGTGCCGGGCTTTTGGGGGATGAAGAATCAGCCGTTCTGAGCGCGTGATCGTTTCATGTTCAGGACAAGGCGGACTGTGCGCGCAGTTCGTCCACAAGAGATTCGAGTCCGAATCGCTTGAGCTTTAGGTACACGGTGCTCTTGGCAATGCCCAAGTGCCGCGCCACAGCCGTCAGGTTGCCCAGACACTGGCGCATCGCACCGATCAGTGCCTCCCTCTCGGCGGCTTCCAGACGTGTCAGATCGCGCGCATGCGAGTCGCCATCGATCGCGGAGGGCTGCGATGCCACGTGTGCCATGTGCAGCAACTCCGGGGGCAGATCCCCTTCGGTGATCACAGAACCTGGCGCGGTCAGCAACATGCTCTCGACCGCGTTGCGGAACTCGCGCACATTGCCCGGCCACCCATACCCTTGCAAGGCATTCATGACGCCGGGTCTCACCTCCTTCACGCCCAGCCCATGCTGTTTTGACAGCTGTTTGACGTAGTGCTGGAAGAGCAGTGGAATGTCTTCTTGGCGTTCACGCAATGGTGGAATATGGATGCTGGTCACCGCGATGCGGTAGAACAGGTCCATGCGGAAGTTGCCATCTCGGATTTCCTTGCGCAAGTCCCGGTGGGTCGCCGCGACCAGGCGGAAACTCACCTTTCGAGGCTTGTTCTCGCCCAGACGGTACACCTCGCCTTCCTCCAGCACACGCAAGAAGTTGGGTTGCAGATCCATCGGCATCTCACCGATTTCGTCGAGAAACAAGGTGCCGCCATTGGCGGCTTCGATCTTGCCGATCATGCCGCCTCGTTTGGCACCGGTGAACGAACCCTCAGCGTGGCCGAACAGTTCGCTGCTCAGCAGCTCGCGCGAAAAACCACCACAGTTGAGCGCCACGAACGGCGCACCGGGGTTCGAATGGGCTTCATGAATACCGCGCGCGAAAACCTCCTTGCCGACACCGGTCTCCCCGGTCAGCAGCACAGGGACCCTAGACTTGGCCAACTGGCGCGCCCGAGAAACCGTGCTTCGGATGGCGGCCGATACACCAACCACCCGCTCAAACGACGTGTCCAGGTCCTCGATCGGCATCGACGGCAGCGAGACAAATACACTTTTTGTCCGTTGCCGATTGGGCATCGTCAACAAAGCACCGACCTGCTTGCCCTCCACCAGCACCGGCTCCAGGTGGTCGCGCTGCGCCCACTGGGGCAGCACCAGCGACTGGTCGTCACCGATGATGCGGATGTCGGGCAGGCGCAAACCGGACAGACCAATGTTGGCGCGCTCCAGTTCGATCAGCATCTCGGCGGCCTGGTGGTTGGCCTTGATCGCTCGACCCCGGCGGTCAAACAGGATGACGCCATCGCTGTTCTGATCGTTCATCAAGTGCACGCAGGCCTCCAGCAGGCTGTAGCGCAGGTCCAGCTCCGTCTGTGCCAGCCGGCTTTCGATGCGCGCAGCGGTGGACACCACCAGCGCCAGGGTGTGTCGGCTGTACGAGCCCGTGAGCCCAGAGACATCAATCGAGCCCAGTGGAGTCCCATCCAGCGAGTCCCGGATCACGGTGGCCGAGCAAGACCAGCGCTTGATGCCCTCGCAATAGTGTTCGGCCGAGTGGATCTGCACGGGTTGCCCAACCGACAGCGTGGTACCGATCGCGTTGGTTCCGGAGGCGCTTTCGCTCCAGTTGGCGCCAGCGAGCAGGTGCACGCTTTCTGCCGCGCCCAGCGTGCGCGGGTCACCCTCCATGCTCAGCACGGTGCCATGGGTGTCGGTCAGCACCATCACCGTACCGGTCTCGGAAAGAAAGGTGCGCGCTTGCGCCATCACCGGCGTGCTGGCGCCCAACAACTCTGCACATTGGTCGCGCAACTGGTAGAGCTTGCCGCCCGAAATGGTGATGGGCGCCTGCGACTGCCCCGGATCCACGCTGGCGAGCTGGCAGCGGCGCCAGGAATCGTCGATCAACGAACGCAGGCCACTGGGGTCGGCCGATGGATCCTGCTGGAATCGTTCCCAGGCCAGCATCACGCGCCGGTCGTTCTCGGGCCGCGAGAACATCTGTTCTGCATTGGGCATGCTTGTCTCCTGCGCGTGGTCGCGCTTGTGTTTTCTTGCCGGTTCGCCCAGGCTGGCTGCTCAAAGCGCCGGACAACCCTCGAAGCAATATTCGCTCCAAGCACAAAAGCCCGAGAGCCACACTGCCACGCATGCGCATGGCAGCCTGCCCCCGGGCCAGATCGCCTGGGGCCGTCCGACCCGGAATCGGTCGGACGGCGTTCGATTATCGGACGATCAACTCATGATCGCAACGACCTCAGCCCGCTGAAATCACCACCTTGAGCGCCTTGGTCTGAGCCGCTCTGGCAAAGGTGTCGTAAGCCTCCATCATCTGGTTCAGGGTGAAGCGGTGGGTGATCAGACCGGAAGGGTCGAGCTTCTTGGCCACCACGGTTTTGAGCAGCATCGATGTTGTCTGCGTGTCGACCAGTCGGGTGGTGATGGAGATGTTCTGCATCCAGAGCGTTTCGAGATGCAGGTCGACCTTGCTGCCGTGCACGCCCACGTTGGCGATCACACCTCCCGGCGCCACGATCTCCTGGCAAATGCCGAAGGTTGCAGGAATGCCCACCGCCTCGATCGCGGTATCCACGCCCACACCCTCCGTCAAGCGCTTCACCGCCTCGGCGGCCGACTCACGACCACTGTTCACCACGTCAGTGGCGCCGAATCGGCTGGCCATTTCCAGGCGGCCATCATCGAGATCCACCACGATGATGCGTGCCGGCGAATAGAACTGTGCGGTCAGCAAGGCAGCCAGCCCAACCGGACCAGCACCCACAATGGCCACGGTGCCACCTGGTGCCACCTTGCCGTTGAGCACGCCGCACTCGAAGCCGGTGGGCAGGATGTCGCTCAACATGACCAACGACGCTTCATCGGCGCCTTGAGGCACCGGGTACATGCTGGTGTCGGCATGAGGTACGCGAACGTACTCGGCCTGGGTCCCATGGATGGTGTGCCCCAGCAACCAGCCGCCAGACGTGCAATGCGAGTACATGCTGCGTCGGCAATATTCACAGCGCCCACAACTGCTGATGCAGGAGATCAGCACGTGGTCGCCCACCTTGAAGTTCGACACGGCAGAACCCAGGGACTCAATCACCCCCACCCCCTCATGCCCCAGAACCGTCCCTGGCTGACAGGTGGGCACATCGCCTTTGAGTATGTGCAGATCTGTGCCGCAGATCGTGGTGTGAAGGATCTTGACCACCGCGTCCGTGGCGTTCTCAACCTTCGGTTTCGGTACGTCCATGACGGACTTCTTGCCTGGGCCGGCGTATACGAGTGCTTTCATGCTGGTTTGCTCCTTGTGTACGAGAGACGTGAACGATCCCGCGCGGTCCCATTGATCGCAGGTCCAGCAACACATCGGCGCAGTCGGGGTTCTTGTCTTCTCTTGTGGGCAACGCCCGAGGGTTGGCGTTGAACTTGTGTGCGCGGTTGTCCGCACATCCCTCATTCAGCAAGCTTCAGGCCAGAAAATCTTCAAGTCAGCGCTATGGGAGCGACTTGATTTCATTGAAGAACTTTCTGCGCTTGCACATGCAAGCGCAGAAGTTTGAGACGGGGCGTGATTTCGGACGTTTGCTTTTCGGATGACGAACCACCCCAAGGCGGTTCATGGACGCGGTTGTGCGCCGTTGAAGTTGACGCCTCCAGTTGATAGAGGCTTCCAGCAACTGCTCAAAAGGTCATTGAGGACGTGTCAAAAGCGATCTAGTAGTAGTGGGAATTGAAGTCTCCACGGGGGCACGACCCAAGGGAGGCAGTTCGCAACGAGCTAGTCGCTTGGCTTCATCGCGATCGACCCCCAGGGCTACAAGCAACAGTTCCGCGACGTCTGAGCCAGCTTCTCGCCAGGTGACATGACCGTCGATCACAGGCAGCATCGCCGCGAGCGTGCCGCCGCTGAGCAGTGTGACCGCGGTCAGGAGTTGATCGTGAGCAATGGAATAGCGACCCGCCGAAATGCCGGCTTGCAGGTCGCTCAGCGGCTCACTCCCCATCACTGTCTGTATCACCATGGGGCTTAGGCCAAAGCGACTCACGAAGCGGCCCCACAAGGGATCTTCATGCGCTCGGCGAATGTACTGGCGCACCCCAATCGAAAGCCTCTGCGCAGGATCGTCTACACCCGCGAAACCGGCGACGACCCAATCCGTCATCTCCCGCGCAAGTTCAGCCGCCACGTCGCCAAACAAGTTGTCGACATCGGGCACATGGCTGTAGATCGTGCCTCGAGCCATTCCGGCGGCATTTGCCAAGTCGCTGACGCTGACTTTGGTGACACCGCGCTCGGTGAAGAGCTTCAACGCTGCCGCGCGGATCCGTTGGCGAGCTTGGTTCGGCTGGATGGGGGCTACTTCGACAGACATGTTCAAAACTTTCCAAGTTACTCGATTTTAAACATCCATAGGGAAAACCATGATGCATAAAAATGTCCTTTATTGAACACTTCTGTTCATTGAAGAACATATTTGATCTTTTCGAAACCACACTTCCCATCCTGAGAGCCTCATGTCCGACGTTCACACAAAACCCACCTCCCGCTTCGTCAACGTCGGTACACGACAGTTGTGGCTGACCGAGCAAGGCTCCGGACCGCCGGTGCTGATGCTGCACGGTGGTGGACCCGGGGCCTCCGGAATGTCCAACTACTCCCGCAACGTCGATGCTCTGGCTCATCACTTCCGTGTGCTGGTGCCAGACATGCCCGGCTATGGCCGCTCAAGCAAGGACATCAATGCGATGGACCCATTTGGCGATATTGCATCGACCATGAGCGCGATGTTGGATGCACTTGACATCCAAAGTGCCCATGTGATCGGCAACTCGCTCGGGGGAGCGGTGGCCCTTCGGCTCGCGCTTGAGCAACCTGACAAGGTTGACCGACTCGTACTCATGGGGCCAGGTGGCGTCGGCATGGCACAAGGAAAACCAACTCCGGGTCTGCTTCGATTGCTGACCTATTACTCCGGCGAAGGCCCCACCTACGAGAAACTCAGCGAGTTCATCAAGAACGATCTGGTCTTTGACGCGAGCAGCATCAGCGAGGACATGCTACGTGAGCGCTTCGAGTCGAGTGCTGACCCGGCTGTCGTGGCCAACCCTCCGCTGCGCATGCCACAGGACACCGAGGCCTTTAAGCGCATGGACTTTCTGCTGAATCCTCACCTGGCGAACTTCGACCACCCAACACTCATCCTGTGGGGTCAAGAAGATCGAGTCAACCCGAGCTCAGCCGGACCTGCTCTACAGGCAAAACTACCGGCGGCCGACCTGTTTCTATTCAGTCGTACGGGTCATTGGGTTCAATGGGAACGAGCGGACGAGTTCAATGCGACGGTCGCGGCCTTCCTGTGTGGTGGCCAAGTGAAACAGAGCAACACATGACTGCAACCACAAATCCCCTGGCCGGCAGTCTGTTCGGTCGCATAAGTCTCGGGTATGTGGTCGCAGAGTCGCGCAAGCTCGCCGCATGGCAACGCTTCGCTGGCGAAGGGCTCGGTGTCCACACCGACATGACATCCGACGGTGCACTCGCATTGCGAATCGACGGCCATCAGAGACGCATCATTCTGCGCGATGGACCGGCTGAAAACGTTGTCGCGATTGGCTGGCAACTGCACGATGAGGCCGCGTTGCAATTGCTACTCGAACGACTCCGAGAAACGCGTATCGAAGTGCACGCCGTCAGCGGCCAAGAGGCAAGCGCGCGCGGGGTTGAGCACTTCTGGACATTCGTGGGGCCCAAACGCGTTCGCTACGAACTCTTCACCCGACCCGTGCTCGGCAACAACGCGTTGAACATGAAGGCCAGCGGCTTCGTCACCGGGAACATGGGGCTGGGGCACTTCGCAATGACGACGCGGGAACCAGAGACAACTTTGCGTTTCTTTCAAACGCTGTTTGATGCGAGGGTGTCAGACACGATAGAGGACAAGCTCAACGGAGTGACGCTGGAGCTAACGTTCATGCGCATCAATGGTCGCCATCATTCGATAGCGCTTGCTGCAACGCGAGGCCGGCGCATGAACCCGCTGCGCACCGCGATACACCATTTGAATCTGCAGGCCCTGAGCCTCGACGACGTAACCGAGGCGTATCGACGTTTGCGAGCCATGGGGGCACCGATTGCCAACGCGATCGGACAGCACCCCAACGACAAAGAGCTGTCCTTCTACGTGGAGACGCCTTCGGGCTTCGAGATTGAGCTCGGCTGGAATCCGGTCGTCGTCGACGAAACAGCAGAGGCGAGCTGGCAACCGAGCCACTACCAAGGCATCAGCCTTTGGGGCCATTTTCCGGAAAACCTGACCCTGGGTGCAAAGGTCGGACAAATGGGACGCGGCCTCGCATCACTGACAAACAAAGAGTTCACCGTGAGGCTTCCCGCATGAGCAATATCCCCTGCGACCACGACGTCGTCATAGCCGGCCTCGGCCCCACAGGATTGACGTTGGCGCACGCTCTGGGCATGCGCGGCCATCAGGTACTGGTGCTTGAACGCGAACCCAAGTTCTACGGCAACGCACGTGCAGTCTTCACGGATGCCGAGTGCATGCGCATCTTTCAGTCGCTGGGAATGGCAGATCGACTTGCCGCCGACATGTTGCAGGACGCACCTGTTCAGATGGTGCTGCCCAACGGATCGGTTCTGTTCCAGCTCAAGAACACGAATCGGGAGCATGACTGGTCATGGAGCAACTTCTTCTACCAGCCGTTTCTCGAGACCGCTCTTGCCGAGGGCCTGGATCAGTACCCAAACGTGACCGTCTTACGGGGACGTGAAGTCACGCGATTTGCCCAGGATGCTCATGGGGTCGACGTGTTTCACGCACCTAACGAGGGCACCAACTACAGCGGTGCATCGGCCAATTCCGGTTCCGAAATCGTTACTGGTGAAGCGTGTGTTCGAGCCCGATGGCTGGTGGGTGCTGACGGCGGGCGGAGCACGATCCGGACCCAACTTGGCATCGGAATGACCGGACAGAACTTTCCGAATCCTTGGCTGGTGGTTGACATCAAGGCAAAGGATGTGAGCGACGGTCTGCACCACCTGCCCTACTTCAATTTCATCTGTGACCCGGATTGCCCGACCGTCTGTTGCGTACAGCCCAATGGCCATCACCGTTTCGAGTTCATGCTGATGCCGGGGCAGACGCGCGAACAGATGACCGCCCCGGACACGGTACGACGCTACCTGTCGAAGTACATCGACGTCGACAAGTTCGAGATCCTGCGCACGCTGGTCTACACCTTCAACGCCCTGATGGCCGAGCGGTGGCGCGATGCCCGTGTGCTGCTCGCCGGAGACGCGGCGCACATGACACCGCAGTTCATCGGCCAGGGCATGAACGCGGGGGTTCGTGATGCCTACAACCTCGCCTGGAAACTGGACGCCGTATTGCGCGGTCATGCTGGCGCAGACCTCGTCGACAGCTACGGTTCTGAGCGTGCTCCACATGCCGGCGCGATGATTCGCGAAGCCATTCGCATGAAGAGCTTCGTGTCCATGACCCACCCGGTCGGCACGGTGCTGCGCAACGCGTTGACCAGACTCATGGTTCGTTTGCCCAAAGTTGGACCGTTTGTCCGCCAAGGTGACTTCATCCCAAAGCCTGTCTACAAAGCAGGAAGCTACTTCGGCATGCCGCGACGACGCTGGCGTGGCGCCGAAGGTCGACTGATGCCTCAACCGATCCTGCGCGGCCCCGATGGCCGACGTCAACGGCTTGACGAACTTTTGGGCATTGGATTCACGTTGATCGGTGCTGGCGTAGACCCGCGAAGCACACTCAATGCCAAGGCGCTGGGGTTGTGGCAATCGCTTGGCGCGAGGTTCGTCACGGTGTATCCCTTCGGCGGACGCCCCAACGGCGCTGGCGTCGACCAAACCGTTCCGGGCGGACTTGTTGAATGTGAAGACCTCAGCGGTGATTTCTTCAAGTGGTGGCGTACCGCAGGGGGGCGTCAGGGGTCCGTGGCGATCGTACGACCTGACAAATTTGTGTTCGCACTGACCTCTGGCAAGGAGCTGTCAGCTGCGACGCATGAGTTCGCCCGGCAGATGCACTGCGACCAGGCTGCCGCCGAGCGTGTTCCCGCACGTATCGATACGGCAGACAACAACTGGCTGAAAGTGGCATGAGTGCCCATCTGAATTCAACGCGACCGTCGCCGAACGCTCTGCCTGCAACATCCTGAGAACTGCGGCAGTCGCGTCTCTCCGGTTCCCACCAGGCATCTGCCTCCAGCCATCTGGGTGGAGGTGGTGCGGCACACGATCAATATTCTCCTTCCGTATTCACACATGAACCCACAAGACCAAGCTGCGCAGGCCATTCGCGCAGCGCGGGCGCAACGCTGCACGGTGCCCCGCATCTCTGAGACTCATGGCATCAGTGGCCTGGACCAGGCCTACGAGGTCGCAGAGATAAATGTTCGGACCCGATTGGCTGAACCTGGCCGCCGAGTCACCGGCCTCAAGATCGGCCTGACCAGCCGATCGGTGCAGCAACAACTTGGCGTGGACAAGCCCGACTTCGGCGTGCTGTTTGACGACATGGAAATCCTTGATGGGGACACCATCCCCATGAACCGCCTGATCCAGCCCAAGGTCGAGGCGGAGGTGGCCTTTGTCGTCGGTCACGACCTGAGCCAGGAAGCGCCTACCTGGGCGGAATTCTTGCGTTCAATGGCCTACGCGCTGCCCGCGCTGGAGATCGTCGACAGCGTGATCCAGGACTGGAAGATCACGCTGGTCGACACGGTGGCCGACAACGCGTCTTCGGCGCTGTACGTGCTGGGCAACCAGCCGGTGGACGTGGGTCGGCTGGACCTCGTTGCCCTGGGCATGCAGATGGCCATCAACGGCCAGACGGTGTCGGTGGGCACGGGCGCCGCGTGCCTGGGCCATCCGCTGCGGGCGGCCTATTGGCTGGCCCGCACCATGGCCGAACGCGGCCAGTCGCTCAAGGCCGGGCAGGTGATCCTGTCTGGCGCGCTCGGACCCATGGTCCCTCTTCAGGCCGGCGATGCGGTCCACGCATCCATGGGTGCACTGGGCAGCGTGAGCTGCCGCATGGCCTGAGCCGTCACTTCCAACACTTTATGAACCACACACTCAAAGCCGCCATCATCGGCAGCGGCAACATCGGCACGGACCTGATGATCAAGATCCTGCGCCATGGCCAACACATCCAGATGGGCGTCATGGTCGGCATCGACGCGGCCTCCGACGGCCTAGCCCGTGCCGCCCGCATGGGCGTGGCCACCACCCACGAGGGCGTGGCCGGCCTGACCCGCATGTCCGAATTCGCCGACATCGACATCGTGTTCGATGCCACCAGCGCCAGCGCCCACATCCAGAACGACGCCTTTCTGCGTGGCCTGAAACCCGGCATCCGTCTGATCGACCTGACGCCCGCGGCCATCGGCCCGTATTGCATTCCGGTGGTCAATGGCGGGGACCACCTCGATGCGCTCAACGTCAACATGGTCACCTGCGGCGGCCAGGCCACCATCCCCATGGTCGCGGCGGTCTCGCGCGTGGCCCGGGTGCACTACGGCGAGATCGTCGCCAGCATCTCCAGCAAGAGCGCCGGTCCCGGCACGCGCGCCAACATCGACGAGTTCACCGAGACCACGGCCAAGGCCATCGAGGTGGTGGGCGGTGCCGCCAAGGGCAAGGCGATCATCGTGCTCAACCCGGCCGAGCCGCCGCTGATCATGCGCGACACGGTCTACACGCTGAGCGACTTCGCCGATGAAGCCGCCATTGCCGAATCCATCGAGCGCATGGCCGCCGACGTGCAGGCCTATGTGCCTGGCTACCGCCTCAAGCAGAAGGTGCAGTTCGACCGCATCGAAGGTCTGAACATCCCGGGTGTGGGCAAGAACTTGGCCGGCCTCAAAACCTCGGTGTTCCTGGAGGTCGAAGGCGCTGCCCATTACCTGCCGGCCTACGCCGGCAACCTCGACATCATGACCAGCGCCGCGCTGCGCACCGCCGAACACATGGCCGCACGCATGCTGGCTGCCGTGGTCGTCTGAAGGAGAAGAAAATGACCACCAAGAAGATCTACATCTCCGACGTCACGCTGCGCGACGGCAGCCACGCGATCCGCCACCAGTACAGCGTGGCGCAGGCCATGCAGATCGCCAAGGCGCTGGACGACGCCAAGGTCGACTCCATTGAAGTGGCGCACGGCGATGGCTTGCAGGGCGGCAGCTTCAACTACGGCTTCGGGGCGCACACCGACATCGAGTGGATCGAAGCCGTGGCCAGCGTGGTCAAACACGCGAAGATCGCCACGCTGCTGTTGCCCGGCATCGGCACCGTGCACGACCTCAAGGCCGCCTACGACGCGGGGGCCCGCGTCGTGCGTGTGGCCACGCACTGCACCGAGGCCGACATCTCGCGCCAGCACATCGAATACGCCCGCCATCTCGGCATGGAAGCGGTGGGCTTTCTGATGATGAGCCACATGCAGACCCCTGAGGGTCTGGCCCAGCAGGCCAAACTGATGGAGAGCTATGGGGCCACGGTCTGCTACGTGGTGGACTCCGGCGGCGCGCTCAGCATGAACGACGTGCGAGAGCGTTTCCGCGCCTTCAAAGACGTGCTCAAGCCCGAAACACAAACCGGCATGCACGCCCACCACAACCTGAGCCTGGGCGTGGCCAACAGCATCGTGGCGGTGGAAGAAGGCTGCGATCGTGTGGACGCCAGCCTGGCCGGCATGGGGGCCGGGGCCGGCAACGCGCCGCTGGAGGTTTTCATCGCCGCAGCAGCACGTCTGGGCTGGAATCACGGTTGCGATCTCTACCAACTGATGGACGCGGCCGACGACATCGTGCGCCCACTGCAGGACCGGCCGGTGCGGGTGGACCGCGAGACGCTGGCGCTGGGTTACGCCGGCGTCTACAGCAGCTTCCTGCGCCACTCCGAAGTCGCCGCCAAGAAGTACGGTCTGAAGGCGGTGGACATCCTGGTCGAACTGGGTCGACGGCGCATGGTCGGGGGTCAGGAAGACATGATCGTCGACGTCGCGCTGGACCTCCTGAAGGCCAAAGAGCACGAGCGAATCCACGCGCAGCCGGTGATGAGCGAGGCGGGCTGAACGCCGCCATCGACTCGCAAACAAGATAGCCCCCCAACCCACTTTGCCACCAACGGACCACCATCATGACCAAGAAACGTCCACGTTTTACATACAGCAGCATTTGCCTCGCGGCACTGCTCGCCAGTGCACCTGCCTTCGCCATCAACGGCATCCAAATGGGTGGGTACGGTGTCAAGAACTCCGGCATGGGCGGCGCCTCAATTGCGTTGCCACTGGACGCGGAAGCCGCCGCGAACAATCCGGCTGGACTGGCGTTCTTGCCGGCTTCGTACAGCCTGGAGCTGCTCGTTTTCAACGGAGAGTCAACGGCAGACTACCTTGCGCCGGGCAACCGCCTGCAAAACAAGACCACGATCACCATTCCAAGCGGGGGTGTCATCTGGAAATACAGTGACCAGGTCACGTTTGGGCTGTCGGTGGCGGCGCAGGGCACGGGAGCTGACTACCAGCAAGCGTTGCTTCCAGTACCTGGTGCTGCACAGGGCAAGTCCTCGCTCAAGGTGGTGGAGGTCATTCCGACACTGGCGTGGAAGCCAACTCCCGAATGGTCGCTTGGCGCGTCGTTGAATATCGCTCATTCGACGCTGGATGTGAGTGGTGTCATCGTGCCAGCCCCAGTGCCGGGTGGGCTGCTCCCCTTGCCGACCCACGGGTCCCGGTCCGCCACGGGCACAGGGATACGTCTTGGCGCACTGTGGCAGACCACACCTGATCTGAACCTGGGCGTGAACTACAAGTCGCGCACCCGGATGGGCAAATTCTCCGGCTACAAAGACGATCTGCTCGCCTACAGCGATGGTCGGCTCGACCTTCCGGAGCAATACGGAGTCGGCGTGGCCTGGAATGTCAGTCAGAACATCACCGTCGCAGCCGACTGGCTGCGCATCCAATACGGCGACCTCAAAGTCATGCAGGACCCCAATGGCTTCGGTTGGCGCGACCAGACCGTGTTCAGGCTCGGTGCGTCATGGGCCGTTGATCCGAATTGGACCTTGCGTGTCGGTACAAGCAAGAGCAGGAGTCCGATCAATAGCAGTCGTGTTGCCCAGAACGTCCTGACGCCGTCGCTGTTCGACAGGACGTTCACTATTGGCGGATCCTGGTGCGCAAACAAGAAATCAGAGTTCAATGCAGCACTTGAGATCAACCCGCGCAGGTCTGTCACTGGAACCGGCGCGAGCACAGGTGCCAACCTGAGCGCCAAAGCCTACGTCCTCATGCTGGGATACCAGCATGCCTTTGACTGATGGCGTGGTGAACCAAATGACATCCAATAGAAAGCACATCTGATGAATGGACTGATGATGCAGCAGCCGCTGCTGATCTCAAACCTGCTCAAACACGCCGAGCGCCACCACGGCGAGCGCGAGATCGTCTCGCGTCGCGCTGAGGGGGACCTGCACCGGACTTCCTATGCAGAACTGGCCGTGCGCGCACGACGCCTGGCCAACGCCATCGAAGCGCACGGGATCGGCTTCGGTGATCGAGTCGCCACGCTTGCGTGGAACGGATACCGACACTTGGAGTTGTATTACGCGGTGTCGGGCTCGGGCGCGGTGCTGCACACGCTGAATCCGCGGCTGCATCCTGACCAACTGACCTGGATCATTGAGCATGCCGAGGACCGCATGCTGTGCTTCGACCTCAGCTTCCTACCACTGGTCGAGGCAATTGCTACGCGACTGCCGACAGTCAAGGCTTTTGTCCTGATGACCGATCGCGCGCACATGCCTGCCGCCAGCAAGGTGCCGAACCTGATCTGCTACGAGGAGTTGATTGAATCCCATGAGCCCACCTATGAGTGGCCGGTGTTCGATGAGAACACTGCATCGTCCCTTTGCTATACCTCGGGTACCACAGGCAACCCAAAAGGGGCGTTGTACAGCCATCGGTCGACGCTGCTCCACAGCTTTGCAGCCGCGCTGCCCGACGCGCTCAATTGCAGCGCGCAAGACGTGATCCTTCCCGTGGTGCCAATGTTCCATGTCAATGCCTGGGGGCTGCCCTACGTGGCCTGCCTGGTCGGAGCCAAGCTGGTGTTTCCCGGGCCTGCTCTGGATGGCAAGTCGCTGCACGATCTGTTCGAAGCCGAAGGTGTCACCGTTTCGGCAGGCGTACCCACGGTCTGGCAAGGACTTTTGTCCCACGTTGAGGCCCACGGACTGGCCTTCTCTACGATGCGGCGCACCATCATCGGCGGTGCTGCGTGCCCGCCGGCAATGTTGAGCTCTTTTCAGGATCGCCACGACGTCCACGTCATTCATGCCTGGGGCATGACCGAGCTGAGCCCACTGGGCACTGTGTGTGTGCTCAAGCCACATCAGCGGTCGCTGACTCCGCAGGATCGCTCCGCGTTGCAGGCCAAGCAGGGGCGCGTGGTCTTCGGCGTCGACATGAAAGTCGTAGGACCGAATGGCGATGCGCTGCCCCACGATGGCAAGACCTCAGGTGACCTGCTGGTTCGTGGTCCTTGGGTTATTTCCAGCTATTTCAAGGGTGAAGGTGGCGATCCGTGCATCAACGGTTGGTTTCACACCGGTGACGTGGCAACCATCGACGCGGACGGCTTCATGCAGATCACAGATCGATCCAAGGATGTGATCAAGTCGGGAGGAGAGTGGATCAGTTCCATCGACATTGAGAACATCGCGATGGCGCACCCCGCAGTTGCCATGGCCGCTTGCATTGCGGCCCACCATTCCAAATGGGACGAGCGACCTCTGCTGGTCGTTTCCACAAGACCAGGCGCATCCGCAACTCGAGAGCAACTGTTGAGCTTCTTCGAAGGGCGTGTTGCGAAATGGTGGATACCGGATGACGTCGTTTTCGTCGACGCAATCCCGCTTGGGGCGACTGGAAAGATCCAAAAGAACAGACTACGTGACCGGTTCAAACTCCACCGTCTCCCCACGGACGGCCCTTGATCTTTCTGGAGTTTTTATATGCTCATTGGAGTACCACCACGATTTGAATTTTCCGCCTGAATCGCCCCATGATTTGAGGAGCTTCAACACTCTGAGAGGATTGAACCATGAGCAAGTCGAACAAGTTCTCACACGAGGTGCGTGAGCGGGCGGTGAGGATGGTGCAAGAGCACCGCGGGGAGTACCCGTCGTTGTGAGCCGCCATCGAGTCCATCGCCCCTAAGATTGGCTGTGTGCCGCAGACCTTGAACGAATGGGTCAAGCGCGCTGAGGTTGATGCCGGTGTGCGTGAAGGCGTCACGACCAACGAGGCCCCGCAGCTCCTTGACCTCGTACGCGAGGTCAAGGAGCTGCGCCGGGCCAACGAGATATTGAAGCTAGCAGCGCGTTTTTCGCGCAGGCGGAGCTCGACCGCCGGCTCAGATCCTGAGGGACTTCATCGACAAGCATCGCGACACCTTCGGGGTCGAGCCGCACTGCGAGGTTTTGCAGATCGCCCCGTCGGTGTATCGACGCCATGCCGCGCTGCTGCACGAGCCCCACAAGCGCTGCGCCCGGACCCTGCGCAACGAGCTGCTGATGCCGCAGATTCAACGTGTCTGGCAGGCCAACATGCAGGTCTACGGTGCCGACAAGGTGTGGCGGCAACTGGCGCGCGAAGTCGTTGCTGTAGCCCGCTGCACGGTCAAGCGGTTGATGCGCAGCATGGAGCTGCGCGGCGTGATGCGTGGCAAGTTCGTACGAACCACCGTCGGAGATGCCAAGGACCCATGCCCGCTGGACAGCGGTCAACCGGCAGTTCCGTGTCGAGCGGCCGAACCAGTTATGGGTCAGCGACTTCACCTATGTCTCTACCTGGCAGGGCTGACTGTGCGTGGCCTTCGTCATCGACGTGTTTGCCCGTCGCATCGTGGGCTGGCGGGTGAGCAGTTCGATGCGCACGGACTTCGTGCTCGATGCGCTGGAGCTGGCGCTGTATGCCCGACAACCGGAGCGCGACGGGAACCTGGTCTGTCACTTCGACAGAGTGGCTCAGTGCGACAGCATTCGCTACACGGAGCGATTTGCCGAGGCCGGCATCGAGCCGTCCGTTGGCAGCAAGGGTGACAGCTACAACAACGTCCTGGCCAGACGATCAACGGCCTGTACAAGGCCGAGCTGATTCACCGTCGAGCGCCGTGGAGACCAAGGAGGCTGTGAAGTTCGCGACTCTGGAATGGGTGTCCTGGTTCAACCACCATCACCTGCTCGAACCCATCGGCTACATACCACCGGCAGAGGCTGAGGCAAACTACTACCGGCAACTCGCCCATCAGGCCACTGCTGTGATGGCCTGACTTGAACCAAACAGCCTCCACGAATCCCGAGGCAATTCAAAAGTGGAGGTGAAAAGCAGCTCACTCGGAAGCTCATACACTGCACCTACGTCTATCACCACTGAGCCGCGTTAGCGCTTATCGAAGAAGTTTTCAGCACATGAGCACGAACACCCGCCCCACCGGCGATTTGAAGTCCGCCGCCCCTCGTCGTGCAGGGAGACGCCCGAAGCTCGGCAGTAAGGAGATCCCACCGGGCATCAGCAAGGACGAAATCGTCCAACGGGCTGCGCTGTTGGCGCAGGAGGAGCCTTTCTCCGAGATCACAATAGCGCGACTAGGACGGGAGCTTGGGGTAGCGCCAGCCCTGATCCACTACTTCATCGGCAGCCGGGACAACCTGCTCAGCCTCGTGATCAACCAGGCGTTGATGGAGCGAGCCGAGACGTTTCCTGATTTCACAGACGATTGGCGATTCGACTTGGAGGCACTGCTGCGGCACACGATCAAAATGCAGATGCGTTGGAAGGGCATCACGACCTACATTGCGTCGCACAACAAGTACCGCCTGTTCCAGAGGGTGGAGCAAGGTGAGGAGGATTTTGGGTTGGTCTTCTTCGACCGTATGGGTCGCATCTTGCGCGCCAGTGGGCTGACGCCACAGCAGTCTGCGATGGCCTTTCACCTTTTGATGCTGTTCACCACAGCAGTCGCCAATGCTTCAGTGAATCGTCAGGAACCTGCACTTCACAAAGAGTACATCCTTGGGCATCTGGCCAAGTTCCCGCCAACTCGCTACCCCGGAGCTTCCTTCATCGGAAAGGCATTCACGACCATCGACAGTAAGAAAACCATCGATCAGGGCTTAGGGCTGCTGATCGACAGCATTGAGCACATCGGAGCAGCGCCTAAGCGAAAGGCTGCGGCAGTGCTGCCTACTGCGCGAGGCAAAGGCTCCAAGCGACTGTAGTCCACTTTGCTCTTGGAAATGGAGCGATCCTCCACCACTCGCGGTCCGGCAATGCGGCGCGACACAACGCTCGCCGGTTCAAGGTGATGTAGAACCACCTCGGGAATCGTGGCTGCGGTTGGTTTGAGTCCGGCCGTTGTTGTGGTTGCCGGCAATAGTTTGCCTCAGCCTCGACTGCTGGAGCAGCCTGTGGCGGTTAAACCATGACACTCGTTCAAGGGCGGCCAGTTCCACACCTTCCCTTCCAGGGTGTGGGTGCTCGCCGATGGATCAGTTCTGCCTTGTACAACCCGTTGATCGTCTGGCCAGCGCATTGTCATGTCTGCCGCCCTTGATGTCCTCTGAGGGCTCAATTCCGACCTCGGACAGGTCCTCGGTGTAGCGGATGTTGACGTACTGAGGGTAGCCGCGATCCGAGTGGGAAATCTGATTGCCGTCACTCTCAAGCTGGCGGACGTATGGCGCGTGATCCATCGCATCAGCACGAAATGGGTGCGCATCGAGAAGCCCACGCGCCAGCCCACGATGCGCCGCGCGTACACGTCGATTCCGCTGGCTGCATATGGCCTGCCCTGTCAGGTTGAGACGTGGGTGATTTCCGGGACCCAGAGCTGGTTGGGACGGTTCGCCCTGAACACTCGATTGACCCGGTCCAGCGGGCATGGTGCTCGGTCATCCCTGACGGCGGTGCGCATCACCTTGCCAGTGTGCGCCCTGCAAGCCCAGGCGCTGCGTCAAGCGCTCCTCCATGCAAGGGCAATAGGGACGCCCTAGCGATTGAGCTGATTTCGGACTTCATCGGCACCGAAGACCTGCATGTTGGCGTGCCCTACGACCAGAAGCGGTTCAGGTGCGCACGGGCATTTTCATTGTGGTGCTGAGCTCGCTTCAAACGAGCGTGGGCGAGTGCGAGCGGATGCCAGAAGTGAGTCTGGTGATGTTAAGGATACGGGTAAACCATTATTTGAGTGCCAGTCAAATACAAGGTATCGTTCGCACCGATCTGATATTTGAGACACAGTCAATAAATCTCAAACAGCAGATTCATACCCGTCACCGCTTCACTCGGCATGTCATCCCGACTGAAACCGTCGAGGGAGCGGATTCGAGATCCCATTGCGCATTCAAATTCAAAGGAGACATCATGTTCAAACATTCAGTAGTTGCGTGTGCCTTGGCGGCTGCAACCATCGCCGTACACGCTCAGTCCTCAGTTTCAATTTCCGGCATCGTGGATCTTGGCGTAGCTAAGGGGAATGGGGGCACTGCTGCCAATGCTGGTGGCAATGGCACGTCAAAGGCCTGGATGCAAAAGCAGGCGACCCCGTCGCGCTTGGTGTTCAGGGGCACCGAAGATCTGGGAGGTGGAACGTCTGTTTCCTTTGTGCTCGACCATCGCTTCACACCAGACGACGGTGCCTCTTCCGCTACTTTCTGGGGTGGTCGATCGCTGCTGGAGATTGGGTCGGCCAAAACCGGCACCCTCTACATGGGGCGCGACTATTCACCAGCCTTCTGGCCAGCGTTCCTGAGCGATCCGTTTCAGTGGGGAGGCGTGGGTCAGATCGGCCTGCCGCAGTTCGCTGGGTTCAGCGACACCGCTGTGGTACGCACCAACAACACGTTAGGCTACCTGTCGCCACGCCTCGGTGGCGTGACGGTTCGCGTGGCTACCGGACTGGGTGAAGGTGTCGCACCTCGTGACGACGGTATCAGCGTCGACTACAGAGCCAATGGAATCTACGCTGCCGTCGGCTTTCAGAAGCTCCATGGCGCGGCGGCACTAGGTGGTGGGAATTCACTATCCAACCTGGCTTTGCACTACGACTTCGGGGTGGTCAAGCCGATGCTCTACGTCGCCAGGTCAAAGACCGCCGGCGGTACCGTTTCCAATCAGTTTTGGAATTTGGCAGCAGTCGCGCCTTTCGGTGCTGACAAGGTGAAGGTCGCCTACAGCCAACTGACACCGGGAAAGAGCGCCAAGCAGACCAAGATCTCATTGGGCTACGAGCACTACCTGAGTAAGCGCACCAATGTGTACCTTGACGCTGGCTCCGGTCGAGAGTCTGGGAAGTCCACAAACACCGCTTACGGCGTCGGCATCCGGCACACGTTCTGATCTTTTGCTCACTTCCTCAACTGTCCTACGGTCCTGCTGGACCGCCCCAGGTTTTGAGGAAGCTCATTTCTCTGAGAGGACTGAGCCATGAGCAAGACTAGGCATCCCTACACCAAAGGGCTTTTTGAACGAGTTCCACTAGTTCGGTTTCCGCTCCGCTATATCGGCATCGCCAATTCCTTTTGCCACACAACGGGACGCGATGCCGCTCGAATTCTCTCTGTTCGCTACCGACGTCCCCGCCCTTCCCGAACGGAAGACCGAAGCGGCTGTCGACCCATAGGGAACGACTGTCGCTAGAACAAGCCGACATCGACAGCATCGAACGAACCCACTCGCGCGTTTTGAGTGAACGTAGAACTGCGTCAGTGCTGCAACCAGTTATTTACACATCATCAAATTTTTCGAGGGTCATCCCTCGTACTAGCCGGTGATCTCATGCGCGAGAAACCGGCCCCACCTAATCCGCCAATCATGGAGTTCGTATGGACACAAACAACTCGACACCCAATCCTTCAGGTATTGCCGATGTCGTACTTCCGGGTGCAAGTGTTGAAAAATCAGGGGTGCAGCAAAGCCTTGTGGTTCTTGGAGCAGCCGTAGGTCTGGGGTCAGGCTTCGCCCCGATGTACTTTTCAACGCTTTCTGTCTTCCTCAAGCCGGTAGCCGCAGAGTTCTCCTGGGGCCGCGCCGAAACCGCTGGCGCTGGTGTGCTGTCGATGTTGGGGCTGGCTATAGGCTCGGTGCTGGTAGGCCGGTGCATCGATCGCTTCGGTCCTGCACGAATCATCTTGGCATCGGTTGCACTCATGGCACTGCTGATCAACCTATTGGCGAGGGTGGGCAATGACCCCTTGCTGTTCGGTGGCTTGAGCTTCCTTATTGGCGTCGTTGGCGCCGCCACCACTCCACCGGGCTACCTGTCGGTGCTTGCCATGTGGTTTGACAAACGCCTAGGATTGGCACTCGGCCTCGCTGGCGTCGGCATGGGCGTGGGCACGGTACTGATGCCCATGATTACGCAAGGGTTCATAGCCCAGTATGGCTGGCGCGGTGCATACATCCACCTCGCCCTCTGGTCCGCAGTCTTCGGTGCCCTCGCCTGCGTCCTGATGTTTCTACCGCGAAAGCATCGGCCGCTGGCGCGTCGCGAGGGGACCCCTTACAAGTTGAGTATGCCTGGCGAGACAGTATCCGAAGCACTGCGCAGAGGTCGCTTTTGGCTGCTGTCAGCGGTGATTCTTGTAGTCTCAGCGTCGAGCCTTGGAGTTTCGATCCACTTGGTTTCGCTAGTAACCGACTTGGGCGTCAGCGCTTCCGGCGGCGCACGCGTGGCAGCACTTACAGGCGTAGGCGTAGTGCTTGGTAGGTTGGTATGCGGCGCCGTGCTCGACGTGTATCCGGCCCCTCGCATCGCTGCCGTGTCGTTCGCTTTAGCCAGCGCAGGCACCGCACTTCTGGCATCTGGTGCACCCACAGGTTTCGCCTCCGTGGCGATGTGCGGGTTGATGATCGGATTCGCAATCGGCGCGGAAGGTGACTTCATTCCATTCTTCGTGCGCAGGTACTTCGGGCTGCGAGCTTTCGGCTCGATCTACGGTCTCTTGTTCTTCGCGTTCGCGATTGGTGGGCTACTCGGACCTATTGCTTTCGGCGCTCGCTTTGACGGATCGCAAAGTTACGCTCAACCACTTTGGGTCGCCGCGACAGGCTTGGCACTCGCAGCCGTTGCGGTGTTGAGACTCGGCCCATACCACTATGCGTCACCCCATCATCCTTGAAGCACCCTTGAACTCCTGCTCCAATCAAAGTTGAGGTTGGAGAACGGTTTAACACCGTACTCGACCGGAGGGGGATTCGGCCAAGGGCTTCATGTGGACGAAGATGGCTCTATCAGTTCTGCCAGTCGACCGTCATGCCACACATTTCCGGCAGGGACTGGAAGACGCAGCAGTCCAGCACCTCGATGCGGTAGGTCTTGTTGAACCGTTCGACGTAGGCGTTCAGGGTCGGCTTTTCAGGCTGGATGTGCTGCAGGGCAATGCCTGTGCTCAGCGCCCATTGAGTCAAGGCATGGGCGATGAACTCCGGGTCGTTGTCCAGGCGAATCGACATCGGCACCGCGCATTTCCACCAGTTCGTTGAGCGAATGGACGACGCGCGCTGCAGCCAGGCTTGCATCGACCTCGATGCGCAGACTTTCGCGGTTGAATTCGTCGAAAACGTTGAAGGTTCTGAACCGCCAACTGGACCACAGCGCGTCTGACATGAGGTCGCTGCTCCAAGCCTGGTTAGGTTGGCCTGCGACGTGTAGTGGCTGTTTGATGCACGCAGGCAGTCGATTCTTGACGCGCCGCGGCAGGTTCAGCCGTAGCTCGCAGTACACGCGCCGTAGCACCGTCTTGCCCCAGGGCTTGCCTTGGAGGCGGGCGCTGTCGTACAGCAGTCCAAAGCCGTGACGCGGGTTAGCGCCATGTGTGTCTGAATGAAGGTGATGACCCCCGAGTCGTCGCGTTCCGTCGGTCTGTAACGCTGCGTGGAGCGGGAGATGCCGCTGGCGGTGGAGTCCTTCTGCACTTCGGACAGCTTCCATGCCATCGCACACGCCAGCACTTGCTCGCGGCACAGGCTATCCGCTGCCCTTTCCGAAGTGGCACCGCGGACGCCGACCCTCACGGGCTGCGTACTTGGCCGGCTCGGCCACTTTGGAGTCGCCTTGTTGTTGTGCTCACGGTCATCAGCAGCAGCTTCGACCAGACCCTGTTCAGCACAATGGCATCAGTGGTTTCCCTTAATTGAGTGTGGGTCAAATATAGTAAAGTTCGCCATTATTTGATTGCAACTCAATTTAGGAGAACACATGACACAAGAGACGCCCAAGACCGGGCGAGTAGCGGTGACGGCGGGCTTACGGGGCGCCTCGTGGAACGCAGAGCGTATGAAGCTCCCATTCAGCACTACCCCGTTCTCGCTGAACACTCACGATGGCCAGCGCGCCCTGGGCTTCCTATTCGCCCGCGGTGGTGAACGCAAAGCAGTGCTTGCAATGCACCCTCGCGAAATGGTCATGACTCACTACCTTGTACCCGACGTGCTTGACGCCGGTTGGGCCTTCTGGGCTCAGGCACCGCGCTCTATCGGCAACGATCTGCGGCTGGAACACGAGATCGCCCTGCTGGACGTAGCGGCTGGCATTCGCCAGCTACGCGCCCTGGGTTTCGAAAAGATCGTGTTGCTGGGTAACTCTGGTGGCGCCGGCCTACTGAGCTTCTACAACCAGCAATCGCTGCTGCCCGCCGAGCAGCGCATCGCACGCACACCCGGTGGTCGCCCCACTCAGCTAGCAAACGCCGAACTGCCGGTGGTGGACGGCCTCATATTCGTCTCGCCCCATCCTGGCCAGGGCGCGCTCCTCCTCAATGCTCTGGACCCCTCCGTTACGGACGAGAACGACGCCTTCTCCTGCGACCCGGCACTGGACCCTTTCAGCTCAACCAATGGCTTTCGGCGTCCACCGGAGTCCGCGCAATACGCACCGGACTTCATCGAACGCTACCGCGCTGCCCAAGTCGTGCGCTGCGAACGAATCGACGCCAAGGCACGCGAGATGATCCGACGCAAGCGCGAAGCACTGGCTCGACTAAAGGAAGCGCCCAGCCGCACCGACAAGCAGGTGGCCAGCCATTCGCCAATCTTCCAAGTCTGGCGTACCGACGCCGACCTGCGCAGTTGGGACACCTCGCTGGACCCTTCGGACCGACTGGTGGGCACCTTGTGGGGAGCAGACCCAGCCGTCTCCAACCTAGGCAGCGTGGGTTTTGCTCGGGTTGTCACGCCTGAGTCCTGGCTGTCTACCTGGTCGGGCCTGTCCTCCAACGCGGTTATGGCCAAGACAGTGCCATTGGTGCAGCAGCCAGCGCTGCTCATCGAGTACACGGGCGACAACTGTGTCTTCCCTGCCGACATACAGGTAATGCTGGCCGCCATGCCCACTCCCGATAAAACCCACCTGCGGGTACGCGGCAATCACCACGGTCAAGCACTTGGGCCTGATGAGCCCAATGGCCAGGAGATCGCCGGCAGCCACATCCAGGGCTGGCTGGACAGCCGCTTTTGATCTTTGAACAAAACACTGGAGACTGCAATGAAACACCCCTTCCTTACCTCTGCCATGGCCTTTGCATACATGAAGAAGATCCTGTGTATGGATGTCTACCGGAACACTGGCATCCAACCGGAGTGAAGTCCACCGCTATGCTCGCACCTTTCCTCCATACAACCCCAGGTCCCACGCTGCGCGTGCCGGGCGTGGTCTACCCCCCGCCCGAACAGCTGCGCCGCGACACCGAGGCGGGGTTCATTGGCCAATCCACGCTGGCCGAGGCCTTCATGGCCACCCACGCCGCCCACGCCCACCGCCCCGCGCTGGTGGGGCCTGAGGGGGTGATCACCCACGGGGAACTAGACATCCTGACGGACCGCGCCGCCGCCGCCCTACTAGACCTGGGTCTGGCCCCGCTGGACCGCGTGGTATTCCAACTGCCCAACTGCAAGGAACTGGTAATCGCCCTACTGGCCTGCTTTAAGGCCAACCTGATCCCGGTCTGCGCACTGGCCTCACACCGAGAGCGCGAGATCGGCTACCTGGCCCAGCACGCGCAAGCCCGCCTGCACCTGGTGCCGGGTGACGACCCCAAGTTCGACCACGTCGAGTTCTCGATGCGCATGCGCGCCAAGGTGCCCTCGCTCGCACACACCGTGGTAGCGCGTGGTCCAGCACAGGGAGGCGCCCGGTCGCTGCGCGAACTGTGGGAGGCGCAGGACCCGGCCACAGCCCGAGTCCGGGTGCGGGCGCTGCCGCGCGACTCTTACCAGGTGGCACTGTTCCAGCTTTCGGGCGGCACCACCGGTGTGCCCAAGATCATCCCGCGCAGTTCGGGTGATTACGTCTACAACATGCGCGCGGTGGTGGACTGGTTTGGCTTCGGTCCGGGAGACTGCTTCTACAACCCCATGCCGCTGATCCACAACTTCAACCTGGTATGTTGCTCGGCGCCCATGCTGCTGGCCGGCGGCGCCATCGCCCTTGCGCCCACGCTGGACGCGGAGACCGTGATGGGCATCCTGCGGCGCGACAAGCCCACATGGTTCACCCTACCCGGCCCGCTGCTGGACAAGCTGCAGCCAGCCATCGCCAGCGGTGCGGTGAGCTTCTCGCATGCGCGCGGCTCCATCACATCCAAGGGCGCCGACACGGTGGAAAAGCTGACCGGCGTGCCCACCTACCATGTCTTCGGCATGACCGAGGGGGTAATCATGTTTACCCATCCCAGTGACTCGGACGAGGCACGCTACCACACAGTGGGCCGGCCCATCTCGCCGCACGACGAAGTCAAGATCCTGCGGCCTGGCACTGAGGAGGAGCTGCCCCTAGGCGAGGTCGGAGAGTCCGCCTTTCGCGGCCCCTACACGGTGCACGGCTACTACGACGCGGCCGAGCGCAATGCCGAGGCTTTCACCAGCGACGGCTTCTACCGCTCCGGCGACCTGATGTCCAAACGCCTGATCGGCGGCAAGATCTACCACGTGTACGAGGGTCGCATCAAAGATGTAGTGGACCGAGGCGGCGAGAAGATCAACGCTGAGGAGGTTGAGACCGCCGTCAACACCCACCCGGCCGTGGCCGCCAGCGCTGTCATTGGCCTTAAGGACCCACTACTGGGCGAGCGCATGTGCGTGTGCATGGTGCTGCAGCCCGGCGCCCAGGCACCCACAGTCGCGTCGCTGGGCCAGCACCTGCAGGCCTATGGCCTGGCCAAGTTCAAGTGGCCCGAGCGCATCGAAGTCATCGCCGAATTGCCGGTCACCCACGTCGGCAAGCTCGACAAGCTCACGCTGCGCCAGCGCTACGCCTGATTCTCTTCATTCCTCTGGAGCCCTTCCCATGAGCCACCCACTCACCCAACGCAGCACGCCCATCCATGGCGTGCACCACACGGCGCGCCCGACCTGGAAGCTGCGCGAGACCGTCGAGTTCTACCGCGACAAGCTGGGCCTGCCCCTGGTGCACGCGATCTCGGCACGCGGCTGGCCCGATGGTCATCCCGACTTCCTGCACTTCTTCTTCGACAGCGGCAACGGCAGCACCATCGCCTTCTTTTACTACATCGGCACCCAGCGACCGGACTACCTGGAGCCGGTCCAAAGTCACTTCTACACCGCGACGCACACCGCCTGGCAGGTGGAGAAGCTCGAAGACCTGGAGATCTGGCGCCAGCGCCTGCTGGCTCAGGGCGTGCCGCTGCGCTACGAGACCCGGCACGAAATCATCGAGTCGCTCTACTTCACCGACCCCAACGGCTACCCGCTGGAGATCACCTTCCAGCTGCGGCCCATGCAGACCATCGATGCCGAGGACGCCGAGCGCACCATCCGCGCCGGCATGGAACTGGAGGACCTGGGCAATGCCGGCGCCTTCCGCTGTATCGACGACGTCTGGCGCCGCAAGGGTGCCGAGCTTTCCGAACTCACCCAGGAGGCCTGAGATGCCCACATTGTTTGTCTTGAACGTCGATGAGTTTCATCCCCTGATCGAGCGCGCGCGCGAGCAGGTAGGCGTCTCCGTCCAGCCCGGCCCGCGCGGCTACACCCGCATCAGCGCCGAGGGCGAGCTGCGCTTCAATCGCAAGGCCCTTGGCTTCAAGCCGGCCGTGTGGTACGGCGCGCTCACCGGCGGACTGGTCGGCCGCATCGCCGAGTTCTCGCGCGACGAACTGCACATCGTCGGAGAAGCGTCATGAACATCGCCATCGTGGGCGGCGGCCCCTCGGGCCTGTACCTGGCCCTGCTTCTCAAGCGTCGCCGGCCCGAACTGAAGGTGTCGGTGCACGAGCAGAACCGGCAGGGCGACACCTTCGGCTTCGGCGTGGTCATGGCCGACACCGGCCTGTCGCACCTGGAAGCCGCTGACAAAATCTCGCACGACGCGCTGCGCACGGCCATGCACTTCTCGCACCAGCAGACCATCTGCCTGAACGACGAGGTGCTGGACATCATTCGCCCCGGCGCGGGCGGTGGCGCCATCACCCGCATCGAGCTGCTACGCATACTGCAGGGCCAGTGCGCCGAGGTGGGCGTGGACCTGCACTTCTCCTCGCGCCTGGATCTGGCCAACGGCGGCCTGGCGTCCATCACCGCCAGCGCAGACCTGGTGGTCGGCGCCGACGGCGTGAACTCGGTGGTGCGCCAGGATGGGGCCGAGACCTTCGGCACCAGCCAGCGCCTGCTGCACAACCGCTTCGCCTGGTACGGCACCACGCGCCTCTTCCCCAATCCGGCGCTGGTCTTCCGCGAGCACGCGGGTGGCCACTTCGTGGCTCACTACTACCGCTATAGCGACACCATGAGCACCTTCGTCGCCGAATGCGACGAGGCCACCTGGTTCCACAACGGTCTGGACAAGATGACGGACGAGATGCGCCAGGGTCTGTTCGAGCACATCTTCGCGCCCGAGCTCGAAGGCCTGCCCCTGGTCGCCAGCAACTCGGTGTGGCGCCAGTTTCCGGTCATACGCAACCAGCGCTGGCACAGCGGCAAGACAGTGCTGATCGGCGATGCCCTGTCCAGCGCTCACTTCTCCATCGGCTCGGGCACACGCATCGCCATGGAGGACTCGATCGCGCTGGCCGACGCCATCCTCGCCCACCTGGGCGACGTGCCCGCCATCGGTGCAGCCTACGAGGCGGCCCGCCGCCCCGGCAAGACCAAACTGATCGAAGCCTCCGAGAACAGCTTCAACTGGTACGAGGACATCGCACGCCACATGGCCTGTGGCAACGTGCACGACTTCGTGCACAGCTACATGACACGCACCGGCCGTATCGGCGAGGACAGGCTGCGCGCCCAGTTCCCTGAACTCGTGGCCGCGCTGGAGGCCCGGCGCAACGCGACGGTGGGCTGAACCCATGGCCATCGAACCAACCGAGTTCGTTCTGAGCACCCGGCCTTTCGTGGTACGTCGTCGCGTGCGCTGGGGCGAATGCGACCCGGCCGGCGTGGTCTACACGCCGCGCTTCACCGACTACCTAGTGGCGGCGGTGTCGCTGTTCCACGAGCACCTGTTCGAGGGCGAGCCGGCCGACTTCCGCCAGGCCCTGGGCATAGACACGCCATGCAAGGGCATGTCGCTGGTGTTCCAAGGCGCGCTGTGGCCTGGCGACGTGTTCGACATGGCGGTGCGCGTGGGCGAGATCCGCAACGCCAGCTACGACGTTCACGTGATCGCCACCCGGCCCCAGGGCGCCGCCGTCTTCACTGGCGTGTTCAGCCCCATATGCATCCCGCACGGCGAACGCCGTGCCATCCCAATTCCCGACGCTTATCGCGTCCTACTGCTACGCAGTCAGGAAAACACTGAATGAACTCCTCCGTCCGCCCCATCCGCATCGGCCAGATGGTGCCCAGCTCCAACACCACCATGGAGACCGAAATCCCGGCCATGCTGCGCCTGCGCGAGGCCATCGCGCCCGAGCGCTTCACCTTCCACGCCAGCCGCATGCGCATGCACAAGGTCACACCCGAAGAACTCAAGGCCATGAACGGGCAGACCCAGCGCTGCGCCGCTGAACTGGCCGATGCCCGTGTGGACGTGATGAGCACCGCCTGCTTGGTGGCCATCATGGCCCAAGGGCCGGGCTTCCACCGCGCGGTCGAGCGCGACATGGCAGCGGCCGTGGCCGAGGCGGGCGCGGCCTCCAAGGTCATGACCTCGGCCGGCGCGCTGATCCACGGCCTCAAGGCGCTGGGTGCGAAAAAAATCTCGCTGCTGGCGCCGTACATGAAGCCGCTGACGCAGAAGGTGGTCGAGTACATCGAGCACGAAGGCATCGAGGTGGTCGACCGCATCTGCTTCGAGATCCCCGACAACCTGGAGGTGGGCCGGCGCGACCCCATGCGGTTGATGGACGACGTCAAGCGCCTGAACATCGCCAACGTAGACGTGGTGGTGCTCTCCGCCTGTGTGCAGATGCCCTCGCTGCCTGCGCTGCAGCAGGCGCAGGATCTGCTTGGCCTGCCCGTCACCTCGACCGCTGCCTGCACCGTTCGCAACATGCTGGATCTGCTGGCACTGCCGGCAGGCTTCGCTGGCGCGGGGGCTGTGCTGGCCTGACAGAGGTACACAGCCTACACCAGCCTAGCACTGCGTATCGTCTGCTCAAGGCAATGTGCAAAGTACTCCCCGGCCCTCGTCATGGGCACGTCGGAACGAGTCACCCGAATCAAGGCTACATCGGGCGGGCGCAGTGTAGTTTGGTCGATGGCCACCATGTCCTGCATCTCCGGCAAGGCAAGAGACCCTCGCAGCATGATGGCCACGCTGTCCGAGCAGCGCAGCAGGACCATGGCCTGCAAGGCCTCACAGACGATGACGCGCTCTGGGGGTGCCACGCCTGCATCGGCAAACATGGCCGACAGTTGGCTTGGCCCATCCCCTCCCATGGGCTGCGTGGCCACCCATTCGAACTGCACCAGCGCCGCGGCACTCGGTGCCTCCAGCACGGGGTGCCCACGGCGTACCGCCACACATTGACCCATGCACTGGATGTGCTCCACCTCGAACTCGTCGCCCAACCTTGCCTCTGTGTCTCCTATCGTCACGGCCATGTCCAGCGAGCCATCGCGTATGCGGGGCAGCACCCGGTGCACCAGCCCGTCCACCAACTCCAGCTGCACATTCCGGTATCGCTGGCGAAACCAAGTAAAGGCCTCGCCCAGCACGGCGCGGGTCACGTAGGGCGTGATGCCGACTCTCAAGCTGCCCGCATCGCCACCGGCGGTCTGCCGCAGGTCGTCGCGGGCCAGCGCCACCTGGCGCGTAATGATCCGCGCCCGCGCGACCAGGCGTCGACCCGCATCCGTCAGGTCGATGCCACGCGAACGGCGCTCCAGCAGCGCCACGCCCGCCTCCTCTTCCAGCAAGCGCATGGCCTTGGTGATCGCGGCCTGCGAAAGGTGCAGTTGCCGCGCCGCCGCGCGAATGCTGCCGTGCTGCACCACCGCGACCAACAGCTCCAGTTGTTGCAGTTTCATGGGAAGTAAGGGACTCCGACCAAGCGACATCCAAACGTTTTCTTTTACCCCTTGATTTAAACCCAAAAATTCAGGTTTTAAGGCATTTTTGGGCCTCGAATGACAACTATCAGTGGTCATGACAGAAAACTGATGCCTTCCGAACCAAGCACCTGACTCCTAGTATTTCCGAGGCAAGCAGCACACCAACTTACTGAGATTCAACTTGAAGACAGCCCTAATGGAACTTGATACCACACTGGAAAAGCTCGGAAGCCAGCAAGAACGTCTGGCAAGCCTGCAAACCGCGTCTGAAACCGCCCACCACGCCATCGCGCAGGCCGTGCAGGCACTGAACGCAGTACCAACCGACTCGATGCTGTATGTCCGGGAACGGTCAGCCATCGATCAAGCACTGCTGCACCTGACCAAGGCCAAGTGGTACTTGGGCCGCTTCAGCGGCTCAGCGCTGTACTTCACCGACTTCACCGCCAGCATGGTGGATGCCGACCTCGCAGGAGCGTCCTTCGCCAGCTGCCTGGTGCTCGCAGACCGTTCGCGGGCAACGCTGGAGGGACGGCAGTTCGATGTCCCGGCCGACGAGTTCGCTGTTCAAGTGCCTACCCATCAAGACAGCGAGATCCTGTTCGCGGACGGGGTGCCTCTCGTTCCCACCGTCTGCCCCATCGTGCTTCTTCAGGGCAGTTCCTACGAGATGGGCAGGCAATACATCGAGCAGGTTGTCGATGTCTATGGCAGCTGGATCTTCGAAGCCGTGGCCAAGCGCCGCTTCAGCGAGCAGGAACTGCTCACCATAAGCCGTTGGCATGAGCACCTAGAACACCTGACACCGGAGATCTGCGACATGGTGCGTGGCTGGGTGGATGCGGCCCACGACCTGGGCATTGCCTTGGACTACTGGAACGCCATCCAACTCTGGACCGGCCACTTCGAACCCATTGCGCAGGGCATCAAGGGTCATGGCATCCGTGATCTCGCGCCAGCGGGCCAAAGAAACGAAGACCGGTCTGCGTCGGCCTACCTGGGCGGGCAATCCGCGCAGCACGCGGCCGTCGAGGCGCACGAGGACCTGTGCAGTGGCTGCTGCGCCTGGGGTGAAGCCACCAGCGAGGGCAAGTTGGTGGCGGCGTCCACCACCGACCACGACTGCACCTTCCAGGCCACGGTGGTGGCATACCCCGACACCGGCCACGCGTACATCTACACGCCCTTCTCGGTCAACGGCTTCATCCCCCAGCTTGGCCAGTACTTCTTCGCCGGCCACCCGGGCATGAACGACCAGGGCCTGGCCTATGTGCATCACGGTGGTGGCCTACACGGCATTGAGGGCCCGGCGGATCGTGGCTACGGCTTGCGCCGAGGCGCATCCACCTTCCACAACCTGCGCTATGCCGCCAGCACTAAGGAGGCACTGGCCTTCGAGCTGACCTGCCCGATCGGGGACGTCGGGACCATCCTGGGTTCCGTTGGCGGTTTCTATGCCGACGCCAACGGGGCCTACGCGTGCGAAGCCAGGCCCTCGCCATCGGTAGGGCAGAACGCCATCGTTCGCACGCACGCCTTCGACACCCAGGGACAACGCTACAGCTTTCTTTACGCCAACAACAACTCCATGCACCCGCGCTCCAGCGGCGGGTTCCAGCCACCAGAGTCGGGCTACAGCTACAACTCCATTGAGGGCTGGTTCGAGGGCGCCCCCGTACACCACTTGCACCTCGGTCCACTCGGGCTCAGCCCCCTGCTGTCCACCAAAAGCTCGCAGGGCCGTAACCGCTACCACTTCGAGACCCTGCAGGCGAGCAATGGGCGTATCAGCGTCGACACGATGCTGGACCTTCTTCGCGGTAGCCCACCCGCGCGCCGCCACGCCGACGGCCGCCCCATGTCGCGGGTGGAAATCGAAAAGGCCTGGCTGGCCGGCAACCCCTGGCCCAGTTCGGTGTGCCACCGAGTGAACGCCTTCACCAGCATCATGCAACCTGACAACGCCGGCAACGGGCTGTACATGGGCTGCATCGGCCCAGCCAACCGACGCACTCGCATGCACATTCCGGGGCACGGCTACTACCACCACGACGAGGTCAACGAGTTCTGGGAGATCCGCCTCAAGGACTCGCCCGAGGCTCTGGTCGACGATGCGAGGTCCCGCGCGCAGCGGCTGCTGGCACGGGCCCAGGAGCAATGGGAGGCCGCGTTAGCTGCCCCTGGAGGCGTCGCGCACCCGGCCTATTTCCTGGGCATCTTGGATCGGGCGCGCGAAGCCTGGGCGCAAGGCACAGACCGGCTCGCGCAACTGCAAGACGCATCCACGCCGTCGGCGCGACTACGCACTCTCTCTGCGGCCTTGCGCCGCTTCACCGACTGCCAGTGCCGAGCCAAGCAACTTGGTACCGAGCTCTCGCACAGGCAGGCTGCACCCCAAGCCCTGGCCCATTGATTGATTTCCCTCCGATACAGAGGACACGTGAATGACCGACCCACTAGCCCAGGCCCAGCAGCTTCGCACACAGGCGCTGTTCGCCGTCTACGACGCCAACCGTTCCTTTGTTGACAAGGGATGGGGCGACCCGGTCTACAACGCCGGGCGCGAGGCACTTGACAGCGTGCTGATCGGGCTTGCCCAGGCTAAATGGACCCTGGGTCAAGCCGATGGCACCTACCGCGAGTTCGCCCCTGAGCCGCCCTCGGTTCCTGCCGCAGTGGCGCAGGCCACCCAGGGTCTCGAACGCACCATCTCAGCTTGCGAGCAAATACGCCAGGCCTGCGAGGCGGGTCGCCTGCCGCCAGCGGTGGAACGCCCAGAACTCCGACGCAACGCCGAAATCCAGTTCGCTGGCAACACGCCCCTGGTACCCAACGTCAACCCTGTGGTAGTGCTGCAAGGGAGCAATGCCGAAATGGGCGCGCAGTATGCGCAACAAGTCATCGACATCTATGGTCCCTGGATCTTCGCCCAGCAGGCAAGGAAAGCCTTCACCGACACCGAAGTGCTTGAAATCAGCCGCTGGGAAGCCGAGCTTCAACGCCTGACCCCAGAAGTGCTGGCCTTCGCCGCCGGCATGGCACGGGGCTGCACCGAGGCCGGACTGCGGATGTCGCGCCAACAGGCAGTGGCGATCTGGACTGGCATCCGGCCACCAGCCCGAGAAGCCCGTCCAATGGCCTTCGCACAAATGGACGGCGACAGCGACGCCCGCATCACTGCTGCATACCTCGGGGTTTCCGCACGCACCTTGTCTACTGAAACCGACTTGTGCAGCGGCATCTGCGCCTGGGGCAGGGCCACGGCCGATGGTTCACTCATCGCAGGTTCCAGCACCGACCACGATTGCACATTCCAGGCCACTATCGTGGCCTTCCCAGACGAGGGCAACCCCTTCATCTACACCCCGTTTTCAGCGAATGGGTCCATCCCTGTCCTGGGCAACTTCCACATGGCTGGCCATCCGGGCATGAACGCGGCCGGCCTCGCCTATGTGCACCACGGCGGCGCCAATACCGGGGAGCCCCAGGCGCAATGGGGCTACGGTGTGCGGCGCGGCCCCGCCACCTTCCACCTGCTCCAGTTCGCCAGCGACGCGGCCGATGCGCGCAAACGCTTGCAGGCATTTCCTGTTGGCGATGCGGGCATTTCACTCGGCACGGTGGGCGGTCTGTTCGCAGATGCGCAGCAAGGCTTCTCCCTCGAATCCCGGCCGGGCGCACCAAACAGCCCCCACCCCATCGTTAGGGAACACAGCTTGGACGTCCTGGGCGAAACCTTCGACTTCCTCTATGCCAACAACAACGCCATGGCGCCGGAATCTGGTCATTTGAACTGCCCGCCCGAGGCGGGCTACCGCTACACGGTTGCCGGCGGCTGGTTCACCCTGGATTGGAATGCCATTCAGTCGGAACCAGGTCCCAAGGCCTTCCGCCGGTTGAATACCCGCTCCAGCGAAGGTCGCAACCGCTATGCCTACCGCAGGATGATGGAGCGCTACGGCCGCATCGACTTGGAGTACATGAAAGCTGTTTACCGCCAGGGCGGAGACATGCCACTTGGCACGTTGGAGCAGCTCCAGCGGTTGTGGCAGGCAGGCTCGCCTTGGAATTCGTCCACGGCTCACCGAGGCAATGCCTTCACAGCAGTGATGCGACCGCAGTGTGGCGAAGGTGGCCGCTATCTGGGCTGCATCGGCCCAGCACACAGGGCGGTGCAGGCACGCGGACCCGAGCATGGCTACCACTATGTCGATGAGACCAACACTTTCTCGGAAATCGAGCTCAGGCGAAGCCCGGAAGCGGTGTTGGAGGCCGCGTTGGAACTGGCCCATGAGCGCTGCCAACAAGGCCGCACGGCCTTGAGACAGCTTGGAACCAAGCACCCAGCCTTCGCGCTCTTCTCAAACTGGCTGGGGGAGGCGGGCCATGCCCTGGTCGGACTCTCCGTGACCGGCGCGGTGGACCCCGCGGCTCCACGCACCAGGCAGCTTGCACGCATCGCAACAACCCTGCGATCGACGGTACGTGCCCAAGTCAGAGCCACACAAGTCACAGAAGCAATCGCCTCTTTGTAGCCAAGACCAGTTTCCCACCCGCCCCATCCAAGCACCAGACGAAAGACACACCATGACCACACGCCGCACCTTTTTCGCCACCTCCGCCGTCGCCCTGGGCGCCTTGGCAACCTCAGCCACCTTTGCCCAGTCCGCCAGGACGTCTCGCCTAATTGTTGGGGGGGCCGCCAGCAGCATCGCTGACATGCTGGCACGCCCCCTGGCCGAGGTACTAGGCAAGTCCATGAACCGGCCCATGATCGTCGAGAACAAGCCGGGCGCGGCAGGCTTCATCGCCATCGCCGACTTGCTGCGCAGCCCCAGCGACGGGCAGACCCTCATGATTTTGGGGGCCACCGCAGTGGCCTGGAACCAATTCATGTTCAAGAAGCTTCCCTACGATCCTGAAAACGACATCGTGCCGGTCGCCCCGCTGGCAGCCATCCCAATGGTGATAGCTGTCAACCCCAAGGTGCCGGCTAAGACCCTGGAGGAATTCGTCGCACTCGCCAAGAAATCGCCGAACTCGTACACCTACGGTTTTGGCGGTATCGGCACACCCTCTCACGTGTCGTTCGAGCGCTTTCGCAGCCTAACCGGTATCGATGTCGTTCCTGTGCCCTACAAGTCCGGTCCCAGTGCGTTGCAGGACCTCATGGGCGGGCGCATTGACTTGATGCTCGACGGCGTACCTCTTCTCGAGCCCCACATCAGGACTGGCCGACTTCGTGCGCTGGCCATGGCTACGCGCGCTCGGGTATCGGCTCTTCCCGAAGTGCCTACTGTCGGCGAACGAGGACTCCCAGAGTTCGACGCCGCGATCTGGGTAGGCGTCGGCGTCCGCAGCGGTACCGAGATGGCAGTGGTAAACCGGCTAAACGGCGCCATCAACAATGCGCTGGACAATCCAATCGTTAGGGAAGCCTACACAAAGATGGGCGCAGAGATCCGCAAGGCCAACCAGAAGGACTTCGCCGAATTTGTCAAAGAGGAACGTGGCCGTTGGGGCCCCGTAATCCAACGCGCGAAGATTTCACTGGACTGACAACAAGCGAGCTGCAAATGACGAACTCATCCTTCTCCTCCTCCACGCCCCGGCTTTCCGCCTATGCCGGCAACGACCTCACGAGCACACGTGCCACACCCGCCCCGGACCAACTTGCCCAGGTCCCGGCTATCTCCCTGCCCGAGCCACGCGCGCTTGCTGCCGACGAATGTGGCCCTCGGGCGGTAAGTGCATCGGTGCGCAAGGCAGGCTCTGGCGCTAGTTGCAGGGCCTATCGCTTCAGAGTTGCGACCTCGGCTGCCCTCGACGGCACCATGGAGCTGTTTGCAGAGATGTCTACCCAACATGAGATTGACGAGGACACAACGTTGATCCTGCTCATGGCTGGCGGCTCCAACAACAGCAGCTATTGGGACTGGCCACTGGACCCCGAACGCCACTCCTTCGTCAGACACGCCACCAACGCTGGTTTTGTTACCCTGAACCTAGATCGCCCTGGCTACGGCAAGAGCGACCGCCCCGACCCGACCCGCATGGACTTCCGGGCGCAGGCCGACGCGGTCCGGCAGGTGATGGCGCAGCTCAAGAGCGGGGCCATTGGCCATCGCTTCAAGAGGGTCGTTGTTAACGGGAACTCCATGGGCGGTATGGTGGCTTGGCACTCAGTAGTCCACCCTACGCCGGCCGATGCAGTGATCGTCAGCGGAGTTGGCCATGGCCTCAGCGGCATGGCGATGGACATGGTTCTCAACGCGCTGCAACCAGTAGAGGAGCACCCCAGCTTTGGACTGGGTTGTGGTCTATTACCTGGTTACTTCATTCGACGTCTGTCGCCCGCGCTCCCCGCAAGCGGCCACGATTTGTACACCTTGTTGTTTCAGGACACAGTAATGCTCGCCGAGCTACAGGCGATTAAGCCCGACTCGGAGAACGTCGAGATCACCAAAGGCATACACGTACCGGTGCTGTTCGCGTTAGGTCGACACGACCTGCGCTGGTGCACGACAACCGGAGACTGTGCCACCGACCCAGTCTTCTTGGATGAACCTCAGAAATACCGACAGGGGACGGATGTAAGTACGTTCCTTGTGCCAGAGGCGGGTCACCTGATCAACAAGGACCCGGGGGCACACTTTTTTTTCGAGAAGACTATTGCATGGTTGCAGGAACGGGGATTTTGAACGCACACCTACGCTCCCCGAAAGCTGGACAGTTCTGAACTACTGGCTGGCAGATTCGTCGGGTTGAACTGACCTGCTGTTGACGAACTCGCTCGGGGTCAGGCTACCGAGCGAGCCGTGTGGGCGGTGGTGGTTGCAATCGTCCTGCCAAGCCTTCAATTTCTCTCGGACATCGTGCAGTGTGATGAACTCGTTGACAATGAGGAACTCGTCGCGCAGTCGACCGTTGAGGGAGCGGCCAGCCCTCACGTTTGAGCATTACCGGCTCCCTCAGGTAGCCAAACCGCAGCCGGCTCAGCGCGATGTCGCGGATGCGCTGGCGCAGTGCACTACGCTCCGGAAGCTAGCTTTCTCGTCCTCACAAGCTGCCTGAGCTTGCGCAGTTCCCTCGCGCCCAGCTCACCAAACCTCTTCTTTCACTTGCAGAACGTGGACTCGGAGATCCCGATCTGGCGGCACGCGTACACCACCGGCGTAACGCCGTCGGTCATTCGGAGCGCATCTGCAATCTGCTCTTCGCCAAATCGGGACTTCTTCATCGCTGCTCCTTGCCCGTCTTGGTGACTTGGGAAACTAACGTACCTCTGGTTTTGAACCATCGGAGCTTTACGTGGGGGACCGTCACTAGCTACCCACTGGTGCGCGAAGTACCTGCTCACTTAAAAATCCAGGTCGGGCATGGCCACAAGGCGCGGCCCTCGCAGGAGAAGACCCGGACCACCCGCACGTCGATCTCCTGCCCCGGCAAGCGTAGGGCAAGCACCAGCCAGCGGATGGCGAAGTCGATCTGTGGTTGATGCGTGAGCGAAAGAAATCGTTGGCGACGAGGCAGGCAAACAGCTTGACAGAACTCCCAGAAAACAGGCCCGATCCGAGATCAAACCGAGGGTTCTGCGTCCCCAGGATCAACCGGCGAGCCGGTGTTCATGGGATTGCGGGAGGATTTCAGCGGCAACGAAGAAGAAGGACCTGCCCACCGGCGAGTGAACGCCGACGGGTGCGAGACAGCACTGACAGCAGGCAGTTTCGGGCCTTTCGTGTCGGATCGGAAGACGGCCTACGCATAGGAGCGCGCACCGTCTGAAGACGGCTCCACGGCTATGACGCTCGAATCGAGGGTTTCCGCAGCCATCTTGACGCCCATTCTCCTAGAAATGATGCGTGATGCCTACAGTGAAGCCCGACACGACCCCTCCAACGCTGGGCGCCGGAAATTTATTCGCAGCCTCGTAGTTGTAAGTCAGCGACGAATTAGGGCCGTTTCTTAGTGTGCCCCATCGGCCATACAGCGCAGTGCGCTTGGACAAGTAGTAGTCGTCACCAACAGTTAGACCCCAAGCATGATTACCGGCAATGGAGGTTTCTCGATAACCCACTGTCGCTCGAAGTAGATGTCGCCCTACCAACTTCTGCGCGCCCAGGAGATATAGCTTAGCCGTGGCACTCCCAGGACTCTGAGGCCGCGTTTGCATGTAGACCGCCGAACCCGTGAATGGCCCAAAATCCTGCATCGCGCTAACGAGAAAATTATCGGTGCGGACCGTCGGTTCCACAATATTGTCGCTGACGCAGGGAGTCGTGGAAGTCGCTATCGGGTCACACCAGTTCTGAGAGAGAGATACGGATGCAAAAGTCTTGCCACCTGAATAAAACATCGAAACTGCGCGATTATGGGTTTTAGGTCCAGAGCCCGGCAACCCCTTGAATGCATAAAAAGCATTGAACCCCAAACTTCCCGCAATAATCGGGGATGAATAACTGATGGAATCATTGATCCGGTTTGAATCAACGCTCGCCCCATACCCCAGGTCTCTGTATGCAGCAAGATAGGAATAAATCGACTGATGCCCGGTCGCCAAGAATGGGTCAGCACCAATAGCAAGCGCAGTCGCACCGCTCAACTGCTTTCCCAATGAAAGGCTACCCCACTCCTTGTTACTGATGCCCACATAGGATCCGCGATTGAAGAAAGAGCTTGCACTCTGCATAGCTCCGGTATCAGGGTTGAATCCAGCTTCCATACGAAAATACGCCGACCACCCTTCGCCGAGATACTCTTCACCATACAGACCAACTTTTGAAGTCCATGCATTGTTGCTCAGGACTCTTTTGGAACTGCCTTGCTCCCCGCGAGTGTAGTCCAGCCCAATGTCCACGGTCCCGTATAGGGACACCCTGCTGCTCCCTGGTGTAGCGCCCATAGCACCTGGGCCTAGGCCGGAGACAACAAGGCGTCGAATATCTTGCATAGAGCCGCCATCCGCCCAGGAAAGACGCGGTGCAACTCCAAGAAAGATGGCGAACAAAAGAAAACCAATTTTTTTCAGTTTCATTCCTTATCCTCTATAAATTAAGATTCATTAAAACTCGATCAAAACCACAAATCGGCGACACAACACAATTATTGTTTATCACCAAATTCCCGATAACGCCCCATAAAAACCACCGCAGCTGCCGCCATACAAAGCAACGATGCCGCCCCCCACAACGCAAAGGAATAGTCATTGAAATGATCGAACGCGAGACCAAATAGCACTGGCCCCAACACTCCACCTATGCCGTGAGCAAAAAAGAGCATTCCGTAGATTGAGCCAAATGCCTTCAATCCAAAATACTTTCGGACAAAAAATGGCAGGAAATCTCCTTCTGCGCCGAGGGCAAACCCGATGAATAGCCCACTCAAGGCTAACCAAGCGAATTCAACTTCTTGTCCATTCAAAAGCAGAACTACCCCGATAGCAGCCAGAAAAAATGCGCCCGCCGCGATCATGGGAGCGTGATAGCGATCGAGCATGTAGCCGCAGGCCACACGCCCGATGACGACGCCTGCGCCACTGATCGCGACGGCCTTTGCCGCCATATGGGCTTCAACTCCTCTATCAGTGAGCATCGCGACGAAGTGGATCACTACCCCAAGACTGGACACTGCGACAGCCATGACGACGCCCAAGAGGAGCCAGAAATTCCTACTTCTTATGGCTTCCCTGGCCGTCATTCCCTTGACTGGGCTCGTCTCAACGGTCGGTGACAATCCGGCCTGGTGCTTATTGCCCGCTCTCAGAAAGAGAATGAAGCACGCCAGCATCCCTGTTGCTCCGGAGAGCATGGCCAGGCTGACGTATGCCTGCCGCCAGCCCTGGCTGACGATCAGGTGGCTTGCGAGCATTGGCATAAGGATCGTGCCGACCCCCATACCGATTCCAGCGAATCCAAGGGCCAAGCCAAGCCGTTTGTCGAAGCATCTCGCCAATACAGACAAATAGCCTGGCGGAGTTGTGCCTGCACCGACGAATCCAATTGAGAAACTGAGCGCTGTGAAGAGCGCAGGGCTATTTCCTATCTTCGATAGCAACGCAACCAGCGCCGTGGTAGCAATAACAGATGAGATGATCACGCGCGGCGGGCCAAACCTGTCGATCAAATTCCCTACAGCGATGGCACCAAAGGCTGCGCCAAGCATCGAGAAAACTGTGGCACCAGATGCCTGCGCTCGCCCCCAATCGAATTCCTCTGCAACTGGCTTCAGAAAAATGGATATCGTTCCGAAAAAAACAGGGGCAAAGCCCACGCACAAGCCAAGCGCAGCGCCAAATACAATAAGCACCTGACTGAAGGAAGGCGTTTTCTGTTCTCCGGAAATCCCCCCCCCAGCAGGGGTCGGATAATTTTTTTTCAAAGTGTGCTCCATCTATGAATTGAGATCCTGGTTGATCAGGAATGGGACGCAGGGTGTAGCGATAGCTGGGGCATGGAGGCGCCACAAGTTCGATCCATCACCGCTACGCATCAGCCCCTTGGTTGTGCGTTGCGCACCGGTTGCGTGCACCAGAGGCGGTGCGGCACTAAAAAAATTGACTAGCAGTCGATTCATGTTCACCTTTCTATAAATTGATGCATCATCAATACAATATTCATGCCAGGCTCGAATCAACGACTGTTCGCCCGTAGCGTCTGCCTTGCCTCTACTCGGCAGACTGATCAATCGCACCCGCCGCTGCCGCGAGCTCGGGCTTAGGCGAGCGCTCCACCAGCCTGCTGCTCAGAGAAGCGGCACCGCGCAACAACGAGCGTCCTTTGGTTGACGCTCTGACCGTGCACCCCACAATCACTTGGGCTGCCTGAAGAGGGACAATAGAAAAATGAAGAGTGAGTCAAACTTGCCACCAGCAAGTACCCCACCCCGCAGGTCAGGGCGCCGGCCCAAACTGGGCGGCGCCCCGAGCCTTACACGCGAGGACGTTGTGAAGCACCTGATCGCGCTCGCTCAGCGCGAGCCTTTTTCGGAGATCACAATTGCCAGACTTGGACGGGAGCTCGGGGTGGTCCCGTCGTTGATCCACTATTTCCTTGGAAGCCGTGATGACATGATGAGCTTGGTGTTAAACCATGCCCTGAAGGAACTCGCGGAGCTGTCGCCACCCCTCTCCGGCGTATGGCGTGCGGATGCGGAGGCCCACCTGCGTCAGGCGTATGAGACGCTGCTCAAATGGCGAGGCATCACCTCCTACATGGCGGAGCAGAATAAGTACCGGATATTTCAGAACGTCTCACCTGGTGAGGTTGACTTTGGTCTGGTCTTCTACGACCGAATGGGGCGGATTTTTCAAACGGGCGGCTTCACCTCAGAAGACTCAGCCCGTGCCTACCACCTCCTAATGCATTTCCTGACTTCGATCACACGGGCAGACGTGCTCAAGCTGGAGCCTGCGGCTCAACGCGAGACGCTGCGCACCCATGTAGAGCAATTCCCTGTCTCCGACTATCCCGGTGCCCGCTTCATGATCGAGGCGTTCACTAACCTTGACTCCAAACACACGTTCGAATCCGGACTAACGCTTTTGCTTGATGGCTTCGAGCGTTGGAGGGCACAGAGCATTTGACGGATTTCTTCGCGAGCCTCATGCCCAATCAGATCATTGAAATTCTGAAAACCGAGTGAGCCAAGACTGCGCGCGCAGGCCTATTTAGCGAAATCCAATAGCCGGTTGCGAGACATAGGGGGGGTCTCTTCACGCCCAACTACGCCCACCTATGCCTGGGCAGGTTTCGCCTGCGCAAATCTCTTGTGAGAATTTCTCCACGTCGATTTGACTGTCCACGCCATGGCAGTCGTGTCGGGAGGACTCCATGAGAAACGTAAACGAGCGTGTGCTGATCAAGCGTTTCGCCGGAGTCACCGGTTACTGCAAAAACGCGGTGCGCCACAAGATCGAGCTGCTCTGGCCATAGATCTCGGACGCGACTCCGGGGAACAACCGTACCGGATTTGAGCTCTGCATCAAACTTGTCTGTTCGGGCTGACGATGCCCAACTTTTGCATGCGACGGTAGACAGTCGCTCGGCACGTGCCCAGGCTGCGTGCTGCATCGGTGATATTCCATTGGTGCTCGCGCAGCACCCTCACCAAAGTATCCCGTTCCGAGTGAGCGGCGGCGTCACCAGGTGACATGGGTATGTCAATCGATGACATGCGGGGCGGGGGCATACTGGCTCGCATGGTTCCCTGGATTTCACCCGGGAGGTGTTCCAGTTCGATGGGCTCGCCTCCGCTCAAAGCCAGGGCGGCGCGGAGAGTGTTCTTCAGTTGACGGATGTTGCCGGGCCAGTGGTAGGTCTGCAGTGCGGTCAACGCATGGATGGAAGCCGTACCGGCACGCGCATAGAGCACCCGGCCTTCCTCCTGCAGGAGCTCGCGGATCAAGCCCTCCTTGTCTTTTCGCCCGTGCAGGGAGGGCAACACCAGCGTGACGCCGTTGAGGCGGTAAAACAGATCCAGGCGGAACTGTCCGTTGGAGACCAGCTCGTTGAGGTCCCTGTGCGTGGCGCAGACGATCTGAATGTCCACGGGCACCGGGGTTTCCGAACCCAGCGGCGTGACCTCCCGCTCTGCCAGCACGCGCAGCAAGCGGGTTTGCATCGCCAAAGGCATGTCCCCGATTTCATCCAGAAACAGCGTGCCGCCATGGGCCTGCTGAATCTTGCCCCGTGCCCCTTTGCTGCGTGCGCCGGTGAATGCGCCGTCCTTGTAGCCAAAGAGTTCGCTTTCAATCAATGTGTCTGGAATGGCTGCGCAATTCACGGCGACAAAGGCTTTGGAATGCCGTGCGCTCGCTTCATGGATCGCCTTGGCAAAGGCCTCTTTGCCGGTACCAGATTCGCCCTGGAGCAAGATGGCCAAGCCTTTGTCCACCACACGCAAGGCCTGCTGGACATTGCGCGCCATGTTGGCGTCGTTCCCAGCCAGTGCACGCAGTGCCCTGTCATCTGGTATTCGCACCATCTGACGCTGAAGTGTTGCCGCTGGAGTGAACTTGCGTGGCCCCCGCACCAGGGCAAAACACTGTTCGCCCGAATGCAGCAGACGCAACGCAAGGGGCTCCGGGTGGGCTTGTGCAGCGTCGAGCAATCGCTCCAACCGCGCGTCAAAAACGTCTTCGACATGGGCGCCGGTCAGCGAGACCGGGGTGCGCCCCACGGATTGCAGGAAGGCCTGGTTGGCCGCAATGATCCGCCCCCCCTCATCCAGCGCCATCAAGCCCTCTGTCGCCACCTCAAGAAACTCGCGCCGTCGAGCCAGACGCAGCACCAGGTGCCGGTCGAACTGCCTGAAAAACTGGGCGTTCTCGACCATGCGAGCGGTCGACTTGACCATCTGCAACACCAAGTGCTGGCTGCGCTTGTCGTCCGGCGAGTACAAGGCGGACGCGTCCAATACCGCCATCACCCGGCCATCGGCCCCCAACACGGGCGCGGCGCTGCAGGTCAGGGCCCGGTTGGGCACACGGAAATGTTCTTCGTGGTGAACCGTGATGGACCGTTGCTCCAGGTTCGCCAGCGCCACGGCGCAGGTGCCTTCCTTGTCCTCGGACCAGCAACTGCCGAGGTACAGGCCGGCATGTCGCAGCTCGCGGTCCAGCAGCGGGTTGTTGATGAAGTCGACGGCGACGCCGTGGGCATCTGCAAGCAAGACCACATATCCCGCGTCACGGATCTGCAGGAACAGCGACTCCATGCCGCTACGGGCGACATCCAGCAGGTCCTCCATCGGCACGCGGTGGTCTTGCAAGGCAGTCGCGGTGAGGATGCGCGGCGGGTCACCGCGTCCCGGATCGAGCCGGTAAACGTCCATCGACCGCTGCCTTGAGCGTTCGATCACGTCATCTGCGCGCCAAGGCATGTCCGAGGCGGCCTGATGGCCGGGTGCACTCCAGTGGCTGCTGAATGCCATGTTTGTCTCCTCGCGCCGCATCCAGGCGGTCGCATCTGTCTCTGTGTGGCGAGACCTACAACCGCTGCCGCTGCGTCACCGCGACACCGTTGGCCTCTGCACGCTCAATGATAGGTCCGAAGGTCAAGAAAGTGACTATTTCGGGAATTGATGTGCAGCGGGCGCCGGGGCTTCTCATCACGCCACAGCGCAGCCCACCACCGATCTGGGAATGGCCTGCTCGTGGAGCCACGCCTGCAGCAAACGCAGCAGTGCGGCCGGTTGGTCGGCATGAATCCAGTGTCCTGCGCCCGCTACCTCAGCATGCTGGGCAGCGGGAAACAGGGCTTTGACCAGTGGTCGATGGGCCTCGGTCAGGTAGTCGGACGCTGAACCGCGTACAAACAGCGTGGGCAGAGGCGAAGGGTCACGGCACAGGGAGGTCGGAAAGGCCAGCAGGTCTTTCATGGACGCTGCGATACCCGCCCAGTGGTTGCGCCAGGCCCAGCCTGTTTCGCTGCGACCGAGGTTCTGCAGCAACATGGCGCGCAACCGGCTCGAGGACACATGGCGTGCCAGCTGGGTATCGGCATCCTCGCGCCGCTGAATCTGGTTCAGATTCACGCGCAGGGCGGCGTACACGAGGGGTGTGAAGCGATCGGTGTAGGTGACCGGCGCGATGTCCAGCACCACCAGGCTCGACACCCTGGGCGCAAACAGGCGTGCGAACACCATACCGGCTTTTCCGCCCATGCTGTGGCCGATGAGGTGCGCGCGGTCGATGTCCAGATCGTCGAACAAGCGCCGCAGCCCCTCGGCCATCAGCGGGTAGTCCATCCGGTTCACATGGGGCGATCGACCATGGTTGGGCCAGTCCACCGCGATCACCTGCCGTTGCGCAGACAAGGGCAGGGCCATGTGGTGCCACTGCACGGCACTGCCAAACAGGCCGTGCAGCAGCACCACGGGCGACCGTCCTGATGAAGCCGTGCCGTAGGAGCGCCAAGCCAGCTTCACCGATCCGCCTCCCATGGAAGGTCGTCGCTCACAGCTCCCGCCGTTGCATGGCACCGGCGATGTACTCCGCCTGCCGGATGGCGAGAGCCACGATGGTCAGCGTCGGGTTCGCGGCCGAACTGGAGGTGAACTGGCTGCCATCCGAGATGAACAGGTTCTTGACATCGTGTGCCTGGCCCCAGCGGTTCACCACGCCATCGCGCGCGTTGGCGCTCATGCGGTTGGTGCCCAGGTTGTGGCTGGCGGGGTATGCAGGCATGTCGATGACACGCGTGGCCCCCACGGCTTCGGACACCTTGCGCCACTGCACGAGGCCGTGTGCGGCGATCTTTTCGTCGTTCTCGTGATAGGTCTTGGTCACGATGGGCACGGGCAGGCCGTACTGGTCCTTTTCGGAGCCATGCAGTGTGATGCTGTTTTGCTCACGGGCCAGGTCTTCTCCGCAGACCCACACACAGCTCATATGGTCGTACATGTCGATGGCCGAGGTGAAGTCCCGGCCCCAGCCGCCGGGCCGCATGAACGCGGCGGTGTATGGCAGGTGCAAGGCCAGGCCTTCGAGGTAGTAGCCGCCCACAAATCCCCGCTTGGTGTTGAGCGCCACTTCGTCGGCAATCACCGCTGCGATGTCGAAACCCCGGTACATGTAGACCGGCTTGCGGTGGATGGAGACCGCCGCTGCGGTGGCGTGGTTCATGTAGTTGCGGCCGACCTGTCCGGACGAGTTGGCCAGGCCGTTGGGGAACAGGCTGGATGCAGAGTTCAGCAGCAGCCGTGGTGATTCGATCGAGTTGCCCGCCACGCACACGACCCGGGCTTTCTGCAATTGCTTGCGACCCTGGCGGTCGACGTAGAGCACGCCATTGGCCTTGCCCGCCTTGTCGTGCTGGATCTGCAGCACCATACATTGGGAACGCAGCTCCACCCTTCCGGTTTCCTGCGCGCGGGGCACTTCGGTGTAGAGCGTGGACCATTTCGCACCGATCTTGCAGCCCTGCATGCAAAAGCCGATCTGCATGCAGCCAGGCCGGCCGTCGTAGGGGACCGGATTGGCGGCTGTCGGCCGGATGATCTGTTGATAGCCCATCTTCCGGGCACCCGCCTCGATCACCTTGTAGTGGTTGTTGGGAGGCATGGGCGGCAGGCCGCTGGCCTTGCTCCCGGCCACGCCCATCTTCTTCTCGGCCAGATCGTAGTAGGGCTCCAACTCCTTGAGCGTGACGGGCCAATCCAGTACGTTGGCGCCGCTGATCTCGCCATAGGTGGTTCGGGTGCGGAAGTCATGGGTCTGAAAGCGCAGGGCCACACCCGACCAATGCACAGTGGAGCCACCCACCCCCTTGACGATCCAGGCCGGCAGGTTGGGGTAGGTCTGCGTGTGATGCCAGCCACCGGCCGAGATGCGCTTGTCGAGCCAGGAGATCTTGTTGAACATCGCCCATTCGTCGTTCTCGAAGTCTTCCTGTGTGTAGTGCTTCCCTGCCTCGAGCAGCACGCATTTCACGCCGCGCTGCGCCAGTTCGTTGGCCAGGGTGCCGCCGCCCGCGCCAGACCCCACGATCACGACGACGCTGTCGTCATGGAGTGCAAATTTCGCCTGTTGTGCCATGGTATTTGTCTCCTGTTATGGGGTGCTGTCAGAGCCAGTCGATGTCGGCAAAGCCACGATCGACGTAGCCGCCCTTTTGCCAGGACGACCCTTCGTAGCCAAACAGTGGCCACAGCGCTTTGTTGTTGTAGAGACCGGTCACCAGACCGCCCTGGATCGCCTTGAAGAACGGCGTGGCCTCGATGGTCTTGAGCAGTTCCACGCGTTCGGGCTCGGAGGACACCTCTGTGTAGGGCTTGCCGAAGCGCGCGCGGGCACGGGCGTCGAGGTCCGAGAGGCCTGAGACCAGCATCTTCTTCAGCGATGCATCCTGCCTGGCGGCCGGGTCGTGCGAGGCCACGGCATGAAGGTAGAACTTGTCGGGCACCTGGTCATGGGGAAAGATGTCCCGGGCCATGCGCACCAGCGTGTGGCCAGCGGCAGCTCCCAGACGGGGGAAGGTCTGCTCCACCGACGTGGTGGCTCGGCCTGCCAGGGCTGTCACGGGAACGACCGTCACGCCGATGGCCCCCAAGCCGCTGCCGCGCAGGAAGCTCCGACGATCAAGGTGGGAACCTTTGTCGATCACGCGCATGGTGGGCGCGGTTTTTTGTGGTGAATGGCTCATGCTTGTCTCCTTCTGGTGTTGCACTGAATCAAATGGGGCACGTGAATGCGTGCCCAAGCAGGTGGGGCCGGATGGGAAGGTTCAGGCCGAACAGACCTCCCGGTTGAGGCACGCCTGGAGCGCGCGCTCCAGGCGTTGTTCGAAGCTCGCACGTTCAAAGGTGGATCCACCCGCTGCGCGGCCGTGGGTGGTGATGCCGGCCAGTTGCTGTGCGTCTTGTGTCGGGCGCGCCAGCGTCTCGCACAACAAGGTCCAGGGCGACCGATCCAGCAGAACCCCGCCCACCAGCAGCACGCCATGGGCGCGCCGAACCTGGGCAAGCCCGGCGATCTTGCGACCACTGGACAGGATTTCCCAGGGTGAGAGGCCGCCGAAACAGGCCCAGTCAGGGCCCTTCGGCGCACCGGCGGCGACTCGGGCGCGCAGGTCCTGAGGGGCCACAGCATCGGCCGGCACGCCACAGTCCTGCAAGGTCTGTGCGATGGTTTCACCCAGCCACCGGTAGCTGCCAACGGGACTGGTACTCACCAGCGGATGGTCAAGCGGCAGGGCCACCGACAGCCCCAGCATCCAAGGGCCGGTCAACACCGCACCGCCACCCGATTCCCGCAGCAAGACCTCCAGATCGGTGTGCGCGTCCACCTCGGCCAGCAGACGCCGCTGGGAACACCCGAGCACCACGACCGGTTGGCAGTAGCGCCACAGCCGGAAAGCCGGGGCGGTGACGCGGTTCTGGAGTTGCGCCTCGTTCCACAACTGTTCGCAGACGGCGACGGACAGATCGGCCATGGTGCACCTCACTGGCCTTCGGCCGATTCGAGCCGTTCCCGCACCGAGGCGAGGAACTGGGCGGCCGGGTAGCCATCGACTGCTCGGTGGTCGAACACCAGGGTCAGCGTGGTCATCGGGGCGACCGCCAATTGCCCATCACGAACGACCGGGCGCTGGGCCACCCGGCTCACGCCGATGATGCCGATCTGGGGCGGGTTCAGGATGGGCGTGAACCAGTCGATGCCCGTCATGCCGAGGTTGGTGACCGTGAAGGTGCCCCCCTGGTACGCGCGCGGCGGCAAGGTGCCTGCCTTGGCTCCATCGGCCATAGCCCTGACCTCGCTGGCCAGCTCCATGACCGACTTGACTTCGGCGTCCCGGATCACTGGTACGGACAGGCCTTCGTGGATCGCCACGGCCAGACCCAGGTGAACCGATGACACCCTTTCGATGCCACCCTCGCGCATCAGCGCGTTCATCGCCGGGTGCTGGCGCAGCGCCTGCGCCACGGCGCGCAGTACCCAGGCGGTCACGGTGGGCTTGGCGGCGTCGCCAGACACCACATGGCCCGCCACCTGCTCCAGGCAACGGGTCATGTCCACCTCGGCCGCCATGGCCACACGGGGAGCCTGCCAGCCCGCGCTCATGTTGCGAGCAATGGCACCGCGCAACCCCTTGAGCGGGAGCAAGGCAGGCGCTGTGGCCTGCGCGAGGGCGTCCGCAGGGGTCATGCGTCCACCCGCAACACAGCCAGCGTCTGGCCGGGTTTGAAGGTGTCTTCGGCCGCGACCAGGATCTGCTCGATGACGCCAGCCGCCGGCGCCAGCACGTCGTGGTTGGCTTTGACCACCACCACGCTGGCCACGGCCTGGCCCGCGCTGACGGTGTCACCCGCCTTCACCAGCCATTCTTCGACCAGGGCCTCGGTGCCGGGCTCGACGTCTTGCCACGCTTCTTGAGGGAGAACGATGTCTTTCATGTCAGGGTTCCTTCGAGTTGGGAAGCGCCCACCAGCTCACGTGCCGCGGCAACGATGGAGTGGACTTGGGGGATCACGAATTGCTCCAGCGGTCGGCTGTAGGGGATGGGCACGTCGGGAACGGCCAGGCGTTTGACGGGGGCCTTGAGCTGAACCGTGTCCAGGTTCTCGGCCACCAGGGCGGCGATCTCGCCCGACAGGCCGAAACTCAGGTAGTCCTCATCGGCGATCAGCAGCCGGCCTGTCTTGCGGACCGAGCGCAACACGGCGGCTCTGTCCATCGGAACGATGGTGCGCAAGTCGATCACTTCGGCATCGATGCCGGCATCGGCCAACTCCTGCGCGGCCAGCACCGATTTCTGCACCATCTGGCTCAAGGTCACGATGGTCAGGTCGCCACCTTCGCGGACGACCTTGGCCTCACCAAACGGGATGGAGTAAGGCGACTCGGGGACCTCGTTGGTGCTGCCCTCGAAGTAGGACATCCAGGGCAGGCCCATGATGCCCTTGTGGAACAGGAAGACCACCGGGTTGTCGTCACGGATGGCCTGGGCCATCAGGCCCTTGGCGTCGTAGGCGTTGGAGGGCACCACCACTTTCATGCCCGGCATGTGGGCGAAGGTGGCGTACAGGCACTGGGAGTGCTGTGCGGCGTCGTTGTAGCCACCGCCGATGGCCGACATGAGCACCATGGGCAGCTTGATGTTGCCGCCCGCCATGTAGGTGTTCTTGGCCATGTGGTTGTAGATCATGTCCATGCACACGCCGAAGAAGTCCACGAACATCAGCTCGGCGATCGGGCGCATGCCTTCGGCGGCGGCGCCAATCGCGGTGCCGATGAAGGCGGTCTCCGAGATCGGCGTGTCCATGATGCGGTCCTTGCCGTGCTTGTCGAGCAGGCCGCCGGTGGCACCAAAGATGCCGCCGTACTTGCCCACGTCTTCGCCCATGACGAAGATCTCCGCGTCGCGCTCCATTTCCTGGCCGATCGCCTCCGAGATGGCCTGCGCCATCGTCAATTTCCGTGTTTTCATGTATTCATCTCCTGAGGGTTCTGCTGCCTGCGGCATTCAGTTGAAGACGTGCAACAGGGCGTCTTCGGGTTGGGGATAGGGGCTGGTGCGGCCGTACTCGTAGGCTTCGGTGATGCGGGCGCTGACGCGAGCGCGAATCGCCTGGTCCTGGGCGTCGTCGATCAGGCCCGAGCGCCGCAGCTGTTCGCCCAGGCGCGGGATAGGATCGTTGCGGCGCAGTGCCTCCACCTCGCCTTTGGGGCGGTAGGTCTCCGGGTCGCCCTGGAAGTGGCCCAGGTAGCGATCGGTCTTGACCTCCAGCAAGGTCGGGCCTTCGCCGCGACGGGCTCGCTCAATGGCCACACCGGCTGCCTCGTACACCGCCACCGCATCGTTCTGGTCAACCAGCACGCCCGGCATCCCATAGGCGGCGGCGCGGTCTGCGTTCCAGGCCACGGAAGTTGAGTCGGATTTCTCAACCGAGATGGCGTACTTGTTGTCCTCGCAGACGAAGAGCACCGGCAGCTTCCAGAGTGCAGCCAGGTTCATGGATTCGTGGAAGGCGCCCTGGTTGGTGGCCCCTTCGCCGAAGAAGGCCACGGCCACCCAGTTCTTGCCACGTTTCTTGGCCGCCAGGGCTGCCCCGCAAGCCGGGGGCATGCTCGCGCCGATGATGCCGCTGCAGCTAAACTTGTGGATCGGATCGAACAGGTGCATGTGGCCGCCCTTGCCACGACCGAGCCCGGTGTCCTTGCCGAACATCTCGGCGGTCATGGGCTTGAGGGGAACGCCCTTGGCGATCGCGAAGTGGTGCGGCCTGTGTGCGCCCACCACCGTGTCGTCGTCGTGCAGATGGGCGCACACGCCCACCGCCACCGGCTCCTGTCCCGCGGCCAGGTGCATCTCGCCAGGCACCGGTCCCGCACCGATGTCGAAGGCCAGGCCTTTCTGTATGTGGGGGGGCAGCTTGCCTTCGAGATAGATGCGGGCCATCGTCTCTTCGTACTCCCGAATCTCGATCATCTTTTCGTACATCCAGAGCTGGTGCTCTACGGAAGGGTTCATGGTGGTGTCTCCTTGACTGGCTGGGTGTCTCGCCCTGGCGAAGAAGTCGCCGGGCCTGTGTCGATTCACACCTGGGGTGCGTTTCGCCACTTCCTTTGCGCAAAGCCCATGCCAAAACCCGGATCCGCAAAAAACCCTGGGGAATACCCTCAAAAAAACCGTGTCTGAGGCCCGTTGGAGGGCGTTCTGGGGACTGTCAACGCAGTGTGTCGGCCTGCCAGGTGGCTGTGGATGCGACATCTGCCTGCGACAGGTGTCGCATCAACCGTTGAACGGGCGACACGTGTCGCACCAGCGAACGGGGTTTTCGGGTAGGTGAGCGGCGGCATGGAACTTGCCGCTGCAACGTTCCCTTGGTCACTCACCGATTCATCACATGAGCACACCCGTTACGCCGATCTACGACGCCACCGCCAAGCAGAAAAGCCAGGCCAAAACATCGCGCATCCCGATCAAGATCGTGCCGGCCGAAGTGCTGAAGAAGCCCGAGTGGATCCGCGTCAAGGCCGGCTCGCCGAGCACCCGCTTCTACGAGATCAAGGACGTGCTGCGCGCCAACAAGCTGGTCACGGTGTGCGAAGAAGCCAGTTGCCCGAACATCGGCGAGTGTTTCGGCAAGGGAACGGCCACCTTCATGATCATGGGCGACAAGTGCACGCGCCGCTGCCCGTTCTGCGACGTGGGCCACGGCCGCCCCGACCCTCTGGACGCGAACGAGCCGGAGAACCTGGCCAAGACGATTGCCCAGCTCAAGCTCAAGTACGTGGTGATCACAAGCGTGGACCGCGACGACCTGCGCGACGGCGGCGCCGGCCATTTCGTGGCCTGCATCGAGAAGACCCGCGAGCTGTCACCGCAAACGCAGATCGAGGTGCTCGTGCCCGACTTTCGCGGCCGCGACGACCGCGCGCTGGAGATCCTGAAGGCCGCACCGCCCGACGTGATGAACCACAACCTGGAAACCGCGCCGCGCCTGTACAAGGAAGCACGCCCGGGTTCTGATTACCAGTTCAGCCTGAACCTGCTCAAGAAGTTCAAGGCGCTGTTCCCGCACGTGCCCACCAAGAGCGGCCTGATGGTCGGTCTGGGTGAGACCGACGAAGAAATCCTCGAAGTCATGCGCGACATGCGTGCGCACGACATCGAGATGCTGACCATCGGCCAGTACCTCGCGCCCAGCGGCCACCACCTGCCGGTGCGCCGCTACGTGCACCCGGACACCTTCAAGATGTTCGAGGCCGAGGCCTACAAGATGGGCTTCACCCACGCCGCCGTCGGCGCGATGGTGCGCAGCTCGTACCACGCCGACCATCAGTCCGAGCAGGCCAATATGCAGAAAGTTCTGACTGACGTCTCACCCATATCCGGTCACTTCTAAACTGGAGTCGGGCGGCTTTCCAGCTGTTGTGCTGACCTCTTTTTGACGAACTCCCTCGGGGTCAGATGGCCGAGTGCGCAATAACAATGAACCCATTGCGGAGCGCCTGCGCCGGGTGGACCGATTCGATCTAGACCAACCCCTCGTGTGGAACGTTTTCAGCGGTGCGCCTTTGTGAGGCCAAAGGGTGCACTCAGTGGCCACCGACGTACATGGCACGGGAGGGTGTGCGGGCCGAGGCCGGGTCGCGAGCATCGAGGCGACCGCTGAGCACGGTCAGGCCCAGCGCGCCGAGCACCACGAGGGCGCCGATCCACGGGGTGTGCTGCAGACCGATGGTGTCGACGATGAAGCCGCCGCCCCAGGCGCCCAGTGCAATGCCGAGGTTGAAGGCCGCGATGTTCAGGCCCGAGGCCACATCGATGGCCTGCGGTGCGAAGCGCTCGGTCTGTTGCACCACGTACACCTGCAGGCCGGCCACGTTGCCGAAAGCCACGGCGCCCCAGGCAAAAACGGTCAGCACCATGAGCCAGGGGTTCGACGCCGTGAACGTGAGCACCAGCAACACGAGCGCGAGCAGCGAGAAGATGATCTTCAGCGCGGGGATCGGGCCCTTGCGGTCGGCCAGGCGGCCGCCCCAGATGTTGCCCACCGCCACCGACACACCATAGGCCAGCATCACGCCGCCCACTGCGCTGGCTTGGAAGCCAGTGATCTGCTGCAGCATGGGCGCGAGGTAGGTGAAGGCAACGAAGGTGCCACCATAGCCCACCGCCGTCATGGCGTAGACCAGCAGCAAGCGCGGCTGCTTGAGCACGGCCACCTGTTGCAGCAGAGAAGCCGGCTGGCTGTGTGCGAGCTTGCGCGGCACGAACAACAAGCTGCCGACGATCGCGACCACGCCCAGCGCAGCAACCGCGAGGAAGGTGGCGCGCCAGCCGAAATGCTGACCGATGAAGGTGCCCAGCGGCACGCCGGTCACCAGCGCCACGGTGAGGCCGCTGAACATGGTGGCGATCGCGCTGGCGGCTTTTTCCTTGGGCACCAGGCCGGTTGCGATGGTCGATCCGATGGAGAAGAACACGCCGTGCGCCAGGCCCGTGAGGATGCGCGCGGCGATCAGCGTTTCATAGCCCGGCGAGAGCCAGGCGAGCAGGTTGCCGACGGTGAACAGCGCCATCAACGAGATCAGCAGCGTCTTGCGCGGCAACTTGCCGGTGAGCGCGGTAAGCACCGGCGCGCCGATGGCGACGCCCATGGCGTAAAGGCTGACGAGCAAACCGGCCGAGGGCAGGCTCACGCCGAGGTCGGCCGCGATGGTAGGGATGAGGCCGACGATGACGAACTCGGTCGTCCCGATGGCGAAAGCGCTGATGGTCAGCGCGAGCAAGGCTAGAGGCATGGAACCACTCCAAAAGTCTGGGAAGGTTCGCAGTTTGAGTCGATTGTTTATTGAGAGATAGATGTTGTCAGGAACTACATTTGTGCTGAAAATTCAATAATGAAAACCACCCTCGACGAACTGCTGGCCTTCCGGACGGTGGTGGACACGGGTTCCATCAGCGCGGCGGCCGAGCACCTGGAGCAGACCAGTTCGGGTGTCAGCCGTGCGCTCAGCCGACTAGAGCACAAGCTCAATACCACGCTGATGCGCCGCACGACGCGCCGGATGGAACTGACCGAGGAGGGCCTGCTGTTCCTGGCTCGGGCGCGCGCGATTCTGCAGTCGGTAGATGAGGCAGAGGACGAACTTGCATGCCGCCACCTCAAGCCCGCGGGCAAGCTGCGTGTGAACGCAGCTTCACCCTTCATCCTGCACGTGCTGGTGCCGTTGGTGAACGACTTCCTGGCTGAATATCCCGACATCGAACTCGAACTGCACAGTGGCGACAGCGTCGTGGACTTGATCGAACACCGCGCCGACGTCGCGATGCGCATCGGTCCGCTACGCGACTCTACACTTCACTCCAAGCCGCTTGCATCGTTCCGGCTGCGCCTGCTGGCCAGTCCTTCCTACCTCAAACGAGCCGGACGCCCGACCAAGGTGAGCGATCTCGAAAAGCACATGCTGCTGGGTTTCACCCAGCCCGAGAGCCTCAACACATGGCCCCTGCGCCACGCAGCGGGCGATGGCCTAAGCATCAAGCCAGGCATTGCAGCCTCCAGTGGGGAGACGGTACGCCAACTCGCGCTCGCGGGTGCTGGCATCGCGTGCCTGTCGGAGTTCATGACTGAGGCCGACTGCGCAGCCGGCGACTTAGTGCAGGTGTTGATGCGCGACACGATCGAGATGCGCCAACAGGTGCACGCGGTTTACTACCGCAACACGGAGCTTGCCTCACGCATCCGTTGCTTTGTGGAATTCCTTGCACAAAGGCTCCATCGAAACTGAGTCCAAGCCGCAGCCGCAATGCCAACCTTGTATCCAAAGACTTCACCTGGAAAACTAGAACTTGGCGACGTGGTAATCCGACCCGCTCCTGATAACGAGAACGACCTGCAGCACGCCCCGGCGGCCACCCAGACTGCTCCACCCTATCCGCGGTGAACGATTCAGCACGTGGCTCAAATCGGAACTGGCGCCCACACTATGCCGTTCCAGCCGGCGGTCTCCATGTCCGGGCGGATGTACTTGTCGCAGATATCGCTCACAGAAAGATTCCTCTTGTCCATCGGGCGCCCTGGGCTCGAACCGAAATGGAGTGTGTCTCGGGCTTGGCCTCTGTAGACTCAAATCATTGTCGGCAACCCAGGCAACTCATCTTCTCTTGGTGGGAGCACCTGATCAGCTGAAGTTGAAGTGCAGACGCGCATGTGCGGAGATATTGCCTGTCGATTGGTTCGCCTCAATGTGCTCCAAGGCAGCTGGCGCCCAAAGAGCCTCAGTCACTCCGTTTCTCACCACGCCCTGGCTTACATCAAATCCTTTTTCGACGTACGCACCCAGCGCCTCTCGAACACGAGCTCGAAAGCCTGCTTCATCCTGAGCCATAGCGATCATGGAACATATGGTTCTCCCCTCACCAGTGGCTGAGATATCTGCCCAACCTGTCCAGATTTTCATGTTGTCCATTTAGGGCTCCTTTGATTCCTGAATGTGTGAGTCAGACCCACGCTTCACTGCGACACCTCACACGAGTAGTAAATGAAACGGAATGCCTCCACTGGTCTGCTTGGTGACGGAAACATACCATCGCATTCAAAAGCCAGCTATCTTCCTGGGAAGACCACCTTTAGGCGACTCAAGCAAGCCTGAAATTTGGCGTGTCCACAAAACAAAAAAGTCAAAGTATATTTCGCAGCCATCTGCGCACTGATATTTCCATCCGCATATCAAACAGCTCAAAGTCTTTTTGCTCTTGAATATGTTCGCTCAAGTCAACCTGCATATCTGATCCGCCCAAGGCCCATAGATACTTGCTGACATGTTCTCTGACCAGTTCTCTAAATTCAAGGAAAACGTTCCTGAACCTGGAGTCTGTGGACCGTGCGCAAATATCCTCGATGGCTTGAACGAGAGTCAGTAGTGCACGACGAGCGACCAGTTTGTTTCCATTCAAGTCTGCCAATCTATAGACGCATGCCAGCGCGCCCAGCCTCCATGAGGCTTCATGGTGCGTGATCACGAGCACCCTGTTTTCGGATGGCACACGGAATTGATATTGTTCTGGCAGGTGTTGTGTGCCGGAAATTAAAAGTTCGACTTGCAGCGCTTCTGGAAGCAGCCTGATGCAGTCCATGATCTCCTTGTTTGTCGGTAAGTGATCGTCGAGTAAAAACCATACCGGTGAACGAAACCAATCGGAAGTCCCAGGCAGAACGCAGTCAACGCGATCCAACCACACCCCCTCGACAACTGGCCCTACCGTGCGTGATGGCATGGTTCGACCTGAGATGTAACCTCTAAATACACCAGAGGGTTCGTGCAGGTCTAGATCAATGGACGAGCATATAAATCTCTCGATCTCTTTGCTGCCGTTGAACCTAAGTTGGTCGGCCACCAGTGCCGCCCAGAGCCTGGTTCGAACAGCATGAATTCTCGTCCTCTTAACGTTCGGCATGTGGGGTACCTTTTGCCTGAATACATACCCTTTTCCAATAGAACTTCACATGTCATAGTGAAGTATGGCCGGCAAGAATACATCCAATCATCCGGAGTCAGTATCCCCACCCTCTCCCAACGAAAAGTTCGGTGAGTTGCTTCGCGCGCTGCGGGCTGATCGAGGAGAAACACAAACCCGTTTATCAAAACGTGCAGGAATCTCAGTTGGCCATCTCTGCGAAATTGAAACGGGCAAGCGACCGCCTCCAAGTCCGGCCGTTTTCAAACGACTGGTCGAATCCCTTGGCTTGACCGAGCTTCAAATCCAGCAGCTTGCACTACCTGCTTTTGAGCATGAGCTGAGCAAGGGTCATTCCCACCACCTTCCCGACCTCAGTCGAAAGCTCATCGAACATGTCCTGCGCGTGTCATCTGTGATCGACCTTCATCAAGCCCTAGCGATTCAGTCAATCCTCAACAAGTCTTTAGAGCAGGGAGGTGACAAAAGAGACAGCTAGCAAACAAAGAAAAACGGCGAACTGGTTGCACCCAGCTCGCCGTCGATTGTCCCGGGGATTGAGACAAGTCTTGAAGGACGTGTCAAGTGTATGGCTGCGCCTGCGCTTTCGTCAATCCCCGCTTTCATATCCATTTCAGCGGGGCACCCATGCGCACGACGAAACGCTTCACACCTGCCGTCCTCAACCGCTTTCAAAGAGAAGGAAGAGGCACTGGCATCCTGCAAGACTACATCCCCTGGCACCGGGTATCGCGGGGAGACCCTGCCAGTTCAGGGCGCAGCCACTGGCACCTTTTCCGCGGCAGATTCAGCCACTTGCTAAGCGATCTGGAACGGTCGTGCTTGCACTTCATCAGTATGTTGCCCAGGGTTGAAGATTGCCTCGAGCAGTATCCACTTTCAACCGAGCCCTCGACGCATCCACTCACACGTTACGGCGTCGGCAATCCACTGAATCTATTCCCAGGAACCCAGGATATCGCCAAGAACCTTGGATACCGTCATCCTCAGACTCATGGAGGAGGATCATCCTGCACGTGGGTTCAGACCACGGATTTTGTGGTCGTCCTAAGTCACGAGTGCGGCCGGAAGTCGCTTTTGGCAGTCGCAGTGAAACCAAGGGGTGAATTGTCCAAAAGAACGCGCCAACTTCTTGCTATCGAAAGTGCCTACTGGCTCGCTCGCGGCGCCGAGTGGCTCCTCTTCACACCGGACCTCTTCGCACCCCAGGTCAAGAAATCTCTGGAGCAGATATCACCCTGGACCAGAGAGTCGCTGCCCGACCTGATGCTGCAAACTGCAGCTTCGTTGACCAGAGCGCACAGCCACCTCGCGTACCTGGATCTTCTGCAAGTGCTTGATGCCCGTTTTGGTTCGCGCGACGTCTCACAGCGCGCGCTCTGGCAGTCGGTTTGGCATGGATTCCTACCCATTGATCTCGCACATCAATGGCGCCCATCGCGTCCTCTGCGGCTTATCGGTCAGTCTGAATTCCTCCAACTGAACCCTGTTGCAGCCAGGAGGTCGTCATGGACTTCATGATCAACAGCTGTTTTCGAGTCGTGCTGTCGGACAAAAAACATGGGATCGCCCGCGAAGGCGTGTACCGCGTTCTCCTGGACGATGTTCGGCAGAACCTGACATGCGCTGCCTTGATATTGCCTGAGAGCGTGTCCGATCATATTAAGAAGACAGGTCGCCCATGCAAGCCAGTCAGTCAACTCAAACGTCCACCAAAGAAGCCCCTTGCCCCCTTTGTTGGAAAGCTGTTCTGGTTCGATCGGGACCAGCTTCTTGCAATGCATGAAGCCGGTCAATTGGTACCGTTTTCTCTGCAGCGTCGAACCATTGTCAAAGACAAGATCGCTCCATCTGCGGCCGACATCTTGCATGCCGCCAGGATCGAGCAGATGCGTCCATTCCTGGACATCAAGCATTTACAGGAAAGCATCGTCGTTCACCACGGCATTGGCGGGCTGGTCCGCGAGACCATGGCCAGGTCAAGCATCAGCAAGTCGCTTGTGTACAAATTGTGGTCCCAGCTGCTGAGGCACGGGCTGGACGAAAGCAGTCTGTATCCGAATTTCGATCGATGCGGTGCCCCGGGCGTTTTCAGGCCCTGTGACCCTCCCTCGGGTACCGAAACACCTCGAAAAAAAGCAGGTCGAAGGTCTCTGAAAGAGCGTCTCGCGCGGATGCATGGAGAGAAGGTCGAACCATTGCAACCCGGAATGACCGCCAAATGGACTGCTCTGATTCTGGCGGCAGACAAAAAGATTCCTCTACCCAAGCCCCCGTGGCGAGAGCGACACAGACAGATCATCAGCTCCGGATTTGCCGGACGCGCGGCGGAAGTGGATGGCAAATTCAACATCATTCCTCCCGCCCTTGGTCAGTATCCATCCATCAGCCAGGTCAAATGGCTTTTGACCAAAGAGCTACAACGACTTGAACGCCTCATCGAGCGAACGACCAAGCGCCACTTCAATTCGCAGTTGCGAGGGCTCAAGTCACGCATGTGGGCAGGAAAGGCCGGACCGAACCACCTCTGGGCCATCGACTCGACCATCGGTGATGTCTTCCTTCGATCCTCCATCAACCGCGCCTGGATCATCGGTCGGCCCGTGCTCTACATTGTCGTGGATGTGTGGTCCACGGCCATCGTGGGTTTCTATGTATGCCTCACAGGACCCAGTTGGTCGACCGCCAGCGTTGCGCTCTTCAATGCAACGAGTGGTCCAGACATCTTTCAAAAAATCTACGACTACACCCCAATGGGGAGTCTGTTTCCCTATCCGACTTTGTGCTATCAGCTGCTGTGCGATCGCGGCGAGTACCTTTCAAAGTGCCATGCTCTAACATCCCTGAAACTTGACTACGACGTCTCCTTCACACCGCCATATCGCGGCGACCTCAAGGGTCTGGTTGAGGTCACAAACCGCATTGCTAAGGATGAACAGTATCTGTTTATCCCCGGAGCAATCGATTACCGCCGAAAAGAACTTGAGCTGCGAAAGTCTCACCCCGATGAGTCAGTTCTAACCCTGCAAGAGTACGTCGCTTTTCTTTTTGAGGTGTTTACAAACTACAACTTCAACGCTGATCGGCGGAATAAATTGGATACAGACATGATTGGAGCAGGCGTTTTTCCCAGCCCGGCCGGGATTTGGCGATGGGGCTACGACGTGGGCTTGGCCTATCGGCGCGAGGTTCACTCAGACCAGTTAATCGAACAATTGTTGCCCCGATCGACCGCTCGCGTTCGTCGAGATGGGGTCAGGTTTGCAGGGTGCGAATACTCTCACCCCGCGCTTGACGAGCTTAACTGGACTGCGACGGCACGCAATCTGGGAGGTTGGGACATCGACGCCTATCACCATCCAGCGTCCATGGGTTCGCTCTGGACTCAAATTCCTGGCCACCAAGGACTCAGTGAATTTCGAATCACTTCCGAGGCGAGAGCTACTGCTGAGCACAGCTTGGATGAATGGAACGATGCCATAGCAATCGCGGCCCTGAACAAGCGGGAGAACGATCACCACCGTCTGGATTTCAGTCTTCGAACCGCCGAGCGCATTCGTGAAATTGTTGAAAGCGGCAAGCGAATGACGCGCGAAGCCATTGAAAAATCTACTGGTTCTCGCCCCAATTTCACCGAGGCCAGGATCATGGAGGTCGCGGCTGGCAACGGCCCTGATGCATCTGAAAAGGCTGTGGGCGAACAGCTGCGCGACGAAGCCATGCAGGCGCATGAAGACCGCCTCGCGGAATTTCTCAGAACACTGAACCAAGATGGAGAGTGACTGATGAAGCGCATCCCAGAAACCACGTCCACCTACACGGACAACTTGCTCATCCAATCACTCTCATCCACTCCAGATCCGAATGAAGTTCTTGGAAGACTGACGTATCTTCCACCGGTTCCTCGCGACGTATCAAAACTTCCCAAGCACGAACGCCTGCACCATCTGATGCAGGTCCGCGATTTGCACATACCCTCGGCCATCGAGTGTCAACTGGTCCAGTCGATTGATCTGATGATCAAGCAAGGATACAGCTACCGAGACCCACGACAGGCGATGACGTGGACCGCCATCAGCGGTGAGGCGACCGCAGCAGGGATTCGACTTCCAAAATCTCTGTCCGCCGCTGTGGAGGGCCTCTCAGGTGTCGGAAAAACGGAGGCGTGCCTGCGGTCCTTGCATGCGCTGGGTCCACAGGTCGTTGCTCACGAGTCCTTTCCAAAACTGGTGGGACGCCACGTGCAAGTTGTGTGGTTGTCTGTTGAAGTACCCCCATCAGGAAGAGCTAGCGATTTGGCTCGATCACTCATGCACGCCTGGCACAACGCCACAGGAGGCTCACGCTTTGATGCTGTACTGTCCAAGGATCGGATCGACGGGATGAAAGCCCTGGATGAATGGCGCCAGGTGGCAACCTCGCATTTTCTCGGCATTCTCCACCTTGATGAGATCCAGAACCTGTTCAAGATTCGCAGTCTCAAGGAAAGAAAAAACCGTACTGAATCACGGCTGGAACTGAGCATCGTCGAAGACCAGGTTCTCCGCTGGTTCTTGAACCTGACAAACACAGGCCAGATTCCGGTCATCGTGTCAGGAACCCCCGACGGCATCGGAGCACTGACCAAGAGGTTGAGCACTGCGCAGCGAATCAACACGGCGGGATACCACCGATTCGACCGCTTTACTGATCCAACGGAGGGTTCTTTTAGAAATATCTTCCTGCCTGTGCTGGGCCGATATCAGTATGTTGAAACGCCTCTGCGGGTTGACGACGCACTGGCAAAACTGATCATTGACCTGACCGCCGGAATCCCACGAATCATCATCGCGCTTTGGATCGGTGCCCACCGGGTTGCGTTCGAACGCCGCGACGACGATCTGAGGCATGCAGACTTCACTACCGCTGCATCCACTTGGTTGGCACCCCTTCAACACGCTGTCAAAGCCATTCGTGAGGGCAATGCGGTTGCGATGAGCAGGTACGAAGACTTGACACAAGCTGACACGAATTTCTGGAGAAGTTTTTGGCAGCAGTCCACGAATGCATCCTCCACTTCCTGAGATTGATCAAGCTTGGTGTTCTTGCATCGCAGTGTCTCGCACCTGCCGAAGTGCGAAGTACGGTCGTGTGAGGGAAGCTGTGCGCGAGTCAGTCCAGTCGCTCTCGCACCAAGTCCTTTACCAACGGGTGACCGGGATTTCGCACTGCCCTAATGGAGTTTATTTCAGTGGGAGCGTTGCGTATGGGATTGATTGCTGCAAGCAGCGCGCCGCGCACCTCCGCATAGCTCATTTTGTTTTTTCGAGAGGCCTCACCCAATGGGTTGTAATCAAGTAGAAGTGTTTGAACAACCCGTTCAAGCCTATCGGTCTCCATCCTGTCTAATTTTCGCCATCTGTTGCGATTGATTTGCGCCAAGATATAGCCGACTCGAAGTTGCTCATAAGAGGGCAACCGACCCATTTTCAAATTCGGTCTGCCCTTGGTTGAAAGCAACTCCGCTGAAATGATCGCATTGGCAGCATCATCGGCGCAATCGTAGAGCACCGCGAAGACCAGCGCATAAGCGATGACGCTCATGCCTGATCGATTATTCAGTAAGACCCTATCCACAGGGGACCAAAATTTGCCTCTCGGCACGTTCATTAATCCAGGTATCACGGATTCCAACCACGCCCCATCGAAATTCAACCTGAGTCGATCACTGAGCAGTGCCTTGGTAACGGCACCCTTCCCAACGTGAAATCCCAGATTTAGCGCCTTCACCCTCGCCTTCGCGACTCGGGAAACTGCCAGTTCATCGCGCGGTGTGTCAACATGTAGCAAACAGCTGCAAATGTCGAGGTAGCGCTCTATTGCGTTTGAGGATTGGCTCTGCTCGTGAACCCCTTGCGGCGCTTGATGCACCGCACCAAGACAGGCAGCTGGACCGGCTAGATAGGCTTTCGGCAACGATACGTAGCTCAATGCGCACTCATGCCTGACGCATCGATAGCGTCCTGGAATCTGATGTTCTCGACGCCAATAGGACTCCCCATGAAAACCTACATCCTCTGCTATGCATCGCGGACAGAGGTACGCATGTGGACGCATCGGACGCATCGCAAGAGACCACAACGCGGTCGTTTGTCGCGCTCCACCCAGCAATTCACCAGGCGAATTACTGGTGATTGCACGGCGCAAGGGCAACATCGAGTGCTCATGCACAAAGGAATGCAAATTCATCCCGGCCGCTTTAGCCAGCAACTCGACAGGCGGAACATCTCGCAAAGTTTGGCCATGGCGGCCAGACCATCGAAGCAGTTCACGCATAGTGCATTTTTCGTCGATCCAACCGTTGTGTTGCCTGATCCGCCCCGCATAACCATTGGCCAATTCGTCGGGTAGTGGTTCGGGGCGAATCAGACTCATACAGCCTCCTCCATCTTTGACTCACCGCCCTGCCCATCTGGGCGCAACACGGCCAAAGATCGGATCACTGAGGACAAAGCTTTGGCATGCACCGCCGATCCATCCCAAGCTTGCCGCAGTGCTTCGAGCAATTCTTCATTCTCCCGCACCGCCTCAACCGTTACACCGGTTTCGAGTCGCTCAACGTAAAGACAGACCTCTTCCAACAAACGGGATTTTCGAAAGCCCTTGCCGCCGAGGATGCGGCTGACTTGAGATTGGCTGGCACCCAGCGCCTCGGCGATCTGCGCCTGTGTGATGCCTTGCCTGCGGCACAGGTCTGATGCCTTCAAAACCCGTGATTTGACATCCTGCTGAATCATGCTTAAAGCATAACTAAACACATATTTGCATGTCAAGCATAAAACAAACAGCGTGCACTGCCCCATGCACGGCGAGCACGCAACAGCAAATAGCTTCCGTTTGACCTGCCAGCCCGGCACGAGCTCTCGGCACGTTCATCAAAGCCCGGTGGGGCAACACAGGGCTGCCGAGAGCACGCCGATTGGGTATGGGTTCAGGGCACGCCCTGGTAGGGTTTCTGAGTTGATGTTTTCCCCCACCCTGATCAAAAAACAGCGTCCAGATCTCTGGATTGAAGGTCGACCTTCAATAGTCGCCCCTGAAGAACCACCAGAACCCGCATGAACACTGGCTTCTGGGGTGATCTCGGGGGCGCAGGACTCCCAGTTTGAATTCCAATAGGGGCTGTTTTCTGGGAGTTCTGCCGTGATGTTTGCCTGCCCCGCCACCGACGATTTCTTTCGCTCGCGCATCGACCACATGATTGACCTGCGTCATCCGCTGGCCGTGCTGGCCTCGCGCATGCCTTGGCAGGAGATCGAAGCACGGGTGGCCCAGGTGTTCTCCCGCAAGGGCCGCGCCGGTGTGGCCATGCCCGACCTGGATCTTTTCGGTGAACAGGTGCAGCGTGTGGCCGTTGCCAGCAACGCCGGACGCCCCCGCGTGCCGCTGCGCATCATGATCGCGCTGCTGTACCTCAAACATGCCTTCAACGAGTCCGACGAGGGTGTCGTGGCCCGCTGGGCCGATACGCCCCGCTGGCAGTTCTTCTCGGGCTGTGCGTACTACGAAGACCGCCAGCCCTGCGACGCCACCACCCTGGTCAAGTTCCGCCAGTTGCTGGGCGAAGAAGGCGTGGAGGAGCTGCTTGCGCAGACCATCAACGTGGCTGTCGAGCTCAAGCTGATCAAGCCGCAGGAGCTCACCCGCGTGATCGTGGACAGCACGGTGCAACACAAGGCCATTGCGCACCCCACCGACAACCGCCTGCTGGAGACGGCGCGCGCCAAGCTGGTGGAGGCGGCCAAGGATGCGGGCATCGATCTGAAGCAGACGTTTGTCAAGGAAGGCCGGGACCTCAGCCGCAAGGCCGGACGCTATGCCCATGCCCGCCAGTTCAAGCGAATGCGCCGCGCCATCGGGCGCCAGCGCACCATCGTGGGCCGACTGCAGCGCGAGGTGGACCGCAAGGCCAGCGCCATCGGGGCGGCCGTGCGGCAGGCGCTGGGTGAGACTTTGAACAAAGCCCGGCGCATCGTGGACCAGAGCGGCCAGCGCAAAGCCGCCGATGGACAACCCAAGCTCTACGCCTGGCATGCCCCGGAGGTGGACTGCATCTCAAAGGGCAAGGCCCGAACGCCCTACGAGTTCGGCGTGAAGGTGGGCATTGCCAGCACGCTGCAGGGCAATCTGATCGTGGGGGCCAAGGCCTTCCACGGCAACCCGTACGACGGCCATACCCTGAACGAGCAACTGGAGCAGGCGAGGATCCTGATGCAGGACCGTGCGGCCAAGCCAGCGACGGTGTTCGTGGATCTGGGCTATCGGGGCGTGGATGCGGACAACCCGGATGTGCACATCGTGCACCGGGGCAAGTCCAAACGGATCAGCGAGCAGGAGCGGCGCCAGCTCAGGCGTCGTCAGGCGATCGAACCGATCATCGGCCACCTCAAGGCCGATCACCGCATGGATCGCTGCCACCTCAAGGGTGCGCAGGGCGACCGACTGCACGCGGTGCTGTGTGCGGCGGGCTACAACATCCGCTGGCTGCTGCGCATGATTGCAAAGAAGGGGGTGACCTTCTTGCGCCGGCTTTACTTGCGACTGTGCACGGTGGCGGGCATGTCGCCGAACTGGCAAGACGCGTTGGGTACGCTGCTCACTCGCGCACTCACCGGTTCAGTCCAGCGCCCCGTCGGCGCTCGCATTTGAATAAATCAGGGACGACTCAATATGCATAGAGCATTAACCAATAGCATTGATGCATCCCATGAAGCATCGTGCTTTTCGACGATCTATCCAGACCGTCATAACAGATCGCCGTCGAGGCGGATGGTTGATGCGCGCCTTTGAAGCGCTGTCTGGATGGCTTGACGGGTCAAAGGCAGCCGATCCAAGACTCGAAGCTTGGGCTTGAGTTCAGGTACAGCCTGGTAGATCTCCCACAACTTCAGTGCCCTTTGACGTTCTGCGCACAGATCAAGGACCACTGTGCGCACACGTTGACTCAACCATTGATCTCTTTCATCCCAATGCACTGCAGCAGCCTGCTGGTCTGCATGCCTGACGATGGGTTCAGGCTGGTGGGCCTTCAGCCAGTTGCGATCATTCCGATACAGCCAGATGTAGAGCGCTGGGTCCATCGCGCGCAGGATCTTTATGCCTGCTGATCCAAAAGCTTTTCGAAGGCTCAGCCAGGCCCCCCTGGCTGCCTCCTGAACTCGCTGGCTCCGGGCTGTTCTCCAAGTCTCATGCAAGCCGGGATGTGTGCGCAGAATTCTGGTGATCGAGCAGACGGACACTTCGTGCCTGAGTGCCGCATCCGCCTTGTCTGCACCGTGCCGCAGATCTTCGAGCACTGCCTGCAACCTCTCGGGTTTCAACAGCTTGGCACGTCGCTTGGTTTCAATGCCAGCGTCAGCAGCCCAAGCCATGGCAGTGACAACCGAAACGCCAACGGCAGCCGCAGCGGCTGACACTGCAACCCCCTCGCGAATCATCACAAGCGCTCGCTGCCGCTGGTCGCCGATGGCCTCCGCATGCCGGCTCTGCTTCGGAAACATGAAAATTCGGCGCGCAGAGGCGCACTCCGCTGGCGTCCACTCAGACTCAGGCGTTTCCCAGTTTTCGATGGCCGCTGCAAAAGCGCCTGCGTCCTCAAACAGCCAGGATGCCCCGACCAGCCATCGCAATGGGTGCGTTCCTCCTCTGGTCGAACGCAACAAGCGACCCAGATCGCGTACAGCTTCGCCATCGTTCTTCGCCAATCCGCTCAGTTCCGGAACGCAACGAAGCGCCTGCACATGGTTGAGGTACGAAGCCGACATCTGGGCCAGTTTCAGTCGGCCACTGGCTGTCATCCACCCCCGGTTTTTCAGATCCGTGCGCAGAGCCTGCTGGAGCAAGACACCATTCAATGCGCCCTGAGTCGACCTTCGAGCAAACAACTCGGCAACAAATCTGCTCAGATGTGCGAGAGATTGAAATGACACTGGGGCAACGTCCACCGTCACTGGCGTCAGATGGTCAATGGACGGAAGGTGCCACGAGAAGCGCTCCACACCCGTTGACTTCAATGAGGAACTGAGCAGCAGGGCTTGATGTTCCTCGCACACCCAGGCGCCGGGATACTGATGCTGCAGATGCCAATACACCCACCCGTGCTCACGCCTGTCCCGGTCCATGCAAGCTGGGCAGGCCTTTAGCGGATGGTTTGCGCGGAATCTGCTCGTGAGCAGACCCATCCGAAATTTGACGTGGGCAACAGAGCCACCGCACATCGCTGCAACAACCTCTGAGGTCAATTGCTGAGTCTGAAACGGTCGGTAGAAGCTCAGCAGCGTGCGTTCCAGCGCAATCTCCTGAGGGCCTCCTAGGCGAAGGTCGGTACGCCGGGCAAAATCATCCAGACAACAAGGCAAATCGTGTTGCACACCTTGGCGCCTGTGGCCAAACAGTTGCATGGTGGTGCGCGAACTGACGCTGTGACCAGTGAGCACATGGTGGCGACTGCACAAACTGAAGAACGTTTCCCCAGGCAGCCAAGACAACAGTGTTGGAGCACCGTCGATCACAACAGCAACACCCGCGAATTGAGTGCTCCTTCACCGCCACATGATCGATCAAACAGGAACATTCGAACACTCTATGTGGACCAATGGCCATCGACAAGCCTCCTGTGCAACCAGCCCTACAAGTCGACGTTTCGACGAGGTTGGTCGGGCCCCTGAACTGCAGGCAATGGACGAGCCGTGCAGAGCCGCATTCGGGGAAACGTCCAGAAAATGCTACCGATATATATCGATATCTATCAAACTCTAACCACGTATAGCCCTGTATACACTGGCTCAGCCCCTGCCAGACGGACCTGATGGTCCATCAACATGCCTTTGATGTGTGCTCCAGCAGGACTTTCATCAGTGCACTGGAGCGAGGCCTGAAGATTCCCACGCTGAGCGAGGTGGACCAGTTGGCGGAGGTGTTGGGCGTTCATCCGCTGGCCATCCTGGCCATGACCTATGCGAAGGAGCCCACACCCCATTCTGTTCAGGATGCCCTGCACCATGCGGCTGAACAGGCATGGAACCTGATGAACCGCTCGACCCTTGTTGGGGAAGAGCGTTAGCCCGACTCCATCGCTCTAACCTGGGTATTTCCGACCGGGAAGGTCAGGCGCACTTTGGCCTTCTGCGGCCAGTCATGAACCGACTCTGAGCGCACCAAGACAGGCAATGTCGGCTCAGCGAGAGCCTGCACGCCATTCCCATGGGGGAATGGCGTGGGGATCAGCCGACAAGCCGCGGTGCTGGGATCGCGCATCATCCTCGGCATTCGCATAGAGCAGCCGATCCGATGAGCTCTGTTCACCGGCGTACTTCTTGTAGTGCCAGGCCCAGCCATCGACCACCAAAGACAGGTTCACGTCCCGGCCGTCGCTGATCACCTTGCCCACCCAGCGACCGTAGCGGTCCTTCTTTTCTGTGAGCACCAGGACGACCTTCTGGAAGACCAGCGTTGAAAGGGCTTCGCGTGCGCGTTGCCCGAACGGCTGGCGACGCTCCGGGGTGTCGATACCCGACAGACGGATCTTGTGCTGTACCTTCTGGGCATCCAGCACGGTCAAGGTGTCGCCGTCGGCGATGGACACGACAAGCCCCTGGATGCTCTGAGCGTGTAGCAAACCGCTGATCGACCAGCAGGCGATCAGCATCAGGAAAAATTGCCAGTGGGAATGTCGACCGGTCACGCGATGACCCTCAAAAAAATGCCCGGACTACGCCGGGCGAACAGGTGCTTCACGGCACCTTTCAGGGAGGTGGACTCCTGATGATGAGAGTCCGAGAAGATTGTCGGTTCCAGCGCCTGGATCCGGATTGCCGTCCTGTCAAATCTTGCAGAAGCTGTCTGAATGCCGGCTCAGGACCATGACCTTGATCACACCTGGCGGCTCCAGGTGGAGGTCACAGTCTGCTCAGACGACTCAGCTGCCGACGGCATCCTTGATGCATTTCTTGGTGAAACTGTTCTTGGCAGCACCTGCCAGTTTCTTATCCTGCGCGAGCAGAACACAGCGGGCGGTGGCGTCTTTTTCGCACTTCTTGAGGAAGGAGGTCTTGGCTGCACCGGCCAGCTTCTTCTCGCTCGCGGCGGCCGTGCAGGTGAGATCTTGCGCCCAGGCAGCATGGGACAGAAGCATCAGCACAGATGCGGTGAACAGGGAGGTCTTGAACATGGGTGCTCCGTCGGTTGGGGATGACGGCGCGAGGATATCGCAGGTGCAGATGGCGCTGGCATCACCTGACCCGACTCTCCAAGGGTACCTGCAACAAGTACTGATGTTATTTACAGTATGCTCTGGTCAACGCACTGTTCCCGAGGAGTCCAGCATGTCTTCCACCTTTCGTCAGCACTACAAGCCCTTGCGCATCCCGGCTCCCATCGTGCTGCGTCGACTATGGGCATGGTTCTAGGCCCAGTCACCAGCTCACTCAGAGATTGATGGCAATGCCTGTGCCTGCCTTCGCCTACAAGCCAACGGTCCCGCAATGCGATGCAGGAGTCCGCACGAACAGGTTAGCACCGTCCGCCGTTGCCTCTGCTGGCCCGAAATGGTGCTATCACGGAAGCGCCTCTCTGAGGTCGGCTTGAAACCTGGATCCTTGGCCACAGACCCAGGTCTGTCACGCCCTCACCACCGGCACATCCTCCAAGCGGGTCGTGTACTGCGGCGTTCGCCTCTCCTGCTTCATTCCCCACTCCCGTTTTGGCCCCTGCTTGCCCGTGGCCGCTGAATGCACGGTCCCTTTTCCATAGCGGCAGTTGATGGCATCCATCGCGGTCATCAGCCTGGAGCGGTCACGTGGCGTGGTTGCCGTTGCTGCGTCTTCATGCGCAAGCGGTTCGAGGTCCAGTTCCCATTGCTGAACACTTGCCGGTTGCAGTTCGACCAGGATGACGCCCGCCTTGATGAACCGAAACCCCGGCACGTACATGTAGCGCATGCCGTCGGCTGCGGCCTGAGCCAGAGCCAAGGTGTCGTCGGTCGGCCGGCGCAGTGGCACCACCACGCTGCGTGAGCACTGGGCCCCTGGCCGGTAGGGCGAGGTGTGCATGAAAACCAGCAGCTCGCTGGCCAGGCAGTTCTGTTTCCTCAGCTTCTCCGCCGCCCGGCCGGCGAATTCGCTCACGGCTTCAACCAGCGGTCCCAGCTCGTGCATGGGTTTGCCAAACGAACGCGTGCAGGCAATCTGCTGTTTCGGTCCTGGGGCATCGTCCAGCTCGATGCAGGACTGGCCCTGCAGTTCACGCACGGTCTTCTCCAGCGTGACACTCCAGCCGCGGCGAATCGTGGCCGTGTCCATCCGGGTGAGATCCAGGACAGTCCGGATGCCGCCGTCCTGCAGCTGCTTGGCGATGCGGGGGCCGACGCCCCATACCTCACTCACGGCGGTGGCCTGCAGCACATCGTCCAGGTCCTGCGCCGGGAGGGTGGCCAGGTTGCAGACCTGGGCCAGCATCTGGGGGTAGCTGCCGGGTTTTCTCTCTGCCGTCTTGGCGATGTGGTTGGCCAGTTTGGCCAGGGTCTTGGTGGGCGCGATGCCGATGCAGGTGGGGATGCCGGTCCACTGGTGGATGCGGGCGCGCACCTTGAAGGCGCGGCTGACCAGGTCACCACGCACCCCCTGCAGGCCAATGAAGCTCTCGTCGATGGAGTAGATCTCTTGCGATGGCCCCAGCCCGGCGGCCAGGCTCATCATGCGGTCGCTCATGTCGCCGTAGAGCGTGAAGTTGGCTGACAGGGCCACCAGCCCGGCTTCCTGCTCCATGTGTCGGATCTTGAACCAGGGGGCGCCCATCTTGATGCCCAGCGCCTTGGCTTCGTTGCTGCGCGCGATGGCACAGCCATCGTTGTTGGAGAGCACGATGACAGGCCGGCCGTTCAGGCTGGGCCGGAACACCCGTTCGCACGAGACGTAGAAGTTGTTGCCATCGACCAGGGCGTACATGGCCGGTTCCTTTGCATCCGGGGTCCGCTCAGACGGTGAAGCGTTTGATGCAGGAAGAGACCACACCCCAGACTTCGACGGTCTGGCCGTCCTTGGGCACGATGTCTGGGAAGGTGGGGTTGGCGGCCTTCAGGCGCACACGCCCGGCCCGCTGATGCAGGTATTTGACGGTGAACTCACCATCGACCACCGCCACCACGACATGACCGTGCCGGGGTTTGATTGCTTTGTCCACCACCAGGGTGTCGCCGTCATCAATGCCGGCCTCGCGCATGGAGGTGCCGGCCACGCGCAACAGGAAGGTGGCCTGGGGATGGGTGACGAGAATTTGTGTGAGATCCAGCCGGTTGACCGCGAAGTCTTCAGCCGGCGAGGGAAAGCCGGCCCGCACGTGTCCTTCGGACATGGGCAGCACCAGCGGTGTGGCCGCCAGGAGCTGGGGCGCGGAGCTGGTGCATATGCTGTTCATTTATCCAGTATAAGGCCGACGCCCGTTTCCGGCCAGAATGCGCCCATGTGTTCCAACTACGACGCCGTGGTCAGCACGGAGAGACTGCGGCTGTATTTCGGGGTGGATGCCCCACCAGCGGCCAAGGCTCAGGTCTGGCCGCTCTACGAAGGCTGCTTCATCCGCCGGCACCCTCACAAGGATGTGGGTGACGAGGCCGTCCCCCCGCGGGAGGCCATGGCCGGGCTGTTCGGGCTGATTCCGCACTGGGCGGGTGAACTGACCTTTGGCCGGCGCACCTACAACGCGCGCTCCGAGACGGTTGCCGAGAAGCCCAGCTTCCGGGATGCCTGGAGAAACGGCCAGCACTGCATCGTCCCGGTGGAGCGCATTTACGAGCCGGACTGGCGCAGTGGCTCAGCGATGCCGACCCGCATCCAGCGCAAGGACGGCAAACCCATGGGCATTGCCGGTCTATGGACCAGCAACCGGAAAGCGACCGGTGACGAGGTCTTCAGCTTCACCATGCTGACGGTCAATGCCGACGAGCATGAAGTGTTCAAGCACTTTCACAAGCCTCAGGATGAAAAACGCATGGTTGTCATCCTGCGCGAGGACCAGTACGACGAGTGGCTGGATGCGCCGGCCGTCCGATCGATGGAATTCATGAGGCAGTTCCCAGCCCACATGCTGATGGCGACGGCTGATCCTGAGCGGGGGAAGCGGTCGAACCGTTGACGCAGAGCCTGCCCGACAAGGGAGGGGGAGAAGCGTCCTGTTACCTCAGCTCGGTGAAGCGGCGCGACACGTTCACCGGTATCTGCACGGGCAAGCCAGCAGCGAACCAATCCACCGGCTTCCACCCGGGCAGGGGATTGCGCTTCAAACGGTCTGCCGTGGTGTGCTCAAGCAACTTGTCGATCTCACCCCCACATAGGCTGAGCGGCATGTCCGGAAAGATGGTCGGAAACTGGGCCCAGTCCTCAGCACGGACGCTTCCAACGATTTCGCTCCAGTCGCTGGCAACGTCAGCCACCCCAATGCGAGTTTTGCAGACTGCGTTGTCTGACGCGTCGAACAGCACCAACCACTGGAACCGGAGTCCTTGGTAGGTCATGACCTCGCTGAGAACCGCGCTTTTTGTGTCCATGAAAATGAGAATACAACGCTCGTCGCGTCGGATGCTAAAAGCCCAGGACTGAGACGTGGTTCCTTTGAGATTTTCCAGTTGGGTTCAAAAAATGAGCAGAAGCCCGACTGTTCACTGTTGAATTTTGCACTTCACTTTTTGCGATCCTGGGCGAGCACCAAAGCAGTGAATGGCTTCTCGCACCTGTGACCCAGTCAAGGGTCCTCATGCTGAGCTGTTCCTGGCTCTACTGAAGATGTCTACAGCAGGAACCGCGCAAGGTGTGATGAACGCCGTGATTCCACCTTTTGGAACCTTTCGCCTCGCACTGTTGAAGGACTCTTCTGCAGCGACAGCAGTCCTTCGCGACGCACCCCTGACTGGCTTCTCACGGACAAGAAGCTGCCAATAGACAGCGCTTGCTAACACGGATTGCCCCGCTCAGGGAGGGCACATCGACATGGGCTTATCGATGGGTGTGAAGCATCCTTCGTAGGTGACGGCCTGCTCACCGAGGTGAATCAGCCCGGTAGTTCTGACAACCTCAAGCGAGGAAGAGTTTTCCGCCTTCATTTGAAGTTAAGTGATCGTGTCGGTGAAATTCGACGCCCCGACCTCGTTCATGAACTGGGCATGAACTGACCTGCCCCCCAACAGCCGAAGAAGTCCCCGGCCTGGCTCAATAAACGCAAGTCTTGCCCTTGTACTGTTTGCTCCTGATTTCTCAACTCGTTCGGCAGCGTTCACGTGCAGATCCTGCGTCATACCCAGACGTCAAAGAAATCGTCCGTACTCGTGTAGCCAGTGCGCAGAAAAGTCGTAGTGCCTTACGTTCACTTTGGACGAGTTTGCGATCGGCTCAAGCGAAAGCGCGATCTTCTTGAGTTGACTTCGTTTCCTCGACAGCCACCACGTCAGTGGGTCAATTTTGGACGCCATCCCCTTCTGATTCGGGACGAATATGTCCAATGGAAAATCAACGCCTGCACGACGGTGCGCGTTGAGGACTTCACAAAGAGCACCTGCAGCGAGATCGGCAATAGCCACGAAGTCTTCGACGTCCCGAGTGCCGCTGTCGGAAGCAGTCGTCCCCACTCGCAAGTGGCCGAGCGAGTGCTCGAGATACGCGCTCATGATCCGACCGGAAGCTTCGGTAAGTTGTCGCAATCGCTGATCGTTGGCTGCGATCTCGTCTTGGTCGCTAATCCAGACGACGTTTTGCCCCGGACGCGATAGGCCAGCGACGAGCAACGCGGCGACATGGCATATGCGCAGCAACTTCTCTTCTACCTTTGATGGCCAACTGGATAGAAGATCTCCGTCGCTGTTTGCCCGCGCATCATCACCGGCATGCTGAAAGAGTCTTTTGATTCTCTTGTCCACGAGCACCACCAAAAGAAGACCTTGAATCTGTTCGGCCGCATCTAAGAATCGGGGCAATGCCGCCGTGCGCTTCTTGTCACCAAGATTCTTGAAGGACATCCTTCTGCCATTCGGCAAGTTGGTGCTTCGCAGGCTACGCCTTGCATCGTGCCATGGCTGGAGTCGATCTGAGTCGGCAATCAAGAATCCGAGAGCCTCGAAGTCGGACGTAGAGTGCTGCCCGCTGTAGTCAGAGCCAATCAACAAAGTACGCGCATGAGCGAAGTCCGGCAGTGCAAACCGATCTGCAAGGTCGATGAACCTCATTAACTTGCTGACGGCATTCATCGCGCCGAGTTCTGGCCGGTCCCTCAGCCCCCAGTTGCTTCCAAGCATGGCAATCTCAATCCTGTTTAGAAGTTCACAGTTCAACAAGTCTTACACCGGTGGGATGAACAAACATCGATCTCTGCGGCTTGACGGATGTTCACCCCCGTAGGCGTCTGCCTCTACGAGGACCGGACCGACTACTTCCGACGAACATCGCGTGCTAAACTTGATTTTGTCACAAAATCATGAAAACGCAGTCATCAAAGCCTAGCCATGGCGGCACCCGACAGGGTGCCGGGCGCAAGGCCGCCTATGGAGAGCCCACCAAAACAGTTCGTGTGCCGCAGAGCATCGTTCCAGTGGTGGTGGGCTATCTGGATGATCTGAAGCGCGCGCCGCAAACGACCGGCGTTGACACGCGGGCCCTGAGGCCGATCGCCGGATCCCGCACCGCCACCATGGTGCCCGCCCTTGGGCGTCGTGTTCGCGCTGGTATGCCCACCTCAGGTGATGACTTTCAAGTTGACACCGTCGATCTTGGCAAGCACCTGGTGCGAGACCCGAGCAGCACCTTTGTCATGAAGGTCCACGGCTGGTCAATGCGGGATGCGGGCATCTCCCACGGCGACGAGTTAGTCGTCGATCGTGACGTAGCCGCCGAAGACGGTCGCATCGTCATTGCGGATATCGCTGGTGAATTGACTGTCAAACGCTTGAAGCGCACGGACACAGGCTGGCTGCTTCAGGCATGCAATCCAGATTTCGCCGACATCCCGATCAGCGACAAGAGCGAACTGAACATCTGGGGCGTCGTCACGCGCCTGCTGCGTGTGGTCTAGCCGCCTGCACCCAATTTCAAGAAATAGGAGAACCTCATGTCTCAAGCAAGCAGGATCGAATGGACCGAGGCGACATGGAACCCTACGGTAGGTTGCACCAAGATTTCGCCGGGCTGCAAGCATTGTTACGCCGAGACCATGGCCAAACGACTGCAGGCCATGGGCACGCCTGGCTATGAGAAAGGTTTCAAGCTCACCATCCTTCCTGACCGGCTGGCAGAACCGCTGGCACGCAAGAAGCCAACGGTGTACTTCGTCAACTCGATGTCCGATCTCTTTCACAAAGGTGTAGATGACAGCTACATTGCCCAGGTTTTCGATGTGATCCGGCGTTGCCCGCAGCACACCTTCCAGGTGCTGACCAAACGCGCCGATCGCATGGCCAGCTTCTTCCGGACACACGATGTGCCAACGAACGCCTGGATAGGCGTTTCCGTCGAGGATCGCAAATATGGCGTGCCTCGAATCGAAGGCCTGCGCAAGGTCGACGCCCGTATTCGCTTTCTGTCTGTCGAACCGCTGCTCGAAAATGTCGGTGAGCTCAACCTAAGCGGCATCCATTGGGTGATCGTCGGGGGCGAGTCCGGGCCCAAGGCACGACCGATGAAACTGGAATGGGTCGAAAATATCCGTCAACAATGCGAGGATCAGGGAGTGCAGTTCTTCTTCAAGCAATGGGGCGGCTGGGGAGCAGACGGCAAACGCCGTTCCAAGAAGGCCAACGGCCGCTTGCTTGGGGGCAGGACCTGGGACGACATGCCAGCACTTTCCGCCCACATCTGAAGGAACACATGACGCTGAAGCAATACAACTGGAAGAACGGTCCGGACCTCATCCAGCAGCACAGCGTCGCCAAACACCGCATTCTTCAGGCGTACCTCGCTGCCTACTTCCGAACACTCGTCAGTTCGCCGAATCAGGACGTCCTCAGGCTGACCTTAGTCGATGGGTTTGCCGGCGGTGGCTTGTACATTCACAATGACACGCGCGAACCGGTCAAAGGCTCGCCCTTCATCTTCCTCGAAGCCACCCGCGAAGCAGACTTCCTGATCAATAAGGACCGGCGCAAGCCAGTCCAATTGCAGGTCGACTACTTTTTCACCGAGGCCGACCGCCATGCCTATATGCACCTCGACAAGGTACTGCGCGAAGAAGGCTATGGTGAAAGGATCGGCAAAAGCGTCTTTCTCGACCACGCGCGCTTCCAGGACCGGGCAGATGCGATCATCGCCTTCATCAAGAAGAAGAGCCCGAAGAACGGCCGCTCGATCTTCGCGCTGGATCAGTACGGCTACAAGGACGTGCCCACGCAGCTGATGCGCCAGATTTTTGAGGCGCTACCGAGAGCAGAGATCATCCTCACGTTCAACGTCGACTCACTCATGAACTTCGCCAACGATGGCGACCAGATGAAGGATCTGTTGGGGAGCCTCGGTATACCTGACATCTTCGGTGGCCGTCCGGTGGATGAGATCAAGAATTCCGACCGCGACTGGCGCCTGCTATTGCAAAGTACCGTGTATCGGCGCCTCGTTGAGAACTGTGGCGCCCGCCACTTCACTCCGTTCTTCATCCGCAATCGCGGAGGGCATGGTGACTACTGGTTAATCCACATGTCACAGCATCATCGGGCTCGCGACGTCATGACCGAGGTGCACTGGGCGAACAACAACTACTTCATCCACTACGGCGGAGCCGGCCTCGACATGTTCCACATGGTCGGCTACGACCCCGCACATGATTCGACCTACCTCGGGCAGTCGCCCCTGGGCTTCGAGTTCGACGATGTGGCCCGCCGCGCGAGCATCGCAGCGCTTAACGAGCACATCCCACGCCGCGTGTACGCAGATGACGCTGGCATTAGCTTCGGTGAGTTGTTCGCGACCACGTGCAACAGCTCACCGGCTTCGGCGCAAATCTACCGGGAGTCGGTCGGCAAGCTGCTCGATGAACGGGTAGTCGAGATCGTTGGCGCCGACGGGACCAAGCGCAGATCGTCGGCTCAGATCAAAGACACAGACCAGATCATGCCTCCCCCGCAGAGGGCGCTATTTTTGATCGGTTGAGACGTGCCTTGGACCACAACATCGGAAGGTAGAAGAACTTGACTTCATCGATCATTCCGGAGGCCTACGAGGGGCGCGAGCAAGCCATGGTGAAGCATGCGCTCCTCAAGAGCTACCTCGAAAAGCTGGTGCTAATCATCGGCATGGGCGCCAAGAAGGTCCGACGTGCAGAAATCTGTTTTGTGGATTGCTTTGCTGGACCATGGGGCGCGCTGAACGACGACCTCGAAGGCACGTCGATTTCGCTGTCACTGAAAACGCTTGCTGCCTGTAAAGAGACGCTTGCGAGGCTTGGCATCGACGTCACGATGCGGGCTCTATACGTTGAGAAGGACAAGAGTGCGTTCGAGCGACTCTCAGCATTTCTCGGTTCGAAGGCCCCTCCAACAGTTGCCCAGGCCTGTCTGCACGGCGACTTCGTTGACTTGCGAGAGGACATCCTGAAGTGGTGCGGTACCGACGCGTTCACATTTTTCTTCGTCGATCCAAAGGGATGGAAAGACATCGGAATCGAGATCATGAGGCCGCTGCTTCAGCGGCCTCGGTCGGAGTTCCTGATCAATTTTGCGTACAACTTCATCAATCGCACGGCATCCATGGCTGCCTGGCAGGACGCAATGGTGAAGCTACTTGGTTCATCGGTGAATCTTTACGGGCTCCAGTCCACCGAGCGCGAAGAGGCCTTGGTCAATGCCTACCGATCAAGTCTCAAGGCGTGTGTTCCAAGCAGTCGCCCGGAGTACCGGCCGCGATCTGCCTACATCACGGTACTCGACCCACTGCATCAGCGAACAAAGTACCACCTCGTTTATCTGACGTGCCATCCGAAGGGAATCGTCGAGTTCATGGATATGTCTGAGAAAGCAGACTTAGTTCAAAGACGGGTTCGTGCTGCCAAGCAAGTCGATGTCCGTCAGCAGAAGACCGGCGTCATGGACATGTTTGGTATCGAGCCACAAGCAGAACCGGTGGATGGCCGCTGTAGTCCGGATGTTGTCGATGCTTTCTGGCAAAGAAACCTTGCAGCCGGCGAGCACCGCATTGGTACCGCCGAATTCGCCGACATCCTTGAAACCACAAACTGGCTTCCGGGAGATTTGCAAAGCTCACTGGTACGCCTTGTGAAGGCTGGCACGGTTCGAAATCTCGACGCGGACGCCTCCAAGAGACGCACGAAGCCCCTGCACTTCGAAAAGGCGGAACGCCTTCAACTTGCTCGGGTGATCAAATAATTACAGACTTTCGTTTGCGATTTCAATTCCCCGAGTAGGTCTGCCGCAGCACGCTTACCGATAGGGAGATGTGCTCCTGTCTGCCCCAAGCTCATAGCTCGCAACGCTCAGAAGAGCCTACGAACTGACGCTCAGTCAAAATGGATCAGATAGGAGCGCGCATGAAACTTACCCGGATCTGCATCAGAAACTTTCGCAACTTCAGCGAGATTGACATCGCGCTGGACGGCAACGTCGTCATCGTCGGCGAGAACCGCGTCGGCAAAAGCAATCTGCTCTACGCGCTGCGCCTCATCTTCGATCCCAGCCTGCCCGACAGCGCGCGGCAGTTGGGCCAGGGTGATTTCTGGGACGGGCTGGGCGAGCCACTCGAAGACGAGAAGATCACCGTGTTTGTCGAAGTGCAGAACTTCGAAGATGACTTAGACCTGCTGGCCCAACTCACGGACTTCCGACTCGACGATGATCCGGACACCGTGCGGCTCACCTACGAGTTCCGCCCAATCCCAGGTCTCGAAGGGTTTCCGGAGTCAGACGACGACTACGAGTTCCTTTGCTACGGCGGCGAAGCCGAGACGAAGAGGTTCGGCCATGATGTGCGCCGTCGCATCGCCATGGACCTCCTACCCGCGCTGCGCGACGCAGAAGGCGATCTGGCCACATGGCGCCGGTCGCCGTTGCGACCTTTGCTCGAGCGCGCGTTTGCGAGCGTGCCGGCAGAAGACCTCAAAGAGGTACGCGACGCGATCCATGCGGCGACAGGGCAACTGGCGGATTTCCCGTCCGTGCAGGGCCTGGAGCAGGCGCTGCGTGAACTCTTTACATCCATGAGCGGCCCCAAGCAGGACATCGAGCCCAGTCTGGGTTTCGTCACGACGGACGTGACGCGGCTGTTCCGCAATCTCCGGCTGCTGATCGACGGGGGCTTGCGCACGATCGGTGAAGCCAGCCTAGGCTCCGCGAACGTGGCCTTCCTGACCTTGAAGGCGCTGGAGTTGCGCCAGCTGATGAGCGAGAACCGCCGCGACCACTCGCTGCTGGCGATCGAAGAGCCCGAGGCTCACCTGCACCCGCACCTGCAGCGGTCGGTGTACCGCCACCTGTTCGAAGGACTCGAGGGCGACGGGGACGATCAACCGCTGTCACTCTTGTTGACCACCCACTCGCCGCACATCGCGAGCGTCGCACCGCTGCGTTCGCTTGTGCTGCTGCGCGACACGGCGAGCCTGGGCTCCTCTGCGACCTCGGTGGCGTCGATCGATCTCACCGACGACGACAAAGACGATCTGGCGCGATACTTAGATGTGACGCGCGCGGAGATGCTCTTCGCGCGGGGGATCATCCTGGTCGAAGGGGACGCGGAGAAGTTCCTGCTGCCGGTGTTCGCCGCCTCGATGGGGCATGACCTCGACCATCTCGGCATCACGGTGTGCTCTGTAGCGGGAACGAACTTCACGCCCTATGCGAAGTTCCTGACGGCGCTAGGCATCCCGTTCTCGATCATCACCGACTGGGATCCTCGTGCGCAGGGAGGGCCCCTTGGCTTCAACCGGTCTTGGAAACTGGTCGACACCATCGAGACCACGCGGACGGGCACATCCCCAAGGGAACTGATCAAGGAACTCAGAGCGATTGAGGACGGCCACGAGTTTGCCACGCGATGTGAGGCGCACGGCGTGTTCTCGAACATCGACACGCTGGAGGTGGACTTGTTCAAGGACGAGGACTTCACGCAGTCTCTTGTCGAGACGCTGCGCGAAGCATCATGGAGCTCAGAGCGCAAGGGATGGATCGATGGCTGGGAGGATGACGCGGAGACTCTGGACGTAGACAACTATCTGAAGCTGATCGACGTCGTTGGCAAGGGACGGTTCGCTCAGCGCCTAGCCTCGCGCATCGAGGGGGTCGAACCCCCAGCCTACATTGGCGCCGCCATTTCGTACGTGGTCGACCGTGTCTGACCGAGCGGCGTATCTTCGCGCCGCCGAGCAACTACGGGGCAATCCGGGGCAATGGACAGCATACGAGTCCACTGGGCACTGCATCGTGCTGGCGGGCCCGGGGAGCGGGAAAACCAAAACCCTCACTGCAAAAATGGCCCGCATCCTCGCCGAAGACGTGCACGAGCCCCGGGGCGTGGCATGCATTACCTACAACAACGAGTGCGCGCGTGAACTCGAGGAGCGGTTGGCATCCCTGGGCGTGGAGCCTAGCGGGCGAGTGTTCGTCGGGACGGTGCATTCGTTCTCGCTCACACAGATCGTCCTACCCTACGCGAAGGTGGCGGGGATGGGGCTGCCCGAAGGCTTCGGAGTGGCCACGCGGGCAGAGCGGCAGGCGGCACTGACCAAGGCGCTGGCCAGCACGGTGGAGCAGCCTGGAAATCTCCAGGACTGGGACTTTCGGCTTGGCAACTATCGCCGCTCATTCCTAAACCGCGACAGCGCGGAATGGCGCGACACCGATCCGGGGCTCGCCCGCCTCGTCGAGGCCTACGAAGCCGAGTTGCGTCGACGAGGCCTAATCGACTTCGACGACATGCCCCTGTTGGCCGTGCGCGCGCTGCGCGCCAACCCATGGCTGCAGCGCGCACTGCTCGCGAAATATCCGATCCTTGTGGTCGACGAGTACCAAGATCTGGGCACAGCGCTACACCGCATGGTGATGGGCCTGTGCTTCAGCACCGGCATGCGTCTATTTGCTGTTGGCGATGCCGACCAGTCGATCTACGGCTTCACCGGGGCCCGTCCCGATTTGCTGCGTCGCTTGTCCGAACGCGAGGACGTAGAAACCGTACGTTTGAAGCTGAACTATCGCAGCGGAAACCGCATTGTTGCGGCCTCCCGAGTGGCCTTAGGTGAGGAGCGGGGCTACGAGGCAGTCGACGCCGCGACGCAGGGCGCTGTGTTCATCCATCCGATGGGCGGTTCCTACGAGCAGCAGGCGGTGCGCATGGTCGGAGATCTTCTTCCGCAGGCACTCGCGCGCCATCCAGGGCTCAGCTATCGCGACGTCGCCGTGCTGTACCCGGCGGCCTGGATTGGCGATGCAGTGGCTGGCGCCGCGCACGCTGCAGGCATCGCATTCGTTCGCAACGACGGCAACGCTCTCTACCCGCGCTCCAGCCGACTTATGCAGTGGCTGGAAGTATGCGGGCAGTGGTGTTGTGGTGGCTGGAGAGCGGGCAAACCTCGGTTCACGCGCCTCCTGAAAGAAGGACGGTGGCTGTTCGCAGAGGCCCTGCACAGCGACGACCGGATAGTGGACTTCCATCGCCGGCTCATTGCCACCCTGTGGGATAGCCGGGATGCGAGCGTGAATCTGCACGGCTGGCTGGATGAGCTGAAGGCCCACGTAGTAGTGCCATTCGCCACTGGCTGTGTCGCACTGCGCGACGAGATGGAGACGCTGGCTTCGTTCACGGCGCGCATTGCGCCAGGGGGTGACCGCGCGGACATGGTTTTGGGCGAACTCGCCGGCGACGGTGAGCACCTTGACCGCTTGACGCTGTCGACGCTGCACAGCGCAAAAGGCAGGGAGTTCGGCCTAGTATTCATGTTTGGCATGGACAACGGTCGCTTGCCGCGCAACGGCGCGAGCCAAAGTCAACTTGTGGAGGCACGTCGGCTGTTCTATGTTGGGTTTACGCGAGCAAAATCCGAGGTCCATCTGACCCACAGTGCAAGACGCTCGTCGCTGTTCGTAGACGAAATCGAACAGCACTTAGCCAGCGAGGGTTGACAAGCATGGGATGGGAGAGTTTGTTTTGCGACGCCCTTAGTCTCGCGAACTCGCGCGCTTTGCGCGGATGTCCGCTCTCGGTCGCAGCAGTCATCTACGAGTAGATGCGCGACCGGCCGCTCGCAGCCTTGACCTGCCGCACAAGTTGGTGGTCCCAGGGGTCCGATCATGGTCGGAAGTGAGATTACAAGGCGGGGTTTGGAGCCAGACCGGCTCGATGTCTTTCCAGGCCAAAGTCGGCATGCGGCAACACCCGTGAGAACCCGGTCGGCCGGGAGCAGCCGATCCTCAGTCGCAGAACCAGACCTTCACATGGGATACGGCATCAATGTGCCACGACGAGAAGTTCAATCTCCCCTCAACTCACTCGCTTTTTGTGGAGGGGGGCATTCCATCGCAGGAAGGGACTTCGGCGATTTTGGACCCCCATGACATCAGGTCAGAGGTCACTCATGTGGCGTGCTTTTTTCCTTGTTGGTTGCCGCGATGTGGATGGCCATCTCGGATGCTTCACGCGTGTACCCCATTTCTACGAGGTCGGCGAGGCACTCAAGCTCGCTGGCCCAGGACCCTTGCGTCTTCGATTCCCGGCTAGAGGTGCCCAAGGGGGGACTGGTGACATGGACGGCCACGGCAACGCGTTGATCCGGCTTGGCCTTGCGAAGCAACCCCGCGTCCAGGACTGACGCGATGCGAGAGGGATCTCTGTCGACGCACAGGTCCAGGCGGGGAGCCGCAGTGATATCAAGTTCTGGAAAGAGTTTGGCGGCACCGATGACACCGCCGATGCGAACGGTTTGCGGAAGTTTGTCGGTTTCCTGAAGGCGGACAAGGCGCTTGACCATCTTTTCGGGTGTGTTCTGGCCGGTTGGATCTGTGAACAGGTGTACCTTGCGCTGCCGGGCATGTTCACGGGCCAGCTCCATCCATTCCCCTGAGGTCAGATATCGCAGCCGGACACCACGCTCACCCGAGTCTTCCAACCATCCCAGGTCTGCAAGCTCCTTGAGCACTGCCGCCACGGTTGGATAGCTCACTCGGCAGGTCTCCTGCAGGTATTTGACCGTCACCGGGGAGGCATTCCAAAGACGCAACTGCGCCAGGGCTGCAACGACGATCTGCCGTGGAGGGAGTTGGTGGGCGTAAACATCCTGGCGCTCCTTGGCAACCAGTTCTTCCAACCAGTCATAGAACCCGGCTGGCGCGCCCTCCATTGAACCGCTGAACGCGTTCACGTGGTGTCCCTGCGCATCACCCTTGCCGCACAGGAAGTGAATGCGGTCCGCGATCGCTGGGTGGATCACTTGCCGAAAACGCACCAGTTCCTCTTTCAGTCTCCCGGATGAGAGCCGCGTTTCAACGACAACGCACACGGCCTGATTCTTCGAGGGCTCTTGTCCGATGATGTAAGCGAGCGTCAGCAAGGCACCTCGAACGTCGCGCACGCTGTTGGTTTTCTTGACTTCAACATGTATGTGACCGTTGGAACCCTTCCAACAGCCATCCGCATTAGTGTCTGGCGCCTGTGATTTTTGAACTTGATCGATCATGAAGTTGCAACCTTAACAAAGAGGTGGCAACTAAACAATCATGCGGCGACTTAAAGTCGAGGCCTTATTGGCGCAGTTCGAATAGACCGAGGTTCCTTACGCGCCTGCTGTATGGGCAAATTCAATCGCACCTGAAGTGAGGCCCACCAAGACGCCTTCTCCTGGTGTGCGAGCCGTAGTTACAGTCAACCGCCAGCAAAACCGGATGCCATAGACTGCGGAACCACCACCAAACGGCATCTGCCCGGCAGATGAAGCCCCATGAGCTTGAACGACCACATCCTCCAATCGATCCAGAAATCTGGCCAGGCAATCCATGACAGCCGAGAGCTGCTCAAAGCCGAAGTGGCCCGCTACACCGAACACTTGATCAGTGTGATGGGCTCGCAGCCTTTGGGACCCATGGCGGACAGCGCGTTCGGGCAACTCAAACTGGTCGCACGCATGCACCAGGAAATGCAGGGACTGGAAGAACAGCTCCGCGGGATCTACCAGTCGGCCACGCATCTCAAGGCGAACGACGTGCAGATCATCGAAGCCCTTCCCCACCGTCGATCCACCGAGGCCTCCTCCGAGCGAGTGGAAGAAGCGAAAGTCGTGGCGCCAGTTGTGCGCCAAAAACCAGGCAGGAAGCCTTCGGCAAAGCCCGTTGCAGAGGCAGCGCCCGTCAAACGCCGCGGTGGTCGTTTCAGCACCAACGACGACAAGGTGCTGACCGCATTGCGCCGCCTGCTCAAAGAATTCAAGAACACCACGCTGCCGCAGGCGCAAATCGCTGCCGAGGCGGGCATTCCCGTTGGCTCGATTGCTGCCTCCCTGCACCGCCTACAAGATGCTGGGATGGTCGTACAGATGACACGGGGCCAGTACAGTCTGAACTGACCCTTTGTCCCAGCTGGACTTCAAGGCCTCAGACCCCAGAACCAGCACCAGGTCCGCACCGAGCGGACCGATACAACTGGTTGTAGTTCACGAGGCACATGTTTGTTCTTGGCAGTCACCGGGAGATACCGGACATCACTGACGGCAGCCATTGGGTGGCTGAGCTCACGCGCAGAGGGTAGCTTGCTGAAGTGGCTTCGTACTCACACTTCCGGCACGAACAGCCGCTGGGATCTGGCTGCTCAAGGTCGGTTGAATCCGCCGCTGAATGCAGTCATTCACGTTTGACGGGCTGAGCGACTGCTTCGGTCATGACCGGCCAATCGACGAACGACTCGTCAGTGGTTCATGGCAGGAGCCTGGCCGTCTCGTCAGGTCACGAGCTCCCGGAGGAAGTCCGTGAGCGCAGTCTTCGGATCGTCCTCATCGGACGCGATCATTTCAATGCCCCAGTGCCTCAGAACTTCTTCTGCCGCCGGATTCGGGCGGTTGGTGAAGACGTACGACTTGGGTCTCACCGAAGCCAGTGGCGACTTTCCCCACATCTCGGTCAGGCGATAGAACAGTAGCCGGATATTGAAGTCCGTCAGGCTATAGCCGATGAAGAGGACGGAGTTGCTCAGCACGTCGTTGCGGAGCTTGATGTCCAGCGGCGTGTCGAAGTTCAGCCGCTGGTAGTAGCTGGTCTCGTCGAGGACGATGGACTCGTCAGCTGCGAAGTCACCATGGAACTTGATGATCTGGCGGTGACCATCCCTGACAGCGACCATGTCCGCTACGCTGGCAATCCTGTCGTACTTCACGCCGAACTCGGCGTGGGCGATCTCAAGCCACCGGTCGTAGTTGGTGGTGTAGATCCGCGAGAAGTTGCCCAGGGTGATGAGCCGGTGAATATCTGAGGCCTTGATGTCTGTGGAAGGCTTGTGCCATTCGCGGTCCATCCAACTCCGCAGCTCGCCGAGTCCACCTCTCTTCTTTTTGTAGAACTCAGCCAGGGTCTGATAGTTTCCGTAGGTGGCAAACACCGCCGGGTCGTAGCCCAGCTCCTTGGCAATCTGCGCGATCAGCTGGCTCCAACTCGGCAAACCAAGGTTTGCAGACACGCCGGCGCCGACAAACAGCATCAGCTTGCCGCTGCTGTGGGCTTCGAGAAGTTCAGTTCTCATGTCGTGACTTTCAAAGTCTTGAGGTGAGCGGCAAACCTGTCCAACGCTAGACGGCGCATGGATATGTCGTCCTTTTCGGTACCCATTTCGGCAAACGTCCTCGTGTAGCCATCAGGGATGAACACACAGTCCCACTGGAAGTCCTCCGGCCCAGCAGGTGCGCGCGGAACGGTGCCCTCGATGGCACCTTCGAACAGGTGCATCTGGCGCCCGTCGCAGTACCCAAGCACCGTCTTTGCGATGACCTTGTCGTCACCCAGAGCGGCCACGAGGTCCGCGAAGCGCCTGGCTTCCAATCGGTCCCAAAAGATCTGGGTCAGTCCTGCGGGAAGGTCGTTCAGTCCCCTGAGATACAGCCCTGTGTGCTCGACGAACAGCGGGCGGCCGATCTCGTGGAACGCCTTGATCAGCTTGTCCCGCACGAGTGCGGGCACGTCCTGTGTCTGCAGTTCCTCGATCTTTCTGGATACAGGCACGATGTCCACGCCGACCGGGTCGAGTATGCGTTGTACTTCTTTGATCTTGTGCTCGTTGCCGGACATGAATCGAATCTTCATTTCAGATCCTCTATGAATGAAAAGCGCTTGGCGACTTCGTACTGCTGCTGCATGTCGCAGATGGAAAGGCCTTCGGCCATGGCGGCAGCTTGGTCGTCGGCCAGGCCGCCTTGATGGATCGCTGGGTTGTCGGAGCAGATCACGAACGGCACACCGCGGCGCCGGAACTCCTGCAGAGGATGGGCCTCATCGCGGGGAACGGCGCCCGTCAGCCGGTTGCTGATCGGGCAGACCTCAACGCAGACTTCCTCGGCAGCCAGCAGGTCCATCAAGGCCGGATCCTTGCCGGCGGCCGTGCCGTGGCCGATCCGATCAGCGTGGAAGAGCTCCACGGCCGCTCGCACGTTCTCCACGCGGCCAGTCTCTCCAGCGTGGATTGTGATGCCGAAACCATACCGGTCCTTGGCCTCACGGATCATCGCAGGCAGCTCAGCCGAGTAGGGCGTCTCTTCATCCCCCGCAAGGTCGAGCCCCACGACATCCTTTGGCCGTCCGATGTCCTCGTAGGCCTGCAAGAGGGTTGCGAGATTGACGGCGCTGTAGTCGCCCCGCGTCACGGTGAGGATCAAGCCCCGCCGGATGCCGTATTGCTGAGCCGCCCTGCCTGTCGACTCGATAAGGCGTTCCAACGCCTGCGCCGGCGTGCAGCTCTGAAGTCCGGTCAAGTACAGGACGCTGCTGCGGAGCTCGACGAAACGAACGGCGTTCTCTGCCAGGCTCGCAAGAACAGCATGGGCGAGGCGGTCAAGGTTCGCGCACTTCTTGGGGAAGAGTCGCAACACCTGCCACGGCATGAGGTACTCTGCCAGCGATTTGCACGGGGCAAGGCGGGTCATGTCCCGCTCGAAATCGAACCCAGCCGGAAACGACGTTGCTTCGTCGGCCATGATCTCTTGGATGGTCGACACAGGGACGGCGCCGTTCATATGTACGTGGAGTTCCCCCCGATCACGCACGTGGGTGTGCGCTCCGCCGTCGTCGAGGTCGTCGGCCACGCCCAAGAGGCCTGGTAGATCAAGTTGCCTCTGATTCAATCTCCGTCCCTAAATATGGGCTTCAGCCCCGGTTTTTGTGATGCTAGCGCAATACCCGCAGTGCGCGTCTTCTCAGAGACCCGCAATTGGCGCTGGCGATCCGTTGGGCTCCTTCGGCCTGAACTGGGCGTATTGATTCGAGTGGACGCCAGAGAACGTGACCCAATGGTTCCTACATGTGGTAACTTGCGCGCCAAGAAACTTGTTCGAGGGAGTGTCCATGAGGCTTGAGGCTTTCCGTGTCCAGAACTACCGTAGCATTGTCGATTCGGGCTGGGTAAAGATTGATGACATCGCGGTCATCGTCGGCAAAAACGAGTCGGGAAAGACGTCGCTGCTCAGAGCTCTGTTGAAATTCAAGCCGTTCAAGCCAGACCCGTATAGCCTCGACCGAGAGTGGCCTCGTGGGAAACGCAAGGACCGGTCCGCCGCATTTGAGGTGGTAACGGCTCGGTTTCTGTTCTCGGATGAGGAGAGGGCAAAGCTCGCCGCAGTGGACCCTGGGTATGTCGGCCTTGAAGGCATCGAACTCGGAAAGACATATGAGGGAAAGTTCTTGCCGAGATACCAGCCGCATGGAGTGCCTAGCGCGAGAAACGGTGCTTCTGCGAACGCACTGTTAGGGAGCGACGTTGACAAGCTTTTGATTGGGAAGCCTGCGGAAGTTGCCAAGACGCTGAAGGACGTTCTCACGGCCGCAAATCCGAACTTCGCCGACGCTGATGCGGCCAAGGCGAAGGCGTTGATTCCTGAAGTAAAGGGCCAACTTGTCGAGGCTGCAACGCTTATGGGGGATGCTGCACTCGCACAAGTAATCGGCTCGGCATGTGATGCCGTTCTGACAAAGCTGGCGCAGTCCCCGTGGGATGAGGCATGGAAGCTAGTTCACAAGTGGATTCCGACGTTCATCTACATGGACGACTTCCTTGCATTTAAAGGCACTGCGCATCTGAACCAAGTGAAGCAGCGCAAAGATGCGAATCAGCTTCAGGACGACGACCGCACCATCATCACCATTTTGGAGATGGCGGGCCTCGACCTTGATGAGGAAGTGACGAAGGGTGGGGAGAACGATCGCGAGCAGCGCATGCTCGACATGAATGACGCCAGTCAGACGCTCACCAATGAAATTGCGCAGCGATGGTCACAGAAAAAGTATGAGGTGCAGTTCAACGCCGACGGGTACCACTTCGTGACGTTCGTAAAAGACGAATCGGCCAAGGCATTGGTGCCCCTAGAAGAGCGCTCCAAGGGGTTTCAGTGGTTTTTTTCGTTCGACATGAAGTTCATGTATGAGACCGATGGTGACTTCGCGGGCGCCGTGATTCTTCTGGATGAACCCGGCCTGCACCTGCATGCGGCGGCACAACGTGATTTGCTTGCTCGACTCAAGGCCTACGCCGAGAATAACCAGCTCGTCTACACCACGCACCTGCCGTTCATGATTGACATGAATCGGCTCGACAACATCTGGATCGCAGAGGATCGACCCGGAGAAGGCACCAAGGTTCACAACGAGTGGGCAACCGCGGACAAGGACGCACGGTTCACGCTGCAGGCGGCACTTGGCCTGTCATGGGCCCAGTCGCTGTTCATTGGGCAGAAGAATCTGGTCGTGGAGGGAGTAACCGATTTCTGGTTCCTCAGTACGTTATCCACGTTGCTCGGCGAGGCGGGCGAGACCGGGTTGGCTGAGGACCTCGTAGTCACACCAGCAGGTGGTGCGTCCAAGGTCGCGTACCTGGCAACGCTACTTATGGGACAGGAGCTCAAGGTCGCAGCTCTTCTCGACTCCGACGAAGAAGGCCTGAAGGCCCAGAAACAGTTGGTCCATAACTGGCTGCTCGCTGACGGTGATGTTCTCATGCTTGGCACGGTTGTTGGGGCTGCGGGGACGTATGCAATCGAGGACCTCTTTGACTCGACCTACTACCTCGAGCACTCCAAGGCCGCTTATGCCAAGGAGCTGGGAGGGAAGGCAATCAAGTTACCGGCGAAGCCGGAAGGCTCAATAGTCGACCGTTTGGCCCTGCATTTCGAAAGCCAGGGGCTCACGTTCAACAAAGGGCGCGTTGCCAAACGCATCATGAAGGACTTGGCTACCAAGCAGGCCAAGGACCTTCCAGCCGCGACGTTGGACGGCTTCCGCAAGGCCATTGCCGCGGTAAACGCTGTGGTTGCCCGTTGGAGCTAGAGGCTTTGCCCACTGAGTTCGTTGCATTCTTCAAGCTGGTCGCTGTCATTCCCAGCGCGAATATTGAAATTCAACGGCTCCAACCTTCGGGTGAGCACACAAGGTCGCAGTACTTTGGAACCGACCGCCGGCGTCGCGGTCTCGTTCAAGCCGCTAAGTCCGGAATACTTCCGAGACTGTGAGTTCGTGGTGCGGCAGCGAACGACCGGACACGCTACAAACTTGCTTGTTGATGGCGAACACCCGCAGCTGTTTGCGGTCGTTCGGCAGGTCGCACTTGACGGGCGGCTTCCGACCCAAAGTAGAAATCGGATGCTACATTTTCACCGCCAGAGTGCTCACATTCAGTGTGTATTGTTCAGGGTGACGCACGACGGAACTACCCTCTCCGGTTACAAGATATTGAACGAATATTCCAGATCGCAAGTCGCCTCCAAATGCAGGATGGTCTCGATAAATCTCCCGAAAAGAAATCCATTCTTTTCAAGTGCACGAATCGACGCGATATTTCCGATGTTCACCGTCGCAACGACTTCGCCGCCTTTGAAGCGTCCGGTCAATTCGTTCAACAATGCTGCCACCACGCTCGTGGCGTATCCACGTCCCCAAAAGTCGTACCCGATCGCGTAGCCTATGTCGAACCTGCTCGACTCATCGAGTCGGTACCGGCAAAAGCCAATCGGCAGTTCGGAGTGCTCCGCGCGGTGCACTGTGAAGATCTGCCCTTCCGGGCGCACGTCGACGTCAAACCGAAGCACTAGCTCGTCAGGGGATTTCGGAGCCGGAAAGGTTAGGTACCGATAGAGTTCGTCGTTCTGAAGAAGCTCAAACAGAGCAGGGATGGCACTGTCCTCTAGCGCCCGAAGGAGAATGCTCAAGGTCGATCACCTTTGCAAATGGTCTGGGGATCAATTATCGACTACGAAGATAGCTTCGCCCTGTCGGAACGCTATGCTTGCACCATGCCTGAACACGATATCTCAAACGGTCCGCGAGATCGAAGTGACTTCTTCAACCAAGTCTTCATAGACGCAAGTGCTGCAGCCGGCTCCAAACATCTCCAAACGTTGATTGAGGTGTTTGCTGAGGGGGCCAAGCGCAACCGTTCCAACGCTGAGGCGGCCTTGGGTTGGCAGTTTGCGCAGTTCGTCGTTGGAGCCGTGGGTGCGCGCTCGGCCCTGTCAAGATACGAGTTGAATGAGGCCGGGGATTGGCTCGCTTGGTCCCTAACAGAGTCCATAGAACATGGCTCTGAGCAGCACCTGGAAGTCGGCAGGTTGGTGTCGTTCATCAATCCCATGATCTATAAGTGGGAGCATTTCGCAAACATCTACGTGGGCTGGTACAGCGACTTCTACTACTACGCGTTGCGTCGAGCCGCAATGCCTGAGATTGGAAAGGCGCTCCTCCCAAACGCGATTCGTGTTGTCGAAATGATGTGGCGGAAAGGGGTTTATGAGACGCTAGCAACGGCAGCAAGCAACCTCCTTGCATGGAGTGTCCAAGAATTCCCAGAAGCGGTGCCTCAGATTGCCCCGCTAGTAGTTGCGGCCGCGAATGATCCATCCACGGATGGACGCGCCCGGCTATTGCTTGCCATGACCCTGGCGGGCAGACCTGGAAGGGTTCTCGAGGTAGATCATGACGCTTGGAGGAATCTTGCGCTCCATGATCTGTCTGATTGGCATCGTCAGCACGACCGTCTTCAACTACTTGTGGAAGAGTTCGGATCGCGCGATGACCGTTCGGTTTTCGACGAGGTGGTCCGCGAGATCGACAGGTACCAGGGCTGGGCAGGTGAGCATGCTTCGCATAACGTGGATGCATACCGTGGTTTAGACGCACTGGCGCCGCTCGTGGGTGTAGCCCTGAATTGGTGTTTGGCGCGACGTCAATCAGATAGAGTGATGGAGCTCCTTTCGCACTGGTATCGAGTGCCTCATGGCGAGTCATTCGAGGCTGCAGATTTGCTCATTCAGAGCCCTTTCCACAGCGACGGCTACGTGGCTCTATTCGGCACCGAGGAGTTCCACATCGACGGCGACACTCAGGGGCGTCTCATTGAGCTCACTAAAGCGAGCAATAAGTTTCTCGGTGTCTTCCACAGCGTTGCGGGAGCCAGCGATGAAACGCCCCACGTTCCTGATCGGCAGGGGGTTGTGGACGTAAACGCTGGAGGCCGCTTCGAGGCTCAACTTTCCGAGACCTATCTACCAGCGGGTCTTGCTGCGAAGAGTTGGGATTTTTCTGGGCAAGTCTTCGTTCCCACCAAGGCACACCCCATTCAAGCGATGCAGGTCAGCTGCAGAGCTCGATCCGCGCCGATTGTCGCGTCGCTGCGCAAGCCTCGTCCAGACCGGAAGGTCAGACGGGTCGCAATTTGGTCTGGCGCAGGATCGATGACGGAAGAGATCGAGCGCGAATTGGTCGCCGCGACGTTTCGAAAGGGAGGAGCACATGTCGAAGTAGTTGCAGCGAAAGACGCCAGCATCGGCGACTTTCTAAAGCTGTACGAAGAAGATTCCTTCGATGTCATCTGGTTTATGTCGCACGGCACCTTCGAGCACTTCTCTCCGAAGAAAGCGAGCCTCGTCGTCGATTCAATCGGCAAAGAGGTGGGAATCGCACAGATTCTCACGCGCACGCCGAATTTAAAGGATCGACGCCTGCTTGTGTTGAACGTGTGTGACGGAGGCAGGTTTGAAGAGCTTGGAATCTTGCCGCGCGTGGGCGTAGCACCTGCCGCAGCCTCGGCTAGCCAAGCGACCGTATCGCACCTTTGGCCAGTACATGGGATATCTGCTGCAGCATTCGGCGTTGTGTTTGCTAGTCACCTCGCGTCGCAACCGTCCTTTTTCGACGCATTCACTAGAACGCTCGAGGACCTGTACGTACACAAGGATAATTTGGCTGACTTGGTGCGCTGCTCAGTTGGGGGAGATGCAAGCCAGCTTGTTGATCGCATCGAGCGAAGCAACATTGACTTCACCAATATCGCGCACTGGGGTTCGTCGGTGTTCTACTGCTAGGGAGCCTGCCCAATAGCGAGCGTTCAACCACTGGTCACAAACGGCAGCTAACGCTGCACATCGGTCCTAGCCTTCAGGATATCGACCGGCCAAAGTAAGTCGATCAGACTTTGGATGTAGCAATCACAACGTTCATCGCCTTGCGCCTCAAGGCGCTTGATCACCCGTAAAAGCGAGTGAAACCTTCGAGGCGCTGTCGGCCAATGCCGGCAGAACTTGGGAACTGGTTGTCGACTTAGCGACCCTTGGCTGATCGGATGCCTGAAATATTGGCCGATGCTTGGGACACATCAGACACAACTACATACCCCTGGCAGTACCAGCATGTGACGAAGAAATGCACCCAAAGCTGTTTACGACTTTAATGACGCGTTTACGACTTTAATAGCGAGTTTTCGACTTTAATTGTCAAGAACAAAAGCTTACAGCTTCGCACCCAGACTCACTCCACCGTGACGCTCTTGGCCAGATTTCTGGGCTTGTCCACATCCGTTCCCTTGGCCAGCGCCGTGTGATAGGCCAGCAGCTGCAGCGGCACCACGTGCAGGATGGGCGAGAGCGCGCCGTAGTGTTCGGGCATGCGGATGACGTGAATGCCTTCGCTGCTGCCGATGCGGGTGTCGGCATCGGCCAGCACATAGAGCACGCCGCCGCGCGCGCGCACTTCCTGCATGTTGCTCTTGAGTTTTTCGAGCAGCGTGTCGTTGGGCGCCACGGTCACCACCGGCATGGCGCTGGTGACCAGGGCCAATGGGCCGTGCTTGAGTTCACCGGCCGGGTAGGCCTCGGCATGGATGTAGCTGATCTCCTTGAGCTTCAAGGCGCCCTCGAGCGCGATCGGGTAGTGCAGGCCGCGACCGAGGAACAAAGCGTTGTCCATGCGCGCGAAGTCTTCGGACCAGCTGATCACCTGGGGCTCCAGCGCCAGCACGGCCTGCAGCGCCACGGGCAGGTGGCGCATGGCTTTGAGGTGTTGCGCTTCCTGTTCGTCGCTCAAATGGCCACGCACTTGCGCCAGCGCGAGCGTCAGCAGGAACAGGCCGGCGAGCTGGGTGGTGAAGGCCTTGGTGGAGGCCACGCCGATCTCGACCCCCGCGCGGGTGATGTAGGCCAGTTCACATTCCCGCACCATGGCGCTGGTGGCCACGTTGCAGATGGTCAGCGTGTGTTTCATGCCCAGGCCCTGGGCGTGGCGCAGTGCGGCGAGAGTGTCGGCGGTTTCACCACTTTGCGTGATGGTGACGACCAGCGTGCGCGGGTTGGACACGCTGGTGCGGTAGCGGTATTCGCTGGCCACCTCGACCTGGGTGGGGATCTTGGCGATGTCTTCCAGCCAGTACTTCGCCGTGCAGCCGCTGTAGTAGCTGGTGCCGCAGGCGAGGATGAGCACGTTGTCGATGTCCTTGAAGATGCGCCAGGCACCGTCGCCGAACAGCTCGGGCGTGATGCCACCCACGCCTTCGAGCGTGTCGCCGATGGCGCGTGGCTGCTCGAAGATTTCCTTCTGCATGTAGTGGCGGTAGGGACCGAGCTCGGCCGCGCCGCTGTGCGCGTGCACGGTTTTCACCGGGCGCTGGGTCGCGTCAAAACTGCGGCCTTGCCCGTCGGTCACCCAGTAACGGCCGAGCTGCAGGTCCACCAGATCGCCCTCTTCCAGATAGACGATCTGGTCGGTCACGCCGGCCAGGGCCATGGCGTCGCTGGCCAGGAAGTGCTCCTGCCCGCCCTCGCCCACACCCAGGATCAGCGGCGAACCGGCGCGTGCGCCGACCACACGGTGCGGCTCGTCCTTGTGGAACACCGCCAGCGCATAGGCACCGTGCAACTGCGCCACCGCCGCCTGCAAGGCCGCGAACACGTCACCTTCGTAGAGCGAGTCGATCAGGTGCGCGATGACTTCGGTGTCGGTCTGGCTCTCGAACACGTAGCCCTTGGCCTGCAGGGCGGCGCGCAGTTCATCGTGGTTCTCGATGATGCCGTTGTGCACCAGCGCGACACGGCCGGCCGTGCCATCGGTGGAACTGTGCCCGGGGCCGTGGCTGAAGTGCGGGTGGGCGTTGTGCACGGCGGGCGCGCCGTGGGTGGCCCAGCGCGTGTGGGCGATGCCGGTGCCGCTGGCGATGGACTCCAGTTTCACCTGCTCGATCAGTTCGGCCACGCGGGCGGTGCTGCGCGCACGCTGCAGGCCGCCCGTGTGCACCGCCACACCGCAGGAGTCGTAACCGCGGTATTCCAGCCGCTGCAAACCCTGAACCAGCACGGGGACGACATCACGCCCCGAAACCCCTGCCACGATGCCACACATATCGGTCTCCAGACACATCAGAAAGATGCGATGCTACCGAGTCGTGCAGGAAATTTATGATCATTAATACAAACAAAACAACCTAAAATTTCATTTTATAACCACCACAACCATTTAGATCATAAACATGTAAATTATGGAATCTGATTTCATAGATGAGGCCGACTGGCGCCTGCTGGACCTGTTGCAGACCGACGCTTCGATGAGCAACCAGACCCTGGCCGGGCTGGCCCACGTCTCGCCCCCGACCAGCCTGCGTCGCATCAAGCGCTTGAAACAGCTCGGCCTGATTGAGAAGCAGGTGGCGCTGCTCAGCCCCGACCGACTGGCCGCTTCGACGGGCCACGGCCTCACGGCCCTGCTGGAGATCACCCTGGAACGCCAGGGCGCCGAACACCTGGAGACGTTCGAGACCCGCGCCGTAGCCGAGGCCGCCGTGCAGCAGTGTTACCGCGTGAGCCCCGGGCCAGATTTCATGCTGGTCGTGCACACGCCCGACATGCCCGGCTATCTCGCGCTCGCCCAGCGCCTGTTCACCAGCGACGCCAATGTGCGCAACGTGAAGGCCTTCTTCAGCATCAAGCGCGCCAAGTTCGATCCCCGCCTGCCCCTTCCCTTGCGCCCCCATCCCGCAGACAATAGGTAACAGAGCGTTCGTTGTAGCAATTTATGACTACAAAATCCTAAAATGGCGGCTCAAAAAACAATCGGCTGTCACATTTGGAGGTTGCATGTTCCCACTCTGGATCGCATTCATGATCGCCCTGGCCCTGGTGGGCCTGGGTGTCTGGGCTTACAGGCGGTATGCGCCCCAGCCCTCGGGCCGGGAGGATCGCTACACGCCGGAACGCATCCTCACGCCCGAGCAGGTCGCCATGCTGGACTACCTGCATGACACCTTTCCCGGGCAGGTCGTGTTGCCCCAGGTGAAGCTCAAGGACATGCTCTCCATCCGGCGCGCCACCGACCGCCGGCGCGCCGAGGAGCGCCTGGCCAAGCAGCAGGTGGACTTTGTGGTCTGCGGCCAGGACGGCCGGCCCATGTTTGCGTTCGACATCGAGCAGTACCACCTGAGCAACGCCAAGGCCAAGGCCCACCAGGTGAAGATGAAGAACCGCATCCTCAAGACCGCGGGTGTGCGCTTCCTTTTCCTCAAGAACGGCATCCACCGCATGCCCTCGCCCAGCGAGTTCCGCAAGCAGCTGGACCTGGCCGCCCTGCCCCAGCCCATCCCGAAGGAAGCGAGCGAGCCCGAGAGCGTGCGCCAGCAGCTGGAGTCGAAGTTTTCGGAGTTCGACCAAGTCTTCCCCGCGACCGGCTTTCGCGATTCGGAGGTCATGGGCATGAGCGGCCTGATGGACCTGGGCAACGAAGACAGCGACCGGCAAGCCCGGCAGCGCCCCTCCACCCAGCGCCAGCGCGCCTGATCGGGCTCAGTCTCTCAGGGCTTTTTCTTCGCCGGGCGCTGCCAGTTGGGCAGCGTCACCTGTTTGCCGCGGGCAATGGCCAGGCTGCCGGGCGGTGTGTCCTTGGTGATGGTCGAACCCCCGCCCACCGTGCCGCCAGCGCCGAGGGTGACCGGCGCCACCAGCACGCAGTTGCTGCCCACGTGCACGTCGGCCTCGATCACCGTGCGGTGCTTGTTGGCGCCGTCGTAGTTGGCGGTGATGCTGCCCGCACCGTAGTTCACCCGCTCGCCCACCGTGGCGTCGCCCAGGTAGGCCAGGTGGTTGGCCTTGGCGCCTGCGGCCAGGGTACTGTTCTTCACCTCGACGAAGTTGCCGATGTGCACCTCGGCGCCCAGCTGCGCACCCGGGCGCAGGCGCGCAAACGGCCCGATCAGCGAACCCGGCCCCACGCTCACGCCAAGCTTCTCCCCGTCGATGTGGGTGAAGGGGTGGATCACCGCGCCCGCTTCGATCACCGCGTTGGCGATCACGCAGTTCGCCCCGATGCGCACGCCGTCGCCCAGCGAGACCTGGCCATCGAACACGCAGTTGACGTCGATCTCCACGTCCTGCCCGCACACCAGCGCGCCCCGCACGTCCAGCCGCGCCGGGTCGGCCAGGCGCACACCCTGCTCCATCAGCGCCTCGGCCACCCGCCGCTGGTGGGCGCGCTCCAGTTCGGCCAGCTGCAGCGGGCTGTTCACGCCCGCCACCTGCACCGCGTCGGCGATGCGGTGCGCCTGCACGCTCAGGCCATCGCCCACGGCGAACTTCACCACGTCGGTGAGGTAGTACTCGCCCTGGGCGTTCTGGTTGTCCAGCCGCGCCAGCCAGCCTTTGAGCAGCCGCGTCGGCACGGCCATGATGCCGCTGTAGATCTCGGTGATGGCGCGCTGGGCTTCGCTGGCGTCCTTGTGCTCCACGATGGCCTGCACCGAGCCGTCGGCCGATCGCACGATGCGGCCATAGCCGGTGGGGTCGGGCATGTCCAGCGTGAGCAAGGCCATCCGCTCGCCCGCGCACAGGTCGAGCAACGCCTGCAGCGTCTCGGGCCGGGTCAGCGGCACGTCGCCCGACAACACCAGGGTCACGCCGTCGTCCGGCAGCACCGGGGCGGCCTGCTGCACCGCGTGGCCGGTGCCCAGCTGCGGCGCCTGGCGCACGTATTTCAGCTGCGTGCCACCCGCTGGCGCATGCAGTCCGGCCTCGACCCGCTCGGCGCCGTGGCCGGTGATCACCACCACCGAGCGCGCCGATAGCCGCGCCGCCGTGTCGATCACATGCTGGGCCAGAGCGCGCCCTCCCAATCGGTGCAACACTTTGGGCAACTGGCTCTTCATGCGCGTGCCCTTGCCGGCCGCCATCACCACCACATCCACTGGGAACGACATGAACACCTCTGTTGGGGAAAGTTGGCGCAGCCAGCTGGCGGGCGCTTGTCAGCCAGGCATTATCGCCGTGCGGGTCGGTCGGCTGGCCATGGTGCTGACCCTTGGCCTGGCGCTGGCGGCGTGCAGCACGCTGCGACTGGGTTACAGCCAGGGCCCCAATCTCACCTACTGGTGGCTCGACAGCCACGTGGATTTCGACAACGGCCAGTCGGCCCGCGTGCGCGAAGACATCGACGGGCTGTTCGCCTGGCACCGCAGCAGCGAGCTGCCCGCCTATGCCGATCTGCTGCGCCGCTGGCAACGCATGGCCCCGCAGGACCTCACGGCGAGCCAGGCCTGTGGCGAGTTCGACACCGTGCGCGCTCGCTTCAACACCGTGCTGGAGCGCAGCGTCGAACCGCTGGCCCGGCTGGCGCTGCAGCTCAGCCCCGCCCAGCTCGACCATCTGGAGCGCCACCACCGCAAGAGCAACCAGACCTTCGAGAAGGACTTTCTGCAGGGCAGCCCCGAGCAGCGGCTGGACCGCCGCCTGGAGCGTGCCCTCGAACGCAGCGAACGGCTGTATGGCCCCTTGACCCCCGCCCAGCAAGCGCTGGTGCGCGAGCAGCTGCGACGCTCCCCCTGGGACCCGCTGCGCACCCAGGCCGAGCGCGAGCGCCGGCAGGCCGACCAGCTGCAGACCGTGCGCCGGGCGCAGGCCAACCCGTCGGCCGCGGCCCAGGCGGTGCGCGACCTCATGATCCGCATCACCACCTCGCCGACGCCGGGCTACGACACCTACAACCAGCAACTGGTGCAGAGCGGCTGCGCCCAGTTCGCCAACCTGCACAACAGCACCACGCCCGCGCAGCGTGCCCACGCGGTGCAGACGCTCCAGGCCTACCAGGACGACCTGCGCGCACTGGCTGGAGCGCTCTGAGGCCCGCCGGCCGGCCAGGCACCAGAACAGGAACCGCGGCGCCACCTGCTGAGCGCTTGTGGTGCGCCCGGCCGGTTTTTGGCCGTCCGGCGCACAAGTCTGGCGCACCAAACTTGCATACAAGACTGGTATGGCCATGGCACGGAATTCGCATGGAAGCAACCCACAAAGGTTTTTTCCATGGTCAGCTCCACCGACATCGCCCAACGCATCATCGAAGCCATCCTGGCGCAGCGCCTCGCCCCCGGCACCCGCCTGGGCGAGCAGAGTCTCTCGATGCTGTTCGACTGCAGCCGCACCCTGGTGCGCGAGGCGCTGGTGCGCCTGGCCACGCGCGGCATCGTCACCGTCAGCTCGCGCCGCGGCTGGTACGTGGTGCAGCCATCGCACGACGAAGCGCGTGAGGCGTTCGAGGCGCGGCGCGTCATCGAGACCGGCCTGATCCGCCGCACCGGCCCGGTGGACAAGGCCGCGGTCAAACGCCTGAAGCAACACCTCAAGCGCGAGCAGGACGCGCTCAAGGGCGACGACGTGGGCCAGCGCAGCTACCTGCTGGGCGACTTCCATGTCTGCCTCGCCGAATGCCTGGGCAACCAGCTGCTGGCCGACACGCTGCGCGACTACACCGCGCGCACCACGCTGATCGCCATGCTCTACCAGAGCACGCACGACGCGGTGCAGTCCTGTCAGGACCACGTGGCCATCGTCGAAGCGCTCGCGCGCGGCGACACCGCCGAGGCCGAGCGCCTGATGGAAGAACACATCGGCCAGGTGCAGGCAGCCTTGCGCCTGGCCCCGGCCAACGACCCGCTGGCCAATCTGCGCGAAGCCCTGGCTCCGCTCTCCCCGGCACCACGCGCCCCCAAGGGTCGCGCGGCCGCCAAGGATCCCTCCCACCCCGCCCCCGAAACCTACCTAGGAAGCTTGTTATGAAGACCACCAAACGCCTGTTTCTTGCCACCGCCGTTGCGTTCGGCGCATTCGCCAGCCTGGGCACCGCGCAGGCCCAGACCGCGCTCGACGACGTGATGAAAGCCAAGACCATCAAGATCGCGATCCCGACCGACTTCCCGCCCTACGGCTTCGTCGGCACCGACCTGCAGCCCCAGGGCCTCGACATCGACACCGCCAGGCTCATCGCAACCAAGCTGGGCGTGAAAGTCGAGCTCGTGCCCGTGACCAGCGCCAACCGCATTCCCTACCTGCAGACCCGGAAGGCCGACCTCGTGATCTCGACCCTGGGCAAGAACGCCGAACGTCTGGCGGTGATCGACTTCACCGCCGCCTACTCGCCCTTCTTTCAGGCTGTGTTCGCGCCCAAGTCCCTCGCGATCACCAGCTTTGCCGACCTCGCTGGCAAAACCATTGGGGTGACCCGCGGCGCCATCGAAGACCAGGAACTCACCAAGCTCGCGCCCGCCACCGCCGACGTGAAGCGCTTCGAAGACAACAACGCCACCGTCTCGGCTTTCGTCTCGGGCCAGACCCAGCTCATCGCCACCGGCGCTTCGGTGGCCGGCAACATGATGGCGCGCAACCCGCAGCTGGGTGCCGAATACAAGCTGCTGCTCAAGGACAGCCCCAACTTCATTGGCGTGGCCAAGGGAGAAGATGCGCTGCGACTGAAAGTGAACGACATCATCATCGCGGCCAAGAAGTCGGGGGAGATCGACGCCATGGCCAAGAAGTGGCTGGGCCGTCCGGCCGGCACCTTGCCCGAATAAGGTCTCGGCGATTTCTGCGAGAGCGCCATGCGCATCGAATTCGACTTCATCGCCGTGCTGGTTCAGTGGCCGCTGCTCGCCAAGGGCGTGCTCTGGACGCTGGGCCTGACCGCCATCTCGGCCGTGATCGGTCTGGTGGTGGGCACGTTCTGCGCCTGGGCGCGCAGCAGCGGTCCGCTGTGGCTGCGCTGGGTGGTGGGCTGCTATGTGGAACTCATCCGCAACACGCCCTTCATCGTGCAGCTGTTCTTCGTGTTCTTCGGCCTGCCGGCCGCAGGCGTGAAACTCACACCCGAGATCGCGTCGGTGATCGCGATGGTGATCAACCTCGGCGCCTACGCGGCCGAGATCATCCGCGCCGGCATCGAAGCCACGCCCAAGGGCCAGTTCGAAGCCGCGGCCAGCCTGGCGCTCTCCAGACTGCAGATCTTCCGCTACGTGGTGCTGCCGCCCGCGCTGCAGAAGGTGTGGCCCGCGCTCACCAGCCAGATCATCATCGTGATGCTGGGTTCGGCCGTGTGTGGCCAGATCTCCACCGAAGAACTCAGCTACGCGGCCAACCTGATCCAGAGCCGCAACTTCCGCGCCTTCGAGGCCTTCATCATCGCGACCGGCATCTACCTGCTGCTGTCCATCGGCGTGCGAGCCCTGCTCAACTGGGCCGGACCGCGTTATCTCTTTGGAGGCCGCCGTGGTTGATTTTTCACTGTGGGACATTTTCCGCAACCTGCTGCTGGCCGCGCGCTGGACGGTGGGCCTCTCGCTGATCGCCTTCATCGGCGGCGGCCTGGTGGGTCTGGCCCTGCTGGTGGCGCGCACCGCGCGCTGGCCCGGCGCCGAGCGCCTCACCGCCGGCTACGTGCAGCTGTTCCAGGGCACGCCGCTGCTGATGCAGCTGTTCCTGGCCTACTTCGGCCTCGCGCTGTTTGGTGTGGACACCTCGGCCTGGATGGCCGCGGCCGTGGCGCTCACGCTCTACACCAGTGCCTTCCTGGTGGAAATCTGGCGCGGCTGCGTGGCCGCCGTGCCCAAGGGCCAGTGGGAAGCAGCGCAGAGCCTGGCGCTGAGCTTTGGCGAGCAACTGCGCCACGTGATCCTGCCGCAGGCCACGCGCATCGCCATCGCGCCCACCGTGGGCTTTCTGGTGCAGGTCGTCAAAGGCACCGCGCTGGCCTCGGTGATCGGCTTCGTCGAGCTCACCAAGGCCGGCACCATGATCACCAACGCCACCTTCCAGCCCTTCCTGGTCTACAGCTGCGTGGCCCTTCTGTACTTTGCGCTGTGCTTCCCTGTGAGCCTGTATGCGCGCTCCCTGGAAAGGAAGATGAATGCCAACCGTTGAAGCCCTCGCGGAATCAGCCGCCGTGAAAACCGCCGCCAGCCCCATCGTCGACATCCACCAGCTGCGCAAGTCCTACGGCAGCAACGAGGTGCTCAAGGGCATCGACCTGCAGGTCAAGCCCGGCGAGGTGATCGCCATCATCGGCAAGAGCGGCTCGGGCAAGAGCACGCTGCTGCGTTGCATCAACGGGCTGGAGGTGTTCCAGTCCGGCAGCCTGAGCGTGGACGGCCAGCCGCTGCTGCACGGCAACGCCGCCGCCATGCGCGAGCTGCGCCAGCACGTGGGCATGATCTTCCAGAACTTCAACCTGTTCCCGCACCTGAGCGTGGGCAAAAACGTGATGCTCGCGCCCGGCCTGGTGAAGAAGACCGACAGCGCCGCCGGTGACACCAAGGCGCGCCAGCTATTGGACCGCGTGGGCCTGGGCGAGAAGTTCGACGCCTTCCCCGACCAGCTCTCCGGCGGCCAGCAGCAGCGCGTGGCGATCGCCCGTGCGCTGGCGATGGAGCCCAGCGTGCTGCTCTGCGACGAGATCACCTCGGCGCTCGACCCCGAACTCGTGGGCGAGGTGCTGCGTGTGGTGGAGTCGCTGGCCGACGAGGGCATGACGCTGCTGATGGTCACGCACGAGATGGGTTTCGCGCGCAAGGTGAGCGACCGCGTGATCTTCATGCACCAGGGCCGCGTGCACGAGATGGGCCCACCGGCCGAGCTGTTCGGCAGCCCGCAGACGCCGGAGCTGCAGCAGTTCCTGTCGTCGATACACTGACCCCCCCGCGCCGCCTTCGGCGTCACCCCCAAAGGGCGGCACTGGCGGCCCGGCAAAGCCGGTTCCGCGGTGCCCTGGGCTGGGGTGGCTTCAATCGTTGCTGGTCGCGCGCCGGGAAATGCACCCAGGTGCAGTGCTTCAGCCAACCCAGCGCATCCAGCCCCACACCACGGCCAGCGTGGCCAGCGTCACCGGGATGCCGGTGACCGCATGCTGCTTCCAGTCGAGGGTGATGCCCTCCCTGGCGGCCAGGTCGGCCACGATCAGGTTGGCGATCGAGCCGACCAGCAGCAGGTTGCCCGCGAAGGTGCTCACCAGCGCGAGCATCAGGCCCGCTTCGCTGGCGTGGGCGCCCAGGTGCGGCAGCAGCAGCATCACGGCCGGCACGTTGGACACCAGGTTGGACAGCGCCGCTCCCAGCACCAGCAAGACGCCGGGCTCGGTGAGGTGCACGCCCTGCGTCGCCAGCCAGGCCACGGCCTCGGCCGCGAGGCCCGTGGTCTCGAAGGCGTGGTTGACCACGAACAGGCCGATGAACAGCAGCAGCAACTGCCAGTCCACGAAGCCCATGACATCGGCCGAGTGCAACCGCTGGCTGAGCAGCAGCACGCCCGCCCCCACCAGCGCGGCCACATCACGCGGCCAGTCGGTGAACAGGAACACCCCCACCAGCGCCAGTGCGACGGTCAGCCCCTTGGCGGTCTGCCAGCGGTCAAACGGTGGCTCGTCGTCCGTGGTCACGCGCACCCCCACGGGCCTGCGCAACTCGCTGGCACCGGCCCGAGCGCCCGGCCCAAAAGCGAGCCACAACCACAACAGCACCAGGCCGATGCCCACCGGCGCCAGCGCCTGGCGCAGGTAGTCGCCAAAGTGCAGCTGCAGCACCGAGCCGATCAGCATGTTCTGCGGGTTGCCGATCAGCGTGGCGGCCGATCCGATGTTGGCCGCGCAGGCCAGACCGATCAGGAACGGCAGCGGATTCAGCCCACGCTGCAGGCACAGGCGCGCCACCACCGGCGTCATGGCCAGACACACCACGTCGTTGGAGAAGATGGCCGACAAACCACCCGCCACCCCGATCAGCGCCGCCAGCAGGCCCGCACGCGACAGCGGCAGCGCGCCCACGCGGCGCGTGACCTCGGTGTAGAAACCGCCCAGCCGCATCTGCGCCGACACCACCATGAAGGCGAACAGCAGCACGATGGTGGGCAGGTCCACCGCGCGCGCGGCGTCTTCCACCGGCAGACCGGTGAGCGCGATCACCGCGATGGCACCCAGCAGGGCCACGCCCGATCGGTCCAGTTTCAGGCGCGGCAAGCCGCCGAGGAACATGCCCAGGTAGACCGTGGCGAAGACCGCGACGATGCCCCAGTCGGTGGCGTTGTGATTCATGAAAACAGAAGGAGATTCAGAGAAGCGCGCATCCGTGCGAGGCCGGCCATGGCCAGACGCTCAGGGCACCGCTGGCAGCAGCCGCAGCGCGCCGAACCAGGCCTGGGCCTGGCTGCGGGTGTTGTCGGTGTCGGTCATCAGCGCCACCGACAGCAGCGGCCCGGGCTCCTCGCCAAACACACGGACAAAATCGGCCCGCACATCGCGTTCGTGATCGCGCCACTGTCCCAGGTACTGTGTGCCGGAATCCAGCACCAGCTTGCGCACACGATCGGTTCGGGAATTGTTCAGCACCGTGCCCGGGACATGGGCATCGCTCCAGACATAGACGAGCGTGGCGTAGGGCAGGTCCTCGCCGGTCAGCAGACGGCTCATCTCCGACAAGCGGTGCACGCGCGGAGAAAGGCGGCTGCGGTCGCCATCGAAGCTGAGCAGCACCCGAACCACGGCGTCGTCCCGCCGCCCCTGCACCACATCCACGGTCGGCGGCAAGGCATCGGCCGTCCAGGCGAACGAGATGCGCCCCACCGAGGGCAGGGCCGGTTCCATGCGCTGGCGCAGGATGCTCACGGAGCTGCTCGCCTGCACACGCAGCGCATCCCGGCCCGCGTGGTGCACCGGCTCAAACGGCGAGAACGTTTTGCCCGGCACGGGGAACACCGTCCAACCGGTCTGGGTCGAAGGGGTTTTCAGCAAGCGCTGGGCCGCCCGCTGCAGGTCGGCACTTTCCGCGGGCGGGGTGGACAGCGCGGGCGGATCGAATGTCTCCGCCGGCGGGGCGTGCACCGGCCCCTTCGAGGCACAGCCCGACAGCAACCCCGCCAGCGTCAGACACACCGCGGCAACGCAGGTGGCAGAGCGGGCACCAACAGACTGGAACGAAGGCAGCGCCAGCGACATCGTGAGAGCGGGAGGAGTGAAGCTGCCGCATGGTAGCAGCGCGCCAGGGCGGACGCCGCCACCCGGCAGCGCACAGGCCAGGCGATCCACACCCTTGACAACCGGGGCGCATCGGGCACCCAATAGCAGACAGGCCCGCTGAAAGCACGCATCCATTTCCAGCTCCGCCCATGAAACACCCTCGCACCTTCAAACTGTTCCTGGCAGGCCTGCTGGCCCTGGCGCTGGCCGGGTGTCTGCCCATTCCGGTGATCGACATCGATCCGACCACGCCGGAAGCGGGCGAGAGCTTCACCGTGGACGGCTCGGGCACGGTGGTGTCCAACGTGCCCGAGGGCACCGTCGTGGCGTCCTACGCCTGGGACTTCGGCGATGGCGAAAAGGGCCAGGGCGCGCAGGTGGATCACGTCTACGACGAGCCGGGTGAATACACGATCACCCTGACCGTGACCGACAGCGCCGGCCGTGTGGCCGAAGCGGAGCAACCGGTGACGGTGAAGCCGGCGAGCGCGACAGACACAGGCTCCGATACCACCGAAACAACCTCCGCCACCGGGACGGCTGCCACGACAACCACGACCCAATAGCAGCGGCGTTGTCCGGCCACCCCATAAAGAAACCCGCCGAAGCGGGTTTCTTTATGTCTTCGAGCGTGCCGCGCTCAGCCCTGCAAGGACTTCCACATTTCCATGTCGCGCTCGGCGGTCCAGATGCGCGGGTTCTTGATGCCGCTGGCTTCGTCGTAAGCGCGGCTGACATCAAACGGCAGGCAGTGTTCGTAGATGAACACCTGGCCGAACACCGGGTCCATGCTCTTGCGGGTGTGGGCCATGGCGGCTTTGAGGTCCATGCCGGCGGCGGCGGCTTCCTTGCCGGCCTGGAACAGGGTGGTGACCCAGCGCTTCGTGTAGTCCAGCGCCTTGTTCACGTCGGCGTTGCCCTTCATGGCTTCGCCGCGGCCGGGCACGATGTATTCGGCCTGGAGCGCGCGCAGGGCTTCGAGCGTGGCGGGCCACTCTTCGAGCTGGGCGTCGCCGGTGTAGACACCGGCTTGGTATTCGACCAGGTCACCGCTGAACAGCACCTTCTCTTCTTCCACCCAGGCGATGGTGTCGCCGCGGGTGTGGCCGTAGCCGGGGCTCCAGATCTGCACCACGACACCACCGAGGTTGATCGACAGCTTGCCCGGCTTCTCGCCTTTGGTGGGGTCACCGCCGCCGATCACCATGCTCGGCCAGGTCAGGCCGGGCACCGAATCGGCACCGCGGAACAGGCGCGGAAAGCGCTCCATCTCGCTCTGCATGTCCTGCGCGCCGCGCTCGCGGATCAGCTCCAGCGTGCCCTGGCTGGCGATGATTTCGGTCGCGCCTTCGGCAAAGTAGGCGCTGGCGCCCAGCACGCGCACCGCGTGGTAATGGGTGAGCAGCACGTATTTGATCGGCTTGTCGGACACGGTGCGGATCTGCTTGATCAGGTCGCGCGCCATGGCCGGCGTGGCGGTCGCGTCGCTGACCATGATGAAGTCGTCGCCGATGATGACGCCCGAGTTCGGGTCGCCCTCGGCGGTGTAGGCCCAGCAGTGCGGGCTGAGCTGCTCAAAGGTGATCTTTTTGTCTTCCAGGTCGGCCTGGGAGGCGAAGGCTTTGCTCATGGGGAGTCTCCTGTGGGGGTATCGGCTGCGCAGATCGGCAAACAGACGAATTTTAACTAAACGAAATCAATTACGAATAAGTAAACCAATATCCCTGTGAAACACTGGGACTCATCCGGCCAGACCCTTCTCCAGAACGGCCACCACCTCGTCGGCAAAGGCGGCGTAACTCATGGCCCCGCCCGGGCGCAGCCAGGTGAAAGTCCAGTTGATCATGCCGAACAGCATCATGGTCAGCGCGGTCTGGTTCGCGGGCGTCACGCGCTCGGGGTAGGCGCGCTTGAGAAAGCGGGTGAAGGCGGCCACGACATCGCGCTGGCGGTTGAGGATGAGTTCGCGCTGGGTCTCGCCGAGGAACTTGGTGTCGGACACCAGCGCCACGTGGCGCGTGGCCGAGCTTTCGTATTCCGAGAGAAAGGCGCGCACCAGTTCGCTCAGGGCGTCCCGCTCGCTCAGGTTCTTGCGCTGTGCGCGGGCTTCACCTTCACCGATCAGCGCCAGCAGCCGCTGCGTGTAGCGGTCGAGCAGATCGAACAGGATCGCCTCCTTGCTCTCGTAGTAGTGGTAGAGCCGCGCCTTGCTGGTGCCGCAGGCGGTGGCGATGTCGTTCATGCTCGCAGCGGGAAAACTCTGCTGGGCGAAGCACTGCGCCGCCACGTCGAGGATTTCTTCGCGTTTGAGGTCGTGGGAGGCGGATTTGGGTCGGGCCATGCTGGATTCTCCCACCCCCGCGCCGCCTTCGGCGCCCCCCCCCTCAAAGGGGGCAACGCCTGCGGCCTGGCAAAGCCAGTTCCGTGGCATTCTGGGATCAAGGCACTTCGCGCCGACGGCTTGTGGCGCTGCGCGCAGCTCACTACGATGGCGGAATGGTCACCAAACCCATCACCGATCCCTTCGTGCTGCACGCCTGCGAGCTGCTGTCCTGCCTGGGCCCGTGCAAGGCCACGCGCATGTTCGGGGGTTATGGGCTGTCGGTCGATGGCATGAACGTGGCGATCATTGCCTGGGACACCCTGTTCCTCAAGACCAATGCCGAAAGCGAACCCCAGTGGCTGGCGGCGGGCGGACGACCCTTTCAGTACGAGGCGAAAGGCAAGACCATGCGCCTGCACTACCACACGCCCCCCGAGGACGCACTGGAATCGCCCGCACTGATGGCGCCCTGGGCCCGGCTGGCGCTGGGTGCTGCGGTGGCGGCGCGCAAGCCGGCACCGCAGCGCAAAAAGTCCTCAGCACGCTAGTGGCCTGGTTGAACTGGCGCTGGCCACGCCCGGCTCACCAGTGCCCGGCCTCGTACGGGCCCAGTACCCGTCCCCGTCCGGTCGTCAGGTACTCGCTGTAGCCGAGCAGGCCCCGCAGCACGCGCGCCGTCGCCATTCCGGCCTGCCCCAGTGCCGTACCCAGCTCGCGCGTGGGCGACACCACCTCGCGGGCGAAGCGGCTGGGGGCCGCCGACGCCGCGGCGTCGGACCAGTCGAAATGCACCGGCCCGGTGTCGCCGGGGGTCGCAACCGGCTCCATGACCAAACGTGCACCGGCCGGCACGGCCAGCACGTCGCCGGGACCGAGGAAACGGTCGCCCAGCTCGTTCGGGGCGCCCTGGTAGGGGCCACCCAGGGTCACCCAGACCTGACCGCAGAAGATGCGCAACACGGCGGTTTTCTTCGGGCGCAGGCTCATGGCGTGGCCGGGGTGCAACCGCCAGCTGCCGATGGCGGCGCAGCGGGCGGAAAGAGAAGCAGCGGGGTGTGACATACGGTTCTCCAGTGGCATCAACACGGGTGCCATCTTCCCGCCGCGGCGTCCAGCCGTCCAATGAAATGGGGGTAAGCTATTGATTCGATTACCGCATCAATCCAGAGGACCGGTCATGTCGCTTCCCGCCAGCCATCCCCGCACCCGCCCGATCTCGGCCGGCCACCTGCGCGCCTTTGACGCCGTGGCGCGGCACCTGAACTTCCGCGCCGCCGCCGAGGAACTCTCCCTCACGCAGAGCGCCGTCAGCCGGCAGATCCAGGCGCTGGAAGACGAGGTCGGCACCGCGCTCTTCCTGCGCCACACGCGTGCGGTGGAACTCACCAGCGCGGGCTCGCAACTGTTGCGTGCAGCGGGCATGGCGCTGGAGCGCATTGATGCGGCGGTGAGGCAGATCCGCCAGAGCGCCGGACGCAAGAGCGTGGCCATCACCACCTGGGCTTCGTTCGCTTCGATGTGGCTGATCCCGCGGCTCGAGGCCTTCCAGCGCGAGCACCCGGACATCGACATCCGCATCGACGCGTCCGACGTGGCGGTGGACCTCAGCACCGCCGATGTGGACCTGGCGTTGCGCTATGCGGTGCCGCAGGCCATGCCGGCTGGAGCGATCCGCCTGTTTGGCGAGCAGCTCACGCCCGTGGCCAGCCCCTGGCTGCTGAAGGAACACCGCATCAAACGACTGGAGGATCTGGCCCAGGTCACGCTGATCGAAGCCGGGGACGCGCACCGCACGCGCCATCTGGAATGGCTGACCTGGCAGCGCTGGCTGGACACCTTTGCCGGCGCCACAGCGCCCACCGTGGCGGGCAAGGGCAAGCCAAGTGGCCCGCCCCGCGCGGTCAAGAGCAAGCTCACGCCGCAGCGCTGGCTCTACTTCAACTACGCGCACCAGATCGTGCAGGCCGCGCTCACCGGTCAGGGCGTGGCGCTGGCGCGGCTGCCGCTGGTGGCCGAGAGCCTGGCCAGCGGCGACCTGGTGGAGCCGCTGCCGCAGATGCGCATGGACTCACCCCTGGTCTACTGGCTGGTGGTGGCGCCACGCAGCGTGGTGCGCCCGGAGGTGAAGGCCTTCTGCGACTGGCTGCAGGCGCAGGCTGCAGAGACGCGCCAGGCCATCGGCGACGTGCCGGACCCCGATACCGTGGACCATATAGATTGATCCTCCCTGCGCCGCTGCGCGGCTTCCCCCCGGGGGACCACGCCCTTGGACCGGCGGAGCCGGATCTTCGGCGTGTGCTGGTAGCGGCCCCCTCGCCTGCACCGTTTGTGGTGCCATGAGGCCCTCTCTCTTTCAGGCAGACTTCGTGCCTTTTTCTTCATCTTCATGAGCACGCCCTCCCAACACGCCGCCGGCAACCTGCGCAGCATCGTCAACATGCTGCTGGCGGTGATGTTTTTTGCGCTCATGGACGCGGTGCTCAAGACGCTCTCGGGCCACTACCCGCCGCTGCAGATCGCCTGCCTGCGCGGGGCGACCGCGCTGCCGCTGGTGATGGCCTGGATCCAGTGGCGCCGCGGCTGGCACACGCTGCGTCAATTGCGCTGGTCGCTGCACATCCTGCGCGGCTGCCTCGGCATCACCATGCTGGCGCTGTTCACCCGCGGCGTGCGCGAACTGCCGCTGTCGGCCACCTACACGCTGTTCTTCATCGCGCCGATGCTGATCACCGCGCTGTCGGTGCCGGTGCTGAAGGAGCGCGTGCCCAGGGCGCACTGGTGGGCGATCGCCGCCGGCTTCGGCGGCGTGCTGGTCGCCCTGCGGCCCAGCGGTGAAGACCTGCAGGCGGGTTTTGTGACCGTGGGGGGCCTGGCCGTGCTCGCCGCCGCGCTGTGTTACGCCGTGGCGGCGGTGGCGGGCCGGCTGGTGAGCCGCACCGACAGCAGCGAAAGCATGATCCTCACCATGATGGTGTTCATGACCGTGGGCGGTGGCCTGCTCGCAGCGCCGCACTGGGTGCCGGTGTCGATCGAACACGCCGGCCTGCTGCTGGCGCTGGCGGTCACCGGCTTCCTGGGCCAGTTGACCATCAACGAGGCCTTCCGCCACGGCCAGGCTTCGGCCGTGGCACCGTTCGAATACACCGCCCTGGCCTGGGGCGTGGGGCTGGACTGGCTGGTGTGGCAGACGCTGCCGGCCTCGCACACCTGGCTGGGCGCGGCCATCATCGTGGGTAGCGGCCTGTATCTGGTGCGGCGAGAAAAGCGCATCAGCGAAGTGCACGCCAACGCCGAGCACCCGTAGAGCCCATCGATCGTAGGGTCTGAACCAGCACGCCAGAGGGTGCACCCTCAGCCGACGAGGCGCCGGAGCTGCGATACAGGGAAAGGTCCAGCAAGGACAGCGCCGAAGCGAAGTGCCTTACCCAGAACGCGGCGGAACCGGCTTTGCCGGGCCGCATCGCGTGGCCCCCTTGAGGGGGTCGCGCGCAGCGCGGCGGGTGTGTTTCATCTCTCAGGCCACATCACGCCGGTATCGGACAAGATGGCGTCCAGCGGCACGTCGTGGATCTCCGGCATCAGGTCGGGCACGTAGGCGAAGTCGTAACCCAGACCGACGGTGAAGGGTTTGGGCTGCAGGCTGGCGAGCGTGCGGTCGTAGAAACCACCACCGTAGCCGAGCCGGTAACCGCCCGGTCCGTAACCCACACAGGGCACGAAGATCAGCGTGGGGACCACGATCTCGGTGTCTTTCGGCTTCGGAATGCCGTAGGCGTCTTCTTCCATCGGGCAGCCCGGGTACCAGGTGTAGAAGGTGAGCGTCTTGTCCACCTTGTTCACCACCGGCAGGCCGATGCGGCGGTGTTTCTGGGCGCCCTGCGCGTCTTCCTCCAGACCCGCTTCCTGCCAGCGGAACAGCGCGGGCAGCGGATCGAACTCCCCCTTGATCGGCCAGTAGGCGCCGATGATGGCGTCGGGCCGCTCGATCAACCAGACGCGCATGACCCGCTGCAGCAGGTCGTTGCGCCAGGCGCGATCGGCCAGATTCTGCCGTTTGTCGATCAGGCGTTTTCGCCAGGCGGCTTTGCTGCCCTCCACAGGCTGGACAAGGTTTTCTGAGGCACTCGGAAGTTCTTTGTTGTCCATAATCGACGCATGAAACTGGGAAGCATGAAACAGGGTCTTGTGATCATTATGGCCGCGCTGCTGCTGCAGGGTGCGGCCTGGGCACAAGGCAGCGCCGATGCGACCCTGCTGGCCATGCGCGACGCCTTCCGGCGCAACAACACCAGCGAGCTCGACGCGCTGCTGCCGGCGGTCCGTGGCCATGCGCTGGAACCGCTGGCCCGCTACTGGACCATCAAGTCCCGCCTGGAGACCAGCGCCCCGCAAGACATCCGCAACGCCCTGGCGCAGATGGCCGGCACCTACTGGGAAGACCGCCTGCGCAACGACTGGCTGCTGCATCTCGGCAAAACCCGCGACTGGGCGAACTTCGAAGCCGAGCTGCCGCACTACCGCATGAACGACGACCCGCAGGTCCAGTGTTATGCGCTCATGCTCGATGCCGCGGCCCGGCGCCGACCCGCCGATGAGGCGGCGCGCCAGACCGCACAGCGCTGGCATGCCCAGCCCGACGCCGACGACGGCTGTGCCATTGCGGCCCAGGCCTTTCTGAACAGCGGTCACCTCGCACCCGAAGTGGCCTGGCAGCGTGCCCGCCTGGCGCTCGACGCCAACAAGCCGCGCGCGGCGGTCCAGGCGGTCGCCCTGCTCGATCCGGAGTGGGTGCCCATCCTGGAGTCCATCATCCGGGACCCGGCCGCCTACCTCGACGACAAATTCACCGCCATCCGGCCGCGCACCAAGGAACTGGTGACCCTCGCCGCGATCCGGCTGGCGGCCAGCGACCCCGCCGCGGCCGCGGAGGCGATGCACCTCAAACGCTGGGTGGCCCAGCTCAACCAGGAGGAGCGAAGCTGGGCCTGGGGTGTGATCGGCCGGCGAGCGGCCCGAAAGCTGCAGCCCGAAGCGCTGGCGTATTTTGTGAACGGGCAAGACCAGCACATGCACGACGAGCACCTGGCCTGGAAAGCGCGAGCGGGCCTGCGCGCGGGCGCCTGGGGCCATGTGCGCGACGCCATCGCGGCCATGAGCGAGCCCCGGCGCCAGCAACCGGTCTGGGTGTACTGGCGGGCCCGGGCGATCCTGGCGCTGCGCGAGCCCGACGCCATCGCCGCCACGGCGCAGGCCCGTGAACTGCTGGGCAGCATCGCTTCGACGCAAGGCTTTCACGAACAGCTGGCGCTCGAAGCGCTGGGCCGCTCCGTGGTGGTGCCCCCGCCCCCGGCGCCCGTGACCGATCTGGAAATGGCCGCAGCGATGCAAAACCCCGGCCTGCAGCGTGCGCTCACCGCCATGCGGCTGGGCCTGCGCAGCGAAGGCGTGCGCGAGTGGAACTACAGCGTGGGCCTGCACACGCCGGGCGGCATGGGCGAACGCGAGTTGCTGGCCGCGGCCCGCCTCGCCTGCCAGAACGGCGTCTGGGACCGCTGCATCAACACCAGCCTGCGCACCGCCCTGGCCGAAGACCATGCCCAGCGCTTTCCCATGCCGTTCCAGCGCGAGGTGGTGCAGCGGGCCACCAGCATCGGACTGGACCCGGCCTACGTCTACGGCCTGATCCGGCAGGAGAGCCGCTTCGTGACCGACGCGCGTTCCGGTGTCGGTGCCTCGGGTCTGATGCAGGTGATGCCCGCCACGGCGCGCTGGACCGCCCGCAAGATCGGCCTGACCGATTTCCGACCGCACCACATCACCGACCGCGACACCAACATCGCCATCGGAACGGCCTACCTGAAGTTTGCGCTCGATGACTTTGAAGGCTCGCTGCCCCTGGCCGCCGCGGCCTACAACGCCGGGCCCGGCCGCTCGCGCACCTGGCGCGAAGGTCCGGTGCTCGACGGCGACATCTGGACCGAGAACATCCCGTTCGACGAGACGCGCGACTACGTGCAGAAGGTGCTCGCCAACACCACGAACTACGCCGCGATCCTCACCGGTCAACCCCAATCGCTGCGCTCGCGCCTGGGGACCGTCGGTCCGCGCGCGACCGCCGCCCCTGTCAACACCGACCTGCCCTGAACCGACCGAGATCCCATCCTTTGAATAACGCCCTCATCCTTGGAGGCACCGGCTTTGTCGGTCGTCACGTCTGCGAAAAACTGCAGCGCGAGGGCTGGCACATCACGGTGCCCACGCGGCGTGCGATCAACGCCAGCGCCGTCCAGCACCTGCCGGGCCTGACCGTGATCGAAGCGGATGTACACGACGAGGCGGCACTGACACGCCTGCTGCCCGGCCACGACGTGGTGATCAACCTCGTGGCCATCCTGCATGGGAGCGAAGCCGCCTTCGAACGCACCCACGTCGAGCTGCCCGCCAAGCTCGCCCGGGCCTGCGTTGCCCGCGGCGTGCGCCGCGTGGTGCATGTGAGCGCCCTGGGCGTGAGCGCGGAAAGCCCTTCGCGTTACCAGCGCAGCAAAGCCCGCGGCGAAGCCTTGCTGCGCGCCGCCGAGCTCGACCTGAGCGTCCTGCGCCCGAGCGTGATCTTCGGTTCGGGCGACCGCTTCCTCAACCTGTTTGCGCAGTTGCAGGCGGTGTTTCCCGTGATTCCGCTGGCGGGTGCCAAAGCCCGCTTCCAGCCCGTGTGGGTGGAAGACGTGGCCAGCGCCGTGGTCGCCTGCGCAAAAGACAGCGGCCTGCCCCGCAGCAGCGTGGGCCAGATCTACGAGTGCGCCGGGCCCGACGTGCTCACGCTGGCCGATCTGGTCCACCTGGCGGGCCGTTTCGGCAGCCGCCAGCGCCCCATCCTCCCGCTGCCCATGGCGATCGGCCGGCTGCAGGCGCTGATGATGGAACTGGCCCCGGGCGAACCGCTGATGAGCCGCGACAACCTGGACGCCATGTCGGTCGACAACGTGGCCAGCGGCCAGTTCCCCGGCCTGGTGGACTTGGGCATCCGGCCCGCCGCCGTGGCGGCGGTGGCGCCCACCTACCTGGGCGGTCACAACAGCCGCAGCCGGCTGCTGGCCCTGCGCCGCCGCTGAAGCAGCCCGGTTTTCCTGCCAAAAAAAACCGCAGGGGTCTTGCAACCCCTGCGGTCGATCGACGGGCCTCTCAAACTCGGATCAAAACTTGGTGCCCCACTGGATGGCGATGGCGTTCTGGCGCATGCTGACGGTTTCCGTGCCCGCCAGCAGCGAAGGACCGCTGACGCTCACGCGCGGCGCGTGCATGAACGACCAGGTGAGTTCCGAGGTGGGCGAGAGCGCGTAGGTGGCGCCCAGCGTGTAGTGCGACTTCATCACCCCCGGCGCCAGGATGTTGGGCGTGATGTTGGCCGAGGTGACCGGGTTTTCGCTGTGGGTGTAGCCCGCGCGCAGCACCACCTTGGGGTTCATCTGCCATTGCACGCCGAGCTTGAACACGTCGATGTTCTTCCAGCCGAAACCGCCGCCCGGATTACCGCCCAGGGGACCTGCGGTCGCGGCATTGCCGATGGCCGGCACGTCGCCGTAGCCGATGGTCTGGTAATCGGCGGCGAACAGCAGGTCGGGCGTGGCCTGCACGGCAATCCCCAGGCTGGCGTTTTCCGGGATGTCGAATTCGCCGCTGTTGGCAAACAGGCCCGCGTATTCCTTGAAGCGGCTCATGTTGGTCTTGGGTGAATACGAAGCGCCGATGCTCACCCGGTCCGACAGCTTGCCCATGTAACCCAGGCGCACGCCCAGGCCGCTGCTGTTCGAGTAGCCGCTGCCGCTGAGCCTGGCCGGGTCGACCGACATCTGCGAGAAGCCCTGCAGGCCATAGGCCTTGAACATCTGGAACACCAGCAAAGGCGAGACGCCCACGCTGTGGTTGGCGTTGATCTTGTAGGCCACGGTAGGCGCCACGACCAGCTGGATCAGGTCCACGCCGAGCTGGCCGGAACCGCACAAGGCGTTGGCCGGGCCCTGACCGCAGTTGAGCTGGCCACCGGGGTAGGTGGTGTTCATGCCGCCGTTGCCATACACCGTGACGCCGGCCGAGAACTCGTTGGACAGGGTCTTGTTGTAGCCAAACTCGGGAATCAGGAATTCGCGCTTGCTGCTGCGCACCGAGGTGTCGAGCATGCCGCCAGTGCCGGTGCGCGACATCTCGCGATCGGGCATGAACAGGTCAACACCCAACTCCATTCGGTTGCCGGCGAACGCCGCCGCCGCCGGGTTGTTGGCGCCGGCAAAGGTGTCCTGCGCCACAGCGGTGGCGGCGCCACCCATGCCTTTGGCCTTGATGCCATAGCCGTGCGAAAAGTAGCCCTCGGTGGCGTACGCGGCGGGCAACAGCGCGCCACTCAGGGCGACCAGGGCGGCGCTGCGCAAGGCGGTCTTCTTGAACTTCATCGTGGTGTCTCCTCGGGTGGCTTTGATGTTTTTGTGAAGCGGCGGCGCGTCAGAACTCGCCTTTGGAGGCGCGCTGCATCATTTCCCAGATGGTGTCGCGCACGGCCTTGGCTTCTTCCTTCAGTGGCGAGGGCAGCTTGCGGCCCATCTTGACCATCATGTCCATGTTCAGGGTGTAGAGCCAGAGGCTGCCGTCGTCGTGTTCGACCACGCTGACGCGGCAAGGCAGGTAGGCCGACATGTGCGGGCTGAAGTCCACCATCTTGCGGGCGGTGGCCGGGCTGCAGTACGAATACACCGTCAGCAGCTTCTCCTTCTTGCCGGAACGGGCTTCCAGCTCCTTGGACAACGGCAGCACGCCCACATCGCGCATGTTGCGTTCCACGGCCACGATCTTCAGGATTTCCTCGACGTCTTTTGCGCTCACGCCGGCCTTGACCTTCGCTTCCCAGGTCGTGGCCACGGCAATGTCGCCGTCGCCTTCGACCCAGCGGTCCCACATGCGCGAAGCCTCGGAGCCGGCGCCGTCTTCGAGTTTCCCCAGAGTGGAGATGGTGCCGCAGCCGGTGGTTGCGAGCAGGGTGACGCCCATGGCCAAGGCGATGGAAATGCGCTTCCAGATTTGCATGTGAGGATCCTCTTGTGTTGAAGGGTGTAGGACAGGTGCTTGACATTCATCAACACACCACGGAACGAAAGTTAGCTGGCCGGGCCCATTTCGTCATCGGTGACTACCCTAGGGGGTAGGGTAATAATGCAGATAACCAAGGCATCAGGAATGATCGGCGGTCCCGGTGTGTGTTTTTTTGGCAAACTCTCACCAACGCCACACTCCGAGGAAACACCATGGCAACTGCCAAATCGAAGCCCGCAACCAGCAGCACCCCCGCGACCTCGTCCGCCTCGGTCTACCGGTCTGAGCACCAGCGTGACGTGATCAACCGCCTCAAACGCATCGAGGGCCAGGTGCGCGGTCTGATCGACATGGTGGAGAAAGGCCGCCCTTGTGAAGACGTGGCACAGCAGATGTCCGCTGCGCGCAAGGCCATGGACAAAGCCTTCTACCGCATGATGGCCTGCTCGGTCATGGAGGCGGTGTCCGTCTCCGACTCCGAGGACGCCACCATGCGCGAGGTCGAGCGCTCGACCCGCATCCTGGAAAAGTACGCCTGATTTCCACCCGGAATCCACCGATCTCTCCAGGGCCGTCCGAATCAATCGGACGGCCTTTTTTCATCAATGTGCCTCGCGGGCCGGCTTTACCATGGCTGCCCATTGACGGAGAACTTCATGGCACTGCAGCTGTACATCGGCAACAAGAACTACTCGTCCTGGTCCATGCGCCCCTGGGTGCTGATGACGCAGGCGGGCATCCCGTTCGAGGAGATCATGGTCCGGTTCGACTCGTTCGAGTCCGACTCGGCCTTCAAAAAATCCCTGCGCGGCCTCAACCCCGTGGGCAAGGTGCCCGTGCTGGTGGACGAGGGCTTCGCGGTCTGGGACACGCTGGCGATCGCCGAATACCTGGCCGAGCGCTTCCCCGACAAACCACTCTGGCCCGCCAATCCGAAGGAACGTGCCCGCGCGCGCAGCGTCTGCGCCGAGATGCACAGCGGCTTTGGCGCACTGCGCAGCCATTGCCCCATGAACATCGAGGCCTCGCTGCCCGACACCGGCCGCCTGATCTGGCGCGACCAGGCGGCGGTGCGCGCCGACATGGCACGGCTGTGCGGCCTGTGGAGCGAGCTGCTGGCGGCCCAGCCCGAAAAAATGCCCGATGGCAGCGCGCCCCTGCTGTTCGGCCATTTCAGCATCGCCGACGCCTACTTCGCCCCGGTGTGCATGCGCATCAGGACCTATGGCCTGCCCCTGCCCGCCGACCTGCAGGCCTACGTGGAACGTGTGGCCGCCCTGCCCGGTGTGAAGGCCTGGATCGACGGTGCGCTGGCGGAACACGACTTCCTCGATTTCGAAGAACCCTACCGCCTGGGGCGCTGAGCGCTTCCCCCTAAACTCCGCCCATGGACATTTACCTCGTGGGCGGTGCGGTGCGTGACGCCCTGATGGCGCGCGACGCTGACGCAGCCGCTTCGTCGCATGTCGACCGCGACTGGGTGGTCGTCGGCGCCACACCCGAAGCCATGGCCGCGCAGGGTTTCCTGCCCGTCGGGCGTGACTTCCCGGTGTTCCTGCACCCGCAGACGCGCGAGGAATACGCGCTCGCCCGCACCGAGCGCAAAACCGCGCCGGGTTACCACGGCTTTCATTTCCACACCGATCCGGGCGTCACGCTCGAAGACGACCTGGCCCGGCGCGACCTCACCATCAACGCCATGGCCATCGCGGCCGCCGATGCCGAAGACCCCGCCAGCGCCCGGCTGATCGACCCCCATGGCGGCCAGCGCGACCTGCGCGAGCGTGTGCTGCGCCACGTCACCGGGGCCTTCGGCGAAGACCCGGTGCGCATCCTGCGGCTTGCGCGCTTCGCGGCCCGTTTCCCCGACTTTTCGGTGGCCCCCGAAACCCGGGCGCTGATGTGCCAGATGGTGGAGCACGGCGAAGTGGACCACCTGGTGGCCGAGCGCGTCTGGCAGGAACTCTCACGCGGCCTCATGGAGCAGCGGCCGAGTCGCATGTTCGAGGTGCTGCGCGACTGCGGCGCGCTGGTGCGCCTGCTGCCCGAGGTGGACCAGCTCTGGGGCGTGCCGCAGCGCGCCGACCACCACCCCGAGATCGACACCGGCGTGCACCTGATGATGGTGCTCGACATGAGCGCGTCGCTCGGTGCCTCGCTGCCGGTGCGCTTTGCCTGCCTGTGCCACGACCTCGGCAAGGGCACAACGCCCGCCGACGTGCTGCCGCGCCACATCGGCCACGAGGAGCGCAGTGCGCGGCTGCTGCGCGGCGTGTGCGAGCGCTGGCGCGTGCCCGTGGAATGCCGCAAGCTCGCCGACGTGGTCGCGCGCGAACACGGCAACCTCCACCGCAGCGCCGGCCTCGGCGCGGCGGCCATGGTCCGCCTGCTCGAACGCTGCGATGCCTTCCGAAAACCGGTCCGCTTTCTCGACATCGTGCTGGCCTGCGAATGCGATGCGCGGGGCCGGCTCGGCCACGCCGGCGATGCCTACCTGCAACGTGAACGCCTGCTCCCGGCGCTGCAGGCGGCCCGCTCGGTGGTCACGGCGGACATCGCCGCGCAGGCCCAGGCCAGGGGCTTGAAGGGCCCGGACGTGGGCGCCCTGATCCACCGCGCCCGCGTCACCGAAGTCGCGAAAGCCCTCGGCGAAAGCACCCTGAAGAGCGCTTCCTGAAAAGGTCCAGCCGGTGTGTCAAGGCGGCTGGAAGTCCCGCACCCGGCGGGTCGGGCAAATACCCGCCGTGTGACAAGCGGCACCGGGTCTGTTACGGTCAACGGTTGATGAGCACATTACCAAGCCTGCTGGCGGGGCCATGCGCCCTGTTTCTTGATTTCGATGGCACGCTGGCCGAACTGGCACCCCGACCCGACGAGGTGGTGGTTCCGCGCGAACTCGTGACGCTGCTGGAACAGCTGCACACCCAGCTGGACGGTGCGCTGGCGCTGGTCACCGGCCGCGCGCAGGCGGACATCGACCCCTATCTCGCCCCCCTGCTGCTGCCGGCGGCTTTCGAACACGGTGCCGTGCGCCGGTCGCGCCTGGGCACCACGTCCACCGACCAACGCCCCGATCTCGGCCCCGTGCTGGCCGCCGCGCAGGCGCTGGCGGCCCACCATCCCGGTCTGCTCGTGGAACACAAGAAGACCGCCGTCGCCCTGCACTTCCGGCTCGCCCCCGAGCTGGATGCCGAATGCACCGCGGTCATGACGGCCGCCATCCGGCACAACCCCGATCTGCAGCTGCTGCGCGGCAAGGCCGTGGTCGAAGTCAAGTCCGCCCATGTGGGCAAGGGCTTGGCGATTGCCGCCTTCATGGCCGAGCCCCCCTTCAAAGGGCGCCAGCCGCTGTTTGCCGGCGATGACGTGACCGACGAGTCCGGCTTTGACGTGGTTCAGCGACTCGGCGGATCGGGCATCAAGGTGGGCGAGGGCCCGAGTTGCGCCAGCCACCGCATCGCCCACCCGCAGGCGCTGCACCAGTGGCTGCGGGACGCCATCCAACAAGCCCCCGACACCCCATGGTGATGAACCCGCCGGCCACCGCCGAACGCCCCGTCCACACCGGTTTTGCCGCACCTGCGCCCCCGTCCCTGTCACTCGGTGTGGTGGGCAATTGCGCCTTCAGTGCCCTGATCGATCCACACGGGCGCGTGGTCTGGAGCTGCCTGCCCCGGTTTGATGGCGATCCGGTGTTTCATGCGCTGCTCGGCGGCGAAGACGGTGCCGGCGCGTTTGCCATTGAAATCGAACACCTGGACAAAGCCCGGCAGTACTACGACCCCAACACCGCCGTGCTGCACACCGAGCTCTGGGACACCAAGGGACAGGGCCTGCTCATCACCGACTTTGCGCCCCGATTCCCCTCGCGCGGCCGCTTCTTCCGCCCCACCATGCTGGTGCGCCGGGTACGTCCGCTCCAGGGATCGCCCCGGGTCCGCGTGTTGCTCACGCCCCGCTTCGGCTGGGGCGCCGAAACGCCCACCATCACCTCGGGCAGCAACCACATCCGCTTCGTGGGCGAGCAGCAGACCCTGCGGCTGCACACCGATGCTTCGGTGTCCCATGTGCTGAGCCACCAGCCATTCCTGCTCACGCGCGAACTCAACTTCCTGCTGGGCCCCGACGAAACCCTGGAGGGCGGCATTGGCGACACGGCGCGGCATTTCGAACAGGAGACCCTGACCTACTGGCGTGGCTGGAGCCAGCGCCTGGCGCTGCCGCTGGAGTGGCAGGACGCGGTGATCCGCGCGGCCATCACGCTCAAGCTATCGATGTTCGAGGACACCGGCGCCATCGTCGCGGCCATGACCACCAGCATCCCCGAAGCACCGGGCACGCAGCGCAACTGGGACTACCGCTATTGCTGGCTGCGCGACGCCTTCTTCGTCGTGCGTGCGCTCAACAGCCTGGCCGAAGTCGGCACCATGGAGGACTACCTGCGCTGGCTCGCCAACGCCGTGGTCGGCTCCAACGGCGGCCACGTGCAGCCGCTGTTCGGCATCGGTCTGGAGCGCGATCTGCCCGAGCGCACCTGCAAGCACCTGCCGGGCTACCGCGGCATGGGACCGGTGCGCGTGGGCAACCAGGCCCACGAACATTTCCAGCACGACGTCTACGGCAACATCGTGCTCGGCGCGGCCCAGGCGTTTCACGACCGGCGCCTGCTCAACCCGGCGGGGCTGGCGGAGTTCAAGCAGCTCGAAGCCGTGGGCGAAAAGGCCGTGCTCATCTTCGACCAGCCCGATGCCGGCATGTGGGAGTTGCGCACCCGCGCCCGCGTGCACACCTCTTCGACCCTGATGTGCTGGGCCGCCTGCGACCGGCTGGCCAAGATCGGCCTCACCCTGCAACAGGGCGAACGGGCCGCCTACTGGCAACAACACGCCCGCGCCATGCGCGAGCGCATTCTGCGCGAGTCCTGGTCTGAAGAGCGCCAGGCGTTCGCCGCGGCCTTTGGCAGCCACGACCTCGACGCCAGTGTGCTGCTGATGGCCGAGGTGGGTTTCATCGACCCGATGGACCCGCGCTTCATCGCCACCCTGGATGCCCTGGAGAAACACCTGTGCGACGGCCCCTACATGCGCCGCTACGAAGCCGCCGACGACTTCGGCACACCCGAGGTGGCCTTCAACATCTGCACCTTCTGGCGCATCGACGCCCTGGCGCGCGTCGGCCGTGTCGACGAAGCCCGGGCCATCTTCGAAACCATGCTCCGTGCACGCAACCCGCTGGGCATGCTGTCGGAGGACACACATGCCACCACCGGCGAGATGTGGGGCAACTACCCCCAGACCTATTCGATGGTGGGCATCATCAACGCGGCCGTTCGCCTCTCGGCGGCCTGGGACACGGTGATTTAAATGGGCAGACTTGTCGTCGTTTCCAACCGGGTCGCCGACCCGCGCAAGACCGCCTCGGGCGGGCTGGCCGTGGCGCTCGGCCAGGCGCTGCAGGCCTCGGGCGGACTCTGGTTCGGCTGGAGCGGCAAGGTGGTGGAAGGCGGAACACCCGGCGAGGGCGATGTGCACCTGCAGACCGCCGGCCCGGTGCAGCTGGCCACGGTGGACCTGAGCCGCGAAGACCACGACAGCTACTACCTGGGCTACAGCAACGGCGTGCTCTGGCCGGTGTTCCATTACCGGCTCGACCTGGCCGATTTCGACGCCGGCTTCATCGGCGGCTACCGGCGGGTTAACCAGATGTTCGCGCACAAGCTGGCGGCGATGCTGCGGCCCGACGACGTGATCTGGGTGCACGACTACCACCTGATCCCGCTGGCCGCCGAGCTGCGCAACATGGGCTGCCAGCAGCGCATGGGGTTTTTCCTGCACATTCCCCTGCCGCCGCCCCTGATCCTGGCCGCCGTTCCGGAACACGAGTGGCTGATGCGCTCGCTGTTCGCCTACGACCTGGTGGGCTTCCAGTGCGAGGCCGACGTGGCCCATTTTTCCCGCTATGTGGGCACCGAGACCTCGGCCGACATCCTGGGCGAACACGAGTTCCGGGCCTTTGGCAAGACCCTGCAGGTGCAGGCCTTCCCGATCGGCATCGACGTGGACGAGTTCGCGGCGCTGGGTCGGGGCCGGGACGCCATCGACATGTACGAGCAGATGCGCGACGAATACTCGCGCCGCCGCCTGTTGCTGGGCGTGGAGCGCATGGACTACTCCAAGGGCCTGCCGCAGCGCATCAAGGCCTTCCGCCAGTTGCTGCAGAACTACCCGGAAAACCTGGGCAGCGCCACGCTGATCCAGATCGCGGCGCCCAGCCGCGAGTCGGTCGACGCCTACGCCGCGCTGCGCCATGAGCTGGAGAGCCTGTGTGGTTCGGTCAATGGCGACTTCGGCGAACTCGACTGGATGCCCGTGCGCTACATCCACCGCAGCGTGGCGCGCAAGCGCCTGCCCGGCCTGTACCGCGCGGCCTGCGTGGCGCTGGTGACGCCACTGCGCGACGGCATGAACCTGGTGGCCAAGGAGTTCATCGCCGCGCAGGACCCCGAAGACCCTGGCGTGCTGGTGCTGTCGCGCTTCGCCGGGGCGGCAGAGCAGATGCGGGACGCCCTGCTGGTGAACCCCTACGACACCACCCGCACGGCCGAGACCATGCAGCGCGCGCTGCAGATGCCGCTGGAAGAACGCCAGCGGCGCCACCAGGCTTTGCTGCAGCAGGTCCGCGAGCAGGACGTGCACTGGTGGCGCCAGCGTTTCCTGAACGCACTCAACGCCGTTTCGGCATCTTGATCCGATCCAGGGCGGTGCCTGCCAGCCGGCGGGCGCCGCCCTGACTTTTTCCCGCCCCTTCTGGAGGAACGCCCATGAACGGCAACATCCTGGACCTCGCCACCCGCTGGTGGATCGGCCTCGGCAGCGCCGCCACCACGCTGCTGCGCGTGACCCTCATCCTCATCGCCGCCTGGCTGCTGATCGCCGTCCTGCAGCGCGGCATACGGACGCTGCGCGAACGCATCGCCAGCCGCATGGACGACCGCGAGTCCACCAAACGCGCCGAAACCCTGGGCCGCGTTTTCCGCTACCTGGTCGGGGTGGTGGTGAGCCTGATCGCCGGCATGCTGGTGCTTTCCGAAGTGGGGGTGTCGGTCGCGCCCATCCTGGGTGCGGCGGGCGTGGTCGGTCTGGCGGTGGGCTTTGGCGCCCAGAGTCTGGTCAAGGACTTCTTCACCGGCTTCTTCATCCTGCTGGAAAACCAGATCCGGCAAGGCGACGTGGTCAAGCTGGGTGAACACGCCGGCATGGTGGAAGAGGTCACGCTGCGCTACGTGCAACTGCGCGACTACGACGGCAACGTGCACTACGTGCCCAACGGCCACATCAGCACCGTGATCAACATGACGCGCGGCTTCAGCAACGCGGTGATGGACATCGGCGTGGCCTACCGCGAGAACATCGACGAGGTGATGCGGGTCATGGCCGACGTGGCCCGGGCCATGCGCACCGATCCGATCCTCGGCGCCAGCATCACCGCCGATCTGGAGATCGCCGGGGTCGAGTCCTGGGCCGACTCGGCGGTGATCATCCGCTGCCGCTTCCGCTGCCTGCCGCTGGAACAGTGGAACGTGAAGCGCGAATACCTGCGCCGCCTGAAGGCGGCCTTCGATGCCGCCGGCATCGAGATCCCCTACCCGCACCTCACCGTGTACGCGGGCCAGGACCAGAACGGCAAGGCGCCCGCGTTTCAGGTGCGTCCGCTCGAAGCGGTCTGAGCGTCCGCGCGCCAGGCGGGGCGGCTAAACTGACCGGATGGCCCACCTGCTGATTGTTGAAGACGACGAACTGCTGCGCGATGCGCTGGGCGCCCAGCTCGCGCAGGCGGGACACCGCATCACCACCGCGGCCGACGGCGCCGAGGCCCTGGAGCTGCTGGCCCTGCAGGGTTTCGACGGCGTGGTGCTCGACCTCGGTCTGCCGCTGGTGGATGGCCTGACCGTGCTGCGCCGCCTGCGCCAGCGCCTGCCCGCCCTGCCGGTGCTGATCCTCACCGCGCGCGACGGTGTCGAAGACCGCGTCGAGGGCCTGAACGCGGGCGCCGACGACTACCTCACCAAACCCTTCAACCGCGACGAACTGCTGGCCCGCCTGCAGGCCCTGCTGCGCCGCGCCAGCCTGCCCGCGTTCGGCGCCCAACCCGCTCCCGCGCCGTCCGCTCCCGCCGCCGGCAACCTGCGGCTGGACCCGCAGTTGCCGCGCGCCTGGCTGGGCAACGAAGCCATCGACCTGACGCAGCGCGAATGGGTGCTGCTCGACCTGCTGGTGCGCCACAGCGGCCAGGTGGTGAGCCGCGAAGACGTGCTCGCCGCCTGGCAGTCCGAACCGGCCGAGACGGGCGGCGTGGCCTCGAACGCGCTGGAGGTCTATGTGCACCGCCTGCGCCGCAAGCTCAGCGGCTCGACGCTGAACATCCGCAATATCCGCGGGCTGGGCTACCTGCTGGAGTCGGCCGGCGCGCCATGATCGCCCCGTCGCGCCTGTCCCTGCGCCGCCAGTTGCTGCTGTGGCTGCTGCTGCCGCAGCTGGTGCTCTGGGCTGGCGGCGGTTTGCTGGCCTACCGCTTCGCCCTGTCTTACGTCGAGAAGGGCATCGACCAATCACTCACGCAATCGGTGCGGGCGCTGGCGCGCCAGGTCAAACCCGTCGGTTCGGGCCTGCTGATCGACTTTCCCAAGGCCGCGCAAGACGTGCTGGAGCAGGACCCCGACGACCGCATCAGCTACATGGTGTCGTCGCCGCCGGGCCAGTTCCTGCTCGGCAACCAGCGCCTGCCGCCGCCACCCCACCCGCCGCTGGTGGCCGGCGACCCGGTGTTCTACGGCAGCGTGCTCGACGGCCGGCCGCTGCGCATCGTGGCGCTGGACGTGAGCTACGGCGAAGCCAGCGCACCGCAGATCCTGCGCGTGCAGGTCGGCAAGGGACTGGCGGTGCAGCAGCGCATCGCGCGCGAGCTCGTGGCCGACATGCTCGTGCCGCTGCTGGCGCTGGGCGTGTTGCTGAGCCTGCTGGTGTATGGCGGCATCCGGCGCGGCCTGGCCCCGCTGACGCGCCTGACGGCACAACTGGAGAACCGCTCGGTCAACGCGCTCTCGCCCATCGGCATGACGCAGGCACCGAGCGAGGTGCACGCGCTGGTGCTGGCCATCAACGGCTTGCTGGGCGAGGTGGCGCGCAGTGTGCAGCAGGAGAAACGGTTCATCAACGACGCCGCCCACCAGCTGCGCACGCCGCTGGCCGGGCTGATCAGCCAGGTGGAACTGGCGCAGCGCCAGACCAGCGAGGCGGGCGTGGCCGAGCGCCTGTCCAAGGTGCGCACCGGCGCCGAGCGCAGCGCCCACCTGGTGCACCAGCTGCTGACCCTGGCCCGCACCGAAACCCAGGCCCGCCGCGAGCCGCTGGACCTGGCCACGCTGGCGCGCGAAGTGGCGCGCGAATGGACGCCACGCGCGCTCGCCGCCGGCATGGACCTGGGCTACGAGGGCGAAGACCACCTGACCATACAGGGCGATGCCCTGCAACTGCGCGAAGCCCTGAGCAACCTGATCGACAACGCGTTGCGGTACACCCCGCGCGGCACCAGCATCACCCTGCGCGTGAGCCAGGGCAGCGACGGCGCGCACCTCGCGGTGGACGACAACGGACCGGGCCTGAACCCCGACGACATGGCGCACGTGTTCCAGCGCTTCTGGCGCGGCAGCCAGCAACCCGGCGGCTGCGGCCTGGGCCTGGCCATCGTGCAAGAGATCGCCCGCCGCCACGGCGGTGAAGCCACGGTGACGCCATTGCAGCCACAGGGGCTGAGGATTCTGTTGCGGCTGGTGTGAGCGGCTGAGAACGGCACTGGGAGGAGAGGGGGAGTCCGCTCCCGATTTCGCTTCCGCCCCCAATGCCGTGTGGCCGAGCAGCGCAAGGAAGCCCGCAGGGCCCCGGACTTCGGCTCGCCTTTTCTTTGCTTACTTTCTTTTGGCGAAGCAAAAGAAAGTGAGTCGGCCGCCGGGCCGAGACCCGGCTCGCCACAGGAGCAACAAAGCTCCAACAAAGAAATCAGGCCAAGTGATGCCCATCCATCTCCTTCAACCTCACCCCGGAAGCCTGGTCAAACCAGTTGTTGTGCCGCCCGCTCACCGTCATGCCCGCCATGTCACCCACCTGGATTCTGGTGTTCGCCGGCGCCCGCACCGTCATCAGCCCCACGGCGGTCTTCACCACCACGTAGGTGTCGGCACCGGTCGGCTCCACCAGCACCACCTGGCCGCGCCAGGGCGCGTCGTCGCTCAGGTGGATGTGCTCGGGCCGCTGGCCCAGCGTCACCTGCTGCACGTCCGGGCAAGGCAGATCCAGCGAGCCGCCTTCGAACACGAACTTGCCACTGTCCCCCGAGCGCTCCACCTGGCCAGGAATGAAGTTCATGGTGGGCGAGCCGATGAAGCCCGCCACGTAGGTGTTGCTCGGGCGTCGGTAGATTTCGTCGGGCGTGTCGATCTGCTGCAGGATGCCGTCCTTCATCACCGCGATGCGGCTGCCCAGCGTCATGGCCTCGATCTGGTCGTGTGTCACGTACACCGTGGTGATGCCGCTCAAGTGGTGCAGGCGCTTGATCTCGGCGCGCATTTCCACGCGCAGCTTGGCGTCCAGGTTGGACAGCGGCTCGTCGAACAGGAACAGCTGCGGATCGCGCGCCAGGGCCCGGCCCATGGCCACGCGCTGGCGCTGGCCGCCCGAGAGCTGGGCCGGCCGGCGGTCCAGCAGGTGCTGTATCTGCAACATGCCCGCCACCTCGTGGATGCGCTTGTCGCGATCGGCCTTGGGCACCTTGCGCATCTCCAGCGCGAAGCCGATGTTGTCGGCCACGGTCATGGTCGGGTAGAGCGCGTAGCTCTGGAACACCATGGCGATGTCGCGCTGCGCGGGCGCCATGCCGATCACGTTCTTGCCGGCGATGTGCAGCTCGCCTTCGGTCGGCTCTTCGAGCCCGGCAATGATGTTGAGCAGGGTGGACTTGCCGCAGCCCGAGGGGCCGACCAGGATCAGGAACTCGCCCGGCTCGACGTCGATGTCGATGCGCTTGAGCACCTCGACCGCCTTGTCGCCCTTGCCGAAGGCCTTGCGGATGCCCTTGATGTGCAGAGAAGAAGCCATTGTTTTTATCCTTTCACGGCGCCAGCCGTGAGGCCTTTGAGGAAGTACTGACCGGCCAGCACGTAGACCAGCATGGTGGGCAGGCCGGCGATGATGGCCGCGGCCATGTCCACGTTGTAGTTCTTGACGCTGCTGGTGGTGTTGGCCATGTTGTTCAGGCCGACGGTGATGGGTTTGCTGTCGGCGCCGCTGAAGGCCACGCCGAACAGGAAGTCGTTCCAGATGTTGGTGAACTGCCAGATGAGCGTGACCATCATGATGGGCGTGGACATGGGCAGCACGATGCGCCAGAAGATGCGCCAGAAGCCCGCACCGTCGATGCGCGCGGCGTTCACCAGCTCGCGCGGCACGGCGGTGTAGTAGTTGCGGAAGAACAGCGTGGTCCCGGCCATGCCGGCCAGGCAGTGCACCAGCACCAGCCCGCTGATGGAGCTGGACAGGCCCAGATACCCCAGCACCTGGCTCATGGGCAGCAGCACCACCTGGAACGGCATGAACACACCGAACAGCAGGAAGCCGAACAGCACTTCAGAACCGCGGAATTTCCACATGCTCAGCACGTAGCCGTTGACCGCGCCCCAGGCGGTGGAGATCAGCACCGCGGGCACGGCCATGAACACCGAGTTCCAGAAATACGGCTGCAATCCCCGGCAGTCGACACCGGTGCAGGCACTGTTCCAGGCCAGGAGCCAGGCATCCGGGTTCAGGCTCTGCGGCAGGCTCAGCAGGTTGCCGCTGCGGATCTCGGTGGCGTCCTTGAACGAGGTGACGAGCATCACGTACATCGGCGCGAGGAACAACAACGCCGCCACCAGCAGCACGCCGTAGACGATGATCCGGCCGAAAGAGAACGGTTTAGCGGTCATGGGGTTTGCTCCGCAGTTCGCTGTAGAGATACGGAACAACAATCGCAGCCACGGTGGCCAGCATCATGGTCGCGCTGGCCGCCCCCAGGCCGATCTGGCCGCGCGTGAAGCTCATGGTGTACATGAAGGTGGCGGGCACGTCGGTGGCGAAACCGGGGCCACCGGCGGTGAGCGCCATCACCAGGTCGAAGCTCTTGATCGACAGGTGCGAGAGCACCAGGATGGTGGAAAACACCACCGGGCGCAGGATGGGCAGGATGATGCGCCAGTAGATCAGCGGCAGCGCGGCGCCGTCGATCTGCGCGGCCTTGATGATGCTGTCGTCGATGCCACGCAGGCCGGCGAGGAACAGCGCCATCGCAAACCCGGCCGACTGCCAGATGCCCGCGATCACCACGCAGTAGATCGCAAAGTCGGACTGCACCAGCCAGTCGAAACTGAAGCTGGCCCAGCCCAGGTCGCGCATGAGTTTTTCCAGCCCGAGGCTGGGGTTGAGAATCCATTTCCAGGCGGTGCCGGTCACGATGAACGACAAGGCCATGGGGTAGAGGAACACGGTGCGCAACACGCCTTCGGCACGCACTTTCTGGTCCAGAAAGATGGCCAGCACCATGCCCAGCGCCATCGAGCCGCCCACGTACAGCAGGCTGAAGATGCCCAGGTTCTTCAAGGCCACGTACCAGCGGTCCATGTCCCAGAGTTGCCGGTACTGCGCGAGTCCCACGAATTCGTCGTAGTTGGGCAGCATGCGCGAGCCGGTGACGGACAACACGCCGTTCCAGATCATGAAGCCGTAGATGAACGCAAAACCGAACACGAAGGCCGGTGCGATCACCAGCTTGGGCAGCAGGTTTTCAAAAGATTTCATGGGGTGCATTCAAAGACAACCCCATCCACCGGGGATGGGGTTGTGGGCACGCGGCGGGTGAACGCTTATTTGGTCGCAGCGGCTTTGGCGATGTTCTTCACACCGTCGGCCACCGAGATCTTGTCGTCGTTCCAGAACTGGCTGACGGCGTCCTTGATGGCGCCTTCAGCAGCGGGGCTGACGGCCATGCCGTGCGCCACCGAAGGCACCAGACCACCGGCCTTGGCGGTGGCCACGAAGTCCGCGGCCGAGAGCTTGGCGCAATCGTCGAACTTGCTCATGTCGTGGCCCAGACGCACCGGGATGGAACCCTTGTTCTGGTTGAACACTTCCTGGAACTCGGGGCTCAGGATGGCGGAAGCCAGGTCGGCCTGGCCCTTCTGCGCGGCCTCGTCCTTCAGCTTGAACATGATGAAGGAGTCCACATTGAAGGTGTAGGCGTTGGCGGTGCCCGGTGCAGCCGCGCACAGGAAGCCCTCGCCCGGCTTCTGGCCCGCGGCGGTGAACTCGCCCTTGGCCCAGTCGCCCATGAACTGGAAGCCGGCCTTGCCCTGGATCACCATGGCGGTGGTCATGTTCCAGTCGCGGCCCGAGGAGGCGTCGTCCACATAGCCCTTGAGCTTGCGGAAGGTCGTCACGGCCTTGGTCATGGTCGGGCTGGTGAGCGCGGCCGGGTCGAGCTTGACCAGGGCCTTGTCGTAGAACTCGGCACCGCCCACGCCCAGCACCACCGACTCGAACACGGTGAAGTCCTGCCAGTTCTGGCCACCGTGGGCCAGCGCGATGTTGCCGGACTTCTTGATCTTGTCGGCCGCGACGAAGAATTCGTCCCAGGTCTTGGGCATGCCCGCGACGCCAGCCTTCTTCAGCACTTCGGGGTTGGCCCACATCCAGTTGACGCGGTGCACGTTGACCGGTGCGGCCACGTAGTGACCATCGGCCTTCATCACATCGGCCACCACCTTGGGCAGCAGCTCGTCCCACTTCTCGGCGCCGGCCACGTTGTCGATGTTGGCCAGCATGCCTTCCTTGGCCCATTCCTGGATCGCCGGACCCTTGACCTGCGCAGCCGTGGGCGGGTTGCCCGAGACGGCGCGGCTCTTGAGCACGGTCATGGCGTTTTCACCGCCACCACCGGCCACGGCGAAATCCTTCCACTCGTAGCCCTTGGCTTCGAGCATGCCCTTGAGCTCGGCGGCCGACTTGGCCTCGCCGCCCGAGGTCCAGTAGTGCAGCACTTCCACCGCGGTCTTGGCCGGTGCGGGCGCAGCAGCGGGCGCCGGCGTGGCGGCGACTGGGGCAGCCTCTTCTTTTTTGCCGCAGGCGGTGGCGAGCAGGGCAGCGACCAGCGCGGCACCAAAGGTGTAGGTGAACTTCATGGGTTGTCTCCGTTGGATGGCCTGCGGCCCGGTTGTGGTTGGCCCGGCGCGGGCTGCACCGAGGACGTTAATTTTTCATTAATTAATTAACGCCAGCCATCCGTGGAAACCCCTAGGATTGTGCTCAGTGGCTGTCCAGTGCACGCGCCGCACCCAGCAAGGCGGGCGATTGTTTCGAAGTGATCACCCACACGGGGATGTCGGCCAGCAGACCGTGGAACCGGCCCTTGGACTCGAATCGCGTCCGGAACGGTGAACTGCCGAACCAGGCGCCCAGCCGCGGCACGATGCCGCCGCCGATGTAGACCCCGCCGCGCGCGCCGAGCGTGAGCGCCAGGTTGCCGGCCACCGAGCCCAGCATGGCGCAAAAGAGGTTCAGTGCTTCCAGCGCCTGCGGGTTTCCGGCGTTCAGGGCCGCCTCGCTCACGTCGGCCGCACTGGCCGCGCCACCCGCCACCGCGCCGTCGGCCTCGCAGAGCAGGCGGTAGGTGTCCAGGATGCCCTGGCCGCTGCACACGCGCTCGGCCGAACAACGGCCGTAGCGGCGCGCCAGGCCGTCCATCACCAGGCGTTCGCGCGCCGTCACGGCCGGCAGCGTGACATGGCCGCCCTCGCCTTCCAGCGGCACCCAGCCCGCCAGGCCGTTGGGCAGCAGGCCCGACACCCCCAGCCCCGTGCCGGCGCCGACCAGGCCGATGGCGGCACCGGGCATGGCCGCGCCACCGCCGACCTGGCGCAGTTCCTGCGCCGGCAGATCCGGCAGCGCCAGCGCCAGCGCGGTGAAGTCGTTGAGCAGGCGCAGGGTGTTGAAGCCGAACTCAGCCTTCACCGCCGACTGCGAAAACGACCAGTGGTGGTTGGTCATGCGGATCTGGTCGCCGGTGATCGGGTTGGCGATGGCGATCGCCACCGCATCCGGCGTACCGTGGCCGAGGTCGTTCAGGTAGACGCGGATCGCGTCCTGCAGGGTGGCGTATTCGGCGCAGGGCAATACGCGCACGTCGGTGATCGGTTCACCGGGGCCGTATTGCCAGGCGAAGCGGGCGTTGGTGCCGCCCACGTCGGCGAGCAGTCGGGCGCGGAGGAGTCCGCTGGTCGGGTTTGGCATGTGATCGGTTCCACAAAGTCGGCCCGGAACAGTACCCCATGACGGCCCCGGTGCGAAGTGGTCCGGATTATGCCGGACATGTAACTCAGTTACATGAATGTCAGAGCGGGTGGAACGGCTTTGCCGCCACGGCCGTCGCGCCAGCGTTCAGACGCGCTGCGAACGCGCCCAGCGCACGATGTCGGCAGCCCCCATGGCGCCGGGCTGGCGCGCGACCTCGCGGCCGTTCACGAACAGCGCCAGCGTCGGGATGCTGCGGATGTTGAAGCGTGCGGCGAGGGCCTGCGCCTCTTCGGTGTTGACCTTGGCCAGGCGCATGCCCGGCTCCAGCTGCTGCGCGGCCTGCTCGAATGCCGGCGCCATCGCGCGGCAGGGGCCGCACCAGGGGGCCCAGAAATCGACCAGCACCGGCACCTGGGAGCGCGCAATGTGTTTTTCAAACGCCGCTTCGTCCAGCGGCACCGGGTGGCCGGTGAACAGGGGCTGGTGGCATTTGCCGCAGTCGGGCGCCGCCGAGAGGTCGGCGCTGGCGATGCGGTTGGTGGTGTGGCAGTGGGGGCAGACGATGTGCAGGGATTCGGTGGACATGCGAAGGGCTCCAGTCGGTCGGGTTGCCTGACAGATGGATGCGGCCGCGCCCATTTCAAGACACCCCAAGGGGTATGCCGTCGCTCAGATGATCTGGCCGATCAGGCTGGCCACGAAGCTCAGCAGGATGGTGGTGGTGATCGGCAGGAACCACTCGCGGCCAAAAGCCCGGAAATGCAGGTCACCCGGCAGCTTGCCGAAACCCAGCTTCTGCAGCAGCGGCGTGAACCAGCTGATCAGCAGCAGCGCCAGAAAGATGACGATCATCCAGCGGATCATGGCGACGTCCTGTTCATAAACGGTGTGTGCGGTCACCCGCACTGAAACCGAGCGGTTGCCAACCCTCCGCGCTGGCGGCGGGCGCCAGCGCGATCACCTTGAACAGCTCGCCCATCTCGTGTTCGTTCACCAGCTTGCCGAGCATCGCGTTTTCGCGCGGACCGGCGTCTTTCGCCACGTCCAGCAGGCCCGCGTTGATCAGGAAGCGGCCTTGCGAGGTGTAGCCCAGCACGCTCATGCCGGCGTCCTGCGCGGCGAGCGCGATGCCGGTGAAGTTGACGTGCGCGGTGATGTCCTTTTCACCCACGTCGGCCAGCGGGTTGTCGTCGCTCTGGTGCGCGCGGTGGCAGATCAGCGTGCCCATGTGGCGCTGCGGGTGGTAGTACTCGGTCTCCGGGAAGCCGTAATCGATGAAAAACGCCGCGCCGCGCTGCAGCCGGTCGGCCAGCGTGCGGATGAACGCCTCGGCCTGCGGGTGGATCTCGGTCAGGTAATTGTGCGGACCTTCGATGGCCAGCGGCGGACGCAGGTCGGTGGGCCGCTCGGCCCAGGCCAGCGCGCCGTCTTCGGTCAGCACCACACCACGCTCGTGCCAGCGGCCGTCGGCGTTCCCGCCGATGCGCACCAGCAGCTGCACCGGCATCGCGTCGAGCACCTCGTTGCCCAGCACCACGCCTTCAAACTGCTCGGGAAGTTGATCGATCCACCGCACACGGTCCGCATGCTTCGCCAGTGTGGCGCGCTGCCGCTCGCGCAGGCTGCCCGACAGGTCCACGATGGTGTAGCACCTCGGCGGCCGGCCCAGGGCCGCCAGCGCGTCGAGCACCTGCAGCGCCAGCGCACCGGTGCCGGCGCCGAATTCCCACACCTCGTCGGTGCCGGTGGCGGCCAACGCCTGCGCCACCTGGCGCGCCAGCGTGTGGCCGAACAAGGGCGAGAGTTCGGGCGCGGTCACGAAGTCGCTGCCCTGTCCCGCCACGCCTTCGGGCATCTGGCCGAACTTGGGATTCTGGTTGGCGTAATAGCCCAGTCCCGGCTCGTACAGCGCCATGGCCATGAAACGGTCGAACGGCAGCCAGCCGCCCGACGCCTGGATGGCCTCGCGCAGGCGCGCCAGCAGGGCGCTCGTTAAACTTGACGGTTCGCTCACAGATTCGGTTTTCACCCCGCCATTGTCCGCCATGCCCAGCGCCACGCCCTCTTCGCCACCCACCCCTCGCACCGTGCTGATCACGGGCGCGGGCAAGCGCCTGGGTCGCGAGATCGCGCTCACGCTGGCACGCAGTGGCTGGAACGTGGCGGTCCACCACCGCCAGTCGGCGGCCGAAGCGCAGCAGACCGCAGGCGACTGCGACGCGCTCACCGGTCGCACCGGCAGCGCCGCGCCTTTCTACGCCGACCTCGGTGACGAAACCAGCGTGCGCTCGCTGCTGCCCGCCGTGGTGGCGCACTTCGGCCAGGTCGATGCGGTGGTCAACAACGCCTCGCTGTTTGAACACGACAGTGCGCAAAGCTTTGGCTTCGCGGCGATGGACCAGCACCTGCACACCAACACCGGCGCCGCCATCCTGCTTGCTCAAGGGTTGCATGCGCACCTGCAGGACAGCGGGCGCGATGGCGCGGTGGTCAACCTGCTGGACCAGAAGCTCTGGAACCAGAACCCCGATTTTTTCAGCTACACGCTGTCCAAGGCCGCGCTCGAAGCCGCCAACACCATGCTGGCGCTGGCGCTGGCGCCGCGCGTGCGCGTGGTCGGCGTGGCGCCCGGGCTCACGCTCACCAGCCATCTCTTGAGCGACGAGAAGTTCCAGGCGCTGCACCGGCAGTCGCCGCTGGGCCGCTCGTCCACCCCCGAAGACGTGGCCGCGACCGTGGCCTTTGCGCTGGCCAACCGTTCCATCACCGGCACCACGCTGCTGGTCGACGGCGGCCAGCACCTGATGCGCTTCGAACGCGATTTTTCGCTGATGTAAACCGGCCGCCCTGGCCCAGACCCATGACCACACCCTACGCGCCGCAGGCCGGCACCCAGATCCTGGCCCTCACCGGTCTGTGCTTCGACGCCAACCTCGGCATCCTGGACCACGAGAAGACCAGCCCGCAACCGATCCAGGTGGACGCCGAACTCAACCAGGGGACCCAGCCGCTGCTGCCGCACGACGACGACATCAACCACGTGCTCGACTACCGCAAGGTGCGCCAGATCATCATCGACGAGTGCACCGCCGAACACGTGAACCTGCTGGAAAGCCTGATCGGCAAGCTCACGCGCCGGCTCATGCAGCTGCCGGGCGTGATCGGCGTGCGCGTGAAGATCGCCAAGCTCGAAATTTTTGAAGACTGCGAAGTGGCGATCCGCATGGAAAGCGGGCAATGGTGAACAAGTGCCAGGCGCGATCCTGAACCCACCTTCACACCCGCCCACGCCTCAATAGACGCCCACGGCGTTGAGGTACCAGCCCTTGAATCGGTAGTCGGTGTGGCGCAGGTCGTCGCTGAAGCTGGTGAAGTTGTAGCCCATGCCCAGGCGGAAGTAGGGGGTGATCTGCTTGTCCACGCCCACCAGCCAGCCCGAACGCGTGTTCTTGTCCTCCACCGTCTGCAGCCAGCGGTGCTCAACCAGGGCGTCCCAGGACTGGAGCATGTGCATGCGCACCTGGGCGGCGGCGAAGTGCCGGGTGTTCTTGTACCAGGCCCCGGTGTTGCGGCCCTCGCGCAACTCGCCATGGCGATAGGCGTATTTGCCGCCCACCTCCCACAGCGGGTTGATGCGGTAGAGCAGTTCGTTCGCCAGGATGTGCGCGCGCTGGTCCACCTCGTTGTTGGCCACGCCCAAGGTGGGTGACACCTGCGTCAGCGCGCCCAGGTCGTACACATAGGTGTATTTGCCCAGCCAGGCCCAGCGGTTGTTGCCCGTGGGGCGGTAGGCCAATCCGAAGTTGGCTTCGGTGAAGCGCGCTTCGTCCACGCTGGAGAGCTTGTCCTGGGTGAGCGAGGTCCTGAGGCGGACCGCGGTACGCCAGTCTTCGCTGAACTTGTGCTTCAGGCCCACGCTGAGCAGGTACTGGTCGCGCGACTGCGCGCCCCGGTCGCGCCGGACCTCCAAGCGCGGCGTGAAGCTGGTGCGGTTGTCGTTGTAGCTGGCCAGCACGGTGCTGCTGCGGCGCGTGGTTTCGCCACCCGCGGCGTGCTCGATCCGGCTCTGCGCATGGCGAAAGCCCAGTTGCCAGTGCCGCGCGACGTTGTAGTCCAGCCCGAGGTTCTGGCCCCGCCCGTCTTCATCGGCCCGGTGGCTCAACTGCGCTTCCTGGAACAGACTCAGGCCGCCGCCCGCGTTCCAGCGCTGCCCCACCGAGAAGGTGCGACCGGCCCCGTCCTCCAGGAACTCGCTGCCGAAGATGTCACCGGGCTGGTGGGCGTACGCGTAGCGCGAGTACAGGTTGTAGTCGGGCGTGAGGTAGTAGCTGCCTTCGAGCTTTCCGGCCAGCCCCAGCGTGCCGTTGGAAACCTCACCGGTGGCGGAGGAGCGCTCACCGAAACGACGGGTCGCCCCCACGCCGTAGCGGTCGTTCTTCAGCCCTTCGTCGCTTTGCAGCGTGCTCTGCACAAAACCATACGCCTCGGTGCGGCCGCTGAGCTTGCGCTTGTAGCGCAGGCCCGCGTAGGTCGCGGTGCCCACGCCGGCGCCGTTGCTGCCGGCCAGCGCATCGGGATCGATGAACTCGCCGCTGGCCTCGGCGCTGCGAACCTGGCGCAACTCCAGCCCCAGGCTCTGCTTCTCGTCCAGGTACCAGTTGCTCACCAGCTGGACCTGGTCGATCCGGTTCTGCCCCTCGACTTCGCGGCGGCTCAGGCGCGCCCCGACGTCCAGATCGGTGCCCACCTCGACCATCGTCTCGACCCCGGACTCGCGGCTGCGCAGCCCCCCGGTTTCGGCCCGCGCCGTGGAGTAACCGGCTTCGCGGTCCTTGTACCAGGCCCCGGCGTTCACGTTCTCCCGCGTCCAGCCCAGCTCGTTGAGGTTGACCCTGGCCTCGACCCCCACGGCCCGGCCGGAGCGGGACCCGGTCTCCACCTCGGCGGTCCGGTCGGTGTAGGTCAGGCCCCCGTTGTCGGAATAGTGCACGCCGGCCTGGGTCGATTCGCTCTGCGCCACCTCGGCCTTGAGGTAGGTGCCGCGCCCGGCGCGCAAGGTGAGGTCCACGCCATGGAGCTGGTAGTCGTCGCCGGCGCGCTCTTCCGTCACGTAGGTGCCGCCCACGGCCACGTGGTCGCCCGCCCAGACCTGGCCCCGCCCGCCCGCGACCAGGTTTTCCGTGCCCTCGGGCACGTACTCGTAGTCCACCAGCAGGTGGTTTTCGTAGTCACCGTCGGCGCTCAGGCGCACGATGCCGAAGCCGCTGTCGAGCTCGCTGCGCCCCAGTGGCCGGCTCAGGATGATGCGGCCCTGGATGTAGTCGATTTCGTAGTCGGTGCCGTAGGCCAGGCGGCCGCGCTGCACGACCTGGCCGGTGACGGTGTCGCGCACCTCGATGCGCAGTTGTTCGGAGCCGCGCAGGATGTCGGTGTGCTTGAGGTAGTACAGGCTGCCCCCGGTGCCCAGCAGCTCGCTGTAGCCCTTGGCGGTCTGGGACTCGGAGGCAAAGACGCTGAGCTGCGACCTGGGGTCGTCGTACGGCGTGGTCTCGTTGCTGCGCCACTTGAGCGCGCCGCCATAGAGGGTGCGGTTGTACTGGTTGAACTCGCCGCCGCTGATGCCGGTGTTGAAGTTGCCCCACACCGCCTGGTTCTTGTCCCAGTCCAGGCGCAGGTAGAGCTTGCCCTCGCTGTTGGCGTCGCGGTAGCTGGAGGAGTCGTCGCCATACACCGGGTAATACTGATCGGGATCGAGGCGGCGGAAGATGTCCTGCGGCGTGGCCTTGAAGAAGTCGTGGAACAGGTTGTTCAGTTCCTGGTCTTCGGTGTCGGCCTGCGCCGTGAAGAGGTACTTGCCCCGGATCTTGCCCTTGAGGTAGAAGGCCAGGCGCCCTTCCTTGAGCAGATCCTGGTCGAAGCCATCTTCCGCGGCCGCGGGCTCGATGTTGCCCGTGACCTGGGACTTGGAGAGGTAGAAGTCGGCCATGCCGACCATGAAGAAGTACTCGCCACTGATGTTCACGTCGAGCTGTCGCGTGAAGACCGGCTGGCCCGGCAGGCCGCTGACGTCGATCGTCAGCGCATGCGCCCCGACCGGGAGCAGAAACTCGGAGACAAAGCGCTGGTTGACGTCGATGGCCGCGCTCTTGCCGTTGATCCGGATGCTGGCCTGGTCGGGCATGTCCTGGCCGAAGATGCGCACGATCGATCCTGACAGCGGGATGTTCTGCTTCACCAGGCCGTTGACCAGCTGCGCCTCGCGCGCCAGGCGCTGGTCCAGCGTGAAGCCATCGGCCAGCTCGTTGCTCTGGCTGATCAGTTGCTCCTTGCCGCTGCGCCACTCTTCCTCGGTGTACAGGCGCACCGTGCGTGCCTGGGTTTCGTCGGCCTGCCCGCCCCGGCCATAGGCCCGCACCAGGTAGACCAGGGTGTCACCCGGGCGCAGCCGGTGGCCCGCGGGCAACTGACCGTCCCACTGGACCACCCCTTCACCGCTCACCGGCACAGGCAGTCTCACCAGCGGCTTGACCAGATCGGTGTCGCGCCCGCTGTAGATGAGCAGCTCCATGCGTTCGATGAAACTGGCGTAGTTGTTGCTGATGTTGAAACTCAGCCCTTCGACCAGCCGGTCGTCGCGCAGCCCTGCGATGCCCTGGGCCGAGACGTTCATCTGCGGACTGAGGTTGGCCGGGTCTTCGGTCGCCCACACCCGGCCTCCGCCGGGCAGGGACAGGACCTGCCCGGGCCTCACCACCGGCTTGGTCGTCGCGGCCGCGTCCTGCGGCTGCCCCGCCGCGGGCGCTCCGGCCGCCTGCGCCAGGGGCGCACGCTCCACCGCTTGGGCACTCGCGGCCAGCGGCGTCAACGCGAAGAGCGCGCCCAGTGGAACCAGGGCGATGCCACGGAGCCAGCCCGTGCCCGCATTCGCTTGGCGGCGTGCGCGCAGCAGACGTTCGATGTGATTGGTATGGGTGTTCATCATGCGGTCATCCGTACTGGGGGCTGCGGGTTTCGGCGCCATCACTTGGCTGCGGGGGCGGCGGCAGGCGTCTGCCTGCCGAACCCGACGCCAAAGTCGAAGCGCACCATCAGGCCCCCCGTGAGGCGGCGCACCAGGGGATTCGCCGTGGTCACCCGGGCGCCCGGCGGCAGGCTGACCGGATCGACCTTGAGCACGAAGTTGCGTCCGCGGGCGCGTGCCCCGGTATCAATGCCTTCCAGGTGGAAGCGTCCGTAGCTGTCGGTCTGCACCACCAGGCCTTCGGGGCTGGCCAGACGCACACCGGGAATGCCCACTTCGGAGACCCCGTGGTTGGTGATGACGTAGTCGACACGGTGTTTGCCCTCCAGCGGCGTGACCGTGCGCTGCACGCGCAGGTCCTGGTGGTTCAGGCCGGCGGCCACATCGCCCGAGTGTTCGTAACGCACTTCACCGCTGGGCTTCACGACGATTCGGGCCCCTTCTCCACTGGTGATCACGCTGTCGCCGCTGAACACCGGTTCCGTCACCCACTGGCTGATCACCACCCGGGGCAGGGGCACCGTCTCGTCGTCGCCCTCGCGCCCACGGACCGTGCCGATGCGGATGCCGCGCAACAGCGGAACGCTCGCGTCCGGCTCGGGCTGCGCGCCCTGTCCGCGGTCCACCGTGGTGGAGCCGGCCACGTACACCGCCGGATCGATGCCGCCCTGGATGCGCACGTCCTGCGCGTCGGCACTGTCCTGCCAGCCGTCGCCGTCCTGGTCGATGAACACCTTGCCGATGATGGAGGTCTCATCGGCGTCGGCGTCGGCGATCACCACCACCACGGCCTTGGCCGTGTTGCCGACTTTCCCGCCCTCGTTGAACGAATCGGCCGTGCTGCCGGCCTTCCCGACCACGAGGAACGGATCGGCCGTGTTGACGGCATTGCCCCGGCGCGCGTTGGCGCCCACCCGCATCACGTAGCTGATGTACGCCCGGCCGTTGCTCGCCAGGTCGATCTGGCCCAGTGTGATCGGGCCGATCCCGTCGACCGAACCGCGCGTGTCCTCGTCCTGGAAGCGCACGCTGCCCGGCACCAGGCTGAAGCCCGGCGGCGGCGTGTCCACGATCAGCAGGCCGTCCACCTCGCCGTCGTTCTCCGTGAGGTTGTCCACCTGCAAGGTGTAGGACACGAAGTCGCCCACGCGGACCTGCTTCGTCTGCGCGGTCTTGATCACCCGGACCTGCACCTGGCACTGCTTGACCGTCACCACGATCCGGGCGCTGTCGCAGTTGTTCGACACACTGCGCTGGCAGATCCGGTACCCGATGACGTATGTACCCTTTGGCGTATCGCCCGGCACCTTCACGTCACCCGTGGCCGTGTTGAGCTCGGGCACGGGCTTGCCCGGTTTGGCGGGCTTGGCCGCAGAGGTCACCGTGCCCAACACGTCGGCTGCACGGATGGCGCGGCCGTTCAGGGTGTCGTTCCTGTAGGCGTTGCCCACCACCACGTCCGATTTCGGGCACGTGACCTCGCCGAAGTCATCGTCCTTGGCCCGTATTGCGGCGGGAACCACATCCGTCGTCAGCGTGACGCGGCACTGGGCCTCCTGGCTGCCAGAGGCGCACATGTTGTCCGTGACCGTGGCCACGTTCACCACCCGGCGCGCCCGCACGTCGGCCGCGGTGACCGTGTAGGTGCCCAGGAGCACGCAGGTCTGGCCCGGCAGCACGCTGGCACAGACCACATTGCCGGGGTTGATCAACGCATCGCTGATCACCACATCGGTGAGAGGCACAAAGCCCGTGTTGCTCACCGTGATGCGGTAGGTCAGGGTGTCGTTCAGCGACACCCGGCCGTTGCCGTCCTGGTCCGCATTGCTCACCAGTTCTTTCACCAGGGTCTGGCTCGGGTCCGCCGTGACCGACATGGCAAAGCTGCGGCTCGACACCTGGCTGTTGGCGTCGGTGGCGGCCACGGTGAAGTTGAAAGCCCCCACCTGCGTGGCGGTGCCCGACAGCAAACCGGCGGTGCTCAGGGTAAGGCCTGAAGGCAACGCGCCCGAGGTCAGCGCGAAGCTGTAGGGCGCCACACCGCCGGTGGCCGTGATGAGTTGGCTGTAGGCCTCACCGGCCACCGGCTCGGGCAGCGTGGCCGGCGCCATCACGATGGTCGGCGCGGCCACCTCCACCACGTAGTTCTGGGCGACCGCGAACGGCGACCCCGTGCCGGTCAGCACGCTGTCGGTCGCCGTGACCGTGACCGGATAACTCCCCGGCGCGGTCGGCGTACCCGACAACGTGCTGCCGCTGAAGCTCAACCCCGTTGGCAGGGCGCCGGTGAGCGCGTAGGTGTGCGGGCCCGGGCTGCCGCTGGTGTTGAAGCTCTGCGTGTAGGCGCTGCCATAGGGGGCCGTCAGCGTGCCGGCGGCCGGCGTCATGGTCAGCGTCGGTGCGCCGATGACCAGGGTGTAGGCGCGGCTGCCGGCCTGGCTGAAGCTGTCGGTCGCGGTGACCGTGAAGTTGAAGCTGCCGACCTCGGTCGGCGTGCCCGTGAGCGCACCACCGGTGCCCAATGTGAGACCCGCGGGCAGGCTGCCGCTGGACAGGGCGAAGCTGTAGGGCGCAATGCCCCCACTGGCCGTGAGCGTCTGGCTGTAGGCCACACCAGGGGTGGGGTTCGGCAGCGTCGCCGGACTGACCACGACGGTCGGCGCGGCCACCTCGATGGTGTAGTTCTGCGTGATCGAGAACGGCGCACCGGTACCCGTCAGGCCAGCGTCCACCATCGTGACGGCGATGTTGAAGCTGCCCAGCTGCGTCGGCGTGCCCGATATCGTGTGGCCACTGATCGTCAGGCCGGTCGGCAGCGCGCCGACCACCACCTGGTTGTATGGACCCGGGCTACCGGTGGTGACGAAGGTCTGGCTGAAGGGCACGCCATAGGGCGCGTTGAGGGTGCCCGGGGGCGGTGTCATGGTCAGCGTGGGCGCGCCCACCACCAGGGTGTAGGCGCGGCTGCCGGTCTGGCTGTTGGCGTCGGTCGCGGTCACGGTGAAGTTGAAGCTGCCGGCCTCGGTCGGCGTGCCGCTCAGCGCGCCCCCCGTGGTCAAGGTCAGGCCGGTGGGCAGACTGCCGGCACTCACGGAGAAGCCGTAGGTGGCCACGCCACCGCTCGCGCTGAGGGTCTGGCTGTAGGCCGTGCCGGCTGTGGCGCCCGGCAGGGTCGCCGGACTCACCACGATGGCCGCGGCGGCGACGGTCAGCGTGTAGTTCTGCGCGATCGAGAACGGCGCACCGGCGCCGGTGGAGCCGGTGTCGGTGGCCGTGATGGTGAAGTTGGCACTGCCCGGCACCGTGGGTGTCCCCGAGATGGTGTTGCCCGAGAACGTCACCCCGGTCGGCAGGGGGCCCCCTGTCAACGCGTAGCTGTACGGACCGGTGCCGCCGCTGGCCGTGAAGCTCTGGCTGTAGGGCGCGGCATAGGGCGTGTTGAAGGTGGTGGCGGCCGGGGTCAGCGCCAAGCCCGGCGCGGCCACGCTCAGCACAAAGGCCTGGCCCACCGTGTAAGGGCCATTGCCGGTGCTGCTGTCGGTGGCGGAGACGTTGAGCGTGAAGCTGCCGGCCTGGGTCGGGGTGCCGGACACGGTGACACTGTTGGCCGTGGTGCCGGTGATCGACAGACCGGCGGGCAGGTTGGTCACCTGGAAACCGCTCCAGGGCTGCGCCCCACCATTCCAGGTGAAGGTCTGGGTATACGGTGTGCCGACGGTGGCCGCGAAACCACCGCTGGCGGTGATGGTGATGACCGGATCGTTCACCGTAACCGTGACCGTGGCCGGCGCCGAGGTGCCACCGCTGTTGGTCGCCGTGTAGGTGAAGCTGTCGGGGCCGGCGTAGCCGGTGGTCGGCTGGTAGGTGATGCTGGTGCCGCTGGCGATGGCCGTGCCATGGCTCGCGGCGGTGCCGACAGCCACCGAGGTCGCAGCCCCACCGGTGATGTTGAGCGTGACCGGCGTGGCGGCCGCGTTGTACGCCACCGTGAGCGACACGGCGTTGGCCACCGGCGGAATGTCGATCACGGTGATGGCATACGACTGGGTCGCGGTGTACGGGCCGGTGCCGGTGCTGCTGTCGGTCGCGGTGATGCTGAAGTTGAAGGTGCCCGGCGCGCTGGGGGTGCCGGTGATGGCGCCGCTCGCGGCGTTGAGGGTGAGGCCGCCCGGCAGTGCTCCGGCGGTGACCGCGTAGCTGTAGGGCGCCGTGCCGCCCGAGGCCGCCGTGATGCCGTCGGCGTAGGCCGTGCCAACCGTGCCACCCGCCAGGCTGGTCGCCGGCAGGACGATGGTGGGCGGGGTCACGACGAGCGTGTAGGCGCGACTGCCTGCGAACGGACCCGGGAACGGGCTGCTGTCGGTGGCGGTGGCGGTGAAGTTGAACGTGCCGCCGGCCGTCGGCGTGCCGCTGAGCACGCCCCCCGAAGACAGGTTCAGGCCCGCGGGCAAGGCGCCGGCCGTCACCGCGAAGCTGTAGGGCGACACGCCACCACTGGCGGTGAGGGTCTGGCTGTAGACCGCGGTGACCGCGCCGTCGGGCAGCGTGGCCGGGCTGACACTCACTGGCACGTCGTCGTTGGTGATGGTGCCCACGCCCTGGTTGTCGGCGATGGTGGCGTTGGTCGCGCCACTGAGGTTGACGAAGAAGGTTTCGCCGGCCTCGGGCACGGTTTCGCCCGCCACCAGCACCGTGATGGTCTGCGTGGTCTGGCCCGGGGTGAAGGTCAGCGTGCCGCTGGTGCTGGTGTAGTCGGCCGGCGCCGTGGCGGTGCCGTCGGCGGTGGCGTAGTTGACGCTGACGGTCTGACCGCTGGCCGCGCTCAGGGTGACGGTGAAGACGGCATTGGTGGTGCCACTGTTGCCCTCGACCACGGTGACGTCGTTGATGGACAGGCTCGGCTGCGGATCGTCGTTGACGATGGTGCCCAGGCCCTGGGCGTCCGCGACGACCGCGTTGACCACGTTGGTGACGTTGACGAAGAAGGTTTCGCTGGGCTCGTTGAGTGCATCGCCGTTGATCAACACGGTGAAGGTGTACGTGCTGCTGCCCGAAGGGATGGTCTGGCCGGTGAGGCTGTTGGCGACATAGTCCACGCCCGCCGTGGCGGTGCCGTTGGCGGTGGCGATGTCGAAGGTCACGCCGCCCGGACCGGCCGGCTCGCTGAGGCTCACCGTGAAGGTGAAGTTGGTGGTGCCGGCATTGCCTTCGCTGGCGGTCACGTCGTTGATGGTCAGCGTCGGCAGGTCGTCGTTGAGGATGGTGCCGGTGGCGCTGGTCGGCACGCCCACCGTGTAGCCCGTGCCGGCCGCGAGGGTGAGGCTCACCGTCTCGTCGGCCTCGATGGTCGCGTCGGCGGTCGGGTTGACCGTGATGGTGCCGGTGGTGTTGCCGGCCGGGATGACCAGCGGCGAGGTCACGGCCGCGTAGTCGGTGCCGGAGGTGGCGGTGCCGCCCACGGTGTAATTGATCGACAGGGAGGAGGCGGAGGCCTGGTCCAGGGTCACGGTATAGACCAGGTTGCTCGCGCCGTCTTCGGCCACGCTGGCCGGCGACACCGCGATCGAAGCCGTGGGCACGTCATCGTTGAGGAGGGTGCCGGTGGCGCTGGAGGGCGCGCCCACGGTATAGCCGGTTCCGGATGCGACGGTGAGGGTGACGGTTTCATCGGGCTCGACCGTTCCGTCCACCGTGGGATCGATGGTGATGGTCGCCGTGGTCGCGCCGCCAGGGATGCTGACGGTCGCGACGCCGCCGGTGTAGTCCACCCCCGAGGTGGCGGTGCCACTGGTGGTGATGTTGACCAACGTCGCCGAGGCCAGGTTCAGGCTGCGGGTGACGGTGTAGACCAGATTGGTCGCGCCATCCTCGCTCACACTGGCCGGAGACACCGCGATCGACACCGATGGTGGCGGGCTGACGTTGAGCGTGAAGGGTTCGAGTTCGAAATAGCTGCCGGGGCCGGTGCTGGCATCGGTGACACGCAGCGTGACCGGGTAGGCGCCCGTCGCAGCGGCCGTGGTGCCGCTGATCACACCGGCGCTGGAGATCAAGATGCCGCTCGGGAAGGGGCCGGTTTCGAGCAGGTAGGAATGGGGTGCGACGCCACCGATGGCGGTCAGGGTCTGGGAGAACGGCACGCCCTGGATGGCGGTGGCGCTGGTTGGCGTGATGGACAGCGTCGGGTTGTTCACCGTGCCGGAATAGCCCTTGTCCACGAACTGGGCGGTTGGTGTCGTCGAATCGGTCGAGCGGACGGTGAAGGCGTAGCCACCGCGCTGGGTCGGTGTGCCGCTGAGCACCCCGGCGCTGGAGAGGCTGAGGCCTATGGGCAAGGTACCGCTTTGCAGCGTGTAGGTGTAAGGCGCGGTGCCTCCGGTGGAGGTCAGGGTCTGCGAGAAGGCAGTACCGGCGGTCAGGATGGGCAGGGTGCCCGGACTGACGGTGATGGGCGAGGCGGACGGGGTGATAGTGACATTGACCCGGACAACACCGGTGCCTGAGAAACTGGCGTCCGAAAACTCAAAGGCATCACTGGTGGCGGTATCGCCGTTGTGGCTATAGGTGACGAGCCACGGCGTCGAAGTGCTCGGATTCCCGAAACTGAGAATGGCAGAACCATGGCTTGGGGACAGCACGTCCACCGAGCCGACCCCCGCCAAGCCGGGAATCTCCTGGCAGGCACTGACATCGATTGTGACGCTGGCCCCCTGGGACACCGTTGCAGAGAATGCGACACTGCATCCTGGCAACGTCGACGTGTGCGCCGCATGGGCCAGACCCGGCAGGCACAACGCAATGGACAACCAGATCCATCGCGTCATTGACATCCGACAAGTGCGCAAGACACGCACCCACGCAACAACCAGATTCAGAAATCCTGACGGCATTCTTGCACCCCCCTCAAGGTCGATTCGACTTCTTCTATTGACTGGAACGGCACACGGAATGCCCCGTCAGAGTGGTCAGTATAGTTACAGAGAGCTACATAAAAAGTAGCGAATTTACAACGTTAGACCTTTATTTTTCGGTTTTTTTAGATGATTTCCGTGCGGATTTTTACGAAAAAACGCCCACCCCGTCCGTTGACCGTCGCCCCTTGTCAGGCGCCTTCCCCGGCAGGATCCTGGCCGGTCCGCGGCCCCGGCAAGCGCTGAGACCACACGCGGTCCGAGCCGCCGACGCGGTCTTGCATCGACCGGTTGATGCACACAGAATGCACCGAGCCGGAACGGCAGCTGTGCCGGCCAACCATCATTCAAGGAGGGACTGAAGTGAGCGATTTCTTCATTGGCCAGGTCATGATGACCGGCTTCAACTTCGCGCCGAAATTCTGGGCACAGTGCAACGGCCAGTTGCTGCCGATCAACCAGAACCAGGCGCTGTTCTCACTGCTGGGAACGCAGTTCGGCGGCAACGGCACCACCAACTTCGCCCTGCCCGACCTGCGCGGACGCTCACCCGTGGGTTATGCCAGCTCGGTGGACCCCGCCTGGCAGCCGCCCGGGGTGCAGATGGGCCAGGCGGGCGGCGCCGAAAACGTCACGCTGCTGTCGAGCAACCTGCCGGCGCACACCCACACCATGGCGGCGTCGACCGCAGCGGGCGACAACCGCATCCCCACCAACCGCCTGCTGGCCACCAGCACCAATTCCTCGACGGCGGCCAACCTGTACGCGCCCGCGAACGGTGCGCTGGTGGCGATGAACCCCCAGTCGGTGGCCACGGCCGGTGGCAACCAGCCGCACCCGAACCTCCAGCCCTACACCGCGATCAATTTCTGCATCGCGCTCAGCGGCATTTTCCCCTCGCGCAACTGACGGCCCGCCCCCAGGGCACCAGACTGATCATTCGGAGCACCGTTTCATGTCCACACCTTATATCGGCGAGATTCGCATGTTCGGCTTCGGCCGCACCCCCATCGGCTGGCAGGCCTGCAACGGCAGCCTGCTGCCGATCTCCCAGTACGACGCCCTGTTCGCGCTCATCGGCACCACCTATGGCGGCGACGGCCAGAGCACTTTTGCCGTCCCCGACCTGCGTGGCCGCCTGCCCATCCACCAGGGCCAGGGCCCGGGGCTGAGCAACTACGTCATGGGCCAGATGGCCGGTACCGAAAACGTGACGCTGCTGACGACCCAGATGCCCATGCACACGCACACCATGGTCGCGACCACGGGCGCTGCGACCTCACTGACACCGGGCAGCAACCTGCTGCCCGGCTCGGTCAGCGGCGACGTCTTCTACGCCACCGATGTCACCGGTGCCACGGCCGCCCCGATGTCCGCGCAGTCCACCACCATCGGTGGCGGCTCGCAACCGCACGAAAACACCATGCCCACGCTGACGGTGCAGTACTGCATCGCCACCCAAGGCATCTTCCCGCAACAGGCCTGACCGCAGAACAAACCCACAAAGGAATCAGATCATGAGCGAACCCTTTATCGGCGAAATCCAGATGTTCGGCTTCAACTTCAACCCGCGCAACTGGGCGTACTGCAACGGCGCCACGCTGCCGATCCAGCAGAACACCGCGCTGTTTGCCCTCATCGGCACCACCTACGGTGGCAACGGACAAACCACGTTCCAGTTGCCCAATTTCACGGCCCGCGCCGGTTGTGAACAAGGCCAGAGCCCGGGGCTCAGCGGGCGGGTACTGGGCGAAATCTTCGGCGTCAACACCGTCACCCTCACCAGCACCGAAATCCCGGCGCACAACCACGGCATCAACGCGTTCATCCAGCCTGACAGCGCCAAAAAGAGCGGCTCGCCGAGCAACAACAGCGCGCTCTCCATGCTGGGCAGCAACACCGCGAAACCGTTCAACGCCGCGTCCCCCGACACCACCTTGGCCCTGAACATGATCTCGCCGAACCAGGGCGGGGGTTTCCCGCACGAAAACCAGCAACCGTATCTCGGCGTGAATTTCTGCATCGCGCTGCAGGGCGTCTTCCCCTCCTTCCCCTGACGTGGCAACCGCCACCCTGCAAGGTCTGGCGCCATTCCCACCGGAACACGCCGGGCACCTGCCTGAACCCGCGCTCTTCACCGAGCGCGGGTTTTCTTTGCGCGCGCTGCGAGACGCGGACCTGCCCTGGCTATGCGATCTCTATGCCAGCACGCGCAGCGACGAGATGGCCCTGGTGCCGTGGCCAGACCCGGTCAAACGCCAGTTCATCGAACAGCAATTCACGCTGCAGCACCGGCACTATCTGGCGCACTACCCCGAGGCCTGTTTCTGGGCCATCGAGCACCGGCACAGCGGTGCGGTGGGCAACTGCTACCTGCTGCGCACGCCACCCGAGCACCTGATCATCCACATCAGCCTGTTTCCAGACCTGCGCAAGGGCGGTCTGGGTTCGGCGCTGATCCGGCAATGCCAGGCCGATGCGGCCGCTGCGGGGTGCGGTGTGCACCTGCACGTGCTGCAGACCAACACCGGCGCCCGCCAGCTCTACGAACGCCTGGGGTTTGTCGCCGAAGCGGGCGAGGGCTCGCACCTGTTGATGCGCTGGACGCCCCGCGAGACGCCGCTCAGTTGAACACCGCCTGGTACAGGAAGCCGGCCTTCTCGTACGCGATGGGCACCAGAAAGATGCCCACCTCGCCGACCCGCGGGTGGTGCATCGGGTAGATTTTCTGCGGGAACACCACGGCGGCGGTGTTGCGGAACAGCAGGGAGAACGGCTGGCGCACCGGGTGGGGCGCACCGCTCCCCAGGGGCCGGGCTTCGACCAGCACGAACTCCAGGCTCACGTCGTCCAGCCGGGTGGCGAAAGGCTCGTTCACGCAGCCCGAAAAGTGTTCCAGCGTCAGCAGTTCCATGAAGTGAGGCTCCCTGCCCCACACGCAGAGCAGCCTTGCATTATCGCTGCGGAACCCGTGTCATGAGCAACGCAGCGCTCGCAAAGTACGCCCCCGGGCCCCTGCAACACCTGGCCGGTACCCAACCGCTGATACCGCACGACGAGGGCACCGGCCAGGGTGGGACCGTCGGGGCGGTCACGATCGCGAACGACTTCGAAAACGCTCCCGGTGCACGGCTTTCGCGGGAACTCGGGCGGAGCCCGCACGGCCCCGCCCGCAACCGGTACGATTCGCGGTGACACATTCGCCAGGAGCGGGTGCCGGCCGCTCCGGCCTGCCCACACCAGCCCCCCGTTTATTCCGCCAGCCCCAGAGCTGGCCACCACACCATGAACCACACGCTCCTCCCCGACGCCTGGGTCGAACCCCTTGTCGACGACATGCCCCCGGCGACCCCACACGGCGCCGCCAGCAAACAGCACCGCGAGAACCACAAGCTGGAAAAGCGCCTGTGCCGCGAGGTCGGCCGTGCCATCGTGGACTTCAACATGATCGAAGAGGGCGACCGCGTGATGGTCTGCGTCTCGGGGGGCAAGGACAGCTATGGCCTGCTCGACATCCTGCTGAAGCTGCAGGCGCGCGCGCCCATCAACTTTGAAATCATCGCCGTCAACCTGGACCAGAAGCAGCCCGGGTTCCCCGACCACATCCTGCCCGAGTACCTGGCCAAACTCGGCGTGAAGCACCACATCGAGACCCAGGACACGTACTCCATCGTCAAGAAGGTGATCCCCGAAGGCAAGACCATGTGCAGCCTGTGCAGCCGGCTGCGCCGCGGCATCCTGTACCGCGTGGCCAAGGAGCTGGGCGCGACCAAGATCGCGCTCGGCCACCACCGCGACGACATGCTGCAGACGCTGTTGCTCAACATGTTCTTCGGCGGCAAGCTCAAGGGCATGCCGGCCAAGCTGGTGAGCGACAACGGCGAGTTCATGGTGATCCGCCCGCTGGCCTACGTGACCGAGAAGGACCTGATCCGCTGGGCCGAGGTCAAGCAGTTCCCCATCATTCCCTGCACGCTCTGCGGCAGCCAGGAAAACCTGCAGCGCAAGCAGGTGGGCAACATGCTGCGCGACTGGGACAAGCGGTTTCCCGGCCGGCTGGAGAACATGCTCACCGCGCTGCAGAACGTGGTGCCCAGCCATTTGATGGACCGCAAGCTGTTCCCCTTCGAAAGCATCGAAGTCACCGGCGAGGCCAGCGAAGACGGCGACAGGGCGTTTGACGAAGAGCCCTTGCCGGACCCCGTTCCGCCCATGCCCGACGAAGAAACCGGGAACGAAGTGCCGGCCCGCGCGGTCATACCCATCGCCAGGCACTGAAACTGCAGGCTTGGCCCCGCGCGGACGCGGCGCAACCCACAGCACAGGAGACGTGCCCATGCACCTCACCCACCTCCCCGTCCCACAGCGCATTGCGTTGCACTGGCGCGGCCTGCTGGCCGCCCTGAGCGTGCTCGCGCTCGGCGGCTGTGCCAGCGTCTACCGGGTGGACAACGCGGTGGAGAGTTTCCCCCGCTGGAGCGAAGCCACCGTCACCGGCCAGGCGCCGGCTGCGGTGCCCACAGCGCCCCAGAGCTACCGCTTCGACCGCCTGCCCTCCCAGACGCGGGGCCAGGCCGCTGCAGACCAGGACCAGCTGGAGCAACTCGCGCGCGCGGCCCTGGGCCAGGTCGGCTGGCAGCTGGCCGAACCCGGCGCACCAGCCCGCTGGACGGTGCAGGTCGGTGCCGCCACGCTGCGACTGCCGTACGCGCCCTGGGAGTCCCCGTGGGACCGCCGCTGGGGCGGCTTCGGCCTGATGGGGCGGGACTACGTGGTCACCGGCAGCGGCCACGTGATCTGGACACCGATGTTCATGCCCATGGACTGGCCCTACTACCAGCGCAAGGTGTCGCTGCTGATCCGCCAGGCCGGCAGCGGCGAGGTGGTCTACGAAACCCATGCCGCGCACGACGGCCGCTGGAACAGTTCACCCGAACTCTGGCGCGCCATGCTCGACGCGGCCTTGCAGGGCTTTCCCACGCCACCCGCCGGAACCCGGCAGGTGAACGTCGACCTGCCGCGCTGAAGAACGATGTCCCCTTGCGGATTCACCCTGCGGGGTGAATCCGGGGCTCCACCGTTACGCGGGCCGCGGCCCGGCACTTACTTGAATCCCTGGTGGGGTGGTGTTGCGCTCTAGCGCGATTCCAGCAACTGACGGATGGCCGCGCCCAGCGCTTCCATGCTGTCCTGTTTGCCCAGCACGTCGTTCACGCCCGCCGCGGCGGCCTCGACCAGCAGTTCGTCGCTGACATGCCCCGAGACGATGGCGATGCGCTGGTCCGGGCGCAGGCGACGGATGGCCCGCGCCACCTCCACGCCCGACAGGCCGGGCATGTTCTGATCGGTCACCACGAGGTCGAGCGGGTCCTCGTGCGTGCGCAGCCAGTCCAGTGCCGCCTCGCCCGACTCAAAGGTGCTGACACGGAACCCCTGCTTGCGCAACAACCGCCCGACCAGAAACACCATGGCCTCGTAGTCGTCGATGTAGACCACATGGCGCCCGCAGGCGTCGGACACCGGCGCCTCTGGCACCGGCAACCGTTCAGGCGGCGGCGTCCCGGTCTCCCCGGCCAGCGGCAGGTAGATGTCAAAGCGCGTGTCGGCGCCAGGCCGACTGTGCACCGCGATCGCGCCCCGGTGCGCCTTGACGATCCCGTGCACCACCGCCAGGCCCAGCCCCGTGCCGGCCCCCGGCGGCTTGGTGGTGAAAAAGGGTTCGAACAGGCGTCGCCGGGTCTCGGCGCTCATGCCCGGGCCGTTGTCCGTGACGCTCAGACACGCATAGGCTCCCGGCGGCAGATCACCCAGCAGCAGCGCCTGCGCCGCGTCCACCTGTCGGACTTCCAGCGCCACGAAGATGTCGCCGGGGCGTCCTTCGAGCGCCTGCCAGGCGTTGGTGCAGAGGTTGATCAGCACCTGTTGCACCTGCGTGGCATCCGCCAGCACCATGAGCGATGCCTCGGGCAGCCGCGTGTCCATGCGCACGCCGGCGGGCAGCAGTGAGCGCAGCAGGCCCAGCGCTTCCTGCAACAGCGGTGTGAGCGGTTGCATCTGCATGGCCTGCGTCTGGCGCCGGCTGAAGGCGAGGATCTGCTGCACCAGCTGGCGCGCACGGATCGCGGCACGGCTGATTTCGGTCAGGCTTTCCTGCGCCAGGTGGTCCGGCCCCACGTCTTCGCGTGCGAGCGACAAATTGCCCAGGATGGCGGCCAGCAGGTTGTTGAAATCGTGCGCCACTCCGCCGGCCAGCGTGCCGATGGCTTCCATCTTCTGCGATTCGCGCAGCTGCGTTTCCAGCGCACGCTGATGGGCCTCGGCGGCCTTGAGCTCGGAGATGTCGGTGTGCGTGCCCACCATGCGCAGCGGCCGACCCTGGTCGTCGCGGGCGATCACCATGCCGCGCGAGAGCACCCACTTCCAGCTGCCGTCCTTGCAGCGGATCCGGTGTTCGTTGCGGTAGACCGGCATGCGCCCGTCGAAGTGGGCGGCACGGTCGGCCAGCATATGCGGCACGTCTTCCGGGTGGGTGCGTTCATCCAGCTCGTGTGCCCCGCGGAGCAGCTCGTCGTCCGCGTACCCGTACATGGCCTTGATGCGCGGCGACACGTACTCCTCTCCGGTGACGATGTTCCAGTCCCACACGCCATCGCCCGCGCTGTCCAGCGCGAGCTTCCACAGCGCCTCGCTTTCGTACAGTGCGATCTCGGCCTGCTTGCGGTCGGTGATGTCGAGCAGCAGCCCCACCCGCACCTGCCCCCCTTCTTCGTGCGCCACCGTGTCCGAGCGCCGGTACAGCCAGCGAACGATGCCACCGGGCAGGACGATGCGGTACTCGAACCCGATGTCCGGCAGCCCGGCGTGGATGCGGCGGATGTGTTCGGCAAACCGGGCGGCGTCGTCGGGGTGGCGGTAGCGCGAGAGCACGTTTGGATCGCGAAGCACCTCCTCGGGCGTGAGGCCGTAGATCTGCTGCACCCCGGCGCTGACGAAACGGTACGCAGGTTCGCCCTCGTCGGGCACTTGCACCACGAACACCATGCCGGGAATCTGGGTGGTCAGCAGGCGAAGGCGTTCTTCGCTGCGGGCCAGTGCCTCCTGCGCCCGCACCCCTTCGGTGATGTCCTCCACGGTGCCTTCGTAGTAGAGCACCGCGCCCGCCGCATCACGCACGGCGTGGGCGTTTTCATTGATCCACAGGCGCTCCCCGTCAGTGTGGCGCACCACCTCCGAGACCAGGCCGCGCACGTACCCGTCGCGCGCCAGCAGCGCTTGAAAATGTGCACGCTGCCCCGGCCTCACATACCAGTCGCTGTGGGCCCGGTTCACATCGATCAGCATGGTGCTTTCTTCTTCATAGCCGTTGATGCGCACCAGCGCCGGGTTGGCCCGCAGCATCTCGCCCGCCGCCGAACTTCGGTAGGCACCGATGGGCAGGAACTGGAACAGCGAAAAGAAATCCGGTGTCGGTGCCGGCGCGGAGGAGAACATGTCCGTATTCTGGGCGAAACATCCCGCCAGCGCTCGCGCTGCCGGGTGGTCAGATCCCGGGTGAACAGCTAAAGTGCAGGCCAATTCCGCTGCTTTTGACAGGTTCTCCCTTGCAAGTCACCCGCATCCTCGCCGTGCGCCACGGCGAAACCGAATGGAACCGCGACACCCGCATCCAGGGCCACACCGACATCGACCTCAACGAACACGGTCGCTGGCAGGCGGCCCAGCTCGCGCAGGCGCTGGCCGACGAACCCATTGACGCGTTCTACGCCAGCGATCTCAGCCGGGCGCTGGAAACCGCGCAGGCCGTCGCGCGCCGGCACGACAAGCCGGTGCACACGCACGCCGGTCTGCGCGAGCGCTGCTTCGGCCGCTTCGAGGGCCACACCTGGGCCGAGCTCGAAGCGCGCTACCCGGAAGAATCCACCGCCTGGCGCAAGCGCGTGCCCGACTTCGCGCCGCCCGGCGGCGAGTCGCTGCTGCAGCTGCAGGACCGCGTGGTGCGCGCGGTGAACGAGCTGGCCGCGCGCCACCCCGGCGAGCAGATCCTCGTGGCGGTGCACGGCGGCGTGCTCGACATCCTCTACCGCGCCGCCACCCGGCTGGAACTGCAGGCACCGCGCAGCTGGGAACTGACCAACACCGCCATCAACCGGCTGCTCTGGACCCCCGAGGGCCTGGGCCTGGTGGGCTGGGCCGACACCGGGCACCTGAACACCGGCAACGGCGCGCTCGATGAACAGACGGCTTGAGCAGGCCCAGGCCAGCGTGGGCCAGGGCGTGGCGGCCATCGACACGCCAGCGCTGGTGATCGACCTTGATGCCATGGAGCGCAACCTGGCGCGCATGGCGGCCTTCGCGTCCGGGCATGGTCTGCGCCTGCGGCCGCACGCCAAGATGCACAAGAGCGCCGAACTGGCGAAGCGGCAGGTGGCGCACGGCGCCGTCGGCGTGTGCGTGCAGAAGACCGACGAGGCGCTGGCCCTGGCCCATGCCGGCGTGCACGACATCTTCATCAGCAACGAGGTGATCGCGCCAGCCAAGCTGGCGCGGCTGGCGGTGGCGCTGCGCGACCTGCCCACGCGCTTCGCCATCGCGGTGGACAGCGCCCTGGGCCTCACGCGCCTGGCGCAGGCGCTGGATGCAGCGGGTGTGCATGCGCCGAACGCCATCGACGTGTTCATCGAAATCGACGTCGGCCAGGGCCGCTGTGGCGTGACACCGGGCGAGGCCGCGGTGGCGCTGGCGCGGCAGATCGCGCAGCACCCCACCCTGCGTTTCGCCGGTCTGCAGGCCTACCACGGCAGCGCCCAGCACCAGCGCACGCCGGCCGAACGCCGCGTCGCCATCGAGGGCGCCACGCAGGCGGTGGTCCGCACCCGCGATGCACTGGCCGCGGCGGGTTTCAGCGTGCCGCTGGTCACGGGCGCGGGCACCGGCAGCTTCGTGCTGGAGGCCGCCAGCGGCGTCTGGGGCGAGCTGCAGGCCGGGTCCTACCTGTTCATGGACGCCGACTACGCGGGCAACCAGGCCGACCCCGAGGCCCCGGCGTTCGAGCACGCGCTGTACGTCAAGAGCCAGATCATGAGCCGCAGCGAAGACCACGCGGTCTGCGACGCCGGCCACAAGAGCCACGCCATCGACAGCGGCCTGCCGACGGTGGCCTGGCCCAGCGGCCTGGTGTTCGCCAACGGCGGCGACGAACACGGCATCCTGCGCGCCGCCGCGCCCGGCACGGCCCTGCCCGCACTGGGCGAAACCGTGTGGCTGATCCCGGGCCACTGCGACCCCACGGTGAACCTGCACGACTTCGCCTTCGGTGTGGTCGGCGGTCTGGCGGCCGGACGGGTGGAACGCCTGATCAGGGTTGATGCCAGAGCAGCCCTGGGCTGAACCCCACCAGAATGGCGGGCATGTCGCCCAGCCAGATCATCGTCCTCGCCACCCCGGTCTTTCTGGCCCTCATCGCCATCGAATTCGTCGTCGGCCTGCGCCGGGGCCGCAACACCTACCGCTTCGACGACGCCCTGAGCAGCATCTCGCTGGGCATGCTGAGCCAGGCCAGCGTGGTGTTTGTGCCGCTGCTGAAGATCGGCATCTACACGGCGGTGTTCAGCCAGCTCTCGCTGCTGCCCGACACCGGTTTCTGGACCACCGTGCCGGGCTGGCTGCTGGCGCTGCTGTTCTACGACTTCCTCTACTACTGGAACCACCGCCTCGGCCACACGGTGGGCCTCTTCTGGGCCGCGCACGTGGTCCACCACCAGAGCCAGGACTACAACCTCTCCACCGCGCTGCGCCAGCCGAGCAGCTACCCGCTGCTGGGCTGGGTGTTCTACCTGCCGATGGCGCTGGCGGGTGTGCCACCCCTGGTGTTCGCCGTGGTCGCACTGATCGACCTGCTCTACCAGTTCTGGATCCACACCGAACAGATCGGAAGCCTGGGCCGCTTCGACCGCTGGTTCGCCTCGCCGTCCAACCACCGCGTGCACCACGCGGTGAACGACCGCTACGTGGACAAGAACTACGGCGGCATCCTGATGCTCTGGGACCACCTGTTCGGCAGCTTCGAGCCCGAGGACCCGCGCGAGCCCTGCGTCTACGGCACGCGCAGTCCGCTCAACAGCTGGGACCCGCTGTGGGCCAACGCCGAGGTGTACTGGGCGCTGGCGCGCGACAGCTGGCGAGCGGAGAACTGGGCCGACAAGCTGCGCGTGTGGTTCAAGCCGCCGGGCTGGCGGCCGGCCGACGTGGCGGCGGCGTTCCCGAAGCCGCCTTTCGACATCACCACACAGCGAACCTACGCACCACCCGTCGCGCGCACGGTGATGTGGTTCGCCGCGCTGCAGTTCGTGCTGCTGCTGGGCGGCGTGGTGGCCTTTCTCTGGCGCGCCGACACCGCCGCGCTGTCGCACAACCTCGCGTGGTTCACCGCCTTGTTGGCTGGCCTGTGGGCCGTGGGCGCCCTGCTGCAGGGCCGCATCACCCGGGGCGAGGTGCTGCTGATCGAATGCGCCGCGCTGTCGATGGCCAGCGCCACCACCGGCTGGACGGCGGCGCACCTCGTCTTCAAGCCGCTGACCATGGTCGTGGCCCTGGCGGTGGTGTTTGCAGCGAAACGCTCCTGCGCCGACGGCCTGCGCGGCGCGCCCTGGTTGCTCGCGGCCCTCGCCGCCTCGCTCGCGGGCGATGTGTTCCTGATGCTCGACGGCCTGTTCATCCCCGGGTTGGCGGCCTTCCTGCTGGCGCACATCGCCTACATCGCGCTGTTCCGCCAGGGCGTGCCCTGGCTGGCGAACCGGTCGGCCGCATGGGGCGTGGCGGCGGTCGGACTGGGCATGTACGCCGTGCTCTGGTCCGGTGGCCTGCCGCCCGGTCTGCGCGGGCCCGTGGCGGCTTATGTGCTGGCGATCGGCCTGATGGCGGCACAGGCCCTGGGCCGCGCCAGCGTGCAGCGCGACGGCCCGTCCATGGTGGTGGCCGCGGGCGCCGCCTGTTTCATGCTCAGCGACGCGCTGCTGGCGATCAACCGCTTCGTGAGCCCGCTACCGATGTCGGCCTTCTGGGTGCTGGGCAGCTACTACGCGGCGCAGTGCCTGATGGTGATGGGGGTGCTGCGCGGCGCCGCCATCGCTTTGAAGGCCCATCGCTATCCGCGACTCAGGGCACAGGAGCGACACTCCGACGCTTGAAACGGTGCAGCCCAGTGCACCGCCGGGCCGGCTTTGCCGGACGGCCAGCGCCGCCCCCTTGAAGGGGTCGCGCAAAGCGCTGCGGGTGCTTCAATTCAGGGGGCGTAGACCCGGGCCTCCAAGCCCAGCGCCCGCACCTTCTGCGCAGCCGCCTCGGCCTGCTCGCGACGTTCGAACGGCCCCACACGAACGCGGGTGAGAGGCCCGCGTGCCGACTCGACCAGGTCGTCCAGCACCGGCAGGCCCGCTTCGGACAGCCGTGCCTTCGCCCGTTCGGCGTTGGCCACCACGGAAAACAGGCCGACGCTGACCCCGAAACCCTTTACACGGAGGCGAACGCCCGACAGATCGGGATCGGGCAAAACCCGCTCCGCAGCCGGCTCGGTCGCAGGGCTTTCGATCACGGGCACGCGCTTGTCCACCACCGGCGACGCGGCGGTCTGCTCGGGCGCTGGCGCTGGCGCTGGCGTGGGCGTGGGCGTGGGCGTGGCGACCGGGCTGATGGACGGCGGCGGTGTCCGCCGAAGCAACGCTGCGCTGGCTGGCTCACCGGACTCCGCCGTCCCGCGCCACAGCTGCCCGGCCCCCCAGACCAGCAGCACCACCGAGAGTGCCGCCAGCGCTGAGAGCAGATATCCCCTGGGACGCCACACAAACACCGAACGCTCCAGGTGTTCCAGGGCCTCCTTGAAAGTACCGGCCTCCTCCACGGCGACCACCGTGCGCTGGCGCAAGCCACCATGCAGCCAGGCCACACCCCACAGTCCCGGCACGGCGAACCACAGCACACCAACCGCCACAGCCATCCCGAACCGCACGCCCATCGGCACACCGTCCGCACGCGCCCAGAGCCCGCCCAGCGCACCCGCCCCGGCGACCGTCAGGATGGACTGGACCAGCACGGCGTCCCACAGGCGCCAGTACACCAGCCAGGCCAGGTTGCCCAGCGCCGCGCGCGGGCTCCAGACCAGCCCCGAGCGCCCCCGTTCTTCGAATCGCGCCAGGATGGGCAGGTAGACACGGGCGGCAGACGGACCCAGCGCGGCGCGGAACAGCGCTTCGGTGCCGGACGGCATCCCGTTGGCGTGGTCCACACCGGCTGGCACGTCAGCTCGCGTCCGGGAACAGGAGATCGCCCGACTGCGGTGGCGCCACACCCAGGTGCCGGTAGGCCGCCAGCGTGGCGATGCGCCCGCGCGGCGTGCGCTGCAGGAAACCCTGCTGGATCAGGTAGGGCTCGATCACGTCTTCGATGGTGTCGCGCTCCTCGCCGATGCTGGCGGCGATGTTGTCCAGCCCCACCGGCCCGCCGTCAAAGCGGTGGATCACGGCTTCGAGCAGCTTGCGGTCCATCAGGTCAAAGCCTTCCGGGTCCACATCGAGCATGGCCAGCGCGCGGTTGGCGATGTCGGTGGTGATGCGGCCCGTGCCCTTCACCTCGGCGTAGTCGCGCACGCGGCGCAGCAGCCGGTTGGCGATGCGCGGCGTGCCGCGCGAGCGGCGCGCGATCTCGAAGCCGCCCTCGGGGTCCATCGGCGCGTTCAGCAAGCCCGCACTGCGTTTGACGATGCGCCCCAGTTCCTCGGCGGTGTAGAACTCCAGCCGCGCCACGATGCCGAAGCGGTCGCGCAGCGGGTTGGTCAGCATGCCCGCGCGCGTGGTGGCACCGACAAGCGTGAACGGTTGCAGGTCCAGCTTGATGCTGCGCGCGGCGGGGCCTTCGCCGATCATGATGTCGATCTGGTAGTCCTCCAGCGCCGGGTAGAGGATTTCTTCGACGACCGGGCTGAGCCGGTGGATCTCGTCGATGAACAACACGTCGTTGGCTTCGAGGTTGGTCAGCAGCGCCGCCAGATCCTTGGGCTTTTCCAGCACCGGCCCGCTGGTCTGGCGCAGGTTCACGCCGAGCTCCTGCGCGATGATGTGGCTGAGCGTCGTCTTGCCCAGCCCCGGCGGGCCAAACAGCAACACGTGGTCCAGCGCCTCGTTGCGTTTCCTGGCCGCGCCGATGAAGATTTCCAGCTGTTCGCGCACCTTCTGCTGGCCCACGTATTCGTCCAGCAACTTGGGCCGCAGCGCGCGCTCGATCGCCTCTTCCTTCGGCGAAACCGGAGCAGCGGAGACCACGCGCGGCGTGGGAGCGAAATCGTCGGTCTGGATGGTCACGGCGGGGCGGCGATGGGATGGCGGGACAACGGCCACTGACTATACAGGCCAGCCCGTTGACTCAAGTCGGGCCGCGGCGCGGCCGATACAGCAGGGAACGCTCCCAACGCCTGCGGCCCGGTCACCCCGGTCCACCCTGCCATGCCCCACCGTCCCGCACCCGCCACCGCCTTGCGCGCCCTGCTCGCCGCCCTCTGCGCCTGCGGCGCTGCAACCGCGATGGCCACCGATCCGGCCCCGTCGCACCCCCCCGCCAGCACCCCACCGGTGGCACCGGCCCACGCGGCTCCGCCGGCATCCGGCAACCCCCAGGCGGTGATCGACCGGATCAAGGCCGCCATCGAAAGCCGGCAAGGCCCGAACAAGGTGCACCTCATCGTCGGCGATTCCAAGGGTCCTGCACCACAGACCGCCGCGGCAAACAGCGCAACAGCCCATGCAAAGCCCCGCAAGCACAAGGCGCCAGCGCCATCGGCCCATGCGCCCGCCGCGGGCGGACACGAGGCCCACTGGAGCTACGCGGGCCCACAAGGCCCCGAACACTGGGCCGAGATGAAACCCGAATTCGGCGCCTGCGCCACGGGCCAGCGCCAGTCACCGGTGCACATCGACGAAGCCGGCGCCCTGCAAGGCCCCGCCGAACCACTGGTCTTCAACCACCAGCCCAGCGGCGGCAGCGTGGTCCACAACGGCCACACCATCCAGGTCGACCTGGATGGTGGCAACACGCTGACCGTGCGCGGCTCCACCTACCAGCTGCTGCAGTTCCACTTCCACCACCCGGCGGAGGAAAAGGTGAACTACAAGGGTTTTGCCATGGTCGCGCACCTGGTGCACAAGAACGACCAGGGCCAGCTCGCCGTGGTGGCGGTGCTGATCGACCCGGGCGCCGCCAACGATCTGGTGCACAAGGTCTGGACCCACATGCCGCTGGATACCGGCGACCGCGTGCCCCTGCCCCCCGGCCTGATCGACATGAAGGAACTGCTGCCGCAGGACCAGCGTTACTACCAGTTCATGGGTTCACTCACCACACCGCCCTGCACCGAAGGCGTGTTGTGGATGGTGCTCAAACAGCCCATGACCGTGAGCCGCGATCAATTGAAACTGTTTGCCCGGCTGTTCCCGATGAACGCCCGGCCGGTACAGGCGCTCAACGGGCGGGTGGTGCGGGACGCTCAGTAAAGTTATTCCCCCCACGCTCCACCGCTGCGCGGGTCGCTGCCCCCAAGGGGGCTGATCCGCCTTGGGGCGGCCCGGCGGCGGATCTGAACTGGTCCCCCAGCGTCCCTCGCCTTGCCGCCGAGGACCAGGGCGCTGCGGCTGTGCGGGCCTGCTTCACCAGCGGCGTCAGCGCATCAACGCATGCCGCTGCCCACCCTCGGCGCCGAGCAGTGTGGCAGCCTCTTGCGCCGACACCAAAGCAACGGCACCGCCCCGGTAGATCTGCTGGTGCAGCGCTGGAATCGTGTTCAGGACATGCGCGTCGCGGAAATACACGACCACGTACGCATCGGGATGCCCCTTCAGCCAGGCCAGTTGCTGCGCCGGGTTGTCACCCAGCTCGACCAAGGGCGCCTCCAGACGACCCAGGAACTGGTATTGCGCGTGGTAGCCCTGCAGATTCACCACCGTTGCGCCCTGTTGCTGGACCTTGCGAATCGCCTGCGCCATGGGCTTGATGTCGTACAGCGGTTCGATGGCGGGCTGTGCCGAGATCAGCGTGAGGGAAAGCGCAAGGGCGCTCAGGAGCGCGAGCGCAACGGTTGGCTGACATCCGCGCCGCACCGCCTGCCAGGCGACCAGCGCAGCCACACCGATCAGCACCCCCGGCCAGACCAGCGGCAGAGCCGCCAACCCGTCCAACCGTGCCCTGAAAACGCCGGCGCCGGCCAGCGCCAGCAGCACGCCCAGGAGCGCGACCAACAGCACAGGCAGCACCACCCGGCGCGCTGGTCGCGCGACCAGACCCCGCGCGGCCAGCATGGCGAACGCCGGAAACAGCGGAATCAGGTAATGCTGCTGCTTGCCACTGACGAGGGAAAAGGCGATGAGCACCGGCAGCAGCCAGGCCAGGCAAAAACGTGCGCCGCGGTCCAGCCCTTCGCGCTTCAGCCCGGCCAGCGCGCGCCACAGGTCGGGCCAGACGAACCAGGGGAACAGCAGCAGCGGCAACATCGGCAGGTACCACCAGATGGGCTGCTTGTGCGCGAAAGACGCGACCATGCGGTTGGCGGTCTGGCCCCAGAAAATGGCGTTGCGGTAGGCCTCCCCGCCCGACAGGCCCGCCGGAATGGCCCAAGCCAGTGCGATGACCACACCCAACAGCAGCGCCAGCACCACACCACCGAACCAGCGCCGCCGGGGCAGACCGGGGTTCCACCACGGCGCCAACAGCGTGATGGGCAAGAGGTGCAGCAGGATCACCGGCCCCTTGGTCAGCGCCCCCATCCCGATCGCCACCCCCAGCCCGGCAAAGCCCCAGCGCCGGCCATCGGCCGCCGCCAGCACGCCGTGCATGCCCACCAGCACCCAGAACGCCAGCAGCACATCGAACATGGTGGTGGTGGAGAACAGCATCCACCACAAGCTGGTGGTCAGCATCAGTGCAGACAAGCCGGCTGTGGCGGGCTGCTGTGGCCACAGCCGGCGCGCCAGCAGGAACACCAGACCCGATGCCCCGGCCGAGAACAGGGGAGCCACCAGGCGTGGCCACCATTCGTTGACGCCAAACAACGCCCAGCCGACGTGGAACATCCAGAAGAAGAACGGGGGTTTGTGGCTGTAAGGCTCGCCATTCTTGAACGGCACCAGGAAATCGCCGCGCAGCCACATCTCCCACGCCGCACCCACGTAGCGCGTCTCATCAATCGGGGTCAGGGTCCTCGTCAACAGGACCATGGCAGCGAGCACCGCCAGCACCAGCCAGCTCAGCCACAGCAGACGCCGGCCGGACGCCTCAGAATCCCAGAACAGGTTCATGAGGTTCCGTTTCGTTCTCGCCCAACAGCGCCAACGAATCGGTGTTGGCCTGTTCATTTTTGGTGCAAACCACCAAAGACAGTCTGCAGTGGAACGCGCAGTTGGGCATGAATCCAGTCTACTGATTCAAGCTTAAACAACCTTAAGGCGAGGCCGAACAAACCAACGAATTGCGCCGACGGCCCACCGGGCATCGCGGCGGTTTTTTATCCCGCCTGTTGCACCGGAGGTATGAAACCGTCCCTCACTTCGCCAGTGCCTTCAGCGCCAGCTTGATGCCTTCGCTCACCCCCACATCCGCCGGCAGGGCTTTCAGCGCGGCCGCCGCGTCCTTCTCGTTGTAGCCCAGCGCCATCAGCGCCTGCTGGATGTCGCTCTGCGCGTCGCTGTGCGCCAGGCCGGCGCCGGGCAGGTTGAGATCGGCGCCGAGCTTGCCCTTGAGTTCGAGCAGCAGGCGCTCGGCGGTCTTCTTGCCGATGCCCGGCACCTTGACGATGCGCCCCGGTTCCTGGGCAGTCACGGCCTGCGCCAGTTCGGCCACCGAGAGACCCGAGAGCACCGAGAGCGCCGTGCGCGGGCCGATGCCGCTGATCTTGACCAGCTGGCGGAACGCCTCGCGCTCCGCAGCGCTGCCAAAGCCGTAGAGCAGTTGTGCGTCTTCGCGCACCACGAAGTGCGTGAGCAGCGCCACTTTTTCACCCAGCGCGGGCAGGTTGTAGAAGGTGCTCATCGGCACGTCCACCTCGTAACCGACGCCGTGGCAGTCGATCAGGATCTGGGGCGGATTTTTCTCCAGCAGCGTGCCGGTCAATTTGCCTATCATTGGGGTCTCTTTCCACAGATGGTCGTTCGCCGGGCCGCCCCAAGAACGACCGCCCCCCTCGGGGGGCCTGGCGCAGCCAAGTCAGGGGGCTCACATTATTCTGGATTATCGGTTTGATCCTCCGCCACACCTTCTCCCCGCCCGACAACCTGCGCATGGGTCACCTCTGCGGGCCCATGGACAGCCACATCCGCAGCATCGAGGCGGGCCTGCAGGTCAAGGTGGCGCACCGCTTCGAGCAGTTCCGCATCGAAGGCCCCAAGGCCAAGGCCAACCAGGCGCTGGAGACCCTGCAGGCGCTGTACGAGATGGCGAAGAAGCCGATCCCGGCCGAAACCGTGCAGCTGATGCTGAGCGGCGACACGGCGCTGGCCGAGCCGGGCGACGGTGCGCTGGCGATGCAGACGCGGCGCGGCGAGGTGCGCGGACGCACGCCGGCCCAGACGCGCTACCTGGAGAACATGGCCACGCACGACATCACCTTCGGCATCGGCCCGGCCGGCACCGGCAAGACCTACCTGGCCGTGGCCTGCGCCGTGGACGCGCTGGAGCGCAGCGCGGTGCAGCGCATCGTGCTCACCCGCCCGGCGGTGGAAGCGGGCGAAAAGCTCGGCTTCCTGCCCGGCGATCTGGGCCAGAAGGTGGACCCGTACCTGCGCCCGCTGTACGACGCGCTGCACGACCTGATGGGCTTCGACAAGGTGCAGAAGGCGTTCGAACGCCAGCAGATCGAGATCGCGCCGCTGGCCTTCATGCGCGGGCGCACGCTCAACCACGCCTTCGTGATCCTCGATGAGGCGCAGAACACCACGGTCGAGCAGATGAAGATGTTCCTCACCCGCATCGGTTTCGGCAGCAAGGCCGTGGTCACCGGCGACGTGAGCCAGATCGACCTGCCGCGCACCGAGCTCAGCGGCCTGATTGACGCCGAACGCGTGCTCAAGCGCGTGCAAGGCATTGCCATCACGCGCCTGAGCAGCGCCGACGTGGTGCGCCACCCGCTGGTCGCGCGCATCGTGGACGCCTACGACGCGCGCAGCAGCGAAGCCGACGATCGGCTGCCACCTCTGCCCAAGCGCGTGCGCCGCAAAGCCACCTGATCACACCATGGCCCTGCCCTCATTGAGTCTTTCCCTGCAGTTCGGCGCGCTGGCCGATGCCGCCCTCCACCGCGCCGCGCTGCCGCGCCACACCGTCGCCCGCTGCATCCGGCACGCGCTGGAGGCCGACGCCGAGATCACCGTGCGCATCGTGGATGCCGAAGAAGGCCAGGCCCTGAACCGCGACTACCGCGGCAAGGACTACGCCACCAACGTGCTGACCTTCGACTACGCAACCGACCCCCTGGTGATGGCCGATCTGGTGCTCTGCGCGCCGGTGGTGGCGCGCGAGGCGAAAGAGCTGAAGAAACCGCTCGCCGAACACTACGCCCACCTGCTGGTGCACGGCACCCTGCACGCGCAGGGCTGGGACCACGAGACCAGCGAGGCCGACGCCGAAGCGATGGAAGCGCGCGAGACGGCGATCCTGGCCGGGCTGGGGCAGCCCGACCCTTACGCGACCTGAGTGGCGCGCAGCCCCTGGGCCTCGATCTCCACCAGCAACTCGCTGCGGCAGACGTCGGCCTGCAGGTACAGGGTTTCGGCACCGGCCACGCGCCCGGCCATCACGGCCCTCACCGCGCCCAGGTCGGCCGCGTGGCGGATGTAGACCCGGTAGCTCAGGTCGGCGAGCGCAAAAGCCCCCTGGGGGCTGAGGCGCCGCGCCTCGGCCAGCACGGCCTCGATGTTGTCCAGGCTCTCGCGGGTCTGCGCCACCACGTCGCCCAGGTGCACGCTCTGGTGCCCGACGATGCTCGCCGTGCCGGAAATGAACAGCAGTTCCTGTCCCGGCGGATAGACCAGGGCCGCGCGTGAAAAAGTCGGGCTGCGCGGCCCGTACTCGCCGGGATAGAGAAAGGCGCTGACCTGGCGCGGGTTCTCCACCGGCACGGCCGGCGTGGACCCGGCCAGAAAGGCCACCGACAACGGGCCCGAGCGCACCCCCAGGGCACAGGCGGCCGGCACCCGGCCCACCACGCAACGCGACGCGCCCTCGAACGCCTGGGCGCGGCCCTGGTTGAACTGCCGGTAACGCTCCAGGCCCTGTTGGTCCTGGTTGATGTCGGCCATGTAGTTCCAGAGCCGCCACAGGTGCGGCAGGCCCTGCGCGTCGAGCAGGCGAAAGAGGCGCGCATACGCGGCTTCGCTGGCGGCCTGCAGGCCGACGTCGAGGCTTTCGTCGATCTCGATCACGCCAAACAGCTGATCGCCCTGGCGCCGCCAGCGGATGCCCTCGCTCTCGCCCGCCAGGGGCGGACTGTCCACCAGCCAGGCCTCGTGCCACGGTGTGCTGCCCGCGCCCAGCAGGGGCGCGCGCAGCGGCTGCAGGGGCCAGTCCGGCCTTGCTCCGCTCCAGGGCTCCCCCACCAGGCTAGCGCCCAGCACATGGCCGGCAGCGACGGGGTTCGCGGAAGAATGAAAAATCAGGGGCATGCCATTCAGTTCATGTTCAAGGGAATCGTCACCGGGCCATCGTTGACCAGGTGCACCTGCATGTCGGCGCCAAACCGCCCGGTCTGCACCACCGGGTGCTGCGCCCGAGCCGCTTCGACAAAGCGGTCGTACAGCGCCTCGCCCAGGGCTGGCGGCGCGGCGGCGGAGAAACCGGGCCGGTTGCCACTCTTGGTGTCGGCCGCCAGGGTGAACTGGCTCACGATCAGCAGGCCACCACCCACGTCCTGCAGGCTGCGGTTCATCTTGCCCTGATCGTCGGAAAAAATGCGCAGCTTCAGGATCTTGGCCAGCAGTTTGTCACCCACGGCCGGGGTGTCGTCCGGCTCGGCGCACACCAGCACCAGCAGTCCGGCGCCGATCTGGCCCACCGTTTCACCCACGATCACCACGCGGGCTTCGCTCACGCGTTGCAACAGGGCGATCAAATCAAATCCTTGGGGTCGTCGAAGTGGGCTTCCACATCGCTGGGCAACAACTGGATCGACGCGCGCAAGCCGGGCACGGCGCTCATCAGCGCTTGTTCGACGCTGGCGCGAACGGCCGCGGACCGCCCCAGCGACCAGCTCGCGGGCATGTGCATGTGCATGTCCACAAAGCGGCGCTGGCCGGCCTTGCGGGTACTGACATGGTCAAAACGGATGATGGACGCTTCGTCGCGCTGGCTCGCGAAACCATCGAGCGTCTGCTGAATGGTGGCCATGACCTCGGGCTCCACCGCTTCGTCCATCAGCCCCTGCGACGAACGCCACATCAGATGAAAACCCTCCTTCAGGATGTTCAGCGCCACGCCGATGGCGACCACCGGATCGAGCCAGAGCCAGCCGGTGAAGTGCACCAGCGCGATGCCGACCACCACGCCGGCCGAGGTCCAGACGTCGGTGATCAGGTGTTTGGCATCGGCTTCCAGTGCGATGGACCGGTGCTGTTTCGCCGCACGGAACATCACCCAGGCCAGCAGCCCGTTGAGCGCCGAACTGGCCACCGACAGCGCCAGACCCCAGCCCACCTGCTCGATGGGTTGCGGGTCGAGCAATCGGTGCACCGCCGTCCAGACGATGCCCAGCGCCGCCACAATGATCAGGATGCCCTCGAAGCCGGACGAAAAATACTCGGCCTTGTGGTGACCATAAGGGTGGTCTTCGTCGGCCGGGCGGGCGGCGATGGTCACCATCACGAGGCCGAACATGGCGCTGGCCAGGTTGACCAGCGACTCCATCGCGTCCGAGAGCAGCCCCACCGAATCGGTGACCACCCAGGCCAGGGTCTTGAGCGTGATGGTGATGAGCGCCACCACCACGGACGCCATGAGCAGGCGCCGGGGCGTGAGAAATCGGGAGTCCAGAATCATCCGGACATTGTCGCCGAGGCGCACGGGCGTTCCGAGCCGCCCAAGAGCAGGCCCCGATGGCCTCAGGCTGTAACCAGCGGGTTCCCTTTCGGTGCCAGAATGACTCAACAGCGTGCCCCCATGAACCCACCAGCCACCTCCCCCACCCCTCCCGACGCGCCCGCCAGCTTCTGGATCGGCGAGACCGACGCCTGGCTGCTGGCCGAGGGCAAACACCTGCGGCCCTGGCAGAAACTGGGCGCCCACACCACCGAGATGGACGGCGTGGCGGGTGCCGCGTTCGCGGTCTGGGCGCCCCATGCGCGCCATGTGGGCCTGACCGGTGACTTCAACGGCTGGCAGCCCCAGCCGATGCGGTTTCGCCCCGAGTGCGGCGTCTGGGAGCTGTTCGTGCCCGGCGCCGGCGTGGGCGCCTGGTACAAGTTCGATGTGCAGGGCGCCGACGGCCGGCATGTGATGAAGACCGACCCCTACGCGCGTGAAACCGAGCTCCCCCCGGGCAACGCCGCGCGCGTGTGCGAACCGCTGCGGGCCGCACCGGCGCCGGCCGCGACCCACACCCGCCCCGCCGTGCCCATGGCCATCTACGAAGTGCACCCCGGTTCGTGGAAGCGCCCCGAGGGGCCGCACACCCTGCCGACCTGGGACGACCTCGCCACCCACCTCGTGCCCTACGCCGCCGGCCTGGGCTTCACCCACCTGGAACTGCTGCCCGTCAGCGAACACCCGTTCTACGCCTCCTGGGGCTACCAGCCCACCGGCCTGTACTCGCCCACCGCGCGCCACGGCTCGCCCGAGGCGTTCCGCCGCTTTGTTGACACCGCACACGCCGCCGGCCTGAAGATCATCCTGGACTGGGTGCCCGCCCACTTCCCCACCGACGAACACGCGCTGGCCCGCTTCGACGGCACGGCGCTGTACGAACACGCTGACCCGCGAGAAGGTTTCCACCGCGACTGGAACACGCTGATCTACAACTTCGGCCGCTTCGAGGTGCGCAACTTCCTGGTCGGCAACGCGCTGTTCTGGGTCGAGCAGTACGGCATCGACGGCCTGCGCGTGGATGCGGTCGCCTCCATGCTCTACCGCGACTACAGCCGCCCGGCCGGCGAGTGGGTGCCCAACCGCGACGGCGGACGCGAGAACTACGAGGCCATCGCCTTCCTGCGCGAGGTGCACGAGGTGCTGCAGCGCGAAGCCCCCCAGGCCACCACCATCGCCGAAGAATCCACCGCCTTCCCGCGCGTGACCGGCGCCGTGGCCGAAGGCGGCCTGGGCTTCGACCACAAATGGAACATGGGCTGGATGCACGACACCCTGGCCTATTTTTCGATGAACCCGGTGCACCGCCGCTGGCACCACAACAAGCTCACCTTCGCGATGATGTACGCCTGGAGCGAAGACTATTGCCTGCCACTCTCACACGATGAAGTGGTGCACGGCAAGGGTTCGCTGCTCGGCAAGATGGCCGGCGACCGCTGGCAGCAGCTCGCCAACCTGCGCGCGCTCTACGCCTGGATGTACGCGCACCCCGGCAAGAAGCTGCTCTTCATGGGCGCCGAACTGGCCCAGCCCACCGAGTGGGACCACGACAGCGAACTGCCCTGGCACCTGCTGGGCGACCCGGCCCACGCCGGCGTGCAGCGCCTGGTGGGCGACCTCAACCAGGCTTACCGCACACAACCGGCGCTGCACGCGCGCGACACCGACCCGCACAGCTTCCAGTGGCTGGTGGTGGACGATGCCGAACACTCGGTGCTCGCCTTCGCGCGCTATGGCATGCAGCTCGAAGACACCGTGGTGGTGATCGCCAACCTCACGCCCATGGTGCGCCACGGCTACCGCGTGGGCCTGCCCCACGCCGGCCGCTGGCAAGAGCAGCTCAACACCGATTCGACCCACTACGGTGGCAGCAACGTGGGCAACCACGGCAACGTGCTGGCCGAAGACGTGCCCATGCACGGCCAGCACTGGTCGGCGGCGTTCACGCTGCCGCCACTGGCGGTGTTGTGGCTGAAGCCTGAGTCCACGAGAACATGAACCCGACCCAACTCGCCCCGGCATGGGGTGCGCACCTGCACGAGCAAAACGGGCACAGCGGCGTGCGCTTCGCGGTCTGGGCACCGCAGGCCGAAGGCCTTGAGGTGTGCCTGTTTGATACCGCAACCGGCCCGGAGACACAGCGCATCGTGCTGGCCAATGCCGGCAACGGCGTCTGGCAGGCCTTCGTGCCGGGCCTGAGCGCCGGCCAGCTGTATGGCCTGCGTGCGCACGGCCCCTGGGCGCCGGAAGCCGGCCACCGCTTCAACCCGGCGCGGCTGCTGCTCGATCCCTGGGCCCTGGCCCTGGTGGGCCGTACCGAACGGCTGGCGCTGCAGGCCGGCCACACGGTGGCCGACCCGCTGAAACCCGACCAGCCCTGGGCTGAGCACCAGCCCGACCCGCAGGACAATGCCGCGGCCATGCCGAAATGCGTGGTGCTGGATGTCCAGGCCGAACTCGACGCCGGACACGCCATCGCGCCGCGCCCGGTGATCGCCGGCGAGCGGGTGTTCATCTACGAAGCCCACGTGAAGGCGCTGACCCGGCGGCACCCCGAGGTGCCCGAAGCGCAGCGCGGCAGCTACGCCGCACTCGCCCACCCGGCCGTGACCGCCCACCTGCAGCGCCTGGGCATCACCACCGTCTGCCTGCTGCCGGTGCACCAGCACATCAGCGAGCGCCACCTGCTGGCGCGCGGTCTGGTCAACCACTGGGGTTACAACACGCTCAACGCCTTTGCGCCCGAACCCGGCTACGCGGCCGCCACCGGCGGTAACGATCCGGCCAACGCCGATCAGGCCACGGCGTTGCGCGCCGAGTTCCGCCAGATGGTGGACGCGCTGCACCGCGCCGGCATCGAGGTCGTGCTCGACGTGGTGTTCAACCACACCGCCGAGAGCGACCTCGACGGCCCCACGCTCAGCTGGCGCGGCCTCGGCCAGAACGCCTGGTATGCGATGGGCGAACACGGCGTGCCGCACAATTTCAGCGGCTGCGGCAACAGCCTCAGCGTGAGCGAGCCGCGCGTGGCCCAGTGGGTCATGGACAGCCTGCGCTGGTGGGTTCAGGCCTACGGTGTGGACGGGTTCCGCTTCGACCTCGCCGTGTCGCTCGGTCGCGTCGCCGCGCTCGGTCACGCCTTCCACCCGCACGCACCGCTGCTCACTGCCATGCAGCAAGACCCGGTGCTGCGCAGCGTGCGCCTGATCGCCGAGCCCTGGGACATCGGCCCCAACGGCTACCACTGCGGCGGCTTTGCGCCCGGCTGGCTGGAGTGGAACGACCGCTTCCGCGACGGCGTGCGCGCCTTCTGGCTCGGCCACCACGCCTCCCTGGGCGAGTTCGCCAGCCGCATCTGCGCCAGCAGCGACACGTTCAACCACCAGGGCCGACGGCCCGAAGCCAGCGTCAACCTGCTCACCGCGCACGACGGCTTCACCCTGGCCGACCTCACCGCCTACACGCACAAACACAATGCCCTCAACGGGGAAGACAACCGCGACGGCCACAACCACAACCTCAGCGCCAACGCTGGCGTCGAAGGCGCCAGCGACGACCCGCGGGTGCAGCGCCGGCGCGGTCTCTGGCGCCGCGCCCTGCTCGCCACGCTCCTCTGCGCCCAGGGCACACCGCAGCTGCTGGCCGGCGACGAACTCGGCCACAGCCAGCAGGGCAACAACAACAGCTACAGCCAGGACAACCCGCTCACCTGGCTCGATTGGCCGCAGGCCGACCGCGAGCTCACCGACTTCGTGTCGGGCCTCGCCGCGCTGCGCCGACAGCACCCTGGCCTGCGCCATGCGCAATGGTTCAAGGGTCAGCCGCTCACAGTCGGTGGGCCGGCCGATATCACCTGGCTGCACGGCGATGGCGCAACGATGCGCAACGACGCCTGGCACACCAGCCAGCACTGCACCCTCGGCGCGATGATCACCGTGGGCGAAGACGGCCAGCCACCCGCAGAACGCCTGCTGCTGCTCTGGCACGCAGGCCGTGGCCGCACCACCATGGCCCTGCCCCCCGGCGACTGGTCGCTGCGGCTGGACAGCGCCCGCGCCTTCGTGGCCCTCAACAGGGCCGCCGGCGAGCCCGTCAGCGGCCCGCTGCACTGTGCCGAGCCCCGGGTCTGCGTGCTGGTCCAGAGTTTGCAAGGCGGATGACAGCTCCACCGCATCACGCCATGAACCACCACCCCAGCGACCTCCTCGCGCGCCGCAGCTGCGGCGTGCTGCTGCACATCACCAGTCTGCCCGGCCCCCACGGCTCGGGCGACCTGGGCACTGCCGCGCGCCACTTTGTCGACTGGCTGGCCTCGGCCGGTCAGTCGCTCTGGCAGATCCTGCCGCTTTCGCCGGCCGGCCCGGGCAACTCGCCCTACCAGAGCGTTTCGGCCTTCGCCGGCAGTCCGCTGATGGTGGACCTGGACGACCTCGTGCACCTGGGCTGGTTGCCCTGGATGGCGCGCAAGGGCTTTGACCACCACCATTGCGATTTCGAACGCGTCGCGCCCTACCGCATGGCCTGCCTGCGCAAGGCCTGGGACGGCTTCAGCCAGCGCGCCACCGATGTCTGCCGCGAGGCCCTGGCCGCGTTCTGCGCCGAACAGGCCCATTGGCTCGACGACTACGCCCTCTTCATGGTGCTCGACGAACGCCATGGCGGCCCCTGGTCGCTCTGGCCGGAGCCGCTGGCCCGGCGCGAGCCCAGCGCGCTGGACCTGGTGCGTGAGCAGTCGGTGCACGCACTGGGTTTCTGGCGCTTCGTGCAGTGGCGCTTCTGGGTCCAGTGGCAGAACCTGCGCAGCTATGCGCGCGAACGCGGTGTGCAGATGGTGGGCGACGCGCCGATCTTCGTCGCGCACCACAGCGCCGACGTCTGGGCCCACGCCGACCAGTTCCTGCTCGACGAGCAGATGGAGCCCGCCGTGGTGGCCGGCGTGCCACCCGACTATTTCAGCGCCACCGGCCAGCGCTGGGGCAACCCGCTCTACAACTGGGAAGCCATGGCACACCGCGGTTACCGCTGGTGGAAAGAGCGGCTGGCCCACCTGCTTCAGCAGGTCGACGTGGTGCGGCTGGACCACTTCCGCGGCTTCGAGGCGCACTGGGAAATCCCGGCCAGCGAACCCACCGCCGTGGCCGGCCAGTGGCAACCCGGCCCCGGGCTGGCGTTCTTCAGGGCCATCGAGGACGAGCTGGGTCAGCTGCCCATCATTGCCGAAGATCTGGGCCTGATCACGCCCGAAGTGACCGCGCTGCGCGAGGCCTGCGGCTTCCCGGGCATGCGCATCCTGCAGTTCGCCTTTGGCAGCGGCCCGGCCAACCCCTACCTGCCGCACAACCTGGAACGCCACACCGTGGCCTACACCGGCACGCACGACAACGAAACCACCGTGGGCTGGTGGAACAGCGCGATGGCCGGCGAAAAGACCTCAGCCCGCGCCTACCTGGGCCACTGCGTGGACACCGAGCCCAACTGGACCCTGATCAACGCCTTGTCCATGTCGGTCGCCAACACCCTGGTGATACCGTTCCAGGACGTTCTGGGCCTGGGCACCCGGCACCGCATGAACACGCCCGGCCTCGCCACCGGCTGCTGGGAGTGGCGCTTCGACTGGAGCCAGGTGAACCACGAACCCGCCGAGCGGCTGGCCGCCATGACCCGCGCCCACGGCCGCTGGAGGCTGGAATGACCCCCCCTGCGCCGCTGCGCGGCTTCCCCCCAGGGGGACGCACCCTTTGGCCCGGCGAAGCCGGTTCTTCGGGTGCCTTGGGTGGGACACGCTCGCCGGAGAGGCGCTGGCTTGCCCTCACAACGCGCCTGGCGCACTGTATTGACCTGAACTTCCCCGCCTTTCAACACCACAGGAGACACGCATGGAAAAGCCCAACCCCCAGCAACTGGCCAAACGCACCATCGCCCTCGTGCTCGCTGGCGGGCGCGGCTCGCGCCTGCATGCCCTGACCGATCGCCGGGCCAAGCCGGCGGTCTATTTCGGCGGCAAGTTCCGCATCATCGACTTCGCCCTCTCCAACTGCCTGAACTCCGGCGTGCGGCGCATCGGCGTGCTCACGCAGTACAAGTCGCACAGCCTGTTGCGCCACCTGCAGCGCGGCTGGAGCTTCCTGCGCAACGAGTTCAACGAATTCATCGACCTGCTGCCGGCCCAGCAGCGCATGGGCGACGAGAGCTGGTACCTCGGCACGGCCGATGCGGTCTACCAGAACCTGGACATCCTCCGGGCCCACAAGCCGGAATACATCCTGGTGCTCGCGGGCGACCACATCTACAAGATGGACTACGCCGAGCTGATCGCCGACCACGTGGCGCAGGGCCGGAAGTGCACGGTGGGCTGCATCGAGGTGCCGGTGGCCGAAGCGAGCGCCTTTGGCGTGATGGCCATCGACGACCAGCGCCGCATCGTCGAATTCCTCGAAAAACCGGCGCAGCCGCCGTCGATGCCCGGCAAGCCCGGGGTGGCCCTGGCCAGCATGGGCATCTATGTGTTCAACGCGGACCACCTCTTCGAAGCCCTCAAGACCGACGCCGAGACGGCGGGCTCCAGCCGCGACTTCGGCAAGGACCTGATCCCCGCCATGGTGGCCGCCGGGGAGGCGGTGGCGCACCCGTTCGGCATGTCCTGCGTGAAAAGCGCACCCGAGGCACCCGCCTACTGGCGCGACGTCGGCACGGTGGACGCCTACTGGGCCGCCAACCTCGACCTCACCAACATGATCCCCGAGCTCGACATGTACGACCGCGAGTGGCCGATCTGGACCTACCAGGAACAGCTGGCGCCGGCCAAGTTCGTCTTCGACGACGAGGGCCGCCGCGGCATGGCGGTGGACTCGCTGGTCTCGGGCGGTTGCATCATCTCGGGCGCCCACGTGCGGCGCTCGGTGCTGTTCTCCAAGGTCCGCCTGCACTCCTACGCCAGCGTCGAGGAGGCGGTGCTGCTGCCCGAAGTCGACGTGGGCCGCAACTGCCAGCTGCGCAAGGTGGTGATCGACAACGGCTGCGTCATCCCCGACAGCATGCAGATCGGCTTCGATGCCGCGGAGGACGCGCGCCGTTTCTTCCGCACCGACAGCGGCGTGGTGCTCGTCACCAGGGACATGCTCGAAAAACTGGCATGAAGTCACCCAAAGTTCTCTACGTCTGCTCCGAGGTCTACCCGCTGCTCAAGACCGGCGGGCTGGCCGATGTGAGTGCGGGTCTGCCGCCGGCACTGGCGGCCGCGGGTGCCGACGTGCGCCTGTTGCTGCCCGCCTTCCCGTCCATCGTGGCGGGTGTGACGCCGGAAGGCCCGGCGCTGCTGGTGCCCGCGGGCGGCGCGCCCGGCCTGCCCGGGGATCTGGGTCCTCGGCCCGACACCGCGGCCGGCCCCGCGCCCTGGCTGCAGGCCGGGCGCATGGGCGCGAATGGCCAGCCGGTGCTGCTGCTGCACGCGCCCGGCCTGTTCGACCGTGGCGGCAACCCCTACCTCGACGCCAGCGGCCAGCCCTGGCCCGACAGCGCGCAGCAGTTCGCCTGGCTGGGCTGGGCCGCGGCCCTGCTCGGCACCGGTCTGGACCCCACCTGGTGCCCCGACGTGGTGCATGGCCACGACTGGCACACCGGCCTGGCCTTCGCCTACCTGCACCAGCTTCCCCCTTCCGGGCAGCGCCGGCCGGCCACGGTTTTCACCATCCACAACCTGGCCTACCAGGGCGTGTTCGACGCTGCCCTGCGCGGCCCCCTGGGCCTGCCCGACGCGCTGTTCCACCTCGACGGGCTCGAATTCCACGGCCACCTGTCCTTCATGAAGGCCGGGCTGCAGTACAGCGACGCCATCACAACGGTCAGCCCCACCTACGCCCGCGAGATCACCGGTCCCGAACAGGGTTGCGGGCTCGACGGGGTGCTGCGCGCGCGCCAGGCGGTGCTGAGCGGCATCCTCAACGGCGTGGACGACGCGGTCTGGAACCCGGAAGCGGACCCGCTGGTCAAGCCCGGCTTCAGCGCCACGCGCCTGGCTGGCAAAGCCAAAGCCAAGGCCCGGTTGCAAAAGAGCCTCGGCCTGGAGAAACGGCCGGACGCCCTGCTGTTCGCCGTTGTCAGCCGCCTCACCGAACAGAAGGGCCTGCACCTGTTGCCCGCCGTGGTCGACGAACTGGTGCAGCGCGGTGGCCAGCTCGCCGTGCTGGGCGCGGGCGATGCCGCCATCGAAGCCGCACTGCAGGACTGCGTGGCGCGCCACCCGGGCCAGGTCGCCCTGCGCGTGGGCTACGACGAAGCGCTGGCGCACGGCATCATCGCCGGCGCCGACGTGATCCTGCTGCCCTCGCGCTTCGAACCCTGCGGCCTGACCCAGCTCTACGGTCTGCGCTACGGCACGCTGCCGCTGGTGCGCGCCGTGGGCGGCCTGGCCGACACGGTGACCGACTGCAGCCTCGAAAACCTGGACGACGGCAGCGCCAGCGGCTTCGTGTTCCACGAGCTGACCGTGACCGATCTGTCGTCCGCGCTGCGGCGCGCCTTTGCCCTGCAGCGCCGCCCGGCCGACTGGCTGGCCGTGCAGCGCCACGCCATGGCGCTGCGCTTCGACTGGGCCCGCGCCGCCAGCGACTACCTGCGGGTCTACGAAACCGCTCTGGGCCCCACCACCGATGGCACGCGTTCTGCTTGAACCCGAAACGCCGCCCCTCCCGCTCGCTCACGACCTGCCGACACCACCGCCATGCCCAACGCCCTGCTCACACCCCCCAGCGGCATCACCACCGCGCCGTTCGAATACGACCACCTGGACAACACCGTCGACGCGCTGCGCAAGTCGATCGCCAACCGGCTGGTCTACGCGGTCGGCAAAGACCTGCGCTCGGCCACCCGGCGCGACTGGCTGTTTGCCCTGTTCCACGCCGTGCGCGACCGCACCATGGACCGCTGGCGCGAAACCCTGGCCACGGCGCAGGACAGCGACGCCAAGCGCGTGTATTACCTCTCGCTGGAGTTCCTGACCGGCCGTGCGCTGACCAACGCCTTGTTGTCGGTGGGCATCTACGACGCCGCCAAGGAAGCCTGCACCCAGCTCGGTGCCGACTTTGATGCGCTCATCGACCTCGAAACCGACGCCGGCCTGGGCAACGGCGGCCTGGGCCGGCTCGCGGCCTGTTTCCTCGACTCCATGGCCACCGTGGGCCTGCCCGGCATGGGCTACGGCATCCGCTACGACTTCGGCATGTTCGCGCAGCGCATCGTCGACGGCCGCCAGGTCGAAGAGCCCGACTACTGGCTGGTCAACGGCAACCCCTGGGAGTTCATGCGACCCGAGTTCAGCTACCCCGTCCAGTTCGGCGGCCGTCTGGTGCAGGAAGGTGACCACGTGCGCTGGGTCGACACCGACGACGTGATCGCCACCGCCTACGACAGCGGCGTGCCCGGTCACGAGCTCAGCAGCGTGTCGACCCTGCGCCTGTGGACCGCGCGCGCCACCAGCGGCATCAACCTCGACGCCTTCAACAAGGGCGACTACATGCGCGCCGTCGAGGCCAAGAACGAGTCGGAAAACGTCTCGCGCGTGCTCTACCCCGACGACAGCACCGAACACGGCAAGGAACTGCGCCTGCGCCAGGAGTACTTCTTCGTCAGCGCCTCGCTGCAGGACATCGTGCGCCGCTACCTGAAGGATCATGGCAGCTTCGACCAACTGGCCGACAAGGTGGCGATCCACCTGAACGACACCCACCCCGCTCTGGCCGTGCCCGAGCTGATGCGCATCCTGGTGGACGAGCACCGGCTCGACTGGGACAGCGCCTGGGACCTGTGCCAGCGCATCTTCAGCTACACCAACCACACGCTGATGCAGGAGGCGCTGGAGACCTGGCCGGTGGACCTGATGGGCCGCTTGCTGCCGCGCCACGTGCGCATCATCTACGACCTGAACGCGCGTTTCCTGGCCGAAGTGCACGACCGCTTCCCTGGCGACAACGAGCTGCTGCGCCGCGTTTCGCTGATCGACGAACGCGGCCAGCGCCGCGTGCGCATGGCTTCGCTCTCGGTGCTGGCCAGCCACAAGGTCAACGGCGTGTCGGCCCTGCACAGCAACCTGATGGTGGAGACCATCTTCGCCGACTTCGCCAAGATCTGGCCCGAACGCTTCTGCAACAAGACCAACGGCATCACGCCGCGGCGCTGGCTCTCGCAGGCCAACCGGCCGCTGTCGGCCCTGATCGATGCGCGCATCGGCGGCACCTGGCGCAGAAACCTCGATGAGCTCGCGAAGCTGCGCGAGTTCGCCAGCGACCCCGAATTCCAGAGCGCCTTCCGCCTCGCCAAGGCGCAGAACAAGAAGCGCCTGGCCGAACGCATCGCGCAGGAAACCGGCGTGATCGTCAGTCCCGAGAGCCTGTTCGACGTGCAGATCAAGCGCATGCACGAGTACAAGCGCCAGTTGCTCAACGTGCTGCACGTGGTCACGCGATACCAGCAGATCCTCGCCCACCCCAACGCCAACTGGGTGCCGCGCACCGTGATCTTCGGTGGCAAGGCGGCCTCGGCCTACTACATGGCCAAGCTGGTGATCAAGCTGATCAACGACGTGGCACGCACGGTCAACAACGACAAGCGCATCGGCGACAAGCTCAAGGTGGTGTTCATGCCGAACTACCGCGTGTCGCTGGCCGAGGTCATCATCCCCGCGGCCGACCTGTCGGAGCAGATCTCCACCGCCGGCACCGAGGCCTCGGGCACCGGCAACATGAAGTTCGCGCTCAACGGCGCGCTCACCATCGGCACCTGGGACGGCGCCAACATCGAGATCGCCGAGAACGTCGGCCTCGATCACATCTTCATCTTCGGTCTGCGCACCGAGCAGGTGGCGGCCTTGCGCGCCAGCGGCTACAACCCGCGCCGCTACTACGACCACAACTACGACCTGAAGACCGCCATCGACCGCATCGCCGAAGGCGCCTTCAGCCCGGAAGAGCCCGGCCGTTTCCACGACATCACGCGCACGCTGCTTGAATCCGACTACTACCTGCTGCTGGCCGACTACGGCGACTACCTGGCGGCGCAGGGCAAGGTGGACGAACTCTACCGCCGCCCCACCGAGTGGACGCGCCACGCCATCATGAACGTGGCCGGCATGGGCACCTTCTCGTCGGACCGCACGATCCGCGAGTACGCCGACCAGATCTGGAACGTGAAGCCGCTGTTTGAGTAGATCGCCTTGCGGTCCGCGCCCAGGTCGGCACGGATCGGGGCTGCGCCGCTGCGGGGGCGGTGCGCGTGCCAGAATCTGCCGCATGGGTGAATCGTGGCGTGGTAGGCGGTGGTGGTGGCTGGGCGGCACGCTGTTGGCAGCGGCCGGCGCGGTGCTGATCGCGCGCCAGTCCATCGACACGCAACGTGCCCTGTTCGAAACAGACGCCCGCATCGTTCACCGGCTGCTGAGCCAGCAGGCGGTCCAGCACGACGCCATCCTCGACACCCTGGCCCTGCTGCAACCCGGTCCATCGGCGCCGGGCACAACAGCCAACGAGCAGCGCCTGCCCGCACTCTATCCACACATCCTCGCGGTGCAGCGCCGCGACCGTGACCAGGCCTGGCCCGACGGCGCACTGACCGCTGCGGAAACCACCTCGCGGCGCGACCGTCGGGCCGTGATCGCGGCGGCCAGCGATGGGGACCCCGACCGCTACCGGCTGGTATTGGCGGCCGAACCCACCAGCTATGCGTTGACCCTCTCGGTGCGTGGCATGGTGCCCTGGACCGAATGGCCCATGCAACCCGACAACAGCCCGGTGCGGATCTCGCTCGCGCTGGGGGAACAGCGCGTGGACCTGCAGACCGGGGACACCGCCGCGCTCGACGCGGGACAAGGCTGGCGTTTCAGCTTCCACAAGCCACTGGCCGCGGCGAGCCAGCCGTTCGAGGTCGTGGCCGAACGGCAACTGGGCTGGTCGCAACTGCCCTGGGTCCGCATGGCGGGCTGGACCGCCGCGGTGGCCGCCGTGCTCGCCCTGGTGGCCCAGGTGCAGGGCCTGCGCACCGCGCGCCGCCGCGCCGAGGCGTTGCTGCGCCTGGGCCAGGTTGCGCGCCTCAACACCCTGGGCGAACTCGCCGCCGGCATGGCGCACGAACTCAATCAGCCGCTCACCGCAGTGCTGGCCAACACGCAGGCCGCACAGCGCCTGCTGGCCGACGATCCACCCGAACTGGACACCGCGCGCGGCGCGATGGCGCAGGCCGCCGCGCAGGCCCGGCGCGCCGCCGATGTGGTGGGGCGACTGCGCGCAGCGGTGGCGCAGCCCCAACGCCCGGATGCAACGATCACGGACCACGAGGTGGATCTGGCCGATGCACTGCGGCGCGCGCTGCACCTGCTGGAACCCGAATGCCGACGCCGCGGCGTGGTGACCGAGTTGCATGCGCCCGATGCGGTTCGCGTGAACGCCGACCCTGTGGCCGTGGACCAGATCGTGCACAACCTGCTGACGAACGCGCTGCAGGCAATGGACGCTGTGGACCCGGCACAACGCACACTACGCCTGACCGTGCAGCGCCTGGATGACGCGGGCGAACTCCGGGTCGCTGACCAAGGGACAGGCATTGCGCCCGAGTTGCTGCCACGCCTGTTCGAACCCTTCTTCTCCACGCGCGAGGGCGGGCTGGGCCTGGGTCTGTCGCTGTGCGAAACGCTGGCTCAGGGCATGGGCGGCACCCTGTCCGCTGCGAACCGGCCAGGCGGCGGTGCGGTCTTCACGCTGCGCTTGCCCTTGCAGGAGCCCACATGAACACCCTCTCGCCGACGGTCCACCTGATCGACGACGACGCGGCCGTGCGCGAGAGCCTGGCGCTGCTGATCGGCACCGTAGGCCTGCGCGTCATCCCCTGGGCCGACCCGCAGGCTTTTCTGAGCGCCTTCGACCGCGAGGTGATCGGCGCCATCGTGCTGGATGTGCGCATGCCTGGCATCAGTGGTCTGGCGGTGCTCGACACCCTGGTCGCGCAGGGCGTGGACCAGCCGGTGATCATGCTCACCGGCCACGGCACGGTGGACATGTGCCGCCGCGCCTTCAAGGCGGGCGCGGCCGAGTTTCTGGAGAAGCCGGTCAACGACGAGTTGCTGATCGAAGCGCTGCAGAACGCGGTGCGCCAGCATGTGCGTTCGCGCGAGCACCACCAGGCCGACCGCGAAGCGCGCGAACGTTACGCGCAGCTCTCCGAACGCGAACGCGAGGTGCTGGGCCTGATCGTGGCGGGCCTGACCAACAAGGAGATCGGCCGCGCGCTCGATCTCTCGCCTCGCACGGTAGAAACGCACCGCGCCAACCTGTTTGCCAAGCTGCAGGCCGAATCGCTGGCGCAGTTGATCCGCCGCTTCGCCGCGCTGGTGGACGCGGACAACGCCGCTCCGTAGTTTTACGGAGCCTCACGCGTAGGGGCCCGAATGGCGGCAGCGGCGACGAATTTCTACAGTTCTCCCACGGTTGATCGAACCGTTCAACACCCCAAGGAGAACCCCATGAAAGCCGTCGTTTCCGCCTTTGCCATCGCCCTGCCCCTCATCGCCAGCACCGCCAGCGCCCAGGCCGTGCGCACCGAAAAGAACATGTCGCTCGAACTGGCCAGCCAGATCGCCGCCGCCACCGTCGCGTCGTGCAGTGCCAGCGGCTACAACGTGACCGCCGCCGTGGTCGACCGCGCCGGCACCCTGCGCGCCCTGCAGCGCGCCGACAACGCCGGCCCGCACACCGTGGGCGCCGCGCAGGCCAAGGCCTACACCTCGGCCTCGGCCCGCAACGCCACGGCCGCGATGCTGGAGAACGTGCAGAAGAACCCCGGCGCCGCGACGCTGGTGGACATCCCGGGCTTCCTGGTGCTGGGCGGTGGCGTGCCGGTGAAGGTGGGCAACGAAGTCATCGGTGCGGTCGGCGTAGGCGGTGCGCCCGGCGGCCATCTGGACGAGCAATGCGCGAACGCGGGCATCGCCAAAGTGGCCGAGCTGTTGAAATGAAAACGCTGTTACTGGCCTTTTCGCTGGCTCTGGCTGGCGTGGCAGTCCAGGCCCAGGTCGCGCCCAGCGCGGTCGAAGCAGCGGCCTACACGGGTCTGCACATGGCTGCGCACAAAGGGGACGTGGCCAAGATCCAGCGTCTGCTTGCTTCCGGCGCGGCACCGAATGCCACCGACAGCCACGGGCGCACCCCGCTGCACGTGGCCACGTTCGCCCGGCAGCGCGATGCGATCCGGGCGCTGGTGAAGGCCGGTGCCGATCCGAACCAGCTGGAAAACGACCGCTACGACGCCGTGACCATCGCCTCGGTGGCCGACGACGAGGAGACGCTGAAGGTCTTGCTGCAGTTGGGCGCAAGCGCGAAGCAGGTGACCAGCCGCTACGACGGCACGGCCCTGATCGCGGCCGCGCACCTCGGGCACGACGGGGTGGTGCGGCAGCTGATCGCGGCCGGCGCGCCGCTGGACCATGTGAACAACCTGCACTGGACGGCGGTGATCGAGTCCATCGTGCTGGGTGACGGTGGCCCGCGCCATCAGGCCACGCTCAAGGCGCTGGTCGATGCCGGGGCCAATCTGCAGCTGGCGGACCGCAGCGGTCAGACGCCTCTTGCGCTGGCCAAGGCTCGCGGTTATCCCGCGATGGTGTCGATGCTGGAAAAGGCTGGGGCTCGGTAAGCCTCTCGCCCTCCAACATTGCCTCAAGGGAGGAGGACCGGTGCAGCCGGTCCGGGGGACACGAACGGAACAGAGCGCGCTGGCGCCCCGATCCCGCGAGGTGCAGGCTTATGAAAGCGTGACGCGAGCAAACTTCCGCTTGCCCACCTGCACCACATACACACCAGCACCCAGTTTCAGACCCTTGTCGCTGATCACGACCGAATCGATGCGCACACCGCCGCCATCGATCAACCGGTTGCCCTCACCGTTGGACGCCACCAGCCCCGCCGCATTCAGCAGTGCCGCAATGCCCATGGGCGCACCCGACAACGACACCTCGGGAATCTGATCCGGCACCCCGCCCTTGCTGCGGTTGATGAAGTCCTGCTCCGCCATATCGGCCGCCGCTGCGCTGTGGAAGCGCGCCGTGATCTCCTTGGCCAGCATCACCTTCGCGTCCTTGGGGTTGCGACCGCCGGCCACTTCCTGCTTCAGCGCCTCGATTTCCGCGATCGACTTGAACGACAGCAGCGTGTACCAGCGCCACATCAGCGTGTCCGAAATGCTCAACACCTTGGCGAACATGGTGTTGGGCTCTTCGGTGATGCCGATGTAGTTGTTCTTGGACTTCGACATCTTGTCGATGCCGTCCAGACCTTCGAGCAGCGGCATGGTCAGGATGCACTGCGGCTCCTGGCCGTATTCCTGCTGCAGGTGGCGCCCCATCAGCAGGTTGAACTTCTGGTCGGTGCCGCCCAGCTCCAGATCGCTCTTCAGCGCCACCGAGTCGTAACCCTGCATCAGCGGGTACAGGAACTCGTGCACGCTGATCGGCGTGCCGGCCTTGAAGCGGTCGTGGAAATCGTTGCGCTCCATCATGCGCGCCACGGTGTACTTGGCGGCCAGCTGGATCATGCCCATCGAACCCAGCGGCAGACTCCACTCGCTGTTGTAGCGGATCTCGGTCTTCGCCGGGTCCAGCACCAGGCTGGCCTGCTTGTAGTAGGTCTCGGCGTTGGCCTTGATCTGCTCGGGGGTCAGCGGTGGGCGCGTGTTGTTGCGCCCGGACGGGTCGCCGATCAGGCTGGTGAAGTCGCCGATCAGGAAGATCACCTGGTGGCCCAGGTCCTGCAACTGGCGCATCTTGTTGAGCACCACGGTGTGGCCGATGTGGATGTCGGGCGCGGTCGGATCCAGGCCGAGCTTGATGCGCAACGGCACACCGGTGGCTTCGGATCTCGCCAGTTTCTTCACCCAGTCGTCCTGTGGAATCAGTTCTTCGATGCCCCGCAGGGTCACCGCCAGAGCCTCGCGCACGCCGTCTGTCGGCTGGACCGCCTCCGAGGTGGGTTTCTGAACACCTTTTGTTTCGTTAAGGCTGTGATTCATAAGGGTTTTTTCAGATGCAACAGCCCTGGAACTGGCTATACTTTTGGTTTCCGAGCGTGGATTTTAGTGGTCCTGCCCCCCGAGCGTCCCGGCGAGACGCAGCCCGCAGCTCCGCGGGAGGGTCCGTGTCCTGCTTCTGGTCCTCTTTTCTTCTTTGATTGCGTGCCACTCCGGTGGCCCACCCGCTGGAACCGTACCTTGATTTCACACAGCCCGGACTCGCTGCCCCAGCTTGCGCGCTCTTCCTCCAGTCTCCTGGTCCGTGGCCTGACCCGGCATCCCCGCCGCATCATGCTCGGCGTGGGTGCGGTTTTGCTGGGCACCGGCGTGACGGCGTTTGGCATTGCACCACTGGCCCCCGATGCCGCCAAACTGCCTGTGCGGCAAGTGATCGAGGCGCTGGACACAGCCCCTCTGGGTGCCCCGCTGCTCAACGACATTTCCTTGCCCGCCGCATCGCTCACGCTGTTCCGCAGCGATCAGGTGCGTCGCGATGACACCGCCCAGACCCTGCTGCAGCGCCTCGGTGTGGCCGACTCGGCTGCCCTGGCGTTTCTGCGTGACGACGCCACGGCGCGCCAGTTGTTCGCTGGGCGCCCCGGCAAGCTGGTCAGCGTGGAAACCAACGACCGCCACGAACTGCAGCGCCTGAGCGCACGCTGGCTGCCCGACGACGGGCGTCAGTTCCAGCGCCTGGTGATCACCAGCGGCCCGCAGGGCTACAACGTGCAACTTGAAACCGCCGAGCTCACGCCCAGCGTCCGCCTGGCCGGCGGCGTCATCAACAGCTCGCTGTTTGCCGCCACCGACGCCATCGGCCTGCCCGACGGCGTGGCGGTGCAACTGGCCGAGATCTTCGCGTCCGACATCGACTTCCGGCGCAACCTGCGCCAGGGTGATCACTTCAGCGTGGTCTATGAGAGCCTGGAGGCCGACGGCGAAACGCTGCGCGCGGGTCGTGTGCTCAGCGCCGAGTTCATCAACGACGGGCGCAAACACGAAGCCGTCTGGTTCGAGGAACCCGGTCAGAAAGGGGCCTATTACGGCTTCGATGGCCAGAGTTCACGCAAGACCTACCTCGGTTCACCGCTGGAGTTTTCCCGCGTCAGCAGCGGCTACGGCATGCGTTTCCACCCGATCTCGGGCCGCCAGAAAGCCCACCTGGGTGTGGACTACGCAGCCCCCACCGGCACGCCCGTGCGCACCATCGGTGACGGCGTGGTCTCGTTTGCCGGCTGGAAAGGCGGCTACGGCAATGCGATCGAGGTCACCCACCGTGACAACCAGACCACCCTCTTTGCCCACCTGAGCCGCATCGATGTCCGCAAGGGGCAGAAGGTCTCGCAGGGCGACCGCCTGGGCGCAGTGGGCTCCACCGGCGCCTCGACCGGCCCGCACCTGCACTTCGAATTCCGCGACCGGGGCGTGCACCGGGACCCGCTGGAAATTGCCCGTCAGAGCGAAAACATTCCGGTGAGCCCGACGTTCCGCGCCCGCTTTGAAGCGGTGGCGCAGTCGCAGCGGCAACACCTCGCCGCAGCGGCCACAGTCCAGCAGGCCAGCGCCGAATAAGCCACCGTCCGGCAGTCTTCCCCTCAAACAAAAAAGCCCTGCGAGAAATCGCAGGGCTTTTTTTCTGGCCGGGACGCCACCGATCGAATCGGTGGATCCCGAGCGCACGGATCAGAGTTTCTGCAGCGCGTCGATGCGTTCTTCCATCGGCGGGTGGGTCGAGAACAGCTTGCCCAGGCCACCGGTGATGCCCATGGCCTGCATGGTTTTAGGCAACTCGCCGGGGGTCAGGCCGCCCAGGCGGGCCAGCGCGTTGATCATGGGCTGCTTGCGGCCCATCAGGCTGGCGGCGCCGGCGTCGGCGCGGAACTCGCGCTGGCGGCTGAACCAGGCCACGATGATGGCGGCCAGGAAGCCCAGCACGATGTCCATCACGATGGTGGTCACCATGTAGCCGATGCCCGGGCCGGAGTTGTTGTCGCTGCCGCGGCGCAGGAAGCTGTCCACCGCGTAGCCGATCACACGGCTCAGGAACACCACGAAGGTGTTCATCACGCCCTGGATCAGCGTCATGGTCACCATGTCACCGTTGGCCACGTGGGCCACCTCGTGGCCGATCACGGCCTCGACCTCGTCCCGCGTCATGCCCTGCAGCAGGCCGGTGGAGACGGCCACCAGGGCCGAGTTCTTGAAGGCGCCGGTGGCAAAGGCGTTGGGCGCGCCGTCGTAGATGGCGACTTCGGGCATGCCGATGCCGGCCTTCTCGGCAAACTTCTGCACCGTCTGCACGATCCAGGCCTCGTCGGCGTTCTGAGGCTGGTTGATGATGCGCGCGCCGGTGCTCATCTTGGCCATCGTCTTGCTCATCAGCAGGGAGATGATGGCGCCACCAAAACCGATCACGAGCGAGAACCCGGCCAGGGCCGTCATGTTCAGTCCGTTGGCGGTGAGGAAACGGTCCACACCCAGGATGCGGGTGGTGACCAGCAGCACCGCCATGACGGCGAAGTTGGTCAGGACAAACAACAGGATGCGTTTCATGCAATCTCCAGGGAATGGAACAACGGGCAAATCATAGTGGGGGCGGCATACACCGTTTTCAAGCCGGGGCTTGGGTCTGGCCTCAAACCTGCGGCAGCAGGTAACGCCGCTCCCAGGCGCTGATCTCGTTCAGGTAATGATCGTGCTCCAGCGCCTTCACCGCCAGGTAACCGCGCACGAAGCGCTCGCCCAGCAGGCGCGGCGCGTGCTCGCTGGCTGCCATTTGTTCGTGGGCGGTGTCAAAAGTTCGCGGCAGACCACGCGCCTGGGCATGACCATTGCCCTCCACGGGCGCCGTGGGCTGCACCTTGCCTTCCATGCCGGCCAGCCCGGCGGCCAGCGTGGCGGCCATGGCGAGGTAGGGGTTGGCATCGGCACCCGCCAGGCGGTTTTCCACCCGGCGTGCCACGGGAGCACTCACGGGCACGCGCAGGCCGGCCGTGCGGTTGTCGTAGCCCCACTGCACATTGGTCGGCGCCTGGCTGCCGGCCACGTAGCGGCGGTAGCTGTTGACGGTGGGCGCGTAGATGAGCATGAGGTCCGGCGTGTACGCCTGCAGACCGCCGAGGTAGTGGAAGAAGGTCTCGCTGGCCGAGCCGTCGGCGTGGCTGAACACATTGCGGCCCTGGGCGTCCACCACACTCTGGTGCAGGTGCATGGAGCTGCCGGACTGACCGGCGATGGGCATGGCCATGAACACGGCGTTCAGTCCGTGCTGCAGCGCGATCTCGCGCGCCGCGGTCTTGAACAGGAAGGCCTGGTCCGCCACCGCCACCGGGTCGCCGTGCAGCAGGTTGATCTCGTACTGGTTCTCGCCCACTTCGTGCAGCCAGGTGTCGGCGCGGATGCCCAGGCCATCGATGGCCACGTGGAAGGCGTCCCAGAACGGCGCCAGCTCGTTGAGCGCGTTCAGACTGAAGGCCGACTGGCCGACCTCGGGGCGACCGCCCTTGCCGGTGGGGGAGGCCAGCGGCAGGGCCGGGTCGGTCATGGCCGCGGTCAGGTAGAACTCGATCTCGGGCGCGATCACCGGCGCGAGCCCCGCTGCGGCATACCGCGCCACCACGGTCTTCAGCACCGAGCGCGGCGCGAACTCACACAGGCTGCCGTCCATTTCATGCGCATCATGCACCGCCAGGTAACGCGGCGTGCTGGCCCATGGCGAGCGCTTGAGCGTGGCGAGATCGGGCACCAGGCGCACGTCCGGGTCGCTGTCCGGGAAGACCGGGTCGTCGCTGTATTCGCCGGTCACGCACTGCATGGGGATGGCCTGGCAGATGCGCAGCTCGCCGCCGGCGGCGAAGCTGGCGGCGGGCATGAGCTTGCCGCGCGGGTAGCCGGTGACGTCGGCAAACAGGCATTCCACGTCGCGCACGCCGCTGGCCTTGAAATGGGCGGCGAGCTGGGCGCGGTCGGCGTCTTGCGACAGCTTGAGGTGAGACCACGAAGGGGAAACGGGCAAGGTCATGGGTTGTCCAGCAAAACAAACGGTAGCGCCGTCGGCCGACGGCGCCGCGCGCCTCAAACGGGCACGCGCCTGGGGCGAAACACGCCGGCGTCGGTGTAATACGCGGGGTCTTCATTGGCGGGCCACCAACCCGGCACGCCCAGCACGGGCAGGGGCGTGAACGGCTTGGCGCCCAGCCCGGCGGCCGTGAGGCGACCGGCCAGCCAGGTATCCCAAGCCGCCAGATCGCCCCCCAAGGCCAGAGGCACCGGATCGCGGACCACGTGGCCGGTGATGGACTTGTAGGGAGCCACCAGCTTCTCGGTCAGCGCGTGACCAAACAGGACCAGCCGCGCCTGTGCCCACAGGGGCCGCAGCTCCACGAAGAGGCGGGTCCACTCGCGGGCGATCAGCGCGTCCCAGAGTTCGTCTGGGGCCTGCAGCAGCACCGCGTTTTCATCGAACAGCGTGATCGCGTCGCGCACCGGCCCCCGCACCTGGCCCACGCCCGCCTTCGCGATTTCAGTCGCCTGCAGGCGGTTGAGCAGGCGCTTGGTGGCGGGGAAGCGCAACCACACCAGGCCGTTGAAGAAGTCGTGCAGGCCTTCGCGGGTGGGCACGCTGCCGGTGTCGAAGATGAACTGCTCGTAGGCCATGCCGTCGGGCAGATCGGTTTGCGGCACAAAGCGCGGGCCGGCGGTGCCGATGCGCTGCGTCAGCGCCAGCGGCAGCGGAACACCCCGATCACAAGCGCTGCGCACCGCCGCGCCATCCACGGCAAACGGCGCATTCCAGGGCTGCGCCCAGTCGGGCGCCGGCCAGGTCTGCATGGCCTCGCTGAACGCGCACATGGAAGGTCAGTCCACCAGCTTCCAGGGCAGCGCCTCGCCCGAGCGCAAGGGCTTCAGCTCGGCCTCGCCAAAGGCAAAGCTCTCGGGCGGCGTCCAGTTTTCGCGTTTCAGGGTGATGGTGCCGGTGTTGCGCGGCAGGCCATAAAAGGCCGGGCCGTTGAAACTGGCGAAGGCTTCGAGCTTGTCGAGTGCGCCGGCGTTGTCGAAGACCTCGGCGTACATCTCGATCGCGGCGTGCGCGGTGTAGCAGCCGGCGCAGCCGGTGGCGTGTTCCTTCAGGTGGGCGGGATGCGGCGCGCTGTCGGTACCGAGGAAGAACTTGGCATTGCCGCCGATCGCCGCGGCCACCAGGGCCTGGCGGTGGGTTTCGCGCTTCAGGACCGGCAGGCAGTAGTAGTGCGGACGGATGCCGCCGGTGAAGATGGCGTTGCGGTTGTAGAGCAGGTGGTGCGCGGTGAGGGTGGCGCCCAGAAACTCGTCGGACTCGGCCACGTACTGTGCGGCTTCCTGGGTTGTGATGTGTTCCATCACGATCTTGAGTTCGGGGAAGTCGCGGCGCAGGGGCTGCAGCTGCTGCTCGATGAACACGGCTTCGCGGTCGAACAGGTCGATGTCGGGGCTGGTGACTTCACCGTGTACCAGCAGCAGCATGCCGGCCTTCTGCATGGCCTCCAGCGTTTTGTGGGTCTTGCGGATGTCGGTCACGCCGGCGTCGCTGTTGGTGGTGGCGCCGGCCGGGTAGAGCTTGGCGGCGACCACGCCGGCGTCTTTGGCGCGGGCGATCTCGTCGGCCGGCAGGTTGTCGGTCAGGTACAGCGTCATCAGCGGCTCGAAGGCCACGCCTGCAGGCACGGCAGCGCGGATGCGCTCGGCGTAGGCCAGGGCCTGGGCCGCGGTGGTCACCGGCGGCTTGAGGTTGGGCATGATGATCGCGCGGCCGAACTGGGCCGCGGTGTGCGGGACGACGGTGTGCAGGGCGGCGCCGTCGCGCACGTGCAGGTGCCAGTCGTCGGGGCGGGTGATGGTGAGGGTTTGAGCTGGGGCGTTCATGGAGGAATTGTCCCACCCCCGCGCCGCCTTCGGCGTCACCCCCTCACGGTGGCGCCGCCAGCGGCCCGGCAAAGCCGGTTCCGCGGCTGCCCTGGCTGGAGCCCTGGCAACGCGGGACGATCCTCAGGCCTTGGCCGCAGCGGCCAGGTGTTTTTCCAGATCGTTCCAGAACGCATCCACCGAGCTTTTGGCCTTTCGCGTGCCCGGCCGCTCGCGGTAGATGCGGATGTCCAGCGCGGTATCGAGGCCCTGCCCGGCACTCACCAGGCGCTTGCCGCGCAGTTCGCGGCGCACGGCACTGGCCGGCAGGAAGGCAATGCCATGGCCTTCGAGCGCCATGGCCTTGAGGCCTTCGGCCATGTCGGTTTCGTAAATGCGGTCCAGGTGCACCGGCACGGTGCTCTGCTTGAGCATCTGCTCCACGGCGCGCCCCATGTAGGCGCCGGGCGCGTAGGCCAGGTAGGGCAGCGGATGCGCTGCCGTGCCCGGCAGCGTGAACAGCGGTTCGCCCTGATCGTTGGGTTTGACATAGGGCGACAGCGTCTCGCGGCCCAGGGGCAGCATCTCGTAGCGCGCAGCGTCCAGCTGGATGGGCTGCGAGGTGTGGTGGTAGGCGATCAGCAGGTCGCAGCTGCTTTCGACCAGGCGCATCACGGCGTCGTGCACGTTGAGCGCGATCAGCCGGCTCTTGATCGGACCGCAGCTTTCGCGCAGGCTGGAGAGCCAGGCCGGGAAGAAGGTGAAGGCCAGCGTGTGCGGCACCGCGAACTCGATCACGTCTTGCGCTGCGGCCGTGTGGGCCCTGAGCATGGCCCGCGTGGTCTGCAGCGCCTGCAGGGTTTCCAGCGCCTGCTCGTAGAGCGTCTGGCCCGCGGGCGTGAGGCGGGTGGGGTAGGACGACCGGTCCACCAGATCGGTGCCGGCCCAGGCTTCGAGCGACTGGATGCGGCGTGAAAACGCGGGCTGGGTGACGTGACGCAGCTGCGCCGAACGGCTGAAGCTGCGGGTTTCAGCCAGGCTCACAAAATCTTCCAGCCACTTGGTTTCCATGGCCGCGGATTATGCGCGCGGGTGAATTCCGGTGTTGTTTGACGCTTTGTGGTCATGGGCATCCGTTACGATAGCAGGTACCTAGGGTAAACCCTTATCACCCATCCCATGACACAGAACCCGCCCGAGATCCGCCCGTCCCGCATCGCCCACGCTGGCCTGCGCCAGAAAATCATGTCGGCCGAGGCCGCCGCCGCCCTCATCGAAAACGGTGACCACGTGGGCATGAGCGGCTTCACCGGCGCCGGCTACCCGAAAGCGATCCCGCTCGCCCTGGCCCGCCACATCCAGGCCCACCACGACGCCGGCAAGGAATTCCGCATCGGCGTCTGGACCGGCGCCTCGACCGCGCCCGAGCTCGATGGCGCCCTGGCCAAAGTCGGCGGCATGGACATGCGCCTGCCCTACCAGTCCGATCCGACCTGCCGCGCGCGCATCAACGACGGCGAGATGGCCTACATCGACATCCACCTCTCGCACGTGGCGCAGTACGTGTGGTTCGGTTTCCTCGGCAAGCTCAACGTGGCGGTGATCGAGGTCGCGGGCATCCTCGAAGACGGTCGCCTGATCCCGGCCACCTCGGTGGGCAACAACAAGACCTGGCTGGACCAGGCCGACAAGGTGATCCTGGAAGTCAACCACGGCCACAGCCTGGACCTGGAAGGCATGCACGACATCTACTACGGCACGGAGCGCCCGCCGCTCCGCAAGCCGATCCCCATGACGCACGCGGGCGACCGCATCGGCGAGCCTTACCTGCGTTGCGACCCGGCCAAGGTGATCGCCATCGTCGAGACCCAGCTGCCCGACCGCGACACGCGCTTCTCGGCACCCGACGAGCCGTCGAAACGCATCGCCGGCCACCTGATGGACTTCCTGCAGGACGAAGTGAAACAGGGCCGTCTGCCGCCCGAGCTGTTGCCACTGCAATCGGGCGTGGGCAATATCGCCAACGCCGTGATGGAAAGCCTGAACGAAGGCCCATTCAATGACCTGCAGGGCTACACCGAGGTGCTGCAGGACGGCATGCTGGCCATGCTCAAGTCGGGCAAGATGGCCATGGCCTCGTCCACCGCGCTCTCGTTATCGGCGCCGGTGATGGAAGAGTTCCTCGCCAACCTGGACTTCTACCGCGAGCGCATCGTGCTGCGGCCGCAGGAGATCAGCAACCACCCCGAGGTGATCCGCCGCCTGGGCATCATCGCCATGAACGGCATGATCGAGGCCGACCTCTACGGCAACGTGAACTCCACCCACGTGATGGGCACGCGCATCATGAACGGCATCGGCGGCTCGGGCGACTTTGCGCGCAACGCCTACCTCTCGGTGTTCATGACGCCGTCCACCGCCAAGGGCGGCAGCATCAGCTGCATCGTGCCCATGGTCAGCCACGTGGACCACACCGAACACGACGTGCAGATCATCGTGACCGAGCAGGGCCTGGCCGACCTGCGCGGTCTCTCGCCGCGCCAGCGTTCGCGCCGCATCATCGAACGCTGCGCCCACCCGGATTTCAGGCCGGCGCTGCTCGACTACGTGGAACGCAGCGAAACCAACGCCCGCGCGGGCCATGGCGGCATGCACACGCCGCACCTGCTGGACGAGGCGCTGTCGTGGCACAACCGGTATGAGCAGACGGGGAAGATGCTGGCAGTTTGAGGGTTGGCGGGGCCGTTCGCTCCGGTGGCTTGGCTGGCGTTGCCCTCACCCCTGCCCTCTCCCGGAGGGAGAGGGAGTGAAGACACGGCCGCCAGGTCGAGACCGGGAACGCCACGACATCCAAACCACGGCCAGAAAAACTCAGTCCGTCCCAGACTGCTGCAGCGCCCACATCCCGGCGTAGACGCCTCCGGCAGACACCAGCTGAGCGTGCGTCCCCCGCTCAACGATCTCCCCATTGACCAACACCAGGATCTCGTGGGCATCCACCACCGTCGACAACCGGTGCGCAATCACCAGTGAGGTCTTGTTCCGCGCCGCACTCTTCAGTTCCGCCTGGATCGCCCGCTCATTCGCCGAATCCAGCGCCGAAGTCGCCTCGTCAAAGATCACGATCGGCGGGTTCTTCAGCAGCGTGCGCGCAATCGCCACCCGCTGCTTCTCGCCACCCGACAGCTTCAGGCCGCGCTCGCCCACCGTGGTCGCGTAACCCAGCGGCAGCTTCTGGATGAAGCTGTGGATGTGCGCCGCCTGCGCCGCGGCCACCGCGGCCTCGTGACCCGCCTCGGGCCGGCCGTAGAGGATGTTGTATTCGATGGTGTCGTTGAACAGCACCGTGTCCTGCGGCACGATGCCGATGGCCTGGCGCACGCTGGACTGGGTGACCTCCCGGATGTCCTGGCCGTTGATGAGGATGCGGCCACCGCCATGGGGACCGGCCGGCTCGTGGTTGCTCACGTCGTAAAAGCGGTAGAGCAGGCGCGCCAGCGTGCTCTTGCCCGAACCCGAGGGCCCGACCACCGCCACCGTCTTGCCGGCCGGGATGTGAAAGCTGATGCCGTGCAGGATCTCGCGCGCCGGCTCGTAGGAGAAGCGCACGTTCTCGAATTGGACCGAAGGCGGACCGTCGAGCACCAAGTCCTGCGCACCCGGCTGATCGGCGATTTCGCGCTCTTTCTCCAGCAGCACGAACATCTTGTCCAGGTCGGTCAGGCTCTGCTTGATCTCGCGGTAGAGCACACCCAGAAAGCCCAGCGGGATGTAGAGCTGGATCATGAAGGCGTTGACCATCACCAGATCGCCCAGCGTCATGTGGCCCGCGGCCACGCCCTGCGTCGCGCGCCAGAGCATGAGCACCAGCGCGATCGCGATCACCAGCTGCTGCCCGGCGTTCAGCAGCGACAGCGTGGTCTGGCTCTTGATGCGGGCGCGGCGCAGCTTTTCCAGCGCTTCGTCGTAACGGCGCGCCTCGAAAGCCTCGTTGTTGAAGTACTTGACCGTTTCGTAGTTGAGCAGCGAGTCGATGGCGCGCGTCTGGCTGGTGGACTCCAGCTCGTTCATCTCGCGCCGGAACTTGGTGCGCCATTCGGTCACCGTCACGGTGAAGGTCACGTAGAGCACCAGCGCCACCAGCGTGATCCACACATAACCCATGTCGAACTTGGTTCCCAGCAGCGTGAGCACCATGATCACTTCGATCAGTGTCGGGAAGATGCTGTAGAGCGAATACGAAATGAGCGACTGCACACCGCGCGTACCGCGCTCGATGTCGCGCGTCATGCCGCCGGTCTGGCGCTCCAGGTGGAAGCGCAGGCTGAGCGCGTGCAGGTGGCCGAACACCTGCAGCGCGATGCTGCGCGTGGCGCCCTCGGTGGCCTTGGCAAACACCAGTTCACGCAGCTCGGTGAACACGGTCGTGGACAGGCGCAGCAGCCCGTAGGCCACGATCAGGCCCAGCGGCACCACCAGCAGCGCTTCGACGCTGCCGGGCTTGATCGTCATCGCGTCCACCAGCTCCTTGAGCAGCAGCGGCACGCCCACGTTGGCCATCTTGGCCCCTACCATGAACGCCAGCGCAAAGCCCACCCGCCACTTGTATTGCCACAGGTAGGGCAACAGTCGCGAGAGCGTGGCCCAGTCTGAGCGGCGCGGGGCTGCCGCTGCCCCGTTGGCGGGCGTCGCCGGCAGGGGCATGGAAACACGGGATGAGTGGGAGCGCATGCGGGACAATCGGGCAATCGTTGATTCAGAGATTGTGCCCATGTCCAACCAATCAAGCCCCCGCCCGGAAACCGACCTTCCCAAGGACCACCGCGAACTGGTGCTCAAGGTCATCCCCATGCCCGCCGACACCAACGGCAACGGCGACATATTTGGCGGCTGGGTCATGGCCCAGGTCGACCTGGCGGGCGCCGTGCTGCCGGCGCGCTATGTCCGCGGCCGCATGGCGACTGTCGCGGTGAACCAGTTCATCTTCAAGCAGCCGGTGCGAGTGGGCGACATCCTGAGCTTCTTCTCGCACGTCACGCGCGTGGGCAACACGTCGATCACGGTACAGGTCGAGGTGTTCGCCGAACGTTTCTCGGCCCAGGGCCAGTACGTGAAGGTGACCGAAGCCAGTCTGACCTACGTCGCGATCGACAGGGAAGGCAAACCCCGGCCGATTCCGAAGGACGGACTGAGCATCCCGGGTTTGGCGGGCTGATTCCGCTCAGCGAGTCCAGCGCGAACGCCAGGTCTCGTAGATGCGCCGGGCCAGCCTCTCGCTGCCCGCCTGGTGCCGGGCGGTTCCGACCGCAATGGCCTGGGGGTCCTGCACGGTGTCTGGGGACCTCTGCACCAGATCCGGGTAGGCGTCCCCGGGATACACCATCCAGTCGTTGATTTTCTGCGGCGTGATCTCGATGTGAAACTGCATCGCCAGGTGCTGTCGCAGGGCGAAGGCCTGGTGAGCGCAGGCGGATGAACTCGCGATCAGTTCGGCGTTGGGGGGCAACTGCACGAAGCTGTCGTGGTGCCACTGGTAGACCGTGGCCGCAGGCACCTCGCCCAGCCAGGCTCGCGCCGAAGCGCTGCGCCCGATGTGCAGCGGCAGCCAGCCGATTTCGGGCTGCAGCAAGGTTTCCACCCGCCCGCCGAAGGCGCGCGCCATGAGCTGGCCGCCCAGGCAATGACCGATGACGGGAATACCCAGCGCGTCGGCCTCGCGGATCAGGGCTTCGGCCTGGCGCAACGAGGGGCGGTCGTCGTTGGCGCTCCAGGCCCCGCCCAGCACCGCCAGACCTCTGAAGCCCTTCACCGACGCAGGGTAGGCGTCGCCGGCTTCGGTGCACAGCACCTGCCAGCGCAAACCCTGTTCGTCGAGCCACTGGCCCAGGTAGCCCGGGCCGTCTTCGTTCAGGTGTTGCAGCACCAGCACGTCGGCGTTGTGAATCAGAGATGGGTTCATGGCGCCCATGATGGGCTGGAGAGGGTTCGCGTGGGGGACCAATCGGGTGCGGCTGGCGGGAGCCGCCGAAGCGCCGGTACCGTCAGAACTTGCCGTGGCGTCCCTGCCCTTGCGCAAAGCGCGTGGCGCCCTCCAGCGCATCGGGGATGCGCGCCTTGCCGCGTTGCCATTCCTGCTGCAGGGCCTCGCCCAGCGGCAGATCCCACTGGACGTAGGCGCTCTCGCGGTCGGCGCGCATCGTGGCCTGCGGGAAGGCGGCGAGCTGTTGTGCGAGGGTGATGGCCGCTTCGCGCGCCTGGCCGGTGGGCACCACGCGGTTCGCCAGGCCCATCTGCAGCGCTTCAGCGGCTTCCACCTTGCGGCCCGTGAGGATCAGGTCCATCGCGTGGCCCATGCCGATCAGGCGCGGCAGGCGCACGGTGCCGCCGTCGATCAGCGGCACGCCGAAGCGCCGGCAATAGACGCCGAAGTAGGCATCGGCTTCCATCACACGCAGGTCGCACCAGAGCGCGAGTTCCATGCCGCCGGCCACCGCCGCGCCGCTGACCGCGGCGATCACCGGCTTGGTCAGGCGCAGGCGCGACGGGCCCATGGGGCCGAGGGCGCGCGGGTCTTGCGCATCGAAGTCGAGCTGGTCCAGGCCACCGGACGCCCCCGACGCAGCCAGGCGCGCGCCGTGCTGCAGATCCCAGCCGGCACAGAAGTGGCCGTTGGCGCCGTGGAACACCGCGACCTTCGCGGCCGGGTCGTCTTCGAAGGCCAGAAAGGCGGCGTGCAGGGCCTGTGCGGTGGGGCTGTCCACGGCGTTGCGGACCTCGGGGCGGTTCAGGGTGACGATCCAGATCTCGCCCTGTTGTTCGGTGGTGACGGGGGATGGGTTCATTTCATGACCTCCAGCGGGCTGGCGGGAGGGACATCGCCCCGCCAGCCCACGCGCGGCGCGCTCAGCGTTTCGGCCAGTTCTGTTTCCGTCACCGCTATCTCCAGCCGCAGCAACGCGCCCGCCATCGCCTTGCCCAGGTTGTCCAGCCGCAGGTTGCGCGCGCCGCCACCCTGCAGCGCACCGCGCAACACGAACTTCAGCGCCAGAATGTTGGGCAGCGCCCAGGCGTCCACCTCGCCCGGAAGCCAGGGCGCGAAATGCGCGCGAACGCGCTCGGCTGAAACCTCGCGTTCCAGCAGCCGGTAACCCGCCAGGTTCCAGGCGAAGAGACCGAAGTCCACCCAGTCGGCCTTGTCGCCGCTGCGCGCGTGGGCGATGTGGGCCAGGGGAATGCACACGGTGCTCATGGCGTTCCCTCCAGCCGTTCGACCCGCACACCCGGCTCCACCAGCGCGCGCGGAATCAGCGTGGGCCAGATGTCCAGCAGTTCGCTGGTGTTGTGCAGGCCGTTGAAGCCGCAGGTGTAGGCCGGACCGCTCAAGGCCAGCCAGGGGAACAGGCGGCCGAAACCGTCGGCGGCGGCCTTCGACGGGGTGCGCAGCACCAGCCGCGCCCAGGCAGGCGTTGCCGAACACCAGCCGCTCGCGCACCTGCGAAACCGCCTCACCAGTGAACAAATGGGCCAGTTCATCGGCCGTCGCCGAAGCGTCCTGCAGGCGCGGCAACACGTCGTCACCCGTCACCACCGCGATGCGCGCGGGCCAGCTCTTGGCCGTGAACGCGGCCAGCGACGGGTCGCGCCGGCGGTCCTTCTGCAGGATGGCGAGCGTGAGCTCGGCCAGGTGGTCGCTGGCGATGAACTGCACGCCGCCACGCTCGATGCTCGCGACCACCGGTTCCCAGTTGTCGCCGTAAAAGCCAAGGCCGGCGCCGATGCAGATGGACTTCATGAAGGTCGGAAAGTGAACGGGTTCCACAGGATACGTCGCCCCCATCATTCTGCAAAGCAAACGCTCTGTAAAAACAAATGCTGCACCGCAAGGCAAGGCGCCTGCGCGACTTTGGATCGGGTCAACCCCTAGCGCCGGTCACAACCCTGGCAGCTATAAACACCCCACACCGTCGGGTTGACGCGTCTCACGGCCTGCAGCAGCAGCCGGGAGGACAAGGACATCCGACTCACAGGAGAACCGCGTGCAACTGCTGCAACTGCTCATCAGCGGTGTGGCCCAGGGCTGTATCTACGGACTCATTGCCCTTGGTTTCGTGCTGATCTACAAGGCCACCGAAACGGTGAGCTTTGCCCAGGGCGACCTCATGATGGTTGGCGCGTTCGGCGGTCTGGCCGCCATGACGATGCTCGGCTTCCCGTTCTGGCTGTCGGTGCCCGCGGCTGTTGTTGCCATGGGGTTGTTTGGTGTGGTGCTGGAGCGCCTGGTGATCCGCCCCATCCTGGGCCAGCCGGCTTTCTCTATCGTGATGCTGACCATCGGTGTTGGCTACGTGCTGCGCGGCCTGATCACCATGATCCCCAACATCGGCACAGACACCCACACCCTGCCGGTGCCCTACGCCGGCGGGGTGCTGCGGCTGGGCGCGCTGGTGGTGTCGGCCGAGCAGATCGTGGTGATCGGGATCACCGGCGTGTTGTGTGCCGGGCTGTTCGCGATGTTCCGCTATTCGAAGCTGGGCGTGGCCATGCAGGCGTCGTCGCAGAACCAGCTCGCGGCCTACTACATGGGCATCCCGGTCAAGCGGCTCAACGGCCTGGTGTGGGGACTGGCAGCGGGCGTGGCGGCGTTTGCCGGCCTGCTGCTCGCGCCCATCACCTTCGTGCACGCCAACATGGGTTTCATCGGCCTGAAGGCCTTCCCCGCTGCGGTGGTGGGCGGCTTCGGCAGCCTGCCTGGCGCCATCGTCGGCGGCCTGGTGATCGGCATCGTGGAAGCGCTCTCGGGCTTCTACCTGCCCGAAGGTTTCAAGGACATCGCGCCCTACATCGTGGTGCTGCTGATGCTGGTGCTGAAACCGAACGGCCTGTTCGGAGAGACCCTCAGGAAAAAGGTCTGAACAGATGCGCTTCATTTTCAAGACCGACTACGACCAGGACATCAAGCTCGCCAAGCACGGCGGCCATGTGTTCTGGTACGGCCTGCTGGGCCTGTTCCTGCTGGTGGCGCCCTGGGTGATCGAAGAGTACTGGCTGGCGCAACTCACCTTTGTGCTGATCTACGCCGTGGTGGGCCTGGGGCTGATGCTGCTGTCGGGCTTCACCGGCCTGTTTTCGCTCGGTCACGCGGCCTTTCTGGGCGTTGGCGCCTACACCGAGACGGTGATGGTCAACGCCGGTGTGCCGTTCCCGATCGCGATGGCCTGCGCCGGCCTGCTGGCCGCGGCGGTGGGCATGGTGGTGGGCCTGCCGGCGCTGCGCGTCAAGGGCATCTACCTCGGCATGGCCACGCTGGCCTTCGGATTCATCGTCGAAGAAGGCATGGCGCGTTGGGAAAGCGTGACCGGTGGCAACTCGGGCCTGTCGGTGATGCCGCCTTCGATGTTCGGCTGGGAGCTGGAGTCCACCAACGAGTTCTACTTTCTCTGCCTCGTGGTCACGGTGCTCGCCACACTGGCCATCGTCAACCTGATGCGCTCCAGCACCGGCCGGGCGTTCGTCGCCATCCGCGATTCGGAGATTTCGGCGCAGAGCATGGGCATCCACCTGGCGCGCTACAAGACGCTGTCGTTCGCGCTGTCGGCCGCCCTGGCCGGCATCGGCGGCGCGCTCTACGCGCACAAGATCCAGTTCCTCTCGCCCGAGCAGTTCAGCATCATCCAGTCGATCGACCTGCTGCTCATGGTGGTGATCGGCGGGCTGGGCTCGATCCACGGCGCCTTCCTCGGCGCGATCTTCCTGATCGTCATGCCGCAGCTCATCGCGCTGGGCAAGGACTACCTGCCCGACGCCATCGGCCAGGCCGCCGGCCTGCAGGGCACCGTGTATGGCCTGGTGCTGATCGCCTTCGTGCTGTTCGAACCCATGGGCCTGTACGGCCGTTGGCTCAAGGTGCGCGCCTACATCCAGCTGTTCCCGTTCTACCGGCGCGGCATGTTCAAGCGCCAGAAGACTTTCCAGAAATCGGACAGACTGAAATGACCGACGACATCCTCCTGTCTGCCCAAAATCTGAGCGTGCGCTTTGGTGGCGTGCTGGCGGTGAACAACGTGAGCTTCGACGTGAAGCGCGGCGAGGTGTTCACGCTGATCGGCCCCAACGGCGCGGGCAAGACGACGGTGTTCAACCTGATCAGCCGCATCTACACGCCCACCACCGGCACCATCGACTACGCCGGGCCGGACGGCATGCTCAAGCTCACCGAGCAGCCCCCGCACCGCATCGCGCGCCTGGGCATCGCCCGCACCTTCCAGAACATCGAGCTGTTTGAACACGCCACCGTGTTGCAGAACCTGCTGATCGGCCGCCACACCCACCGCCGCACCGGCCTGTGGAGCGAGCTGCTGTTCACCGGCAAGACGCGCGCCGCCGAGATCGAGGCGCGCGCCAAGGTCGAGCAGGTGATCGACTTCCTGGACCTGCAGCACCACCGCGAATCGCTGGTGGCCGGACTGCCGTACGGCGTTCGCAAGGTGGTCGAGCTGGCGCGCGCGCTGTGCACCGAACCCAAGCTGCTGCTGCTCGACGAGCCGTCTTCCGGCCTGAACGTGGAGGAGACCGAAGACATGGCGTTCTGGATCGCCGACATCAAGAACGATCTGGGCATCACGGTGCTGATGGTCGAACACGACATGTCGCTGGTGTCCAAAGTGTCCGACCGCGTGCTCGCCATGAGCATGGGCGAAGAACTCGCCACCGGCACACCGGCCGAGGTGCAGAACCACCCGGGCGTGATCGAGGCCTACCTTGGCACGGTGGACGACGTGTCCAGCCTGCGCCGCGAGAACCAGCCGGGAGCGACGGCATGACCGCGCCGATCACCGACAACGCGGTGCTCAAGCTGCTCAACGTCGAGAGCGCCTACGGCCCGATCAAGGCGATCCGCGGCGTGAGCCTGCAGGTGCGCCGCAGCGAGATCGCCACCGTGCTGGGCAGCAACGGCGCCGGCAAGACCACCATCCTCAAGACCATCAGCGGCATCATCGATCCGCGCAAGGGCAGCATCGAGTTCAAGGGCGAGAACATCACCGCGCAGGACCCGGCCGACATCGTGCAGCAGGGCCTGAGCCATGTGCCCGAGGGGCGCGAGGTGTTCCCGCTGCTCTCGGTGCGCGACAACCTGCTCATGGGTGCCTACACCCGCAAGGACCGCGACGGCGTGGCGCGCGACATGGAGGCGGTGTTCACCTACTTCCCCATCCTGCGCGAACGTGCCGCGCAGGACGCCGGCCTGCTCTCGGGCGGCCAGCAGCAGATGCTGGCGATCAGCCGCGCGCTGATGGCCAACCCCGACCTGATCCTGCTTGACGAACCCAGCCTCGGCCTGAGTCCGAAGCTGACGAAAGAGATCTTCGAGATCGTCGTGCGCATCAACCGCGAGCGCGGCACCACCATCCTGCTGGTGGAGCAGAACGCCAACATGGCACTCAATGCTTCGGACTACGGCTACGTGCTGGAGAACGGCCGCATCGTGATGGAAGACACCTGCGCCCGGCTGCGCGAGAAGGACGACATCAAGGAGTTCTACCTCGGCATGAAGGAAGAAGGCGTGCGCGCCGACCGGCGCTGGAAAAAGAAGAAGAACTGGAGATGACGAGATGAGCTATCTCTGGGACTTGTCTCACATCCACCCGCAGACCGAAATCGTTCTGCCGGGTGACACCATTCCCGCGCTGTTCTGGAACGCGGTGCAGAGGCGCGGCCCCAACGTCTGGATGCGGCAGAAAGAGTTCGGCATCTGGCGCAGCTGGTCCTGGGACCAGACCGCCGAAGCGGTGCGCGAGATCGCCCACGGTCTGATGGCGCTGGGTTTTGCCGCGCGCGAGACCGCGTCCATCCTCTCCAACACCACGGTCGAATGGGTGCTGGCCGATCTGGCGGTGCTGAGCGCCGGCGGCGTGTCCAACGGCATCTACCCCACCGACGCGGCCGATCAGGTGCAGTTCCTCTGCGAAGACTCCGGCACCACCGTGCTGTTCGTGGAAGACGACGAACAGCTCGACAAGGTGCTGGAGGTGCGCCAGCACCTGCCGCGGCTGAAGAAGATCGTGGTCTTTGACATGGAGGGTCTGCACGAGCTGGACGATCCGCAGGTCATCAGCCTGGACGCCCTGCGCGAGCTCGGCCGCACCCACGCGAAGACCCACGCGGGCGAAATGGAGACCCGGGTGGCCGCCTGCCGGCCCGAAGACCTGGCCATCCTGGTCTACACCTCGGGCACCACCGGCAAACCCAAGGGCGCGATGCACAGCCACCAGGGCTTGGTCTACACCGTGCACGGCTACAACACGTTGATCGCGCGCGACGAACACGACGAGTGCATGTGTTTCCTGCCGCTGTGCCACATCGCCGAGCGCATGGGCGGCGAGTATTTCTCGCTCTACACCGGCGCCAAGCTCAACTTCGTGGAGAACCCCGAGACCGTGCCCGAGAACGTGCGCGAGATCGCGCCCACGGTCTTCACCGCGGTACCGCGCGTGTGGGAGAAGTTCTATTCGGGCGTGATGATCACGCTCAAGGAAGCCAGCCGTCTGCAACAGGCCGCCTACGCCTGGGCCATCGGAATCGGCCAGCGCGTGGCCGAGCTGGTGATGACGGGGCAGCCGGTGCCCGGCAGCCTGCGCGTTCAGTTCCGGCTGGCGCGCCTGCTGGTGCTGGACAACGTGCGCAAGCTCATCGGCATCCACCGCGCGCGCTTCCTCGTCACCGGCGCCGCGCCCATCTCGCCCGACCTGGTGCGCTGGTACCTGGCGCTGGGCGTGCCCATGCTGGAGGTCTGGGGCATGACCGAGACCTGCGGCGCCTCCACCGGCATCCCGGCGGACCGCATCAAGCCCGGCTCGATCGGCCCGGCGGCCAGCTACAACGAGGTGCGGCTGGACCCGCAGACCAGCGAGATCCTGGTGCGTGGCCCCAACGTGTTCATGGGCTATCTGAACCTGCCCGAGAAAACCGCCGAGACGATTGACGCCGATGGCTGGCTGCACACGGGCGACGTGGGCGTGGTCGATGAGGAAGGGTTTTTCCGCATCACCGACCGCATGAAAGACATCATCATCACCGCAGGGGGCAAGAACATCACGCCCAGCGAGCTGGAGAACGAACTGAAGTTCTCGCCCTACGTGACCGATGCGGTGGTGATCGGCGACAAACGGGCCTACCTCACCGTGATCATCATGATCGACCAGGAGAACGTGGAAAAGTATGCGCAAGACAACGACGTGCCGTTTTCCAACTACGCCAGCCTCACCCGCGCGCCCGAGGTGCAGGCGCTGATCCAGGCTGAGATCGACCGCGTCAACAAGAAGTTTGCCCGTGTCGAACAGATCAAGAAGTTCTTCCTGCTCGACACCCAGCTCAGCGCCGAAGACGAAGAACTGACCCCGACCATGAAGCTCAAACGCAAGCTGGTGCAGCAGAAATACGCCGAGCAGATCGACGCCATGTACCGCTGACCCCGAGCCACCGACCCCTCACCACAACCACGACCGCCCCAAGGAGACAAGCCCCATGAAAACCCGACTTCCCCTGCTGGGCACCGCCCTGGTGCTGGCCTCCAGCGCCGTGTTCGCCCAGTCACAAGGCGTGAGCAAGGACGAGATCGTCATCGGCTCGATCCAGGACCTCTCCGGCCCCATTGCCGGCTTTGGCAAGCAGGTGCGCCTGGGCATGATGCTGCGTGTGGACGAGGTCAACGAGCAAGGCGGCGTCAACGGGCGCAAGGTCAAGCTGCTGGTGGAAGACTCCGCCTACGACCCGCGCCGCGCCGTGCTGGCCGCGCAGAAGCTGGTGAACCAGGACAAGATCTTCGCCATGGTCGGCCACATCGGCACCGCGCAGAACATGGCAGCCATGCCGGTGCAGTTCCAGAAGAACGTGATCAACTTCTTCCCCGTGACCGCCGCGCGCGAGATGTACGAACCCTTCCACAAGCTCAAGTACAGCTTCGCCGCCCCCTACTTCGACCAGATGAAGATCGCCGTGCCCAAGCTGGCGAAAGACAAGGGCGCCAAGAAGGTCTGCACCATGTACCAGGACGACGAGTTCGGCCTGGAAGTCAAACGCGGCGCCGAAGAAGGCCTGAAGTCCATCGGCATGACGATGGCCGTGGAAACCTCGTACAAACGCGGCGCCACCGACTTCTCCTCGCAGATGCAGAAGCTGGCCTCCGAGCAGTGCGACATGGTCGTGCTCGGCACCATCATCCGCGAGACGATTGGCGGCATCGCCACCGCCAAGCGCCTGGGCTTCAACCCCACCTTCATCGGCTCCAGCGCGGCCTACACCGACCTGATCCACAAGCTCGGCGGCCCCGCCATGAACGGCCTCTACGCCACCATGACGGTGCAGAACCCCTACACCGACGAGGCCTCGCAGCCGATCCGCTTCTGGGCCAACAAGTACAAGACCAAGTTCAACGAAGACCCCACCGTGTTCTCCGTCTATGGCTACAACCTGGTGGACACCTTCCTGAAAGCCGCCGGCAAGGCAGGCCCCAACCTCACCACCGAGAGCTTCATCAAGGCCATGGACACCATGAAGATCCCGCCCGACATTTTCGGCAGCGCCGAGATGACCTTCAGCCCCACCAAGCGCCTGGGCAGCAACGCCACGCGCCTGTCGCAACTGCAGGAGAACCGCTGGAAAGTGGTCTCCGACTACATGCAGATCTCGCAGTAAACCGCTCAACGGATCCCACGCCGCCTGCTTGCCAGGCCATGCGTGACAGCCGCCACGCCCCGTGCGTGAGCGGCTTTTTTTCTGCCACCGCACCACTCCGTCCATGTCCATCAACGCGACCACCGCCGGACTGCTGGCCGATGCCCTGCTCACGCTGCACGTGGGCGTGGTGGTGTTCGTGGTCGGTTTGTTGCCATTGGTGCTCATCGGTGGCGCGCTGGGCTGGCGCTGGGTGCACCACCGCGGCCTGCGTTTCACGCACCTGGGGCTGATCCTGTACATCGCCGCCCAGACCTGGCTCGGCCAGCTCTGCCCGCTGACCCTGTGGGAGCAGGACCTGCGGCGCCTGGCCGGACAAGGCGGCTACCGCGAAGGCTTCATCGAACACTGGCTCTCGCGCCTGCTGTACTGGGAGGCGCCCTGGTGGGTGTTTGAGGCAGCCTATAGCTCATTCGCTGTGCTGGTGGCGGTGGCTTGGTGGTGGGTGCGACCGGAGAGAAGAAGGGCGCGCTGAGGGTGCTCTGGGCGGATGCGTGCTGCCGGCCATGAACGGCCGGTGGGCCAAGGTCAAACCAGTCACTCAATGTATCAAAGTGGTGGAGCGAAAACCCGCAAAGGAGGGGGCTACTTTCTGGGGTTGCTCCAACTACCCCCGCTGCAAGTCGCGTATCTACAAGACCTCTCTGGCATAGCAGGATCTGAATAGATTGGGGCCGACGCCTATTGCTTGAGTACGTCTGGAGTCGGGTCTTGTGTTTTGCCCTTGATCCATCTCCAAGGCAAGAGACAAGACAAGATCGGGCCCCGAAAACACGCAGGGCGAGCAGAAGCAATGGCCTGATATGGGCCGAGCCGGGCACGCCGCTGGTCCGTTCAACGAGCCGGCAAGGTTTGCAAAAAGCTCAGCAAATTCAGCTGCTCCGACCAACTGAGGCTCTCGCGGTACGCCGGCATGGCGCGTCCCTCGATCATGTGAAGCCCCATCCGCGATCTGCCGGAGGCATCCGGGTCGTTGTATCGGGCCTGCATGCGGGCATCGTCCATCACCGCATTGGGGTGCCCGTTGCGAATTTTGTGCAGCATCTCCCAAGGGTTGTCTGCGGCCAGGGTGCCCATGTACTCGGGCTCGGCCGCGTTGCCGGAGAAGTTCATCGCCCGGCCTTTGGCGCCGTGGCATGCGATGCACTGGCGCTCAAAGATGCGCTGCCCAAGTGCCACATTGCCGCGGACCTTTTTGGTCTTCGAGTCGATGGCCGCTCCAGCGTCAACCTGGCCTTTGCTGACGAATTTGCTGATGGCTTTCAGCGCCTCGTCGTTCAACACTTTTCCGTACTGGTGCGTTTCGTCCTTGAGAATGACCAGGATGTCGGCCTCGGCACGGCCTGCGTAGCCTGCGATGCCAGCAATGCCAGTGAAGTGCGAGCCCTTGCTGTAGGCGCCGTCTTTGCCGCGGTAGTCCCATCCATGGCATTCCTTGCAGCGCGCTGTGGTCGCGCCCGCTTGCTTTCCGACTGTCGACGGATAGCTGGGATGGGTCGTGTTGGGTTCGGCAAGGCCGCAGGTGGCCCACCACTTGTCGTAAAGACGCCCGCCCAGGGCCACCACATCAAGAGCGTCGCCTCGACTCCTCGATCCTGCCTCTTCACACGATTGGGCATTCGCGCCAACTGGGGCCGCCAGCGCTGTGAGCGCCACCATCCATGTCAAAACGCGCATCAGACTCTCCTGTTCGTGACAGCTATGAAGCACTCTGGCTTCAACCAAGCGAAAGCACACCCTGCATTCACTTTATCCCTCTAGGCATGCATATTCAAGTTCGCTGTCCACCAGCCTTCTGCTCCGATCCGCAGCGAGGGCGATGCAGCGCTGACGGCGACACCTGCAGCGCTCTAGTGTCGATACTGCGCACTTTCGCTGACGTCGCTCACCTATGGGGCAGTTCAAAAGGTTGATTTCATCAGCAACAACCGATCCCATGATCTCTGATGCCCATCACCCGATGGTCTCTTTGACAAATGAGATTCCTAGGAATGTGCGGGAGACGGCTTTCGGTCGCCGATCTGGAAAGTCGCCGCGTCCGCTTCGGGTCGAAGCCGCCAACTCAACATTTCCCAACCCGCCGCGCCTCCACCTCGAACGGGTTGTCCCAATAGGCGTCCCGCCCCCGCACCCACTGCCAGACCCCGGCCAGCAGATACGCTGGCAGAAACAGCGGCCCCCAGCGCTCGCACTGCCGCACGTGCACCAGCTCGTGCGCACGCAGGCGCTCCAGATCCTGCGCATGGGTGCCCAGGATCACGTGGCCGAGGGTGATGGCGGCGAAAGGCCAGCGGCGCCGGGGCAGCCGGCGCATCGCGGCGATTTCGAGCACGCCGTCCACCCGCCGGAAACGCGCGCCCAGCGGGAGCAGCAGCAACCCGAGCACCAGACCGATGAGCGTGTTGGGCGAGGCCCAGAGCCACAGCGCCCAGCGCGCGAGGCGGCTCCTTTTCATGGCATCACGACACGATGTACGCGCCCGAGCCACAGGACAGCAGCTTGCCGTCCGGGCCGAGGAATTCCATGCGCGTACTCGCGACGCGCGAGCCCAGGCGCATGACTTCGGCGCGCAGTTCGAAGTGCTCGCCGATGCCGGGACGCAGGTAGTCGATGCGCAGGTCGATGGTGCCGAGCTTGGCGAAGCGGTGCAGGCGCTGATCGGGCGACTCGTCCATGTGGCGCGCGCCGATGGCGGCCATGCAGGCGAGGCCGCCCATGGCGTCGAGCCCGGCGCTGATGACGCCGCCGTGGATGCGGTTGTAGCTGTAGTGGCCGACGAGCTCGTGCTTCATGTCGATGCGCGCGGTGACACGCTCGGGCAGCAGGCTGGTGATCTTCAGGCCGAGCACCTGGTTGAAGACGATTTTCTCTTCGAAGATGGCTTTGAGGCCGGCGATGAACTCGGGTTCGAATTCGGCGGGGATAGGGGGTGGGGTTCGCATCGGGCCATTGTGGCCGATGCGGTGTGCGCACGCACCTTTGGCCCGTCGCCGCAGGCCCGCCCCGGTGTCGCGCACACGTCAGCGCGCGAAGCGCGGCGAGGGTGTTCCACCTAAGCCGTCTGCGGTCCGAGGCTGAAGCCGATCTGCGTCACCCGGTCCTGCGAGCGGGCAAAGGTGTCGCCGGCGTGCATGCGGGCGATGGCCGCCACGATCGCGAGGCCCAGACCGTGGTGAATTTCTTCTTTGCAGCAACGCGCTTCATCGCCCCGGAAGAAGCGGTCGAACAGGTGCGGCAGGTGCTGCGGCTCGATCACGGGTCCCCGGTTTTCGACCACGACCTGCACCCCCCGCCCCTCGGTCCCGGTGTCGGGTTCGATGCGCACCTGCACGGTTGAACCGGGTTCGGCAAAGCGCGAGGCGTTGCCCATCAGGTTGGACATGGCCCGCTTGACCAAGGATGCATCGACCGCGACGCGGGCATCGCCCACCACCGACAGGCGCAGCCCCGCTTCGTCCAGCACGCCTTCGTGGAACTCGGCCACCTGGTGCGCGAGTTCGGCCAGGCTCACGGGCTCGCTGCGCCGGGCGACGGCGCCGCGGTCGGCCTGCGAGAGGAAGAGCATGTCGTTGACGATGGCCGAGAGGCGCTGCATTTCTTCGAGATTGGACGCCAGCGTGTCGCGCAGCGAATCGGCGCTGCGCTCACGCGACAGCGCCACTTCGGTCTGGCCGATCAGGGCCGTCAGGGGCGTGCGCAGTTCGTGCGCCACGTCGGCGTTGAAGGCTTCGAGCTGTTCGTAGGCTCCCTGCAGACGGTCCATCAGGGCGTTGAATTGCGCCACCCAGGGGTCGAGCTCCTTGGACGAACGCTCCACCACCAGGCGCTGGTCGAGCCGCCGCGGCGAGATGCCGTCCATCTGCCGGGCCAGCGAGAGCAGCGGGCGCAGCTCGCGGCGCACCAGCCACTGGATCGCGAAGCCGGCCGCGGCGGAGCCGAACAGCGTGGTCATGAGCAGGGTGATGATGGCTTCGCGCTGGATGCGGTGGTCGTGGGTGGTGTCCATCTCCAGCAGCACACGCACCTTGCCACCGACCATGCGTTCGGCCGGCACCTCGAACGCCAGGCTGCGGCTGTGCGCGAACGGGGCCACGTCGTCGCGGAAGAGTTCGGTGCCGTCGCCGCGCCACAGCTGCATCCGGGTGGACGAGCGCACGGGGTCGAACAGGGTCATGCGCTGGAGCAGGCCGGCCTCGCCGCTTTCGCAGGCGATGCCGATCGCCTTGGTCAGCAACCGGCCTTTCTCCTGCAGCGATTCGAGCTGGTCCATGTCCATGCGCATGGTGATGGCGGAATATTTGGCCACGCTGAGCACGCCCAGGGCCACAAACATCAGCAGGGCCATGGCGCGCGAGAGGCGGCGCGCGATGGAGGGTCCGCACGGCAGCGGCAGGCAGCGATCGGCGGTCGGGACCGTGGACGCGATGGCGGGCTGGGCGAGCGAGGTGGCGTGGTTCATTCTGCGCGCTCCTCCAGCACATAGCCCATGCCGCGCACGGTGTGCAGCAGGCGGATCGGGAACGGGTCGTCGAGCTTGGCGCGCAGGCGGCGCACCGCCACCTCCACCACGTTGGTGTCGGAATCGAAGTGCATGTCCCAGACCTGCTCAGCCAGGGTGGTGCGCGACAGGATCTGGCCGCGCCGGCGCATGAGCAGCGCGAGCAGGTTGAACTCCTTGGCGGTCAGATCCAGCCGTTGTGCGCCCCGCGTGCAGCGGCGTGAGACGAGGTCCACCTCCAGGTCGGCCAGGCGCAACACGGTGGCCGACTGCGTGGTCGCGAAAGCGCCGCGCCGCAGCAGCGCGCCCATGCGCGCGAGCAGTTCGGAGAAAGCGAAGGGTTTCACGAGATAGTCGTCCGCCCCGCCCTCCAGGCCCTTGACCCGGTCTTCGATCTTGTCGCGCGCCGTCAGCATGAGCACGGGTGTCTTGCTGTCCTGGGCGCGCAGCGCCGACAGCACGCCGTAGCCGTCCACACCGGGCAGCATCACATCGAGCAGCATGAGGTCGTAGCTGCCGCCGGTGGCCAGGCGGCGACCTTCGATGCCGTCGCGCGCCACGTCCACGACGTAGCCGTTTTCACTGAGGCCCTGGTGCAGGTACTGGACCAGTTTGGGTTCGTCTTCGACGACAAGGACACGCATCGCTGAGCTCATGGGGGGTGGATCGATCAGGGGGAATGTTCCCACACAGCAGGGATTCTCTGGATGACAAATATGTAATCTGGCGGTTCGGAAAACGTGGTTTTGGTTGTCAAGAATTCATCTCCATGGAAGGCACAACGGCTTTCCTGCCGAAGCCAGCCCAACCGGCTTTGACCCACCGTTCCAACCCCCACAAGGAGTTTCACCATGAACCGCAAGCACGTTTCCGCCATCGCCGCCGCCCTGATCGCCCTGTCCACCACCCAGGTGTTCGCCGCCGACGGCCCCAAGACCCGCGACCAGGTGCGCGCCGAACTCGCCGAAGCGATCCGCACCGGCAACATGCCCGCCAACGGCGAATCCGGCCTCCTGCTCAACCAGGTGAACCCGGGGCGCTATGCCCCCCAGGGCATGGAAGCAGGCAAAACCCGCGCCGAAGTCAAGGCCGAGCTGATGGAGGCCCTGCGCACCGGTGACGTGCTGGCCAACAACGAGTCCGGCGAGAAGCTGAAAGACCTGTACCCCGGCCTCTACCCCACCAGCCGTACCGTCAGCGCTCAGGCCGCCGGCCAGCTCAACGCCACGCGCTGATCAGACCGCGGCACCAGTCCGCTGCCTGTCGCCCCGCTCCCGCGAGCGGGGCTTTGTTTTTTAGAGACCCAGCTGGCGCGCGGCCAGCTCTCTCATGAGCTCTTCGGCGCCGCCGATCATCGTGACCTTCACCTCGCGGTAGAGGCGCTCGCTCACGGTGCGGCGCATGAAACCCATCCCGCCGAGGGTCTGCACGGCGGCGCCCAGCAACGGGTCCATACGCAGGCATCTGTCCGCCGGATCGCTGCCACCCAGCGCAAACGCGGCTCCCGCTTCGCGCACATGCAGGGCATCGCGGTCGGCCGCCGAGCACACCGCCGCGGTTGGCGATCAGCAGCCCGCGGATGCGGCTCACACCGCTCGTCTCCCACCCCCGTCGGACCCGACCCAGGGGGCCGGCTGCTTGCGCGCAAAGGCGGCCAGGCCCGCCGCTGCCTCGGGGCCGCGCAGCGCGCTGGCAAACGCCCGCGCCGCTTCTTCTCGCAGATCGGGCGCCGCTCCGCGCAGGCGCAGCAGCAGCTGTTTGGTCGCTGCGGTGGCGCCGGGTGCGGCGCGGCCGAAGGTGAGCAGCGTGTCCTGCAGGACGTCTTCCAGCGCCTCGTCGGCCACGACCCCGTTGACCAGCCCGAGTTCAAAAGCCTGCTGTGCGCCGTAGCTGCGCCCGGACAGCAGGCACTCGCGCGCAGCCCGGTCGCCCAGGCGGTGCCAGACGAAGGGAGCGATCTGCGCCGGCGGCAGGCCCAGGGTGACTTCCGGCGTCGCGAACACCGATCGCTGCGTCGCGATCACATGGTCCGCACAGCAAACCAGTCCGAACCCACCCCCCATGGCCGGTCCGTCGACCGCACAGATCAGCAACTGCGGCAACGCCGTCAAGGCATGCAGGACATCGCCGAAACCGCGATTGGCCGCGATCAGGGGATCGGTCTCACCAGGCTGCAACGGCTGGCCAATGGCTTGCGCAAAGCTGCCCAGACTGCCCCCGGCACAGAACGCACCACCCGCGCCCGTCAGCACCACGGTCCGCAAATCGGTGTCCTGCCGCACGCGCAGACAGGCCTCGAACAGCGCGACCACCATGGCGTCGGACAAGGCGTTGCGGGAAGCCGGGTGGTTCAAAGTCCAGCGCTCCACTGTGCCTTGTCGAATCACTTGAAATTCACTCATCGGTAGGTCCCGTCCTGACGTTGGAGAAGTTTGCATCGACCCAGTGGTCGCCGACGATCCGGCTCCGCCGGTCGACGGGCGATATCCCCCTGGGGGGAAGCCGCGTCAGCGGCGCGGGGGGGATTTCTGTAGTCCCATGGTCTTCGAAAGAATGCCCAGCATCACCTCATCCGCCCCACCACCAATGGACGCCAGCCGCCCGTCGCGGAACATGCGCGAGACCTTGTTTTCCCAGGTGTAGCCCATGCCGCCCCAGAACTGCAGGCAGGTGTCGGGCACCAGGCGGTTCAGGCGCCCGGCCTTCAGCTTGGCCATCGTCGCCCACTCGGTCACGTCGGCGCCCGTCACGTAGTGCTCACACGCCTGGTAGGTCAGCGCCCGCAGGCTCTCCACCTCGGTCTTCATCTCGGCCAGCTTGAACTGCACCCACTGCTGGTCGGCCAGCGTGGCGCCGAAGAGCTGGCGCTCCTGCGCGTAGTCCACCGTCCACTGGATGCAGTTGCTGAGGCTCTGGATGCAGCTGGCCGCGGCCCACAGGCGCTCCTCCTGGAACTGCTGCATCTGGTAGATGAAACCCGCGCCCTCGGTGCCGATGCGGTAGCGCTGCGGCACGCGCACCTCGTCGAAAAACAACAGGCCGGTGTCGCTGCTGTTCATGCCGATCTTCTTGATCTTCTGACCGACCTCGAAGCCTTTGACCAGCTGGCCGTTCTCGCGCAGCGGCACCATGATCAGGCTCTTGTTCTTGTGCGCAGGGCCGTCGCTGGTGTTGACCAGCATGCACATCCAGTCGGCCTGCAGGCTGTTGGTGATCCACATCTTCTGGCCGCTGATGACGTAGTCGTCGCCGTCCTTGCGCGCCGTGGTCTTGATGGCCGACACGTCGCTGCCCGCGCCGGGCTCGCTCACGCCGATGCAGCCCACCATGTCGCCCGCAATCGCTGGCGCGAGGAACTGGGCGCGCAGCTCGTCGCTGCCGAAGCGCGCCAGCGCCGGTGTGGCCATGTCGGTCTGCACACCGATCGCCATCGGGATGCCGCCGCAATGGATGTGGCCCAGTGCTTCGGCCATGGCCAGGCTGTACGAATAGTCCAGCCCCGCGCCGCCAAAGGCCTCAGGCTTGGTCAGGCCCAGCAGACCGAGCTGGCCCAGCCCTTTGAACACCTCGTGCGCCGGGAAGATTTCGGCCGCTTCCCACTCGTCCACGTGCGGGTTGATGTGCTCGTCGATGTAGCGCTTGAGCGTGGCCTGGATTTCGCGGTGCTCGTGGGTGAACTGCATGGGGGTCTCCTGTTGTGTGGGGTCACATGCGCGCCACGCCGAACGGCATCGGCCTGGACTCGGGTGGGGAATGGTCCATGCCGCTGGAAGCGGTGTAGCCCGGCATGGAACCCCAGATACCGTCCAGCAGGTCCGGCGCAAACACGGAACGGTAGTCCGCCTTCATGGCGGGTCCTTCAGAAACAGCAACAGCGCGGTCTGCGTGAGGTCGTCCAGAGAAGCCTGGCGGCCCGGATCGAACCACTGCACCGACCAGTTCAAGGCCCCAAACAGCATCAGCCGCGCCAGCCCCGGCTCACCCTTCAGCTCGCCGCTGGCGTGCAGCGCCTGCAGCACCGGCACCCAGGCCGCTTCGTAGTCGGCCTTCAGGCGGTTGACTTCGCTGCGCTGCGCCTCGGACAGCGAACGCCATTCGTACAACATCACCGGGATGAAATCGCTGTCGGGTCCGAGCAGCACTTCCAGGTGGTTGCGCACCAGCACCCGCAGGCACTCGCGCGCGCTCAGCGTCTGCCCGGCCGCAGCACCCGCCGCGGCCGCGCCGTCCATGGCCGCTGCCTGGCGCCGCAGCGCGCTCTGCATGCCCTCGTGCATCACCCCGACGAGCAGGGCTTCCTTGTTTTCAAAATGGTAGAAGGGCGAACCCGACCGCATGCCGGCGGCGGCGGCGATGTCGCGCGTGCTGGTCGCGGCAAATCCGTACTGGCGAAACAGCTTGCCCGCCGCGCGCATCAAGGCCTGGCGGCGGTTGCCGTCGTCGCGTTCGTCTTCGGATTTCCGGGGTCTTCCGCGGGAACGGCGGGGAAGGTCGATCGCGGAAGGCTGGGCGTTGTCGGTGTCCATGGGGCGCAACCATATCAGCCAGCCTTATTTTTAACAAGCATATGCTCTGTAAAAATACAGCGCCCAGCCATCCTGCCCAACCGTTCCCACCCAGCGTCGGCGCCGGAGGGCTGAGGCTGGTGATAATGAAACGCCCGCGGTCTCGACAACGGGCGCACCCCGAACACCGCGCCAACGCGCCCCGAAACAGACCATGACCGCCTCGGGATCCCTGCCTGCCCTTTCTCCGACGATTCGCGCCATCGCCTGCCTCGCGCTGGCCGGCGGCGTGCACCAGGCCACGCCAGGCCCCGAGGCCTTGCGCGCGGGCCTGGCCCTGTTCACCCTGATCGGCGGCCTGTGGATGACGCAAGCACTGCCCCTGAGCGTGACCGCGTTGCTGGTGCCTTTGCTGGCGGTGGTCGCAGGACTCATGAACCTGCGCGAGGCCCTGGCTTCGTTTGCCCACCCGATCATCTTTCTGTTCCTGGGTGGCTTTGCGCTGGCCGCCGCGCTGCAGCAACAAGGTCTGGACCGCGCGCTGGCGCACGCCGTGTTGCGCCTGGCCGCCGGGCGCCGGGCACTCGCGGTGGGCCTGCTGTTCGGCCTCACCGCCCTCCTGTCCATGTGGATCAGCAACACCGCCACCGCCGCCATGATGCTGCCGATGGCGCTGGGCCTGCTGCACACACAGGACGGCACCGACGACGTGGGTCCCCGCGAACGCGCCTTCGTGCTGCTGGGCGTGGCCTACAGCGCCAGCATCGGCGGCATCGGCTCCCTGGTGGGCAGCCCGCCCAACGCCATCGCCGCCGCGCAGGCGGGCATCGGATTCGTCGAGTGGATGCGCTTCGGTGTGCCCCTGGTGTTGCTGTTGCTGCCGCTGATGGCCGGTGTGCTCTACCTGTTGCTGCGCCCGCGCCTGCGGGGTCGGCTGGTGCTCGACCGCGAAGCTTTTGAATGGACCGCCGGGCGGCGGACCACGCTGCTCATCTTCGCGCTCACCGCGGCGGGCTGGATGACCGCCGAGCCGCTGGGCCGCGCGCTGGGCATCGCCGCCGACATGGACAGCTGGATCGCCGTGGCCGCCATCGTGGCGCTGGTGGCCACGCGGGTGATGGACTGGGAGTCCGTCGAGCGCCAGACGCACTGGGGCGTGCTGCTGCTGTTCGGGGGTGGCCTCGCGCTCAGCCAGGTCATGCAGGCCAGCGGCGCCAGCCGCTTCCTCGCCGACGGGCTGGTGACGGCCATGCACGGCGCGTCCACGCTGTGGCTGTTGCTCGGTGTGGTGAGCTTCGTGGTCTTCCTCACCGAGCTGGTCAGCAACACCGCCAGCGCCGCGCTGATGGTGCCGATCTTCCTGGGCGTGGCGCAGGTGCTCGGTCTGCCCGCGCCGCTGCTCGCGGCCGCCATCGCGGTGTCGGCCTCGTGCGCCTTCATGCTGCCGGTGGCCACACCACCCAACGCCATCGTCTTTGCCACGGACCAGGTCCCGCAGGCCACGATGATGCGCTGCGGCCTGGTGCTCAACCTGGTCTGCATCGCCGTGATCGTGGTCGTGGCATCGGCGGTTTTTTCATGAGCTCAGCACCGGGCCGCCCCAAGCCAGCTCGCACCGCAGTGCGCCGCAGTGAGGTTTCCCCATGACCAGCATCTGGCATTCACTGAGCCTGCTGGCGGGTGGCCTTGGCCTGTTCCTGCTGGGCATGGGCATGATGACCGACGGCCTCAAGCAGGCCGCGGGCCAGGCGCTGCACAACATCCTCGCCAACGCCACCCGCACGCGCTGGCACGCGCTGGGCTCGGGTGCGCTCGTGACGACGATGGTGCAGTCGTCCAGTGCCGTCACGGTGGCCGCCATCGGTTTCATCAACGCCGGCCTGCTCGGGCTCGCACCGGCGCTGTGGGTGCTGTTCGGCGCCAACATCGGCTCCACCATGACCGGCTGGCTGGTGGCGCTGGTGGGGCTCAAGTTCAAGATCGAAGCCTTTGCGCTGCCGCTGGTGGGGGTGGGCATGCTGATGCGCCTGACCGGCGCCAGCCAGCGCCGCGGCGCCATCGGCACCGCCGTGGCCGGCTTTGGCCTGCTGTTCCTCGGCATCGGCCTGCTGCAGGAGTCGTTCAACGGCATCGCGGGGCAGATCACCCTGCCCCAGGGCGACGGCGTGCAGGCCGTGCTGGCGCAAGTGGTGATCGGCCTGCTGATGACGGTGCTGATGCAGTCGTCGGCCGCCTCGATGGCGATTGCCCTGACAGCGGCACAGGGCGGCCTGCTCGATGCCCAGGGGGCCGCGGCCGTGGTGATCGGCGCCAACATCGGCACCACCGTCACCGCGCTGCTGGCCGCCATCGGTGCCACGCCCAACGCGCGCCGCGCCGCCGCCGCACACGTGATCTTCAATGTCGTCACCGCCTGTGTCGCGCTCGCGTTGTTGCCCTGGCTGATCGGCGCGCTGGCCAGCGCCCGCGACGCGCTCGGCCTGTCCGCCGACCCCGCTGCCATGCTGGCGCTGTTTCACACCACCTTCAACGTGCTGGGGGTGGTCCTGATGTGGCCACTGGCCGACGGGCTCACGCGCTGGCTGCTGCAGCGCTTTCGTGCCCGCGAGGAAGACGAAGCCCAGCCGCGTTATCTCGACGACAACGTGCTGGCCGTTCCGGCCCTGGCGCTGGACGCGCTGGAGCGTGAGGTGGCGCGCTTCGGCCAGCTGTGCGTGCGCATCGCCGGCGCGGTGCTCACGGGCGCGGCACCGGTCGCGCTGGTGGGCGACCGCTCCGCCATGGCACAGCTCGATGCGGCCGTGGAGTCGTTTGCCGAACGCCTGAGCCGCCTGGCGCTCTCCAAGGTGGCCAGCGTGCGCCTGGCCGAGTTGCTGCGCATCCACCGCTACTACAAGACCTGCGCCGACCAGGCACAGACCGCCGCGCCCCTGCAGGCACCCGTCGACCCGGCCCTGGCAACCCATCAGCAGACCTTTGTGGCGGCGCTGCAGCAGCTCTTCACGCAGCAGGACGCGGAGTCCGTGGCGAACGGTGACGCGCCCGTCATCGACGTGGTCCCGATGGAGCTGGCCTACCAGAACCTGAAGGCCGCGGTGCTGGTGTCCGCGGCGGCGGGCGCGCTCCCGCTGTCACAGATGGAGACGGCGCTGGGCCAGTACAGCGCGCTGCGCCGCGCGGCCCAGCAGGCGGCCAAGGCGCGTGAACACCTGCACCACCATCACGCTGCCTGACGGCGCGACCGACGGGAGCGCGGGCGCGCCCCGGTGCGTCAGGGCGAGGCGCTGACGCGCCAGACCATGTTGCCCACGTCGTCGGCCACCAGCAGCGCGCCCTGCCCGTCCATCGCCACGCCCACCGGCCGCCCCTGGGCTTCTCCGCTGGCGTTCAGGAAGCCGCTCAACACGTCGCGGGCCGGACCCGACGGCTGGCCACCACTGAAAGGCACGAAGACCACCGTGTAGCCGCTGTGCGGGCGCCGGTTCCACGAGCCGTGCTGGCCGATGAACATACCGTTGGTGAACGGCGCGGGCAGGCGGCTGCCGACGGCGGACGCCAGGCCCAGCGGCGCGACGTGCGCGCCGAGCGCAAAGTCGGGCACGATCGCCTTGGCCACCTGGTCGGGCGCGGGCGGCTTGACGCGGGTGTCCACCCGCTGGCCGTAGTAGCTGTATGGCCAGCCATAGAAGGCGCCGTCGCGCACCGAGGTGAGGTAGTCGGGCACCAGGTCACTGCCGAGCTCGTCGCGCTCGTTGACCACCGCCCACAACGTGCGGCCGCTGGCGTCCCAGGCCAGGCCGACCGGGTTGCGCAGGCCCGAGGCAAAGACGCGGTGCGCGCCGGTCCGCGCATCCACCTCCCAGACCGCGGCCCGGCCTTCTTCGGCCGCCATGCCGTTCTCGCCGATGTTGCTGTTCGACCCGACGCCCACGTACAGGCGCCGGCCGTCCGGGCTGGCGATCAGGCTCTTGGTCCAGTGGTGGTTGATCGGCCCGCCGGGCAGGGCCAGCAGCTGGGTGCCAGCGGCGCCGAGGGTGGTGTCACCCCGGCGGTAGGGGAACGCCAGCACCGCGTCGGCGTTGGCCACGAACAGGCGCTCGCCCACCAGCGCCATGCCAAACGGCGAGTACAAGCCGTCGAGAAACACCGAGCGCACATCGGCCACGCCATCGCCATCGGTGTCGCGCAGCAGGGTGATGCGGTTGGCGCTCGGCACGGCCGCGCCCGCGCGCTTCATCACCAGGCCCATCACCAGCCCCTTGGCCCAGGCCTGGATGCCCGTGGGCGGGTCCGCCTTGGGCGGCGCGTTGCTTTCGGCGACCAGCACGTCGCCATTGGGCAGCACCAGCAGCCAGCGCGGATGGTCCAGGTCGCGGGCAAAGGCCTGCACCCGCAGGCCCCGCGCCGGGATCGGCATGGCGTCGGCGGGCCAGCCCCGCGCCGGTGCGATGTTGACCGTGGGGATCAGCGCCCGGCTGGGCGTCGGCAGTGCGGGGTTGTTGCCCGAGCCCTCGGCGACGGTGAAGCGTGCCGGCTCGGCGCAGGCGCCCAGCGCCAGCAGCGCGGCGGTGCCTGTGGCTGCCAAGGCTGTGCGGGCCGTGGAAGTCGTATAGGTCATGGCGTGTCTCCTGGTTCGTCTTCTCAAGGGCCCGATGGCAGGGATGGCACATGGTGACGCCACCGTGAGCGCAATGTCCCACCCTGGGGGGTGTCCGTCGGTGCGGTAGCGAACCTCGGGCGGCGCGGACTGTTCGCCAGCACACAGACGCTGACCACAGGCCTGACAACACTGCGGTTTTTCCACCGTGAAAGTCCCTGCCATGAACACCGTCGAAACCCCCGACAAAACCCGCCTCTACGTCAAGGACTGGGGCGAAGGCCCGCCGGTCATCCTGATCCACGGCTGGCCGCTGTCGTCCGACAGCTGGGACGACCAGGCCATGGCCATCGCCGAAGCGGGCCACCGCGTGATCGCCTACGACCGGCGCGGCTTTGGCCGCTCCACCCAGCCCTGGAGCGGCTACGACTACGACACCCTGGCCGACGATCTGGCCGCCGTTATCCAGCAGAGCGGCGCACAGGACGCGACCCTGGTCGGCTTCTCCATGGGCGGCGGCGAGGTGGCGCGCTACATGGCGCGGCACAGCGGCCAATCGGTCGCGAAGTGTGCGCTGCTGTCGTCCATCCTGCCCTTCCGCCTGAAGACCGACGACAACCCCGCCGGCACCGAGCAGGCTGCGTTCGACCAGACGGCCGAAGCCCTGAAGACCGACCGGACGCATTTTTTCACCGGCTTCTTCAAGACCTTCTTCGGCGAAGATTCGGAAGAACGCCCCGTCAGCGCCGAGTTGCTGGAATGGGCGCGCGGCATCGCCCTGCAGGCCAGCCTGAAGGCCACCATCGAATGCATGCGCTCGTTCTCGTCGACCGACTTCCGCGGTGATCTGGCGGCCTTCACCGTGCCCACCCTGATCATCCACGGCACGGCCGACAAGACCGTGCCGATCGCCGCCTCCAGCCGGATTGCCGCGCAGGGCATCGCCCAGAGCACCCTGATCGAATACGACAGCGCACCGCACGGCCTGTTCGCCACCGACAAGGAGCGGCTGACCAGCGACCTGCTCGGGTTTCTGGCGCGCAAGGCCTGAAGGGCAACGGGACGGGCCAGGGTTCCGATGAGCCCTTGGCCCGGACGTGCGAAAGGGCTGCAACCTCTCGGCTGCAGCCCTGGTTTCATTCAGCAGATCGCTGTCAGACGCGGCCGTCCGAATACGGCGTCACGCCGTAGTAGTCGTGGATTTCCTTGCTCCAGGTCGCATCGGCCATGTCGGGCCACTGGTCCTTGTCGAATCCGGGTGCACTTTCCAGCCGGTCTTTTTCGACGTCGAGCACAAAGCGCTTGTTGGCAGTGTCCAGCGTCAGGGCGTGCCAGGGCACGGCAAAGAGCTTGTCGCCCATGCCCATGAAGCCGCCATACGACAGCACGGCATAGGCCACCCGGCCGGTGCCCATGTCGAGCATGATTTCCTTGATGTCGCCCAGGTCTTCGTTCTGGCGATTGAAGACGTCGTTGCCATCGAGCGTGTTGACGCCCATCAGTCCGGGGCCGGGGCCACCGTCGGTCCGGCTCTTGTACATGCCGTAAGTGTCTTGCTCTTGGTAGTTCATGGGAGTGTCCTTGGTCTCACCAGCAAGGCCATCGGCGGGAGCAGGATGCACCGCCAGTTGCTGGGCTTTCAGGATAGGCAAGGCGGGACCCAGGGTCTGTGCAGCAGCGCACATGCCACGAATGCTTACGCTTCCAGCACGCCCTCGACGTACAGCATGCGCACCAGCACCATCGCCACCACCATCAGCGGCGAGGCGAGGATCACGCCCGGCAGGCCAAACAGCAGACCAAAGATGACCGCCGCCGTGATGCCCAGCACCGGCGGCAGCTCCACCGCCCAGCGCTGCACCACCGGCATCAGCAGGTTGCCCTCGATCTGCTGGATCACCACACACAGGATCGCCACGTACAGCGCCAGTTCCGGTCCCTGCATGAAGGCCAGCAACACCGCCAGCACGCCCGACGCGATCGGGCCGAAAAACGGAATGAAGGCCAGCGCACCGGCCACCAGGCCCAGCGTCAGCGCCAGCGGCAGACCCAGCAGCGCCAGACCAATCGCCGTGGAGGTGCCGACGAACAGCATCGAGATGCCTTGCCCGAGCAGCCAGCGCGACAGCGCGTACCCGCTGGCGAGCAGCGCGTCGTCCACCCGGCCTCGGTAGGCCGGCGGCACCAGCCGCACCAGGCCTTCGCGGTACATCAGCGGGTCGCTCGCCAGGTACACCCCGACCACCAGCACCAGGCCGATGCCGCCCACGGCGCTCAGCGCCTGGGTCGCCGCCACGGCCACGCTGGCCCAGGGCACATCGTCCGCGTTCGTGCCGCGCCACACCTTCCACAGCGCCTCGCCGATGGTGCGCTCCCGGGCCCAGCTCACGAGCTTGGCGATCGCCGCCGGCAGCTTGCGGGCCAGGTCGTCGAACTGCTCCAGCAGGCGGTCGCCCACCAGCCACGAACCGAGCACGATGCCGGCCACCGCCAGCGCGACCGCGACCCCGACCGCCAGCCGCGGCGGCAGGCGCAGGTAGCGCCCCAGCGGCAGGGCCAGGGCCCGCAAGGCCACCGCCACGATGACCGCCCCGAAGAGCATCAGCAGCAGGTCCGACAGCCGGAACGCCAGCAGCACCAGGGCGCCCAGGAACAGGACCAGGGCCATGGGCCGGATGTAGCCGATGCGTGGCGGTGGGGCAGGCATCAGCGAGGGAGGCGGGAGCTCGTTGCGTGTGTTCATGGCGCGTTTTCGGGGTGGGCAAAGCGGGTCTGACCGCAGTCTGCATCAACCACCCGCCGCCGTCTGTCTGACAGCGCACCGAACACGCGCCGCGTCGAAGTCTGCTCAGCCGCGGCTGTAGGCCAGGCCCGAGGCCACGCCGCCAAAGAGGTCGCCCACCACCAGATCCACACCCGCGAACTCGGCCTGCAGCGCCTGCTGGAACGGGCGCAGGGCGGACGATCCGCCGGTGAGGTAGATCGCGTCCAGGGCGCCATCGGTCAGCCCCGCGCGCTGCACACACTCGCGCGCGCAGGCCACCGTGCGCGCCAGCAGGGCCGCGAGGTGGTCGCGCATGTCGGCCGGCGTGAGCGAAGCGCTCAGCCCGGTTTCGACGAAAGACAGCTCGACCGCCGCTGCCGCGTCGTCCTGCGAACAGCGGATCTTGGCCAGCTCCACCTCGTGGGCGATGCGGTGGCCGTCGCGGTGCTTGAGCACCCGCATGAGCCGCTCGTGCAGCCGCGTGTCGGTGTAGTTGACGCGCAGCGACTGCGCCTGGCTCATCGCCCGGGGCAGGTAGAGCCACTGGATCAGGTGCCAGGTGGAGAGGTCGAAAAAGATACGGCTCGGCACCTCGCGCTGCTGCGGCCCCAGGTGGCGGTGACCCAGCAGCGGCATCACCCGCTCCAGGCTGAGCTTCTGGTCGAAGTCGGTGCCGCCGATATGCACGCCGGTCGTGGCCAGCACGTCGCCACTGCGGTCGGCCCGCGCCATGCGGTCCGGCCCCAGCCGCACGACGGTGAAGTCCGAGGTGCCGCCGCCCAGGTCCACCACCAGCACCGTGGCCTCGCGCTGCAGCCGCCGCTCGTAGTCCAGCGCCGCGGCGATCGGTTCCAGCTGGAACGACACCTCGTCAAAGCCGACCGACATCGCGGCCTCCTGCAGCGAGCGCTGCGCCAGGGCATCGCGCTCAGGGTCGTCGTCGACAAAATGCACCGGCCGGCCCATCACCACGCGCGAGGGCGCCTCGCCCAGTGCCCGGTCGGCGCGGTCGCGCAGCTCGGACAGGAACGTGGCCACGATGTCCTGGAAACTGATCTGCTTGTGGTTGATCTCGGTCTTCTCCTGCAGCAGCGGACTGCCCAGCAGGCTCTTGAGCGAACGCATCAGGCGGCCCTCGGTGCCGCTCAGGTACTGCGCCACCGCATCGCGGCCAAAGTGCGTGAGGTGGTCCTCGGCGTTGAAGAACACGGCGGTGGGCATGGCCAGCGCCTCGCCTTCCAGCGGAATCAGGCGCGCAAGGCCCTGGGGTTCGGCCCAGGACACCGCCGAATTGGAGGTACCAAAGTCAATGCCGAGGGTGCCGTGGGGCGATGGGGTCATGGGAGAAGATGGGGAAGGCAGATGGCCGGAACGCAAGGCCCGGCAAGGCGGGGCGGGAGAACACCCCGCCCGGAAGACCGGCGATTTTGCCAGCTTGCAGGTGCCCGCGTTGGAACCCCCGGCGCCCACACCAGGCGCCAGGCCTGAAGCATCCTGTTTTTACGAAGCAATCATCCACATATTTCTGCTTTTTATTGATGCAGAACCCGCCTACCCTCTGCCAGTTCGAATCCCTTTCACAGGAGACCCCATGAAGAAGACCCTTTCCCTGCTGGCCATGGTATTTGCCATCGGCCTGTCATCCGTGGCCATGGACGCCGAAGCCCGGCGCATCGGCGGCGGCAAGTCCTTTGGCATGCAGCGCCAGAGCGCGCCGCCCGCCAAGGCCCCCAACGCCACACCGGCGCAAACGCCTGCTGCCACGCCCGGCGCCGCCGCAGCGGCACCCGCGGCCGCTGCCGCGTCCACCCGCAGCAAGTGGATGGGCCCGATCGCCGGCCTCGCCGCCGGCCTGGGCCTGGCCGCCCTCGCCTCGCACCTCGGCTTCGGCGAAGGCCTGGCCAACATGCTGATGATCGGTCTGCTGGTGATGGCCGCCATCGCGGTGGTCGGCTTCATCATGCGCAAGCGCGCCGCCGCGGCCCAGGGCGGCTCGGGTGGCATGGCTTACGCGGGTGCCGGTGCCGCCGGTTCGCGTCCGCAGACGCCTTCGGCCTTCAAGACGCCCACGCCAGACGCCGGCAACGGCGCCGGCTACAGCCAGGGTGGCTCCATGATCGGCTCCGCCCTGGGCGGCCAGGCACAGACGGCCAGCGTCATCCCGGCCGACTTTGACGTCGCCGCCTTCGTGCGCAACGCCAAGGTCAACTTCATCCGCCTGCAGGCCGCCAACGACGCGGGCAACCTCGACGACATCCGCGCCTTCACCACGCCGGAGATGTTTGCCGAGATCCAGATGGACATCCGCGAACGCAACGGCGCCACGCAGGAAACCCGCGTGCTCGACCTCGAAGCCAGCGTGCTGGAAGTGGCCGAAGAAGACGCCATCTACGTGGTCAGCACGCACTTCACCGGCCGCGTGCAGGAAGACGGCGCCGACCCCGAAGACATCAACGAAGTCTGGCACCTGACCAAGCCCCGCCAGGGCAGCGGCGGCTGGGTGCTGGCCGGCATTCAACAAAGCGCCTGACGTGAAACACCCCCTGCGCCGCTTCGCGTCACCCCCCTCAAGGGGGGCGGCACTGGCCGTCTGGCAAAGCCCGTCCGGCGGTGCCTCTGGGTGGCGTTGTTTCATGCGTTGCGGGTAGCGGGATCCGCACCCCCGTTTCCGAGTCTCCTCATTGCCCCGGCCAACGTGCCGGGGTTTTTTTCGTCGGGTTCAGGCTGCCGCCTACTCCCCCGGCAAGGCCGCCTTGTAAACCGAATTCTTCGGCGCGGCCATCAGCCGGCGCAGCATGGGTTCGAAGTGGCGCAAGGGCAGCACGTCCATGGCCGGATCAAAGGCCGGGTTGTCGTAGCGTTCGACGAATTCGGCCGCGCGATCGTGGTGTGGGTGGTCCTTGAACATGTCGCGCATGTTGCGGTCCAGGCCGATGTGGTGGAAGAAGTTGTAGCCCTGGAAGATGCCGTGGTTCTGCACCATCCACAGGTTCTCTTCGCTGACGAAGGGTTTGAGGATGGCGGCGGCGATGTCCGGGTGGTTGAAGCTGCCCAGGGTGTCGCCGATGTCGTGCAGCAACGCGCACACCACGTATTCCTCATCGCGCCCGTCATTGAACGCAAGCGTCGCGGTCTGCAGGCTGTGCGTGAGCCGGTCGACGGGGAAGCCGCCGTGGTCGCCGTCGAGCAGCTTGAGGTGGGCGAGCACGCGGTCTGGCAGCGATTTCGCCATCGCCATGGCTTCGGGCAGGATGCAGGCCCAGTCTTGCTGGGTGCTTTGCTCCATCCGTTTGAAGGTGGCTCGGGGTTTGTCTGGCATGTTGTCTCCTGTGGTTGCGGCGACCATGCTGTCTGAAAGGCCGGCGGCCGGCAAGGGGCGGCTGTCACCGCGGCGCCGCCGCTCAGTCCATCGGCCAGGGCAGATCGCCCGGCGTACGGACTCCGTGAGGCGCGGCCTCGGGCACCGGGGCGCCCCGCCCGACGCCCACCCCGCGCCACCACGGTTGCACCGCTCGCTGCTCGGCAGGCTCGACCGCTTCGCCCAGCCGGGGCATGAGCAGCAGTTCCCGCGGCGAGGCCAGCTGAAGCAGGGTTTCGGCGGGCTGGTCCCAGGCGTGCATGGCGAGGCTGAAGGTACCCCAGTGCACGGGCAGGAAGGCGCCACCGCCCAGCAGCTGGTGGGCCTTGAGCGCATTCTCGGGGCCGAGGTGGATGTCGCCCCACGAGGGATGGAAGGCGCCGACTTCGAGCATCACGAGATCAAACGGACCGAGGCGTTCGCGGATGAGCGCGTATTCGCTGGTGAGGCCGGTGTCGCCACTGAAGAACACGGCGTGGCGCTCGCTGCGCAGGATCATGGACGACCAGAGCGTGGCATTGCGGTCTTTGAAGCCGCGCCCAGAAAAGTGCTGCGAAGGCGCGGCGGTGACGCTGAGGCCGGTGCCGGGCACGCGGTGGGTTTCCCACCAGTCGAGTTCGGTGATGCGCTCGGGCGCGATGCCCCAGGCCTGCAGGTGCGCGCCGACGCCGAGCGAGGTGACGAAGGGCACGTTGCTGCGGCGGGCCAGGGCGTGGATGGTAGGGTAGTCGAGGTGGTCGTAGTGGTCGTGCGAGATCACGACCACGTCCACCTCGGGCATCTCGCGCAGGCGCAGCGGCACGGGCTGGAAACGTTTGGGGCCAAGCAGGCGAAAGGGTGAGGCGCGCGTGCCCCAGACCGGGTCGGTGAGCACGCGGTAGCCACCCATCTCCAGCAGCACGGTGGAGTGGCCGAGCCAGGTGGCCCGCAGGCCGCTGGCGCTGGGGCGGCTCCAGGCTTCGCGCGGGTCCATGGACGGCAGCGGCGCACCAGGCACGCGGCGGTTGCCGTTGGACAGAAACTCGCGCAGCGTGGGCCGGGGCGCCGTCGGATCGCGCAGGCCGGGCGCGACGGGGTGCACGTTGCGAAAGCCCTCGCCGGCCCAGCGTGGCGAGGCCATCATGCGTTCGAGGCGGATGCCCTGGGCGCGTTTGCCAAATGAGTTCATCGAAATGCCCTGCGTGAAGCCGCGCCGGGGCGCTGGTGGTCGCAGGTTACACGCTGGCGGCGCGTTGTTGCAGCAAGGCCTTTTCCCGTTGATTGCCGGCCTGCGCCGCAGCCTGCCCGAAGGCCGCACGGGCTTCTTCGCCGCGCCCCAGCCGCTCCAGCAAATCGCCCCGCACCGCGTACAACCAGTGGTAGCGCTGCATGGCTTTGTCTTGCATCAGCGTCTCGACGATGGCCAGGCCAGCCGCCGGGCCTTCGCTCATGCACACGGCCACCGCGCGGTTGAGTTCGACCACCGGGGACGGCGCCACGCGGGCCAGCTCGCCGTAGAGCGCGCTGATGCGGGCCCAGTCGGTGTCGGCGGCGTGGGCCGCGCGCGCGTGGCAGGCGGCAATGGCACCCTGCAGCTGGTACGGACCAGCGGCCTGGCCCAGCGCTTCGGCGCGCGCCAGTGCGGCCAGGCCGCGGCGCACCAGCAGGCGGTCCCAGCGGGCGCGGTTCTGCTGGTTGAGCAGCACGGGGTCGCCTTGCGCATCGGTGCGTGCAGCGGTGCGCGAGGCCTGGATCTCCATCAGCGCCACGAGGCCGTGCACTTCCGCCTGATCGGGGGCCAGCTCGGCGAGCATGCGGCCCAGGCGCAGGGCTTCGTTGCAGAGTTCGGGGCGCATCCAGTCGCTGCCGCTGGTCGCCGTGTAGCCTTCGTTGAACACCAGGTACACCACCTCGAGCACCGAGCCCAGGCGCTCGGCCAGTTGCCCGCCCCGCGGCACTTCAAAAGGCACGCTCGCGTCGGCCAGCGTGCGCTTGGCGCGCACGATGCGCTGCGCGATGGTGGCTTCGGGCACGAGGAAGGCGCGCGCGATCTCGTGCGTGCTCAGGCCGCCGAGCAGCTTGAGCGTGAGCGCCACGCGCGCGTCGGTCGACAGCACCGGGTGACAGGCGGTGAAGATGAGGCGCAGCAGGTCATCGCCGATGTCGTCCTGCCGCGCTGCGTCGAGCGCGTCGACGAAGTCGGGCACGGTGAGCGCACCCAGCGCTTCGAGGTCGCGCGCGATGTCTTCGTGCCGCGCGTCGGCCATCTGGCGGTGCCGCAGCGCGTCGAGCGCGCGGTTTTTCGCGGTGGTCATGAGCCAGGCGCCGGGGTTGTTCGGCACGCCGTCTTTCGGCCAGTGTTCCAGCGCGGCCACCAGCGCGTCCTGCGCCAGTTCTTCGGCCAGGCCGAGATCGCGCACACGCCGCGCCACGGCGGCGACGATGCGGGCGGACTCGATGCGCCAGACGGTGGCGATGGTTTGGTGGACGGCGGAATGCACGGGCGGGAGCTTACTGCGGGGGTCGTGGGAGAACCCTCACCCCGGCCCTCTCCCGCGTTCGGGAGAGGGAGATTCGCACTCACATCTGCTCGGGCGCGGCCGCTTCGTCCATCCAGAACACTTCCCACTGGTGGCCGTCGAGGTCGGCAAAGCCGTGCTGGAACATGAAGCCGTGGTCCTGCGGCGGGTTGGGCGTGGTGGCGCCAGCGGCCACGGCCTTGCGCACCACCTCTTCGGCCTCGGCGCGGCTGTCGACCGACAGGGCGATCAGCACCTCGGTGGCCTTGTGCGCATCGCTGATTGGCTTCTTGGTGAAGCCCTGGAAGAAGGGCTCGACCAGCAGCATGGCGTAGAAGTTTTCGCCGATTTCGAGGCAGGCGCCCTGCTCGTTGGTGAAGCGCTGGTTGAACGTGAGGCCCAGGGCCTTGAAGAAGGCCTGCGAACGGGCCATGTCCTTGATGGGCAGGTTGACGAAGATCTGGCGGAACATGGTGGTCTCTCCTGGCGAGTGGGGTGTGGGTGTGGGGTGATCAGGCCTGCTCGGCCAGGGCCTTCAGGTGGGACAAACCCGCCTCGAAGTCCTTGCCGATCATCTGGTCCATGCTGAAGAAGATGCCCATCAGCCTGGCGATGAAGGGGCTCGGGCCGTGCATGGCCCAGGTGACGCGGGTCGCACCGCCTTCGGGCACCAGGCTGAACGTGACGACGTTGTGGCCTTCGAAGGGTTCGAACATGTCGAGCTGCATGGTGACCGCCGACGGTTCGGTGGACGTGGTGATGCCGATGCGCCCCTTGCCGACTTCCTTGTTGCCCTGGAAATCGAACACCGCGCCGGGGCCCGCGGCCGGGCCGCTGTAGGTGCCCTGCATGGCCGGGTCCTTGCGGTTGTAGGGGTTCCAGGTGTTGAAACGGTGCAGGTCGTTGATGAGCGGAAACAGCTTCGCGGCGGGCGCTGCGACGGTGGTGGAGCGCTCGACGCGGAAGCTGTCAGGCCGGGTGGCGGCGTAGGCCAGCTGCAGACCGATGGCCGCGACGGTGATGAGGGCAAGGGACTTGATCACGACGGCACCTCCTCAGGCTTTCTGGTTCGCTTCCATCTGCTTGAACATGTCCAGCGCCTCGCTGGGCGGGAACTCGTCGAGCTCGATGAGCTGGCGCAGTTCGATCACGGCTGGCTTGCCACGACCCGCGGGGTTGGGAAAGCGGCGGCTCCATTCCATGGCCTCTTCGCGCGAACGCACCTGGATCAGGGTGTAGCCGGCGATCAGTTCCTTGGCCTCGGCGAACGGGCCGTCCACGACGCGCTGGCCCGAAGCGTCGTAGTGGATGCGCCAGCCGGTGCGGCTGGGGTGCAGGCCGCTGCCGTCGAGCAGCACGCCGGCGCGCGCCAGTTCCTCGTGGTACGCGGCCATCTCGGCCATCAGTTCCTCGGGGGCTTCGGGGGTGACTTCGGCCTCGAACTCGGGGCAGGACTTGACGATGATCATGAATCGCATGGGGGTCTCCTGGAAGGGGTCAGGCCGGGGTTTCACAGACGGTCTTGAGGGACTGCAGCGCCTTCGGCCAGGTCTGCGCCATCCAGTCCTCGTAGGTGCCGAACACGTCGCAATCGACGCGCACGCGGGTGCCGCCCGCCTCGTCGCTGAAGGTGTAGTTTTCAAAGCACGGCTCCCAGGCACGCACCGCTTCGCTGCTGGTGTCTTCGACACCCTTGTCGATCATGCCCAGGTGCCGGATCGAGACGAACTCGGCCGGCCGGTGCGCCGCGATCTCGGCGACCATGCCCTGTTCACTCGGGCCGAGGAAGCGGATGGTCTGGCCCTCGTCCCACGAACCCTCGTAGCGCGAGCCTTCACAGAAGGTGGCGGTCCACTGTTCGTAGGTGGGTGAATGCAGCATGGTGCGCCACACGTGCTGGCGCGGCGCGTCGATCAGGATGTCGAAGTGCAGGGTTTTCATGGCGATCTCCTGTGGGGGTTCACGGTGTGCCGGCGTAGGCGCGTTCGAGCGCGGCGATGTCGAGCTTGCGCATCTGCCTCATGGCGGCAGTCATGCGCTGCCGGGCCGGGCTGGGCGGCTCTTCCATGCGCTCCATGAAGCGCTGCGGCACGATCTGCCAGGAGACGCCCCAGCGGTCCACCAGCCAGCCGCACATCTCGGCCTCGGGCACGGCCGACAGCGCGGCCCAGCAGCGATCCACCTCGGCCTGGTCGGCACAGCTCACGACCAGCGAAGCGGCGGGCGAAAGTGTGAAATGCGGGCCGCCGTTGAGCAGGGACAGCGCATGGCCGTCGAGCTCCAGGGTCACCAGCATCACCGCGCCCTCGGGCATGGGGTCGCCGGTGCCGTAGTGCAGCACGCTGGTGATGTGGGAATTGGGAAACAGCGCGGTGTAGAAGCGGGCGGCTTCTTCGGCCTGGGTGTCAAACCACAGGCAGGTGTGGATGCGGGGCTTCATGCACAAGACTCCTGTTCGTCGACGCGGGCGGCGGCGGACTTGCCGGGCCTCACGCGAAGCCGGTTCAACGGCTTCTGTGGGTGCGACGAAACAGGCTGGGCGTTTTCGACAGCGCCCGTCTAGGTAGAAACCCCGAGTTCAATCGCTCAGGCCTGGCTCTCGTCGAAACAGGGCGCGAGCGGGCGCACTTCGACGGTGGCCCACTGCGCGGCGGGGCAGCGCTGGGCGATGGCGATGGCTTCTTCGCGGCCCACGTTCTGCAACAGAAAGAAGCCGCCGATCATTTCCTTGGCTTCGGCAAACGGACCGTCCAGCACCTGCGCATGCCCCCCGGCCTGGCTCACGCGCACCGCGCTCGACAACCCGGCGAGCGACTCCACCGCCTTGAGCTTGCCTTCGGCCGCGAGCCCCTCGCCAAAAGCCTGCATGGCGGCATAGGCAGCGCGACCCTCGGCTTCGGTGCGGGTGGCACGCTGGCCAACCGGTTCGTGGATCAGGAGCATGTAGGACATGGCGGAGCCTTTCGATGAACGAGAGGGCGATGCTACACAGACGGCCCGGGTGGCGCCACAGGTCCGGCCAGCCGCCCCATCGGGCGCTGGTCAAGGTCTTCGCGGACTCATGTCGACCCTGAGCAGACAAAGGGTCAAGTTTCGCAAAGCCGTCACATTCCAGCGCGTCTTGGCCATCCAGCATCAGGCTGCGTTGGCCCACGACGCCAGCACCCGATACCCGGCCCTGAGCCATCACACCGGAAGTGGGGCGGGCTCCACGCGTACAAGATGCTGTGGAGCAGCAGTTCGTGGTGTAACCTCAGTTTTTTGCCTGATCTTGGTCTCGAGGCGGCAGTTGGGGTTGAGTCCTGGGTGCAGGCTGAGCAGAGGCAAAAGGCAAGCCCATGTTTGGATTTCCAATCCCAGAGCTTTCACCTAAGGACACGTTCAAGAGGGTGCTGGTGCTGGCGTTATCGGGGCGGGCAACCGAGTGGTCATGGATAGCCGGCGCCGCCACTTTCTGCCGGCGAAGTTGTTTGTGAAGAAATTCCAGCAGCACAATGCCTTGGGTATCGCTGAAACACTTCCGGTACGCATGCGCGTGGCTCGATGCGAAAAGAGGCGTTTCACAGGCCACGCCGGCTATGGCTTTGTCGGGCATACGCAGGAGCGTTGTACCCTTGACCCGAGAGAGAAAGCCCAGATCCCCGGGTGTGTTGTAGGCATCGTTATCGAAGGAAAACACAAGCGCCGGAATTCGGTCCGCAGATTCAATTTCTGCGGCTTGCTCATCGTGGCGCTGCTGCCAGATATCCGGTCTCCACCGCTTTTTACCGGCAAACGCAGGGGCGAAAGCAATGACAGAGTTGACACTTCCGGGGTAGCGCTTTTCATGCAGCAGCGCTGCCCATCCCCCTGCCGAGTGCCCCACCAGTACGATTCGAGATGGATCAACCCCCGCGCGGCCAAGTTCAGCCAGCGTCTCTTCAATCGCAGCGACCCGCTGGTCGATTTTGATCGGCTCCCCCAGCGCCGTCGCCCTGCCATCGCAGGGAGCGTAAACGACGACCTCCAGCCCCGCTATTTCGGCTCCGACCAATTGCCTCACGACCTCCGGCACGGAAAAGCCCGAAGCCTGCCCATTGGGATCGCACACGTCGTCCAGCTTTTCGATGAAAGAGCCATGCAAAAACACGACTACTGCTTTTGACGAGGGATTGGGGATACTGAAGCCTCGAGAATTCTTCCAGTTTTCTTTCTTGGGAACGAATTCTCCGGGCGTACTCGCTTTGGCGTGAAAGCAAAAAGCGATCAGGAACACGGCATGACTCGTTTTGACAAAGTGGCGCAGTGCGCTGTGCACCAACAACTTCGATGAATTGGCCGGTGGTGACGCGGTAGCGTTCAGTGGATGCTCCACACACCGGTGATGGCCAACGCTTGGAAGTACCCGCAACACACGTTTGAGCTGATTCCGGGCGACCCGGGGCAATCCACGGAAAACCGATTTGAGCATGGCCGGTCTCACACAATAGGTAGCGAGTCGATAGGCGCATTTTCTGCTTGTTTCGGGCCGCTGTCTCTGGAAAACCCCAGACAACAACGGCCACCTGGTGCTGAACATGCAGCTGGAAGGTCAACACGGGTCCATCCCAAAGGTCTGCTTCCCTTCCCCCAAAAAAAAATCAAGCATCGCCGCGACCCGCACCGGCACAAATTTGCGTGTCGGGAGGGCCGCATAAATGGTCAGTGCGCCGGCTTGCCATTGGGGAAGCACATGCACCAATGCACCTTCCCTGAGGTACGGTTGTGCCAAATGCTTTGACACAAGGCACAAACCTGCACCAGCCAAAGCGGCACCCAACAACACGTCAAAGCTGAGCGACCGCAACACCACTTTCACTTCCACTTCGACTGGCTCTGTGTCAAGCACGTCATGGGTCAGCCTCAGGCGATGTCCGCTGCTGTGTCCCGGCGCTTTTTTCCACGGAAACTCCAGAAAATCATGACCCTTCAGTTCGCCCGGGCAGCCCAGCGTTCCAGCGCGAAGCAGGTAGCCCGGTGAGGCACACAGAATGCGGACTGTCCGGCCCAATGTGCGCACCACGGTGTCACCGTTGTACTCGTCTTCGACCGCCATGAGCGTCAGGTCAAATTCCTCAACCCGCAAGTGCGAAAAAGGGTCTACGCTGATATCAAGCATCACCTCCGGATGATGCTCGCGCCATCGCGCAGCCAGCGGGGCCAAAAAAAACGAAGCCAGCATAGGCGTCGTGAGCAAGTGCAAGGTACCCATCAGAACGCCAGAACTGTTTTGGGCGGCTATATCTGCATCATTGATTTGTTGCAATATGTGCCCGGTCATTTGCAGGTAGATGATTCCAGACTCGGTGAGAGTGAGCTTGCGCGTCGTGCGCTGAAGCAGACGGGTACCCAAATGGTCTTCCAGATCACTGACCAAGCGGGAAACGGCGGTTGGAGACAGGTCCAGCGCGCGGGCAGCGGCGGAAAACCCACCTTCCGAGACAACTCTCGCAAACACCTGCAACGACAAAAGCCTGTCCATGGCGTTGGTTCCCTCTGAATGCAAGACGATAGTCGTCAACGCTTGCCTTCACAACCCTCCACACTTGGGCTTGAACCGGTATCCGCACTGGTGCTGTTACAAATTTCGATGCCGGAATTTGGTGTTCACGCGAGCAACCCATGACCTGTTGGCGATTGTGGCGGAATTGGCAACGGTGCATCCCGAATAAGTGGCTCGACGCCCGAAATTTCTTCATCCACACTGATCAAGCGGTGAAGAAAACATCACTGGATGGCTCACCGATGAGTGACGGACAAGAAGACACAAAACCCTCTTGGCCGGAGGTCAATTAACGACAAGGAGATCATCATGAAAGGTTCGATCATCAAACCTCTTGCCTTGGCCGGCAGCCTTGCTTGCATGGCTGCCTTCCAGGTGTTTCCCGCTGCTGCACAGGAGGTCTACCCGCAAGAAGACGAACAATTGAAACAGAGTGCAAAAACACGCGAGGAAGTGCGCTCCGAGTATCTGCAGGCCCTCAATGAAGGGTCTATCCACAGCAATTCCGAAACTCATGAAGCCCCCTTTGGCAGCCCAATGTGGGCCAAGGCTTCCGCCCCCAGTTCACTGACCCGGAAACAAGTGCAGGCCGACGCCATTGAATGGATGAGGCTAAACAGCGGTGATGTGGAGATGGGCAGCCGGTGACCCAAAAACAGAGGGGCTGATTGGGCGAGCCTGCACAGAAAGCCTCCTTGAAGCCTTGAAATCTTGAAGGTCAGTCGTAGAGAGTCTGGCTTGGCCTTTTGCCCTTTTCCCTAGGGATAAGTTTTGGGCAAAAGGCCAAGGCTTCAAAATATCCCGAGGTGGAGGGGCACGACGCACTTCTTAACCAAGACCCCGGCGCATGTGGGCACCGAAATGAGCCCGCAGGGGCTGGCGTACAACCTCAAGCGGGTAAAGCGGATTCTGGGAATCGCGAGGACGATGAAGGCGATGCTGCTGGTGGGGCGTGAGCCCTTCTCATGCAGCCCTGCCGATGAGCAGAACCTCAGCTCCGCCCACTCAGTCACGCTGAAAATATCTGTCTGCGGGATGGTCAGGGAGGCTTCTCAAACCATTGGTAACACCCGGATTCGACACACTGCCGTGCTGAACGCGTTTCCACACAGCCTCGGCCGCAATCTGACCTCCACAATCGCAGCCAGATAGCCAGCCACAGACTCCGCTCAAAGCTGAGGCTGTGAAAAAGCCCATGACCACCCGTGAGCGCGCGAAACCATCCGAAGCCTCCCCCCAGCAGCGCGGAAGGCGTCGAAATCCGCAGCATCGGGCGAGGCGGAGGGCCCTGTCATGGCGTCCATGCAGCCACAACGATGGCTTGCCTGGACGCGAACGAACGCCGAGCGATGCACCTCGGGTCGTGCGCCGACGCAAGAGCCTGGGCTGCAAGAGAAAATGGCACCCTCATTCACCCCCCACCACGACGCACGCCCCATGCTGACGATCCGCCCAGCCACTCCCGCCGACGATGACAGCCTCTGGCAGATCATGGAGCCGATCATCCGCGCGGGCGAAACCTACGACTTCCCGCGCGATACCCGTCGGGAGGCAGCCCTGGCCGCCTGGCTGGCGCCTGGCTTCCAGTGTTTTGTGGCCGAAGACGGGCAGCGGGTGCTAGGCACGTATGTGCTGCACGCGAACCGCCAGGGCGGCGGGTCGCACGTGGCGAATTGCGGCTACATGACGGCGGCCGATGCCACGGGCCAAGGGGTGGCCCGCGCCATGTGCGCGCACTCGCTGGACACGGCGCGGGCGCAGGGGTTTCGGGCGATGCAGTTCAACTTCGTGATCGCGAGCAACCACCGGGCCGTGAAGCTGTGGACCGGCATGGGGTTCGAGACCGTGGGCCGCCTGCCGGGGGCGTTTCTGCACCCCGTGCACGGCTACACCGACGCGCTGGTGATGTTTCAGCGCCTGTGAAACCGGGCGCGAACGCGCCGCACCATCAACGCGACTTTTCGACGGGGGGCGAAGGCAAACGGGGCGCGGCCGCTGCGACAGGCGTGTTGCACGGGTCCTTGGCTTCGCCTTTGCCAGTTTCCATCAGCGGCAGGATGGCCGCCGCAGGACCGACCACGGCCCCCAGGGCCAACGCTCCCAGCACACGCCCGACCAGCCCCTTCGGTTCGATGCCCACGGCCGGATCCGCCAGCGTTCCGGTGATGGTGACGGGCGTTCGCAAGGACAGCAGAGACCAGTCTTTGGGCCGCGTGACCACGTGCAGGTTCAGCGATTCGTCGCGCAGGCTGACCTGGCCGGTGATCCACATCGTGCTGTCCTTGTTGTCCATCACGGCCAGAGTGGGTTTGATGAGGCCGTTGCGCGCCACCAGATCGAACCGGGCGCAGCGCAGGGGCAGCGGGCGGTCGCCGGTGATCACCACCTCCAGGGCCTGCGCGAGGTCGAGGCCCATGGCTTCGGTGATCAGGTGCGACAGGGTGCCTTCGCGCAGCCTGAGGTGCAGCGGGCCGTCGGCCGAGCCCAGGATGGCCGCCGTCGAGTTGCCGGCACCCCGCAGGTGCAGGTTGCCGGAGAGCACGCCTGTCAGGTAGGCCTGCACCGGCTGCTCTCCGCCCTGACGGGCCTCCTTGCGCTCGCGTTTGAGCGCGGCCGTTGCGGTGGCCGGCGGGGCCTTGCCTTCGGCCGAATCGGGCCGCAGCCCCCTGATCCAGCCGGCCATGTCGATGCCTTCGAACGCCAGGCGGGCTTCCCATTTCGCGGGGTTGGCGTTGCTGTCCAGCGCCGTCATGCCCTTGACCTGTCCGCCCGACACCACGGCCTGCAAATCCTCCAGCCGCAGCACGCCACCGTCCAGGAGCACGCGGGTCTTCAGCTGCCGCAAGGGCGCCATGGCCTGGGTGCCGAAGTCCAGCTCCTGGATGGCCATCTGCACATCGGCGTCCATGGCTTTCAGCGAGGGCAGGTCGAATCGGCGTTGCGGCAGTGCGCGGCCTGCGGGCGTGTCGGCAGGCTCCGCCGTGCCCGCCTTTGGGTTCCCGCCGATGGCGGGCCCCAGATCGGCCAGCGCGAGTTTGGGGCCTGTGATCGTGCCGGTCAGGCGCGGCGGCTGGGTGCGCTGCTGATAGTGCATATCGCCCTGGAGGCGGCTGCTGCCGATGTGGGCGCGCGTCGTCTTCAGCCGCCAGACGCCGGCGTCCTGCTGCAGTTCGCCGCGCAGATCGAACGCCGGTGTTCGTGGCAGGGTCAGCCCCAGGGGTTTGGCCACGTCCGCCAGCGAGGGACCGGCCACTTCCACCCGGCCCTGCATGCGCGGCGTGCCCAGCAGCGAAGCGGCCTGGCCGTCGAACAGCACGCGTGTGGACGCGACCGTGCCCTCGATCCTGACCGGCACCCAGGGGGCGTCGGCAGCGATGTCCGGGTCCTGCAGCAAGGGCAAGGTGCTGCCGGCGCGCACGGCCAGCTTGAGCGGCAGGGCGCGGTAGCGCCCGGTGAGCGAGGCCTGGTAGCCCGCGCCCGGGCCGCTCGCGGCGCTGCTTTCGCTGCCCCGCACCTGCACCGCCACGTCGGCGTCCTGCATCGCATCGACCCAGGCGATCTGCCCCTGGCCCACGGTCAGGTTTCCGAAGCTGGGCAACGCCGCCTCGACCGAAGCGTCGGCCTCTTTCGAGGGCGTTTCTCTGGCACCCAGCTGCCAGTTGGCCTGGCCGTCGGCGGTGCGCACCAGATGCGCATCGAGCACGTCGGCACGCAGGGATTGCAGGTGCAGGGTGTCACCGCGCCGCCAGCGCCACACATCGCCCCAGCGCCAGGCCAGGGTGGCGCGTTGTGCATCCAGCAGGTGCGGCGCCTTGAAGCGGGGATCGGAGGCAATGCGCAGGTGTTCGACTTCCAGCCGTGGCCGCCAGATGAGATGCAGATTCACCGCGCCCTGCAATTGCACGGCGACGCCCGCACCGCGCGCCATGGCGCGCTCCAGCGGCTGTCGCAAGAACGGCCAGCCGGCCACTTCGCCCGCAACGACCGTGGCCACCAGCAGACCGACCACACCCGCCGATGCCCACACGGCGGGCCGACGCGCCCATGTCAATCGGTCCCGCACGGGCACGGAAGGCGGCGGCGGCAGAGGGGGAACATGGGGCAATGTATTCACGTGGGCTGGAACAGCAGCAGGAGCGCGCAATTCCGGTTTGATCATAGAAGCCGGCGTCTCTTCTTATCGTTCGCCAACGCACAGACAGCGCCGTCGATAGAATCCGAAACTCCAACGATGAGCAGGTTCTTTCATGCGCCAGGCCCCCAATGGAAATGCCTCGTCGGACACGATGGAGGCGAGTGACGAGACACGGGCCCCTGGTGCACGCTGGCTCTCGAAGGGTGAGGCGTGGGTGCTGGAGCTCAGCGGTGAATGGCGCGGGCACCGCGGCGCCCTGCCCGACCTGCCGGCCCCGGACATCACAGGCCCGGTGGCGGTGACCGCCTCCGCGCTGCACTCCTGGGATGCCGTGCTCGCGGGGCGCTTGTGGCAACAGCTGGACCCGCTCATGCGCCGCTCGGTGTCGGTCGATCTGAACGGTTTGCCCCAGGGCCTGCAAGAGGTCCTGGCACTGGCCTTGAATGCGGCACCACCCGCAACAGATACCCCCGATCCCCAGCCGCCCGGTCCCGTGACCCGTGTGGGTGCTCGCGTCATCGACGCCTGGAACTCGCGCCACGAGAGCCTGACCTTCGTGGGTGAAGTGCTGCTCTCGCTGGGCCGCTGGCTGCGCGGGGCCAGCGACATGCGGGCATCCGACCTGATGTGGCAGATCGAACAGACGGGGCCACGCAGCCTGCCCATCGTGGCCCTGGTGAGTTTTCTCGTGGGCCTGATCGTGGCCTACATGGGCGCCGCGCAGCTGCAGCGCTTTGGTGCCCAGACCTACATTGCCGACCTGGTCACCGTGGGCGTGGTGCGCGAAGTGGCGGCCCTGCTGGTGGGCATCGTGCTGGCCGGGCGCGTGGGCGCGGCTTTTGCGGCGCAGATCGGCAGCATGCGCGCCAACGAAGAGATCGATGCCCTCACCACCCTGGGCGTGAACGCCTTCGACTTTCTGGTGTTGCCGCGCGTGCTGGCGCTGCTCATCGTGGGACCCATGCTCACCGCCTTTGGTGCGCTGGTGGGCATGGGGGTGGGCTGGCTGGTGGCCGTGGTCATCTACGGTGTCACGCCGCTGGAATACGTGTACGCCAGCGTGGATTCGCTGACCCTGCCCCACGTGCTGGTGGGTCTGATCAAGGGCACGGTGTACGCCGTGCTGGTGGCCCTGGCCGGCTGCCTGCAGGGCATGTCGGCCGGGCGCAGCGCGCAGGCGGTGGGCGACGCCACCACCGCATCGGTGGTACAAGCGATCGTCTGGATCGTCGTGGCCGCCTCCGTGCTCACCGTGGTGTTCCAGCGTCTGGATTTCTGATGACCGACATTGACCACCCGCCCCACGTCGAAGAACCGGCCCGCGCCGTCCAGCCCGCCGCGCAGGCCCCCTTGGTGCGGGTGCGCGAGCTCACCATGGCCTTCGGCGACAACGTGGTTCAGCGCGACCTCACGTTCGATGTGCGGCCCGGCGAGGTGCTGGCCATTGCCGGCGGCAGCGGCTGCGGCAAGAGCACGCTGATGCGCCACCTCATCGGCCTGCAGGTGCCGGCGGCGGGCCAGGTGTTCTACGGCGACCGCGACCTGTACGCCGCGGACGACGCATCCCGGCGCACGCTGATGCAGGCTTTCGGTGTCACCTTCCAGGCCGGCGCCTTGTGGAGCAGCATGACCGTGGGCGAAAACGTGATGCTGCCGATGCAGGTGTTCACCGACATGAGCGCCGCCGAATGCGAACAGGAGGCCCGTTTCAAACTGGCGCTGGTGGGTCTGGCCGGCAGCTTCGACGTGGAGCCCGCCACGCTCAGCGGCGGCATGAAGAAGCGCGCCGCCATTGCGCGGGCGCTGGCCCTGAACCCGCCCTTGCTGTTTCTGGACGAACCCTCCGCGGGCCTGGACCCGCTGACCTCGGCGAACCTGGATGAGCTCATCGAGCACCTGCGCGACGACCTGGGCACCACGGTCGTGATGGTCAGCCACGAGCTGGACAGCATCTTTGCCCTGGCCGATCGCCTGCTGTTCCTCGACGCCCAGACGCGCACCATGACCGCGCTGGGACCGCCGCGCGATCTGCTGCGCGAAGGCCCGGAGGGCGTTCAGCTGTTCCTGCGTCGCGGTGCGGCGCCGGAAGAAAAGGAACACGCATGAAACGCAAGGCCAACGCCACGCTGATCGGGGCCTTCGTGGTGGCCGGCCTGGCCCTGATCGCCACCGCCATCATTGCCCTCGCGGGCAACCGTTTTTTCACCAGCCAGGAGCGCGTCGTCATGCATTTCAGCGGATCGGTCTATGGCCTGCAGGTGGGAGCGCCCGTGGTGTTCCGCGGCGTGCGGGTCGGCAGTGTCGAATCGATCGAGGTGTTCTACGACCGCGCCGGCGACAGCTTCTCCATTCCCGTGGTCGCGGCGCTCGACAGCAATGCCGTCGGCGGGCTCGACGGCAAGCGCGCCGATGTGGATGTGGGCCTGGCCCTGCCGGCCCTGATCAAGCGGGGGCTGAGCGCGCAACTGGCCACGCAGAGTCTGCTCACCGGCCTGCTGTATGTGGACCTCGATCTGCGTCCGCAGCGCGAGAGCAGCCTGCGGGGCACCTACCAGGGACTCACCGAAGTCCCCACCACGGCCACCGCCATCCAGAACCTCCGGGAGCAGTTCGAAGGCATGGACTTCCGAGCCATCGCCGACGACCTGTCGGCCATCGCGTCCTCGGCCCGGGCCATCGTGTCGGGCCCGCAGCTCAAGCAGGCCCTGGGCGACCTGGCCGCGATCACCGCGTCGTTCAAGCGCATGTCGTCGCGCCTGGACCAGCGCATGGACCCGCTGGCCAATGAATTGCAGCGCTCGCTGGTTGCCACGCGCGAAGCCATGGACGCCGTGGGAGCATCCGCGCGGTCGGTGAACCAGAGCGCCGCCGGGGTGGGGCGCACATCGGCTCGCGTGTCCGAGCTGCTGGCGCCCGACGCGCCGCTGGTGACCAATTTGCAGCGCGCCGCCGACGAGGTGGGGCGCACCGCTGCAGCGCTGCGCGAAGTCACCGCGGGTGACTCGGCGCTCATGGTCGGTGCCGACCGGGCCTTGGAAGATTTGTCCCGCGCCGCCCGCGCGCTGCGCGACCTGGCCGAAACGCTGGAGCAGCAGCCGGACGCGTTGCTGCGCGGCCGGGAGGAGAAGCCATGAAACGCCGACTCGCACTGACGGGACTGGCCGGCCTGGGGGTGACACCCTGGCTGTTGACGGCGTGCGCCCGCCCACCGGTGGCCACGCACTGGTACGAATTGCGCAGCCCGCCACCGGGGCCGGTACCCGCCGCGCATGCAGGCGACGGGGCATTGTGGGAGGTGGCCAGCAAGGTGGTGTTGCCGGGTGCCCTGGACCGCGAAACCCTGGTGGTCGCCAGCGGCGCGGCCAGCCTGCAACCGCTGACCGGCCACCGCTGGGTGGAACCGCTGCGCGACGCCATTCCGCGCCTGCTGGTGGCCGATCTGGCGGTGTTGCGCGGGCCGGGACTGGTCTGGCGAGCCCCCGTGCCGCCCGGGGTGAACCCCGCCCGGCGCTTGCGGGTGGAGATCGTCACCCTGATGGCCGACGGCGGGCGCCAGACGCTGCGCCTGCAGGCGCGCTGGTGGTTGACCGACACCCGACCCGGCGGCGCCGCGCCGGGGCTGGGTCAGGCCGATGTTCACATCCCGCTGGCCGATGCATCGGTCGATGCGCTGGCCGCCGCGCACCGGCTGGCGCTGTGGCAACTCGCGGTGCGCATCGTCGAATCATCGCCCGCTTAGGGCCTCAGACCTTCGAGAAGTCCGGCTTGCGGCGCTCCATGAAGGCACCAAAGGCCTCTTTGGCGGCCGGCTCGCCGAGCATGCGGCCGAAGCTGACGCCCTCCTCGGCCATCTGCGCCATGACCAGCTGGCTCTGGCTTTTTTTCATCAGGCGCTTGGTCTCGATCAGCGAGCTGATCGGCTTGGCCGCGAGCTTGCGGGCCACGGCCTGCGCGTAACCCGCGGCCTCCATGGGCGGCAGCACGCGGTTGACCAGCCCGACTTCGAGCGCGGCCTCGGCCATGAAGGGCTCGCCCAGCAGCAGCGCCTCGGCTGCGCGGTGGTAGCCCAGCATCTGCGGCACCAGCAGGCTCGACGCCGCTTCGGGGCACAGGCCGAGGTTGACGAAGGGCATGGAGAAGGCCGCGTTGTCGCCCGCATAGACCAGGTCGCAGTGGAACAGCAGCGTGGTGCCGATGCCCACGGCCGGGCCACACACCACGGCGAGCGCGGGCTTGCTGAACTGCGCGATGCCGCGCAGGAAACGGAACACGGGCGAGTCCTGCGTGGCGGGCGGGTTGTTCAGGAAATCGCCGATGTCGTTGCCGGCGCTGAAGGTGGTCTCGTTGCCCTGGAACAGCACGCAGCGCACGGCCGGGTCGGCTTCGGCGGCTTCCAGCGCGTCGGCCAGCGCCGCGTACATCGCGGCGGTGATGGAGTTCTTCTTGTCGGGACGGTTGAAGGTCAGCGTGGTGACGCCGGCTTCGGTGTGGACGAGGATGTCGCTCATGGGTTTGTGCTGGGTTGGGTTGCGGCCGTGCGCCGAAAAGGGCGCCAAGTTAACACGATTGCCGCGCGGTGTCTGGAGTGCCATGCCCAGTCGGTGACAGGCGCCTACACTCCGGAGATCATCGAGAAAGCCCGCGCCCCGCCATGTTGTCCACACGCCCGCTCGCCGCCCTGTGTCTGTCGCTGGCCCTGCTGGCCGGGCTCTGGCCGGCGCACGCCGTGGCGGCCGACACAGGCCCCACCACCACCCCGGCGCGACCCCGTGTGGGCCTGGTGCTTTCGGGCGGTGGCGCGCGCGGGCTGTCGCACGTGGGCGTGCTCAAGGTGCTGGAGGCGGCGCGTGTGCCGGTGGACCTGATCGTCGGCACCTCGATGGGCGCGATCATCGGCGGGCTGTACGCCAGCGGCATGACGGCCGACGAACTGGAACGCGAGATCCTGGCGCTGGAATGGGGCAGCCTCTTCGACTCGCGCGAGCCGCGCCAGCTGCTGTCGCAGCGGCGCAAGGAAGAAGACCTGGAGCTTTCTCCCGTGTTGCGGCTGGGCTTTCGCGACGGCGAATTCCGCCTGCCCACGGGCGCGGTGTCGACGCGGGCGCTGGAAACCATGCTGCGCCGCTACACCCTGCCCGCGCGACACCGGGCCAGTTTCGACGGCCTGCCGACGCCGTTTCGCGCCGTGGCCACCGACATGGAGACCGGCCAGGCGGTGGTGATGGACCACGGCGACCTCGCCGCGGCCCTGCGCGCGAGCATGTCGGTGCCGGGCGTGTTCTCCCCGCTGGAACTCGACGGCCGCATCCTGGGCGACGGCGGGCTGGTGAACAACCTGCCGGTGGACGTGGCACGGCGCATGGGGGCGGACGTGATCATCGCGGTGAGCATCGGCACGCCGCTGGCGGGCCGCGAAACGCTGGGCAGCCTGCTGGGCATCACGACGCAGATGGTCAACATCCTGACCGAGCAGAACGTGCAGGCCAGCATCGCCACCCTGACCACGCAGGACCTGCTGCTGCAGCCACCGCTGGGCACGCTGAATTCGGCCAATTTCAACCGGGCGCCCGAACTCGTGCGGCTCGGCACCGAATACGCGGAGTCGGTGCGCGAAGCGCTGAACCGTTTCGCGGTCGGCCCGGCGCAGTACGCCGAGTGGATCGCGCAGCGCCAGGCCGTGGCCGACACCGGCGTGACCACGGCGGGCCGCGTGGGCGCGCTGCGCTTCGAGGGCGTGGACGCTTCGCGGGCCCAGCGGCTGTCGCAGATGGTGGAGAGCGAACCCGGTCAGCCGATCGATCTGGCGCGCATCGAAGACGACGTGCAGCAGCTGGCGGCCACGGGCGACTACGAGCAGGTGGACTACCGGCTGGAGCGCATCGGCAGCAGCCGCGACGAAGCGCTGGTGGTGCGGCTGCGCGAGAACCGCTGGGGCCCCAACTACTTCCGGCTCGGGCTCGACCTGCGCACCGATTTCGATGGCCAGGGCGCGTTCAACCTGCGCCTGAGCCACAACCGCCACTGGGTCAACCGCGGCGGCGCCGAGTGGCGCAACCGCTTCCAGCTGGGCGAGACGCTGGGCGCGTTCACCGAGTTCTACCAGCCGCTGGACCGGCGCGCCAACTGGTTCGTGTCGGCCTGGGCCGACGCCAGCCTGAAGCGCGTGGATGTGTTCGATGCCGAAGGCCAGCAAGTCGCCACCGGCAAGCGCCGCGGGCTGCAGGTGGGTGCCGACATCGGCTGGCCCATCGGCCTGCAAGGCAGCCTGGGCGAGCTGCGGCTGGGCCTGGTGGGCAGCGCACGCCGCGCCGCGCCCGACCTGGTGAGCAGCAGCGTGGCGAACCAGTCGCTGGGCCTGTCCACCCAGCGCTGGCGCGAAACCGGTCTGCACGCCGCGCTGATCTCGGACCAGCTGGACTACGCCAACTTCCCGTCGAGCGGCCACCGACTGAAGGGCGATCTGGTCTTCGGCCGTTTGCGCAACAGCGGCAACAGCTCCGAGTTCGTGCGGCTGGACAGCAGCTTCACGGCGGTGCGCTCGTGGGGCGAGCACACTTTCAACCTGGGCGCCCGGCTGGCCTACGTCAACCAGATTCCACTGGGTGCCCTGGACGAATACTCACTGGGTGGTTTCCAGAACCTCTCGGGCTACCGCGTGGGCCAGGTGGCGGGCAACCACCTGCTGTTCGGCCGCATCACCTACTACCGGCGCATGCCCTGGAAGGTGGGCGTGGCACGTGCGGTGTTTGCCGGTGGCTCGCTGGAAGCCGGCAACGCCTGGCTGCAACGCAGCGACATCAGCTTCAAGGGGCTGCGCACCGGCTCCAGCCTGTTCATCGGCGCGGACACCGGGGTGGGGCCGTTCTACCTGAGCCTGGTGCACGCCGCGCGCGGCTACACGGGTCTGTACCTGCTGCTGGGGCGACCGTAGGACTCACTCAGCGGCGGCGCGCTGTGCCCCACCGCAGGGACACCGCGGAACCGGCTTCGCCGGGTCGCTGGTGTCCGCCCCCTTCGGCGAAGCGGCGCGGGGGTGCGCGTGGTCACACGCGTTCGAAAATGCCCGCGGCGCCCTGCCCCATGCCGACGCACATCGTGACCATGCCGTACTTCTTGTTGTGGCGGCGCAGCGCGTGCACCACGGTGGCCGCGCGGATGGCGCCGGTGGCGCCCAGCGGGTGGCCGAGCGCGATCGCACCGCCCATGGGGTTGACCTTGGCCGGGTCCAGGCCCAGGGTGTTCATCACCGCGAGCGACTGGGCCGCGAAGGCTTCGTTGAGCTCGAACCAGTCGATGTCGTCCTGCTTCAGGCCCGCGTTTTTCAGCGCGGCCGGAATCGCCTCGACCGGGCCGATGCCCATCAGGTGGGGTGGCACACCGCGCGAGGCGTAGCTCACGAAGCGGGCCAGCGGCGTGAGGTTGTAGCGCTTGAGCGCGGCCTCGCTCACCAGGATCAGCGCACCCGCACCGTCGCTGGTCTGCGAGCTGTTGCCGGCGGTCACCGAGCCGCGCGCGGCGAACACGGTGCGCAGCTTGGCCAGGCCTTCGAGCGAGGTGTCGGGGCGCGCGCCTTCGTCCAGGCTGATGATGCGGCTGCGGGTCGCGACCTCGGCGGTCTCCAGGTCCACGCGGCGGTCGGTCACTTCCACCGGCGTGATCTCGTCGGTGAACTCGCCGTTCTTCATCGCGATCACCGCGCGCTGGTGCGACTGCACGGCGAACGCGTCCTGCGCGTCGCGTGAGACCTTCCACTGCTGCGCCACCTTCTCGGCCGTGAGGCCCATGCCGTAGGCGATACCGTAGCTCTCCACGTCGTCGGTGTTGCGGAAGATGGTGGGCGACAGGCTGGGCGTGTTGCCCATCATGGGCACCATGCTCATGCTCTCGGTGCCGGCGGCGATCATCACGTCGGCCTCGCCCACGCGGATGCGGTCGGCCGCCATCTGCACGGCCGACAGGCCGGAGGCACAGAAGCGGTTGACGGTGATGCCGCCCACCGAGTTGGGCAGGCCGGCCAGGATGGCGCCGATGCGCGCGACGTTCAGGCCTTGTTGCCCCTCAGGAATCGCGCAACCGCAGATCACGTCTTCCACGGCCTTCGGGTCCAGGCCCGGCACCTGGGCCATGGCCGAACGCAGGGCGTGGGCCAGCAGGTCGTCCGGGCGAAGGTGCTTGAACGAGCCCTTGTGCGAACGGCCGATGGGGGTGCGGGTGGCGGCGACGATGTAGGCGTCTTGAATTTGTTTGCTCATGTCGTGTCCTTAGTTGCGGACGGGCTTGCCCGTGTTGAGCATGCCGAGGATGCGTTCTTGTGTCTTGGGGTGAACGATCAGCGAACAGAATGCCCGGCGCTCCAGCGTCATCAAATAGTCCTCGTTCACCAGCGTGCCAGGCTCCACGTCGCCGCCGGTCACCACGTTCGCGATCAGCGAAGCGATGTGGAAGTCGTGCTGGCTGATGAAACCGCCGTCGCGCATGTTGACCAGGCTGCCCAGGATGGTGGCCTTGCCGTCGCGACCGGCGACCGGGAACAGGCGCTTGTGCGGTGCGCGGTAGCCGCCGTTGAACAGGGCCTGGGCCTCGTTGATGGCCACGAACAGCAGCTCGTCCTTGTGCGGCACGATCACATCGGAGTGCAGCACGTAGCCCAGCTGGCGGGACTCCAGCGCGCTGGTGCCCACCTTGGCCATGGCCGCGGCGGTGAAGCCTTCGGTCAGGAAGGGCAGCAGGTCTTTGCCGGTGGAGGTCTCGGCGTTTTCGGCCGCACGGCGCGCGATGTAGGTCAGACCGCCCGCACCGGGCACCAGGCCCACGCCGACTTCCACCAGACCGATGTAGCTTTCCATGTGCACCACGCGGCGCGCGCTGTACACGGCCAGCTCGCAGCCACCGCCCAGGGCCAGGCCGCGCACGGCGCTGACCACCGGCACGCTGGCGTAGCGCAGGCGCAGCATGGTCTGCTGCATGAAGCCTTCGGCGTCTTCGATCGCGCTCACGCCCACGGCCATGAAGGCGGGCAGCATGGCCTGCAGGTCGGCGCCAGCGCTGAAGGGCTCGTCGCCCGACCAGACCACCAGACCCTGGTATTCCCGCTCGGCCAGGTCCACGGCGCTCATCAAACCTTCGCAGACCTCGGGGCTGATGGCGTGCATCTTGGTCTTGATGCTGGCGATCAACACACCACCGTCCAGCGTCCAGACGCGGATGGCGTCGTTTTCTTCGATGGTGGTGCCGGCGGTTTCAAATTTCGGTCCCGCCTCGCCCAGCAGCAGCTCGGGGAAGTGCTGGCGCTGGTACACCGGCAATTGCCGTCGGCCCTGAAATTCACCCTTGGTGGGGTTCCACGAACCCTGCGCGGTGTGCACACCACCGGCTTCGGCCACGGGGCCTTTGAACACCCACTCGGGCAGCGGCGCCTTGCTCAGCGCTTTGCCCGCGTCGATGTCTTCCTGGACCATCTTCGCGACTTCGAGCCAGCCGGCTTCCTGCCACAGCTCGAACGGGCCTTGCTTCATGCCGAAGCCCCAGCGCATGGCCTGGTCCACGTCGCGCGCGGTCTCGGCGATGGTGGCCAGGTGCACAGCGGCGTAATGGAAGCTGTTGCGCAGGATCGCCCAGAGGAACTGGCCCTGGGGGCCTTCGCTGTTGCGCAACAACTTCAGACGCTCGGCGGCCGGGCGCTTGAGCATGCGGCCATAGACCTCGTCGGCCTTCTCGCCCGCGGGCACGTAGTCCTCGCTGTCCAGATCAAAGCGCAGGATGTCGCGGCCCACCTTCTTGAAGAAACCGGCCTTGGCCTTCTGACCCAGGTTCCCCAGCTCGATCAGCTTGGCCAGCACCGGCGGCGTGCCGAAGCTGCCGTAGAACGGGTCGGCCTGCTCGTTCAGGTTGTCCTGCAGCGTCTTGACCACGTGCGCCATGGTGTCCAGGCCCACCACGTCGGCGGTGCGGAAGGTGCCACTGCTGGCGCGGCCCAGGCGCTTGCCGGTGAGGTCGTCGACCACGTCGTAGGTCAGGCCGAAGTTCTCCACCTCTTTCATCGTCGCCAGCATGCCGGCGATGCCGATGCGGTTGGCCACGAAGTTGGGCGTGTCCTTGGCGCGCACCACGCCCTTGCCCAGGCCGCTGGTGACGAAGGTCTCCAGGTCGTCGAGGATCTGCGGCTCGGTGGTGGGCGTGGCGATCAGCTCCACCAGCGTCATGTAGCGCGGCGGGTTGAAGAAGTGGATGCCGCAGAAACGCGGCTTGATCGCCTCGGGCAGCACTTCACTGAGCTTGGTGATCGACAGGCCCGAGGTGTTGGACGCGACGATGGCGTGCGGCGCGATGAAGGGCGCGATCTTGGTGTACAGATCGAGCTTCCAGTCCATGCGCTCGGCGATGGCCTCGATGATGAGGTCACAGTCTTTCAACTGCTCCATGTGCTCTTCGTAGTTGGCCTGGCCGATCAGGTCGGCGTCGCTGGCCACGCCCAGGGGTGAAGGCTTGAGCTTCTTGAGGTTCTCGATCGCGCGCGTGACGATGCCATTCTTGTGGCCTTCCTTGGCAGGCAAGTCAAATAGAACAACAGGCACCTTGACGTTGACCAGGTGCGCAGCGATCTGCGCGCCCATCACGCCCGCGCCGAGCACGGCGACTTTTTTTACTTGAAATCGGTTCATTGGTTTTCCATGCAGAAAAAGGGGGATGCGTTCATTCCACGCGCTGCCAGATCTGGGTTCGGTAGAACGGGCCGATGTAGCCACGCACCTGCAGCTTCTTGCCACCCTCGACGGGCGTCATGCGCAGGGTGTAGTTCTTGCCGTTTTCGGGGTCGAGAATCTTGCCGTCCTCCCACACCGCGTCCGTGGCGGACTTCTTCGCGCCGCGGATGATTTCCATGCCGAGCTTGGGCTGGTCCTTGCGGTCGTCGGTGCAGGCGGTGCAGGTGGGCTCGCTGCCCTTGGTGAGCGACTTCTCGATCCGCCCGGTGAGCACACCCGCCGCGCTGGACACGATGCGGATCTCGGCCTTGGCCTCACCGGTCTTGTCGTCGATGTTGCGCCACAGGCCTTCAGGCGTCATCTGCGCAAAGGCCATCGTCGAGGCCAACGACAGCAGAGCTGGCAGGGTCTTGATCATGAGAGTCTCCTTCGAGCGAAATGACTGATTCCAGAAACACCGCGGAACCGGCTCCGCCGGGCCGCTGGTGTTGTCCCCCCTTGGGGGGAAGCCGCGAAGCGGCGCAGGGGGGTCATGCCAATGCAGCGTCGGTGTCCATCAACACCTTCGAACCGGCGCGCGCGGTGCGCATCAGCGTCGCGGTCTCGGGGAAGAGCTTGGCGAAATAGAAACGCGCGGTCTGCAGCTTGGCCACGTAGAACGGGTCGGTGTTGCCGGCAGCGATCTCGCGCAACGCCACCTGCGCCATGCGGGCCCAGAAGTAGCCGAACACCAGGTGGCCGGCCACACGCAGGTAGTCCACCGCGGCGGCGCCCACTTCGTCGGCGTTCTGCAGGCCCTTGAAACCCAGCTCCATGGTGAACTTGGTGATCTGCTCGCCGAGCACGGCCAGCGGGTTGATGAACTCTGCCATCTTCTCGTTGACGCCCTCTTCCATCACCAGCGCGCCGACCAGCTTGCCGAATTTCTTGAGCGTGGCGCCGTTGTTGCCCAGCACCTTGCGGCCCAGCAGGTCCAGGCTCTGGATCGTGTTGGTGCCTTCGTAGATCATGTTGATGCGGGCATCGCGCACGAACTGCTCCATGCCCCATTCCTTGATGTAGCCGTGGCCGCCAAAGACCTGCTGGCACTGGGTGGCAGCGTTGTAGCCGTTGTCGGTCAGGAAGGCCTTGGTGATGGGCGTGAGCAGCGAGAGCATCTCGTCGGCTTCCTTGCGCACTTTTTCATCCGGGTGGTTGTGCGCTTTTTCCAGCAGCACCGAGCTGTAGATGGCCAGCGCGCGGCCGCCTTCGGCGTAGGCCTTGGCGGTGAGCAGCATGCGGCGCACGTCGGGGTGCACGATGATCGGATCGGCCGGCTTGTCTTTCGCCTTGGGGCCGGTGAGCGAGCGCATCTGGATGCGGTCCTTCGCATACGCCAGCGCGTTCTGGTAGGCCACCTCGGTCAGGCCCAGCGACTGGTTGCCCACACCCAGGCGGGCGGCGTTCATCATCACGAACATGGCCTGCATGCCCTTGTTGGGCTGGCCCACTAGGGTGCCGATGGCGCCGTCGATCACGATCTGCGCGGTGGCATTGCCGTGGATGCCCATCTTGTGCTCCAGGCCGCCGCAGTAGATGCCATTGCGCTCGCCCAGACTGCCGTCGGCCTTGACGTGGAATTTCGGCACGATGAACAGGCTCACGCCCTTGATGCCGGGGGGCGCGTCGGGCAGGCGGGCCAGCACCAGGTGGATGATGTTGTCGGCCATGTCGTGTTCACCGGCGCTGATGAAGATCTTGTTGCCGGTGATCTTGTAAGTGCCGTCGGCCAGCGGTTCGGCCTTGGTGCGCATCAGGCCCAGGTCGGTGCCGCAGTGCGGTTCGGTCAGGCACATGGTGCCGGTCCATTCGCCGCTGGTCATCTTGGGCAGGTAGGTGTCTTTCTGCGCGTCGGTGCCGTAGGTGTGCAGCGCGGCGTAGGCGCCGTGCGTGAGGCCGGGGTACATGGTCCAGGCCTGGTTGGCCGAGTTCATCATTTCGTACAGACACTGGTTGACCACCAGCGGCAGGCCCTGGCCACCGTAGGCCGGATCACAGCTCAGCGCCGCCCAGCCACCTTCCACATAGGTCTTGTAGGCTTCCTTGAAGCCGGTCGGGGTCTTGACCTCATGGGTCTCGCGATCGAGCTGGCAACCCTCGGTGTCACCGCTGATGTTCAACGGAAAGATCACCTGGCTGGCGAACTTGCCAGCTTCTTCGAGCACGGCATTGATGGTCTCGACATCCACCTCGGCGTGCTGCGGCATGGACTGGAACTCAGCGGTCACATTGAGCACTTCGTGCATCACGAACTGCATGTCGCGCAGGGGCGGGTTGTAAACGGGCATGGGAAAACTCCTGTGTGGGGTTTGTGAAGAAAAGGTGTTGTCTGGGTTCAGCCCTGGGTCGCAACCCGGGTGGTCTTGCGCGATCGGGCTGGCGGGGGTGTTTCCGGGACCGTGGCCGCGGTGCTGAAGCGGCCCACGATGCCGTCAAAGGCCGTCAGCGCGCGCTGCAGTGAATCCGGACTGCCGAGGAACCGTGCCTCGTAGTGCAGCGCGAGGATGAGTGCATGGATTTCAAAGGCCATCTGGGCCGCATCGGTGCCCGGGTGCAGGTGGCCCTCGGCCACGGCCATTTCGATGGCGCGGCGCATGGCCGACAGCCAGGTGTTGACCGAGCCCGCCAGCGCATCCCGCACCGGGCCGGGCCGGTCTTCGAACTGCACCGCGCCACTGATGTAGATGCATCCCGAGTCGATCTCGACCGAAGTGCGCTTCATCCAGTTGTCGAACATCGCACGCAACCGGGGCAGACCGCGGGCAAAAGCCATGGCCGGATAGAACACCTCGTCCTCAAACCGCGCGTGGTACTCGCGCACCACGGAGATCTGCAACTCTTCGCGCGAGCCGAAGTGGGCGAACACGCCCGACTTGCTCATCTGCATGACTTCGGCCAGCGCGCCGATGGACAGGCCTTCCAGGCCGATCTGCGTCGCCAGCCCGAGGGCGGCATCCACGATGGCGGCTTTGGTCTGCTGGCCTTTTTGCAGCGGCCGGGCGGCACTGTCGCTGCGAAGGCGTTTGACGGGAGGTAGTGAACTCATGCTGCGGGGCCGGGTGATGGCAAGAGGAATGGGCAAAAAAAACAGACCGGCGATAAATCGAACGGTCGTGCTATTTTTACCGCAAAACCCGGCCAATGCACGGTCCTGCAGGACTTTGTGGGGGAATTGTTTAGGTGCCGTTCCCTAAACGACACCGACGCATGCCAGCGGTTCGGGTTAACCCGAACCGCTCGCCGCGCGAGCGGTCACAGACGGCCGTCGGGCAGCAGCAGGCGCAGGCTGTGTTCCAGGTTCTCGTTGGGCGAGCGCTTGAATCCGCTGCGGGCAAAGCGCTGCAGGCGACCCATGCAGAAGGCCGTGACCACCGATGCGTCGGCCTGCGCATCCACGGTGGGGGTGGTCGCTCCGGCCACCACGGCGACCTCGCGCAGGTTCTGGCGCAGGGCCGATTCGATCTTGTCGAAGAACAGGTTCATGCGCTGTTGCAGGCGCTCGTTTTCGTACACCAGCGCGTCGCCCACCATGACGCGTGTCATGCCGGGGTTCTTCTCGCCGAACTGCAGCAGCAGGGCCACGAGCTTGCGCGAACGCGCCATGGCATCGGGCTCTCGCTCACCAAGCTGGTTGACCAGACCGAAGACCGATTGCTCGATGAACTCGATCAGGCCCTCGAACATCTGTGCCTTGCTGGCGAAGTGGCGGTAGAGCGCGGCCTCGCTCACATCCAGTCGCGCGGCCAGCGCGGCCGTGGTGACGCGCTCAGCACCCGGTTGCTCCAGCATGGCGGCCAGCGCGTGCAGGATCTGCACCCGGCGCTCGCCCGGTTTGGGACGTTTGCGACCATTGCCCTCAACGCCTCCAGCAACATCGGTAGAGACATCGGCCGTCAGGTCGGCCATGGGCAATGGAGCACTGGAAGTCATGGGCGGTCGGTCCGTCGTTTGTCGGCTGGAGGCCGTTGGCGCGGCCCGGTGTTTGTCATCCCTTGTTTCATTTTCTCACAGCCTTCCCGCGGGCCGCCCCAGCTGTCCGGTGCGCGCTCAGTGCGAACGGATCATGGTGCCGAAGGGCTGGTCGCCCAGCACCTCCAGCAGCAGCGCATGGGGCACGCGGCCGTCGATGATGTGCACAGCGTTGACGCCGCTCTTGGCAGCATCGAGCGCACCGGCGATCTTGGGGATCATGCCGCCGCTGATCGTGCCGTCTTCGCACAGCTCGTCGATGCGGCGCGGCGTCAGCTCGGTCATCAGCTGGCCGTCCTTGTCGAGCACGCCACGGATGTTGGTGAGCATCAGCAGCTTCTCGGCCTGCAGCACGGTGGCGAGCTTGGCGGCCACCACATCGGCGTTGATGTTGTAGCTCTCGTTCTGTTCGCCGAATCCGATCGGGCTGACGACCGGAATGAACTGGTCGTCCTGCAGCGCCTTCACCACGCTGGGGTCGATGCTGACGATGTCGCCCACCTGGCCGACGTCGTGCTCCTGCTCGGGGTTCTGCTGATCGGCCAGGCGCAGTTTGCGCGCCCGGATCATGGCCCCGTCGCGCCCGGTCAGGCCCACGGCCTTGCCGCCGGCGGCGTTGATCATGCCGACGATGTCCTGCTGCACCTCGCCAGCCAGCACCCACTCGACCACTTCCATGGTTTCGGCGTCGGTCACGCGCATGCCCTGGATGAACTCGCCCTTTTTGCCCAGGCGTTTGAGCAGCGTCTCGATCTGCGGACCACCGCCATGCACAACGACCGGGTTGATCCCGACCAGCTTGAGCAGTACCACATCCTCGGCAAAGTCCTGCTGCAGGGCCGGGTCGGTCATGGCGTTGCCACCGTACTTGATGACCATGGTCTTGCCGTGGTACTTGCGGATGTAGGGCAGCGCCTGGGCCAGCAGTTCGGCCTTTTCGCGGGGCTGGATTTTGGAGAGGTCGACGGGGGTGTGTGCGGTCATGTTGCGGGTTCCCGGTGGAGACTGTTCGGTGGTGGAAATTGTAGGCTTCGATGGAGCGCTCGTTCTCCTGAGTCGTGCCAGGTCTCGCCCCGGCGGGCGCCTCGTTGGCATGGCCCTCCCCCGGCCCACAAAAGCCTCGAAACAACCTCGTCAGGCCAACGAAATCAGAAGTGAATCCCCCGCATCATCTGCTGCATCGCCACCGCTTCCGGAGACAACTGGGGCTTGGGCCCCTTCTCCCCCTTCGCCGCAGACGAATCCGGGAACATGCGGAAGCTGGTGTTCATCACGATCTGCGCGATGCGCGGCACGAACGCGTGCAACACCTCCCCCGTCACGCCCAGCCGCGTCGCGATGCGAACCGGCTTGAAGATGCAGGCCTGCGCGATCATGTCGGCCGCCTCTTCCGGCGCCAGCGTGGGCACGTTCTTGTAGATCTGCGTCGGCGCGATCATGGGGGTGCGCACCAGCGGCATGTTGATGGTGGTGAACGAAATGCCTTGGTCGGCGAACTCGCTGCTGGCGCAACGGGTCCAGGCGTCCAGCGCCGCTTTGCTGGCCACGTAGGCACTGAAGCGCGGCGCATTGGTCAGCACACCGATGGAACTGATGTTGACCACATGCCCCTTGCGCTTGGCCACCATGCCGGGCAGCAGGCCCATGGTCACGCGCAGGCAACCGAAGTAGTTGAGCTGCATGGTGCGTTCGAAATCGTGGAAGCGGTCGTAGCTGCCTTCGATGGCGCGACGGATCGAGCGGCCGGCGTTGTTGATCAGGAAATCGACGCCACCGTGGTTGGCGATCAGCAGTTGCACGAAGCGGTCGGCGTCTGCCATGTCGGCGATGTCGGCCGGGTAGGCGATGAACTGGTAGCCCTTGGCCTTGGCCTCCTTGCAGGCTTCGTCGAGCTTGTCCTGGTCGCGGCCGCAAATGATGGTGATGGCGCCGGCCTCGGCGAATTTGTGCGCCGCCGCCAGGCCGATGCCCGAGCTGCCGCCCGTGATCAGCACCACCTTGCCCGCCACCGTGCCCTTGAGGCTGCGGTCGATGTGCAGGTCGGGGTCGAGGTGGCGTTCCCAGTAGTCCCACAGGCGCCAGGCGTAGTCCTTGAGGTTGGGGCATTCGATGCCGCTGCCCTTGAGCGCGGCCAGCGTTTCGCGGCAGTCGAAGCGCGTCGGGTAGTTGACGAAGTTCATCATGTCCTCGGGCAATCCGAGGTCCTGCATGATGGCGCGGTAGACGCGGCGCACCGGTGCCAGCGCCATCAGACCCTTCTTCACGCTCTTCGGGATGAAGCCCATCAGCGCTGCGTTGATGAACAGGTTCATCTTCGGCGCGTGGGCCGCTTTGCTCAAGATGTCGAGCACATCGCCCACGCGGTAGCCCATCGGGTCCACCAGGTGGAAGCATTGGCCGCTGGCGCGCTTGTGGTGGCTGATGTGGTCCAGCGCGTCCACCACGAAGTCGACCGGCACGATGTTGATGCGCCCGCCCTCCAGGCCCACGCTGGGCATCCACGGCGGCAGGATCTGGCGCATGCGCTGGATCAGCTTGAAGAAGTAGTAGGGCCCGTCGATCTTGTCCATCTCGCCGGTGCGGCTGTCGCCCACCACCAGCGCTGGCCGGTACACGCTCCAGGGCACCTTGCATTCGTTGCGCACGATCTTTTCGCTCTCGTGCTTGGTCATGAAATACGGGTGGTCGATGTTCTCGGCCTCGTCGAACATGTCTTCGCGGAACACACCTTCGTACAGGCCCGCCGCCGCAATCGACGACACGTGGTGAAAGTGCTTCGCGCCGATGGCCTTGGCCAGCTCCACCGTGTTGCGCGTGCCGTCGATGTTGACGGCGATCTGGCTCTCGGCGTCCGCCTCCAGGTCGTAGACGGCAGCGAGGTGGTAGAAGTGATCGATCTGGCCCTTCAGCGTCTTGACGTCATCGGCGCTCACGCCGAGCTTCTTCGCCGTCAGGTCACCGAACACCGGCACCACGCGCGCGGCACTCACGCCCCAGAATTCGCGCAGATCGGCCACCTTGGATTCGCTCGACGGGCGGATCAGGAAATGCACCACCGAGCCCTTGCGCTCCAGCAGTTTCTTGACGAGCCGCTTGCCGATGAAACCGGTAGCGCCGGTGACGAAATAATGCATGGAGTTCTCCTGCCGGGGATGTTGCACAAGGGATGGAATCAGCCCGCCATTCTTCACCACGCGCTGGCGCCACCGATTCCGCACAAACCCGTGGGACCCGCCCCGGGTTTAGTTGGCCCCCTCTACACAGCGCCCGTGTGGGCACCGTACAGTGACCACACAGCAGCCGGCTTGCTTTGCCCGTTGCCCCCTGTCAACCCACACCGGAGCCGCCCCATGGTCAAGAAGATTCAGAAATCCACCACCGCACCCAAAGCCGCTGCAGGCGCCAGTTCACCGCTGTCGGGTGCCATCAAGGACTCGGCCCAGCAGATCTGGTTGGCCGGTCTGGGTGCCTTCTCCAAGGCCCAGGCCGAAGGCGGCAAGGCCTTCGAATCCCTGGTCAAGGAAGGCCTGTCCATCCAGCGCAAGACACAGGCCGTCGCCGAGGAGCGCATCTCCGAAGCCACCAACCGGGTGTCCGGCATGGCCACCGAAATTTCCTCGAAGGCGGCGGGTCAGTGGGACAAGCTGGAGAACATCTTTGAGGACCGCGTGGCCAAGGCGCTGAACAAGCTGGGCGTGCCATCGGCGCGCGACATCGAAACATTGATGGAGCGCATCGACGAACTCAACCGCCATGTGCAGCGCCTGAGCGCCAAATCCCCCGCAGCGAAGGTGGCGCGCAAAGCCGCACCGGCCAAGGCCGCCACGCCCGCACCGCGCAAAACCGCCGTGCGCAAGACCGCCGCCAAGTCCAAAGCCTGATGAAGACGCTGGGGCCATCCAGCCCGGCACAAACGGGGCGCACAGCGCCCCTTTTTTTCGTCTGCACTCCGTGCTGCAATGCAGCATGAGGCGCGGGCTTGGCGCTCTACACTCGAACGCATGACCACCACCCGCAAAGCCCACCGTTCCAGCGCTGCTCGCAAGACCCGCCCGCGGTTGGCACTGGCGCTGGCCGGTGGCGGGCCGCTCGGTGCGATCTACGAAATCGGTGCCCTGTGTGCGCTGGACGACAGCCTGCAAGGCGTCGATTTCAATGCGTGTGACCACTATGTGGGCGTCTCGGCCGGCGGCTTCATCGCAGCGGGCCTGGCCAACGGGCTGACACCCCGCCAGCTCTGCGAGGCGTTCATCGAAGACCACCCAACGGAAGAAAACTTCGACACCGCCTGGCTGATCAAACCGGCCTGGGCCGAACTCGGCGGCCGTCTCCAGCGCCTGCCGGGTCTGCTCGGCAGCGCCCTCTGGGCCTGGGCCGCGCAGGGCAAACCCCTGACCCAGGCGCTCGAACGGCTGGGCGCGGCCCTGCCCACCGGCCTGTTCAACAACGAAGACATCCACCGCCAGGTCGAACGCCTGTTCAGCCGAGAAGGCCGCAGCAACGATTTCCGACAGCTGCGCGCGCGCCTGACACTGGTAGCCACCGAGCTCGACACCGGCGACGCGGCACCCTTTGGCCGACCGGGCTGGGACCACGTGCCGATCTCGCGCGCGATCCAGGCCAGCGCCGCCCTGCCCGGTCTGTTTCCGCCGGTGGTCATCGACGGCAAACACTATGTGGACGGCGCGCTCAAGAAAACGCTGCACGCCACCGTGGCGCTGGACGAGGGCGTGGATCTGCTGCTCTGCCTGAACCCGCTGGTGCCGTTTCGTGCTGGGCCACACGCCGAACCCGCCGCCAGTGGCCAGCAGCGCATTCCTTCGTTGATCGAAGGCGGACTGCCCACCGTGATGAGCCAGACCTTCCGCTCCATGATCCATTCACGCCTGGAGCTGGGCTTCAAGCAGTACGAACGCAGCTACCCGGACACCGACATCGTGCTGATCGAACCGGACCAGCGCGATGCCGAGCTGTTTTTTGCCAACACCTTCAGCTACCGCCAGCGCCGCGAACTCGCCGAACACGCCTACCAGCAGACGCGACAGATGCTGCGCGACCGCCAGGCCCAGCTTGCGCCCAAGCTGCAGCGCCATGGCATCCGCATCGACCAGGCTGCCCTGGACGACACCGGGCGGCACCTGCTCCGGCCGGCGCCATCCGCTGCCGACCGCCCCACCACCCGCGCCGTGGAACGGCTGCACGCCACGCTCGACCAGCTGCAGCAGCAGCTGTCCCGGCGGCCTGCCCGGGCCTGATCCATGGCCATCAAAAAGCCCCCACGCCGCACCGCCGAACGCATCCAGGAGGTGACGCTGGAGCTGTTCAACCGTTTCGGCGAGCCCAATGTCTCGACCACCCTGATTTCGGCCGAACTCGGCATCAGCCCGGGCAACCTGTACTACCACTACCCCGCCAAAGACGAACTGATCAACTCGTTGTTCGAGCGCTATGAGCACGCACTCAACGAACTGCTGGGTGCGGGCGACGGCGTGCGCAACGTGGAAGACGCCTGGTTCTTCCTGCACTCGTTGTTCGAGATCATCTGGCAGCACCGCTTTCTCTACCGCGACCTCAACGACCTGCTGTCCAAGAACCGCCTGCTGGAGACCCGCTTCCAGGGCGTGCTGAAAAACAAGACGCGCGCCATCCGCGCCCTGCTCTCGGGCATGAGCCGCAGCGGCACGCTGGACATCGATGCGCGCGAACTCGAACCCACCGCCAACTGCATGGTGGTGGTGCTGACCTACTGGCTGAGCTTCGAGTACGTGCGCGACCCGCGCCACGCGCTGGAACCCGACAACGCACAGCAGGCGCTGATGCGCGGCGCGCAGCATGTGCTCAACCTGCTGGCGCCGTACCTGGAAGCCGGTCAGCGGCAGCACCTGCTGGCACTCACCGGCGCCTACAACGGCGCCACCACCTGAACACACGGCAAGGACAGTCCCCATGACACCCTGGACCCCTTGCCCCTACGCCGACGTCTACCGCCACGACGGCGACAGCCTCGTTCGCCACTGGGCCCGTCTGCACGCCGGCGATGCCGAGCCGATGCCGACCGACCCGGCGCTGCTGGACGCCTGGGCGCTGTACCACAACGGTGAATTCGAACGCGCCGTGCACGCCGGTCTGGCGGTAGGCGGGGATGGCCTGGTGCTGGCCAACAAGGCCGCCTGCATCTACGCGAACTACGTCGAACCCGGCGAGCAGACCCGCCTGCAGCTGCTGGTCAGCGCCGCCGAACGGGCCCAGGCGCACCAGGCCAGCGCGCCGCGCAACGCCAACGCCTGGTACTGGCAGGGCTACGCGCTGGGCCGCTACAGCCAGGGTGTCAACGTGGCCAAAGCGCTCGCCAAGGGCCTGGGCGGCAAGGTGCGCCAGGCCCTGCAGACCACGATCGAACTCGCGCCGAACCACGCCGACGCCCACCTCGCGCTGGCCAACTACCACGCGGAAGTGATCGACAAGGTCGGCGAGCTGATCGGCAGCATGACCCACGGCGCGCGCAAGGACACCGGCCTGGCGCTCTACCGCAAAGCCCTGGCGTTGAACCCGGACTCTGCGATCACGCTCCACGAGTACGCCAACGGCCTGCTGATGCTCGAGGGCGCGAGCGCGCTCGAAGAAGCGACCCGCCTGCGCGAACGCGCCGCGGCGTTCGAGCCGCTGGACGCGATGGAGCGCCTGTATGTGGAAGCCAACCGGATGGCGCTGGAAGACTGACCTTCAGGCTGAGGTCAGTCCATCCACCGCCTGAAACAGGGCCTGCCGCCCCTGACCCACGATCTGTGTGCGCCAGGCGTCCGTGTCCACGTAGAACGCGTCTTTCATGCGCTGGTGAATCGCGGCCCGCAGCGCCGCAGGCGCTTCGGGATGGCGGCTCAGCCAGTGGTCGCCGCGCAGCGCGTTGATCACTTCCATGATGGGCACGGTGCCGTACTCCAGCGCGATGCCCGTGTATTCGGCTTGTGGACACTCCTCGTACATGGCGCCCCACATCAGGCCGGTGAGCAGCGCCGACGTTGACGACCCGTCGTAGATCGAGGTCACGGGCGTTTCACCGTTGCTGCCCCACCAGGCCCGGGCGCGCTGCAAGGCCGCGGCATCGTCCCGGCAGGCAAAGATGCGCTCACCCACGCCGCACGGCCCAAGACCGGTGTGCAGGTCGATCCAGGCGATGTGGCGCGCCCGCTGCGCGTGGCTGCGCAAGACCTGGCGCAGGGTCTGGTTGCTCCAGGTGGGCGCGGTGCCGCCAAAAAACAGGCCATCGGCAAACGCATGCTGCCCCCCCGACACCGCGGCCTGGTAAGCCGTTTCGCCGTGAACGGCGATCCAGCTGTCGAGCGCGGCCGCGTTGTCCGGCCCCGGTGGCCATTCGGGTGGCAACAGCAGCTCGTGCAGCCCGGCGTAAGCCGTGTTCACCGGCAGCGGCTGGCTGAAATCCTGAAAGTTGCGGTTGAGATCGACGTTTTCGTTCGTCACGCGGCGCAGGTGCGAAAAGCCGTAGGGGTTGAGCGCGTGGATGTAGAGCACCGCGACCCCCGCGTCGCGAGTGCGCTGGCGCCAGTCCTGATCGTGGGTCGCAGAGACCTGCACCCCGGAGCCGCAAAAGCCCTCGGCCCCGTGGCAGGCGCTGCTGACGATGAGCAGGCGTTCGGCGTCGGGCGAGCCATCGAGCGCCAGGTCCATGGCCAGGGTTTCGCCGTCGCGACCGGGCAAGGGATGGTTGTGGCTTCGGATGGCCATACCGGCCGCGGCAGCCCCTTCCAGAAACAGCACCCGGGCGCGGGCGTACGACGGTGCAAAAGCGGCTTGGACATCGATCATGCAGACACCCCTGTGCGCGGCTGGGCCAGCCACTGTTCGGCCAGCCGGACCCAGTAGGTCGCACCGAGCGGGATCAGGTCGTCGTTGAAGTCGTAGTGCGGGTTGTGCAGCATGCAGGGACCCACATCGTGGCCCCCGCCTTCATAGCCCGCGCGGTGCGCGCCATCCCCGTTGGCGATGAACACATAACAACCCGGCCGCGCCTGCAGCATGTAGGCGAAGTCTTCGGCGCCCATGGTCGGCTCCTGGTCGAGCACGCACTCAGCGCCGACGATGTCGGCCATGACGGCGCGGGCAAAGGCCGTTTCGGCCGGGTGGTTGACGGTCGGCGGGTAGTTGCGGTTGAAGCGGAATTCGCAGGTCGCACCAAAGGCCGCGCAGGTGTGTTCGGCGATCTCCTGCATGCGGCGCTCGATCAGGTCGAGCACCTCGAAGGTGAAGGTGCGCACCGTCCCGCGGATCTCGCAGCTGTCGGGCACCACGTTGTTGGCCTCGCCGGTGTGGACCATGGTCACCGAGATCACGCCGGCATCGACCGGCTTCTTGTTGCGCGTGATGATGGTCTGGAAGGCCATCACCATCTGGCAGGCCACCGGCACCGGGTCGATGCCGTTGTGCGGCAGCGCGGCGTGTGATCCCTTGCCCCGGATCACGATGCAGAAGTCGTTGCTCGACGCCATGACCGGCCCCGTGCTCGCGGCGAACGTGCCCAAGGGCAGGCCCGGCCAGTTGTGCATGCCGAACACCGCCTCGACCGGGAATTGTTCGAACAGGCCGTCCTTGATCATTTCGCGCGCACCGCCGCCGCCTTCTTCCGCGGGCTGGAAGATCAGGTAGACCGTGCCATCAAAATCGCGGTGTTGCGCCAGATGCTGCCCGGCGGCGAGCAGCATCGCGGTGTGGCCATCGTGGCCGCAGGCGTGCATCTTGCCGGCGTGCTGGCTCTTGTGCGCAAAGTGGTTGTGTTCCTGCATGGGCAGGGCGTCCATGTCGGCACGCAGGCCGATGGCCCGGCCACAGGCGCCGCCGTCGCGCCCGTGCACGGTGCCGACCACCCCGGTCGTGCCCATGCCACGGTGCACCGGGATGCCCCACTCGGCGAGCTTCTGCGCCACCACGTCGGCGGTGCGCACCTCTTCAAAACAGAGTTCCGGGTGGGCGTGGATGTCGCGCCGCAGGCTGGCGATGCTGGCCGCCTGGGTCAGGATGGAGTCGAGGAGTTTCATGCGAACCTCTGTGGCCGCCCGCAGCGGCACTGGAGTCAAAAGCGCATCCTACCCAAGACCTGGCGCCCGGACAGACCCGCAGGTGCCAGTCCCCCTCCCGACAGGGGGCAAGTGGCACCCGCCACGCAGTCAGCGGCGCACGCGCCCGTCTTCGGTCAGCATGGTCATTTCGACAAACCGCGAGCCGGTGTGTTTTTTGGGCCCGAAGTCCACCGAGAAGCCGCCGAGCTGCAGGTTCTGCATGCTCTGGACCGCTGCGATGAAGCCCTCCCGGGTCAGGTTGCGCCCAGCGCGGCGAACCCCCTCGGCAAACACCTTGGCGGCCACGAAACCTTCCATGCCCGAATAGTTGGGCGCCACCCCGCGCTTGTCCTTGAGCGCGGCCAGGTATTCACCTGAGATCGCTTGCGCGGCCGAGTAGGGAAAGGGCATCACCTGGCTGACCACCACACCACGCGCCTCGGCACCCAGCTCGTCCAGCAGCGCCTGGGTTCCGACGAAAGACACGTTGTAGAAGTTGCCCGAAAAGCCCTGCCGGCGCGCCAGGCGGATGAAGGACGCGCAAGATTTGTAGGCGCTGATCTGCACGATGGCTTCGGGCTTGGCGGCCAGGATGGCTTTCAGCGCCTGGGCCACATCGGTGCTGCCACGTTCCACGGTGCCCACCGCCACAGGCTCCAGGTCGAGCGCCTTGAGCGCACGCGTGATTCCTTCCAGGCCCGCCTTGCCGTAGGCGTCGTCCTGATAAAAAACCGCGATCTTCTTGATGCCGACCGACGTGGTCTGGCGCACGATGGCGGCCGTCTCGTCGAAGTACGAGGCCCGCACGTGCATGGCGTAGCGGTTGAAGGGTTCGCGCAGGGCCTGCGCACCGGTGAACGGGGCAAAGAACGGAATCTTGGCCTCGGTGGCCAGCGGCAGCGCCACCAAACTCGTGGGGGTGCCGATGTAACCAAACAAGGCAAACACACCGTCCTGGATGAACTTCCGGGTGTTGGCCGCACAGCGTTCGGGGTCGTACCCGTCGTCCAGTCGCTGGAGCTCGATGCGCCGCCCGTTGACGCCCCCTCGGGCGTTCAGGGAATCAAAATGCAGCTGCGCCCCCAGATAGAACTGCAGCCCCAGCTGCTCGGCCGCACCGCTGAACGGCGCCGACTGCCCCAGCACGATGCGGTTGTCGCTGACTTCCGCGCTTTGTGCCCGGGCGGCAGCACCCCAGGAAGCCAGGGCCGAAGAACCCACGAGTTTGCACACGGTAGAAATGGCCTGGCGACGCTGCATGCGGAATCTCCTGATATGCTGACTTGGCAGGTTTTGGCACAGCAAAAACCGTGCTCAACGGGATGACCAGCGTACAACATTTTTTTACATCCATGATCGACACCCCGACCCACGGGGGCTGCGGCCCGACGAACCCGGTAGACACCGTGGTCCGTGGCGCCTGTCCACACGACTGCCCCGACACCTGTGCCCTGCTGACCACCGTCCACAACGGTGTGGCCCTGCGTGTGCAGGGCAACCCGGCGCACCGGCACACCGATGGTGCGCTGTGCACCAAGGTTTCGCGCTACACCGAACGCAGCTACCACCCCGAGCGCATCCTTCAGCCGCTCAAACGCACTGGACCCAAGGGCAGTGGCCAGTTCGCGCCGGTGGGCTGGGACGAAGCACTGGACGACATCGCGGCGCGCCTGAAGGCCATCGCCGCCCGCGACCCGCAGGCCATCCTGCCCTACAGCTACGCCGGCACCATGGGCCTGGTGCAAAGCGAAGGCATGGCCGCGCGCTTCTTCCACCAGCTGGGCGCCTCGCACCTGGAGCGCACCATCTGTGCGGCCGCGGGTGGCGAAGGCCTCGTGACCACCCTGGGCGCCAAGGTCGGCATGAAGGTCGAGTTTTTCGCCGAGGCACAGCTCATCGTCATCTGGGGCAGCAACTCGATCGCCAGCAACCTGCACTTCTGGCGCCTGGCGCAGCAGGCCAAGCGCGACGGCGCGCGCCTGGTCTGCATCGACCCGCGCCGCAGCGAAACCGCCGACAAGTGCCACGAACACATCGCCCTGCGCCCCGGCACCGACGCCGCGCTGGCCCTGGCGCTGATGCACGAACTGATCACCCATGACTGGCTGGACCACGACTACATCGCGCAACACACGCTGGGCTGGGACGCGCTGCGCGAGCGCGCCCAGCAATGGCCGCCCGAGCGCGCCGCCGAGGCCTGCGGCATCCCGGTACAGCAGATCACCGACCTGGCACGCGCCTACGGCACCACAAAGCCCGCAGCGATCCGCCTGAACTACGGCATGCAGCGTGTGCGCGGCGGCGGCAACGCGGTGCGCGCCATCGCCTGCCTGCCCGCGCTGGTGGGCGCCTGGCGGCACCGTGCCGGCGGCCTGCTGCTGTCGGCCTCGGGGCACTTCCCCGTCCAGCGCGGCGCGCTGCACCGGCCCGACCTCCTGGCCGGCCGCCAGCCGCGCACCATCAACATGATCACCATCGGTGACGATCTGCTGCGCGACAGCTCGCCCGCGTTCGGCCCGAAGATTGAAGCGCTGATCGTCTACAACAGCAACCCGGTGGCGGTGGCGCCCGAGTCGGGCCAGGTCGTGAAGGGCTTTGAGCGCGAGGACCTGTTCACGGTGGTGCTCGAGCACTTCCAGACCGACACCGCCGACCACGCCGACTACATCCTGCCCGCCACCACCCAGCTGGAGCACTGGGACGTGCACGCCAGCTATGGCCACACCGACGTGCTGCTCAACCGTCCGGCGATCGAACCACTGGGCCAGGCGCGCAGCAACACCGACATCTTCCGCGCACTGGCCGCCCGCCTGGGCTTTGACGATCCCTGTTTCAGCGACAGCGATGAAACCCTGTGCCGCACGGCGTTTGGAGACCAGGTGGATTTCCAGACGCTGCTCGACCAGGGTTTTGCCACCCTGCCGCTGCCCGACGCGCCCTTTGCCCAGGGCGGTTTCCCCACGCCCTCCAGCCGGTGCACCTTCTTCAACGCCGGGCTTGCCGCGATGGGGTTGGACGGCCTGCCCGACCACCTGCCCAACTTCGAAACCCCGGGCAGCAGCGCGCGCTACCCCCTGGCCATGATCTCGCCGCCGGCGCGCAACTTCCTCAATTCCAGCTTCGTCAACGTGAAGAGCCTGCGCGACATCGAGGGTGAACCGGTGCTGGAACTGCACGCCGCCGACGCTTCGGCCCGCGGCATCCAGAGCGGCCAGGTGGTGCGCGTGTTCAACGACCGTGGTGAATATGTCTGCAAGGCCGAAGTCTCGAAACGCGCCCGGCCCGGTGTGGTCAACGGCCTGGGCATCTGGTGGCGCAAGCTCGGGCTGGCCGGCACCAACGTCAACCAGCTCACCAGCCAGCGCTTGACCGACCTGGGGCGCGGACCGGTGTTCTACGACTGCCTGGTCGAGGTCGAGCCCGCGGCCAGCCCGACCTGAAAACCCCGGCCATGTCACGCACCCGCCCCCTGACCGCCGCCCTGGCCGCTGCGCTCATCTGGGCGCTGAGCGGCTGCGCCGGGCCGGCCAGCGGCGTGGGCTACTACTGGCAATCGGTCTCCGGGCACCTGCGGTTGATGGGCGCAGCCCGCCCGCTGCACGACTGGATCGAAGACGCACAAACCCCCGCAGAACTGCGCCAGCGCCTGCAACTCGCCCAGCGCATGCGCCGCTTCGCCGTGGACGCGCTGGCCCTGCCCGACAACACCAGTTACCAGCGCTACGCCGACCTGCAGCGCCGCGCCGCGGTCTACAACGTCGTGGCCGCACCCGAGCTGTCGCTCACGCTGAAACAATGGTGCTTTCCGGTCGCGGGCTGCGTGGGCTACCGGGGCTATTTCAACGAAAGCGATGCGAAGGCCTTTGCGGCCAGCCTGACCGACGGCCCCATGGACGTGGCGGTGTATCCGGTGCTGGCCTATTCCACGCTGGGCTGGATGAACTGGGCCGGCGGCGACCCTTTGCTCAACACCTTCATTGCCTATCCCGAAGGTGAACTCGCCCGCATCCTGTTTCACGAACTGGCGCACCAGGTGGTCTATGTGGCCAACGACACCGCGTTCAACGAGTCCTTCGCGACCGCGGTGGAGCGGCTTGGTGGCGCACGCTGGCTGGTGCAGGCGGGTGAACAGGCGCAACGGGACTACGCGGCCTTCGACGCCCGGCGCCAGGCTTTCCGCGCACTCACACGCGACACGCGCGATCGCCTGCAGGTGATCTTTGAAGACGTGAACACCACCGCCGATCAGAAGCGCCAGCTCAAAGCCGGCGAGATGACGCGGTTCCACGCGCGGTACGCCGAGATGCGGCAACACTGGGCGGGCTACCGGGGCTACGACGCCTGGGTGGCGCGGGCCAACAACGCCAGCTTTGGCGCGCAGGCCGCCTACGACGACCTCGTGCCCGGCTTCGAAGCCCTGTTCGAGCGCGAAGGCCGGGAATTCGCCCGGTTTTATGATGCGGTGCGCACACTGGCACGTCAGACGCCCGAACAACGCCTGGCCGCATTGGCCGACCTGGCGCCTGCCCTGCGGGCCGCAGCGCCCGAGCCAACCACCACCCCTTGAGCAGGAACGTCCATGGCCGACATTCACATCCAACGCAACCACCAACTGGGTCTGAGCGGTGCGCGAAAAGTGGCCTGGAAATGGGCCGAACAGGCCGAAGCCGAGTTCGACATGAGCTGCACCTACGAAGAAGGCTGCGACTGCGACGAAGTGCAGTTCAGCCGCACCGGCGTCAAAGGCTCGCTCAAGGTGACCGAAGACCACTTCGAACTGGATGCCCAGCTGGGTTTCCTGCTCGGCGCGTTCAAGGACCGCATCGAGGGTGAGATCGTGAAGAACCTCGATGAACTGCTGGCCGCCAAAAAAACCGCCAGCAAGTCCGCGACCAAAAAGAAAAAGGCCTGAGCGCGAGCGCGCTCAGGCCTTCTTTTCGGCTGCACCATCTAACGATGGTGACGTTTCACGCCAAAGATTCGATCAGGTCGATGTATTGCTGCATCGCGTCGTCCGACGACGTGCCCTTGCAGTTGTTCCAGGCGTCCCATTTGGCGCGGCCGACCATGTCACCAAAGCCCGGCTTCTTCTCGGCGTTGTCCCCGGTGGTCGCCTGCTTGTACAGGGCGTAGATCTTGAGCAGCGTGGCGTTGTCGGGCCGCTCGCTCAGGTTCTTGGAGTTGGCCACGGCGGCTTCGAATCGGGTCTTGAGGTCGGACATGCGGAGGCTCCTTCTGGTTTTGAATCGCCCTGAAACCGGCATTGGCCTTAGGGCAGGCCCGGTATCTTACGTTCCGGTCTGCCGTCAGAATAGACGTTTCCACCCATAACAAGCCCCGCCACCGCGCCCCCGATGAGCGCCCATGGCACGGGATCCGAGGAGATCACATGGTCCCGCGCGTCACACGCAAGGCCGCCCCCACCGTCGCTGCGCCGGACCAGCCCCGGGCGAGGCCGGCACCACAGAAGGCCACGCCGACGCTGGCCAGCGCCCTGGGGCTCGAAGGCGAGCGCATGAGCAAGGTCGACACGGCCTGGCTGCGCATGGATTCGCCGTCCAACCTGATGATGATCGTGGGCGTGTGGATCCTGCGGCCGGGCATCACGCTGGCTGCGCTGAGCGAACGTGTGCGCGATCGCCTGCTGCCCTACAACCGCTTTGTGCAGATCGCCCGTCAGGACGCCGCGGGCGCCCACTGGCTCGATGACCCGGACTTCCAGCTCGAACGCCATGTGCGCACGCACAAACTCCCACACCGGAACGGACACAGCGAGCAGAGCAACCTGCAGGCGCGCGTGGCCGAACTGGCCATGCAGCCGCTGGACCACGACCACCCGCTGTGGCAGTTCGAGCTGATCGAGTCCTACGAAGGCGGCTCCGCGCTGATCGCCCGCATCCACCATTGCATTGCCGACGGCATCGCGCTGATCAGTGTGATGATGAGCCTGGTCGATGGCGGCGGCCTGCCGCCCAGGCGATCCCGCCGCAAGCCCGCCGTCGAGGGCGTGGATGCGGCCGGCGACTGGTTGGCTGAGACCCTGATCCGGCCGCTGGGCGATCTCACGGCGAAGGCGCTGGAGGTGGCGGGAGGCGGTGCCGCCAAGTCGTTGTCGATGCTGGCTTCGCCGCAGCAAAGCCTCAGCGACACCCTGGACCAGGCGGTGGACCTGGCGCGCATGGGCGGCCAGCTCGCCAGCGATCTGGCCGCACTGGCGCTGATGCCCGACGACTCGCCCACCCGGCTCAAGGGTCAACCAGGCCACGCCAAGCGGGTGGCGTGGTGCCAGCCGATCCCGCTGGACGAGGTCAAGGCGATCGGCAAGGCGCTGAACTGCTCCGTCAACGATGTGCTGCTGAGCTGCGTGGCCGGAGCCATCGGCGCGTATCTGCGCGGCCACGGTGACAACACCTCGGGCCAGGAAATCCGGGCCATGGTGCCGATCAACCTGCGCAGCATGGAAGACGCCTGGAAGCTGGGCAACCATTTCGGTCTGGTGCCACTGGTCCTGCCCATCGGCCTGGACAACCCCGTCGAGCGGCTGTTTGCGGTGCGCTCGCGCATGAACGCGCTCAAGGGCAGCCTGCAACCGCTGCTGACGTTTGGCCTGTTGTCGGTGGCGGGCTTGCTGATCAAACCGGCGCAGGACGCGCTGCTCGCGCTGTTCGGCCGCAAGACCACCGCGGTGATGACCAACGTGCCCGGCCCGGCGACCAAGCTGCAACTGTGTGGCGCCACGCTGGAGCAGACCATGTTCTGGGTACCGCAGACGGGCACCGTGGGTCTCGGGGTGTCGATCCTGAGCTATGGTGGTGGCGTGCAGTTCGGCGTGATCTCGGACACCACGCTCTGCCCGGACCCGCAGCGCATCATCGACGCCTTCGAGCCCGAGTTTGCGAAGCTGCTCGCGCTCACGCTGATGCTGCCATGGGGAGACACTTAACCCCCCCGCGCCGCCTGCGGCGTCACCCCCCAGGGGGCGGCACTGGCGGCCCGGCGAAGCCGGTTCCGCGGTGCCCTGAGTAAAGGCATTTCACGCCAGAGGGGATGTTCAACCCAGAATGCGGTGGAACCGGCTTCGCCGGGCCACTCGCATTGCCCCCTGGGGGGTGACGCCGAAGGCGGCGAGGGGGGTTACGTTAAACGCCTGTCGGCCACTTCCAGCAAGCCGTCAAAGATCAGGCTGTCGACCAGTTCGAAGGGGATGGACATGCTGGGCGCCATCTTCCAGCCCGCGCCACCGGTCATGTAGGCCACGGGCGGTTCGCCGCAGTGGCGCTGCAGGTTCTCCACCATGCGTTGCACCGCGCCCGCGATGGCAAACGTGCCGCCGCTGGTGAGCGCGTCGCTGGTGTTGGTGGGAAAGTCACGCACTTCGCCGGTGGGCACGTGCAGGCCGGCCGTACCGGACTCCAGCGCACGCAGCATGATGCCGTGGCCCGGCAGGATGATGCCGCCGAGAAACCGGCCCTCGGTGTCGATGGCCTCCACGGTCACGGCTGTGCCCACCATCACCACCACACACGGCCGAGCAGGTCCTTGCGAGAGCAGACGCTGACGCGCGCCGATCATGGCGACCCAGCGGTCGGAGCCGAGCCGCGCCGGGTGGTCGTAGCCATTGACCAGGCCCGCCTCCTCGCTGCTGGAAATCACCCACTGCGGACTCACATCCCACAGTTCCAGCTGTTCCTGCACGCGCTGCTTGACCGCGTCACCGGCCACGATGCAGCCGACCACCCAGCTGGGCGCCGGCAGATCGCTCCAGTCGCCATCGGCCAGTTTTTCAATGTTCTCCAGGAACTGGGCGCCATGCGCCAGTAAACGGGCGCCCACGCGAGGGGCGTCGTACAGCGCCCATTTCAGACGGGTGTTCCCAACATCCAGGGCCAGAAAAGTCATGGGCGCATTATGACCAAGCGCGAACACCGCTCATGCGGCATCGCACCATGAAGCAAGGTCCGGCCACGAAAGACGCTCCGCCCGGCCGTTCAGATCAGGCCGATCCAGCAGGCCCGCTGCACGGCGGCGAGCTTGTTGTCGGTCTGCAGTTTGGCCATGGCATTGGCCAGGTGGTAATTCACCGTGCGCTCGGAACAGTCCATGCGCAACGCGGTTTCGCGCGCGGTCAGGCCCTCGAAGGCCAGGTTCAGGCTTTCCTGCTCGCGCGGGCTCAGGCAGAGCCGCTGTTCGGCGATGGCACGCCGGAGCATGGGCCAGATGTTGAAGGCCGACCACGCCAGTTCGGCGGCCTCGGACCGTCCGGCAAAGGCCCGCGGGCTGAACATGAAACATTCGAACGTTCGCCCTGCAGGCAGGCTGAACGCCACACGCACCAGCGTGCGGTGGCCGTGGGCCAGCCACAGACGGCGCCAGCGGCCGGCCTGCTCGGCGTAAGCCGATTTGGAGATGTCCTGCCAGGCCACCAGGGGAGCATCGCTGTCGCGCCAGCCGGCACCAAAATCGCTGCTCTCCGCCAGCGCCTGCGCAGCCCCCAGCAAGCGGGGCGGATGCACCGCCAGCACCTGGCGGTCTTCCCGCCCGCCCAAGGGATTGGGACCGAGCACCACCACCGCGTCCACACCCTGGTCAACCAGCGCGCAGATCCAGTCCGCCAGGATCGCATCCACACTCACACTGTCAAAGTTGACAGGCAGGGTCATGATTGAAAGCCCTTCCCAGCATGGACAATCGGGCCACACCGCGCCTGCCCTCTGCGAGGGAGTGAATGCGGATGCTGCAAGGAGAACATGTTGTCGTTGGATCGTTTGTGGGTTCACAGTGCCAAAGCCCGGCTTTGGCGCTGGCTGTTGGGCGAGTTCGTCCATGCCCCTATCGAGCCTATTTTGCACCCATCGGCCACCCGGCTTCGGTGGGCTGGTTTCTCGGTATTTTTTGGCAATCTGCTTTTTTACGCGATCTGGACGGTTGTCGTGCGACAACCCTATGAGAGCCTGTTCCTGAGGATCGTTGCCGCCTGTTCGGGGGCCCTGCTGTTCCTGCCCATCATCTCGCGAGACAGCAGCTCTTACCGGGGCGCCTGGCTGTATTCCACCGTCTGCTGGCTGGTCATGCCCGTTTTCTTCTTCTGGATGTACTGGATGAACGGCGGCAATGCGGTCTGGCTCGCCAGCATCAGCGCCATGTTCCTCATCTACTACCACATGACCGATTGGCGGCTGGCCACGGTGGGCAGCACGACAGGCGCCCTGCTCAGCTGGCTGGTCTTCAATGCACTGCGCGCACCCGTCGAAGCATCAGCCAGTTTCTCCATTGAGAACCTGGTGGTGATCGGCTTTGCCTGGGGCACCGCTTTTGTGCTGGGATTCTCGAGTGCCAACCTGCGACGCACCCGCCTGATCAACACCCTGAGCACCATGGCCGTGATGGCGCACGAGCTGCGCACACCCCTGGCCACGGTGGACCTGCTGGGCGACGTGCTGCGCAACCAGGCCCAGCACGAGATGCCCGAACACAAGCAAAGGAAGATCGAAGACCTCGCGACCCGGCTGCAAAACCTGGTGCGCAGCATGAACCGGCAGATCGACACCCAGATCTCCAACGCCCAGTTGCTGCGCCTGCCCAACGAAAAGTCCCCCGTCCATGCGGCGGAACTGGTGCGGGATGTGGTGGCCAACTACCCCTACCGTTCCTCGCATGAACGGAATTGTGTGGAGGTGTTTGTTCAGCAGGACTTCTGCTTCATGGGCTCGCGGGCCCTGTTTTCACAGCTGCTGAGCAACCTGATCAAGAACGCCCTGTATTCGCTGGCAGCGTCCAGCCACGCGTCACATCCCGGTGACCTGCGCATCACGGTGGGCGTGTACCACGGCAAGGGCCGGCTGGCGGTGGCCGACAAAGGCCTGGGCATTCCCCATGAACACCAGCAGCGCATCTTCGAACCTTTTTTCTCCACCCAGACGGGCGTGGGCAGTGGCCTGGGCCTGACCTTCTGCAAGAACGTGGTGGAGACCGTCAAGGGACACATCGGCGTATTTTCCGAGCCCGGCGAGGGCGCGGTCTTCGTGATCGACCTGCCCCTGCACACCGCCACGGCGCCTGAGCGCGCCCCACCTTCCTGACAAACACCATGGCCCTCAAGCTTCCCCTCTACCACCGTTCGGGCAGCCTGCTGTTCCTGGACGACGACCTCGACTACCTGGAGATGCTCGGCATGGTGCTGCCCAGTCACCTGCAGGTCGAGCTCTACTGCCGCCCTTCGGGTTTTGGCGAGCGCATGCGCGACGAGCCCGCCCGCTGGGAGGCCGACGCCGGCGTGCACCTGCAGATGATCGAACGCTGGCGACGCGGACAGGCCCTCATTCCTCAGGTGCTGCGCTACTGGGCCGCCAGCACCGCCCGCTACCAGCTCGCCCAGGTCTGCGTGGTGGACTACGCCATGCCCGGCACCGATGGCCTGAAAGTGCTCACCACGCTGCTGGACTGGCCCGGCGCACGCGTGCTGCTCACCGGGCAGGCCGACGAACAGGTTGCCATTCAGGCGTTCAACAGCGGCCTCATCGACCAGTTCATCCCCAAACAGACCGCCGACATCACCGGTCGACTGCTGACGGCCCTGGCGAAACTGATCCACGCCCCGCACCCCCGGCTCAACACGCTCTGGCGCGCCGTCCTCAATCCCTCACAACAATCGCTGCTGCAGGTTCCGTCGATCGCCACAGCGCTCAAGGCCTACGCCGTGAAGAACTGGATCGAGTACGTGGCCCTGGGCGAGCCGTTCGGCCTGCTCGGCCTGAATGTGTCCGGCCACTGCGAATGGCTGCAACTGGAACCGACCAACGGACTGCCCGATCTGGCGGAACTGGCCACCTCCGCGGGTCTCGGTTTTGACGTGGCGCGCGCCGTCGGCGAGGGGCGGCTGCTGCCTGCGGTGGAGCTGCACCAGCAGCTGGGTCTGCACGGCGCCATCCGCACCGCGCTCTCCTTCGATGTGGGCGACGATGGACTGCTCAAGGCGGCGAGCTTCAAGCTGGCAGAAGCCGACCTGCCCCAGTCCATCTACCCGTACCACAACTTCCTGGATGTCCAGGGAGCGCGCAAGATTCAGGACGCCTGAGTGGCCGCGCCCCGGGCTCGCCGGGCGACCGGCCAGTCCCAGGGCTTGACCAGCGGCGCGATCTCGCGCGCCGCCTCGGCAACGTGGTCCAGTTCGGCGTCGGTCAGCGCGGCGCTCAAGGTCAGTCGCACGATGGAACGGTTGCGCGCCGTGGCGGGGGCGCAGAAGACCGCACCAAAGATGCCCCGCTCTTCCAGCAGATCACGCAGAACCAGCGTGTCCGGCTCGGGCCCCGCCTCCAGAGCGATGATCTGCTCGGTGCCCTGGTGCACCGGAAACCCCTGGTCGATGAAGTCCTGGCGCATCCTGAGCGAGTGGCGGTGCAGACGCTCACGCTCGGCATCGCAGCCCTTGATCACATCCAGGGTGGCATTGAGCGCGGCCACCTCGTGCGGCAACAGGCACGAACTGAAGATGTTGTGGTGGCTGGTGCTCAGGATGTAGTTGCGCAGGCCGGTCGGTATGTTGAAGTAACCCGCGCGCCCGGCAAACGCCTTGGCCAGGCTGGCCGTGATGAAGTGCACCCGGCTGGAGAGCCCCAGTTCGACACACAGACCGGCCCCGCCAGGCCCGTGCGTGCCGAGCGAGTGAGACTCGTCCACCAGGATCATGCAGCCACCCGATTCGGCCAGGTCCACCAGGTCCGTCAAGGGAGCCACGGACCCGGTGGTGCTGTAGACCGAGTCCACCACCACGAGCCCACCACCATGTTTGCCGATCAGGCGGCGCAGGTGCTCCACGTCGTTGTGCCGGAACGGATAGGTCGGCGCATTCGCCCGGCGCGCGCCTTCCCAGAGCGAGGTGTGGGCCAGCATGTCGATGTAGACCGGGGTCTGCTCGTCCGCGATGCACTGGAGCAGGCCCACGTTGGCCGCATAACCCGATTGGCACAGCACGCCGTCGTCCTTGCCGATCCACGCGGCCATCTTCTTCTCGAACGCGCGCACGGGGTGGCTCTCCAGCAGGAACGACCCGGATTGGATGACGAACTCCCCATCCTGCCGGATCGCGGCCATTTGCGCGCTGACGATGGCCGGGTGTCCCGTCACGCTCAGGTAGTCGTTGCCGTTCAGGCGAACCGCGTTCGATCCGGGGTCGCGTCCATGGACCAGTGATCGACCGCCCCATTGCTGGTTCCAGCGCTGAATGAAGTCGCGTTCGATGCGATCACAAAGGCGGGCCGAGAAAGCCGGGTTGATGGCCGTTGGGGTGCGGGTGAGTTCAAGCGTTTCCATGGAGATATCCTTTTGAGAAAGAAAATCCCATTGAAAAAAGAAATGCGTGACGAACCGCACGACACCTGTCAGGTTTGACAGGTCTTGTTACGCTTTTTTCTCAAGTTTGATGGTGATCTGCCGACAAGCGGCGAATCCCCTCCTCCGCTGCCCCCGGGCAGGTGCCGAGCAACGGACGGGTTCAGTTCTGCCGCCAGGGCAGGCCGTGGTGACGCCAGCCACCCTTGAGCCCCCGGTGGGCGTGGGCATCCGGGTCACCCTCGAAGCCCTCCAGGATGTTGTAGGCCTCGAAGCCCAGCTCGGTCGCGCGCTTGGCCGCGGCGATGGACCGCACGCCACTGCGGCACAGCAACACCAGCTTTTTGTCCTGGCCAACACTGCCCAGCTGCTGGTCAAATGTCGGGTTCATGGTCATGCCCGGCCACTGTTTCCAGGCCACCGGCACCGCGCCCGGCACGAACCCGACCCATTCGCGCTCGGCGTCGCTGCGCACATCCACCAGCACCGCCTCGCCGGCCTGCACCCACTGCCACGCCAGCTGCGGCGAGACATCGCCCGCGTAGCTGCCCTGGTGCGCCGCCGCCACCGGACGGGGCTGCAGCAGCAACGCGCCATCGACATCGTGGCGCAGGCCCGAACTGAGGTTGGCTGGCACTGCCTCGTCGATGCGCCGCGGCTTGGGCAGCTGCAAAGCCTCCATGATCGCGACGAACTCCGCCTCGCTCTTGCCTGCCACGCGGGCGTTGCCTTTCTTTTCCTGACCGATCGTGGAATGCGTGCGGCCATGGTAGTCGTGACCGGGCCAGACGGTGGTGGCATCGGGCAAGGCAAACAGCACCTCGGTCAGGCTGCGGTACAGGTCGCTCGCGCTGCCGGACTGGAAGTCGGTGCGGCCGCAACCATTGATGAGCAGGGTGTCACCGGTGAAGACGTGGTCGTGCCACACGTAGCTCATGCTGCCGGCGGTGTGACCCGGGGTGTGCAGGGCCTGCAGACTTTCCCCGCCAAACGGCAGCGTGTCACCGTGTTGCAGCTGCATGCCCGCGGTGCCGATGCCGCAGCCCTTCGGTGCGGCCGTGCGGGCACCGGCCAGTTCGGCCAGTTGGCCGGCGCTGGTGATGTGGTCGGCGTGGGCATGGGTCTCCACCGTCCACACCAGCTTCAGGCCGTATTCGCGCAAGACGGCCAGGTCGCGCTCGATCTGCTCGTCCACCGGGTCGATGATGAGCGCGTCGCGCGTCACCTGGTCAAACAGCACATAGGTGTAGGTGCTGGAAGCGGGGTCGAACAGCTGGATCGGTTTCATGGAAATCTCCTGGGGTTCTGAACCACAGTGGGGTCAGGAAAAGCGCGCCAGCATGTCGGCCACGTCGTCCGCCGGCAGGTCACCCTGGGCAATGACACAGCCGACCATGGTGAAAAAGGTCTTGTCCAGCGCCTTGCGCGCCGCCGCCAGCTGCTGGGCCACTTTCTCGCAGTCGGCGTCGGTTTCAAGCAGCTTCTGGATCCCGCGCAGCTGGCCCTCGACGCGCTTGAGTCGGAGCACCAGGGCGCGTTTGCGTTCGGGATCGTGGACGGTTGTCATGTCGGTTCCTGTGAAAAACGGGGTCTTCACCCCCCGGGGCCGCATCACCGCATGGCCCTGCACATACCCCAACAAGTATTGTAGTGAGCACCACCACACCCCTCGTCAAGAGGGACATTCTGGTGCGACCCACCTCCTCAGGACCGACCTGCTCCAGACCCAGGAAATCCTGTGAAATCAGGCCCGTTGCGTCACCCACACGGCAGCCGCTGGTGGAAACGCTGCAGCACGTCGCGGGCGCACGGCACAAACGACCCAGCCTGCGCTATCACCGCCGGCGGCTGCCCGGGTACCGTGCTCAGCGACCAGAGCGCCACGCGGGTGGTGGCGGTGGAGACCTGCGAAGAACTGCAGCCCATGGGCGCAGGCGCAGCACCAGAAGCATCGGGCAACGATGCGGGTGGCCTGGCCGAACCACCGGTCCACAACCCGGCCCTGCCTTCGGGCACCGAGCCGGCGGCCCCCCACCCAATCCGCCTCGCCAGGCTACTGGATCGACCTGGGCGTCGACCCGCTGTTCTCCGGCCTGCTGGTGGCGCTGAACCTGGAGACCGCGTTTCTCAGCCCACCGGTGGCCATGAGCGCGCTCTACCTGAAGGGCGTGGCCCCGAAGCACGTGACGCCGAACCAGATCTTTGCCGGCATGCGGCCCTTCAAGGGCATCCAGATGCTGGCGATCGTGCTGCTCTACCTGTTCCCGGCCATCGCATGTGGCTGCCCGAGACGTTCTCCAAACAAGGCCACCTTCTGCGCGCCCTGGTGCATGGCCTCGACAGGCTGGGCACCAGGCGCTCCGTTTCCGGGCAAACCGGGTTAACATTACGTTTACGTAAACGTCAACTCAAACGGGTTGACGCCGGGTCGCCACTGATGCACCCTGCCTGCCCAACTCCCGGAGACACCATGCCCAGCCCGAGCGACGTTTCACTGCCCTTCCCGGCCGCAGCGGTCCGAGCCGCCAAGGGCAGTCCCTGGCAAGCCTGGCAGATCGAGCCGGCGGGCAGTGGCAAAAACGGGAAGAACGGCCAAGGACCCTCGCTGGCCTCGTTCAACCCGGGCGCCAAACCCTTTTCCGTCGGCAACAAAAACGCCGATCAGGCCGTGCTGCTGTCCCTGGCCCAGGAAATCGACCGGCTGCAGAACCTCTTTTACGCCGACGGCCGCCACAAGCTGCTGGTGGTCCTGCAGGGCACGGACACCTCGGGCAAAGACGGCACCGTGCGCGGCGTGTTCAGCCAGACCAGCCCGCTGGGCGTGCATACCGTGGGCTGGAAAGCCCCCACCGAGCCCGAGCGCGCGCACGACTATCTCTGGCGCATCCACCAGCAGGTGCCCGCCGCCGGGCACATCACGGTCTTCAACCGCAGCCACTACGAAGACGTGCTCGTGCCGGTGGTCAACCAGTGGATCACGCCCGAGCAGACGCGCCAGCGCTACGCCCACATCAACGACTTCGAACGCCTGCTGGCCGAGACCGGCACGGTGATCCTCAAGTTCATGCTGCACATCGGGTTCGACGAGCAGCGCGAGCGCCTGCAGGAGCGCGTCGACGACCCGGACAAACACTGGAAATTCAGCCTCGGTGATCTGGATGTGCGCAAGCAATGGCCCGACTACCAGCGCGCCTACGAAGACCTGCTCGGTGCCACCAGCACGCCCTGGGCGCCCTGGACCGTGGTGCCCGCCAACTCCAAGACCCACCGCAACCTGATGATCGCCACCCTGGTGCGCGACACGCTCAAGGCGCTGAGCCTGCGCTTTCCGCCCGAAGACACGGCCCTCAAGGGCCTGCGCATCGAATAACGACCCACAAGACCCGCCCGAGAGAGACAAGACCATGACCGACCTTTCCGCCGACTTCAAGGCCCTGGCCAGCTACCGCCCCACCAACAAGGTGCGCTTCGTCACCGCCGCCAGCCTGTTTGACGGCCACGACGCCGCCATCAACATCATGCGCCGCATCCTGCAGGGCATGGGCACCGAGGTGATCCACCTCGGGCACAACCGCTCGGTCGACGAGGTGGTCACGGCCGCGCTGCAGGAAGACGCACAGGGCATCGCCATCAGTTCCTACCAGGGCGGCCACGTCGAGTACTTCAAGTACATGGTGGACCTGCTCAAGCAACGCGGCGGTGAGCACATCCAGGTGTTCGGTGGCGGTGGAGGCGTGATCGTGCCGGCCGAAATCCGCGAGCTGCACAGCTACGGCGTGGGCCGCATCTACAGTCCCGAAGACGGTCAGCGCATGGGCCTGCAGGGCATGATCGGCGAGATGGTCATGCGCTGCGACCAGGACATCAGTGGCTACGCACCCAAGGCCCTCGAAGCCATCCAGGGCCACCACGAATTGAACTGGCGCGCGCTGGCGCAGCTGATCACGGCGCTGGAGAACGACAAGGCCGACGCGACCCTGGTCGAGGCCGTGCGCAAGGACGCGGCAGGCCGTCACGTGCCCGTGCTCGGCATCACCGGCACCGGCGGCGCGGGCAAGTCCAGCCTGACCGACGAACTCATCCGCCGCTTCCGGCTCGACCAGGACGACGCGCTGCGCATCGCCGTGATCAGCATCGACCCCTCGCGCCGCAAGAGCGGCGGCGCGCTGCTGGGCGACCGCATCCGCATGAACGCCATCGGCCCGTGGCAGAAAGGCCAGCGCGTCTACATGCGCAGCCTGGCCACGCGCGACACCAGCAGCGAGATCAGCGCCGCCCTGCCCGACGTGGTGGCGGCCTGCAAGGTGGCGGGCTTCGACCTCATCGTGGTCGAGACCTCGGGCATCGGCCAGGGCGATGCAGCCATCGTGCCGCACGTGGACGTGCCCATGTACGTGATGACGCCCGAGTTCGGCGCCGCCAGCCAGCTGGAGAAGATCGACATGCTGGACTTCGCCGAGTTCGTGGCGATCAACAAGTTCGACCGCAAGGGCGCGGCCGACGCGCTGCGCGACGTCGCCAAGCAGGTGCAACGCAACCGCGAGGCCTTCACCGTCATGCCCGACCAGATGCCGGTGTTCGGCACCATGGCCGCGCGCTTCAACGACGACGGCGTGACTGCGCTCTACCAGGCGCTCAAGGTACGCCTGGCCGAGCTCGGCCTGCCGATGACGGAAGGCATCCTGCCCCGGGTCCACGTGCGCCACAGCACCAACCAGACACCCATCGTGCCGCCCGCGCGCACGCGCTACCTGGCCGAGATCAGCGACACGGTGCGCGGCTACAAAAAGAAGGCCCGCGAGCAGGCCCGGATCGCCCGCGAGATCCAGCAACTGCGGGCCGCAGCGACCATGCTGACGGTGGACAAGCCCGACCGTCCCAAGGCCGCCGAAGCCGCCATCGACCTCGCCCAGGCGCGCGAGCTGCAGCAGGAACCGGCCGCACGCAAGCTGCTCACCCAGTGGCCCGACATGCAGAAGGCCTACGCCGGTGACGAATACGTGGTGAAGATCCGCGACAAGGAAATCCGCACCGCGCTCACCACCAAGAGCCTCTCGGGCACCACCATCCGCAAGGTGGCCCTGCCGCAGTACGAAGACCATGGCGAGATCCTCAAGTGGCTGATGCTCGACAACGTGCCGGGCAGCTTCCCCTTCACCGCCGGCACCTTCGCCTTCAAGCGCGAAGGTGAAGACCCGACGCGCATGTTCGCCGGCGAGGGCGATGCCTTCCGCACCAACCGCCGCTTCAAGCTGCTGTCCGAAGGGATGCCGGCCAAGCGCCTGTCCACGGCCTTCGACTCGGTCACGCTCTATGGCAACGACCCCGATCCGCGGCCCGACATCTACGGCAAGGTCGGCAACTCGGGCGTGAGCATCGCCACGCTGGACGACATGAAGGTGCTCTATGGCGGCTTCGACCTGTGTCACCCGGCCACCTCGGTCTCCATGACCATCAACGGCCCGGCGCCCAGCATCCTGGCGATGTTCATGAACACCGCCATCGACCAGAGCCTGCACAAGTTCCGCACCGACAACGGCCGCGAACCCACCGACGACGAAACCCAGAAGATCCGCGCCTGGACGCTGGCCAACGTGCGCGGCACGGTGCAGGCCGACATCCTGAAGGAAGACCAGGGCCAGAACACCTGCATCTTCAGCACCGAGTTCAGCCTGAAGGTGATGGGCGACATCGCCGAGTACTTCGTGCACCACGACGTGCGCAACTTCTACTCGGTGTCGATCTCGGGTTACCACATCGCCGAAGCCGGCGCCAACCCGCTCAGCCAGCTGGCGTTCACGCTCTCGAACGGCTTCACCTTCGTCGAAGCCTACCTGGCGCGTGGCATGCACATCGACGACTTCGCGCCCAACCTGAGCTTCTTCTTCAGCAACGGCATGGACCCGGAGTACACGGTGCTGGGCCGTGTCGCGCGCCGCATCTGGGCGGTGGCGATGAAAGAGCGCTACGGCGCCAACGAGCGCAGCCAGAAACTGAAGTACCACGTGCAGACCAGCGGGCGCAGCCTGCACGCGCAGGAAATCCAGTTCAACGACATCCGCACCACGCTGCAGGCGCTGATCGCGATCTACGACAACTGCAACTCGCTGCACACCAACGCCTTCGACGAGGCCATCACCACCCCCACCGAAGAATCGGTGCGCCGGGCGATGGCGATCCAGCTCATCATCAACCGCGAGTGGGGGCTGGCGAAGAACGAGAACCCCAACCAGGGCGCCTTCATCATCGAAGAGCTGACCGAGCTGGTCGAGGAGGCCGTGCTGAGCGAGTTCGAGAAGATCGCCGAACGCGGCGGCGTGCTCGGTGCGATGGAGACCGGCTACCAGCGCAGCAAGATCCAGGAAGAGAGCATGCACTACGAGATGCTCAAACACACCGGCGAGTACCCCATCATCGGCGTCAACACCTTCCGCAACCCGCAGGGCGACCAGACGCCCGAGAGCATCGAGCTGGCGCGTTCGACCGACGAGGAAAAGCAGTCGCAGCTGCAGCGCCTGCTCGACTTCCACGACCGCCACGCGGCCGAAGCGCCGGCCCAACTCGCACGCCTGAAACAGGCGGTGATCGAGAACCGCAACGTCTTCGAGGTGCTGATGGACGCGGTGCGTGTGTGCTCACTGGGACAGATCACCCATGCCCTGTTCGAGGTGGGTGGCCAGTACCGGCGCAACATGTGAAACGCGGGGTCTGAGGGCTGCGGCCGGGATGCGCGCGCCCCGGTGAAGGGGGGCAGCGTGGCGGTCGGTCCTGCTAGACTGAATCCAGCGCCACGCGACCCCACCACATGCCAACCTTCACGGGTTCCCAGCCGCCCTCTGCACCGCCGTCCCCTACCGGGCGCACACCTGCTCCACCGGCGGAAACCGGGCCAGCCTCCGAGCGCCAGCTCCTGCACTGGCTGACCGCGTCGACCATCGTTCTGCTGCTGGTAGGCACCATCGCCTTTGCCTGGAAGGAACGCCAGCGCACGCTGGACGAAGCCGGTGAGGTGGCCGCCCGCCGGGTCACCCGGCTGGTCAAAGATGTCGAGCAGTCCCTGGCCGTGGCCCGCAAGGCCATCGAACAGGCCGAAACCCGGCTGCGGTTGCATGCACCGGACGGTCCCCCGGGCGCCTGGCTGGGCGAGGCGGCAGCCGACCGCGCCGCCCTGCTCTCCACCCTGCCGCTGCCGTTTGAGCTGCACGCGCTGGACCGGGACGGTCACGCCAACGACCTGGTGGCCTTCGGCCCGGACCCGTCGCCCAGGGCCATGCCGCCGATACAGCACGACGTCACGTCGCTCCTCCCGGGCCGGTGGCACGTGGGCCTCACCCAGGGGCCCCCGATCAACCGCGTGATCCCGCTGATCTGGAAGGCGACACCCAACGGTCACGGCATCACCGCCTACGGCGCCGACATCGCCTTCCTCCCCCTGCTCAGCCGGCTGGAAACCGAACGCGCGCCCAACGGTGGCGGCGTCGCCCTGTTCCGCCTGGAGTCTGACAGCGGCGCCACCGTGCTGGCGCGCGCCCCGTATGTCGAAGACCATCTGGGACAAGCCGTCGACCCGGCCCTGGCGCAATTGCTCGCGAGCAACAGACACGGCGTTTTCGACACCGTCGGGCAGCTCGATGGCGTTGCACGCCGGGTCGCGTTCCAGCAACTGAACAACGGAGCCGAACAGCTGGTCATCGTCTATGGCATCCCGACCACCACCGTGCTGGCCAGCTGGTATGGCCAGTTGCCCTACCTGCTGGGCGCCTGTGCGCTGCTGACGCTGGCCATGGGCTATGGCAGCACCCGGCTGAGCCGTTCGCTGCGCGCCCTGTCCGACAGCGAGCAGCGCTTCCGGCTCGCGGCCGCTTCCGGCCACGTGTGGGACTGGAACGCGCTGACCCGGGTGCTGGATGTGCCGGTCGCGATCTGGAATCGCCTGGGATTGAAGCCCCCGCCGCTGGATCGTGCCCTGCAGGTTTTCACCGACCGGCTGCACCCGGACGACAAGGGCCCCATGCGCGAGGCGCTGATCCGGCACCTGCGCGAGCACCAGCCCTTTGCCGAAACCTTCCGGTTGCTCGATGCCAGCGGCGCCTACCGCTGGTTTGAAACCCAGGGGCAGGCGTCCTGGAACGAAAGCGGCGAGGCCACCTACATGGCGGGCACCGCGTTCGAAGTCACCGAGCGCCGCTCGCTGGAGGAAGCCCAGCGCCAGACCCTGCACCGTCTGGACACCGTGGCCAACGCATCACCGGCGCTCTTCTGGACCAGCGACCAGAACATGCGTTGCGACTGGGTCAACCAGCGCTGGCTGGAATTCACGGGTCACCGCCTGGAAGAGGAACTGGATGACAACTGGACCGGCAGCCTGCACCCCGACGACCAGGCGCGTTGCCAGGACACCTACGACCGCGCCTTCGAATCGCGCCAACCCTTTTCCACCGAATTCCGCCTGCTCCGCCACGACGGCAGCTACCGCTGGATGCTCGACCAGGGCATTCCCCGGCACGACGCCGATGGCCACTTCCTCGGCTACATCGGCAGCTGCGTGGACCTGACCGATCTCAAGGTGGCCGAGCAAACCGCCCTGCACCAGCGGCAGCTGCTGGAAAAAATCTTCGATGTGTTGCCCGACCTGTTCTTCCTTCTGGACGACGAAGGCACCATCATCGAGCACCTGGCCAGCGCGGAAAGCCTGCTCTACGCACCACCCGATCAGTTCGTCGGCAAGCGCGTGCACGAGGTCATGCCGCCCGAGTTCGTGGCCCCGTTCATGAAGAAGGCGATGGAGACCCGGTCGGGCCAGCTCGTGCGCCACGAATACACGCTGCCACTGCCCGATGGTCTGCACCACTTCGAGGCCCGGCTGGCGCGCCTGCCCGGCAGCGAACAGTTGATGGCGATCGTGCGCGACATCTCCGATCAGAAGCGGCTCGAAAACGATCGCGAGCGCCTGAACCATTTCGTGGTGCTGTTGTTCGGTTTGGCCAGCCGGTTCATCAACCTGCCGGTGCCGCAGATGGACGCCGCCATCCACGAGGCACTGGGCGACATGGGCCGCTTCGTTTCGGCCGACCGGGCCTACCTGTTCGACTACGACTGGGCCGCCCGAACCCGTTCAAACACCCACGAGTGGTGTGCCGAAGGCATCGCGTCCGGGCGAGCCCACCTGCAGAACCTGCCGCTGGACGGGGACCCGGACTGGGTGGCCACGCACCAGCGCGGCGAAGTGGTCTACGTGCCCGACGTCGACGCCATGCCCGAGGGCGCCATGAAGGTGGTTCTGCAAGCCCAGGGCATCCGCAGCCTCATCACCCTGCCCTTGATGGGTCCGGATGCCTGCCTGGGCTATGTGGGGCTGGATTCGCTGCGCCTCCAGCACCGCTACGACGACGAAGAAATCGCCCTGCTCAAACTGTTTGCGCAGATGCTGGTCAACCTCAAGCTTCGTGCCGGCGCCGAGGCCCGGATACGCGAGCTGACCGGGCAACTGGAGCAGAAAGTGACCGAGCGCACCGGCCAGCTGGAGGCCAGTGTCAAGCGCCTGCAGGCGGTCAACCGCGAGCTCGAATCCTTCACCTACTCCGCCTCGCACGACCTGCGCACCCCGCTGCGGGGCATCGAGGGTTTCAGCACCCTGCTGCTGGAAGAACACGGCACCCAGCTCGACGACCAGGGCCGCGAGTACCTGCAGCGCATCCAGCGGGCCACCCTGCACATGTCGCAGCTCATCAGCGACCTGCTGGCCTACGCCCGCCTGGAACAGATGACCGAACAGGTCGAACCCGTGGTGCTGGCGAAGCTGGTGCAAGAGGTGGTCCTGCCCTTCCAGGACAATCTGAACGAGCGCCGGGGCCAGCTGCAAGTCGCGGTGCCCGGTCACCTGCAAGTGCTGGCCGATCCCAATGGGCTGGCCATGGTCCTGCGCAACCTGATGGACAACGCCCTGAAGTTCACGCCCGCTGACAGGGCGCCGGCCATCCGCATCGAAGCCCATGAACAGGATGGCGCCGTCCACCTGCAAGTGACCGACCGCGGCATGGGCTTTGACATGAAGCACCACGATCGTGTCTTCGGCATGTTCCAGCGGCTGCACCGGCAGGACCAGATTCCGGGCACAGGCATCGGTCTGGCCATGGCCCACAAGGCCGTCGAACGCATGGGCGGGCGCATCTGGGCCCACAGCACACCGGGCCAGGGCACCACGTTCCACCTCGAACTGCCGCAGGGTTGAAGCCGGTGCCCGTGGGGGTATTGAACGCATCTGTAACGGTTACCCATGGATACGTGTTCCGGTTTCGCTCCCGGCGCATGGCGTGGTCGCTTGAACCACCGGGGGTATCGACCTGCAATTGCTTACAGATACCCACAACAATTAAAGGGCCTTTGACCTATCTTCTGAAGCCAGCAGACCCACCGTCTGCGCTCAAAGAAAGCCCGACATGCCCCGACAACCTCGACTTCACGGCCTGCTGCTTGCGCTGACACTCAGCGCACCCCTGCCCACCCTGGCGCAAACCGCCGTCAGCCCGCCGGGCCGACTGCTGGCCTCGAACTGCTTTCAGTGCCACGGCACCAACGGCCGGGGGCCAGGGTTCGAACGGCTCGCCGGTGAAAGCGCCGACGAGATCTACGGCGAACTGCGCGAGATGCGCGCCGAGGGCGCCCGCGAACGGGGCCGCGACATCATGGTGCGCCACGCCCTGGGTTACACCGACGCCCAGATGCGCGCGCTGGCGCAGTGGCTCTCCCAACAACGCCGCTGAGGAGCCGACCATGAACCGACGCGAACTATTGCAAGCCCTGGCCGCGGCCGGCCTGGGCCATCTGGCCCTGCCAGCGCGGGCCCAGGCCCAGGCCACCGATGCCGGCGGCAACCCGCTGGCCATCCCGCCCGTCAGCCCCAAGGCCCGGGTGATCGTGGTTGGCGGCGGCATGGCCGGCGCCACCGTGTGCAAGTACCTCCGGATGTGGGGCGATGCCATCGACGTGACCCTGGTCGAGCGCAACGCCATCTACCGCACCTGCATCCTGAGCAGCGAACTGCTCACCGGCGCGCGCAACATGGCCAGCCTGAGCTTCAACTACAACGCCCTGCGAAACCGCTACGGCGTGCGCGTGGTGGCATCGGCGGTGACCGAGGTTGACCCGGTGGCCGCCAGCGTGCGGCTCGCCGATGGCCGCACCCTCAGCGCCGACCGCCTCGTGCTGGCCCCCGGCATCGAGTTCGATGCCATGCCGGGCCTGAGCGACCAGAACCTCATGCCACATGCCTGGCAGGGCGGCGCACAAGTCGCCACCCTGGCGCGCCAGCTTGCGGCCATGCCGACCAACGGCACCATGGTGCTCACCATCCCGCCCACGCCCTACCGCTGCCCGCCCGGCCCCTACGAGCGGGCCTGCGCGATCGCCGACTGGATGAAGCGCCACAAGCCCGGCGCACGCCTGGTCGTGCTCGACGCCAACCCCGACTTCGTGACGCAAAAGGACAACTTCTCCAACGCCTTCTTCGACTTGCACAGCCAGGTCATCGAGTACCACACCAACGTGGCCATCAGCTTCGCCGACCAGGCGCAGATGACGCTGCACACCAGCATCGGCCAGATCCGCGGCGACGTGATCAACCTGATCCGCCGACAACGCGCAAGTGGCATCGTGCGGCGCGCCGGCCTGGCCACCGCCACCAGCAACCGCTTCGCACCGGTGGACGTGCTCAGCTACGCCAGCACGGTGGCGCCCCGCGTGCACGTGATCGGCGACTCCAGCGCCACCACACAGCCCAAGGCCGGCCACATCGCCAACCAGGAGGCCAAGGTCTGCGCCGATGCGCTGGCGCGCATCTTCGGCGGCGGCCAGCCCGACCCGCAGCCGGTCACCAACTCCGCCTGCTACTCCACCATCACCGCCACTCAGGCATCCTGGCTCACCGCGGTGTTCCAGTACGACCCGGTGAGCCGGACCATGGTGCCGGCACCCGATTCGTCGGCCGCCTCGGTCGGCTGGGACAGCGAGCACTTCGAAGAAATGAAAGAGTGGTTCGACGCCCTGATGGCCGACAGCTTCGCCTGACCCACGGCGCGCGCCAGTGTGTGACAGGACCCAGGGGCGCACCCTGGCGCGGGGTGCACATCCTTGGCGCTTGCCGCACAATCGTGCCATGCAACTCGACATCAGCCTCATTGGCGTTCCCACCGACATTGGCGCGGGCGCACGCGGCGCCTCCATGGGCCCCGAAGCCCTGCGCGTGGCCGGCCTCGCGGCCGTGCTGGAAAGCCACGGCCTGAGGGTCACCGACCGCGGCAACCTGAACGGCCCGGCCAACCCCTGGCTGCCCCCGAGTGAGGGCTACCGGCACCTGCCGGAGGTGGCGGCGTGGAACCAGGCCCTGCACACGGCCATGCACGCCGAACTCCGCCAGGGCCAACTGCCCATCGTGCTCGGTGGCGACCACTGCCTGGGCATCGGCTCCATCAGCGCCGTCGCCCGGCACTGCCGCGAAACCGGGAAAAAACTGCGCGTGCTCTGGCTCGACGCCCACGCCGACTTCAACACCGCCAGCCTCACGCCCAGTGGCAACATCCACGGCATGCCGGTGGCGGTGCTGTGTGGCCACGGCCCGGCGCAACTCACCGGCATCGGTGGGCAGACACCGGCGATCGGTGCCGATGTGGTGCGCCAGATCGGTATCCGCAGCGTCGACGCGGGCGAGAAGCGCTTCGTGCACGAAGCAGGGCTGGAGGTGTTCGACATGCGCTACATCGACGAGATGGGCATGCGCCACACCATGGAGCAGGCACTGATGGGCGTGGACGAGAACACCCACCTGCACGTGAGCTTCGACGTCGATTTTCTCGACCCCGAGATCGCGCCCGGCGTGGGCACCACGATCCCCGGAGGCCCGACCTACCGCGAAGCGCAGCTCTGCATGGAAATGATCGCCGACACCGGGCGCCTGGCTTCGCTCGACGTGATGGAACTCAACCCCGCGCTCGATGTTCGCAACCGCACCGCCGAGCTGGCCGTGGACCTGATCGAAAGCCTGTTCGGCAAGTCCACCTTAATGCGGAAGAAGTAGGCGAGCGGGGATTTTTCAAGAATGCCGCGGAACTGGCTCTGCCAGGCCGCAGGCATTGCCCCTTGAGGGGCGGAGCCAGCTACACGCAGTGAGCCGGCGATGGGGGTGGGCTCAGCTCTTCCCGACCAGTTCCAGGTGCTCCACCACAGGCGGTTGCAGGAAGAACGGGCCAACGATGCTGCGCCACTCAGCGAATGCCGGTGACTGACGGAAACCCACCGTGTGGTCTTCCAGCGTGTCCCAGTAGATCATCAGGATGTAGCGGCCAGCGCTCTCGATGCTGCGGTTGACCTTGAAGCCTTTGAAGCCCTTGGCCTGGGCGATCACGGTGCTGGCGCCGCGCAGGATGGCGGCTTCGAATTCGGTGGCCTGGGCGGGGTCGATGCGGATGTCGGCGTGTTCAAGAATCATGATGGTGCGCTTTCAAAAGAATGGTCCTCCCGGATCATATCGACGGCCTTCTCCGCCATCATGATCACCGGGGCATTCGTGTTGCCGCCCACCACGCTGGGCATGACCGACGCATCGACCACCCGCAGCCCCGCCACGCCGTGCACCCGCAGGCGCGCGTCCACCACCGCCCCCGCATCCTGCCCCATGCGGCAGGTACCCACCGGGTGGTAGATCGTGTCGGCGTGGAATCGCACGAACTGCTCGATCTGCGCATCGCTCTGCGCCAGCGCCGACGCCCGGGATTCGCGGCCGCCGTGGCGCGCGAGCGCGGGTTGCTGCATCAGCTCGCGCATGCGTTTGAAGCCACGCACCAGGCGCGCCACATCGTCCGGGTCCTTCAAAAAGGCCGGATCGATCAGCGGCATCACCTGCGGATCGGCGCTGGCCAGGCGCAGCGTGCCCCGGCTCTTCGGACGCAACAGGCACACATGACACGAATAACCGTGACCGAGCACCGTCTTGCGCCCATGGTCCACCAGTTTGCCGACCACGAAGTGCAGTTGCAGATCGGGTATCGCTTCATCCGGGGCGCTCTTGATGAAGCCCCCCGCCTCGGCGAAGTTGGTGGTCAACGGGCCGCTGCGGCTGCGCCGCCATTCGAACAGACCCCGAACCATGCACGCCACACCGGCCAGGGACAGGCCGAACAGATCGGTCAGCTTCGGCGCGTCCACCACCATCACCACGTCGGGGTGGTCGTGCAGGTTCTCGCCCACGCCTGGCAACTCGTGCACCACCTGGATGCCGTGTTCGGCCAGGTGGGCCGCCGGGCCGATGCCCGACAGCATGAGCAGTTGCGGCGAACCGAAGGCGCCGGCGCTCAGCAGCACCTCGCCGTCTGGCCTGAGCAGCAGCGTCTCCAGCGGGCCGCGCCCGCCGTCCGCGCGGTATTCCACACCCTGTGCGCGCGGCTGCCCACCCACGGTTTCGGTGAGCACGCGGGTGGTCAACGCGTTCGTGATCACTTTCAGGTTGGAACGCCCCAGGTGGGGCGTGAGGTAGGCCTTGGCGGCGCTAAAGCGTTCGCCGTTCTTGTGCGTGACCTGGTAAGCACCGATGCCCTCTTGCGCCGGACCATTGAAATCGGTATTGAGCGGGTAGCCCGCCTGCTGGCCGGCTTCGATGAACGAGGGCAGAAAGGGGTTCGGCGAACGCAGGTCCATCACGTTCAGCGGCCCTCCCTGACCGTGCCACGCATCGGCACCGCGCTGGTTGTGCTCGGCGCGTTTGAAGTACGGCAGCACATCGGCAAACGACCAGCCCGGGTTGCCCTGGGCGGCCCAGTCGTCGTAGTCGCTGGCGTGGCCGCGGGCGTAGATCATGGCGTTGATGGAGCTGGACCCCCCGAGCACCTTGCCGCGCGGCTGGTAACCGCGCCGGCCGTTCAAGCCGGGTTGCGGCACCGTGGCATAGCCCCAGCCGTTGAGTTCGTATTTCGCCATCACGGCCAAGCCTGCCGGGCAATGAATCAACACGCTGCTGTCGGGTGGGCCGGCTTCCAGCAGGGCCACGCGCACGGCCGGGTCTTCGCTCAGGCGCCCGGCGAGCACGCAACCCGCCGAACCACCACCCACGACGATGTAGTCAAACATAAAGTCTCCGTTGTCTGGCACGGGGATCGCTGGTGATGCCCCGGCCGCTCACGCTGGTTTGTCTGTCCTCGCCGCGCATCCCGGTGCGCGACAATCCGCAGGCAAGTTAGCACAGCGCTGGCCACACCGGTAGGCTCGCCAGCCTAGTCCCGGCGCCTGCGCGACGCAGCCCAGGCCGCGGACAGTGCACGACCCCGACAACCGTTCTTTGTCTTTTTTCAGGAGCATTCCCCTATGAGCAGCATTCAAACCGTGGGCATCATCGGCTCGGGCACCATGGGCAACGGCATCGCCCAGGCCTGCGCCGTCAGCGGCATCCGCGTCGTCATGGTCGACATCGCCCAGGCCGCCGTCGACAAGGGCCTGGCCACCATCGCCGGCAGCCTGGACCGCCTGATCAAGAAAGAGAAGATGACGGCCGACGACAAGGCCAAGGCCCTGGCCTTGATCCAAGGCAGCACCAACTACGACGACCTCAAGGGCGCGCAGCTCGTCATTGAAGCCGCGACCGAAAACGAAGGCCTGAAGGTCAAAATCCTGCAGCAGCTCGACAGCATCCTCGCGCCCGAGGTGATCGTGGCCACCAACACCAGCTCGATCAGCATCACCAAACTGGCCGCCGCCACGCAACGCCCCGACCGCTTCATCGGCATGCATTTCTTCAATCCCGTGCCCATGATGGCGCTGGTGGAAATCATCCGCGGCCTGCAGACCAGCGACGCCACGCACGACGCCGTGAAGGCCATGGCCGAAGCGCTGGGCAAGACGCCGATCACGGTGAAAAACGCACCCGGTTTCGTGGTCAACCGCATCCTGGTGCCCATGATCAACGAGGCCTTCTTCGTGCTCGCCGAAGGCCTGGCGACGCCGGAAGACATCGACGCCGGCATGAAGCTGGGCACCAACCAGCCCATCGGCCCGCTGGCATTGGCCGACATGATCGGCCTGGACGTGTGCCTGGCCGTGATGAACGTCTACATGGCCGAGTACAACGACAGCAAGTACCGCCCCGCGCCGCTGCTGAAGGAAATGGTGGCCGCCGGTTGGCTGGGCCGGAAAACGGGCAAGGGTGTGTACACGTACTGACCACCACCGCGCCGATTCGCATCACCCCCTCGGGGGCGATGCCAGCGGCCTGGCAAAGCCCGTTCCGCGGCATCCTGGGCTGAGGCACGCGCTTCGGGAATGCCCTCGTGGTGACAGTCCATCGGATGCCCGCTTCAGCGGGCTTTTTGTTTGAGCAAGATCAAGTGGTCCCGGCGCACCACATTTTCATAATGAACCCCATCCACTGATCAGGAGTTCGTCATGTGTGCCGCGCCCGCTTCCATCGCTGTCTTCGAATTCCTCGATTCCACTCACCGCGAGATCCAGGCGCAGATACGGCAGCTGCACGCGCTGGTCGACGCCATCGAATCCACTGGGCTGAACACGGCCACACGGGAACAGGCGCGCCGCGTGCTCGACTATTTCAATGGCGAAGCGCGCCAGCACCATCTGGACGAAGAAAAACACATCTTCCCGGCACTGCTGGGCAGTCAGGACGCCGAGATCGTGCAGGCCACCGAACACCTGATCCAGGACCACGGCTGGCTGGAAGAAAACTGGATCCAGATCGCGCCCTCGCTGGAAGCGGCCACCAGTGGCAACCTCTGGTTCGACACGGTGGAGTTGCGCCACGCACTGGATGTTTTTGAAGCGCTCTACACGGACCACCTCCTGCTGGAAGAATCCGTCGCCTACCCGGAGGCCAAAAAACGCCTCGCCGGCCTCAACACCATCGGCATGGGACGCGAAATGGCCAAGCGGCGCGCACTCAAGAGCGACGAAGCGCGCGCCAGGCGCTGAGTCACCGGGGGCCCGGCGGAACAGCCCCGGCGCCCACAGGGCGGGCGGGCTGCGCGTAAACTGCCCGGCTCCACAGCAAGGGCCACGATCCAGTTGGCCGAACGGACGAGCATGAGCACTCACGACTTCGATCTCTTTGTCATTGGCGGCGGCAGTGGTGGCGTGCGCGCCGCCCGCATGGCGGCCCAGCGTGGCGCGCGCGTGGCCCTGGCCGAAACCCTCGGCACCGACGGCCTGGGCGGCACCTGCGTCAACGTGGGCTGCATCCCGAAAAAGCTCTACAGCTACGCCGCCCACTACGCCGATGCGGCCCACGAATCGCACGGCTTTGGCTGGGAAGGTCCGGAACCCACCCTCAACTGGGCCACGCTGAAAGCCAACCGCGCCACCGAAATCAGCCGACTCAACGGCGTCTACGGCAACCTGCTGCGCGGCTCGGGCGTCACGGTCTTCGATGGATTTGCCCGCCTGCAGGACGAGCACAGCATCGGCCTGGCCACGATCAACGCCGACGGCAGCCCCGGCCACCAGAATTTCACCGCGAAACACATCCTGATCGCCACCGGCGGCACGCCCCACGTGCCGCACTTCGTGGGCCGCGAACACGTCATCACCTCCAACGAGATCTTCGATCTGGAACCGTTTCCGAAACGCCTGCTGGTGGTGGGCGGTGGCTACATCGCCTGCGAGTTCGCGTCCATCTTCAACGGCCTGGGATCGCAGGTGACCCAGCTGTACCGCGGCGAACAGGTGCTGCGCGGCTTTGACGACGAAGTGCGCCACTTTGTCGCCGCCGAGATGGTCAAGTCCGGCGTGGACCTGCGGCTGAACGCCGATGTGGTGGACATCCGCAAGACCGAAGATGGCCTGCGTATCGAGCTGGAAGGCGGCGGCGTGGTGCTGGCCGACGCCGTGCTGTACGCCACCGGGCGCAAGCCCAACGTGCAGGGTCTGGGGCTGGACACCGTGGGCGTGGCCCAGGGCGCGCAAGGCGAGGTGATCGTGAACGCGCACTACCAGACCAATGTGCCCGGCATCTGCGCCGTGGGCGACGTGACCAACCGCGTGCAGCTCACCCCGGTGGCGCTGGGCGAGGCCATGGTGGTGGTGGACCAGCTCTTCGGCGCGGCAGCGGGCAAGCCCGCGCGCGAAATGAGCTACGACTTCATCCCCACCGCCGTCTTCACGCACCCCAACATCGGCACCGTGGGCTACAGCGAAGCCGCGGCCCGCGAGAAATTCGGCCAGGTGACGATCTTCCGCAGTGAATTCAAGGCCCTGAAGCACACGCTCTCGGGCAGCAGCGAGCGCACACTCATGAAGCTCATCGTGGACACCGCGAGCGACCGCGTGGTCGGCCTGCACATGGTGGGCGCCGAAGCCGGCGAGATCGTGCAGGGTTTTGCCGTGGCCATGAAGGCGGGCGCGACCAAGGCGGTGTTCGACAGCACCATCGGCATCCACCCGACGGCGGCGGAAGAGTTCGTGACGATGCGAGAACCGACGCGGAACTGAGAACCCCCAGGCGGTCTCTCCGAGGTTGCCAGCCCGCGCTAGGCGCGCGCCATCCAGTAGATGCCCGCAGCGCCGAGCGCCATGTGCAGCCACAGGCCCGGCGCCAGCCAGGCCAGGTAGCGCCAGCCCCCCACGATGCCGGCGGTGGCGCTCTTGCTGCCGGCGTGCACCAGCAAGGCCAGCATCACCGCCCAGACCGCGGCGCCGCCCCCCGCCGGGCCGCCCGAGGCAAACACCGCGGCCAGCGAGGCGTGCAGATCGGCCAGCGCCGCCAGCGCAGAGCCCAGCAGCAGGCCCGAATCGCCCAGCCACAGCGTCAGCGCGTGCACCAGCACCTGGATCGCACTGAGCAAAGCGGCCACGCCCGCAGCGCCCCGGAGGCTGAACATCCGGTCTTCGTCCGGCACCGTCGGGGCATCGGCGACCCCGGGCGCTCCGCGCACCATCCACCAGCCCCAGGCCAGCGCCAGCAAACCGGCGGCCAGCGACGGCAGCCACAAGACCGGCAGCCAGGCCGGCCGCACGGCGGCAGCGACCAGCAGCACCTGCAGCTGGGTGGACACGCAGGACAGCAGGCCGCCACCCGCCATCAGCCGTGCGGGTGAGCGGCCCTCGCGCGCGGCCAGCCCCAGCGTGGCGATGGTGGCGGTGCTCGACACAAAGCCCGAGGCCAGCGCCGAGAACGCCACCGCGTGGCGCGCCTGCAGCAGGCGGCGGCACAGGTGCGCCAGCGACTGCACCGCCAGCAGCAAGGCCAGCAGCTGCACGATGACGTAGGGGTTGAGCGCAGGACCCCAGAGCGGCCGGTTCGGCACCAGCGGCAGCGCCATCAGCACCAGCGCGGCCAGCACGATGCCGTCGCGCACTTCGCCCTCGGTCAGCCACTGGCGGGCGAACCGGTGCAGCCGCTCCCGCGCGGCCAGCAAGCCGGTCAGGCCCACCGAAAGCGCGGCGGCCAGCGGCAGGCTCTGCGCGCAGAGCACGCCGATCAGGTAGGTCAGCAGCAGGGCAATTTCGGTGGTGGCGCCCGGGTCGTCGGAGCGGTCGCGCCAGTAAGCGACCAGGGCCAGGGCTGCCACCATCGCAGCGCCGGTCACCACCAGTCCCGTCAGCAGCGTGAGCGCCGCGGCGGCCCCCGCCACGCTGGTCAGCGCAAAAGTGCGCAGGCCGGCGAACGCCCGCCCCGGACCGGTGCCCTTGCGCCGCTCGCGCTCAATGCCCACGAGCAGGCCGCAACCCAGCGCCGCCGCCAGCACGGCGGCAGCGCGCGCCATGTCGACCGGCGGGTTCAGCACCGGTGCAGCGGCATCCAGCATGGGTATTCCGGGTGGGGGCAAGGTGTCACGGGGCGGCGCCACAATAGCGGCATGTACAAGACACCCGACTTTACCGCCCCGGTTTTCTACCGCAACCCGGCCGCCGCCCTGGCCCAGGTGCAGCGCATTTACCAGCAGAACATCCACTTCCTGCGCGCGGCCATGCGCGACTTCGTGGCCGGCGCCGATTTCAAGGACGACCGCGTGCGCGCCTGCTACCCCTTCGTGCGGCTGCACACCCACAGCGTGTCGCACCAGGGCACGGGCCGCCTGAGCTACGGCTTCGTGGCCGGCCCGGGCCGGTTCGAGACCACGATCACGCGACCCGATCTCTACGCCGACTACATCCTGGAGCAGTTCAGCCTGCTGCTGATCAACCACGGCGGCGAGCTGGAGGTGGGCACCAGCACGCACCCGATTCCCATCCACTTCTCGTTCGCCGAACACGACCACGTCGAAGGCAGCCTGAGCAGCGAGCGCCGCGCCCTGATGCGCGACGTGTTCGACCTGCCCGATCTGGCCGCCATGGACGACGGCATCGCCAACGGCACGCACGAGCCGCGCCCGGGCGAAGCGCAGCCCCTGTCGCTGTTCACCGCGCCGCGCATCGACTACTCGCTGCAGCGCCTGCGCCACTACACCGGCACCGCGCCCGAGTGGTTCCAGAACTTCGTGCTGTTCACCAACTACCAGTTCTACATCGACGAATTCATCCGCCTCGGCCACGCCGAAATGGCCCGTCCCGACAGCGAATACATCGCCTTCATCGAACCCGGCAACGTGGTGACACGCCGGGTGGGCCTGGGCGCAGAAACGGGCGACGAACTCGGCGCCCCGCCACCCAGGTTGCCGCAGATGCCGGGCTACCACCTCATGCGCGCCGACCGCAGCGGCATCACCATGGTGAACATCGGCGTCGGCCCGGCCAACGCCAAGACCATCACCGACCACATCGCCGTGCTGCGCCCGCACGCCTGGCTCATGATCGGCCACTGCGCCGGCCTGCGCAGCAGCCAGCAGCTCGGCGACTACGTGCTGGCCCACGCCTACGTGCGCGAAGACCATGTGCTAGACGAAGAGCTGCCGCTGTGGGTGCCGATTCCTGCGCTGGCCGAAATCCAGCTCGCGCTCGAAGGCGCCGTGGCCGACGTGACCGGCGTGCCGCCGCAGGAGGTGAAACGCATCATGCGCACCGGCACTGTCGCCAGTACCGACAACCGCAACTGGGAACTGCTGCCCGACAACAGGCCCCAGCGGCGTTTCTCGCAATCGCGCGCGGTGGCGCTCGACATGGAAAGCGCCACCATCGCCGCCAACGGCTTCCGCTTCCGCGTGCCCTACGGCACCCTGCTCTGCGTGAGCGACAAGCCGCTGCACGGCGAAATCAAGCTGCCCGGCATGGCCAACCATTTCTACCGCGAGCGCGTTGATCAACACCTGCGCATCGGCATCCGCGCGGTGGAGCGGCTGCGCGAAGGCGGCGTCGCCCAGCTGCACAGCCGCAAGCTGCGCAGCTTCGCCGAGGTGGCGTTCCAGTAAGCGCGCCCCATGAACCGCCTCACCGAGACCCTTCAACAATCCATCGGCGTTGAACTCTGGCTGGCCACCGCGCTGGCGATCCTCCTGCTCACCCTGCTGGTCGGGCAGGCCGTGCGGGTGGCGTTCCTGCAGGCCAATCGCTGGGCAGAGCGCACGGCCAACCCCTGGGACGAAGCCCTGCTGGGCGCAGCGCGCAGGCCCACGCAGCTGCTGATCTGGCTCATCGGCCTGGGCTGGGTAGCGCGAGCGCTGAATGCGCACTGGAACGAACCCGCGCTGCTGGCAACCACCCTGCAATGGCGCGATGTCGGTCTCATCGTCAGCGTGGCCTGGTTCCTGTGGGGACTCATCGTGCTCATGTCCCAGACCAGCATCCGGCGCCGCACCGACAGCGGCGAGCCCTTCGACCTCACCACCGCGCTCGCCCTGGGCAAGCTGCTGCGCCTGCTGGTGATCGTGGTCACCGCCATCACCGTGGCCCACACCCTGGGCTTCCAGATCGGTGGCCTGCTTGCGCTCGGCGGCGTGGGCGGCATCGCGGTCGGTCTGGCCGCGAAGGACCTGCTGGCCAACTTCTTCGGCGGCCTGACCATCTACCTCGACCGCCCGTTCAGCGTCGGCGACTGGATCCGCTCGCCCGACAAAAGCATCGAAGGCACGGTGGAATACATCAGCTGGCGCCACACCCGCATCCGCGCTTTCAACAAGAACCCGATCTACGTGCCCAACGCGGTGTTCACCAGCATCGTGGTCGAGAACCCCTCGCGCATGAGCCACCGGCGCCTGAACGAAACCCTGGGCCTGCGCTACGACGACTTCGACCAGGTGCAAGCCGTGGTCGACGACATGAGGACCCTGCTGCAGAACCACCCCGGCATCGACAACAGCCAGCCCCTGATCGTGAACTTCAACCGCTTCGGCGCCAGTTCGCTCGACATCATGGTCTACGCTTTCACGCTCACCCGCGCCTGGGTGGACTACCAGGCGCTGAAGCAGGAACTGTTGCTCGAATTCGGCCGCATCGTGGCCCGCCACGGGGCCGCCATCGCCTTCCCCACGCAGACGCTGCATGTGGCGACAACGCCCGATCCGGCGCCGACCGAAGGACCGGAACCCGGCGCGGCCTGACCCGCCCGCACCGATGCGACCCACCCGATATCCCTCATGACTTCGGCTTCTTTACCGGAACTTCACCATCCAGTCACGGCCGCTTAAGTTCGCTTGCGCACAATGGCACACTGACACACTGGCGTACTCAGTATGCTGAATGAACACCATGAAACTGCTGTCACCTCCCAACGCCCGACCGGTCCGCCGACCTGTCACCCTGATCGCCCTGGCCAGCATCGCCCTGCTGTCCGCCTGCGCCAGCCTGGCACCGGCGGGCGGCGAGCGGCCTGAAACCCCGCTGCCAGCAGCCTGGTCCAGCACCCCGGTCAACGCGGTCACCGCCCCCTCGCCCACGGCGCTCGCCGGCTGGTGGCAACGCTTCAACGACCCCACCCTCACCACGCTGGTCACGCAGGCGCTGCAGGCCAACACCAGCGTCAAGAGCGCCCAGGCCGCGCTGCTGCAGGCACGCGCGCAGCGCGACGTGCAACAAGCCGGCATGGGCCCCACGCTCAGCGCGTCGACCTCGGCGCAGCGCAGCAAATCGGGCGACAACGACGCCAGCAACCGTTTCCAGGCAGGCTTTGACGCCAGCTGGGAACCCGATATTTTTGGTGGCAACCGCAGCGCGCTGAACGCCAGCGAAGCCGACGCCCGCGCGTCCGAAACCAGCCTGGCCGATGTGCAGGTGTCGCTGGCGGCCGAAGTCGCGGTCACCTACATCGAACTGCGCGGCCTGCAGACGCGGCTGGCGATTGCGCGCAGCAACCTCGCCGCGCAAACCGAAACGCTGCAGATCACGCGCTGGCGCACACAGGCGGGTCTGGCCTCGTCGCTCGATCTGGAGCAGGCCATTGCCTCCAGCGAGCAGACCGCGGCCCAGATCCCGGCGCTGCAGACCAGCCTGGCCCAGGCCTTGAGCGGCTTGGCCGTGCTGACCGGGCAGGCCCCCGGCACGCTGCCCGCCGCGCTGCAAGGCGCGCTGACCACCGCCGCACCGGTCCCGCAGGGCGCGGGCGATCTGGCGCTGGCCTTTCCGGCCGACACGCTGCGCCAACGCCCCGACGTGCGCACCGCCGAACACCGCATCAGCGCCGCGCTGTCCCGCGTGGCCGCGGCCGATGCCGCGCGCTACCCGAGCTTCCGCCTCAGCGGCTCGCTGGGCCTCTCCGCGCTGACGCTGGGCTCGCTGACCAACGGCGCATCGGTGGTCAACTCGCTGCTGGCCAGCGTGTCGGCGCCGCTGTTCGACGGTGGCGCGGCCCGGGCCCAGGTGCGCTCGCAGGAAGCGGCACTGGAACAGGCGCGCATGGCCTACCAGGGCACCGTGATCAGCGCCGTGAAAGACGTGGAAGACGCGCTGGTGGCAATGCAGGGCGACCGCGAGCGCCTGCTGCGTCTGCAGGCGGCCAGCACCGCCGCGGCCAACGCCGAGCTGCTGGCGCGCCAGCGCTACGAAAGCGGCCTGATCGACTTCCGCTCGGTGCTCGACACCCAGCGCACCCTGCTCTCCACCCAGGACAGCGTGGCCAGCACCCAGGCCACGCTGAGCGCCGACCACGTGCGCCTGTACAAGGCCCTCGGCGGCGGCTGGACGCCCGACGCGCCACCGGTTGAAGCCACCACCCGCTGAACCCCGAACACCGAAACCGAATCGCCATGAGCTCCAAAAAAGACGCCCCCTCCGCCGACCTGCAAAACCTGCTGGGCAGCGACCACCCGCCGCGCTGGTGGCAGCGCAGCTCGCTGTGGATCGGCATTGCCGCGCTCGTCGTCGTGGCCGGCGGCATCGCCTACTGGCAGGCACAGCAGCAGAGCAAGGCCGCGCCGGTCTACGTGACCGAGCCCCTGAAGACGGGCGACATCACGCTCACCGTGGCCGCCAACGGCACGCTGCAGCCCACACGCTCGGTCAACATCGGCAGCGAGCTCTCGGGCACCGTCAAACGCGTGCTGGTGGATGTGAACGACCGCATCAAGACCGGCCAGGTGCTGGTGGAGCTGGACACCGCCAAGCTGGTGGACCAGGTGACGCAGTCGCGCGCCGGTCTGGCCTCGGCCCAGGCGCAGCTGGCGCAGGCCAGCGCCACGGTGAAGGAATCGCGCGCCACGCTGGCGCGCTTTGAAGAGGTGGCGCGCCTCTCGGGCGGCAAGGTGCCTTCGGCCACCGAGCTCGACAGCGCCAAGGCGGCCGTCGAGCGTGCCGTGGCCATCGAGGCCGCCGCACGCGCTGCGGTCACCGAATCGCGTGCCGCCCTCGCCACCACGGAAACCAACCTGTCCAAGGCCTCGATCCGCTCGCCCATCAACGGCGTGGTGCTCAGCCGCACGGTGGACCCGGGCAACGCCGTGGCCGCCTCGCTGCAGGCCGTGACGCTGTTCTCCGTGGCCGAAGACCTCGCGCAGCTCAAGCTGGATGTGGCGGTGGACGAGGCCGATGTGGGTGCCGTCAAGGTGGACCAGAAAGCCACCTTCACCGTGAGCGCCTTCCCGGCGCGCCGCTACCCGGCCACCATCAACCGCGTGGCCTTTGGCTCCACCAAGACCGACAACGTGGTCACCTACACCACCACGCTCAACGTGGACAACAGCGACCTCAGTCTGCGCCCGGGCATGACGGCGGCGGCCACCATCGTGGCCAAGGAAGCGAAGGGCGTGCTGCTGGTGCCCAACACGGCGCTGCGCTTCTCGCCCGCCAGCGGCAACGGCGCCGCGGCGGCAAACACCAGCATCCTGTCAAAAATGATGCCGCGCCCGCCGCGCAACACCCGGCCCAAAACAGCGGGCACCGACCCCCGCAGCGGTGGCATGCGCCAGATCTGGGTGCTGCAGGACGGCCAACCGGTGGCGAAGGCCGTCAAGACCGGCATCAGCGATGGCCGCAACACCGAAGTCAGTGGCGAAGCCCTGAGCGAAGGCATGGCCGTGATCACCGAACAACGCTCAGGGACGGCGCCGTGAGCGAGACACCGCTCATCCGCCTGCGCGGCATCACCAAGACCTATGGCGAAGGCAACACCGCCTTCCAGGCCTTGAAGGGCGTGGACCTGGACATCCATCAGGGCGAGTTCGTCGCCATCATGGGCCCCAGCGGCTCGGGCAAGTCCACCGCCATGAACACGCTGGGCTGTCTCGATGTGCCCACCACCGGCGACTACCTGTTCCGTGGCGTGCATGTGGAAGCGCTCTCGCGAGACGAGCGCGCGCGCCTGCGACGGCGCTATTTCGGCTTCGTGTTCCAGGGCTTCCACCTGCTGGCGCGCACCTCGGCGCAGGAAAATGTGGAGCTGCCCCTGATCTACCGCGGCGAACCCGCCGCTTCGCGGCACAGCCTGGCCCAGCGCGCGCTGGAAAGGGTGGGCCTCAAGGGCTGGGAACACCACACGCCGGGGGAACTCTCGGGCGGGCAGCAACAGCGCGTGGCGATCGCGCGCGCCATCGTCACCGAGCCGCAGGTGCTACTGGCCGACGAACCCACCGGCAACCTCGACACCCACCGCAGCCAGGAAATCATGGAACTGCTCTGGCGCCTGAATGCCGAGCAGGGCATCACCGTGCTGATGGTCACGCACGAACCCGACATGGCGGCGTATGCCAAACGCATGGTGCGCTTCGTGGACGGGGTGGTCGAGAGCGACCAGCCCAACCCACACCCGGTGGCGTTGCAGGCGGGCGCGGCGCACCAGACCATGAGCGACGCGGAAGTCTCGGGCATCTCGGGCGAGGAGGCTCCGCATGTGGCTTAACACCCTGCTGCTCGCGCTGCGCTCGATCCGGCGCAACCTGTTGCGCTCCTTCCTCACCATCCTCGGCATCGTGATTGGCGTGAGCGCGGTGATCACCATGGTCACGGTCGGCAACGGCGCCACGGCGGCGGTGCAGAACCAGATTTCTGGCCTGGGCACCAACCTGCTGCAGGTGCGTCCTGGGCAACGCATGGGAGCGGGCGGCGGCGGCGGCGGTGCGCCCGCCTTCAAGGAAAGCGATGGCGAAGCCATCGCCGCGCAGATCGGTGGCATCGCCGCGGTGGCGCCCGAAGCGCGCACCGGCTCCGTGCTCGTGGCCAACGGCCGCAACTGGAGCAGCAGCGTGATCGGCAGCACCAACGACTGGCTCACCACCGGCAACTGGAAGCTGGCCGGCGGCCGCGCGTTCAGCAACGACGAGTTGCGCGCGGGCGGCGCGGTCTGCCTGATCGGTCAGACGGTGCAGCGCGAGCTCTTCGGCAGCACCAGCGCGGTGGGCGCGCAACTGCGCGTCAAGGCCATGAGCTGCGAGGTCATCGGCACGCTGGCCTCCAAGGGCCAGGGCGCTTTCGGCAACGACCAGGACGACATGGTGCTGATGCCGATCAAGACCCTGCAACGCCGCATCGTCGGCCACACGCGGGTGAACACCCTGCTGGTGTCCATGAGCGACGGTGCCGACGCCAGCCGCGTCACGGCGAGCATCACCCAGTTGCTGCGCGAGCGGCGCAAGCTGGCCGAGAGCGACGAGGACAACTTCAACGTGCTCGACACCAAACAGCTCGCCGAAACGCTGTCGGGCACCACCAAGATCATGACCATGCTGCTCGGCGCGGTGGCCGCGGTGAGCCTGCTGGTGGGCGGCATCGGCATCATGAACATCATGCTGGTGAGCGTGACCGAGCGCACGCGCGAAATCGGCCTGCGCCTGGCCATCGGCGCGCTGGAGCGCGAGGTGCTGCTGCAGTTCCTGATCGAGGCCGTGGTGCTGGCAGCGCTCGGCGGACTCATCGGCATCGTGCTGGCCACCATCGCCTCGCTCGGCCTCTCGGCGCTGATGAACGTGCCCTACCAGTTCAACCTGAGCGTGAACGTGCTGAGCTTCGTGTTTTCAGCGGCGATCGGTGTGCTGTTCGGCTACTTCCCGGCGCGGCGCGCGGCGCGGCTGAATCCGATCGATGCGCTGCGCCACGAGTAAGCTCCGGCGTTGAATATGATCGGGCGATGCACGAAACAAGCCTGGGCTCGCGCGGCCTGCTGATCTTTTCGCTGGCCCTGCTGGCGCTGCTCGCCCTGTCGGGTTTCCATCCGCTGGAGCTCGACACCTGGGCCCTGGAAGTGGCGCCCGTGATCATCACCCTGCCCCTGCTCTGGTTCAGCTGGCAGCGTTTTCCGCTCACGCGGCTGGTCTATGCGCTGATCTTCGTACACGCACTGGTCCTGATGCTGGGCGGCCACTACACCTACGCCAAGGTGCCGCTGGGTTTCTGGATGCAGGACATCATGGGCCTCACGCGCAACCCCTACGACGGCATCGGCCACCTGGCCCAGGGTTTCGTTCCCGCCATGGTGGCGCGCGAGCTGCTGCTGCGCCGGACGCCGCTGAGGCCGGGACGCTGGCTGTTCGTGATCGTGGTGTGCGTGTGCGGTGCGATCAGCGCGCTCTACGAACTGATCGAATGGGGCGTTGCGGTGGCGATTGGCGCGGGTGCTGACGCCTTCCTGGGCACCCAGGGCGATCCGTGGGACACGCAGAAAGACATGGCACTGGCCTTCATCGGGGCCATCGCGGCGCAGGGGCTGCTGGCACGCTGGCACGACGCGCAGCTCGCGCGCCTGCCCGCTCCCGCGACAGTCAGGCCCGCCGGGGTTTGACTTTCGAGGCCGCGAGCTTGGCCTGCGTGCGCGCCACCTCCACATCGGCGTCGTGCACCAGCGCCACACCCATGCGGCGCTTCACAAAGCTCTCGGGTTTGCCGAACAGGCGGATTTCGCTGTTGGGCACGCGCAGGGCTTCGTCCACGCCGTCGAACACAATGCCCCGGGCTTCCACACCGCCGTAGATCACGGCGCTGGCGCCCGGGCTCTTGAGCGCGGTGCTCACCGGCAGGCCGAGGATGGCGCGGGCGTGCAGCTCGAATTCGTTCTGCCACTGCGTGATCATGGTCACCATGCCGGTGTCGTGCGGGCGCGGGCTCACTTCGCTGAACCAGACTTTGTCGCCCTTCACGAACAGCTCCACGCCGAACAGGCCCAGGCCCGAAGGCTGGCCGTCGTGGCCCACGCCCAGATCGTCCGTCACCGCCTTGGCGATGCGGCGCGACTCGGCCAGCGCGGTCGGCGTCATGGGGTGCGGCTGCCAGCTTTCCACGTAGTCGCCGCTCACCTGCACGTGGCCGATGGGGTCGCAGAAGTGGGTTTCAATCTGGCCATCCGCACCGAGCGCGCGCACGGTGAGTTGCGTGATCTCGTAGTCGAAATCGATGAAACCTTCGACGATGACGCGGCCCGGGCCCACACGGCCGCCCGACATCGCGTAGTCCCAGGCGGTCTTCACGTCCGCCGGGCCGTCGATCTTGCTCTGGCCCTTGCCCGAGCTGCTCATCACCGGCTTGACGATGCAGGGGTAACCGATGCCCGCGTCGATGGCTGCCTGCAGCTCTTCGAGCGAGTCGCAGAATTTGTACGGACTGGTCGGCAGGCCCAGCGTTTCGGCAGCCAGGCGGCGGATGCCTTCGCGGTCCATGGTCAGGCGCGCCGCGCGCGCCGTCGGAATGACCTTCACCACGCCAGCGGCTTCGAGCTCCTGCAGCATGGGTGTTGCGATGGCCTCGATCTCGGGCACCACCAGGTGCGGGCGCTCGGCCTCGATCAGCACCTTCAGTTGCGCCGGATCGCTCATGGTGATGGTGCGCGCATGGTGCGCCACCTGCTGGCCCGGCGCGTTGTCGTAACGGTCCACCGCGATGGTCTCGACGCCCAGGCGCTGCAAGGCGATCAGCACCTCTTTGCCCAGCTCGCCGGAGCCGAGCAGCATCACCTTGGTGGCGGAGGGAGACAGGGGGGTGCCGAGGGTGGTCATGGGGTGTCCTGGGAGGTGATCAAGGCCTGTGGGCTGGTGTCGGGCTCGGCCAGCGTGGCGCTGCCCATGGCTTCACCCATGCGCACACCCTGCCCGGCCAGCCACTGCTCGTTGAAGTGGATGGTGTCTTTCGGCCAGAGCAGCACCACGGTGGAGCCGAGCAGGAAACAGCCCATCTCTTCCCCACGGTCCAGCAAAAAGGCCTTGTCGTCGTAGCGCCATTCGCGCACCTGGCCCGGGCGCGGCGGGTTCACCACGCCGTGCCACACGGTGGCCATGCTGCCCACGATGGTGGCGCCCACCAGCACCTGCACGAAGGGGCGCATCTCGCCGCTCTCGCCGTGCGGCACATCGAACACGCAGACCACGCGCTCGTTGCGCGCAAACAGGCCGGGCACACCGCGCGCCGTGGTCGGGTTGACGGAAAACAGGTCGCCCGGCACATGGATCATGCGGCGCAGGCGCGCGGCAGCGGGCATGTGGATGCGGTGGTAATCCTTGGGGCTGAGGTAGATGGTGGCAAAAGCGCCGTCTTCGAACTGCGCGGCCAGTTCAGCGTCACCGCCCACCAGGGCCTGTGTGCTGTAACTGTGGCCTTTGGCCTGGAAGATCTGGTCTTTTTCGATGGCGCCGAACTGGCTGATGGCGCCGTCCACCGGGCAGACAAAGGCCGCGCGCGCGAGTGGCCGCGCGCCGGGCTTGAGCGCCCGGGTGAAAAACGCGTTGAAGGTGGCGTAACCGCGCGGGTCCGGGTTCGCGGCCTCGGCCATGTTGACGCCGTAACGGCGGATGAACCAGGGGATCACCCTGCGCGTCCACCAGGTCGCCTTCGATCCGGCGCACCAGCCGGCGAACACGGTCAGTGCCCGTTTGGGCAGCAGGTATTGCAGAACAACAGCAGGGGATAAGGACACGGCAAAACGCGTGAAAAGACCGATCGGTCCGGTGCCGGTATTGTAGGCGGCGCCCCTGGCGCCCATGTGGCGCGGAGGCTCGAACGCGCGGGCACAATGCCCTTCCATGATTGCCAACCTCTTCGAATGCCAGCACCTGGCCAAGCGCTATGGCGGCAACACCGTGGTGGACGACCTGTCGTTCAGCATCGCGCCGGGCGAATGCCTGGGCGTGATCGGGCCCAACGGTGCCGGCAAGACCACCACCATCCGCATGTGCCTGGGCCTGACCGCGCCCGACGCCGGCCGCATCACCGCCTTTGGCATGGACATGCCACGGGACGCCCTGGCCATCAAGGCGCAGCTGGGCGTGGTGAGCCAGATCGACACGCTCGACCCGGACTTTTCCTGCGCCGAAAACCTGCTGGTCTACGGCCGCTATTTCGGCATGAGCGCCGCGCAGATTCGCCCGCGCATCCCGCAGTTGCTGGAATTCGCCGCGCTTTCGCACAAGGCGGACGCCAAACCAGGCGAACTCTCGGGCGGCATGAAGCGGCGCCTGTCGCTGGCGCGTGCGCTGGTGAACGACCCGCGCCTGCTGATGCTCGACGAACCCACCACCGGACTGGACCCCCAGGCGCGTCACCTGATGTGGGAACGCCTGCAGCTGCTGCTGCAGCAGGGCAAGAGCATCCTGCTGACCACACACTTCATGGACGAGGCCGAGCGCCTGTGCTCGCGCCTGCTGGTGCTGGACCACGGCCGCAAGATCGCCGAGGGCCGCCCGCGCGAGCTGATCGCGCAGCACCTGGAGCCCGACGTGGTGGAGGTCTACGGCAACGGCGCGCTGGCGCTGGCGCAGGCCGAAGACCACGCCGCCTTGCGCGCACTCGCGGCGCGGGTGGAGGTCAGCGGCGAGACCGTGTTTTTCTACACCGCGCAGGCCCTGCCGCTGCTGGCCGCGCTGGGCGCGCACCATGAGTTGCGCACCCTGCATCGACCAGCCAACCTCGAAGACCTGTTTCTGAAACTCACCGGCCGGCAAATCCGCGAGGACGGATGAACATGAACACAACCACCATCGCCCCCTCCCCTTCGCACTGGGCTGCACCCCGGCTCTCCGGCCACTGGTGGCCGGTGTTCCTGCGCAACCTGCTGGTCTGGAAAAAGCTCGCCATTCCCAGCCTGGTGGGCAACATCGCCGAGCCGCTGATGTGGCTGGTGGCCTTCGGTTACGGCATGGGGGCGCTGGTGGGCCAGGTGACCATCACCACGCCGCAGGGCGAAACAGCGGTGCCCTACATCCTGTTCCTGGCCAGCGGCAGCATCTGCATGAGCGCGATGAACGCGGCCAGTTTCGAGGCGCTGTACTCCGCGTTCTCACGCATGCACGTGCAGAAGACCTGGGACGGCATCATGAACGCGCCGGTGAGCCTGGACGACGTGGTGCTGGCCGAGATGTTGTGGGCCGGCTTCAAGGCGCTGTTTTCGGTGACCGCCATCATGGCCGTCATGCTCGGTCTGGGCATCAGCCATTCACCCAAACTCTTGCTGGCCTGGCCGGTGCTGCTGGGGGTGGGCATCACGTTCTCGTGCATCGCCCTGGTGTTCAACGCCCTGGCCCAGGGCTATGACTTCTTCACCTACTACTTCACGCTGTTCCTGACCCCGATGATGTTCCTCTCCGGGGTCTTCTTCCCGCGGGAGCAGCTGCCCGGGGTGGTGCGTGCGATTTCGGACTGGCTGCCGCTGACCAATGCGGTGGAGCTGGTGCGGCCCCTGTTCATGGACCAGTGGCCCGATCAGGCCTGGCTGCATGCCGCGGTGCTGGTCTTCTATACGGTGGTGGCCTTCTGGCTGGCCCTGGCGCTGACCCGCAAGCGGTTTGCTCGCTGATCAGTGCACAGCCGCCTGGAGCGCCGGCTGGGCTTCGGCATAGAAGTGGACACCCGAGTCCATGAACTCTTCGGCGTCGATCACGGCGTCGTAGTCGCGCAGGACGATGCGGTCGATGGTGTGGGTCTTGGGGATCAGGGGCTTGTCCAGCGGGCGGCAGATGCGCTGGCGCAGGTTGCGCAGCATCTTGCTGTCTTCCATGGCGCTGATCACGGCTTCCGGATCGAGCATGAGGACGAAGGGATTGAGGCGGCTGTGGATCGAGTTCATGGCGGTGTCCTGCGGAAAAAGGGGTGAATAACAATTCGTTTGTCGATGTGACAAACTGTATTCATCCTGTTTCAAAACGTTAAGTCAGCGCACCCCCATTCAGGCTGTAGGTGTTTGCCTGACAAGCCCGGAGATGGGCCGGAATTTCCCGGCTTATTCCAGCCCTGTGTCCGTGGAGCCGAGCAAGCCTCAGCCCGGGCCGCTGCGCAAAGCGTCCACGCTGGCGCGCACCACCCCCTGCACGCTGCCGCTGGCGGCGTACTGCTTGCGCAGGAAACTGGCGTGGTTGCCATCGCGCGCCGCGGTGCGTTCGATCTCGTCGAGCGCGGCCTGTGAGTTCAGCGCCTCGGCGTGCGGCCCCAGGTGGCGCAAAGTGGCCAGGACGTCCTCGCGGATGCTGATCTGCTCGCGCGTCTTGGGGTTGACCATCATGCCGTCGAGCCCAAAGCGGCAGGCCTGGAAGCGGTTGTAGGTGTAGACGAGGTAGTCGTCTTCTTCGGGCGGCGCCTCGCTGCGCTCCAGCAGGTGGCGGCACAGCGCCTGCAGGTAACACGCCAGGCCAGCGGCGCGTTCCACCGTCAGCGGCGTGTCGCACACGCGCAGCTCGATCGTGCCGTATTCGGGCTTGGGCCGGATGTCCCAGTAAAAGTCCTTCATGGACTTGACGACGCCGGTGCTCTCCATCTTGGTGAAGTACACGTTGGCGAACTCGTCCCAACTCAGCGTGAAGGGCGCGCGGCCGCTGAGCGGGAAGGCGAACACCGAATTCAGCCGCGCCGAGTCGAACAGCGTGTCCACGCCCTGGAAAAAGGGCGACGAGGCCGAGAGCGCGATGAAGTGCGGCACGTAGCGGTTGAGCGAATGCAGCAGGAACAGGGCTTCGTCGGGCGAGGCGCAACCGATGTGCACGTGCTGACCGAACACGGTGAACTGTTTGGCGAGATAGCCGTACAGGCCCGAGAGCTGCTCGAAACGCGGCTTGGAGAAGATGCGCTGCTCGAACCAGCGCTGAAACGGGTGCGTGCCACCGCCCGCGATCTCGATGTTGAGCCGGTCGCCCGCGCGCACCAGCGTATCCCGGATCTCGCGCAGCTGCGCCAGCAGCGGGCCGTGCTCGGTCTGGATGTCGGTGGCGATCTCGATCATGCTCTGCGTCATCTCGGGCGTGACCACGCCCGGGAAAGGCTTGCGCCGCAGCAGTTCCAGCAGGTCGTTGGCGCTGCTGGAGAGGTCCATGTCGTAGGTGTTGACGAGCTGCAGTTCCAGCTCCACGCCCATGGTCAGCGACTGCGAGGATTTGAAGGTCTCCAATGGCATCGTTCAGCCCTCTTTCGTGACGTGGGTTTCGTGCGCGGCCATCAGGCCGCGCTGGGTCACCAGCGGCCCGAGCAACTCCTGCACCAGCATCATGCCGGCCATGACCGCCAGCACCTGCCGGGCCGGGTCGAAGCCGTACAGCCGGCTCTGTTCCAGCAGCAGGATGGCAAAGGCCGACATGGGCGTGAGCGCCAGCCCGGTGAGCAGCCCCTTGCGCTCGGTGATGCCCGACAGCCGCGCCGCCGCCAGACTGCAGGCCACCTTGGACGCGGTGCGCACAACGATCAGCGTCAGACCCAGCAGCATGCCGCCCCAGACATCGGTCCAGTCCAGCAGCGCGGCGATGTAGACAAAGAGGAACACCGTGAGCAGGTCGCCCGCGGTGCCGAAGCCGCGCTGCGCATTGGTCAGGTGCACGCGGCGCTCGCGCGCGACGATGCCGAACGTGAGCGCCGCCAGCAGCGGCGACAGCTTGAGCCCGTAGGCCATGGTGGTGAGCAACACCACAGCCAGTGCGAACACCAGCGTCACGTCGCGCTCCTGGATGCGCTGCGAGCGCAGCAGCCAGGGACCGGCCACGCCCAGCAGCGCGCCCACCGCCACCGACGTGCCCAGCACATGGATGCTGCCAAACGCCGCCATCACCAGGTCACCCGAGGTGCTCAGGTGCCAGTAGCCCACCACCAGATTGAGCGCGAGCACCGAGACCAGGCAGTTGATGGCGCACAGGTGCATGACGCGCTCGGTCACCTGCCCGGCGCTGCGCAGCTCGTTGGCCACGCGCACGATGCCCGCGGGCGAGGCAGAAACCGACAAGGCCGCGATGATGAGGCGGGTTTCGGTCGACAGGTCGAACCACCCCGAGGCCAGGTAGACGGCCATGAAGGTGACCACCGACTCCACCAGACCCAGCGCCAGCACCCAGGGGTTGTGGCGGAACCAGCGCAGGTTGATGCGGTAGCCGAGCTCGAACAGGATCAGCGAAAGTGCCACGTTGGCCAGAAACGGCAGCCCTGGCACGGCGTTGGTGAGGCCGGGCAGATCAAACAGGCTGGCCACCAGGCCCACCGCCACGTAACTGCTCACGCGCGGCACGCTGGCGGCCTCGTGCAGGCGCTCGCCCACAAACCAGGCCAGCAGCAGCACCAGTGGCCAGGCCATGGACTGGAACAGGAAATTCACATCGGAAAACATGGGCACTCACTTCAGAAAGGGAGCCCGGATGGTAAAGCCCTCGTAAATGCTTGAACACCTGGGTCGGCTACATCCTGCGCATTCAACGGTCTTCCCTGTTGATCGGACGGGAAATCGGGGTCCTGGGTCAGGCGCCACCGGTTCACAAATGCCGCATGCTGGTTACATGCGTTTCCAGAGCGCCACCGCTTTGTGGGTAACATGCCGCATGATCCAAAAATCGCTGAACACCGCCGCCCTGTCCCTTGCACTGCTGCTCACCGCGACCGCTGCAAGCGCACAGTCCCCCGCCCCCTCCACCCCGGCCAAAAAGGAGCTGGTGACCCGCCTGCTCAAGCTGCAGCAGCCGGGCATCGAATCGCTGGCCCGCACACTGGCCGAGCAGCCCGCGGCCGAAATGCTGGACGGCGCGGCCGTGGCCCTGCGCTCGCGTGTCGCCGCCGACAAGCAGGAGGCCGTGGCCAAAGACATCCAGGCCGATACGAAAAAGTACCTTGATGAAGCCGTGCCGCTGGTGCGCAGTCGCGCCATTCAGCTCGCCCCCAGCACCGTGGGCACCGTGCTCGATCAGAAGTTCTCCGAGGACGAGCTGCGCAAGATCGTCACCCTGCTCGAGTCGCCGGAATACGCCAAATACCAGCAGCACCTGGGTGAGATGCAGCAGTCGCTGCAGGTCAAGCTCGTGGCCGACACGCGCGGCAACATCGAGACCAAGTTGCGCACGCTGGAACAGTCGATCGGCACGCGCCTGGGTGTGAGCACACCGGCGAACGGCAACAAGCCGGCGGCGCCCAAGCCCGCCGGCAAATAAACGGGCCGCATCCCCCGCCTGGGAAACTGGCCGCTCAGGCGGCGGTGGCTTGCTCGGCAACGCCGAAGCGCGACCGAAGCGCCTGCAGGCCCAGTTCGTCGAGCACCCTTTGCAGCCGCTCGCCCGCCCGCTCACGCTGGGCGCGGTGACCGGGCCCGGTCTTGCTCGCCAGGATCAGCTCGTTTTTCATCGAATGTTCCCAGCCCACCAGCTCGGTCACGGTCACGCTGTAGCCGTGGGCTTCGAGTTGCAGGCAACGCAGCACGTTGGTGATCTGGCTGCCAAACTCGCGCGTGTGCAGCGGGTGGCGCCACAGTTCGGCCAGCGGCGTGCGCGACAGGTTCAGCGCCTTGCTGCTGCGCATCACGCTGGCCACCTCGGCCTGGCAACACGGCACCAGCACCATGTGGCGCGCCTGTTTGGCCAGGCCGAAGGCAATCGCGTCGTCGGTGGCGGTGTCGCAGGCGTGCAGAGCGGTCACCACGTCGAAGGTTGGCGGCAGGTCCGGATCGGTCAGGGCCTGCTGTACCGTGGTGGCCAGGAAGCGCATGCGGTCGAAACCCAGGCGTGCGGCCAGCGCGGCCGACTTCTCCACCAGCTCCGCACGCGACTCCACGCCATACACCCAGCCCACCGGCTTCGCCTTGAAAAACAGGTCGTAGAGAATGAAACCCAGGTAGGACTTGCCGGCTCCGTGGTCGGCCAGCGTCACGTCGCCGCGTTCCTTCAGCACCGTTGCCAGCAGCGGCTCGATGAACTGCACCAGGTGGTAGACCTGCTTGAGCTTGCGCCGCGTGTCCTGGTTGAGCTTGCCCTCGCGGGTGAGGATGTGCAGTTCTTTCAGCAGCTCGACCGACTGGCCTTCGCGCAGTTCGGGCAGCTGTTCCTGCAAGGTTTTCTGCGGCGGCTTGTGTGTCTTGGAGGGTTTCACGAACGGACCTGCTGATTCTGGGGTTTGTCTGGGGTGGTCAGCGAAGCGTCCATGCGGTCCTGCAGCCCCTGCACCTGGGCGCGCAGTGCGCGGATTTCGCGCATCAGCTCGTGTTCGATCTGCCGTTCGCCTGCCACCACCTCGTTTTCCACTTCCTGTTCGACAAAGATCGCGGCCAGCGAAGCCGTCACCAGCGACAGCACCGACAGCCCAAGCAGCACCATCAGCGCAGCAAAGATCCGGCCGGCCTGCGTATGCGGCACCACATCGCCATAGCCCACGGTGGCGGCGGTGGTGAAGGCCAGCCACAGACCGTCCTGCAGGGTCGCCACCCGCGGCTCCAGTATCCAGAAGCCGGCGCCGCCGAACAGCATGATGACCAGGCACAGCGCGAGCGAATACCAGAGGCCGCGGCGCATGATGTGCAGGCGGCGTTGACGCGATCGTTTCATCGCCCGATTCTGGCACGGGCCACGGGCGACAATGCAGCCATGACCCAGCCCCCCGCCCCTGCAGCCCAGCGCACCACGCACCCCTACACCGCCCTCACGCCCGACGTGGTGCAGGACGCCCTGGGCGCCATCGGCCTGTGGAGCGACGGCCGCCTGAGCGCGCTCAACAGCTTTGAAAACCGGGTCTACCAGCTGCACCTGGAAAGCCCGTTCGAGGGCCATGAGCAGGTGGTGGCCAAGTTCTACCGCCCGGAGCGCTGGAGCGACGCGCAGATTGCGGAAGAACACGCCTTCGCCGCCGAGCTGGCAGCGGCCGAAATCCCGGCCGTGCCACCGCTGGCGGTGAACGGCCAGACGCTGCACCACTTCGGCGGTTTTGCTTTTGCGGTGAGCCCGCGCCGTGGCGGGCGCCGACCCGAACTGGACGACTTCGAGGTGCTGGAGTGGATCGGCCGGTTTCTGGCGCGCATCCACAGCGTGGGCGCGGCACGGCCTTTCACCGACCGCCCGGCGCTGGACGTGGCCGGCTTCGGCCACGAGCCTCGCGACTGGCTGATCGAACATCGCATGGTGGCGCCCGAGGTGCAGACCGCCTGGTCCACAGCGCTGGAAGAAGCGCTGGCGCTGATCGAAGCCCACCCGGTGCTGCGCGCGAACAAACCGGCCGATGAAGACGGCATCCGGTGCATCCGCCTGCACGGCGACTGCCACCCCGGCAACATCCTCTGGACGCCCGAGGGCCAGCCCGGCGCCGGCCCGCATTTCGTGGACCTGGACGACGCGCGCACCGGCCCGGCCGTACAGGACCTCTGGATGCTCTTGAGTGGCGACCGGCGCCAGCAGACCCAGCAGCTCGGCGCGCTGATCGACGGCTACGAGCAGTTCCGCCCGTTCGACCGCCGCGAGCTCGCCCTGATCGAGCCCCTGCGCACCCTGCGCCTGATCCACTACAGCGCCTGGATCGCGCGGCGCTGGGAAGACCCGGCCTTTCCGATCAACTTCCCCTGGTTCGGCAGCCGCGACTACTGGCAGGGCCAGGTGGACATGCTGGTGGAGCAGATCGAGGAAATGCAGAACCCGCCACTGATGGCTTAGGCCCACCCCCGCGCTCGGCTGCGCCGGTCACCCCCTCAAGGGGACAACGCGAGTGGCCCGGCAAAGCCGGTTCCACCGCGTTCCGGGTCAGGCATCGCGCTACGTGTTGACCATTTGTTCAGTATGGTTTTTAGCAATTAAATTGCACACAATTTAATTGCTAACTACAGTTCACCCCATGGCCACACGCAACACCCCCCGTAACTCCCTGTCCGAGCAAGCCCTGCTGCTGGACAACCAGCTCTGCTTCGCGCTGTATTCGGCCTCGCTGGCCATGACCAAGCTCTACAAGCCCCTGCTCGACGAGCTGGGCCTGACCTACCCGCAATACCTGGCCCTGCTGGTGCTGTGGGAGCAGGACGGCGTGGCCGTGTCCGAACTCGGCGAACGCCTCTACCTCGACTCCGGCACGCTCACACCGCTGCTCAAACGCATGGAGACGGCTGGGCTGGTCACACGGCTGCGCGATGCGACCGACGAGCGCCGGGTGCTGATCCGCCTGACCGCCGACGGTCGCGCGCTCAAGACCCGTGCCCTGCGCATTCCGGGCTGCGTGCTGGAGGCCTCGCAGTGCGACGTGGCCGAAGCCCTGGCGTTGACCCACCAGGTGCAGACGCTGCGCAACCGGCTCACCGCCTGATCCCCTTTTTCACCCCGCTTCGCTGAAGCAACCACCCTCAAAGGAACCACCATGGCCACCTCCCTCGACAAAGTGCTCTACACCGCCCGCGCCCACACCACCGGCGGCCGCGAAGGCGCCTCGCGCACCGACGACGGTCTGCTCGACATCAAGCTCACCCCGCCCAAGGCCATGGGCGGCGCCGGCACCGCCACCAACCCCGAGCAGCTGTTTGCGGCCGGCTACTCGGCCTGCTTCATGGGCGCGCTCAAGCACGTGGCCAGCATGAAGAAGATCGCCGTGCCGGCCGATGCGTCGATCGACGCCGAAGTGGACATCGGCCCGATCCCGGCCGGCTTCGGCATCGCGGCACGCCTGGCGGTGAACCTGCCCGGCCTGGACCGCGCCGTGGCCGAAGAGCTGGTGAACACCGCGCACCAGGTCTGCCCCTACTCCAACGCCACCCGCGGCAACATCGACGTCACGCTCACGGTGGTCTGATCCACCGGCCGGATCGGTCGCACCGGCCCTGGGAGCCCCGGGGTCGGTGAACTCAGCCGGGCGAACGGCCGCCCAGACGCTCCATGGCATCGGCCAGCCAGTCGGCCGGCATGGTGGGCGCTTCAGACAGTGTCACGCGCCAGCCGTCCGCCAGCGCCTCCACCTGCGCACGCCCTCCCACCCAGAGCAGCCACGCCAGCCCGGCGCACTGAGCGCCCGTGGCGGTTTCGCCCGCTGGTGCACCCAGCAGCGCAGTGAAGGCATCGGCCCCGGGCAACCGGACCGCGTCGCCCAGACGTTCACCGCCCACCGCCTGCGCCAGCGTATCCAGGGCTTGTGCGTCGTCGTGGCGGGCGCCAAAGTTTTGCAGCCAGTCGCGCACATGCCCGGCCACGCTCGCGCCCCGCCGCGCCTCCGCCTGTTGCAGGTCGGCATGGTCCCACTGGTTCCAGTCCACCACAGGCGCCACCGGACCGCCGGCCATGGTGGCCTGGGCAAAACGGTACAGCGCGGCTTCGTGGTCCTGCGGCTGCACCGCCGCGCTCACCATCAGCAGCGCGGCCATCCGGTGGGCCAGCAACTGGCTTTGTTGCGCCAGCAGCTTGTCGCGCAGCAGCTCGTTGCGTTCAGCACGCAGATCGGACAGCTCCAGCGCGTTCTTCAGGTCGGCGCGCAAGCTTTCCAGCTCCCAGGGTTTGCTGATGTAGCGGTAGATCTCACCGGTGTTGATCGCATCGATGGCCTCGCCCAGCTCGGAGTAGGCCGTGGTCATCATGCGCACGATGTTGGGGTGGTACTGGCGCGCATGCCGCAGCAGCTCGGTACCGCGTTCGCCGGGCATGCGCTGGTCGCAGACCAGCACGGCGATCTGGTCACCGTGCTCGCGCAACACGGCCCGGCCTTCTTCGACCGACAGGGCGGTGATCACCGGGGCCAGCGGACCGACCAGCCGCTCGAAATACTTCAGCGCAATGGCTTCGTCGTCAACGTACAGAATTTTTTCGGGTTTCATAGAGGCTCCAAAGCCCGGGTCTGTTCCGGGCACGGGAAAAACAGTGTCACCGTGGCACCCTGCCCCGGCTGGGATTGAACGTGGACGGCTCCGCCGAGTGAGTCCATCACCCGCCGGCAGAACACCAGTCCCATGCCGGACCCCCCGGCTTCGGCACGGGTGGTCACGGGCTCATGGGTCAAACGCTGCAGCACGTGCGGGGCAATGCCGGGTCCGGTGTCGCTCACACGAATCACGGCCTGCTCCGGCAAGCCGGGCGCCAGCGCGGCGCGGCCCAGCCCGATGTGCACACAGGGATCATCGGGCAATGCCGAGCGCAAGGCCAGCAGCGCGTTCTTGACCAGGGTGCACAGCACCAGGTACAGCAGATCGCGCCGCCCCGGCAGGTTGAAGTCTGCCGAGAGGTCGCAGCACAGCCAGGCCGCCTCACCCGGATCAAACGGATACTCGTCCCGCACCGCCCCCACCAGATCACTGGCCCGCAGGCTCACCTGCGCATCGCTGCGGTACGCGTCGCGTGCCGTCTGCACAAAGGTGGACACCAGGGACTGCGCGTAGTCGGCGCGCCGCTGGGCGGCCTCCAGCATGAACAGCACGTCGCCCGGCTTGTTCTGCTCGATGAAGGCCATGCCGCCGTCGCCCTCGGGGGCATCGCGGTGCCGCTCGCGCATGGCCGTCAGGTAACCGCGCACCGTGGCCAGCGGCGTGGTGACCTCGTGGGCCAGAAAACCCAGGGTTTCGCGCAGGGTTGCCGCGCGCTGGTCGATGAGCGCCTGGTCGAGTGCGCGGCGCTGGGCGCCGGCCAGGGCATCGCGCAGGGCCTGGCGCGTCGCCGCCTCATCCAGTGGCTTTTCCAGAATTTTTTCTACCTGCCCCTGGTTGACAGCCGCCATGGCAACGTCCTTGTCGGCGCAGGCTGAAACCAGCAGGCGGGCGATGTGTCCGTACTGCCGGCGCACCTCCCCCAGCAGCTCAACCCCGTTGCGCCCCGGCATGCTGTAATCCGTCAGCAGCACCGCCACCTGCCTGCCGCGCGCCGCGAGCAGGGCCAGCGCCTCATCGACACCCCCGACCGTCCAGACCACGAACTCGTCGCCATACAGGCGGGCGAACCACTTGCAGGCCTGCGGCTCGTCGTCCACCATGAGCACGGCGTGGGCCGTACCCGCATCCGTGGACAAAACAGCTTGGACAGTGTTCATTCAGGCCTCGGCAGATCGAAAGTGAACGCGGTCCAGGCACCGGCCTGGCTCTCCACCGCCAGCAAGCCGCCGTGGCGCTGCACGATGCCGTAGCTCACGCTCAGGCCCAGCCCGAGACCGGCACCGACGTCGCGCGTGGTGAAGAAGGGCTCGAACACGCGCCCGATGTTTTCGGGCAGGATGCCCTGGCCGTTGTCACGGACCGTCACGCGCAGGCGTCCACCTTCCGTCTGAACCCGCACGTCGATACGCGGCTGTTCGCGCTGCGCCTTGGCCAATGCATGGGCCGCATTGCTGAACAGGTTGATCAGCACGCCGATGATGGCCGGCTCGTCGCCCAGCACATGGGTGTCCTGCGGCACCTCGATCGACACCGTCACCCCCTTGAGCTCGTGGCCGGCGAGCCGCTGGGCCGAGCGGATGGCCTGCTCCAGCAAAAAGGGCCGCTGGCTGTTGTCGCCGGGATTCTGGTAAGCGAAGGTCTTCAGGTCGGTGACGATGTTCTGGATGCGCGTCATGCCCTCCTTGGCATCCACCAGGCTTTCCTTGAGCAGCTCGTCGCTTTTGGCTGCGGGCAGGGTCTGGGCCATGTTGATGGCCATGAGGCTGTAGTTGACCGGGTTGTTCAGCTCGTGCAGCAGGCCGGCCGAGAGCGTGCCGATGGCGGCCATTTTTTCGCGCTGCAGCAGCTGGCCCTTGATCTCGACGAGGGCCTTGTTCTGCGCCAGCAGTTCGTCTTTCTGGCGCTGCACCTCGGTCTGCAAGGCGTAGGTCTGCCGCCGCTGCCGCTCGCCATACACCGACACCGTGATCGCGATGAGTGAAAAGAAGAGTACAAACATCAGCTGACCGGCGAGAACCGGCCAGTGCTGCACGCCACCGACGCGCAGCACACAGGCCAGGGTGTAGGCCAGCATGGTGAAGACGCTGAAAACCAGCGCCTCCAGCAAGGTCAGGGGAAGAAAGATGCTGATGCCCGACACAGCAAGGGTCAGACCGACAAAGTAGATCGATGCCTCTCCATCGGTGCTGAAGATCATCCAGGCAATCATCAATTGGGGCAGGGCAATCCAGAAGTAGGTGAGCCCTCTGACGTGGCGCAAGCCCCACGAACTGCTGTAGCTCCAAAGCGCGGCCCCGATCAGCGCGACCACCAAGAGACGCGCCAACCCGAAATCATGCGAGTGCTCCGGGTAGAAAGCCGCATCCAGCCCAACCCCTCCGGCAACGAGCACCATGGCCAGCACACAGGTGATCCGGCTGTAATAAACCAGATGCTGGTGTGTGGCCTCTTCGTAGGAAGCCGGCAGTTGGCCAGGGCTCAGGTTACCGGTCATGCCTGGACGTCACAGCGGTTTGACGGCCTCGGCGAACAGGTTGACGCCCGTCGCATCGGTGTAGGTCTTGACATCGGGCAGCGTTGACGGGAACAGCTTGGTGAGGCCCCCCTCATCCCGGTAGATCAGGTACCACTCCATGAAGTGCTCCATCCAGAAGCGCTCCGGGTTGCTGGAATGCACGTTGGTCACCAGCAGCGTGCCACCCGGGCGCAAATGCCGGTCGAAGTAGGCGATCAGCCGCGCGCAGGCCTTGTCGGCCAGGTAGTCGAACAGACCGGCGCAGTAGATGTAGTCGTACTGCTCGTCCAGCGCAATGCCCTGGTCACGCGACGAACGCTTGAGCAACTGGTGCACCGACTCGTGGCGCAGCGTCACCTTCAGCGGCTCGCGCCCGGCGGCCTGCGCCGTCTCGATCAGCTTCTGGCTCGTGTAAAGCAGGGTTTCGTCACTGAAGTCCATCAGCACCACGTCCAGGTGGTCCAGTGGCTGATCGGTGGCGGCCAGGCGTTGCAGCTCACCCGCCGGCCCGCAACCCACGTTCAGGATGCGCAGCGGTCTGCCCTGCTCGCGGGCCTGGGCAGCCAGGGTCCGCAGCCGCTCCAGCAGGATGTCCACCCGGTTGCGGTGCGCCTGCGCCACGCTGGACTGAAGGAACACGAAGTTCACCAGTTCGAAGTACGTGCTGGGTCCCTCGCGCGGGTCACCCAGAATCTGGTTGACCATCTGGTAGTCGCCCGCGTAGCCCAAGGGTTTGGCAAAGGTCCGGTAGACGAAGGGCGCACGCAACACCAGTGGGTGAATGGCGGACTGGGCAAAAACGCGGTGAGCCGACTCCAGCTCGGGAGGTACTTTGGCGGCTTCTCGCTCGAATCGCACAAGGTATTCGCGCACCGTGCTCATGAGCGGCCGGGCGATTTCGTAGAAAACCTCATCGCGCACGCGACCATGCACGTCCCGCGGCAATCCGGCCGTGATGTCGGCCTGGTCCAGCCAGCGCGTGACTTCGGAAAAGTAGGCGCGCAGATCGTTGACCACCACCTGGTAGGCCTCGCTGATGCGTGAGCGCGACTCCCACTCTTCGACAAACCGGCTCACCGCCTCGGAAACGCTGCGTGCGCTGTGACCGATGCCCCCCAGATCGTTCCATTCGTCGATCAGGGCAACCGACACCACCGCCATCAGCCCCGTGTTGAGCAGGCTCACGACCACCGCTTTGCCTTTGTAAATGCTGCGGTCGCCCGAGCGAATGCTCAGATCGCTGAGCACCTCGCTGACCTGCACGATGGAGTATGGGTTGTACACCTCCATCACCAGCGAGCGGCGCTGCAGGCTGGTCAGGGTTCCGCGGGCGGCCTCGCCCTGGCTGTTGCGAAAGGTGACGACAGGATCGAATGGACGCTGGAATTGCACGGTGTGGCCGTTATCAACAAGGAGGGGGCCATGGATGAGGCGCCCCGGAATGAAGTCCCTGTGCGCGAGTGTAGTCATCTCGCGTGGCGGCCGTTGTCACGGGGCTCCGTGCGCAAATGCCCGGAGCCAAAAAGAAAAAGCCCACGCCCCCTTTGCGGGGTGCATGGGCCATGCCAAGGGGCGGGGCTGTGTCAGCCGCGCTTCTGGATCGTGTTGGCCAGATGGCGTTCCCGGAAACGGCGCATCGCCCGGAACAGCACCGGGGGCATGTAGTCCTGCGAGACGCGCCAGCGCATGCCACCGATGCTTTCGTGCGGCCGCTCAGCGAAGATCGTGGTGTGAGACTGGTTGGTCTCGTTGGCGGGCCGGCCATTGGTGTAATAAAAAAGTGCGAGCGACTTGCGCGAGTCGCCATCGGGGCAGGTCAGCGGGTCGGGGTGGCCGTGAAACGTCTTGCTGGTCGGCGAAAAGATCGCCAGGCGGTTGAAGACGGGCAGGATCTTGACCTCGCATTTCGTCACCTCCTGGTCCCACAGCTCCAGACTGCCGCCGTACTCTTCCTTCCAGTTCTTGTTCATGTAGAAGATGACGTTGATGCGGCGGTCGAGGAAGTTGGCGTCGTGCTTGTTGAAATCGGCGTGCAGCTTGAGCAGGCCGCCCTTGGGGGTCTGGTGCAAGCCGCCTCCGCGCATCGAAGGGTCGGAGATCATGTTGTCGATGCCCGTGACCTTTTCCAGGAAACGCAGGAAAGGCGCGGAGTTGAACTGGTACAACATGCTGCGCGTGACCGGTCCGAACTTGGTCTCGTCGACGCAGACCAGTTTCTGCTCGGCCGGGCGGTTGTAGTTGTGCCACTCGATGTCCTGCGCCTTGGGAAATTCGGCGAGCATGGCTTCGGCCACGTCCAGTGGCAGGAAGTTGTCGAAGGCCATGTGGTTGAACGGTGTGCCCAACCGGTACTTGGCGGCGCCTTCGGCGGCCAAAGCTTCGTACCTGGGGTCGTCAAAAATGAACCGGTCACCAAAATCGCACTGCTGCATGCTCATACTCCTGAAAAGAACAAACACAACGCACTTCGTTCAAACAGGGGTTCCGCACGGACGATGGGAGTGGAAACTTCGGATCAGCTGGGTGACACCGATTCCATCCACACTGGAATGAATGAAGAAGTACTCAACCCGAGATTTGAGCACCCCGCCCAGCAGCATTCAGTTGACCAAGATCAAGAGGGGCACAAGTAGCAGCGGCTCACGCCTTGAACGCGAGCCCGAAATGCCCGCACGACCCAAGTACCGCCGCGGACATGAGGGCCTTGAACGGAGCATCCGGCAGCACCAGACGCCCCCCAACAGCGGGGGGCTGTGCTGGCGGGTTCTTCTCTTCTATTGGGGGCGGGCTCAGACCAGCAGTGCGTTCACCCGCTTCACGTAGGCGGCCGGGTCTTCCGGCAGGCCGCCTTCGGCCAGCAGCGCCTGGTCAAACAGGATGTGGGCCAGGTCGTCGAAGTGCGCGCTGCCCTCCAGCTTCTTCACCAGCGGATGCTCGGCGTTCACTTCCAGAATCGGCTGGCTCGTCGGCGCCTGCTGGCCGGCGGCCTTGAGCATGCGGGCCAACTGATTGGAAAGGTCACCCTCGCCCACCACCAGACAAGCCGCCGAATCGACCAGGCGCGTGGTCACGCGAACGTCCTGCGCCTTGTCCTTCAGCGCTTCCTTGAGCTTGTCCAGCACGGGCTTGAAGGTCTCCGCCGCGGCTTCGGCGGCCTTCTTTTCGGCTTCGTCCTGCAGCGAGCCCAGATCGACCGCGCCCTTGGCCACGCTCTGCAGCGGCGTGCCGTCGAACTCGTGCAGGTGCGACACGGCCCACTCGTCCACACGGTCGGCCATCAGCAGCACCTCGATGCCCTTCTTCTTGAACACTTCGAGCTGCGGGCTGTTCTTGGCGGCGGCGATGCTGTCGGCGGTGATGTAGTAGATCGCGGCCTGGCCTTCTTTCATGCGCGCCTTGTAGTCCGCCAGGCTCACGCTCACCGCGTCGCTGGTGGTGCTGGCAAAACGCAGCAGCTTGGCGATCTTCTCGCGGTTGGCGAAGTCTTCGCCCAGGCCTTCTTTCAGCACGGCACCGAACTCGGCGTAGAAGGCCGAGTACTTGCCGGCGTCCTTCTCGGCCGCGGCCTGGTCTTCGGCGCTGACGACGTCGGTCACACCGCCCACGCCCTCTTCGGCCTTCGGCGCCACGTCCTTCTTGGCCAGGTCCTCCAGCATGGCCAGCACGCGGCGGGTGTTGCCTTCCCGGATCGCCTTCACGTCGCGGCTTTCCTGCAGCAGCTCTCGGCTCACGTTGAGCGGCAGGTCGGCCGAATCGACCACACCCTTGACCCAGCGCAGGTACGAGGGCATCAGCGCCTCGGCCTCGTCCATGATGAAGACGCGCTTCACGTAGAGCTTGATGCCGGCCTTGCGGTCGCGGTTCCACAGGTCCATCGGCGCCTTGGCCGGGATGTAGAGCAGCTGCGTGTATTCGGTAGCGCCCTCCACGCGGTTGTGGCTCCAGGCCAGCGGTGCGGCCTGGTCGTAGCTGATGTTCTTGTAGAACTCGGCGTACTGCTCGTCGGATATCTCTTTCTTGCTGCGCGCCCACAGCGCGTTGGCCGAGTTCACCGCTTCCCACTCGGCCTGCTGCACGTATTCGCTCTTTTCAGCGTCCCACTCTTCCTTCTGCATCAGGATCGGCAGGCTGATGTGGTCGGAGTACTTGGTGATCAGCGACTTGAGCTTCCAGTGGCTCAGGTACTCGTGCGCGTCGTCACGCAGGTGCAGGGTGATGGTGGTGCCGCGCGCGGCGCGCTCGATGGCCTCCACCTCGAACTCGCCCGTGCCGCCGCTGGTCCAGCGCACGCCCTCGGCCGCCGGCAGGCCGGCGCGGCGGCTTTCAACGGTGATCTTGTCGGCCACGATGAAGCCGGAATAAAACCCCACGCCGAACTGGCCGATCAGCTGGGCATCCTTCTTCTGGTCGCCACTCAGGTGGCTCATGAAGTCCTTGGTACCGCTCTTGGCGATAGTGCCCAGGTGCTCCACCGCCTCGGCCTGGCTCATGCCGATGCCGTTGTCGGTGATGGTGATGGTCTTGGCTTCCTTGTCGAAGGCGACGCGCACGTCGAGGTTGGGCGCGTCTTCGAACAGCGCGGCGTTGTTCAGGCCTTCAAAACGCAGCTTGTCGCAGGCGTCCGACGCGTTGGACACCAGCTCGCGCAGGAAGATCTCGGGGTTGGAATACAGCGAATGGGTGACGAGGTGCAGCAGCTGCGCCACCTCGGCCTGGAAAGACAGGGTTTGTTTGCTCATGGGTCTTGAGGGGGTTTGAAAAACACAGACGCGCCCCGGTGGAGCGCTCACGCTGGGCTGAATTATGGGCGGCGCGGGGGTTTTCAAGCCCCGGACGGTCCACGGCGGCCTTGAGGCTCAGTCTTCTGTGGACGGCACCGGGCGCAGCCAGGCCAGCAGCTGCGCCGCCACCTGGGGGCTGGAGAGCAGGTCCAGGTGCCCTGTGCGGTAAACGATGTGCTGGCTGTCCCTGGCAAAGACCAGCCGGCGCGCGGGGTCGTCCTGCTGGCCGAGCGCGCTGTGGAGCGGCACCAGGCCATCACCCATCAGCCGGTCGGCCAGCAGGCCGCGCTGGCCCGCCAGCGTCGCGGCGACGGTGAAGCAGGCCACGCCCTCGGGCAGTGGCAGCGGCACCCGGTGGTCTTCGGGTGACCCGAACCGGTCGCGACCCTGCCAGTCCGCGTCCAGCACATGGCCATGGCGCAGGTCGGTGATGCCGGCGCTGCGGATCTTGCCCAGCCGGGCGAACGGTACCGTGTGCGGCGAGGACGCCAGCAGCAGGTCCACCCCGTGGCCCGCGCGCTCCAGCGGCGCACCGTGGTGCGGCGTGCCCAGGAACACCAGTTCACGCAGCAGCCCCGGCCAGCGCTGGCCCGCCTCGCGCGCCACCTGCACCGCAGACCGCGCCACCAGCCCGCCCATGCTGTGACCAAGGATGGTGATGCGTTCCAGCGGCACCGGCCATGCGGCCACCAGCCGGTCCAGCAACAAGGCCAGCTCGCGCCCGTTGGTGGAGGTGTGCAGGCCGGAGTTGTAGCGCAGGTACACCGGCGTGCAGCCCAGCGCCTGCGCCAGAAACTCGCCATGGTCGTGGCCGCTGCGGCGCCACTGGGTGTCGTTCATGCTCAGGCCGTGGATCAGCAGCAGCAGGTGCGGGCTGGCCTTGTCGCCCAGCTGCGCCTTCAAGGCCGCCGGAACCATCGGCAAGGCCTGCCCGCCTTGCCGCAGCTCCATGGTCTGGGCCAGCGGGTTGCCGAAGCTCTGCAGCCGGTCGCCCAGCACCCCGTTCAGCGCCGCCAGCACCGCCTCGCGCGCGGGCGAAGCCTCAGGGTGCGTGGCCGGGTCGTCCACCAGCGGCAGCAGCGCGGCCAGCGCCCCGTCCAGCCCATGGCCCACGATGTGCGCCACGCCACGGATGCCCCGGTAGATCTGCCCCGTCAGGCCGCTGGCCTGCTCATCCGAAGCCCCGCTGGAGAACCCCAGCCGCCGCCGCACCGACTGGTGCACTCCCTCGGTGATGTTGATCACGCCCTGCGTCGCCTGCGAGGCCAGCTGGGCCGCGGCCCGCAGGTCCGAGGGGCGCAGGTGGCGCAGCACGGCACGCTTGGGGGCGTCGGGTGGGGTGGGAGCGGTCATGGGCCATTGTGGCCGGGGAGGGGTAGCTGCAATGGAGACCCCGCTCTAGCGACAGCTTTCGTCGAACCGATCAGGCAAACGACTCCCCCGCTCCCAGATACCGCCACTGCCCCACCGGCAGATTGCCCAGCACCACATTCCCGATGCGGATGCGCTTCAGGCCCACCACGTGCAGGCCGACCTGTTCGCACATGCGGCGGATCTGGCGCTTCTTGCCCTCCTTCAAGATGAAGCGCAGTTGCTCGGGGTTCATCCAGTCCACCTGCGCGGGCTTCAAAGGCTGGTCGTCCAGGCTCAGGCCGTGGCGCAGCAGAGCGAGTTTGTCGGCGGGAAAGACGGCCTGCACGTCTTGCGTGACCACGCCCGCGCCGTGCGGGCCGTTGGGTGCGTAGTGCACGCGCACCAGGTATTCCTTTTCGATGCCGCTGTTCTCGCCGATGAGCTGGCGGGCGATGCGGCCGTCCTGCGTGAGCACGAGCAGGCCCACGGAGTCGATGTCGAGCCGGCCGCAGGGCGCGAGGCCGCGGGTGTGTTCGGGGGCGAAGCGGCGGCCGTCGGCCGGGTGGCGGGCATCGCCGCGCCACTGGCTGGGCGCGCCGATCAGCGTGGCGGCGGCTTCGTGACCGTCTTCGGGCTGTCCGCTCACATAGCCCATGGGCTTGTGCAGCAGGATCGTCACCTGGCCGGCCTGCTGGTGGCGCGCCTGGGGCAACACTTCCACCTGGGCGTCGGGCGCCACGGGCATGCCCATGACGGCCGGTTCACCATTGACCAGCACCCAGCCGCGCGCGATCCATTCGTCGGCCTCGCGGCGCGAGCACAGGCCGAGGTCGGCCATGCGTTTGTTGAGTCGCACTTCACCGCGCACATTGCCGACGCGGGCGAGGTCGGGCCGGTGCGGCTGCACCGGGCGCGGCGCGGGGGCCGACGCGCGCTGCGGACGGTCGCCCGCACCATGGGGCTGGTCGCGGGAATCGGCGCGGCGTGGCGCCGGGCGCTCGCTCCAGCCGCGGTCGTCGCCGCGCGGTGCAGCTCCGGGACCGGAGCGCGGGCGGTCGCCGGTGGGGCGTGGGCCGGCGGGTCGTTCGCTGCCAGGGCGGTCGGCCCCGTAGCGCGGGCGCTCGGTGCGTTCGCCGTCGGGGCCGGATCGTTGGGCGCCGTAGCCGGGCGAAGGCTCTCGCGGTGGCTTGGGCGCGGAGGCTGAAACGCTCTTGGCGCGGGCCGGGCCGGGCGGGCGCACGGGGGCGCGGCGCGGCGCAAACGGGTCGGCCTTGGATTTCTTCGCAGCGCCCGGGTTGAGCTTGAGCGTGCTGGGCTTTTTGTCGGTGGTCATGGGGGGGATCATCCCAGATCACGTGCCCATGGCCTATGCAACTTTTCAGTCAGAACGGCCGTCGAGCGCCCCCGAGCGCAGCGCTGGCAGATCCAGCACCCGCACGCCGCCGTATTCGACCCGGATCCAGCCCTTGGCCGTGAGCGCGGCGAGGGCTTCGTTCACGCGCTGGCGCGACAGGCCCACCAGGTAGGCCAGCTCCTGCTGGGTGATGCGCAGGACGCCGCCCACGTTGGGCGAGAGCAGCGGGTGGAACAGGGCCGCGAGGTTGCGCGCGACGCGCAGATCGGGGTTGTTCAGACGGTCGATTTCGCGTGCGGCGATGAACTGGCCGAGGCGCTCGTTGAGCTGGTGCATCACGAAACGGTTGAAGCCGAGCGAGTGGTCGAGCAGCCAGTCGAAAGTCTCGACCGGCAGGCCGGCCACGCGGCTCTTGCGCAGGGCCTGGATGTTGTAGCGGTACTGCTCGTGTTTGAGCACGGTGCCTTCGCCGAACCAGCCGCCGGGCGCCACGCCGGTGAAGGTGATCACGGGGCCCTGCGAGTCGTCGTTGCTCATCTTGAGCAGGCCATCGACCAGACCGAACCAGTAGGTGACCGGCCGGCCGATGCGGCAGATGAAGTCGCCCGCCTGCGCCTCGCTCACGACGAGTGCGTCTTCGGCCCGTGCGCGTTCGCCCTCGCTCAAGGCCTGCAGCCAGGGGATCTGCGACAGCTCCTGCACGGTGGGTGCGCGGGCACGCTCCCGCAACTGGGAGCCGGTCCGGCTGGGGGTGAAGTTGCTCATGAGCAGTACAAAGAACTAGGGAAAGTCCTAGGAGGGCAGACCCTTCAATTGTCGTCGCACTGACAACATAACGTCAAACATCTGCCTAACATCCGCCCCAGAATGATTTGAACGGGTGTGACTGAATGCCCCCTGGCCCAGCACCGCTGCCCGCCCCGCATCTGGAGACTTGCAATGCAAACGACTTTCCCCCGGCTCTTGCTGGAACACGCGAAACGCCGCCCCACAGCGGCGGCCATGCGCGAGAAGGAATACGGGATCTGGCAGACCACCACCTGGGCCGCGATGGCGCAACTGGTGGAAGCGGTGGCCTGCGGCCTGCACCAGGCCGGCCTGCAGCGCGGTGAACACATGGTGGTGATCGGCGCCAACCGCCCGCGCCTCTACGCCACCATGCTGGCGGCGCAGTCGCTGGGCGCGATTCCCGTGCCGCTGTACCAGGACGCCGTGGGTGCCGAATGCGTGTTCCCCATCAACAACGCCGAGGTGCGTTTCGCGGTGGTGGAAGACCAGGAGCAGGTCGACAAGATGCTCGAAATCCGCGACCGCTGCCCGCAGCTGACGCACGTGTTCTATGACGATCCACGCGGTCTGCGCAACTACGACCAGCCCGGCCTGGCGGCGCTGGAAGAACTGATCGGCGCTGGTCAGGCGTTCGCCAAAATCCACACGCAGCTGTTCATCGAACAGGTGGAGATGGCCCAGCCCGATGATGTGGCCGCGATGTTCTTCACCTCGGGCACCACCGGCAACCCCAAGGGCGTGGTGCACACCCACAACACGCTGATCAACCGCGCCGCCGTCGGCGCGCGCTTCGACAAGCTGACAGAAAACGACGAGGTGCTGGCCTACCTGCCCCCGGCCTGGATCGGGCAGAACATCTTCAGTTATGCGCAGTGGCTGGTGGCCGGCTACGTGGTGAACTGCCCCGAGTCGGGCGCCACCGTGACCATCGACCTGAAGGAAGTCGGCCCCACGTATTACTTCGCGCCGCCGCGGGTGTTCGAGGGCCTGCTCACCACCGTGATGATCCGCATGGAAGACGCGGGCACGCTCAAGCGCAAGATGTTCCATGCCTTCATGGACGTGGCGCGCCGCGTCGGACCGACCAAGATGGACGGCAAGTCCATCGGTTTCATGGACGGCATCAAGTACGCGCTGGGCAACCTCTTTGTGTACGGCCCGTTGCGCAACAGCCTGGGTCTGAGTCGCGTGCGCGTGGCGTACACGGCGGGCGAAGCCATCGGCCCCGATCTGTTCAGTTTCTACCGCTCCATCGGCATCAACCTCAAGCAACTCTACGGCTCGACCGAAACGGCCGTGTTCGTCTGCCTGCAGCCCGACCACGAAGCGCGCGCCGACACCGTGGGCGTGCCCTGCGAAGGCGTGGAAATCAAGCTCAGCGACACCGGCGAAATCCTGGTGAAGTCGCCCGGCCTGCTCAAGGAGTACTACAAGAACCCCGCGGCCACGGCCGAGGTCCTCTCAGCCGACGGCTGGTACCACACCAGCGACGCGGGCTTCATCGACGCCAGCGGTCACCTGAAGATCATCGACCGCGTGAAAGACGTGGGCCGCATCAAGGGCGGCGCCAACGACGGTGCCATGTTCGCGCCCAAGTACGTGGAGAACAAGCTCAAGTTCTTCTCGCAGATCAAGGAGGTGGTGGCCTACGGCGACCAGCGCGAGAAGGTCTGCGTGATGGTCAACATCGACTTCGAGGCCGTGGGCAACTGGGCCGAGCGCCGCAACCTGCCCTACGCCGGCTACACCGATCTGGCGCAGAAGCCCGAGGTTTACGAGCTGATCCGCGAGTGTGTTGAAAAAGTCAACGCCGACCTGAGCCGCGACGAGCTGCTGGCCGGCAGCCAGATCAGCCGCTTCCTGGTGCTGCACAAGGAGCTCGACGCCGACGACGGCGAACTGACCCGCACCAACAAGGTCCGCCGCGGCTTCATCGCCGACAAATACAGCGTGCTGGTCGACGCCCTCTACAGCGGCAAGACCGAGCAGTACATCGAAACCCAGGTGAAGTTCGAAGACGGCCGCACCGGCAGCGTGAGCGCCACGCTGCAGGTCCGCGATGCCAAGACCTTTGCTCCCGTGAAAGCAGCGGCATGACAAAAAAAATCGGCGACGTCATCCTCGACGTGCAAAACATCAGCCTGCGCTTCGGCGGCGTGAAGGCGCTGACCGACATTTCCTTCAACGTGAAGGAACACGAAGTGCGCGCCATCATCGGCCCCAACGGTGCGGGCAAGAGCTCCATGCTCAACTGCATCAACGGCGTGTATTCGCCGCAAGAAGGCAGCATCAGCTTCCGCGGCCAGACCTTCAAGCACATGAACAGCCGGCAGGTGGCCGAGATGGGCATCGCGCGCACTTTCCAGAACCTGGCGCTGTTCAAGGGCATGAGCGTGATCGACAACATCATGACCGGCCGAAACCTGCGCATCAAGAGCAACCTGTTCCAGCAGGCGTTGCGCCTCGGAGCGGCGCAGCGCGAAGAAGAACAGCACCGCGAGTTCGTCGAACACATCATCGACTTCCTGGAAATCCAGGCTTTCCGCAAGACGCCCGTGGGCCAGCTGCCCTACGGCCTGCAGAAGCGCGTGGACCTCGGGCGCGCCCTGGCGATGGAGCCGCAGGTCCTGCTGCTCGACGAACCCATGGCCGGCATGAACCTGGAAGAAAAGCAGGACATGAGCCGCTTCATCCTCGACGTGAACGACGAGTTCGGCACCACCATCGTGCTCATCGAGCACGACATGGGCGTGGTGATGGACATCTCCGACCGCGTGGTGGTGCTGGACTACGGCAAGAAGATCGGTGACGGCACACCAGAAGAAGTGCGCAACAACGAAGAAGTCATCAGCGCCTACCTCGGTACGAGCCACTGAACACGGAGACAACAAGATGGCATTCTTTCTTGAAACTTTGCTGGGCGGCCTGATGGCCGGCATGCTGTATTCGCTCGTGGCGCTGGGCTTTGTGCTGATCTACAAGGCGTCGGGTGTCTTCAACTTCGCGCAGGGCGCGATGGTGCTGTTCGCTGCGCTGGCCATGGCCCGCTTCTCCCAGTGGATCCCGGAATGGCTGGGCATGGACAACAAGTTCCTCGGCAACGTGCTCGCGTTCGCCGTCGCGGCGGCCTGTATGTTTGTGCTGGCCTGGCTGATCGAGCGCCTGGTGCTGCGCCACCTGGTGAACCAGGAAGGCGTGACGCTGCTGATGGCCACGCTGGGCATCACCTACTTCCTCGACGGCCTGGGTCAGACCATCTTCGGCTCGGACATCTACCAGATCGACGTCGGCATGCCCAAGGACCCGATCTTCCTGCTCGAAGGCATGTTCGAAGGGGGCGTGCTGGTGAACCTGGAAGACGTCTATGCGGCCTGCGTGGCGGCCTTGCTGGTGGTGGTGCTGTCGCTGTTCTTCCAGAAGACGAGCACCGGACGCGCGCTGCGCGCCGTGGCCGACGATCACCAGGCGGCGCAGTCCATCGGCATCCCGCTCAACCGCATCTGGGTCATCGTCTGGTTCGTGGCCGGGATCACGGCGCTGGTGGCCGGGATCATCTGGGGCTCCAAGATGGGCGTGCAGTTTTCGCTCACCACGGTGGCCCTGCGCGCGCTGCCCGTGATCATTTTGGGCGGCCTCACCTCGGTGCCCGGCGCCATCATCGGCGGCCTGATCATCGGCGTGGGCGAGAAGCTCTCCGAGGTGTACCTCGGCCCCTATGTGGGCGGAGGCATCGAGATCTGGTTTGCGTATGTGCTGGCGCTGGTGTTCCTGCTGTTCCGGCCGCAGGGCCTCTTTGGTGAAAAGATCATTGACCGCGTGTAAGGAAGAAAAACATGTTCTATCGTGAAAACGGTCAATTCAAGACCTCCTACCGCACCGACCAGCAGATCTTCCCGATCGCGCAGGACCGCTGGGCCATCCTCGCGCTGATCGCTTTCGCCTTCATCGGTGTGCCGATGCTGGCTGACGAGTACATGTTCCGCGCCATCCTGATCCCGTTCCTGATCCTGGCGCTGGCCGCTCTGGGCGTGAACATCCTGGTGGGCTACTGCGGCCAGATTTCGCTGGGTTCGGGCGCCTTCATGGCGGTGGGGGCCTACATGGCCTACAACACCTACATCCGCATCGAGGGCATGCCGCTGATCATCGCCCTGCTCTCGGGTGGCTTCTTCGCCACGCTGGTGGGCATGTTCTTCGGCATCCCCAGCCTGCGGGTGAAGGGGCTGTATCTCGCGGTGGCCACGCTGGCGGCGCAGTTCTTCTGCGACTGGGCGTTCCTGCGCATCGGCTGGTTCACCAACAACAACGCCTCGGGCTCGGTCTCGGTGTCCAACCTGCAGGTGTTCGGCTTCGCGATCCAGACGCCGCTGCAGAAATACATCTTCTGCCTGGCCTTCCTGGTGGTGTTCGGCCTGCTGGCGAAGAACCTGGTGCGCTCGGCCATTGGTCGTGAATGGATGGCGATCCGCGACATGGACGTGGCCGCCGCGGTGATCGGCATCCGCCCGATGTACGCCAAGCTCAGCGCGTTCGCGGTCAGCTCGTTCATCATCGGTGTGGCTGGCGGCCTGTGGGGCTTCGTTCACCTGAGCTCCTGGGAGCCAGCGGCGTTCTCCATTGACCGCTCGTTCCAGTTGTTGTTCATGGTGATCATCGGCGGCATGGGTTCCATCATGGGCAGCTTCTTCGGCGCGGCCTTCATCGTGGTGCTGCCGATTTTTCTGAACCAGTTCCTGCCTGCGCTGGGTGCGATGTTTGGCGTCGAAATTTCCACCGCCGGCATTTCGCACACGGAATTCATGGTCTTCGGTGCGCTCATCGTGTGGTTCCTGATCGTGGAGCCCCATGGGCTGGCGAAGCTCTGGAGCATCGGCAAACAGAAGTTGCGGTTGTGGCCTTTCCCGCACTGATGTCCGCACGGTCGTGGCCGGCGGCGCCTCAGGGTGATCCCCCATGGGGAAATGCCCGATGCGCCAGCGCTGCGGGCGGGGTGAACTGACGGGCCCTCGGGTTGGTTTTTGTGTGTTGGTTTTTTCCTTAGGAGACAAACGAAATGAAGCTGCGTAACCTTGCTCTCTCGGTATCCATGGCCTGCGCCGCCCTCTCGGGCGCACTGGTCTCCACCGCTGCCATGGCCCAGGCCAAAGAGCAGTTCTTCCCGGTGCTGGTGTACCGCACCGGCGCCTACGCACCCAACGGCGTGCCCTTCGCCAACGGCTATGTGGACTACCTCAAACTGGTGAATGCCCGCGGCGGCATCAACGGCGTGAAGCTGTCGTACGAAGAGTGTGAAACCGGCTACGCCACCGACCGCGGCGTGGAGTGCTACGAGCGCCTGAAGGGCAAAGGCGCCACCGTGTTCCAGCCGCTGTCCACCGGCATCACCTTCGCGCTGACCGAAAAAGCCCCCAACGACAAGATCCCGCTGATCACCGCCGGTTACGGCCGCAGCGAGTCGGCCGACGGCGGCGTGTTCAAGTGGAACTTCCCGCTCGCCGGCACCTACTGGGTGGCGGGCGACGTGATCATCCAGGACATCGCCAAGAAGCTCGGCGGCGTGGCCAACCTGAAGGGCAAGCACATCGCGCTGGTCTACCACGACAGCCCGTTCGGCAAGGAAGCCATCCCCATCCTGCAGGAACGTGCCGCCATGCACGGCTACAAGCTGACCCTGCTGCCTGTGACCCACCCGGGTGTGGAGCAGAAGTCCACCTGGCTGCAGATCCGCCAGAGCCGCCCGGACTACGTGATCAACTGGGGTTGGGGTGTGATGAACTCCACCCTGCTCAAGGAAGCCCAGGCCACCGGCTACCCGCGCGAGAAGATCTACGGCGTGTGGTGGGCCGGTGCTGAGCCCGATGTGAAAGACGTCGGCATGGGCGCCAAGGGCTACAACGCCATCACCATGCAACACGGCGCCGAGAAAGGTTCGGCCGTGGTCAAGGAAGTGCTGGAGAAGCTGCACGCCAAAGGCCAGGGCACCGGTCCGAAGGAAGAAGTCGGCGATGTGCTCTACATGCGCGGCCTCTTCAGCGCCATGTTCGCCGTCGAAGGTGTGCGCCAGGCCCAGGAGAAATACGGCAAAGGCAAGATCATCACCGGCGAGCAGGCTCGCTGGGGCTATGAGAACCTGAACCTGACGCAGGCCAAGCTGGATGCACTGGGCTTCAAGGGCGTGCTGCGCCCGGTGTCCACCAGCTGCCAGGACCACATGGGCGCCAACTGGGCCCGCATCCACACCTGGGACGGCAGCAAGTGGCAGTTCAGCAGCGACTGGTACCAGGCCGATGAACAGATCATCAAGCCCATGGTCAAGGCCGCGGCCGACAAGTATGCCGCCGAGAAGAAGCTGACCCGACGCACGGGTCAGGACTGCCAGAGCTGAGCCCACCCCGCCGCGATCCGCGCGACCCCCTCAAGGGGGGGGATGCCAGCCGTCCGGCCAAGCCGGCCCGGCGGCATCCCTTGCTGGGGCTACCGCGCTCGCTGCGGATGTGTGAAACGTGATCGCGGCTGGTTCGCCAGCCGCCATCCGAAAGGCCGGCTCGCTCGGTCTTTCGAATGGCTCCCAAGGAACACACCATGACGACTCCCAACATCGTTCTCAACGTCAACGGCATCGAGGTCATCTACAACCACGTGATCCTCGTGCTGAAGGGCGTTTCACTCAACGTGCCCGAAGGCAAGATCGCCGCGCTGCTGGGTGGCAACGGTGCGGGCAAGACGACCACGCTGCGCGCCATCTCCAACCTGCTCAAGGCCGAGCGCGGCGAGGTCACCAAGGGCAGCGTCGAGCTGCGTGGCGAACGCATTGAAAACCTCACGCCCGCCGACCTCGTGAACCGCGGCGTGGTGCAGGTGATGGAAGGTCGCCACTGCTTCGCCCACCTGACGATCGAAGAAAACCTGATGACGGGTTCGTACACGCGCACCGACCGTGCCGAGATCGCGCGCAACCTGGAGAAGGTCTACAACTACTTCCCGCGCCTGAAGACACGCCGCACCTCGCAGGCGGCCTACACCTCGGGCGGCGAGCAGCAGATGTGCGCCATCGGCCGCGCGCTGATGGCCAACCCCAGCGTGGTGCTGCTGGACGAGCCCTCGATGGGCCTGGCGCCGCAGATCGTGGAAGAGGTGTTCGAGATCGTGAAGGACCTCAACACCAAGGAAAAGGTCACCTTCCTGCTGGCCGAACAGAACACCAACATGGCGCTGAAGTACGCCGACTACGGCTACATCATGGAATCGGGCCGCATTGTGATGGATGGCCTGGCCTCGGACCTGCGCAACAACGAAGACGTCAAAGAGTTCTACCTCGGCATGGGCGGCGGCGAACGCAAGAGCTTCAAGGACGTGAAGAGCTACAAGCGCAGGAAGCGTTGGCTCGCTTGATGGCCCTCCCCCGCGCCGCCTTCGGCGTCACCCCCTCACGGGGGCAACGCGAGTGGACCGGCAAAGCCGGCTCCACCGCGTTCCCGGGTTGAGATACCTCTTTCCACCTTTTGTGGTTTTGAATATGACCGACTTTTTCGATGCTCTGGAAACCCGATCGCCCGCTGACCGTGAAGCCGCTCAGATGGCGGCACTGCCCGGTCAACTGGCCCACGCCAAACAGAACAGCGCGGCATTCGCCGACATCCTGCGCGACATCGACGTCTCGGCCATCAACAGCCGCGCCGCGCTGACCCGCATCCCGGTCACGCGCAAGAGCGAGTTGCTGGAGCGTCAGAAGGCCAAGCGGCAGCACGACGTTTTTGGTGGCTTCTCGGCGCTGGTGCGGGGGCCGGCCATGTCGCGGGTCTTCGCATCGCCGGGTCCGATCTACGAACCCGAAGGCGCGAGCAAGGACTATTGGCGCGCCGGCCGCGCCCTGTTCGCCGCGGGCTTCCGCTCTGGCGAGCTGGTGCACAACAGCTTCAGTTACCACATGACACCGGGCGCGTTCATCCTGGAGTCGGGCGCGCACGCGGTGGGTTGCACCGTGTTCCCGGCCGGCACCGGCCAGACCGAACAACAGCTCGAAGCGATGGTGGACCTCAAGCCCGATGCCTACACCGGCACACCGAGCTTCCTGCGCATCCTGCTGGAGAAAGCTGCCGAGGCCGGCATCTCCCTGCCCAGCCTGACCAAGGCCTCGGTCGGCGGCGAGGCTTGCCCACCGAGCCTGACCGCCTGGTTCAAGGAACGCGGTGTGGACGTGTACCAGACCTACGCCACCGCCGACCTCGGCCTGGTGGCCTATGAAACCACCGCGCGCGAAGGCCTGGTGCTTGATGAAGGCGTGATCGTGGAGATCGTGCGTCCGGGCACCGGCACACCCGTGCCCGATGGCGAGGTGGGCGAGCTGGTGGTGACCTCGCTCAACCCGGCCTATCCGCTGATCCGTTTTGGCACAGGCGATCTCTCAGCGATCCTGAGCGGCACCTGCCCCACCGGCCGCACCGCGCCACGCATCAAGGGCTGGATGGGCCGCGCCGACCAGACCACCAAGATCAAGGGCATGTTTGTGCACCCCTCGCAGGTGGCCGAGATCACGCGCCGCTTTCCGCAGGTGCAAAAGGCCCGGCTGGTGGTCAGCGGTGAAATGGCCAACGACCAGATGTGTCTGCAGGTCGAGGCCGTGGAGGTGAACGACGGCCTGCGCGAACAACTGGAGACCGCCATCCGCGAGGTGACCAAGTTGCGTGGTCAGGTGCAGGTGGTGCGACCCGGCAGCCTGCCCAACGACGGCAAGGTCATCGAGGACGCGCGGAGCTACAAGTGAACACCCCCCTGCGGCCGAGACACGCGGTTCGGCGATAGAGGGGAAGTCCAGCCCCCCAACACCGCGGAACGCGGCTTTGCCAGGCCGCAGGTGTTGTCCACCTCCAAGCGCCGAAGGCGCGCCGGAGAGGGGGAGGCCACCAGTGGTGACTTCAAGAGGTTGTTCACCCGACGGCTTCTGTGAGGCTGGCGACACCACGCTTCAGCACCCACAGAAAGAGTCGGCCGCTGGCGTCAGCGTTAGGACCACCCGCAAGTAGTGCCGTCGGTCCGAGGCCGGCGGAGACATGGCCTCATGGGCTGCAGCTCGCCCCCGTGGCCATCGACGACCACAGCCGTGTGGGCTCCGCGCAGATGCGCGCCGACGAACGCACGGGCTCTGCGGTGGACTTCCTTCTAGCGGCCGTGGCGCGCTCCGCGACACGGGGTGTGCGCATCCAGCGCCTGCTCGCCAACAAGGGCCTCTGCATGCCGTTCGCGTTGTTCGCCATGAGCTGCAAGGCCTTGGGCATCAAGCCAAATGAACCGAAACGAGGTTTCTCACGACACATGCCGTGATGCCCTCACCTGTTCCGTGCGGCCTATGGGTTTGGCCCCCGGGTGAGTGGCGATCTTGAAGAGGATCGAGCATGGATTTTCTGGGCGACAAGGGGTGCACGGGCACCCGATGGCGGCAAGCCAAGGGGCCTAAAGCGGCGTCTGGCCAATCTGCCTGGAAGACGCTGACCGCAATGAATCAATTGACCTCAGCCACCGGTTTGAACCGGATCGCTGGGGCGGTGGTCGATCCGGCGGCGCGCCTCTTTGGGAGATGGCGCGACGGCTACCACCGCCATTGAGGTCGCCTGCAGGGCCTGGCCAAACCGCATGCAATGCGCTCGTGGGCGCACAACCAAACTGAAACCATTGACGCAAGAGAAACGAGAGAAATTCGAAATGAACCGAAATGCAATGAAGAGAATTTTTAAAGCCATCCCGTTGACATGGGCCTGCGGTGTTCTGTTGTCGGCGTGTGGTGGCGGCGGTGCGGACACGCCCAGCGATCCCATCGACAAATACGTCGGAACCTGGGTGGGTGCGTGTGCTTCCGGTGGAGCCAACAAGTGGGTGAGCTACACGTGGTCGTTTGCCAAGGCGACCACCACCACCGCGACGGGAGAGTTGAAGGCGTACATCTACGGCAATGCCACGTGCCAGGGCAAACCTTTGGGGGGTGAGTCGGGCACTTTCCCGCTCGTAGCCTTGGCGGGCACGACGACCGCCTCCGGCAGAGCCGCTGACAAGCTCGCGCTGACTCACACCAACAACAAAGTCACCCGGTATGTGTTCGCGACAGAAGGCAGCGTGCTTTACTCGTCCATGGGCACCAACGCGCCGCTGGACGCCGAGGGTTTTCCCACTGGTTTGAAACTGGACTATCCCTACGAGCTGAAGCCATGAACGGTCAGGGGAAAACCGATGCGCGCGCGCCTTGCCAAAGCGATTTGGTGGACGAAGCAACCCCGGCGCGGATGGTCTTTTTGACGGTGGGAACCGCAGGCGACATCCTGCCGTTCGCGGCGCTCGCAGAAACCTTCGCGAAAAGGGGGCGCGATGTTCTGTTGATTGCCCATATCGATTCACAAGCACTGTTGTCGCCGTTTCGCTTCCCGCGAAAGTTCTTTGGTGAGCGGGGTGGGTTGAAGAGGCGGCTGGCCGACCCCCGGATCACCCATCCGGTCAAAGGATTTCGAACGCTGTTTGACGGGTATGGCGAGAGCCTTCAACAAGCATGCCGTGTCATCAGTGAGTCGGTCGGCCACGGGCGCACTCAACTGATCGCGCACCCGTTCTCGGTGCCCGCTGCCGTCATCGCGCGGGAACTTGGCCTGGTGCAGTCGGTGACGGCGGGGTATCTCACGCCTTCAATGCTCAGAACGATGCGCGGCCCCATGGCGCTGGGCGCCCTGTCCGTTCCTGCCTGGATGCCTGGCGCAGCCAAGAGCGTCATTCTGAAAACCATTGACCGGTTCTTTGTGGATCCGGTGGCTGCCTTTCAAACCAACCTGGCTCGCCGAAGCCTGGGACTTGCACCGATACGGTCCTACCTGCCACATGTCGCCGAGTCACCGGATCTTTCGCTCACCTTGTTTCCCAGTTGGTTTGCCCCTTCGCAACCCGATTGGCCTTCTCCTTTGGTGGAGGGTGACTTCCAGTTTGTGCCCACCGCAACTCGAGAGGCTGCATTGGGGGATCTTCACAACTTCCTGGCACGCGGTGAGGCGCCGATCCTGTTCATGCCGGGTTCTTCAAACCGCCATGCCGAAACGTTTTTTCGTGTCGCCTCGCAAGTGGTTCAGGAGAGGGCGCAGCGAGCGATTTTCTTGACCCCCTGCCCGGAGCAGCTGCCCCATCCGCTGCCTGAGTCCATTCATTGGACTTCCTTCGTCGAGCTGAGTACCTTGCTTTCCCATGTCCACGCCGTTGTGCATCACGGTGGCATCGGAACCGTGGCGCAGGCGTTTCGGTCTGGGGTTCCCCAAGTGGTGATCCCCTTCGCTTGGGATCAATTTGACAACGCCAGTCGGGTGGTTGATCTGGCTGGCGGTGTCACGATTCGCGCGTCAGATCTGACACCCGCCAGATTGCGAGAATGCCTCCGTCGCATTGAGGTATCGGTCAAGATCCGGCATCGATCCGCCTCGCTCAAAGGGTTCTTCGTGAAGCCGGCCGATGAAGGCACACTCTGTTTATCGATTGAGAAGGCCTTGGCCCAGTGCCGGTTCCCGCGAACAGCTTGTCAATGAAACCGGAGTCTGGCGCACCCCCTTGGTGGACGGGGGCGGTGTGCTACTCAAACCACTGGGGTGGTCTGCGGCTCGCTTGATTTCTCTTGACTGAAACATGCGCTCAAAAAAATATTTGCTGGCGGTTTGAACCTGAAGCCGTTTCCAGCCGACTCAACCTGTTGAGCAGCGAACCTATACTGCGCGCCAAATGGGTTGACCCGTGGGAGCGTGGCCACTATTGAGGAGGATTGAGCATGTGTGTTCTGGGCAACCGGTGGCGGGGCGGGCGCCTCAAAGCGGCGTTCCGTTCAGCCAGCCAGGTTGTCTGGCTTGGCGCTTGCCTGCTTGGCGCGGCTTCGACGGCGAGTGCCAGTGGCGTGTCCATGCAGTTGCGCGGTTCGCCCAATGGCTTTTTGCCCAAGGAGCCGATTGAGCTTGCCTGGGCGGAGGAAGCCATGCGGCCCCACTGGACCCGGTTGAGCTTCGAGCTCGACGGGGTCGATGTGACCGCGCTGGTGGCCAGGACGGCGGGCGGGGCGCGGATCGTGATGCCCATGCCGCTGACCGCGGGCGAACATGAGTTGAGGGTGGTCTACGCTGCGCCCGATGGCAGCCTGGAGGAATGGGGGCGATGGCCATTGCGCATCGCGGGCGAGCCGGTCTGGCGCGCCCAGGCCAATTCGGTGCTGAGTCTGAGCAGTCTGGCGCTCAACAGCGGTGCTTTGGTGAGTCAGGCGCCGCGCGGCACCCAAAGCGAGGGCGCCGCGCAGGTGCGCGTGCAGCGGGAGGCCGAGGGTTTCGATTTGCGGGCAAACGCCGACTTGTGGGTCAACACGCGCGGTGATGCCAATCCCTCAGGCAATACCGCCGATCTGGGTGAATACCTGGTGCACGCCGATGCGGGGCGTGCCCAGGTGCGGCTGGGTCACCACCGCCTGGACTACCGAAGCCTGATTTACACCGATGTGATGCGGCGGGGCTTGTCGGGCCGCATGGCGTTTGGCGAAGGCTCGGTGCTCAGCGGTTTTGCCATGCGCAGCGAGCCCCAGGTGGGTGCCAGCGACATCACCGGTCTGTCCCAGACCGACCACCGGGTGACTGGGGTGGTGCTGGAACATGACTGGGCGTTGGGTGGCGGGCGCGGCTTTTCCATGACGGCTGCCATGGTGAATGGCGAGGGCAACGATGTGGAGCAGCCCTTGTCACTTGACGCCCAATCGTTGCACCGCGGGCAAACCTGGTCGGTGGCGGGGCAGGCGTCGTGGAACCATGATCGCGTGCGCGCCCATGCCGAGCTGGCCGGTTCGACCTATAACTGGGACAACCAGGCCCCCAAGGGATCGGACAAGGGGCGCGAAAACGACAGGGCACACACGATCTCACTCGACTGGATGCCGGAGCCCGTGGGCGATGGCAGTGCCTGGGCGCTGGGGTTTGATCACCGTGTGGTGGGCAGCTTCTTTCGCAGCGTGGCTTACCTCGGTTTGCCCACCGATCAGGTGATGAACCGCCTGCGCGCCAACTGGCGGTCAGGCCCCTGGTTGGCTTCGGGCAGTTACCTGTACCAGTTCACCAATGCCAACCACTTGCCCGATCTGCCCAGCGTGGGCTCCAGGCAGGCCGAAACGTCCTTTGCGTGGGCACCCGTGCCCGAGGGTGAGGCGCCTTGGTATGGGCATCCGTCGTTGTCGCTCAGCCTGTCGCAGGTGCGCCAGCGCCAGCGCAGCACACCGGCCAACTTCGTCGGCACCGAGGTCGACAACCGGCAGTGGCAGAGCGTGCTCAGTGCCGTGTTGGATCATGGCGCCTGGAGCACCAGTGTAGGTGTGGGTCGCGGCGGCTACACCGATGTGTCCGTGCCCAGTTTGTCAACGTCCTCGCACACTTTGAGCTGGGGCGCCCAGGGCGTCCTGGCCGAGCATTGGACGGTGGGGCCGCAAGTGGAGTGGTCCCGGTCGATGAGCCTGGTCGGGCAGGAGCGCCAGACCGAGCGCACGGCCAGCCTGTTCACGGATTTCGCGTTCATACCCGATCGATTCCTGGGCAATCTGAACATCGGGGTGAACCTTGCGCGGCGTACGGCCGACTCACACCGCGAAACCAACCGATTCGCCGTCGGCGAGTTGATCTGGCGCTTGCGCAAGGCCAGTCTCAACAGCGCTGGCTGGGATCTTCGGTTGTCGTATTCGCTGCAGGACTTCGAGGATGCACTCGACCTCTCCCGTTCCGGGCGAGGCAATCAGGTCTTCCTCGGGTTAACGATGACATTGCCCGCCGCGACGCGGGACTAAGGCTGAACATGAAACGCTGGATTCTGATGGTTTGTGCTACCGCTGCGCTGCACGTGTCGGGCTGGGCGCAAACGGCTCCCCCGCCGGGAACCCCACCTTCGCCAGGGACACCGCCGGTGGCGATGCCCCCGGTCACGACCCCGCCCGTGCGTGTGGTCAATCCGCCCGTCGTGCGGCGGGTTCCGCTGGTGGTTCAGGTCAGCAGCAGCTCCCAGGCGCTGTTGATGGGGCAAGGCGCCCGTGGCTCGCTGACCTGGCGCGTTGACTACACGCCCGCGTCTGTCCCTGCCAAGCCGGTGACCGTCTCTTCCTCCCAGCTGCTGGTGAAGACCCTTTCGGGCACGGTCATCGACACCCAGAGCAGCCGCCTTGCTCGTTCGGTGGTGGCGGGCGGAACGTTGGTCTTCTCGGAGCCGCTCAGGCTGCCGGCGTCCGTGGCCTACCGGGCCTACCGGTTGGGCAGCGCTGGCGTGATTGTCGAGCGCTCTTTCACCGACAGCTCCAACCCCGGGGTTGCGGTGGCTGCATCGACGCGGCTCTCGTTGAGCACCTCGCCCGGCAGTGGCCTGCTGGTCGCGCACATCGACATGCACTTCGACAATGCCAGCCGCGTCACCCAGGTGCCTCAGGGTGAACCCTTGCGGGCGGTGGCGACAGTTCGGCTCGATGGGGCTGGCTGGCTGGACGCCCGATGGGAGATTGCCGACGGCTCGGGACGGCAGGGCGAGCCGCTCTACCGCCCACTCAAATCGTTCCGGCAATACGTGAGCGGGGGCATGCCGATGACGCTGGAGAGCCCACCGCTGCCCACACAGAGCACCGGGCGCACGCTGGTTCGCCTGGCGATACGTGAGCCCGCGTTCACCACGCAACCGGAACCCTTGCTGTACCAGGTGCTCGGTCCGCTCGTGCGACAACAACTGGCGTTGCTGCAGCCTGCCGAAGGCGCCACGCTGACGCCCACCACCCGATTTGAATGGGTGGACATGCCTGGCGCGAGCGCCTACCTCATTGAATTGCTGCAATACCCGCCAGAGGGCGGAGCCCCGGTGCCGCCCGAGCGGGAGGCTGCCGCCTTGGTGCCGGTCAGCGAGGCGGGGTGGACCTTGTCGACGCTCATCCGCAGCCGCTTGCAACCGGCCAGCCGCTACCGTTGGCGCGTGGTGGCCATTGACGGGCAAGGGCAGGTGATCGGTCAGAGTCTGTTGCGCCAGGTGTGGATGCCATGAGTGCGGCTGTCTATGACCCCTTGCTGGGCGACATTGCAAAAGGAAGCATGGCCGCCATGGAGCGCTTCTACCGCCAGCATGAACGCAGCGTGTTCCGCTTTGCGCTGGCCCAAACCGGCGACCGCTTCGACGCAGCGGAAGTGCTCAATGACGTGATGCTTGAGGTGTGGCGCCAGGCCGGTCGCTTCGAAGGGCGCTCGACGGTCACCACCTGGTTGCTGGGGATCGCGCGCTTCAAGTCGCTGGACCGCCTGCGCGCGCGCCAGCGCCATGGCAGCGAGCCGCTTGACGAGGAAGCCGAAGACGAAACCCCGCGTGCCGAGCAGACAATGGCTGACGCACAGGAGGCGCACCGTTTGCGCGAATGCATGGGCAAGTTGCCCTCTGGCCAGCGCGAGATCATGCACCTCGCTTTCTTTGAAGACATGGGTTACGAAGCGATTGCTGCGCTGGTCCAGCGCCCCATAGGGACGGTGAAGTCCCGCGTTTACCACGCCAAGGAGGCGATCAAGAAATGCCTGAGCCGATGAACGACCGCAAACGCCTCGAAGAGGATCTGCCCTGGCTGGTCAATGGCACGATGCCCTTGGCCGACCGGAAACCGCTGACCGAAGCACTGGAATCCCACGCCGGGTTGCGCGCCGAGCGCGAGTTCCTCGAGCGGTTGCGGGTTGCCGTGCGTGACGACCCGGTTTCCAGCCCAGGCGAGATGGGCTGGCGCCGGTTGCGTGACCAGATCGAGGCCGAACCCGTGACGAGCCGGCCGGCGGCCAACCAGGCCTGGTGGCGCCCGGTGGCCATCGCCGCTTCGTTGCTGTTTGCTGTGCAGACGGTGTGGATGTGGGCCCCATGGCAAACCGAGGGCGGCTACGCGCCTTTGGGTCGAACAACGCAAGAGGCGGCGGTGGACGGGGTGCTGCTGCAGGTTCGCCCGCATGCGCAAGCCAGCCTGGGCGAGTGGCAGGCACTGCTCATGCGCATCAATGCCGAGGTGGTCAGCGGCCCAGGCGCTGCCGGCATCTACCGCGTGGTGGTGCCGCGGGCCCAGGCCGAAGCCGCCCTGGCGGCGCTGAAGCAGGCGCCCGGGCTGGTCGACAGTGCGGCGCTGGAGTGATGACCCCATGAGGTGTTTGCTGCCGTGGCTGTTGCTGGCATGCCTGTGTGGCTCAGGGGCGCATGCGCAGTCGGAGCGCCAACCCCTGAGGGAGGCGGGTCCGCAACCCGAACCGCCGCCCAGGTCAGAAACCATCCCGCGCGACCCCACAGGCGCGCCCACCCAGACGCTGCCCGACCCCACGGGCGCGCCTGGCGGCCCACCTGCCGCTGTGCCCAATGTGGTGCGCCATCCGTCGGCCCCCACCCCCGCCAACGAAGTCAACAACCCGGCCCCCGCAGGCACGCGCCGCCCGCCCGGCCCTTCGCACCGCGACGCCGAGCCCGCTCGGTCACCACCTCCGGCACAGGCCGATGACGCCCGCCGCCCCCCGTCCGTCTCGCCACCTCCGCGGCCTGCTTTGCCCGCCCCGGCTTTGCCCGTGGTCACGGCCTCGGCAGCGGAGGACATCGAACCGGGCGAGCTGCTCTTCTTCCACGAGACCTTGGCGCTGGCCCAGCAACAGCAGGCGCTGCTGCAGGCCGATGGATTGCGGCTGCTGCGGCGGCGGGTGCTGGGTGCGGTCGGGGGGGTGCTCTCGACATACCGGGCGCCCGACGATGAGCGTTTTCAGCGCTGGCGCACGCTGGCCGCAGGCGGCGAGGCCAACCACCGCTACCAGCCGCTGGACGACCAGGACAGCCCCGCCAGGCGCAGCCGCGACATGGTGGGGTGGCCACCGGCGCCCGCCGCCAGCGGTTGTGGACAAGGATTGCGCATCGGCCTCATCGATGGCCCCATCTTCTTGCAACACCCGCTGCTGCTGGGCTCGCGCATCGAAGCGGCGAGCCTTTTGCCACAGGGCGTGCCGCCGGCGTCGATGCGGCACGGCACGGGGGTGGCCTCGGTACTGGTGGGGCAGCGGGACACCCCGGGGCTCCTGCCCGGCGCGCAGCTCATCGCCCTGGTGGTGATGCGAGCCCGGGGGGACCTGGTGGACACCACCGCCGAGTGGCTGATCCAGGCGGTGGACCGGCTGGTGGGTGCGCGGGTGGGGGTGATCAACCTGAGCCTCGGAGGCCCGGCCAATCGATGGTTGGGGGAGGTTCTTGAACGGGCCCGTGCCAGGGGCGTTGTCCTGGTGGCGGCCGCCGGCAATGGCGGGCCCGACAGCGCCGTGGTGTTCCCCGCCTCTCATCCGGCGGTTCTGGCGGTCACCTCGGTTGACCTGGCCAGCCGCATCGATCCGCACGCCCCCCGCGGTGACGCGATTGCGCTGGCGGCGCCCGGTGTGGATGTGCCGGTGGCGGCCGACGATGGCGGCGTCGTCTACCGCAGCGGCAGCTCCTATGCGGCCCCATTCGTCAGTGCGGCGCTGGCCGCTGGCGCCGATCCGCGGGCGCTGCAGCGCGGGGCCCGCGATCTGGGCATTCCAGGCCGCGACCCGGTCTATGGCTGGGGGTTGTTGCAGGCCGAGCACCCTTGCCACACCCATCGGTAAAAAAAGTTTGAACCGAAATCGCTGACGCATCGACTCACCAGGCATCAACCCACAGAACCTGGAGAGAGAAACCCATGAACCGATGCCTTACCCCCCTTGCCCTCGGGCTGACCCTGATCGGTGCGAGCAGCACCGCATTGGCCGAGGTGAAATACCTCGATGTGCGCAATGCCGATGGCATTCATGTGAACGATGGCCGGGTGATCGTGCGGCCTGTCAATGGCAAGCACACCGAGATCGTCACGCCCGAACTCGTCTACCACCTGGAAATGAAGGCCGGCTGCAGCAAGGACTTTGCCAAAGCGCATTCTCTTATGGACACCCGCGTCACCTTCGGGAATGCCTATGCCAACGGTCTGTCACGTACCCCCAATGCGCCCTATACCGCGGTGCCCAATGGCGACAACAAGGAGATTGATTGGACAGAAACCGTGCTCAAGGTGCCCGTGGCCAGCGCGAAAGGCGATCTGGACCCTGCTGCCATCTGCCAGGCTTGGGTGAACCAGCGCCTCGGCCAAGGCGCCACGCTGCAGCAGGTGCTTGCGCAGGACAAGACCATCTCAAAAGCGGTGACGCTGTCGGGCGTTGCGCAGTGTGGACGGTGGACGAATCCTGAGAAAGCCGAATGGAAAACCAAGACCATGGCGCACCAGTTGACGGTGGTGTGCAAGGCCGGTTCGGTGGGCGACGTCGATGACGTGAAACTCAAGGAGCCGCCGCCACTGTCGCCGGCCAACAGCTTCAACAAGCACCTCGAAGTGGTGGCCTCCCGACTGAAGGCACTGTCGCCCAACATGGTCGGTCAATGCCCGGCTTCGATGCCGTTTCAAGCCGAAATCCAGGCTGATGCCGCCGGTGAGGTGGATTACGAGATCAACTTCCCGTCCAACGCGGGCACGCCCGCTCAAAAGCGCACGGGCAAGCTGGTGTTCGAGGGCCCAGGCACGAAGAAGACGCCGATTGTGGAGTTCACCGCTGTCTCCGGGTACCCCGTCGGCGTTGCCTCATTGGTGATCGAGCAACCCGGTCAAAACAAGGCGTATGACCACTTCAAGGTGCAGTGCGTCCAGGCCCCGGTGGCCGGGGGGTCGGTGTTTGGCCAACCTCAGGGCTCCCCGCCACCCATGACACGGCCGGTGAAGACCATGGTTCCGCCGCCGCCCCCCCCACGCGCCATCCAGGCACCTCCCGTGCAGCCGCCCAAGCCACCCCGGGCACGGCAGGCCGCGCCGGTGACCCCGCTCCCACCACCGCCCCGCGCTGTGCAGGCCCAGCCACCGCAGCCACGACCCCTTGATCCGTCGTTGCCGTTGGCGGCCGCGCCCGTGGCGCCAACGCCTCCAGCCCGTTCAACCCCGTCCCGCTAGGAGTCTGCGCGGCAGAAGGCATCGAAGCGAAACGCGCGAAAACCGAGGATCGTGTGGTGCTACCGACAAGCCCAGGGTGGCCCCCTGGGCGCAGGAGGTAGTACCGCAGGAGACCGGTTTGTCGCGCGTTGCAGCCGATGCTCCTTCTGCCGCGCAGACTCCTAGGTCAGTCTGAAGCGCCCCATGTGACGGGCCAGCTCGACCGCCGAGGCCACGCCCATCTTCTCGAAAATGTTGGCACGGTGGAATTCCACGGTGCGCTGGGTGATGCCGAGGTGGTCAGCGATGTTTTTGTTGTAGTGGCCCTGCAGCAGTTCGTCGAGCACCTCGCGCTCGCGCTGGCTCAGGCTGGCCACGGCCTGGCGCAGGCGCTGCTCCAGGCGCGAATCGTCGCTCTGCACCTTGGCCAGCGCGGCCTCGACCTTGTCCACCAGTTCGTTGTCCTGGAACGGTTTTTCCAGAAAATCCCAGGCACCCTTCTTGACCGCCTGCACCGCCATGCTCACGTCGCCGTGCCCGGTGAGGAACAGCACCGGCCACGGACACGCCATCTGCACCAGCATTTCGAACGTGGCCAGGCCCGACAGCGGCTCCATGCGGATGTCGAGCAACACCACGGCGGGCGTCCAGTGGGGTTGCATGCCGCGCGCCATGTCCACGAACGCCTGACCCGACGCCCAGGTGCGCACCGCGTGCCCGCGCGAATCAAACAGCCAGGCCAGTGCATCCCGAAAGTCCGGTTCGTCGTCAACAACGTGGATGGCAGGTTCGGCGGTGTTCATGAAAGCTCGGTGGCAGACAACGGGATTTTCAATGAGAAGCAGGCGCCTCCGCCATCCGGTGCAGCCCCAAGCTCGATCTGTCCATGGTGGGCTTCGACCACCGAGCGGCAAATCGCCAGCCCCATGCCCATGCCGTCGTCCTTGGCGGTGTAGAAGGCGCTGAAGACGTGGTCGCGCTGTTCGGCCGGGACGCCCGGGCCGCTGTCGCTGACCGTGAGTTCGGCGGCGCCGTCGCGCCGCTGGAGCGCCACCGCCACCCAGGGGTGCCGTTCGCGCTGTTCGCGCGCCCAGTGCTCGGCGTTGCTCAGCAGGTTCAGCAAGGCGTGCTCCAGCAGCAGGGCGTCGCCGTCGATCCAGACCGGCGCGTCAGGCAAGTTCAAACGCAGCGTCAGTTCGCGCTGGCGTTGCAAGGGCTCCACCAGCCGGCGCACCAGCGGCACGAGGTCCATGCGCTGGCGCGTCATTTCGCGTCGACGTGCAAAAGCGTTGACACGCTGGATGATGCGGCCCGCCTTGGCCGCCAACTGCTCCATGCGCTCGGCCACGCCCAGGGTTTCTTCGGGCGTGATGCGTCCGGCCTTCAACCGGTTGACCAGCCCCGAGGCAAAGCCGCTGAGAGCGCCCAGCGGCTGGTTGAGTTCGTGCGCCAGTGTCGAGGCGACTTCGCCCATGGCCACCAGCCGCCCGGAGGCTTCCAGCCGCTCCTGCTGTCGCGCCGCCACCCGTTCAGCGCGCTTGCGCTCGCTGATGTCCAGCACCGAGCTCATCCAGCCGATGGGCGTGCCGTCGGCGGTCTTGAGGGGTGCCTCGTGGATCAGCACGTCCACCAGGTGCCCCTGGCGGTGCTGGAACTGCACCTCCACACCCTGTCGCTCGGTGCCCTGCGCGATGATGCTGCGGTGGATGATCTCCAGTTCGTCCATTTGCGACTGCGGCCAATAGGGCAGCGGCGCCTTGCGCCCGGTCAGTTCATGGGCCTCGAAACCCACCATTTCGCAGAACGAGCGGTTGACGTACAGGATGCGGCCCTCGGTGTCCCAGGCCCGCAACCCGATCGTGACCGCGTTCTCCATCGCCGAGCGCAGCACCACCTGGGCTTGCAGCGCCTGCTCGACACGCAAGCGCTTGGCAAAGTCGCGCCGCAGCGCGTAGAGGCTGGCGAGCATGCCCAGCAGGCAGACCATGGCGACCACAAAGAAGGTGCGGGGCACCGTGGGCGATTGCGACACCGTGCTGCGCACCAGCAGCGCGATATCGGTGCCCGGCAGCTCCAGGAAAGCGGGATCACCCTGTTCGGCGTCACCGGGTCGGTTCTGGTCCACCAGGGTCACCGTGTGGTCGGCCAGGAACCAGTCGGGCACCAGGGCCTCCAGCGCCCGCTCCAGCGACAGACGCGCCAGGTAACTGCCTGCGTAACGCCCCTGATCGAACTGGGGCACCGCCAGCCAGACCTGGTGTGCCACCCCCGAGGCATCCGCCAGCGGACCCGCATACGCCGGCCGCCGCAATCCGCGCGCCACATCCAGCATCACGGCCAGCGCGTCGGCAGCCTCCGCCGACGTGGCAGCGTCGGCGCCCAGGCGTTGGACGATCGCCGATCCGGTCGCAGGTGCCGCCTGCGGCAACCAGCCATGGTCGAGCACCACGCCCTCTCCGCGCATCAGCTGGCCCAGGGTCGCCGCATCGCCCGAGGTCACGACCGCGGAGCCGCCCGCAGCGCGTGCACGCTGGGCCAGGCCCTGCAGGTCTTCCTCCAGACGCCGGAACTGGAAACGCGCGCCCTGTTCGACCCATTGCGCGTCGGCGGCCTGGCGGCGCTGGTCTTCTTCCAGCTCGAAACGCTGCAGATAGATCACCAGGCTGACCACCGCCGTCAGCAACAGCACCAGCAGGCCCATGAGCCACAGGGAGGCTCGGCGCACACGACTCGGCCCATCGACGGCCTGACGGTACAGGAGATCGAAGTCGAAAGGGCGCTGTGGCGTCGAGGTCGGCATGGCGAAGCGGTCGGGCAGCCGCTAGCATAGCGGCGTCATGACCCACCCGGCTCCCCCCGCGAACCCTGAACGCCGTCGCTTGCTGCGCCTGGGCGCAAGCGTTGCGGCGGCGGCTCTGCACGCCCCGGGCCTCACCGGCCAGCGTCCGCTGCGCGTGCGCTTCTCGCACGTGGTCTCGGAGGACACGCCCAAGGGCCTGGTCGCGCAGCGCCTGCAGGCGCTGGTGCTCCAGCGGACCGAAGGCCGCATCGATGTCGAGGTGTACCCCGACGCCCGGCTCTATGGGGACCGCGACGAGATGGAGGCCCTGCACACCGGCGCCATCGACATGCTGGCCCCGTCGCTGTCCAAGTTCGGTCGTGTGGGTTTTCCAGAATTCGAGGTGTTCGACCTGCCCTTCCTGTTCGACCACCTGGACGCGGTCCACCGGGTGACCCAGGGCGCGTATGGCCATCGGCTGCTGGCCGGTCTGCATCGCCTGGGCCTGGTGGGTCTGGGCTATTTTGACAACGGCTTCAAGCACATGAGCGCCGACCGGCCTCTGCACGAAGTGGCGGATTTCCGGGGTCTGCGGGTGCGGGTCCAGGGCTCGCGCGTGATCGCGGCGCAGATGCGCGCGCTGGGCGCCCGACCGGTGCCCCTGCCCTTCAGCGCCACGCGCGAAGCGCTGGCCAAAGGCATTGTCCAGGGCACCGAAAACCCGCTGTCCAACTTCTGGACGCAGGGCATGCACGAGGTGCAACCCCACCTGTCGCTGACCCGCCACGGCTACCTCGGCTACGCGGTGATCACCAGCGAGCGCTTCTGGTCGCGGCTGCGCCCAGCCGATCGGGCGCTGCTGCAGACCGCATTGAGTGAAGCCATTGCCTACGGCAACCGGATCGCCGGTGCACAGCAGGAAAAGGCCCTGACCGCACTCAGGGCCTGGGGCGGCACCACCATCCACGAACCCACCGCGCGCCAGCGCGCCGAGCTCGCCCGGGTGGTGGAGCCGGTGCACGCCGAACTCGGTCAGCGCATCGGCCCGGACCGGATCCGGGAGCTGCACCGGGCCATCGGGGCCTGAGTGCGCCGGGGCCGGCGCCGGGCCGGATAAGGGTAAACCCGGCTGTTGAACGCCACAGTTGGCGAGCCGTGTCGGCTTGCGTAACCTTGACTTGTTCGCTCCGGCCTTGCCGACTTTTTAATCCCTCAGGAGACATTCCGCATGAAACTGAAGTTCGCCGTCGCATCCGCCTTGTTCGCCCTGGGCCTGACCGCCCAGGCTGCGCCCATCGTCATCAAGTACAGCCACGTGGTGGCCGACGTCACGCCCAAGGGCCAGGCCGCCCTGAAGTTCAAGGAACTGGCCGAGAAGAAGCTGCCTGGCAAGGTCGAAGTCCAGGTCTTCCCGAACAGCCAGCTGTTCGGCGACGGCAAGGAAATGGAAGCCCTGCTGCTGGGCGACGTGCAGATCATTGCGCCTTCGCTCGCCAAGTTCGGCAAGTACACCAAGCAACTGCAGATCTTTGACCTGCCGTTCCTGTTCACCGACCTCGACGCGGTGAACCGCTTCCAGGCCAGCGCCGATGGCCAGGCCCTGCTGAATTCCATGACCAAGAAAGGCATCACCGGCCTGGGCTACCTGCACAACGGCATGAAGCAGCTCTCGGCCAGCAAGCCGCTGGGCATGCCCGCCGACGCCAAGGGCCTGAAGTTCCGCATCCAGGCGTCTGACGTGCTGGAGTCGCAGTTCAAGGCTGTGGGTGGCAACCCGCAGAAACTGGCCTTCGCCGAGGTGTACCAGGCGCTGCAGACCGGCGTGGTCGACGGCACCGAGAACCCCTGGTCGAACATCTACAGCAAAAAGTTCCATGAAGTGCAGGGCTACATCATGGAGAGCAACCACGGCGTGCTCGACTACATGGTCATCACCAACACCAAGTGGTGGGATGGCCTGCCGGCCGACGTGCGCAAAGGCCTGAACGAAGCCATGAAAGAGTCGATCGCCTACGGCAACAAAGTGGCCGACGAGGAAGACGCCAACTTCCGCAAGAAGGTCATCGCCGACAACAAGGCCAAAGTGCTGCCCATGAGCGCTGAACACCTCAAGGCCTGGCGCACCGCCATGCAGCCGGTGTGGAAGCAGTTCGAAGGCGACATCGGCGCCAACCTGATCCAGGCCGCGCAAAAAGCCAACAAGTGATCTGACGCCCCCGGCATCCTTCCCCGAAACCCCGGCTGAGTCCGGGGTTTTTTAAGGACCCCACATGTCAAAAATTATCGACCACCTCGAAGAGTGGATCATGTCCCTCATGCTGCTGGCCATGACCTCGCTGGCGTTCATGCAGGTCGTGCGCCGCTACGTCTTCAACACCAACTTTTCATGGAACCTGGAGCTCACCACGGTGTGCTTCGCGATCATGATCTTCATCGGCATCTCGTACGGCGTGCGGGTCGGCTCGCACATCGGCGTCGACGCCCTCGTCAAGCTGCTGCCCGATGGGCCGCGCCGTGCCGCCTCCATCCTCGTGGTTCTGCTGTGCCTGGTCTACGTCGGCTTCGTGCTCGCCGGCGCGACCGAGTACGTGGGCAAGATGAAGGACGTGGGCATCGAATTCGAAGACATGCCGATCGAGCGCTGGCAGGTGCTGATCGTGATGCCGATCGGCTATGCGCTGGTGGCGTTCCGCTTCCTGCAGATCCTGTGGAACCTGATCACCGGCAAGACCACCAGCCTGCACCTGGCTGACGAGGCCGCCGACGCCATGAAACTCAAAGCCGAAGAGGAAAACGCATGACCACCCTCGTCCTGTTCGCCTGCCTGTTCGTCTTCATGGCCCTGGGCATGCCGGTGGCCATCAGTCTGGGCCTGTCCAGCCTGCTGACCATCTTCTTCTTCTCGCAGGATTCGCTGGCGTCGATGTCGATCAAGCTGTTCGAAACCAGCGAGCACTACACCCTGCTGGCGATCCCGTTCTTCGTGCTGGCCGGCAACCTGATGTCCACCGGCGGCGTGGCACGGCGCATGGTGAAGTTCGCCATTGCCGCCGTCGGCCACTTGCGTGGCGGTCTGGCCATCGCTTCCATCCTGGCCTGCATGCTGTTCGCCGCCGTGTCGGGCTCCAGCCCGGCCACGGTGGTGGCGATCGGCTCGATCGTGATCGCGGGCATGGTCAAGAACGGCTACACGAAGGAGTTCGCCGCCGGTGTGATCTGCAACGCGGGCACGCTGGGCATCCTGATCCCGCCGTCGATCGTGATGGTTGTCTACGCCGCGGTCACCGAGGTCTCGGTCGGCCGGCTGTTCATGGCCGGCGTGATCCCGGGCATCGTGCTGGGCCTGATGCTGATGATCGCCGTCTGGTGGCGCGCCGGCAAGCTGCAGCTCACGCCACCGCCCAAGGCCTCATTCGGCGAGGTGTTCAAGGCCTTGCGCGAATCCCTGTGGGGTCTGGCCTTGCTGGCGATCATCATGGGCGGCATCTACGGCGGCGTGTTCACCCCGACCGAAGCCGCGGCGGTGTCGGCCGTCTACGCGCTGTTCGTCGCGGTGTTCATCTACCGCGACCTGGGTTTCAAGGACCTGCCCGAGGTGTTCCTCGAATCGTCCAAGACGACCGTGATGCTGATGTTCATCGTGGCCAACGCGCTGCTGTTTGCCCACGTGCTCACCACCGAGCGCATTCCGCAGACCATCGCCGAGCACATCCTGGCGGTGGGCATGACACCCTGGATGTTCCTGCTGGTGGTCAACATCATCCTGCTCATCGCGGGCAACTTCATGGAGCCCACCGGCATCATCCTGATCCTGGCGCCCATCCTGTTCCCGATCGCGACCCAGCTCGGCATCGACCCGATCCACCTGGGCGTGATCATGGTGGTGAACATGGAGATCGGCATGGTGACACCGCCGGTGGGCCTGAACCTGTTCGTGACCAGCGGGGTCACCGGCATGAACCTGGTTCAGGTGACGCGCGCGGCGCTGCCGTGGCTGGCCGTGCTGCTGGTGTTCCTGGTGATGGTGACCTACATCCCCGCGATCAGCCTGGCCCTGCCCAACGCCATCTTTGGCCCTTGAGTTCCTGAGGCCACCGGCCTCAGGTCAGCCCGGTACCGGCCCCGCCGTACCGGGCTTTTTCATGGCCGTTGCGCGGACTGCCCGGCATAAGGGTTTGTCCCATGGGCCGACTACGTACTTCCCGCGATCTTTGCGCCTGACCGGCGGGCTACCATCCTGCTTCACCACCCAACCCCAAGGAGCATTTGCATGAACAAGATCCTGGCCTTTGCCTTGACCGCTGCCGTCGCCAGCGGTGCATTTGCCCAATCCTTTCCGAGCAAACCCATCACCCTGGTGGTGCCTTTTGCCGCCGGTGGTCCGACCGATCTGGTCGCCCGCCAACTCGCCGAAGCCCTGCGCAAGCCCCTGGGCGGCGCCACGGTGGTGGTTGAAAACGCGGCCGGCGCCGGCGGCACCATCGGTGCGGCCAAGGTGGCACGTGCCGCACCCGATGGCCACACCCTGCTGGTCTGGCACATCGGCATGGCCGCCACCGCCGGCCTGTACCGCAAGTTACCCTACAAGCCGCTGGAAGACTTCGAGTACCTCGGCATGATCAACGACGTGCCCATGACCCTGCTGGGCGCGCCCAAGCTGCCGGCCGCCACCTACCGCGATTTCGAGAACTACATCAAGGCCAACGGCGGCAAGCTCAACCTGGCCCACGCGGGTCTGGGATCTGCCTCGCACCTGTGCGGCCTGATGTGGCAGTCGGCGATGAAACTGGACAAGTCCATGACCACCATTGCCTACCGGGGCACGGGTCCCGCCATGAACGATCTGATCGGTGGTCAGGTCGACGTGATGTGCGACCAGACCACCAACACCACGAGCCAGATCGAAGCCGGTCGCGTCAAGGCCTTCGCCGTCACCACGGCCAAGCCACTGTCGGGTCACAAGCTGCTCAAGGACTACCCGTCGCTGCAGGACATGGGCCTCAAAGGCTTCAACCTGACCATCTGGCACGCCATGTACGCCCCGAAGGGTACGCCGCCCGATGTGACCAAAAAGCTCAACGACGCGCTGCAGGCCGCCCTGAAAGATCCCGAGTTCATCAAGCGGCAACAGGACCTGGGTGCCATGGTCGTGAGTGACGCCCGCGTGACCCCGGCGGGTCACAAGGCCTTTGTGGCCGGCGAGATCACCAAGCTCAAGACCGCCATCGAGGCCGCCGGCCAGTTCGCCGACTGACCGTTGATCACCCCTGCGGCGCTCTGCGCCGTCCCCTCGAGGGGACGATGCCTGTGGCCCGGCAGAGCCGGTTCCACGGCATCCACTGGGTCAGGGCACGCGCACCGGAGAGACGAGGTGGCGGCATGATCCCGATGAGGGTGGTGGACTCCATCACCGAACTGCAGCCCGCCGACGCGGGCTGCATTGCTTTGAGCGGTTCGCACGGGGGGCTGAGTTCGGCCCGCTATGCGCTGGCCGTGCGGCCGCTGCTGTCGGTGTTCAACGACGCGGGTGTGGGCAAAGACGCGGCGGGCGTCGCCGGTCTGGCGCTCTTGCAGGCCCAGGGGCTGGCCGCCTGCACGGTGTCGCATACGAGCGCCTGCATCGGACAGGCCGCTTCTACACTGGCCTGCGGCGTGGTCAGCCACGCCAACGAAGCGGCACGCGCGCTGGGCATCGTGACGGGTCAGCCCCTGCGGCCGCAATTGCAGACCACAACCAGGAGACACCCATGCGCGCCAACCCCCGACAACCCACCCACCATGCCCGACGCCGACTGCTGATAGCCCTGGGCGCCACCGCGCTGATGCTGCCGGGCCTGACCACCGCGCAGGGCGCGTGGCCGTCCAAGCCGGTGCGCATCGTGGTGCCCTTTGCCCCGGGCGGGACCACCGACATCCTCGCACGCGTGCTGGCACCCGAACTGACCAAAGCCCTGGGGCAGCCCTTCGTGGTGGACAACCGGGGTGGCGCGGGTGGCAACATCGGCGCGGACATGGTGGCCAAGTCGGCCAATGACGGATACACCTTGCTCATGGGCACCGTCGGCACGCACGGCATCAACAAGTCGCTCTACACCAGCCTGCCCTACGATCCGCAAAAAGACTTTGCCCCCATCACCCTGGTGGCCGGCGTGCCCAACGTGATGGTCATGAACGCCAAACGGGCGCAGGAACTGGGCATCCAGTCGGTGCCGGATTTCGTGCGCTACGCCAAAGCCCACCCGGGCCGGCTCAACATGGCGTCCAGCGGCAACGGCACCTCCATCCACCTCGCTGGCGAACTGTTCAAGGCGCGCACGGGGATCTTCATGACCCACATCCCCTACCGGGGATCCGGCCCGGCCATGAAGGACATGCTCGGAGGACAGATGGACGTGATGTTCGACAACCTGCCCTCGGCCATGCCCCACATCAAGTCGGGCAACCTCAAGGCTTTCGCCGTGACCAGCGCGGTGCGCTCGGACAGCATGCCCGAGCTGCCCACGGTGGCCGAAGCCAGCACCCTCCCGGGTTTCGAAGCCAGTTCCTGGTTCGGCCTGCTCGCGCCCGCGGGCACACCCCCCGAGGTCGTCAACCGCCTGCAGCATGAGACGGCAAAGGCGCTCAGCCTACCGGCCGTGAAAGAACGCCTGCTGTCGCTCGGCGCCATCCCGGGCGGCGACACGCCTGAAGCGTTTGCCCGCCAGATCGATGCCGAGATCGGCAAATGGGCCGCGGTGGTGAAAACATCGGGCGCGAAGGTGGACTGACCCGCCCCCTTTGGGGAGCAGCGACCCGCGCAGCGGCGGAGCCCCGGTCCACGCTGCCCAGCGCGGGACGCAAGGGGGCTCCAGCCTCACACGCCCCAGACGATGTCCACCTTGGCCTGCTCGCAGCGCTTGAGCATCTCGATGAACGGCGCGCTGCGCATGCGCAGGCTCACCGTCTCGAATTCCGGTGGTACCTCACCCTGCGCAGCGGCTTCTTCCTTCAACCGCTTGTGCTCGGCCTCTTCGGCCACGATCGCGTCCTGCAGCGCCCGGACCGCCGCGGCCATCTGATCGGGCTGCACGATGCCGGGGCCCGAGGGGTCTTTGCCCAGAATTTCCAGGATGCGTTTGCCATGCGGTTGCAGCATGACGAGATCGCCGGTTTCACGTGATTTAAAGCGGTACAGGGACATGGTCGCCTCCTTGGGTTGATGGTTCATTCTTGCACCAACCGCCCAGCCGGGCCACCGGTTGGGTCAACAGCATGCGGGTTTTCCCGATTGGATGAATTTAATTCAAGCCTAAACTAATTAGGTATGAACACCCCACTTCCTGCGCTGCGGCGCATCCTGTGCATCGGCGGCGGCCCGGCGGGCCTCTATTTCGGCCTGCTCATGAAACGCCGCTACCCGGACCTGCAGGTCACCGTGGTCGAGCGCAACCGGCCGTTCGACACCTTCGGCTGGGGCGTGGTGTTTTCCGACCAGACGCTGCAGAACCTGAAGCGCGCCGACCCGGAGTCGGCACAGCAGATGGCCGACGCCTTCAACCACTGGGACGACATCGAAGTCTTCTACAAGGACCGCAGCGTGCGCTCCACAGGCCACGGCTTCATCGGCATCGGCCGCAAGCGCCTGCTCAACATCCTGCAGGAACGTTGCCTGGCGCTGGGTGTGGATCTGGTGTTCGAAACCGACGTGACCGACGACCAGGCGCTCGCGCAGCAGTACAACGCCGACCTCGTGATCGCCAGCGACGGCCTCAACAGCCGCATCCGCACACGCTACGAAGCCACTTACCGGCCCGACATCGACACGCGCAAATGCCGCTTCGTCTGGCTCGGCACCCAGAAGACGTTTGACGCCTTCACGTTTGCATTCGAACAGACCGAACACGGCTGGTTCCAGGCGCATGCCTACAAGTTTGATGATCAAACTTCGACCTTCATCGTCGAGACGCCCGAAGACGTGTGGCAGGCCCACGGCATCGAAGCCATGAGCCAGGAAGACGGTGTGGCCTTCTGCGAAAAGCTGTTCGCGAAATACCTCGATGGCAACCCCCTCATCAGCAACGCCAAACACCTGCGCGGCTCCGCCAACTGGATCCGCTTTCCCCGCGTGATCTGCCAGACCTGGGTGCACTGGCAGGACGTGGCGGGGAAACAGACGCCCATCGTGCTCATGGGCGACGCGGCCCACACGGCCCACTTCTCCATCGGCAGCGGCACCAAGCTCGCGCTGGAAGACGCCATCGACCTGGCCGACGAATTCCGCGATGCGGCTGGGCGCAGCGAATCGATGGAGGAAGTGCTGAAAGGCTACGAGGCACGCCGCAGCGTGGAGGTGCTGAAGATCCAGAACGCGGCGCGCAACTCCACCGAGTGGTTTGAGAACGTGGACCGTTACACCGGCATGGACATCCAGCAGTTCGCCTACTCGCTGCTCACACGCAGCCAGCGCATCAGCCACGAAAACCTTCGCCTGCGCGATCCGCAGTGGCTGGAAGGTTACGAGGCCTGGCTGGAGGCTCGCTACCCCCATGCTCCGCCGCTGCGCGGGTCGCTGCCCCCCGAGGGGGCTGATCCGGCTAGGGGCGGCCCGGCGCCGGATCGTGTGGCACGACACCCCACCCCTCCCATGCTGCTGCCGTTGACCGTGCGCGGCCTCACGCTGAAGAACCGCATCGTCGTCTCGCCCATGGCCCAGTACAGCGCCACCGACGGCGTGGCGGGCGACTACCACCTGGTGCACCTGGGCGCGCGCGCCATGGGCGGCGCGGGACTGGTGATGGTGGAGATGACCAGCCCCACGCCCGAAGGCCGCATCACCCCGGGTTGCCCCGGCCTGTGGAACGACGAACAACAGGCGGCCTTCGCACGCATCGTTGATTTCGTGCACACCCGCAGCAGCGCCAAGATCGGTCTCCAGCTCGGTCACAGCGGTGCCAAGGGTTCGACCCAGCTCGGCTGGGAACAGATCGACGAACCGCTGAGCAGCGGCAACTGGCCGCTGCTCTCGGCCAGCGCCGTGCCCTATGGCGAGCAGAACCAGGTGCCGCGCGCCATGACCCGCGCCGACATGGACGCCATGACGGCGGCCTTTGTCGAGTCCACCCGGTACGCCGCCGCCGCGGGTTTCGACTGGCTCGAACTGCACTGCGCGCACGGCTACCTGCTCTCGGCCTTCATCTGCCCGCTCACCAACCAGCGCACAGACGAGTACGGTGGCTCGCTGGCCAACCGCTGCCGCTACCCGCTGGAGGTGTTTGCCGCCGTGCGCGCGGTGTGGCCGGCCGACAAACCCATGAGCGTGCGCATCTCGGCGCACGACTGGGCGCCTGGTGGCAACACGCCCGATGACGCGGTCGAAATGGCCCGCCTGTTCAAGGCCGCCGGCTGCGACGTGATCGACGTGTCCTCGGGCCAGACCACGCGCGCGGCCAAGCCGGTCTATGGCCGCATGTACCAGACACCGTTCGCCGACCGCGTGCGCAACGAAGCCGGCATCCTGACCATGGCCGTGGGCGCCATCACCGAGGCCGACCACGCCAACAGCATCATCGGCGCCGGCCGCGCCGACCTCTGCGCGGTGGCCCGGGCCCACCTGGCCGACCCGGCCTGGACGCTGCACGAAGCGGCCAAACTGCAGACCCGCGCCATTGAATGGCCGCGTCCCTACGAAAGCGGGCGCGACCAGCTCTACCGCGAGGTCGCGCGCCAGCAGGCCCTGCAAGGCAGCGTCGCCACACCGGACCCCGCCGAGGCCCCATGACCATGAGCACAGCGCAGGGCCGCCCCAAGCAAGCTCGCACCGCAGCCCGTTAGGGCGGAGGAATTTCAATGCTCACCGACACCCTTGATCTCGAAGCCCGCGCCCACAGCGAACACGCGCACGAACTGCGTCTGTGGCTGCGGCTGCTGACCTGCTCGCAGCTGATCGAAAAACGCGTGCGCACGGGTCTGCGAGAAAACTTCGACACCACCCTGCCGCGCTTCGACCTCATGGCCCAACTGGAACGCCACCCCGAGGGCCTGAAGATGAAGGAGCTCTCGCACCGGCTCATGGTCACGGGGGGCAACGTCACCGGCATCACCGACCAGCTGGTGGCCGAAGGTCTGGTGGAGCGCGTGGGCGTCGATGGCGACCGGCGCGCCTTTCGCGTTCGACTGACCGACCACGGCCGCGAGCAGTTTGTCGACATGGCCCGGCAACACGAACAGTGGATCGTGGCGGCCTTTGAAGGCCTGAGCGCCCGCGATCTCGACAGCCTGCACAAGCTGCTGGGCAAGGTCAAACAGCACCAGCTCGACATCAACCAAGGATTCGAATGACCCCCCTGCGCCGCTTCGCGTCTTCCCCCCAAGGGGGGACCACACCCACGGCCTGGCCGAGCCAGTTCCGTGGTGTGTCTCGTGCAGACACCCACGCCGGAAAGGCATTTGCAGAATGAAACACCCCATTCCAGACCACAACCCCATGCGTGGCCAATACGGCGCGATGGCCGACACCACGCCTCAGCACTTTGCCCTCAGCGTCAGCGAGGGCGTGGCCACCGTCACGCTCAACCGCCCCGAGCGCAAGAACCCGCTGACGTTTGACTCCTACGCCGAGCTGCGCGACTGGTTCCTGGCCCTGCAACGCGCTACCGACATCAAGGCCGTGGTGCTCACCGGTGCGGGCGACAACTTCTGCTCGGGCGGCGACGTGCACGAGATCATCGGTCCGCTCACCAAGATGAGCATGCCCGAGCTGCTGGCCTTCACCCGCATGACGGGCGCGCTGGTGAGCGCCATGCGCGCCTGCCCGCAGCCCATCGTGGCCGCGCTGGACGGCGTGTGCGCGGGGGCCGGCGCCATGATGGCCCTGGCCTCGGACCTGCGCCTGGGCACGCCCTCCGCCACCGTGGCCTTCCTGTTCACCCGCGTCGGTCTGGCCGGTGCCGACATGGGCGCCTGCGCCCTGCTGCCGCGCATGATCGGCCAGGGTCGCGCGAGCGAACTGCTGTTCACCGGTCGCGCCATGACCGCGGACGAGGGCCACGCCTGGGGCTTCTTCAACGCGCTGCACGACAGCGCGGCGCTGTTGCCCGCCGCCCACAAGCTCGCGGCCCAGCTCGCCCAGGGCCCCACCTTCGCCCACGGCATGACCAAGACCATGCTGCACCAGGAGTGGGCCATGACGCTGGACCAGGCCATCGAAGCCGAAGCCCAGGCCCAGGCCATCTGCATGCAGACACAGGACTTCCGGCGCGCGTACGAGGCGTTTGCAGCCAAGCAGCGCCCCGTTTTTGAGGGCGACTGAGATGGTCGCCTTCGAACACCCCCACCCGCACGGCGCGCTGGCGCCGACCGCGCACCTCGAACTGCCTTTCTTCGACGACGCGCACCGCGCACTGGCCAACGGCCTCGTGGCCTGGACGCGTGAACAGAAGGTGGACGAGTCCGACGACCGCGCCGCCTGCAAAGAGTGGGTGCAGCGCCTGGGCGCGGCCGGCTGGCTGCGCTACTGCGTGCCCGAGGCCCACGGCGGCGCGCTGCCCACGCTGGATTCGCGCGCGCTGGTGATCCTGCGCGAGACCCTGGCCTACCACTCCCCCCTGGCCGACTTCGCCTTCGCCATGCAGGGACTGGGCAGCGGCGCCATCACGCTCGCCGGCACGCCAGCGCAGCAGGCCCGTTACCTGAGCGCGGTGGCCACGGGCGAGAAGATCGCTGCGTTCGCGCTCAGCGAGCCGGAAGCCGGCTCCGATGTGGCTGCCATGGCCACGCAGGCGGTGCAGACCGACAGCGGCTGGACACTCAACGGCAGCAAAACCTGGATCAGCAACGGCGATCTGGCCGACTTCTATGTGGTGTTTGCCAAGACCGACCCCGGCGCAGGTGCGCGCGGCATCAGCGCCTTCATCGTGGACGCCGGCACACCGGGCCTGGACAGCAGCGCGCACATCCAGGTGATGGCACCGCACCCGCTGGCCACACTCACTTTCACAGACTGCCAAATCGGTGCAGATGCATTGGTGGGCCCCGTCAACGGCGGCTTCAAGCTCGCCATGCGGACGCTCGACATCTTCCGCGCCTCGGTGGCAGCGGCCGCACTGGGCATGGCGCGTCGCGCGTTTGCCGAAGCCGTGACCCACGCCAAGACGCGCAAGATGTTCGGCCAGACCCTGGGGGACTTCCAGCTCACGCAGGCGAAGCTCGGCGAGATGAGCGCGCTCATCGACGCCGCCGCCCTGTTGACCTACCGGGCGGCCTGGCAACGCGACTGCAGCGCCACACAGGGTGCTGGAACCCCGGCCTACACCGCGGCAGCGGCTAGCGCCAAGCTCACCGCCACCGAGAACGCCCAGCGCGTCATCGACATGGCTTTGCAGATGTTTGGCGGGCGCGGCGTACAGGTGGGTCAGACCATCGAGCACCTCTACCGCGACATCCGTTCGCTGCGCATTTACGAAGGTGCGAGCGAGGTGCAGTTGCTCATCCTTGGCAAGAACGCATTGAAATGAAACACCCCCGCCGCGCGTCTCGCACCCCCTTCAAGGGGGCAATGCCAGCGGCCCGGCCAAGCCGGTTCCGCGGCATTCCCGGGTTTGGGCATGTCGCGCCGGTCGCGCATGCAGACTGAGTACAGGAGACCCACATGCCATCTGCACAAACTGATCGATTCGTTCACGACCGACTGCCGCCACCCGAACAGTGGCCGGAGCTGCGCTACGACCTGCCCGAGTTGCAGCTGCCCGCGCAACTCAACGCGGTACAGACCCTGTTTGACCGAGCCTTCGCCCAGGGGCATGCCCATCGACCGCTGTTTCGCAGCGACGAACGCACGCTCACCTACGCCGAGGCCCGCGCCGAAGTGAACCGGATGGCCCTTGTGCTGACGCACGATCTGGGGCTGATCCCCGGCAACCGCGTGCTGCTGCGCGGTGGCAATTCCATCGCCATGGCGCTGGCCTGGCTCGCCGTCGTGCAGTCCGGCCTCATCGCGGTGGCCACGATGCCCCTGTTGCGCGCGGTGGAACTGCAGGCCGTCATCGCCAAGGCGCGTCCCAGTGCCGCACTGTGCGATGTGAAGCTGCAGGACGAACTCAAAGCCGCGCTCGCTGCCGACCCCGACACCGCGGGCATGCCCCTGCGCGTGTTCAACACCGGCGACGCGGCGGTGGTACTGCCCGATTCACTGGAAGCCCTGGCGCGCCACCAGCCCGCCGACGCCGCACCGCCCTGTCCAACGAGCGGCGATGACATCGCCCTGCTGGCCTTCACCTCGGGCACCACCGGCAAGCCAAAGGCCGCCGTGCACACCCACCGCGACCTGATCGCCGCCTGCGAAACCTGGCCACGCCACGTTTTGCGAGCCACTCCCGACGACATCGTCATGGGATCGCCCCCGCTGGCCTTCACCTTTGGACTGGGTGGCCTGCTGGTGTTCCCCATGTACGCGGGCGCGTCGGTCTATTTCCCCAGCATCCCCTACACGCCCGAGGCGATGGTGGTGCTGATGAACCGGGTCGGTGCCACCATCTGCTACACCGCGCCCACCTTCTACCGCCAGATGGCAGCGTTCGCCCGCCAGCATGGCGTGGGGCGGTTGCGCCTCAGCGTGAGCGCCGGCGAGGGCCTGCCCGACGCCACACGGCAGCTGTGGAAAGAGGCCAGTGGTCTGGAGATGCTGGACGGCATCGGTGCCACCGAGATGTTCCACATCTTCATTTCCTCTGCGCCGGAAGCCGTCAGGCGGGGCGCCATTGGGCAGGTCGTGCCTGGCTACGAAGCCCGGATCGTGGACGAGACGGGTCAGGAAGTCCCCCGCGGCCAGGTGGGTCGGCTGTCGGTCAAAGGACCGACCGGTTGCCGCTACCTCGACGATGTGCGGCAGACGCAATACGTGCAGGACGGCTGGAACTTCCCCGGCGACGCCTTCAGCCAGGACGCCGACGGTTATTTCACCTACCAGGCGCGCACCGACGACATGATCATCACCGCCGGCTACAACGTGGCTGGCCCCGAGGTTGAAGCCGCCTTGCTGCAACACCCCGCGGTCGCCGAATGTGGCGTGGTCGGGCGCCCCGATGACGAACGCGGCATGGTGATCGTGGCCTACGTGGTGCTCAAGCCCGGCGAGACCGGCGACGCCGCGCAGACCAAGGCACTGCAGGACCATGTGAAGCACACACTCGCACCCTACAAATACCCCCGCGACGTGCTCTATGTGTCGCAGCTCCCGCGCACCGAAACGGGCAAGTTGCAGCGGTTCGCGCTGCGCAAGCTTGCCGCTGAAGCCCGTGCCTGAACAAGGCGACGGCCAGATCCCATCAACCCAACGACTTCAACCACCATCCATGAAACGACTTCAACCGCCCGGCTGGGCCACCCCCAAGGGATACGCGAACGGCGTGGCGGCTCGCGGCACGCTGGTGTTTGTCGGCGGGCAAATCGGCTGGAATGCCGAACAGGTGTTCGAGTCCGACGACTTCATCGCCCAGACCCGCCAGGCGCTGATGAACATTCACGCCGTGCTTGCCTGCGCGGACGCTGGCCCCGAACACATGGTGCGCATGACCTGGTACATCGTCGACCGGGAGGAGTACAACACCCGGCTGCGTGAACTGGGCACCGTGTACCGCGAAGTGATGGGCAAAAATTTCCCGGCCATGACCTGCGTGGAAGTGAAGGCTCTGGTGGAAGAGCGGGCCAAGATCGAGATCGAAGTGACCGCGGTGCTGCCGGACTGATCCCTTTTGAGTACCGCCCGCAGAGCCCGTGCCTGCGCGGCTTCCGATGATCTTTCCCCCGTATTCCCGGACCCGTCCTATTCGCAGCGCAACGCCGTGCCCCTGATGGGTGATTGGCGCGCCGGGGCGGTTTGATGCCGCCTGAACTCGCTGGGTGATCGCTTTTTCCACGACGAGTGCGGATGCACCTCGTTGAAGTGCTCGAAGGCCGCAGGCAACTGCGCCAACACGGTGGCCGCGTCGCTGCGGTCCATCTGGGCCACGCAGTCGCGCTTGAAGGTGTTGACGAAGCGCTCGGCCATGCCCTTGCCCTCCCAGGCACGCCAGGCGATACCTACACGGTCACCGCCATCCTTGGCGAACGTGGTCGCCACCGTCTCACCCGAGTCGCACTTGATCTCCAGCCCATCGGAGCACCAGCGCAAATCATTGCACGGCTTTGGCCTGCTGCACGACAGTGCCCGTCATCAAGGCAAGCCATGGGCCGAAGACGGTGCTCTGGCGCCTCTACTGCTAACTGAGGCTGAACCTGCCATGGCGGGAGGTGCGAAACATGACCGCCGACTGGCTGCACCGCTACAACCACCATCGTCCCCATGAAGCACTCGGCCGATCCCCCCCGGTCGGGTACCGTGTCAAACAGTTCCCCGACCTCAACTTCTGACTGGCTCAGGTTTTCAAGGGGACTTCACTTGCGGGCCATTCCCCCAGCATGAACCGACGAGGCTCAGTCAAAGCTCAAATCGAGTCGCAGACCCGCCTGGCGCACCACGCCCTGCCAGCGCTCACCCTCTGCCATCAGCAGGTCGTGCAGCTGGCCCGGTGTGGAGGTTTGCACCCGGGCGCCATCGGCCTCCATGCGCGCCACGATCTCGGGGTCCTTCAACACGCCATTGAGCGCGGTGTTCAGCTGCCGCACCACCGCAGGCGGTGTCTTGGCCGGCGCGAACAAGGCGTACCACTGTGTCATCTCGACACCCGACACGCCCGCTTCCAGCAGCGTGGGCACATCGGGCAGCGCGGGCAGGCGTGTCGGGCCGGCTACCGCCAGCGCTTTCAGACGCCCGCTGCGCAGATAGGGCTGGGCCGTGAACAGGCTGGGGAACATCACCTGCACCAGGCCATTGGCCACATCGGCGATGGCTGGAGCGGCGCCCGAAAAATCCACCCGCTGCAACTGGGAACCGGTCTGCAGGCGGAACAGTTCGGCGGCGAAATGCGGCACCGTGCCCTCACCGGCCGAGGCATAGCTCATACGACCGGGTGACTCGCGCAGCAGACGCACCAGATCCTCAACGCTGTCCACTCCCAGCGTGGCCGGCACCACCAGCAGCGTGGGTGAATAACCGATCAGGCCGATGGGCGCGAAGTCGGCCACCGGGTCGTAGCGCAACTTTTGCAACGCCGGGTTGATGCCATGGGTGGCGATATAGCCAAACATCAGCGTGTGGCCGTCGGGTTGGGCCGCGGCCACGTACTCGCAAGCGATGCTGCCATTGGCGCCGGCGCGGTTGTCCACCACCACCGACTGCCCGAGCACCGGGCCGAGCTTGCGCATGAGGGTTCGAGCCATGGTGTCGTTGCCACCGCCCGCACTGGTGGGCACGATCACGTGCACCTCGCGTTGCGGGAACTGGCGCTGGGCCACCACGCCGGGCACGGCGTCGTTCGTGGCGGGCGCGGGCGGAAACACATAGCCCGGCAGATGCAACATGCCTTGCATGATCTTGCGCGCCGTGCGCACCAAGGCTGCACTCTGCACGGTGGCGGCATCGCCCACACCGTCCAGCTCCACCTCCACATCGATCTGTCCGGCCGGATGCAGCACCACCAGCGGATGGCGCCCGGGCGAACGCGCCACGCCACTGGCCACGGTACCGGGCAAGGCAAAGGCCGTCGCCACGCCGATGGCGCCGGTGACGGCGTGTGAAGCGTGGCATTTGTGGGGCGTGAAATAGCGCGAGGTGATGCTGTTGGGCGCGTCGCCGGCACTGACCAGCACCGGTTTGGGAACCACGCTGCCCGACACATCGCCCAGCCCCATGCGCAGCCCGGCTTGCAGGCGCAGCGCTTCGATGCGCGCCAGCAGCGCCGCGTTGGCGTCCAGCTCGGCCGGACGCTCGCGGCCGGTGAGCCCCAGGTCGGTGGCGCGCAACATCATCAGGGGCATGGCCGCGTCGATGCAGGTCACGTCGAGGCCGTCGATGGTGTCGATGCGCTGTCCCGTGGGAAAGAGTTGCCCGGTCACCGCGCCCCAGGCATCCAGAAAATTCAGCAGCACGGGCGCAGCGGTGCCCGCCACACCGTCGATGCGTGCATCGCCTTCGTACGTCACCTTGCCGCCGGGCGTGCACACGGTCACCTCGATCTGCGAGCCGGTGTTGACGTTGTGGATGCGCACGGTGGTGGTGCCATCCTGCGCCGGGATCAGCCCTTGCTCGATCGCAAACGGGGCCACGCCCGAGAGCATGTTGCCGCAGTTGGGCCGGGTGTCCACCGACTGGTGCCCCACACCCACCTGGGCGAACAGGTAGTCGAGATCGCAATCGGGTCGGGTGGAGCGCGAAACGATGGCCACCTTGCTGTTGAGCGTGCTGCCACCACCCAGGCCGTCGAGCTGCAGCGGGTCCGACGCACCAATGGCGCCGATCAGCGCCTGGTCGCGCGCCTCGTCACCTTCAGGCAGCCAGTCGCGCAGGAAGAAAGGGCCGCGTGAAGTGCCTGCACGCATGAGAACACAGGGAATGGACAGCTTCATGGCTCACTCTACTTTTGGAACGACGTCAGCGCAACGTGGTCAACCGAAAAAGGCCGCCCGAAGGCGGCCCAAAAACCTTGGAACAACGGATGGATCAGAAGTTGTGGCGCATGCCGATCAGTGTCGAGTTGACATCGGTCTCGGCTTTGCCCTTGCCGTTGCGTGCATGTGCGGCGTACAGGAAGGTGCGCTTGGAGAGCGGGTAGCGTGCCTCCAGCAACAGATCGGTGTCCTTGTTCTCCGTGTCCCGCGCCACATCCACAATGAAGTTGACCGGGCCGGCCGGGATGGAAGTACCCAGAGTGAAACCTTTGCCACGCCCGGCACCCGTCGCGTCCTGGTAGCTCGCCGCGACACGGGCCGCTCCAAAGTTGTAGGCGGCGCCCACCATGTGGTTGGCGTCCTTGTCGCTCAGCTTGTTGTACGCCAGGCTGGCCGACAGCGGACCGCCACGGTAGATGACGTTGAACTCGGTCTTGGAAACATCGTCAGCGTTGTTGCCCTTGAGCACGTGCGCGACGGTCGCGGTCACGCCGCCGAAGCTGGGCGTGGTGTAGGTGATCTGGCTGTTGTTGCGGGAGTTGACACCCACATAAGAGAACTGGCTGCTCACGGGGTTGTAGTTGGCGGCACCGGTCAACTCCCATGCGGTGACGGCCCGAAAGCTCGGACTCAGGGTTCGCCCCAACAACACCGATCCAAAACCACCGCTGAGCGTCAGGTTGGCCGCACGACCGAAGAAGGGATCTGAGGCCGCGCCGGTTTCGGGATTGACCTGAGCTTCGAAATTGAACGAGGCATTCAGACCGCCGCCCAGATCTTCGGTTCCGCGAAAGCCGATGCGCGAGCTGCCGTTGGTCAGCGGTGACGCACCTGCCAGTCGCAAAGACTGACCTGTGACCTTCGCCAGCGCCATGTCCGCAACGCCGTAGAGCGTCACGGAGGATTGGGCACTGGCTGCGCCCGCAAAGGCCAGCGCGGTGATGGCGATGAGGGAGTGGGAGGTTGTTTTCATGGTGTCGATGTCTCCGGAACAAAAGGGATGAAAGTCAAAAGCTGGCGCAGCAGGCACCGAGATGAGGCCGCTGCCCGGCTGGATTCTGGGCATGGGTGACGGAGCTGAAAAGCAATCATTCGGCACGGAGTCCATCACTTTTCAAGAAGGCAACTCACTTGCCGCTCGGCGGGACTGTTTGATGTGCGCTCCAGCAGATGGGCCAGCAACTTGCGCGCTGGAAGTGACAAGGTTTCAGCGGATCGAACGCAGATCACGAACTGCTGCTGTGCCCAGGCATCGCTCAAGGGAACCAGATGCACCCCCAACTCGCGCGCATGGTTACGCGCCGCCTCGATGGGCAGTATCGACACCGCGTGAGACCCTCTCAACAACCGCAGGGCCGCGTAATAGCTCGCGACCTGGATGCGGCAGCTCGGATCGCAACCCTGCGCAGCCGCCTTCTTCTGCATCAGGACCTGCATGGAGTCGCCCTGTTGTGGATCGCTGGTGAGGCCGATGCGGTCGTACTGCAGGGTCTGCTCGAACCACAGCTCCGGAAACTGAGCCAGAGGATGCCCAGGGTCCATGGCGACCGCGAAGTGGTCGTAGCGGTAGGGGAAGGTCTCCAGGCCCTGCGTGTCCATGAAGGCTCGGCTGATACCGATGTCTGCGGCACCGTCTTCGATGCCACGCACCACGTCCGCGCTGCGCCGCTCTTCCAGGCTGATCGCGATGTCGGGATTCGCCTTCGCAAACGCCTGGATTTCTTCGGGCACGAATTCGGCCATGGACGACATGTTGACCAGCAGGCGCACATGACCACGCAGACCATCGCTGTAGTCGGAGAGCTCCGCCTGCAGTTCGCGCATGCTGCGCAGAATCTGTCGCGCATGGCGCAGCAGCGCGATACCGGCGGCGGTGGGCTGCACGCCGCGCTGCCCCCGATGCAGCAGCGGAGTGCCGACCCAATACTCCATCTCGGCCACGCGTTTGCTGATGGCCGAAGCCGTGATGCACTCCCGTTCGGCCGCCGCCGCGATGGTCCCCTGATCACACACGGTCACGAACAGGCGCAAGCTGACCGGGTCAACGCGTCCGTTCAGGCCAGTGGTCACTCGATCACCTCATTCGTCACCAAGCGCCAGGGAACTGGGCTGGCGTTTTTCCACGGCGTAGCGCAGCAACGCGGCGCTGCGGAAGATGCCGTGCGCGAACTTGCCGTAGGGCAAGGTCGCAAACAGCGCCATCACGACGCCCAGGTGCAAGGCGAGCAGCAGGGCCAACGCTTCGGTTCCACGCGCGAGCCACAGCAGCAGGCCCGTCGCACTGGTCAGGAACAGCAAGGCGATGAAGCCATAGTCCATGGGCTTCTGCGCCACATCGCCGTGCTGCGGGTGGCGTGTCCACTTCAGACGAAACAGCCCCGCCGAGCCCAACAGCAGACTCAACCCGCCCAGCACGCCCAGGAGCTTGGGCAGACTGGGCAGGTCGTAAGGTGCTTCCCAGCCAAAGACGTAGTGGTACACCGTGGCCAGGCTGGTGGCGGCAAAACACAGCATGAAACCGTAGAAGGTGAGGTGGTGGGCACGCCGACGCGACAGCGAGTAGGCGTCGTCCTCGTTGTGGCACCCCTCTCCGTGGCCGCCATCCAGGTACTTGAGCCTCAGCACATCGTGCGCGGCCTGTGCCGCGTCACCACCGGTCACAGGCAGACCCGTTGTCGCGGGTGACACATCGCGCAGGAAGCGCATGACGCCAACGCCCAGAGCCAGTACCGCCCAGAGAAACACGGGCGCGAACATCAGCACCAGCAGGTTGTGCGGAAACAGGTGGTAGAAATTTCCACTCAGGCCCCCCCACAAGGTGCCGTTCTGTGCCAGGGCCAGCACCAGGAACAGCGCCAGTCCGCCGGCCAGCGCGATCGAGACGGTCAGACCATTGCGTTCATAGAGTGCACCCATCGACCGTGGCCAGGCGTAGGTCACATAGGTTTCGCCACGCACCTGCGCCATGGCCTGCGGCACATTGACCACGAACTCGTGTGGCGGGGCGTACTGGCAGGCATGCAGACAAGCGCCGCAGTTGTGGCACAGATTGGCCAGGTAGTGGATATCGGCCGCGCCGAATTCGAGGCGGCGCGTCATGGCCGGGAACACCGCGCAAAAGCCTTCGCAGTAGCGGCAGGCGTTGCAGATGGCCATCTGCCGCTTCGCCTCATCCACCGCGGTGGACGAACCGTCCGCGCCGCCAGCGAGCGCCCGCGCGTCTTGCACCAGCGAATCAAGCGACGACATGACCGCCCTCCTCCTGACCCAGCGCCGCGCGGGCGGCCCCAGCGCCGGCAATGCGGCCGAAGGCGGTGCCAATGGACATGCCAACCCCGGCGGTGTAGCCCTTGCCCAGCACGTTGCCGGCCATCATCTCGCCTGCCACGAACAGATTGGGACTGGGCACGCCACCGAACCGCACGGCGGCAGACTCATCGGTCTTCAGACCCAGGTAGGTGAAGGTCACCCCCGGCTTGAGCGCGTAGGCGTAGAACGGAGCGGTGTCGATGGGGCGGGCCCAGTGGGTTTTCGCGGGTATGAGGTCTTCGGTGTGGCAATCGTCCAGCGCGGTATGGTTGAAGTTCCCGGGACGGCAGGCGTTGTTGTAGTCGTTCAATGTCTGCATGAAAGTGTCGCGGTCCAACCCCAACTGGTCGGCCAGATCGGGCAGGGTGTTGGCCTTCACACCGGGAAACACCGGTGGCATGAAGCGGCCCACGGCCTTGGCGTCGATGATGGAATAGCCGACTTGGCCCGGCTGCTGCGCCACCAGGCGGCCCCAGATCGCATAGCGCTTGGGCCAGAAGTCTTCGCCCTCGTCGTAAAAGCGAAGCGCATCGCGGTTGAGCACCACGCCCAGCGAGACGCAGTCGATGCGGGTGCAGATGCCACCGTCGTAGAGTGGCGCGCGCGCGTCGATGGCGACCATGTGCGCCTGGGTCGGGTCTCCGATCGCATCGGCTCCGTGGTGGTCAAGCAAATGGCGCAGCAGCACGCCCTGGTTGAAGCGGGTGCCACGGATCAGGAAATTGTCGGACGGGGTTTCGCCACGCTCGTTGGTGCCCCAGGCTTCACGCAACCAGTCGCGGTTGGACTCGAAGCCCCCGGCGGCCAGCACGCAACTGCGTGCGGTGATGCGCTCAGCGCCGACGTACGCGGCGACAAAATGCCCGTCGCGCAACTCCAGCCGGTCCACCGGTGCCTCATAACGTATCCGCACCCCCAGGCGCTCGGCACTGCGGAAATAGGCGTTCATCAGCGCTTTGCCACCGCCCATGAAAAAGGCGTTGGTGCGTGCAGTGTGCAGCGCACCCGACAACGAGGGCTGGAAGTGCACACCGTGGCTGCGCATCCAGGGCCTGCAGGTGCTGGATGCGCGGATCACGCGGCGCGCCAGCGCTTCATTGGTCAGGCCGCCGGTGACCTTGAGCAGGTCTTGCCAGAACTCTTCTTCGGGGTAAGCGTCCACGAGCACGTCCTGGGGCGCGTCGTGCATGCAGCGCAGGTTGCGGGTGTGGGCCGAGTTGCCACCGCGCCACTCGCGTGGAGCGGCTTCGAGCAGCAGCACGCTGGCCCCGGCCTCACGCGCCATCAGGGCCGCGCACAGGGCCGCATTGCCGCCGCCGATCACCAGCACGTCCACGTTGGGGTTCGCATGCAGTGACGGCATCGCGTTTCAGCTCACCAGGCGTGCCGCCAGGACACGGTCCACCATCACGCCCGCCTGCCCGACATGCTTCTCCGGGTTGCACATGGCTTCCAGTTCGGCACGGCCCACATGCTTGTTGATCTCGGGGTGGGCTTCCAGGATGTCGATCAGCGGACGGTTTTCGCTCAGCGCCTGACGGCACAGGTCGTACACCAGATCGTGCGCATATTCGCGCCCGAGGTAAGGGCCCAGGCCCATCATCACGGCTTCTGACATCACCAGGCCATTGGTGATGTCCATGTTGGCGCGCATGCGGACCGCATCCACTTCAAGGCCTTCCAGCACAAAGCGGCTCTGCTTGAGCGCCCCCGACATGTGGCAGAAGATTTCCGGCAAGGCAATCCATTCGATTTCCCACGGGCCGGTGGAGCGCTCGTGGTCGGCCACCATCGCGTCCATCAGGGCGGCGGCGTGCTGCCTGGCGACCGAGATGTTGGCGTGGATGTAGAGGCAGGAAATCGGGTTGCGCTTTTGCGGCATGGTGCTGGACGAACCGCGACCGGGCGCGTAGGGCTCGAACACCTCGCCCACTTCGGTCTGCATCATGAGCTTCACGTCCATCGCGATCTTGCCCAGCGATCCACCCACCAGCCCCAGGAAGGCGCCCACTTCGGCGATGGTGTCGCGCACGGTGTGCCAGGAGATGAGGGGCTGTGCCAGCCCCAGCTCCTTCATCAGGGCCGCCTGGGTTTCCATGGCGCCTTTCTCCAAGGAAGACAAGGTGCCCGAGGCGCCACCGAACTCCCCCATCAGCACACGGGCCTTCAGTTGCTGCAGGCGCTCGCGGTGGCGGTCGATGCCAGCCAGGATGCTGGCCATCTTGTAGCCAAAGGTGATGGGCGTGGCCTGCTGCAGGTTGGAGCGGCCGATGACAGGTGTATCGCGGTACTTCCGGGCCAGAGATGCGAGCGCGTTACCAATCGCGTCGAGATCTTCCTCCACCAACGCCAGGCCTTCGCGCATCTGCAGCACGGCGGCGGTGTCGGTGATGTCCTGCGTGGTGGCGCCCCAATGGCAGTACTCACCGAGCCGGTCGCGGCAGTTGGCATTGATCTGGTTGACCACCGCGATGATGGGGTAGCCGATCTGCTCGGTCTTGGCCTTGAGCTTGTCCCAGTCGATCATGGACAGCTCGCAGTGCTTCACGATCTCGTCCGCCGCTTCCTGCGGAATGATGCCGAGCTCGCCCTGGACCTTGGCCAGGGCGCGCTCGATGTCGAGGTACTTGGCGGTGCGGTTTTCGTCGGACCACACGTGGCGCATGCGCGCATCGCTGAAGATGTCGCCGAAGATGCGGGAATCAATGATCGTGGCTGCCATGGGAACTCCTCAGAGGAAAGGCAATGGGGGGAAGATTCAGGGCTGCAAGCCGGCCGAAGTCAGGATGCGCTGGGCCCGCAGGACAACGGGTTTGTCCACCATCTTTCCGTCGACCTGCACGGCACCGGAGCCGTTGGATGCCCGCCATGCCGCGAGCACCCGGGAGGCCCAGGCGATGGCGCTGGCTTCGGGCATCAGAGCCTCGCGCACCGCGCTCAGCTGATTGGGATGGATGCACAGCTTGGCGCCGAAGCCCAGGGCGCGCGCCTGTGCGGTGTCCGCTTTCACGCGTTCGGCGTCGAGTTCTGCGGTGACTCCGGCGACCGGCAGCGGCAGTTCGGCCGCGCGCGATGCCATGGCAATGGCGGTGGCTGCGGCATCGAGCGCAAAACCCGGGCCCGGCACATCCAGATCGAGCATGTAGTCGATGGCGCCAAAAGCCAGGCGCGACACCTGCGCCGCTGTCGCAATCTCGTGCAAGGCCAATACCCCGCGAACGGTCTCGATCAGAGGCAATACCTGAGCGCCAGCATCGAGGTGCCAAAGAACCGCAGCGACCTGCTCAGCCGACTCGCATTTGGACAGCATCACCTCGCCCACCGCGATGGCGCGCAGCCATTGCAGGTCTTCGGCGTGCCAGGGGCTCAAGGCATCGTTGATGCGCACCACCACCTTGGCGCGCGCGCTGTCGTCCAGGGCGGCCAACCAATGGGCCACGGCCTCTCGGGCCATGGCTTTGTCGGCCGGGGCCACAGCATCTTCCAGGTCGAGGATGACCCGGTCGGCACCGCTGGCGGCGGCTTTGCCGAACCGCTCAGGCCGGTTGCCTGGCACAAAGAGGTAGGTGGTCAGGGTCGTCACACCGCGCCCTCGGCCCGCAGGCCCTGAATCTGTTCGACGCTGTAGCCCAGGCCCGCCAGGATGGCATCGGTGTGCTGCCCGAGTGCAGGCACGGCATCCATGCGCGGCGCGCCCTTGCTCCAGGACCCGGGCGGCAACAGCGCGGGCACGGTACCGACGGATGTGGCCACCTCGGTCCAGCGCTCGCGCGCCTTCAACTGCGGGTGCGCCCAGACTTCGGCCATGGTGTTGACCTGGGCATTGGCAATCTGGGCGGCCTCCAGGCGTTGCACCACCTCGTCAGCGGTCAGCGTGGCAAAAGCCTGAACAATGGTTTCGTACAGATCGGCGCGGTTCGCCACCCGCTTGGGGTTGCTGGCATAGCGCTCTTCGCTGGCCAAAGCCGGTTGCTGCAAGACCTGCCCGCAGAAGGCCTTCCATTCCCGCTCGTTTTGCAGACCGAGCATCACCGTCTTGCCGTCGCCCGCCGGGAAGGGACCATAGGGATAGATCGTGGCGTGGCTCGCGCCGGTGCGTTTGGGCGGCGCGGCACCTTCGAAGCTGTAGTACAGCGGGTAGCCCATCCACTCGGTCAGCGACTCCAGCATGGACACGTCGATGCGCTGGCCTTCGCCGGTTTTCTGGCGGTGCATCAGCGCGGCCAGGATGTTGGTGTAGGCGTACATGCCGGCGGCGATGTCGGCGATCGACGGACCGGCCTTGGACGGCGTGTCCTCGGTACCGGTGACCGACACGAACCCGGCTTCGCTCTGGATCAACAGGTCGTAGGCCTTCTTGTCGCGGTAAGGCCCGCTGTCGCCGTAGCCCGAGATGTCGCAAACGATGATGCCCGGCTTGACCTGACTCAAGGCCTCGTAGGACAGACCCAGCCGCGCGGCTGCGCCGGGTGCCAGGTTCTGCACCACCACATCGGCATCCTCTTCGATGATGCGCTTGAGGATGGCCTGTGCCTCGGGGTGTTTGACGTCCAGCGTCAGGCTTTCCTTGCTGCGGTTGGTCCAGACGAAGTGCGAGGCGATACCGCGCACGCGGGTGTCGTAACCGCGCGCAAAATCGCCCACGCCCGGCCGCTCGATCTTGATCACGCGCGCGCCCAGATCGGCCAGTTGACGGGTGGCGAACGGCGCGGCGATGGCGTGTTCGAGGGTGACGACGGTGATGCCTTCAAGCGGTCTCATAAGTGCCTGTCCGGGTCGGAGGGTAAAAATTCAATCAGCGAATGGGTGTCTCAGGGTTTCACATGGTTGCGAACCCAGTCGTGCAGAAACTCGGCCACCTGAAGGTTGTTTTTTTCCAGCATGGACATGTGGCCGTTGCCACGAAGACCACGTTCCTGCATCCGGATGAAGTCCACAGACACCCCCGCTTGACGCAGATAGCTCGCCGTACAGTGGTCGTAGGGCGCGTGGTAGGAGCTCTCCGAGACGGTCACCAGCACCGGAATGTTCTGAAAGTTGACCAGTTTTCTTGCGGGCTCCGCCTGCAAGGTGCAGGCAATCAATCCCTCACCATCGGGTGCGGCCTGAACGGCTGTCTGGATCTGGTCTGGATCGGTGACGGGAGGCGCATACGTCACCGGTATGTCCGTCACACCCCAGGCCCTGGCCTTGGGATTGGTCGCGGAACTGTTGTGAAACGGAGGGCCGGATGGCTCGACGGCGACAATGCCTTTCACCAGCTTCGGACGGCTCTCGGCAATCACCCAGCCCAAGAGCCCCGATTGCGAGTGGGTCAGCAGCACGGCCGGGCCGATCTTGTCCAGGAGCGCCGCGCCAGCCTTCTGGGTCAGCTCCTGTGTCTCGACATCGCTGGCCAGGGACTCCACTTGCGTGGCGTAAAACGCGTCAAAAACAGGGTCGCCACGACGGCCTGTGCCTGGCCATTGCGTGTGCAACTTGGCCTGCGGCCATTTGCCGAGTTGGGCCGAGGCGGTGAACAGTGTCTCAAGTTGTGGTGCCGTGTACATCCGCAACTTGCCGTTCACATCCGGATGCCACGCCGACCTTCCCCGCGCTGGCTGATCGACCATGTAGACGACATAGCCTTGGTTCAGAAAGTAGTCGGCCCACCCCATGCGCCCGTCGGGCGTCATCATCCAACCGGTTGCCGTTTGCGCCGCGCCATGAATCAACACCAGAGGGAACGGCTGTTTGACCTTTTCTGGCACCAGCTTTTCCACATACATCTGGCCCTGCATGATTTCCTTGCCTGGCGTCCCGGCGTACGTGCCTCCGACATAGAAAAATGATCTTTTGGACGGACTCGTCTGGAGGTCCTTGGGCGCCGTCGCCGCACAGCCAGCCAACAGCGCCATGGCGGACAAGGCAAGGACGGAGGAGGTTTGCGGGATGGTTTTCATGAATGGCTCCTCAAGTGGTTACCGCAAGGTGGCCGTGGCTTCCATCGTCAGCCAGCCTTCGTGGTCCTTGGCCCAGAGGCGCACGGTTTTGCCATCGGGCTGCGGCTCACCGCAGACGGAAAAGTGGTTGATGTCGAACACGGGGCGCACGGCGCGGAACTCGTAGCTCGCCAGTTCGGCATCGGGCATCTGGTGGCGCAACAGATCCAGCAACAGGGTGGCCACCATCGGTCCGTGCACGATCAGGCCGGGATAGCCTTCGACCTCGGTGACGTATTTGCGGTCGTAGTGGATGCGGTGGCCGTTGAAGGTGAGCGCCGAATAGCGGAACAGCAGCACGTCGTCGGGCACCCATTTCTTTTCCCATGCCGAACTGGCCGGAGCAGCCTTGGGTGGCGGCGCCACGTCGTCAGGACGCGCGGCTTCGCGGTACACGATGTCGTGAAACTCGGTGAGCGCCACATCCTTCTGATCGTCGACGCGTACCTCGTGCCGCACCTTCACGAACACCAGCGGGCCGGTGCGGCCGGATTTCTCCGACACACTCTCGATGGTCGAGGTGCGCGTCATGGCGTCGCCGATGCGCAAAGGCTGGTGAAACTGGAACTGGCTGCCAGCCCACATGCGGCGCGGCAGCGGCACCGGGGGCAGGAAGCCACCGCGCTTGGCATGGCCATCCGGACCGATTTCCGACTGGCGGTGCAAGGGCAGGAAATACAGCCAATGCCACAGCGCAGGCAGCGGTGTGCCCGGTGCCGGGCGCTCGGAAGGCCGGTCAAACGTGGCCGACAAGGCGGCATAGGGCGTGGCGGTGGCGATGTCGGACACGGTTTCCGTGCGACCCACCCATTCCTGGAGGTTCATGCAAGTTCCTTTTGGAAAAGACTGGCATCGAACCTGGCCGCTGGCGCAGCCAGGCGCGCGCGCGGATTTACATCATGCCCAGCGCCTTGGGCAACCAAAGCGACAAGGAAGGCCAGAAGGTGATGATCATCAGGAACACCAGCATGGTCAGCAGCCAGGGACCCACAGCCTTGCTCATGTCGGTCAGGCCCAGCTTGCTGATGCCGCTGGCAACGTAAAGGTTCAGACCCACGGGCGGCGTGATCATGCCGATCTCCATGTTCACCGTGATGATGATGCCGAAGTGCACCGGGTCGATGCCCAGGCTGGTGGCGATGGGGAACAGGATGGGCGCGAAGATCAGGATGATCGAAGCGGGCTCCATGAAGTTGCCGGCAATCAGCAAGATCACGTTGGCCAGCAACAGGAAGCCGATCTGGCCCAGGCCGGTTTCAATCATCCATTGCGACATCGATTGCGGCACCTGCTCGCTGGTGAGCAGGAAGGAGAACAACACCGCGTTGGTGATGATGTAGAGCAGCATCGCGCTCAGGTTCGCGGAAGACAGCAGCACCCGCTTGAGATCCGACAGGCGCAGGTCCTTGTAGACGAAGTTGGCGATGACGAAGGCGTACACGGCACTCATGGCGGCCGCTTCGGTGGCGGTGAAGATACCGGAGTAGATGCCGCCCATCACGATGACGATGAGCATCAGGCCCCAGACCGATTCGCGGAACGCGGTCCAGCGCTCACCCCAGCTCGCCCGTCTCGCACGGGGGTAGTTGTTGCGTCTGGCGATCCACCAGGTGGTCCCCAGCAGCATGCCGGCCAACACCAGGCCAGGAACCACACCGGCCATGAACAGGGCGCCAATGGAGCTGTTGGTGGACACCGCGTACATCACCATCGCGATCGACGGCGGAATCAGGATGCCCAGGCCCCCGGCCGACGCCACGATGCCCGCGCCGTATTTGACGGGGTAGCCCGCCTTGACCATGGCCGGCATCAGAATGGAGCCGATGGCCACCACCGTGGCCGGGCTGGAGCCTGACACGGCGGCAAACAGGGAGCACGCCACCACGGCACTCAAACCCAGCCCGCCGGGGAAATGGCCCACCATCGACGTGGCGAACTTGATCATGCGTTTGGCCACGCCGCCATGGGTCAGGAAGTTGCCCGCCAGGATGAAGAACGGGATCGCCATGATCTCGAACTTCTCGATGCCGGTGAACAGCTTCAGCGCCACGCTTTCAATCGGAACCGTGGTGAACGCGAAGAGGAACGTCAGTACGGTCAGGCCGAGCGAGATGGAGATCGGCATGCCGGTGATCATCAAGACCGCCAGCAAGACAAAGATGATGGCGGGATTCATGAGCGGTCTCCTTGGCCTTTGTTCGCGTCACGCATGTCCAGCGGATGCACGGGGCTCGGGTCGGGGGAAACGCCCCAATCACCGCTTTCGGCATCCATGCCGTCCACATGGCCCTCGTCGTGATGAGGCAACTCACCGGTTTTGATGAAGCTCCAGCAGACCTGCAGGAAGCGGAAGCACATCAGGCTGCTGCCCAGCGGGATGGCGGCGTACACCGTCCAGGTGGGCCATTCCAGGTCGACGGTGGTGGGGCCTTCCAGAATCCCGTCCGTGTTCATGCCGAGGAAATTGAAGACGCCGTAGTGCGCGCCGTTTTCCCACACGAAGCGTCCGCCCAGCGTCGCGATGATGCCGGTGAACAGAGCCCCTGCCAGAAGCCCGAAGATGATGAACTTGAAGCGGTTCTTCGGTGACAGCTTGTTGATCAGCACGTCGACGCCCACATGGATGCCGGTGCGCACGCCGTAGGCCGCGCCGAACTTGGCCATCCAGACGAACATGATGATGGTCAGCTCCTGAGCCCATGCCATGTTGATGGAAATCAGCCAGTCCTGCAGGAGCGGGATCGGGACGCCAGAGCCGTAACGGTGAATCACTGCCAGAAAGGTGATCACAGTGGCGGCGCCTATCAGGAGCGTGATGATCCACTCCTCGAGCGCATCGAGATACTTCATGGTGCTGCCTCAGTTGCGGGAATCGGGGTCCGAGCGCACGGAGCGGTGTCGAGCACCACTCCGGGCTCAGACCACGTGGGTTACTTCGTGCCGGCTTCCTTGCGGATGGCGTCCACCAGTTCCTTGCCGACACGCGGCGCCATTTCGTCTTGCACCACGCTCATGGCCTTGATCCACATGGCCTTCTCGGCAGGGGTCGGCGTGTAGATCTCGGTTTTGCCGGAGGCCTTGATGGCCGCAATGGCTTTCTGGTTGTCTTCTTCGGCCACCTTGTCGTTGAAGGCCGTGGCTTCCTTCACGGCCGTTTCCAGCGAGGCGCGGATGTCGGCCGGCAAACCGTCCCAGAAGGGCTTGTTGACGATCACGACGTAGCCACTGTAGGTGTGGTTGGTCATGGTCACGTGCTTCTGCACCTCGTACTGCTTCTGCGTGTACAGGTTGGGCATGTTGCCATCCGCACCATCGACCACACCCGTTTGCAGCGCCGTGTACACCTCGGAGAAAGCCATGGACTGTGGCAAGGCGCCGACCGAACGCATGATGGCCTGATTGACCTTGGACGAGTTGATGCGGATCTTCTGGCCCTTGGCTTCATCGGGCGTGCGAATCGGCTTGTTGGAGCTCAATACCCGGAAGCCTGCATCCCAGTAGCTCAGACCCACGATGTTGCGTGGCTCCAGTTTTTTCAGCAACGCCGCGCCGATGGGACCACGGGTCACGCGGTGCAGACCGGCTTCGTCGGGGAACATGTACGGCAGGTCGAAGACCTCGAACTCTTTGACTCCGGCGGGACCAAACTTGCCCGCGACAGGCGCCAGCATCTGGACCGAGCCGAGCTGCAGCGCTTCGAGCTCTTCCTTGTCCTTGTACAGGGTGCTGTTGGTATAGACCTCGACCTTGACGCGGCCCTTGGTCAATTCTTCTGTGCGTTTCTTGAAGAACTCAGCTGCCTGGCCCTTGGGTGTGTCGGCTGCGGCAACGTGTGAAAACTTGATCACGATCGGTGCTTGGGCGAAAGCCCCTATCGAAAAAGCCAGGCCCATGCTGGCAACGAGTGCGCGGAATGTGTTCATGTCATGTCTCCATTCGTTGGTGAAATCTGATCGGTCCCAGTTTTCCCTGGGGTCCCGTCCACGGCGTCGTTCACGGCACCGACCTGCTCGGTTGGCCAAACGATGAGCGAATGTTCGCAGACCGTTTCAATGCTGTAAATTGCTTGTTTACTAGTGATTGATCCACAATACGCATCAATTCATCGGGAAATTACCTATGGCAATCAACTTCGAACTCAGCGATTTGCTGGCCTTCCGAGCCGTGGCCGAGCTTGGAAACTTTCGCAAAGCTGCCGAATCGGTCCACATCTCGCAGCCCGCCTTCAGCCGCAGGATAGAAAAGCTGGAGCAGGCGCTTGGCGTTCGCCTCCTGGAGCGCACAACCCGACGCGTGAACCTCACGACGGTGGGCCGGGACTTCGATCGCCAGCTGCACCACATACTGGACGCGCTGGACACCACCCTGCTGGGCATTCGCGGAGTTGCCGCCACCCGCATGGGCGAAGTCACGATCGCCTGCGTACCGTCAGCGGTGAACTACTTTCTGAGCGGCGTGGTCACTCAGTACCACAAGCGCTACCCGAAGATCCGCGTGAAGATCATCGACGACAGCGCCAACGAGGTGCTGCTCGCCGTGGCGCGCGGCGAAGCCGACTTCGGCCTGAACTTCATCGGCTCGCAGGAGGCCGATGTGGAGTTCGAGCCTTTGCTGGAGGAGCAGTTCGTCGCAGCCTGCCGGCGCGATCATCCCCTGGCGAAAAAGAAGCAGGTGCGCTGGACCGAACTGGCGCAATACGACTACATCTCGGCCGGCAAGACTTCTGGTAACCGGCTGCTGATCGACCAGGCTCTGGCCGGCCTGCCGGGTCAACCCCAGAGCATGTACGAAACCCAGCATGGCACGACCATGATCGGACTGGTCGAAGCGGGCCTGGGCGTGGCGGTGGTGCCCTCCATGGCGATGCCCGGATCCGACCACCCGTTGCTGATGAGCGTTCCGTTGATCGAACCGGTGATCAAACGCAAGATGGGTCTGATCAGGCGCCGATCGACGGTGCTGTCCCCCGCCGCTCAGCAGCTGTATGACTTGTGCTCAGAACTGCAGGTGGAAGCCAAAAATAGAAGAGGTCGGTGACGGGCTCAAGACCATCGATGGCATCCCTGTACAGCAGCCCCCGCAGGTGGTCGGTCCTGGACTCGTCGACGATGACCTCGACGAAGCGGCAGACTTGTGGGGCTATGCAGCAACGCCCCCGGCAAGGCGCCGTGGCGCAGGCGGTTGCGCCGCCCCTCGCCCATCATCAGCGCCCTGAAGTCGGCTGCACGCTGACCTTCGGAAACAGGTCCTTCAGGCAACCCGCCTGTTCGGCAAGGCGCTCGCCGTTCACGTCGGCCACCACCAGCCCCGCGCCGGCTATCTGCAATGCCACGGTGATGGGCCGGCCGATGCCGCTGGTCGCTCCGGTCACAAACATGGTCTGACCGGTCAGGTCGAACATGGAAGACCGTTTCATTGAAACTCCGGCGAAGGTTTTTTCAATGGAATGAGGTGGTCCCACCGATCGCTCGCTTCAACCATGTAGTGCACGGTGAGCACCACCCGCTGGAACGCCCATCGCCCATCGATGCGGATGTATTCGTCGTCAAATCGACCAACCACGTAGTAACTTTTTCCGTCGCGTACCGGGCGGCCATCCAGGTAGCTGGTCCCCGTGCCGCGGTCGCCATCGACCTGGATTGCGTGGCTGTGCACAAACTGCCTTGCGGCCTGGACGGGGAACGACACGAAGAACTCGCGGATGTTTTCCTGCCCGCGCACCTCGGGGCGGCCGCTGTAGACCACGCTGGCTTCTGGTGCAAAGAGCTCCCACAGTCGGTCACCAGCGTCTTCATTGACGCGCTCGTGGTACTGGTCGCGCAGCCTGCGGATCGCCTCAATGTCTTCGAGGTGCTGGATTCGGGTCAGGAGCTTTTCACATTGCTGTTGAAGCGAAGCGAGCGTGGAGACGTCTGGATCGGTCATGGCGGAGAACAGGCTATACGGTGGTCAGACGTTGAGGTGGGGCATCGGTGGCTGTGTGAGGCAGGAATGGGATGCCCTGAGCCCAATCCCAAGCGTGTGGCGGAAGGCTCATGGCACTTGATTCCACGCTGCGTCAGTTCATCACGAAGCCGCCCGATGCGCCCAGGGTTTGGCCCGTGACGAACAGCGCCTGCTCGGAAGCGAGAAAGGCGACGACCCCAGAGATGTCGCCGGGACGCGCAAGGCGGCCGACCCCTTTCGAGATCGGGTAAACGTTGAGCATCTTCTTCAGCAGCTCGTTGTTCTCAACGGTTGCGTTGATGTTCAGCGGGCCATCCTTGATGCCCTCGTGCGACACCGCGCCCAGAGCGACCGAGTTGACGGTGATGGCATGGCGGCCGTGCTCGCGTGCGAGCGCTTTGGCGAAACCGCCGATGGCGGCCTTGGCGCCCGAGTACACGGCCATGTTGGCCTCACCGATGCGCCCGGCCTCGGAAATGATGTTGATGATGCGGCCGGTCTTCTTCTCGACCATGCCCGGCAACACCGCGCGGCAGCAGTACATGGTGCCGTAGACGTTGAGGTCGACGATCTTGGACCAGTCGGCGACCGGCGTTTCCAGGAAGGGCGGCGTGCGGCCGCCCTTTTCGCGGCGCTCGGGAATGATGCCGGCGTTGTTCACCAGGATGGTGACCGGGGCCGAGAAGTGCGCGCTGGCCCGGGCGACCATGGCCTCGACTTCGTCGAGCCGGGTGATGTTGGCCGGTGCGGCCAGTGCCTGGCCGCCCGCGGCGGTGATCTCGTCGGCGACCGCGTTGGCGCGCTCTTCAAACAGGTCGTTGACCACGACCTTGGCGCCTTCAGCGGCCAGTTCCAGGCAGATCTGGCGTCCGACGCCTTGACCGCCACCCGTGACGAGTGCGACCTGTCCATTCAATCCCAGTTGCATACGATTCCTTTGATGATGTTGAAAGTTGGTTTTTGATTCAGCGACCGACAAATCGCGGCGCGCGCTTTTCGACAAAAGCGCGCATGCCCTCAACCCGGTCCTCGCTGTCGACGAGCATGGATGCCGCGTAGCGTTCGTATTCGAGCCCGGAGTCCAGGTCGGTCTGCATGCCGCGGTTGATGGCGCGCTTGGCAAAGCGCACCGCCAGGGGCGGGTGCTGGGCGAGGCGCCTCGCCCAATCCATCGCGGTGGAGAAGAGTTCTTCGGCGGGCATGACGCGGCTGACCAGGCTCATGCCCAGCGCGGTGTTGGCGTCGATGAGGTCGGCCATGAGGATCAGTTCCTTGGCCCGGGCTTCGCCGATCACGCGCGGCAAGCGCTGTGTGCCGCCCGCAGCCGGGATCACACCCAGCTTGATTTCGGGCAGGCCAAAGCGCGCAGTGGACGCGGCCAGCCGGATGTCGCAACACAGCGCGATCTCCAGGCCGCCGCCCAGGGCCACGCCGTTGATGGCGGCGATGACGGGCTTCTCGAACTCTTCGATGTTGCGAAACAGGTCGTGGGTGGCTTTCTGGCGAACGAAGTACTCGCTGCCGCACACCACTTCACCCGCGCGTTCCTTGATGTCGGCACCGGCGCAGAACGCCCGGTCGCCACTGCCTGTGATGAGCACCGCGCGCACCTGATCGTCGTTGCGGGCGAGTTCGAAAAAGGCGCGGGCGAGGTCGGCCTTCATCGTGCCACCCAAGGTGTTCATCCGTTCGGGGCGGTTCAGCGTGATCACGGCGACCTGGTCACGCACTTCGTACAGCAGGGTGCCCAGGTCCTGGGGTTGGTTGTCAGAGCTTGTCATGTTTGTCTTTCCAGGTAGGCGCGGGTTGGTCAGTTCGCGGTCGAGAGCACATGGGCGATCGAGACCGATCCCAGACCGATCATGTGGGCCATGGCCCAGCGGGCATTGGGGTGTTGGCGACCGGTCGCTTCGCCGCGCAACTGGCGCGTGATCTCGGCGATCTGGCCGATGCCGGTCGGCCCGAGCGGGTGTCCCATGCCGATCAGGCCTCCCGAGGCGTTCACGGCGCAGCGGCCGCCGATCCGGGAGTCGCCGCGGGCCAGGTAGCGCGCGCCTTCGCCGGGTTCACAGATGCCGATGGCCTCGGTGTAGAGCAGTTCTTCGATGGAGAAGGCGTCGTGCAGTTCGAGCAGGTTGAGCTCCGTCGGGGCAATGCCGGCTTGTTCACAGGCGGCATGGGCGCTGGAGCGCACCAGTTCCGTGGCCGCGTCGCCGTAGGCGGTTTCTTCGCGGTCGCTGCCGGCCACCGAGGCGTGCACACGGACGCAGCGCTTGACGTCCAGTCCCAGGCGTTTGAGCGCGTGGCCGGAGACCAGCAGCACGGCGGCTGCGCCTTCACCGCGCGGGGTGCACTGCTGCACGGTGAGGTCCCCGACGACGCGGGGCGAGGCCAGCACCTGCTCCAGCGTGCGGGGCTTGCGAAACTGGGCGAACGGGTTGAGCGCGGCGTTGCCGTGGTTCTTGACCGCCACACCGGCCATCTCGGCCACGCTGGCACCCCGCTCGCGCAGGTAGGTGCGCGCCATCATGGCGAACTTGACCGGGGGCAGGTTGGCGGTGTCGCTCAGGCTTTCGAGACCATTCTTGTTGGCCGCGCGGCGCCCGTCGCCGTGTTTGTCCACGCCCACGGCCAGCACCACGTCGCTCATGCCGGTGGCGATTTCCATGCAGGCCTGGCGGAACGCGAACGAGCCCGACGCCGAGGCGTTCTCGACCTGCGTCACCGCCAGGCCGGTGGACCCCAGGTGGCGGAACATCACGCGCCCGGTGGCCATGCCGATGGCGGCGGTGCCCACATAGGCGCTTTGAACCTGGTCCCAGCGCAGACCGGCGTCGGCCAGCGCGGAGCGAACGGCGGTCAGGCCCAGGTGGGTGTAGGGCGTTTCGGTGGGGAACTGGTAGGCGTGCATGCCGATGCCCACCACGTAGATGCCCCCGTTCTGATCGATCCAGTTCGCGGAGGTGGCGGCTTTTTGTCGGGTATCGGAGCTCATGCGGCAGCCCCCTCTTCCATCGGGACAAAGACACAGGCGTAGACCCCAAGCGCTTCGCGCACATCGGCGACGGCCTTGAGGGTCATGCCCGTGCGCAACCCGGACTCATCCGGGACCGCGATCACGCCTTCCTCAACGATGCCTTCTGCGATACGGATATCACCCGCGATCGCGGGCGCATTCATGCCCGGCATCAGGGGCACATGGATGGTCACGAACTCCAGCAGCTCCCCTTGGCCGGGGCGGGTCAGCCGGGTGGCCTCGGTGAGTGGGTCGCCGCAGTGCGAGCAACCCGGGGCGTTGGCGGGGAAGTTGACTGCGCCGCACGCAGGGCACTGCGCAAAGAAGAAGTCGAGGGAGGTGCCGTTTTGCGCCAGCTGATAGAGCGTGGGGTGCAGGGGTTTCAGTGAAGTCTGTTGGTCGGTCATGAGGGGGGGTGCTTGTCAGAAGAGGTGAGAAAGGGCCACGCGGGCGTGGCCCTGATGTCATTCGAGCGATGCGCCGGATGTCTTGACCAGCTCGCGCCAGCGCACCATTTCCGTCTTGACGAAATCGCCCAACTTTTCGTCGCGCATGTCGGTCATCGGGATGCTTCCGTACTTCTGGTTGTTCTTCACCATCTCGGGCTCCACCATGGCCTTCTCGATGGCATCCGCCATCTTCTTGACGATCGCTGGTGGTGTTTTGGCGGGCATGAAGACGGCACCCCAGGAGCTGGACTCGGCGCCGGCCAGGCCGAACTCGCTGATCACGGGCACATCGGGTGCGGAGGTCAGTCGCTTCTTGGCCGTCACAGCCAGTGCCGTGAGCTTTTTGCCGTTCACCAACGGCAGCACGATGGCCGGGTAGTCAAACATCACATCGATGCTTCCAGCCATGAGGTCGGTCAGCGCAGGGCTGCTGCCTTTGTAGGCGACGTGGGTCATCTTGGTGCCGCTCACCACCTGGAACATCTCGGCGGTGAGGTGGGTGCCCGTGCCGGCGCCGGCCGAGCCGTAGTTGAGCTTGCCCGGGTTGGCTTTGGCGTAGGCGATCAGTTCGGGAACCGTTTTGAATGGCCGGTTGGGATTGATCACCAGCACCAGAGGGGACTCCGAAATGCCGTGCACAGGCACGAAGTCGGCGACAGGGTCGTAACCCACTTTTTTGTAGAGCGCGAGGTTGGCGCCCTGGGTGCCCTGGGTGCCGTAGACCATGGTGTAGCCATCGGGCGCCTGGCGGGCCGCGGCCTCCACGCCAATCGAGCCACCAGCGCCGGGGCGGTTTTCCACGATTACGGGCTGCCCCACGTGGGGTTCGAGCAACTTCGCCAGCAGGCGGGAGGTGTTGTCGGTGACGCCGCCCGCGGTGAAGGGGACGATGAGCTTGATGGGGTGGTCAGGCCATGGTGCGTCCGCCGCCAGCACGGCGCCGAAAGCGAGTGACCCAAGGGTCAGAGCGGACAGATTCTTCAGAATATTTCGCATGGTTGTCTCCATTTCCGTTGCCACAACATCGTGACTGGTCGTAGAATACTTCAAAATCTCGTAGACATGAACAATCAAAACGTTCGGGTAATCCCTCGGTTCATGGCAAAAATTGACTCGAATAGCCGCCGACCGCCGAGGAATCTCATTCGTTAATATTCGTACTTCCCTACGAAATATCGGAGTTCTCATGCCCACCATCGTTCCCGCCGCCACCCGCACCATGCTGTTGCTGGAAGTGTTTGCCCGCGAACGCCGCGAGTTGTCCAACTCGGATCTGGCGCGCCTCATGGATTTGCCAGAAAGCAGTTGTTCCGACCTGCTCTACACCCTGCACGACATGGGCTATCTGCTGCGCACGGCCCGCAGCAAGCGCTTCTACCCAACGGCGCGGCTGCTGGACATCGCGCAGGCGATCTCGGCCAGTGATCCCCTGTTTGCCGTGGCCACTGAGGCCTGTGAGTTGTTGCGCGACAAGACCGGTGAGACCGGCTTGTGTGGGCATGTGGTGTCCGGGGTGGTGCATGTCCTGGCTTTTGCCGAAGGCACGCATCCGTTGCGCTACGTTTCCAACGTGGGCAACAAGATCGCGCTGCACGTGTCCGCGCTCGGCAAGGCCGAACTGGCCCTGGGCACGCCCGAAGAAGCGGCGCGTCAGTTGCGTCTGAAAACGCTCAAGCAGGTCGCCCCGGGCTCCATCACCGACCTGGCCGTGCTCGAAAGACAGGTCGCCGAGGCCCGCGAACAGGGCTGGAGCTGGGTCGAGAACGAAGGTTTTGACGGCCTGGCCGCCATGGCGGTGGCGGGCTATGTGGGCGACCAGCCGCTGGCCATTTCCGTGGCCGGCCCCACGCAGCGCCTGCAGGCGAACAAGGACGCCTGTCTGCAGGCCCTCAAGGAAGTCCAGGCGCTCGTGTTCCATCCGCGCGAGGCATCCACCCCACCGCGCGCCGCCGGGGCTCGCCGGTCAACCCCATCCAAAGTGACAGGGCCGGCGTAGACCACGCCCGGGTCCGATCCCGTTTCAACCACCAGGAGACCAACCCATGTATTTCGTTGCCGATGCAGACCAGGAGATGTTGCGCGACAGTGTTCGCCGCTTCATGAAGAGCGAGGTCGCGCCCATCGTGTCCGAACACGACAAGGCCAAGACCTTTCCTTTTGAGCTGCTGAAGGCCTTGACGCCGTTTGGCTACATCGGCGGGCGCTTGCCCGAGTCCCTGGGCGGGATGGAGCTGGACGCGATGAGCTGGGCCATGCTGATGGAAGAGGCGGGCTACACCTGGCTCTCGCTCAGAACCATGTTCAACATCACCAACGCCGCCATCAACAAGCTGGCGGCCGAGGCCAACGAAGAGCAGAAGGAGCGCTTCCTCAAGCCCCTGATGGCGTCCGAGCGCCGCGTGTTCAACGCCATCAGCGAACCGGGCACCGGCTCCAACATCGCCCAGGTGCAAACGCGGGCGGATCTGCAGGGCGACCACTATGTGCTCAACGGTCGCAAGCTCTGGATCACCAACGGCGTGTTTGGCGATTTCGGCATCGTGGTGGCCCGCACCTTCAGCCCCGACTGCGACGGCCAGCTCTCCACCTTCCTGGTCGAGCGCGATGTGTCGCCGTATGAAGTGCGGCCGGTCGACACCATGGTGCTGCGCAGCACCGGCACGGCCGAACTCAATTTCGACAACGTCAAGGTGCCACGCGAGAACCTGCTGGGCGAAGAAGGCACGGCGCTGAAGAAGATGCTGAAGGGTCTGGACGGTGCCCGGGTCAACATCGCGATGGGCGCGGTGGGTGCGGCGCAGGCGGCGCTGGACCTGTCCATCGACCACGCCCGCACGCGCACGCAATTCGGCCGACCCATCGGCAGCTTCCAGCTGGTGCAGAAGCTCATCGTCGACATGACGGTCCGCGTGGAAGCCGCCCGCGCGCTGGGCCTGCGCGCAGCCGCTGCACTGGACTCCGGACGGGACGCCCGCACAGCCGCCTCCATCGCCAAGCTGTACGCCACCGAGGCCGCCCACGAGGTGGCCAGCATGGCGCTGCAGGTGCATGGAGGCCTGGGTTACGCGACGGACTACCCCATCGAACGCATCTTCCGGGACACGCGCGGCGGCACCATCCCCGAAGGCACGACCGAGGTGCAGACCCTGATCGTCGGGCGCGAAATTCTGGGCATGTCGGCCATCGTCTGATCACGTGCGCCCCTGACCCATCCAAAAACAAGACCTCTGGAGACAACGTTGACCGATTTAACGCGGCTGATTCACCCCCGCTCGATTGCCCTGGTGGGCGCCTCTGATCGCCCTCACAGCATCGGCGAGCGCACGCTGACCAACCTGCTGGACTACTCCGAATTCGATGGCGAGATCTTCCTCGTCAACCCGACCAAGACCGAGATACGCGGCCGCAAGTGCTGGCCCAGCGTGGCCGCCTTGCCCTCCACGCCCGACATCGCGGTGATCGTGGTGCCGGTGGCGGGCGTGCTGGCCGTGGCCGAGGAATGCGCCAGCCGTGGCGTGCCCTTCGCCGTGGTGCTGACCTCGGGCTTTGGCGAGGCCGGAGAAGAAGGCGAGCAGGCGCAGGTTCGCCTCAAGGCCATCGCCGACGCGGGTGGCATGCGGATCTACGGCCCGAACTGCCCGGGCCTGACCAACGTCAACCACCGCCTGGGCCTGACCTTCTCGCCCTCGTTCCCGCACGACCTGGTCAAAGGACCGATTGGCCTGGCGACGCAGGGCGGCGGCCTGGGCCGCAACGTGATGCAGGCCATGGACCGCGGCATCGGCATCGGGCTCTGGGCGTCCACCGGCAACGAGGTGGACCTGCAGGTGGCCGATTTCATCCACTACATGGCCGACGCGCCCGACATCAAGGTCATCGTCACCTTGCTCGAAGGCATCAAGGACGGCGCCAAGTTTCTTGCCGCCATCCAGCGGGCGGCGGCCAACGGCAAGCCCGTGATCGCGTTCAAGGTGGGCAAGTCCGAATACGGTCAGCGCGCGGCCCAGTCGCACACCGCCTCGCTGACCGGTTCGGCCGAAGTGAACAGCGCGGTGTTCCGCCAGTTCGGCGTGATCGAGGTGGACGACATCGACGAACTGGTCGACACCGCCTGGATGTTCGCGCGCGCCATGCCAGGGCCCGAGGATGGCATCGGCATCTACACCTCGTCGGGCGGCACCGCCGCACTCGCGGCCGACGCGGTGGGCACGCGGGGCCTGCGGCTGGCCACGTTTGCGCCCGAAACCCGGACGCTCCTGAAAGAGCTGTTGCCCGACTACGCGGCCATCGACAACCCGGTGGACACCACGGCGGCGGTGCTGAGCGATGCGCAGCTGATCGAGAAGACGCTGGGCGCGGTGGCCAGCGACCCCCACCTCGGCTGCGTGATCGTGCCCATCACCCTGGACTACGGCGAGACCACCATCCAGATGGCACGCACCATCATCGCCGCGCAGAAGAACTGCGCCACACCGATTGTTCCGATCTGGATGAGCGACCGCATGGGCGAGGGCTACCGCATGCTGGTGGAACATGGTTTTGCGCCGCCTCGCTCGGTGGGCAAAGGCCTGAGTGCGGTGCGGCGCTGGGTGGAATATGGCCGCTGGAAACGCGCCCAGTCCGGCATGACCGCCGTCTCGCTCACCTCGGTGTTGCCGCCCGCGTCGGACACCCGCTCGGTGTCGGAACTCGAAGGCAAGCGGCAGTTGCGCGAGGCAGGCATCGCCGTGTTGTCCAACGCGCTGGCCCGCACACCGGAAGAGGCTGTGGCACAAGCGACGGCCATGGGCTTCCCGGTCGTGGCCAAGATCGCCAGCGAACAGATCGTGCACAAGTCGGACATCGGCGGCGTGCAGATCGGGCTGAAGAACGCCGAGCAGGTGGCAGCCGCCTGGGTCGACATCATGGCCTCTGCCGCGCACCACCGCCCCGATGCCACCATCGACGGCCTGCTCATCGAGAAGATGGCGCCCCAGGGCGGCGTCGAGCTGATGATCGGCGTGACCCGGGACCCGGTGTTCGGTCACGTGATGACCTTTGGCATGGGTGGCATTTTTGTGGAGATCCTGCGCGATGTGACGCGGCGCATGCTGCCCATCGGTGCGGAAGATGCCGCGGCCATGGTTCGGGAGATGCGTTGCTTCCCCTTGCTCGACGGCGCGCGCGGGCGGCCACGGGCAGACCTCAAGGCGCTGGAAACGCTGCTGCTGCAGGTCTCGGCGTTTGTGGTGGCGAATGCCGACCGGATCGAGGAGATGGATCTCAACCCCGTGTGGCTGGGTGCCGAGGGTGAAGGCGCCTTGCCGCTCGACGCCGTCATCATCGAGCGCGCTGAACCGAAGGACTCGGCATGACGAGCCCCTCCACGCGCCCGCCGCTGGCGGGGGTCACCGTGGTCGATTTCAGCGAACTGCTGCCCGGCCCCTTCTTCACGCAGGCCTTGGCCGAGATGGGCGCGCGCGTCATCAAGATCGAACGCCCGCCGCATGGCGACAACGCGCGCCGGCTGGGCGCGGGGGGATTTGCGGCGGTCAACCGGGGCAAGGAAAGCCTGCTGGTCGACATGAAGGACGAAGCCCAGCGTGCCCAGGTGCGCCAGCTGGTGGCGTCCGCCGACATCGTGATCGAGTCCTACCGGCCGGGCGTGATGGCACGCCTGGGGATGGACTTCGCGTCGCTGCAGACCGACTGTCCGCGCCTGATCTATGTGTCGCTGAGCGGCTATGGGCAGGCGGGTCCGTGGGCCCACCTGCCCGGTCACGACATCAACTACCTGGCGGCCGCCGGCGTGCTGGCGGTGTCGGGGGAAGCGGGTGGCCCACCCGCGCTGGGGGCGGGCCTGCCGGTGGCGGACCTGTGTGGTGCCATGTATGCGCTGTCGTCCACGCTGGCCGCTTTGTTCCAGCGGGAAAGCACCGGGCAAGGTCAGCACCTCGACGTGGCCCTGGCCGACTGCGCCCTGCACTGGATGAACCCGCGCCTGGGCACCTACCGCGAAAGTGGCGCGGCCACGCTGGAGGCCCAGCGCGAGGTGACGCTGGTCAAGCCCGCCTATGGCGCATTCGCCTGCCTCGACGGCCGCCACCTCTCGATCGCGGCCCTGGAAGACCACTTCTGGCAGCGCCTTTGCACAGCCATCGATCTGGCACCGTTCGATGGCGAGGCCTACCAGTCCTTCAAGCAACGCAAGCCCCACGCGCAGGCCATCAACCAGCGCATCGCCGACGCCGTGCAAGACCAGGACGCCGATGCGCTGTTCGAGCTGCTGAGCCGGCACGACGTGCCGGTGGCCCCGGTGGTCGAGCCTGCCCGCTTGGCCGCGTTGCCGCAGTTCGCCTCGCGCGACAAGTTCGACGCCGGCGACAACCTGCCCCTGGTGCGCTTTCCCGTGCCCCTGGCCGGCATGAGCGAGGGGGTGCTGGGACCGGTGCCTGCGCTCGGCAGTGCCCGCATCTGAACCGATGGCGGCGCCGTTTCGCACCCGGCTGACCGAGCTCCTGGGCATCGAACACCCGATCCTGGGTGGCGGGCTCATGTGGTTGTCGGACGCCCGCTACGTGGCCGCGCTGGCCCGCGCCGGTGGCATGGGCTTCATCACGCCACGCTCCTTTGCCAGCGACGAGGCTTTTGCCGAGGCGATCGAGGTGTGCACGGACCTGAGCGCGGGCCGGCCCTTCGGGGTCAACCTGACGCTCTCCAGCCGCCCCGAAGCCAACCAATCGGTCCAGCGCTGGACCGAGATCGCGCTGGCCCATGGCGTGCGCCATTTCGAGACGGCGGGCTACCGGCCGGACGGCCTCATCGGCACGCTGCACGCGGCGGGCGCCATCGTGATCCACAAAGCCTCCAGCATCCGCCACGGCCTCGCCGCCGAGCGCGCGGGTGCCGACGCGGTCGCCTTGATCGGCATGGAGGAAGGCGGCCATCCCGGCGTCAACGAACTGCCCACCATGTTGATGGGGGCGCTGGCCGTGGACCAGTTCCGTGTGCCGCTGGTGCTCGGTGGCGGCATCGGCCACGGCCGGCAGATCGCCGCTGCGCTGGTGCAGGGGCTCGACGGCGTGTTGATGGGCTCGCGCTTTCTGGTCTGCGAAGAGATCAGCGCCCACCACGACTACAAGGCGCACCTGCTGACCTGCGATGAACACGCCACGGTGCGGGTGCTGCAGTCGCTGGGCAACACCTGGCGGGTGCTGCGCAACGACACCGCGCAGCAGATCGAAGCGCTCGAACGCTCGGGCGCCATGGACCACGCCGCCTTCGGCGACCTCATCAAGGGCACCGCCGCACGCGATGGCTGCTATGCCACCGGCGACTGGAACCGGGGCATGTTGTCGCTCGGTCCCGCCATCGCGTTCGCCCAACGCATCGAGCCGCTGTCGGCCATCGTGTCGGACTTGATCGACGAGGCCCGACACGCTTTTCAAGCACACGCTCAACGGAGATAAAAGATGAAGCAACTGCCTTTTCTGGACCGCCTGACCATCCCCGCGATCGCCGCACCCATGCTGCGCGTGTCGGGGTATGAACTGGTGTCCGCCGCCTGCGAAGCCGGTGTGGTGGGCGCCTTCCCGACCGCCAACTGCGCGTCGCTGGACGAGTTCGGCGACTGGCTCGGGCGCCTGAGCCGGGCCGCTTCCGACAACCCCCGGCGCGCGCCCTTTTGTCCCAACCTCATCATGCGCCGCGATCCGGCGCGCGTGATGGCGGAGGCCAAGCTGATCGTTCAACACCGCACCGAAGTGGTCATCACCAGCGTGGGCTCACCCGCCGCCGTGATCCCGGCCCTGCACGATGGAGGCTGCATGGTGTTGGCCGACGTGGCCTCGGTGCACCACGCCGAGCGCGCCATCGAAGCGGGCGCCGATGGCCTGGTCCTGCTGACAGCCGGCGCGGGAGGGCACACCGGATGGGCCAATCCGTTCTCCTTCGTCCGCGCGGTGCGGGCGATCTTCGACGGCCCCATCGTTCTGGCCGGAGGCATGTCGGATGGCGTGGCGTTGAAGGCCGCCACGGTGCTGGGCTGCGACCTGGGCTCTTTCGGCACGCGCTTCGTGGCCACACGCGAAAGCCTGGGCGCTCAGGCCTACAAACAGATGCTCACGGAAACCTCGCTCGACGACATCCTGGTGACCCGGGCCTTCACCGGCTTGCCGGCCAACTTCCTGAAACCCTCGATCGAGCGCGTAGGTCTGAATCCGGACGAGCTGGACGAGACCGTGACGGTGGCCGAGGCGAGGACCAAGTTCGGCGGCGGTGCCGACACCGCGGTCATCCAGCGCTGGCAAGACCTGTGGAGCGCGGGTCACGCGGTGTCGGGCGTGACGTCGATTCCTTCGGTGGCAGAGTTGGTCGAGACCTTGCGGGCGGAGTTTGTGACTGCAGGTTGATGTGCGGTTGGCCAGGAAGCTCTTGAAGGGTGATGGATTGCTCGCACGACATCGGTGGCACCGGGGTTTGGGCTGCTGCTGGTTTCACAGACACCTTGTCAAGGCGGAAGATGAAACCGGAGGTGGTTCATGGAGAGAAGAGGGACATTCAGTCGCGAGTTCAAGCTCGAGGCGGTCGAGCTGGTCACCGCGCGTGGCGTGACTGTGGCCCAATGTGAAGTTCGGCCTTGTGGCGAAGCCCCGAGGGGTCTGCCCGGTCAATCTGATGTGTGATGCGCTCGGTGTCTCGCGAGGTGGCTTCTGCGCGTGGCTCACACGGCCCAGGAGCCGGCGCGGCCTCAGCAATGTGCTGAGCGCGCAAGTGCGCCAGAGCTTCGTACGCAGCGACCGCACCTACGGCGCACGCCGTGTGTGGCACGACGTGCTGGCGTAAGGCCAGGCTTGTGGTCTGCACCGCTTCGAGCGGCTCATGCGCGAGCAGGCTCTGCGTGCCCGGCCCCGACGACGTGGACTGCCCAAAGACCGTGGCGCGCGCAGCGCGCTGGCCGACAAAGTGCTGGACCGCCAGTTCCAGGCCGACGACCCAAACCAGAAGTGGGTGGCCGACTTCACCTGCATCTGGACGGCCGAGAGCTGGTTGTACGTGGCGGCGGTGCTGGACTTGTACTCGCCGGTGCATCGTGGGCTGGCCGATGCAGGAGAGCATGACGTCGCAACTCGTGGTGGATGCGCTGATGATGGCCGTGTGGCGCCGGGGCGAACCTGTGGCCCTGCTGCACCACTCGGACCAGGATAGCCAGTAGGGCTAAAAATGGGCTACGGATGGGCCAAAACAAAAAAGCCCACGTTACCGTGGGCTTTTTGACAAGCTAAGTGCTTGATTTTATTGGTTGCGGAGGCAAGATTTGAACTTGCGACCTTTGGGTTATGAGCCCAACGAGCTACCAGGCTGCTCCACTCCGCGTCAAGCCTTGTATTCTATCACGCTTTGGCGTCATCTGCCGCTGGAGCGGCATCTTCTGCGCGGTCCACCAGTTCGACCAGCGCCATGGGTGCATTGTCACCCACGCGGTACCCCATCTTGAGGATGCGGGTATAGCCACCGGGACGTGCAGCAAAGCGCGGGCCCAGCTCGTTGAACAGCTTGACGACCACATCGCGGTCGCGCAGACGGTCAAACGCCAGGCGGCGGTTGGCCACAGTGGCCACTTTGGCCAGGGTGATCATGGGTTCAACCACGCGGCGCAGCTCTTTGGCCTTGGGCACCGTGGTCTTGATGACTTCGTGCGTGAGCAGCGAGTTCATCATGTTGCGCAGCATGGCGAGGCGGTGCTCGCTGGTGCGGTTGAGTTTGCGAAGTCCGTGTCCGTGACGCATGGTGAATTCCTTTCAGTGTTTTGCCCCCAGCCGTGTCAGGTACTGGGAGTTCGTCAGACTTTGATCGACGAGTTCAGTGCTTGTCGAGACCAGCCGGTGGCCAGTTTTCGAGCTTCATACCCAAGGTCAGGCCGCGCGAAGCGAGCACTTCCTTGATTTCGTTGAGCGACTTGCGACCCAGGTTGGGGGTCTTGAGCAGCTCGTTCTCGGTGCGCTGGATCAGGTCACCGATGTAATAGATGTTTTCCGCCTTGAGGCAGTTGGCCGAACGCACCGTGAGTTCGAGCTCGTCCACCGGACGCAGCAGGATCGGATCAAACTGCTGCGAGCTGCGCTGGGCAGGGGCGTCGAATGCCGACAGTTCCACGCCTTCAAGCTGAGCGAACACCGCCAGTTGTTCCACCAGGATCTTGGCCGAAGCACGAACGGCTTCTTCCGGACCGATGGAACCGTTGGTTTCGATTTCCAGAACCAGCTTGTCGAGGTCGGTACGCTGCTCAACGCGGGCGCTTTCAACGGTGTAGCTCACGCGCCTCACGGGCGAGAACGAAGCGTCGAGCACGATGCGGCCCAGTGAACGTGACTGGTCGTCGTTGCGACGCAGGCTGCCCGGCACATAGCCACGGCCTTTTTCGACCTTGATCTGCATGTCCAGCTTGGCGCCGGCCGACAGGGTGGCAATGACGTGTCCGGGGTTGACGATCTCGACGTCGTGCGGCGTCTGGATGTCAGCCGCCGTCACCAAGCCTTCGCCGTCCTTGCGCAGGCTCAGGGTCACTTCGTCGCGGTTGTGCAACTTGAAGACCACGCCCTTGAGGTTCAGCAGCATGTTGACAACGTCTTCCTGCACGCCGTCAATGGAAGAGTACTCGTGCACCACCCCCGCGATGGTGACTTCGGTGGGCGCGTGGCCCGTCATGGAGGACAACAGCACGCGACGCAGCGCGTTGCCCAGCGTGTGCCCATAGCCACGCTCGAAGGGCTCCAGAGTCACTTTGGCGCGATTGGTCGAAATTTGCTCGACGTTGATTGTTTTGGGCTTGAGCAGATTGTTCAGCATTCAGACTTCCTTCAGTACCCTCGGCTCGTTACACCGATAAGGCAGACGGAGCATGGCCCGGCCGCTGCGATGAAGCAGTGACCGGGAACGAAATTAACGGGAATACAGTTCGACGATCAGCGATTCGTTGACGTCGGAGGCAAATTCGTCGCGATCAGGCGACTTCTTGAAAACGCCTTCAGCCTTGTCGACGGACACGTCGACCCAGGCAGGGAAACCGATCTGCTTGGCCAGTTCCAGCGCTTCGATCACGCGGGCTTGCTTCTTCGACTTCTCGCGCACGGCGATGACATCACCGGCCTTCACCGAGTAAGAAGGGATGTTGACCGACTGGCCGTTGACGGTGATCGCCTTGTGCGACACGATCTGGCGCGCTTCGGCGCGGGTCGAGGCAAAGCCCATGCGGAAGACCACGTTGTCAAGACGTGCTTCGAGCAGGAACAACAAGTTGGCGCCGGTGTTGCCACGGCGGCGATCGGCTTCCGCGAAGTAACGACGGAACTGGCGCTCGAGCACGCCATAGGTGCGCTTGACCTTTTGCTTCTCGCGCAGCTGCAGGCCGAAATCGGAGGTGCGCTGACCCGAGGTGCGGCCGTGCTGGCCGGGCTTGGAGTCGAACTTGGCCTTGTCGCTGATGGAACGGCGGGCGCTCTTGAGCAACAGGTCTGAGCCTTCACGGCGGGAAAGTTTGGCCTTGGGGCCGAGGTAACGTGCCACGTTGGGTTCCTTGAGTTATCTGCCACAACCGGCATCGCGGAGATGCCATTGCGGGAGCCATACCCTGAATGGGATGGCGGTGGGCTTAGCAAAAAATGCCACCGCAGAGACTGCGGTGGCGCTGAGAAAAGCTTTTGAGTATACCGCGCTAGGCGGTACGGCGTCAGATGCGACGGCGTTTCTGCGGGCGGCAGCCGTTGTGAGGCACAGGCGTCACATCGGCGATCGAGTTGATGCGGATGCCGAGGGCACCCAGAGCACGCACCGAAGACTCGCGACCTGGGCCAGGGCCCTTGATCTCGACGTCCAGGTTCTTGATGCCCTGCTCGATGGCAGCACGACCAGCCACCTCGGAAGCCACCTGGGCGGCAAAAGGCGTCGACTTGCGCGAGCCTTTGAAACCCTGACCACCCGACGAAGCCCAGGACAATGCGTTGCCTTGGCGGTCGGTGATGGTGATGATGGTGTTGTTGAACGAAGCGTGCACGTGGGCAATGCCGTCGGCAATGTTCTTGCGGACTTTCTTGCGAACGCGTGCGGATGCGGCGCTGTTGGGTGACTTAGCCATGAGGGTCCTTCAAACCGTTTATTTCTTCAGCGACTGGGCTGCCTTGCGCGGTCCCTTGCGGGTGCGGGCATTGGTCTTGGTGCGCTGACCACGCACTGGCAGGCCACGGCGATGGCGGAAACCACGGTAGCAACCAATGTCCATCAAACGCTTGATGTTCATGGTCGTTTCGCGGCGCAGATCGCCTTCGATCGTGAAAACGCCAACCTGGTCGCGAACTTTTTCGAGTTCTGCGTCGGTCAGGTCCTTGATTTTCTTGGTGTAGTCGATGCCGCAAGCTTCGCAAATTTTGCGAGCGCGGGTACGGCCAATGCCAAAAATTGCCGTCAAGCCGATTTCGGCGTGCTTGTGCGGCGGAATGTTAATGCCTGCAATACGAGCCATGATGTTCCTCTAAACGAACCGATCAGCCTTGACGCTGCTTGTGACGGGGATCGGTGCAGATGACCCGCACAATCCCGTGACGCTTGATGATCTTACAGTTGCGGCACATTTTCTTGACCGAAGCTGAAACTCTCATAGTTTTCTCCTAGATATTCCAAAAATTCTCAAAACAACCGCTCGTTACTTCGATCGAAAAACAATCCGCGCCCGGGTCAGGTCATAGGGCGTGAGCTCCACTTTGACCTTGTCCCCTGGCAGGATGCGGATGTAATGCATCCGCATCTTCCCTGAGATATGCCCCAAGACCACATGGCCGTTTTCCAGCTTGACCCTGAAAGTTGCGTTGGGCAGGTTTTCAATCACCTCGCCCTGCATCTCGATCACATCGTCCTTGGACATACGACTGAATCAGTTGCCGACGGAGGTCTTGAAGTTGGCCTTTTTCAGCAGCGATTCATATTGCTGCGACATCATGTAGTTTTGCACCTGGGCCATGAAATCCATGGTGACCACCACGATGATCAGTAGAGAGGTGCCGCCAAAATAGAACGGCACGTTGTATTTCAAAATCAGGAACTCCGGCAACAGACACACCGCAGTGATGTAGATCGCACCGACAAAAGTCAGTCGCAACAGAATCTTGTCGATATAGCGCGCGGTCTGGTCACCCGGACGAATGCCCGGAATGAATGCGCCGCTCTTCTTCAGGTTGTCAGCCGTTTCGCGGCTGTTGAACACCAGAGCGGTGTAGAAAAAGCAGAAAAAGATGATCGCAGCAGCGTACAGGCCCACATAGATCGGCTGCCCGGGAGACAAAGCCGCAGCAATGTCGCGCAGCCAACGGGTCGAGTCACCCGTGCTCACCCAGCTCACGACGGTCGTGGGCAACAGGATGATGCTCGATGCGAAGATCGGTGGAATCACACCAGCCATGTTGAGCTTGAGCGGCAGGTGGGACGACTGGCCGCCGTACACCTTGTTGCCAACCTGGCGGCGAGCGTAGTTCACAAGAATCTTGCGCTGACCACGCTCAACAAACACCACGAAGTAGGTCACCAGAACCACCAAGGCGATGATGAGAAGAGACACCAGGATGTTCATCGCACCCGTGCGCACCAGCTCCAGCAACCCACCAATAGCGCTCGGCAGACCTGCGGCAATGCCGGCGAAGATCAGGATCGAGATGCCATTGCCCAGACCGCGCTCGGTGATCTGCTCACCCAGCCACATCAGGAACATCGTCCCCGCGACCAGACTGACCACTGCCGTCAGGCGAAACGCCATGCCGGGGTCGATCACGAGTCCCTGCTGACCTTCCAACGCCAAGGCAATGCCCATGGCCTGGAAGATGGCCAGCCCGAGCGTGCCATAACGGGTGTAGGAGGTGATCTTGCGACGACCGGCTTCGCCTTCCTTCTTCAGCTGCTCAAACGTGGGAACCACGTAGGTCATGAGCTGCATGATGATGGAAGCGGAGATGTACGGCATGATCCCCAGCGCGAACACGGTGAACCGTGACAAGGCGCCGCCAGAGAACATGTTGAACAGACTCAGAATGCCGCCCGCCTGGCCTTTGAACAACTGTTCCAGTTGCGCAGGGTCGATCCCGGGCACGGGAATGTGCGCCCCGATACGGTAAACCACCAAGGCCAGCAACAGGAACACCAATCGGCGACGCAGGTCGCCGAACTTGCCTGTTTTGGCCAGAGTTGCGGATCCAGTTGCCACAGCTTGCCTTCGCTTGTGTCCGGTCAGACCAGCGAGCCGCCAGCGGCTTCGATCGCCTGCTTCGCACCGGCGGTTGCGCCGATGTTCTTCAGGGTCACGGCACGGGTGATTTCACCGGTCTTGATGACCTTGACGCGTTTGGCCAGGTTGGCCACCAGGCCCGCCTGCTTCAAAACCAGGATGTCGACTTCAGCCACGTCGAGCGCACTGATGTCCGTCAGGGTCACTTCAGCGTTGAACTGAAGCAGGGCTGACTTGAAGCCACGCTTGGGCAGACGGCGTTGCATAGGCATCTGACCGCCTTCAAAGCCCACCTTGTGGTAGCCACCCGAACGCGATTTCTGGCCCTTGTGACCACGACCAGCGGTTTTACCCAGGCCGGAGCCGATGCCACGGCCAACACGACGCTTGGCGTGCTTGGCGCCTTCTTGGGGCTTGATGCTATTGAGTTCCATGTCTTGCGACTCCGGTTCAGAGTACCTTGACCAGGTAGCTGATCTTGTTGATCATGCCTCGCACGGCAGGCGTATCCTGCAGTTCGCTGGTGCTGTTGAGCTTGCGCAGGCCCAGGCCGCGCACGGTGTCGCGGTGGGATTGCTTGGTACCAATGGGGCTGCGCACCAGTTGGACCTTGACGGTGTTTTGTGTGGTCATGATCGCTCCAATCAGCCCAGGATGTCTTCGACCGACTTGCCGCGCTTGGCAGCCACGTCGGCGGGCGTGGTCGAGTTCTTCAGTGCGTCCAGCGTGGCGCGCACCAGGTTGTAGGGGTTGCTCGAGCCATGGCTTTTGGCCACGACGTCGGTGATGCCCAGCACTTCGAAGACAGCGCGCATCGGGCCGCCAGCGATGATACCGGTACCCTTGGAAGCTGGCAGCATCATGACGTTGGAAGCGCCGTGTTCGCCGTGCACGCTGTGGTGCAGGGAACCGTTCTTCAACGACACCTTGATCATGTTGCGGCGGGCCTTTTCCATGGCCTTTTGCACAGCCACCGGAACTTCTTTGGCCTTGCCTTTGCCCATGCCGACGCGACCATCGCCATCGCCAACCACGGTGAGCGCTGCGAAGCCGAGGATGCGACCGCCCTTGACCACTTTGGTCACGCGGTTGATCGCGATCATCTTCTCGCGCAGACCGTCGTCACTCGCTTCGTTTTTTACATTAGCCGTAAATTTAGCCATTTTGTGTATTCCGTTTGATCAGAACTGCAGGCCGGCTTCGCGGGCCGCGTCTGCCAGGGCTTTCACCCGGCCGTGGTAGGCAAAACCGGAACGGTCAAACGCCACCTTCTCGATGCCAGCGGCCTTGGCCTTTTCAGCGATGCGCTTGCCGACCAGTTGCGCTGCAGCGGTGTTGCCACCCTTGCCAGCACCACCGATCTGCGCCCGCACTTCGGCTTCGGCCGTGGAGGCAGAGGCCAGCACCTTGGCGCCGTCGTCGGAGATGACGTTGGCGTAGATGTGCAGGTTGGTGCGGTTCACAGTCAGGCGGACGGCGCCTTGCTGCGCAATGCGGATGCGCGTCTGGCGTGCCCGGCGGAGACGTTGCTCTTTTTTCGTCAACATGATCCTGATCCTTATTTCTTCTTGGTTTCCTTGATCACGACCTTCTCATCCGCATAACGGATGCCCTTGCCCTTGTAGGGCTCGGGAGGGCGCACAGCGCGCACTTCGGAAGCGATCTGACCCACGCGTTGACGATCAGAACCCTTGATCAGGATTTCGGTCGGCGTCGGGGTTTCCACCTTGATACCAGCAGGCATGTCCATCACCACAGGGTGGGAGTAGCCGACGGTGAGGTTGAGCTTGGTCCCCTGAGCCTGGGCCTTGTAGCCCACGCCGAGCAGGGTGAGCTTCTTCTCGAAGCCCTTGCTCACACCATTGACCATGTTGTTCACCAGCTGACGCATGGTGCCGGACATGGCATTGGCTTCGCGGGACTCGTTCACCGGGGTGAACGACAGCGAGCCAGCGTTGTTTTCAACTTTCACCAGCGCGTTTTGCGCCAGCGCCAGGGCACCCAGTGCACCCTTGACGTTGATCAGGTCGTCTTTGACGGCCACTTCCACCCCAGCTGGGACGGCGACCGGCAGTTTACCAATACGTGACATTCAGTTGCTCCTCAATGCCCGCATCAGGCGACGTAACACAGGACTTCACCACCGACACCGGTAGCGCGCGCCTTGCGGTCGGTCATCACACCCTGCGGTGTGGTGACGATGGCCACACCCAGACCGTTCTGGACCTGGGGGATGGCGTTTCGGCCGCGGTAAACACGCAGGCCAGGACGGCTGACGCGCTCGATACGCTCGATCACCGGACGGCCAGCGTAGTACTTGAGAGCGATTTCGAGTTCGCTCTTGCCGTCATTGCTCTTGACCTGGAATCCGTCGATGTAACCTTCGTCCTTCAGGACTTGGGCAATCGCGGCTTTGACCTTGGAGGCCGGCATCGTTACGCTGGCCTTTTCGACCATCTGCGCGTTGCGGATGCGGGTCAACATGTCAGCGATAGGATCACTCATGCTCATTTGTGGTTCTCCTAGGGCTTACCAGCTGGCTTTGGTGATGCCGGGGATTTCACCGGCAAACGCCATTTCACGGACCTTGGCGCGAGCCAGGCCGAAGTGGGCGAAGGTGCCACGCGGGCGACCGGTGATCTCGCAGCGGTTGCGCTGACGGGTCGGGTTCGCGTTGCGGGGCATTTTTTGCAGCGCCAGACGGGCTGCATCACGCTCTTCGTCAGAGTGCTTTGCGCTGGTCGACACCGACTTCAGCTCAGCGTATTTTTTGGCGAACTTGGCCGCGAGTTTTTCGCGCTTGAGTTCACGTTGCAGTAGTGCTTGTTTAGCCACGCGCCACCTCAGTTCTTGAACGGGAAACGGAAACCAACCAGCAGAGCCTTGCACTCTTCGTCGTTCTTGGCGGTTGTCGTGATGCTGATGTTGAGGCCGCGCAAGGCATCAACCTTGTCGTACTCGATCTCAGGGAAGATGATCTGCTCTTTGACGCCGATGTTGTAGTTGCCACGGCCGTCGAACGCCTTGCCGGAAATACCACGGAAGTCACGCACCCGGGGCAGGGCCACGGTGACGAAACGGTCGAGGAATTCGTACATGCGGGCACCGCGCAGGGTCACCATGCAGCCGATGGGCTGCTGCTCGCGGATCTTGAAACCCGCGATGGCCTTGCGGGCCTTGGTCACCACCGGCTTCTGGCCAGCGATCTTGGTCAGGTCGCCCACGGCGTTGTCCATGACCTTCTTGTCGGCAACCGCCTCGCTCACACCCATGTTGAGCGTGATCTTGGTGATGCGGGGCACTTCCATGACCGACTTGTAGCCGAATTTTTCGACCAAAGAGGGCGCGATCTTGTCGCGGTAGATTTCTTGCAAGCGTGTCATGTTCAGGCCGCCTTGATTTCTTCGCCGCTGGACTTGAAGACGCGCGTCTTCTTGCCGTCAGCCAGGAGCTTGATACCCACACGATCCGCCTTGCCCGTGGCGCCATTGAAAATGGCCACGTTGGACTGGTGGATCGGCATGGTCTTCTCGATGATGCCGCCGGTGATGCCCTTCATGGGGTTCGGCTTGGCATGCTTCTTCACGATGTTGACACCCTCGACCACCAGCTTGCTGTCGTCGGCGCGCAGCACAACCTTGCCGCGCTTGCCCTTGTCGCGACCGGCAATCACGATGACTTCATCGCCACTACGAATCTTGTTCATGATGATTCCTCAGAGAACCTCGGGTGCCAGCGACACGATCTTCATGAACTTCTCGGTGCGCAGCTCGCGCGTCACCGGTCCGAAGATGCGGGTGCCGATAGGCTCCAGCTTGGCGTTAAGCAACACTGCAGCGTTGCCGTCGAATTTGATCAGGGCGCCGTCCTGACGACGGATGCCCTTGGCGGTGCGAACCACCACAGCGTTGTACACCTCGCCTTTTTTGACGCGGCCACGCGGCGCTGCTTCCTTGATGCTGACCTTGATGACATCACCCACGCTGGCGTAACGGCGCTTGGAGCCGCCCAGCACTTTGATGCACATCACGGACTTGGCGCCCGTGTTGTCAGCAACATCGAGTCGAGATTGCGTTTGAATCATTTGATTTAAGTCCCAACTTGAATCCCCCCAGCCACCACGGCCGGGAGTGATCAGTCTTGGGCCCGTCGTTGCCAGCCGCATCAACCCTGCAGACCTGCTGCAGACTGGACACAACCCGCGTCGGTGGGCGGATAACTTCGCTTTTTTACAGCGAAGCCGCAAATTATTGCACTACATCTTTGGCTTGTCAACCGGCTTTTGCGCGAAAACGGCGGTGCGACTCGGCAAATAGTGGTCGCACAGCGACAGAAAGCGGTCGAGCGCCGGGTCCGCGGCCTGCTCCTGGAGCAGGATCGTGGCGACATCCGGCGCCATGCCCGCCGCGGCCCGGGCGTCCAGGAACAGGGCCCGCCAGCGTCGGGCCAGCACATCTTCCACCGTGTGGGCATGCTCATGGCGTACGGCGTAGCGCACCATGGCCTCGGTCAGTCCCATGCCCAGGGATCGGTCGTGTCCCGGGCAGTCCAGCACCCGCTTTTTCTCCGTTCCATACAGATGCAGACCTGGCGGGGCATAGATCGGCGTGGCTGGCGCTTGGGGCCCGGGGGCACCCAGCAGCGTGTGGCGTTCGCTCAAGCCGCCAGGGCGCCGGGGCAGCAGTGCGCTCGCGAAGCAGCGGTCCAGCACATCTTCGGCCATGGCCCGGTAGGTGGTCCATTTGCCGCCCGTGACAGTGACGAGGCCATTGGCATCCACCGCGATGGTGTGCTCGCGCGACAGGACCTTGGTGCCTCCCTCGGTGGTTTCCGGGGGCGCCACCAGCGGGCGCAAGCCCACCCAGATGCTGCGGATGTCCGCCCGCGTGACCGGGCGGCTCAGCACGTGACCAGCCTCGCTCAGGATGAAATCCAGCTCCTCGGCAAAGGCATCGGGTTCGCGGGGCAGGTCCTGGCGCGGCGTGTCGGTGGTGCCGAGCACCAGCTTGCCCAACCAGGGCACGGCAAACAGCACCCGGCCATCACGCGTCTTGGGCACCAGCAGCGCGTGGTCGCCCGGCAGGAACTCGCGGTCCACCACCACGTGCACGCCCTGGCTAGGGCTGACCATGCGCTGGGGCGCATTTTGGGCGCTTGCGCCGCTGGAATGGGCCCGCAGCTCGTCGACCCAGACGCCGGTGGCGTTGACCACGCATCTGGCCCGCACTTTGTAGCGTTCTTCAGAAAAGCGATCGCTCACATCGAGCTCGGAGACCGGGTGGCCAGCGTCGTCCAGACGACGCACCGCCGTGACCCGGGCGTAGTTCAACACCAGCGCGCCCGCGGCTTCGGCGGTGCGCGCCAGGGCCAGGGCCAGCCGGGCGTCGTCGAACTGACCGTCCCAGTACTGCACGCCGCCATGCAGCCCCTGGGGATTCACCCCCGGCAAGGCCTCCAGGGTCTGCCGACGGCTCAGGAACGCGGTGCGGCCCAGCCCGGCGCGCCCGGCCATCAGGTCGTACAGCTTGAGCCCCGCGCCGTAGAACGGGGTCTGCCACCAGCCATAGGACGGCATGACAAAAGGCAGCGGCTGCGCCAGGTGGGGCGCGATGCGCAGCACCGTGGCGCGCTCGGCCAGCGCCTCGCGCACCAGGGCCACATTGCCCTGCGCCAGGTAACGCACCCCGCCGTGCAGCAGCTTGGTGGAACGTGAAGAAGTGCCGCCGGCGAAGTCGTGCGACTCCAGCAGCACCACGGAGAAACCGCGCAGCGCGGCATCCAGCGCCACCCCGAGGCCGGTGGCGCCGCCGCCCACCACCGCCAGATCAAACAGGGGGTTTCGGGACAGCGATTGGAGCAGTTCTGCGCGTTTCATGGTGTTGGGGCTGGCCCCTTGCGCCGGTTGGCGCAAGGGGCGGTTGCGACTCGATCGTTCAGGCGTCCTCAGCGGACCTTGCCGTTCTTCCAGGCGTTGAGCAACTGGTCGTAGGCAATGGTCTCACCCTTGGGCTTCTCGTTGGCCAGCTTCGCCCACGGCGCACCCTTGTCGCTCAACCATTTCTTCGGGTCTTCCTTCTTGTTGAGCTTGGGCGCGCAGCGGTCCATGCCGGCGCGTTCCAGACGGGCCATCACCTGGTCCATCTGTTCGGCCAGGTTGTCCATGGCCTGCTGGGGCGTTTTCTCGGCGGTCACGGCCTGGGCCACGTTCTGCCACCAGAGCTGGGCCAGCTTGGGGTAGTCGGGCACGTTGGTGCCGGTGGGGGTCCAGGCCACACGCGCCGGGCTGCGGTAGAACTCGACCAGGCCACCGAGCTTGGGCGCCATGTCGGTCATGGCCTTGCTCTGGATGTCGCTCTCGCGGATCGGGGTCAGGCCGACGATGGTCTTCTTGAGCGAGGTGGTCTTGGCGGTCACGAACTGCGCGTAGAGCCAGGCGGCCGCGGTCCTGTTCTCGTCGTGCTTCTCGAAGAAGGTCCACGAGCCCACGTCCTGGTAGCCGTTCTGCATGCCCTGCTTCCAGTACGGGCCGTTCGGGCCGGGGGCCATGCGCCACTTCGGCGTGCCGTCGGCGTTCACGACCGGCAGGCCCTTCTTGGTCATGTCGGCGGTGAAGGCGGTGTACCAGAAGATCTGCTGGGCGATCTGGCCCTGGGCCGGCACGGGGCCGGCTTCACCGAAGGTCATGCCGCTGGCTTCTTTCGGCGCGTACTTCTTCATCCAGTCGACGTACTTGGTGAGCGCATAGACGGCGGCCGGCGAGTTGGTGGCGCCGCCGCGCGAGACGCTCGCACCCAGCGGCGTGCAGCCGTCGGCGGAGGCGCGGATGCCCCACTCGTCGACCGGCTTGCCGTTGGGGATGCCGATGTCGGCGGTGCCGGCCATCGAGAGCCACGCGTCGGTGAAACGCCAGCCCAGCGACGGGTCTTTCTTGCCGTAGTCCATGTGGCCATAGATGGGCTTGCCGTCGATGGTCTTCACGTCTTCGCTGAAGAAGGCGGCGATGTCTTCGTAGGCGCTCCAGTTGAGCGGCACACCCAGGTCGTAGCCGTATTTGGCCTTGAACTTGTCTTTCAGGTCCTGGCGCGCAAACAGGTCAGCGCGGAACCAGTACAGGTTGGCGAACTGCTGGTCGGGCAGCTGGTAGAGCTTCTTGTCGGGGCCGGTGGTGAAGCTGGTGCCGATGAAGTCCTTGAGGTCCAGACCGGGGTTGGTGTATTCCTTGCCCTTGCCCGACATGTAGTCGGTCAGGTTCATGATCTTGCCGTAGCGGTAGTGGGTGCCGATCAGGTCGGAGTCGCTGATCCAGCCGTCGTAGATCGATTTGCCCGACTGCATGGAGGTCTGCAGTTTTTCAACCACGTCGCCTTCCTGGATCAGGTCGTGCTTGACGGTGATGCCGGTGATCTCGGTGAAGGCCTTGGCCAGTGTTTTCGACTCGTACTCGTGCGTGGTGATGGTTTCGGATACCACCGAGATTTCGTTCACGCCCTTGGCCTTGAGCTTGGCGGCGGCGTCGATGAACCACTTCATCTCGGCGGCCTGCTGGTCCTTGCTCAGGGTGGAGGGCTGGAACTCGCTGTCGATCCATTTTTTGGCCGCGGCGGCATCGGCCCAGGCCAGATTGCATCCCAGGGCCGCGATGGCCGCGACGGCCAGTGCGGTATGACGAAATTTCATGTTGTCTCCTCTAGCAATGTGCTTCCCCGGTGTTGACGCTGAAGGCTCGGCCCCGGGGAAGCAATGGGCCGAATTCAACGGAAAGAGAAAACGGTCCCGACTGCGGCTCAACCCTTGCGCAAGGTCCAGACCAGCCAGACCATGGACACCACGAACGAGATCCAGATGCTGGGCTCCTGCTCCAGCGACATCCACTCGGTGATCCACCCGGCCATGCCGACAAAGGCGAGGTTGATGTAGGCCGCCCCGAGCAAGCCGATGAACAGGCGGTCGCCCCGCGTGGTGGCCATGGGCAAGAAGCCCTTGCGCATCGTCGTGGGCGACTTGAGTTCCCACACCGTCATGCCCGCGAGCATCAAAACAATGCAGGTGAAAAATATGGCCACGGGCGTGGTCCACGCCATCCACTCAAACATGCGATATCTCCCATTTATTGCGAGCGAAGTGCCGCCCATCCCAGGCCGCCGCGGAACCGGCTTTGCAGGGCCGCCAGCGGCGCCCACCGGGGGGTAGCGCCGAAGGCGCGCGGGGGGTACCCATCCTCACACTCTCCCCATGGCGAAGCCTTTGGCTATGTAGTGGCGCACGAACCAGATCACGATCGCGCCGGGCACGATGGTCAGCACCCCTGCGGCGGCCAGCGTGGCCCAGTCCATGCCGCTGGCGCTCACGGTCCGGGTCATGGTCGCCACGATGGGTTTGGCGTTGACGCTGGTGAGCGTACGGGCGAGCAGCAGCTCGACCCAGCTGAACATGAAACAGAAGAAGGCCGCCACGCCCACACCGGCCTTGATCAGCGGCAGGAAGATGGTGAGGAAGAAGCGCGGGAAGCTGTAGCCGTCGATGTAGGCGGTCTCGTCGATCTCGCGCGGGATGCCACTCATGAAGCCTTCGAGAATCCACACCGCCAGCGGCACGTTGAACAGCAGGTGGGCCAGCGCCACCGCCAGGTGGGTGTCCATCAGGCCGACCGTGGTGTAGAGTTGGAAGAACGGCAGCAGGAACACGGCGGGCGGCGTCATGCGGTTGGTCAGCAGCCAGAAGAACACGTGCTTGTCGCCCAGGAAGCTGTAGCGGCTGAAGGCGTAGGCCGCGGGCAGCGCCACCGTGAGGGAGATCGTGGTGTTGATCGCCACGTAGATCAAGCTGTTGATGTAGCCCGAGTACCAGGACTCGTCGGTGAAGATGGTCTTGTAGTTGTCCCAGGTGAAGGCCTGCGGCAGCAGGCTGAAGCTGGAGAGGATTTCCTGGTTGGTCTTGAAGCTCATGTTGACCATCCAGTAGATGGGCAACAGGGCGAAGACCAGGTAAGCGATCAGGAAGATCGTGCGTTTCTTGAACCGGCGATCATTCATGGCCGCCCTCCTTCTCGGTTTGTCCCAGGCGTTGCATCCAGTTGTAGAGCACGAAGCAGAACAGCAGGATGATGAGGAAATAGATCAGCGAGAACGCCGCCGCCGGGCCGAGGTCGAACTGGCCCACGGCCTTCTGCGTCAGGTACTGGCTGAGGAAGGTGGTGGCGTTGCCGGGGCCGCCGCCGGTGAGCACGAAGGGCTCGGTGTAGATCATGAAAGAGTCCATGAAGCGCAGCAGCACGGCGATCATCAGCACGCCGCGCATCTTGGGCAGCTGGATGTAGCGGAACACCGCGAACTTGCTGGCGCCGTCGATGCGCGCGGCCTGGTAGTACGCGTCGGGGATGCTGCGCAGGCCGGCGTAGGCCAGCAGCGCCACCAGCGGCGTCCAGTGCCAGATGTCCATCAGCAGCACGGTGAGCCAGGCGTGCAAGGCGTCGCCGGTGTAGCTGTACTCGATGCCCAGGCGCTGCAGGGTGGCGCCCATCAGGCCGATGTCGGCGCGGCCGAAAATCTGCCAGATGGTGCCGACCACGTTCCAGGGGATCAGCAGCGACAGCGCCACGATCACCAGCGTGGCCGAGGCCTTCCAGCCCGCGGCCGGCATGGACAGCGCCAGCGCGATGCCCAGCGGGATCTCCACCAGCAGCACGGCGCCCGAGAACTTCAGCTGGTTCCACAGCGCGGCGTGCAGGTCTTCGTCGCGCATCACGGCGGCGAACCATTCGGTGCCGACGAAGACGCGCCGCTCGGGCGAGATGATGTCCTGCACCGAGTAGTTCACCACCGTCATCAGCGGCAGGATGGCCGAGAAGGCCACGCAGATGAAGACCGGCAGGATCAGGAACCAGGCTTTCTGGTTCACGGGTTTGGTGGTCACGCTCATGCCATGAGCTCCTCGTTCTTGTAATAGCAGGTGTGTTCGCCCAGCACCTGCAGCCCCACGCGGTCGCCCACCGCGGGCGGCGTGGTGTCGGGTGCCAGGCGCGCCTTGAGGGTCTGGCCGGCCACGTCGCAGGTCACCAGCAGGTAGGTGCCGATGTCCTGCACCTGGCGCACGGTGGCGGGCAAGGCACCGATCGCGCCGACCGGCACCAGCCGCAGGTATTCGGGCCGGATGCCCAGCTTGAGGTCGCCCGCGGGCAGTTCGCGGTCCGCGCTCAGGCTGAGGCCACCCACGCTGAGGGCGCCGTCGGTCACGTTCGCGGGCAGGAAGTTCATGCCCGGCGAGCCGATGAAGTGGCCCACGAAGGTGTGGGCCGGCTGCTCGAACAAGGCCTCGGGCGTGCCCATCTGCACCACCTTGCCACGCGTCATCACCACCACCTGGTCGGCAAAGGTCAGCGCCTCCACCTGGTCGTGCGTCACGTAGATCAGGGTCAGCTTGAGCTCGTGGTGGATCTGCTTGAGCTTGCGGCGCAGTTGCCACTTCAGGTGCGGGTCGATCACGGTCAGCGGCTCGTCGAACAGCACGGCCGACACGTCGGGCCGCACCAGACCACGGCCCAGCGAAATCTTCTGTTTCTGATCGGCGCTCAGGCCGGCGGCGCGCATGTCGAGCTGGTGGCTCATCTCCAGCATCTCGGCGATCTGACCCACGCGGGCCTGGATCTGGTGCGCCGGCACCTTGCGGTTCTTCAGCGGAAAGGCCAGGTTCTCAGCCACGGTCATGGTGTCGTAGATGACCGGGAACTGGAACACCTGGGCGATGTTGCGCTGCTGCGGCGTGGCGCGGGTCATGTCCTGGCCGTCGAACTTGACGCTGCCATGCGACGGCACGAGCAGGCCGGACATGATGTTGAGCATGGTCGTCTTGCCGCAGCCCGAAGGGCCGAGCAAGGCGTAGGCGCCACCGTCTTCGAAGCTCATCTTCAGCGGCAGCAGCGCGTAGTCGGCATCCTCTTTCGGGTTCGGCTTGTACGAGTGCGCGAGGTCCAGATCGATACGGCTCATTGAGACGCTCCCTTGCGCTCGGGCGCCACCAGCAGGTCGCCCGCCTGGTCGAACACATAGGCCTGCGCCGGGTTCAGGTGCAGGGTGATGGGGCTGCCGAGCTCAAAGTCGTGCACACCGGTGAGCTGGGCCACCACCTCGCCCACGCCGGTGTGCACGTGCACAAAGGTGTCGGAGCCCGAGATTTCGGCCAGTTCCACGGTGCCGGGCAGGGTCACATCGCCCTCGCGCCGGTGCACCCGCATCGCGCTGGCGCGCACGCCCACCGTCAGCGCGCGGGCGGCGCGTTCGGGCAGGTTCACGGTCAGGCGCGGCCCGCCACCCAGCTGCACGCCACCGTCGACCACCTCGGCCGCCAGCAGGTTCATCGGCGGGTCGCTGAAGGCACGCGCCACGCGGATCGATTTGGGCACGTGAAAGACCTCGGCGGTCGGCCCGTATTGCAGCAGCTCGCCCGCGTCCATCACCGCCGTGTAGCCGCCCAGCAGCAGCGCCTCGCCAGGCTCGGTGGTGGCGTAGACCACGGTGGAGTCGCCCGCCGCGAACAGCTGGGTCAGTTCCTCGCGCAGCTCTTCGCGCAGCTTGTAGTCCAGGTTCACCAGCGGCTCGTCCAGCAGCATCAGGGGCGCGTTTTTGGCCAGGGCGCGGGCCAGCGCCACGCGCTGCTGCTGGCCACCGGAGAGCTCGGCCGGCAGGCGGTCCAGAAAGATGTCGATGTGCAGGCGCTCGGCGAGCTGCCGCACCTGGGTGTCGATCGCGGCGCGCGGCAGGCCACGCAGTTTCAGCGGCGAGGCGATGTTGTCGGCCACCGTCATCGAGGGGTAGTTGATGAACTGCTGGTAGACCATGGCCACGTTGCGTTCGCGCACCGGCACCCCGGTGACGTCGATGCCGTCCACCAGCACCCGGCCGGTGCTGGGCACGTCCAGCCCGGCCATGAGGCGCATCAGGCTGGTCTTGCCGGCCTGGGTCGCGCCCAGCAAGACCGTGACCGCGCCGGGCACCGGGGTCAGGCTCTGGGGATAGAGGTGGACAGATGGTCCGACCGTTTTCCCCACGTATTCCAGAGAGAGCTGCATTTCAGGTCCAGAAGAAGGCCGCCACCCGGATCGGGTGTTTTCGTTTTGGCGATTCTATTGTTCGTTTATGTTCTTTTTTATTCGGTATTTACCCTTAAGGGCAAAAATTTGATTTCCGTTATGTTCGGGTTGTCCTGTTTCAGAATCCCCCGTATGAACCTCGCACCCCGACACACCCAGCTGCTCGATGACGTGCGCGCCCGCGGCCCGCAGACCATCGAAGCCCTGGCCGAACGTTTTGGCGTGACCCTGCAGACCGTGCGCCGCGACGTGCAGCGCCTGGCCGAGGCCGGCCTGCTCTCGCGCTTTCACGGCGGCGTGCGCCTGCCGGGATCGACCACCGAAAACATCGCCTACCGGCAGCGCCAGGCCATGCAGTCCGAGGCCAAACGCGCCATCGCGCGCGCCATCGCGCAGCGGGTGCCCAACGGCTGTTCGCTGATCCTCAACATCGGCACCACGATCGAGGCGGTGGGCCACGAACTGCTGCGCCACCGCGGCCTGCGGGTGATCACCAACAACCTGCACATCGCCGCGCTGCTGAGCACCAACCCCGACTGCGAGGTGATCGTGGCCGGTGGCCTGGTGCGCGGCGCCGACCAGGGCATCGTGGGCGAGGCCACGGTGGACTTCATGCGCCAGTTCAAGGTGGACATCGGCCTGATCGGCATCAGCGGCATCGAGTCCGACGGCACACTGCGCGACTTCGACTACCGCGAGGTGAAGGTGGCGCGCACCATCGTCGAGCAGTCGCGCGAGGTCTGGCTCGCCGCCGACCACAGCAAGTTCAACCGGCCCGCCATGGTGGAACTGGCCCGGCTCGACGAGATCGACGTGGTGTTCACCGACGCGCCGCCGCCCCCGCCTTTTGGCGAGCTGATGGCGCAGGGCCACGTCGAATGCGTGGTGGCCGACCGCACGGACGACCCCGCCTGACGCCACAACCCCAGCGAGACAAACCATGACCTACCTGCTCGCCCTGGACCAGGGCACTTCCAGTTCGCGCAGCATCGTGTTCGACCGCGACGGCCACGTGGTGGCCATGGCGCAGCGCGAGTTCCGCCAGATCTACCCGCAGCCGGGCTGGGTGGAACACGACCCGCGCGACCTCTGGACCACGCAGCTGGAAACCGCCCGCGAGGCCCTGGCCAAGGCCGGTCTGAAAGCGAGCGACATCCGCGCCGTGGGCATCACCAACCAGCGCGAGACCACCCTGCTGTGGAACCGGCGCACCGGCGCGCCGGTGTACAACGCCATCGTCTGGCAGGACCGGCGTGCCGAAGCCGCCTGCGCCGAACTGCGCGAGCGCGGCCTGAGCGACACCGTGCAGCAGAAGACCGGCCTGCGCATCGACGCCTATTTCTCCGGCACCAAACTCCAGTGGATGCTGGACCACGTGCCCGGCGCACGCGAACAGGCCGAACGCGGCGAACTCGCCTTCGGCACGGTCGACAGCTGGCTGATCTGGCAGCTCACGGGCGGCGCACGCCACGTCACCGACATCAGCAACGCCTCGCGCACCATGCTGTTCAACGTGCACAGCCAGCGCTGGGACGACGAGCTGCTGGCCCTGCTCGACATCCCGCCCAGCCTGATGCCCGAGGCCCTGCCGTCGAGCGCGCACTTCGGCGACATCCAGGCCGAATGGCTGGGCGCGCCGCTGGCGATCGGCGGCGTGGCCGGCGACCAGCAAAGCGCCCTGTTCGGCCAGGCCTGCTTCTCGGCCGGCATGGCCAAGAACACCTACGGCACCGGCTGCTTCATGCTCATGCACACCGGCGAGCGGTTCCAGACCAGCCAGAACGGCCTGATCACCACCGCCACGGCCCAGCCCCCCGGCGCACCACAGTACGCGCTGGAAGGCAGCGTGTTCATCGGCGGCGCCGTGGTGCAATGGCTGCGCGACGGGCTGCGCGCCATCGAGTCCAGCAGCGAGGTGCAGGCCCTGGCCGAGAGCGTTCCCGACGCGGGTGGGGTGGTGCTGGTGCCCGCCTTCACCGGCCTGGGCGCGCCCTACTGGCAGGCCGACGCGCGCGGCAGCATCACGGGCCTGACGCGCGGCACCACCATGGCCCACATCGCGCGCGCGGCGCTGGAGAGCATCGCGTTCCAGAGCGCGGCCCTGCTCGACGCCATGAGCCGCGACGCGATCGCGGCCGGCGGCGTGCCCGTGAGCGAGCTGCGGGTGGACGGCGGCGCCTGCGTCAACGACCTGCTGATGCAGTTCCAGGCCGACCTGCTGGGCATCCCGGTGGTGCGCCCGGCGGTGATCGAAACCACCGCGCTGGGCGCGGCCTACCTGGCCGGCCTGCACAGCGGGGTGTACGCCGGGCTGGACGAACTGTCCAAACAGTGGCGCGCCGAGCGCACCTTCCACCCCACGCTGTCGCGCGAACGGGCGGCGGAAAAAATGGCGCGGTGGGAACACGCCGTTAGACAGACGACGGCGGCGTAGCCGCCTCCCCCCGCGCCGCTTCGCGTCACCCCCCAGAGGGGGGCGATGCCTGCGGCCCGGCAAAGCCGGTTCCGCGGCATCCTCGGAGGGAGAGACATCGCTCCGGATGCGCTACACGGGGTACACAGGGCCGCTGCGCCTCGGGCGACAATCGTGGCATGAACGCACCCACCCACCCCATCATCACCTTCATCGGCGGCGGCAACATGGCCAGCGCCATCATCGGCGGCCTGGTCCGCCAGGGCCACCCCAGCGCCGCCCTGCAGGTGGTCGAACCCTGGGACGAGCAGCGCGCGAAGCTGGCGCAGCAGTTCCCGGGCATGTCCATCCTGCCTGCCGCCAGCGCTGACCTGAAACCCTCGAATCTCGTGGTCTGGGCGGTGAAGCCGCAGACTTTCAAGGACGCCGCGCTGGCCGCAGGACCCTTCCTCGGCAACGCCCTGCACCTGAGCGTGGCCGCCGGCATCACCAGCGAGAGCATGGCCGGCTGGCTGCAGACGCAGCGCATCGTGCGCGCCATGCCCAACACCCCCGCCCTGGTCGGCCTGGGCATGACCGGGCTGATGGCCCGCGCCGCCGTCTCGGACGCCGACCGGGCCCTGGTCGAACGCGTGGTGCGCACCACCGGCGAGCTGGTCTGGGTGAACGTGGAGTCGGACCTGGACGCCGTGACCGCCCTCTCGGGCTCCGGCCCGGCCTACGTGTTCTATTTCCTCGAAGCCATGCGCGACGCTGGCACCCGCATGGGCCTCGCGCCCGAGGTGGCGCAACAGCTCGCCATCGGCACCTTCATCGGCGCGGCCACCCTGGCCCAGCGTTCCAGCGAGCCGCTGCAAACGCTGCGCGAACGGGTCACGTCCAAGGGCGGAACCACCTACGCGGCGATCACGTCGATGGACGCCAGCGACGTGAAGATCAAGTTTGAAGAGGCGCTGTTTGCAGCGCAACGACGCGCCGCTGAATTGGGTAAAGAATTCGGCGCCTGATCAGACCCCGAGCACCACACCGACGAACACCGTGAACCCCAGCCAGTGGTTGAGGCGGAAGGCCTTGAAGCAGCCGTCCCGGGTGCGGTCCTTGATCAGCTGGAAATGCCAGGCCACCTGGGCCACCGCCACCACCAGCATGGCGCCCCAGACCCAGGGGGTCACCAGGGACCACAGCGCGGCGGTCCAGATGCCCAGGAAAACCAGGTAAAACGCCGTGACGGCGGGCACGTCGGCGTCGCCCAGCGTGATGGCCGAGGTCTTCATGCCGATGCGCAGGTCATCGTCGCGGTCCACCATGGCGTATTCCGTGTCGTAGGCCAGCACCCAGAACAGGTTGCCCGCCATCAGCACCCAGGCCACGGGCGGCACGCTGTGCCAGACGCCCGACCAGAAACCCAGCGCGTTCCAGGGCGCAGTGCCGCTGAACAGCTCCAGCGCTGGCCCACCATTCACGGCCGAGAACGCCATCGGGATGCCGAAACTGAAGGCCACGCCCAGCACCGCCTGCGGCATGGACACATACCGTTTGGCGTAGGGATAGACCAGCGACAGCGCCAGGCCCAGCACCGACCAGGCGATGGTGGCGACGTTGGTGGTGAGCACCAGCAGGAAGGCCACGAAAGCGAGCGCGGCGCCCACACCCAGTGCTTCTTTCACGCCCACACGCCCACTGGTCACCGGGCGCTGCGCGGTCCGCTTGACGTGTCTGTCGAACTCGCGGTCGGCCACGTCGTTGACGCAGCAACCGGCGCTGCGCATGAGGATGGTGCCGAGTACAAAGACCAGCAGCAGGTGCAGGCCGGGAAAGCCACCCGCCGCCACCCAGAGAGCCCCCAGCGAAGGCCACAACAGCAACAGCCAGCCCGCCGGGCGGTTCCAGCGGATCAGATCAAGATAGAGATTCAGTCGGGACATCAAGATAAAACACAGCAAGTGCGTGGGCGCGCCGGGTCATCCAGCACACCGCAGAACCGGCTCGCCGGGCTGCTGGTGTGGTCCCCCTGGGGGGGAAAGATCCGAAGCGGCGCAGGGGGAATTCAACTCAAGACAGCCTTTTGACGCCTGGCAACTCGCAGGCGTACACCGCATTGCGCAACTCGGCAATCGCCTCGTAACGCGTGAAACTGCGCCGCCAGGCGAGCACCACCCGCCGGGTCGGGGCCTCGCCCTCAAACGGCAGGTAACGCACGAACGACGAATCGCCGAAGTCCTGGCCCGCGTTGGGTGCCCCATCCAGCGCCGAGCTCGGCACCGACAGGCGCGGCACCAGGGTCACGCCCATGCCCGCGGCCACCATGTGCTTGATGGTTTCCAGCGACGAGCCTTCGAAGCTCTTGCGGATGCCCTCGGTGTCACTCGAAAACCGGGCAAATTCGGGACAGACCTCCAGCACATGGTCGCGGAAACAATGGCCCGTTCCCAGCAGCAGCATGGTCTCGCGCTTGAGTTCTTCGGTGGTGACACATTTCTGCTGCGCCAGCGGGTGCCCGACCGGCACCGCCGCCAGGAACGGCTCGTCGTACAGCGGCGCGATGGCCAGGTTGGTGTCCGGGAACGGCTCGGCCAGGATGGCGCAATCGATCTCGCCCAGGCGCAGCTGCTCCAGCAGTTTGGTGGTGAAGTTCTCCAGCAGCATCAGGGGCATCTGCGGCGTGCGTTCGATCACCTGACGCACCAGATTGGGCAACAGATACGGCCCGATGGTGTAGATCACCCCCAGCCGCAGCGGGCCGGCCAGCGGGTCCTTGCCACGCTTGGCGATCTCCTTGATCCCGGCGGCCTGTTCGAGCACGGTCTGCGCCTGGCGCACGATCTCTTCGCCCAGTGGCGTGACCGCGATTTCGCTCGCATTGCGTTCGAAAATCTTGAGCTCCAGCTCTTCTTCGAGCTTCTTGATCGCCACGGAGAGCGTCGGTTGCGAGACAAAACAGGCCTCGGCCGCCTTGCCGAAGTGCTTCTCGCGCGCCACGGCCACGATGTATTTGAGTTCGGTGAGCGTCATGGGGGTATTTTGCTCCCCCCGCGCCACGGGGAGGGGATCCCCCCGCGCCGCCTTCGGCGTCACCCCCCGAGGGGCGATGCGAGTGGCCCGGCAAAGCCGGTTCCCAGGCATCCTGGGTTGGGTCATGCGCGCCGGTCGCGGCTGAGGTCCTCGTCAGGCTTTCAGGTATTCGGCTTTGCTGCCGAGCCAGCGGGCGATGTGCTTTTCGGCGGCGCCGGGATGCTGTTGCAGCATCTGTGCCGCCGCCGTTCTCGCCCAGTCCAGCAGGTGGCCATCGGTGGCGAGATCGGCAAACCGCAGCATCGCGGCCCCCGACTGGCGCGCGCCGAGAAATTCGCCCGGGCCGCGGATTTCCAGGTCCCGGCGCGCGATCTCGAAGCCGTCGTTGGTCTCGGCCATGGCCTTCAGGCGCTCGCGCGCGGTTTCGCCGAGGCGCCCGCCGTCGGGTGGCGTGTAGAGCAGCACGCAGGCCGACGCCGCCGCGCCGCGCCCCACACGGCCGCGCAGCTGGTGCAGCTGGCTCAGGCCGAAACGTTCGGCGTGTTCGATCACCATCAGCGAGGCGTTCGGCACGTCGACGCCCACCTCGATCACGGTGGTGGACACCAGCACACCCATGTGGCCGCTGGTGAAGAGCGACATCACCGCCTTCTTCTCGGCCACCGGCATGCGCGAGTGCAGCAAGCCGACCAGGACGCCCGGGAGGGACTGACTCAACTCCGCGTGGGTCTCCGTGGCGTTGGACAGGTCCAGCGCCTCACTCTCTTCGATCAACGGGCAGACCCAGTACACCTGCCGCCCCTGCGCCACCTGCGCCCGGATGCGTTCGATCACCTCGTGCCGGCGCTGGTCCGACACCACCTTGGTGACGATGGGCGTGCGGCCGGGTGGCAGCTCGTCGATGGTGGAGACGTCGAGGTCGGCGTAGTAGCTCATGGCCAAGGTCCGGGGGATCGGCGTCGCCGTCATCATCAGAAGGTGCGGCTCGCGCGACTGTCCATCATCGCCCTCGGTCATCTTGGAGCGAAGCGCCAGCCGCTGCGCCACGCCAAACCGGTGCTGCTCGTCAATGATGGCCAGCGCCAGGTTCTGGAACACCACCTGGTCCTGGATCACCGCGTGCGTACCGACCACCAGCGCGGCCTCGCCGCTGGCGATCAGGGCCAGCATCTCGGTGCGCTGCTTCTTTTTCTGGCTGCCGGTGAGCCAGGCGACACGTTTGCCCAGCGGCGCGAGCAGCGGCTCCAGCCAGCCGATGAGCTTGGCGAAATGCTGCTCGGCCAGGATTTCGGTGGGCGCCATCAGCGCGCACTGCCAGCCCGAGTCGATGGCGATCGCCGAGGCCAGCGCGGCCACCACCGTCTTGCCCGAACCCACGTCGCCCTGCAGCAGGCGGTGCATGGGCACGTGGCGGGCCAGATCGCGAGCGATTTCTTCACCCACGCGACGCTGTGCGCCGGTCAGTGCGAAGGGCAACACAGCCAGCAGCTGCTCGTGCAGGCCGCCTGCCGCGGTACGCAGCACCGGCGCACGCAAGGCATCGCGTTCGCGCTTCGCCGTCAGCTGTGAGAGCTGCTGCGCCAGCAGCTCCTCGGCCTTCAGCCGCTGCCAGGCCGGGTGGCTGCGGTCTTCGAGCGCGTCGAGCGACACGTCCGGCCCCGGGTGGTGCAGGTAGCGCAGCGCGTCGCGCAGGGTCCAGGTGCCGTGCACCACGCGCTGCAGGCTGCCCAGCAGTTCCGGCGGAATGGTTTCAGACAAGTCAGCGCGAGCCAGCCCACTGGCCACCACCTTGCGCAGGTAGGCCTGGGGCAGCTGGGCGCTGGTGGGGTAGACCGGTGTCAGCGCGTCGGGCAGTTCACCCCCGGCGGCGTGAAAAGCCGGGTGCACCATGGTGCGTCCCATGAAACCGCCACGGACCTCGCCGCGCACCCGCACGCGAGCGCCCACGGCCAGCGCCTTCTGGTGCGAGGGGTAGAAGCTGAAGAAACGCAGGGTGCAGGTGTCCGAGCCGTCGTCCAGCGTCACCAGCAGCTGGCGGCGCGGGCGCATGGTGATCTCCTGGTGTGTCACCGTGCCTTCGACCTGCACGGTCTGGCCGTCGCGTGCATCGGTCAGACGCACCACGCGGGTTTCGTCTTCGTAGCGCAGCGGCAGGTGCAGCGCCAGATCGATGTCGCGCGTGAGCCCCAGTTTGTGCAGGGCCTTCTGCGGGGCAGAGAGTTCCTTGCGAGGGGCGGGCTTGGCGTCGGGCATGGGACAATTCTGCCTGTCTTTTTATCCACCCTTTTGGCCACTTCCCGGCCACATCCACTTGGAACGGGCCTTGTCCGGCCCTCAAGCAGCATGACCGCTTCCCCATCTCCATCGGCCCACGGCTTCACCGTCGCCGACTTCGATTTCCAGCTTCCCGACGAACTGATCGCCCAGCACCCCGCCACCGAGCGCAGCGCCTCGCGCCTGCTCGATGGCACGGGCGCCCAGCCGGTGGACCGCATCTTCCGCGAGCTGCCCAGTCTGCTGCGCTGCGGCGACCTGCTGGTGTTCAACGACACGCAGGTGGTCAAGGCCCGGTTGTTCGGCGAGAAGGCCAGCGGCGGCAAGTTCGAGATCCTGATCGAGCGCGTGCTGCTGCCGCACGAGGCACAGGACGGCTCGGGGCAGGAGGTCGTGGCGCACATCCGCGTGAGCAAGAAGCCTCTGCCGGGGGGTCTGCTTCACCTGTCGGGCGGGCTGAAAAACGGTGGCTTCGACGCGGTGTTCCTCGGCCGCTGGCCCGATGAGCAGGGCCAGCTGTTCCGCCTGCGGCTGCAAGGCCCGGCGGGCGAAACGCCCTACGAACTGATGGCGCGCCACGGTCATGTGCCGCTGCCGCCCTACATCACGCACACGGACGACGCCGACGACGAGCGCCGCTACCAGACCGTGTTCGCACGCGTGCCCGGCGCCGTCGCCGCGCCCACCGCCGCGCTGCATTTCGACGAGAGCGTGCTGTCTGCGCTGGAAGCACGCGGCGTTCAGCGCGCGAACGTGACGCTGCACGTGGGCGCGGGCACCTTCGCGCCGATGAAGACCGAGCGCATCGAAGACCACGTGATGCACCACGAGCGCTATGCGATCCCGCCCGAAACCGTCCAGGCCATCGCCGACTGCCGCGCGCGCGGCGGCCGCGTGGTGGCCGTGGGCACGACCAGCGTGCGCACGCTGGAGAGCTGGGCGCGCAGCGGCGAGACCGCGGGCGACACCAACATCTTCATCACGCCGGGCTTCCAGTTCCAGGTGGTCGACGTGCTGGTCACCAACTTCCACCTGCCCAAGAGCACGCTGATGATGCTGGTCAGCGCCTTCGCCGGCCACGACCACGTGATGGCGCTTTACCGCCACGCGGTGGCGCAGGGTTACCGCTTCTTCAGCTACGGCGATGCGATGCTGCTGGCGCGATGCCGGGCCTGACGTTGGACATCGGACGATCCAGTTTCAAAGCTGCGCAGAAATAGAGGCAAACTGAGCGCCCGCACTCCGCCAACGAACAGCCCCTGCCATCGGAGCATTTCTTCCGAAACTTGGCCCTCCATGCTCAGCGCCGAAACACCGTCAAGGATCGTGCTTTGCCTGGCCTCAGGCGTGCGCAGGGTTGCGTGCTGCTCGGCGATGCTCGTTGTGTTGTTGTGGCCCATGGTCTCGCGGGCCGACCTTGCGCAGTGGGCGTACCAGCCGTTCCCGTTTGCCCAGACGCTGAACATGAACGCGGTGTATGAAGTGACTCACAGCACACCGGAGCGCCTGCTCGAGACGATCCACCGCTGGGGGGGCGATGTCAGGCTGGTGCGCAGTGAGGCACCCGTCCTGCCCTTGAACCCGCTGCTGGCGGGGCTGCCGCTGGCAGCACCGGAACTGCTCCGGCAGGCGGGTTTTCTCGAATCCTACGAAGGCCAGATACTTCACGGAAGCTCAGATTTTTGTGCGGCGGGTCACAGCCTGATCCTCATCCGGGACACCGCGCAGAGCTACACGCTGATTCACGAGTTCGTGCAGTCACTGCTGCGCCCAGTGTGTGCCACCGAACCAGCCGACCTGCTGGAGACCCGCTTTGGAGCCGCCTTCAGGCGGCTCGTGATCTACCAGCGCCGCCTCTATGACGACCCATCCCGGCTGCTGAATCCCCTGTGGCGCCGGGACATCCTGGCGGCCCAGGCCGACGTGGCCAAGGACCTCTTCGATCGGATCCGGATCGGTCAAAGCCAGGAGGCCATTGTCGAGAAGGTGCTCAGTCTCTATATCGACGGGCATAGCCCGTTTTTCGATGCGGCCCGCCAGGCGCAAGGGCTTCAATATGGAGAGTTCATGATCAAAAACGCCACGGACATCTGCGACGCGCTGAACGGGTCGGTGGTCTTCGTCGAGGAATCTGTTCGCAACCTGCGCCAGTCGATGCGCGATGGTCATGTCCTTCCGGGCCATGGCGTGGCATTGACGGACGAGGACGAGGCCACCGTTGTCGGCTCTGTCCGGGAAGTCCAGACCCGTCTGGCGGTCGTGCGAGCCGAACTGCAGGTGCTCAGGCGGTTCTACAGCCGGTGACGGCGAAGACCACTGCTGCTGGCCGGCGCCCTTCCCGGGTGAACGCATCACAGCGCAACCCCACGCGTTGCCAGGGGCGCGAAGTGCGTCAGATCGCCGTCATCCCAGATCCAGCCAGACTCGTCCACCCTCGACCTTCACCGGCCAGACCTTGATGGCCTCGGTGCAGGGCGCCAAGGTGGCATCGCCGGTGCGCAGATCGAAGCGGCCCTGATGATGGGGGCACTCGATCTCGTGCCCCTCCACGAAGCCGTCGCACAGCCTGGCATGGCCGTGGGTGCAGAGGTTGTCGGTCGCGAAGACCTCGCCATCCACCGCGAACAACGCGATGTCGCGCCCGCCCGGCGCCACCGGGATGCCCGCGCCTTCGAACAGATCGGCCTCGGCGGCCACGTCGGTCCAGTTGCTCATGAAGATCGTCCTGTTCAGATGGGGTAGATGATGGAGTTGGGGATCATTTCGCTGTCATAGATGCACAGGCGCTGGGCGAACTTGAACCCTTGCGGTGTGTTCACCACGATGTCCAAGTAGCGACCGACGTTGAACACGCTGCTCGCACCGTCGAGCTTGGTGCGGAACACCGCGTAGTTGGCCTCGCAATGCCAGCGCCCCTGCACATCCACCTCGCGCACCACCGGCGCACCGACCACGTGGCGCTGGTAATACGGGTCGTGGAACAGCGTCTCCTGGATGCCGTACACCCGGTCGCGCAGCATGGCCTGGCTGTCGAAGGCGAGCGTTGAGAGCGGGAAGCCGCGCTCGTGGTTCTCACGCGGCTGCAGCTTGTAGACGCCGTCGGCGGTGAAGAACTCGGGCCACAGCTCCCACTGCCCGCTGTCCACGGCGGCCGCGTAGTCGCTGTAAAGCTGCTGCAGCGCCTGCCAGGTGTCGAAGTCGACCTTGACCAGCGCGCTCATGGCTTGAACTCCGGGGCTTCCATGACTTTCCGCCAGTACTCATACATGCCGCGGATCAGCGTCTCGGTGACCATGTGATCGGTCTCGTCCACCTCGCGCCCGCCCAGCTCGGCCAGCGCGCGGTGCTGCGGCTTGCTCTCGAAGGCCTGCTGCGAGAACTCGATGACTTCGCCGTCGTCGGCGCTCACAAAGCCGGCCGGACCGAACAGGTTGGCCTGGCGCAGGCGGCGCTCGGTCATCTCGGCCGTGTCGTCCTCAAACCCGAAATGTGTCCACACGAAGTCGAAGGCGCCGTGGCCGTCGGGCTGGATGTGGCGCGTGCTCACGCTGTTAACCTGCTGCTGGAAGATCACGCTGGGGAACAGCGTGGTCATGACCGCCGTGGGAACTTGAACCCCCACGCTCGGCACTTCGTGTCCTTCGCTGCCCCCCGAGGGGGCGTCCGGCGCCTTGGGGCGGCCCGGCGGCGCCGGCTCTTGCTCACCCAGCTGCCACCAGGGCTCGGGCACGATGTCCAGGAAGCGCTTGTCCTCCAGCTCCATCGTTGCCTTGAAGCTCGACACCTGGGTCACCTGCGCCGCCTGGCCGCTGGCCTGGCCCATGCTGCCGCGCGTGGAGACCATGGCCGCGTGGCGGTGGTGCGCGTCCATGCGCAGTTCGCTCTTGTTGTCGGCGCGCCAGAGACCGAAGGTGACGAACCAGGTGTGCAGCAGGCCGGGGTGGTAGGGGTCCTTGATGTTCTCCTGCATCAGCTTCCAGTTGCCCGGGATGCGCTGGCGGTTGTAGCCCAGGATGGTGAGCTTGCGGCCGTTGAACAGGCGGTCGAAGTAGCGCAGGATGGTCGGCCCCATGTAGTCTTCGAGCGACTCCACGTCGTGGTCGAAGCTGGCGAACACCACACCGCCGCGCACCGCCACCTTGAGCTTGGTGAGCGCGTGGTCCTTGGGGTTGAAGTCGGCCGGCATGCCGCCATTGACCTTGCCGTCCTGCCGCACGCCGCGCCGGAACGGCACACCCTGCAGGTCACCGTTGGAGGCGTAGCTCCACTGGTGGTAGGGGCAGACGAACTCGGTCTGGTTGCCATGCCGCTTGCGGCAGAAACGCATGCCACGGTGCGCACAGACGTTCTCCACCACATGGATCGCGCCGTCGGCGGCGCGGGTCATGATGACCGAGCGCTCGCCGACCACGGTGCGCTTGAAGTCGCCTGCGTTGGGGATTTCCGCTTCCAGGCCGACGTAACACCAGTGGCCCTTGTAGAAGAAGCGCTCCAGTTCGCGCTGGTGGCGTTGTTGATCGGTGTAGACGGCGAAGGGGATGCGGCTGGTGCCGCCCAGCTCCCAGTGCAGGGCATCCGGGCTGGCGATGGGGGCCTCGGTGGTCATGGCGTGTCTCCGGTTTTCTGTCGAATTCACCCGCATGATCGCCAATCGTTCCCTATCCAGCAATCGAAACGGCGTGATAGCCTGTATTCACCATCGAAATAATGAACGCCAATGAACCTGCACGAGATCGACCTCAACCTGCTGGTGGTGTTTCACCGGCTGCTGCGCGAGCGCCGCGTCTCGCGCGTGGCCGAAGCGCTGGGCCTGAGCCAGCCGGCGGTGAGCAACGCCTTGCGCCGCCTGCGTGGCCTGCTGGGCGACGAGCTGTTCCTGCGCACGCCGGGCGGCATGGAACCCACGCCCTACGCCCTGCAGCTCGCTGGCCCGGTGGCGCAGGCGCTGGACACGCTGCGCGAAGCCCTGAACGTGCGCGCCTCGTTCGAAGCCGCCACCAGCGAGCGCTGCTTCACGCTGGCCATGTCCGACGTCGGTGAAACCTATTTCCTGCCCGTGCTGGTGGACGCGCTGGCGCAAGCGGCGCCGCGCGTCACGCTGCAGTGCGTGCCCGTGGCCGACGCCTCGCTGCGCGACGACATGGCCAGTGGGCGGGTCGATCTGGCGCTGGGCCTGCTGCCGCAACTGCAGGCCGGCTTTTTCCAGCAGACGCTGTTTCGCCAGCACTACGTGGCCCTCATGCGCGCCGGCCATCCGCTGGCCATGCGGACGCAGATCACCGCCGCGCAGTACCGCCAGGCCAGCCACGTGCGCGTGGTCTCGACCGGCACCGGCCACGGCCTGGTGGACGCGACCCTGGAGCGGCTGGGCGTGGTGCGCAGGGTGCGGTTGACGGTGCCGCACTACGTGGCGCTGGGCCATGTGCTGGGCGGCAGCGATCTGATCGCGACCGTGCCCGAGCGCTTTGCCGATCGCGTGACCGCGCCCTTCGGCCTCGTTGCCCGCCCGCTCACCCTCAAGCTGCCCGCCAGCCACATCGCCCAGCTCTGGCACGCCCAGCTGCACCGCGACCCCGGCCACCAGTGGCTGCGCGCGCTGGTCGCGACGCACTTTGGCGCACCGGAAACCGCATGATGCTGGCGGCCGCACTGAACCACCCCCAGACTGCCGTCACAATCACGGGCATCGCAAATTCTTGCTGCAGGTGATCCCGTGATTGAAATGTTGGTGCGTCTGGGCCTGGCCCTTGTCCTGTCGCTTGGTCTGGCGGTGCTGCTGGCCTGGGGCTGGGACAGCTCCGACGACCGCCCCACCCCGGCTCACACGCCGCTCATCAGCAGCGACAGCGTGGCACTCCTGCGCTGACCACCCGTTCGTCGCCGGGATCGGCCCCCGTGTCTCGATTTGAGACGCATCCCGGACGTATTGACAAAGATCAAGTTTGTGGCATTTCGGCCTGCTAGCCTGCGTGCATTCCCTTCACGCACCCGGAGAAATGGCCCATGAATCGCCTTCTGCTCACCCTCACCGCCACCCTGCTCGCCACCCCCGTCTGGGCCGACGCAGGCGATGACGCCGCCGCCCTGAAACTCGCCACCAACAGCGGCTGCATGACCTGCCACCACATCGAGCCGGGCGCCAAAGGCCCGGGTGGCCTCGCCCCCATCGGACCGGCCTGGCGCGACGTGGCCGCCAAATACAAGGGGCAAAAAGGTGCCCAGCAGCAACTGACCACCACCGTGCTCGCCGGCTCCAGCCCTTACGAAAGCCACTGGAAAGACAAGGTCAGCGGTCTGGCCATGCCGCCCAACAAGGTCGCCATCTCTGAAGCCGACGCCGGCAAACTCGTCGCCTGGATCCTGGGGTTGAAGTAATCCCCTGCGCCGCCGCGCGGCTTCCCCCTGACAGGGGGGCCACGCTGGTGGCCCGGCAAAGCCGGTTCCACGGCATGCGCAGGGAAAGACACTTGCTCCGCTGAAGTGGTCTGATCCCCGCTGAAGCACTCGGCGACAATTCGCCCCATGCTCCAGTTCGAACTGCTCAAGACCGAAGGCCACGCGCGCCGTGGCCGCCTCACCCTCAACCACGGCGTGGTCGAGACCCCCATCTTCATGCCCGTGGGCACCTACGGCACGGTCAAGGGCGTCATGCCCTCCAGCCTGTACGACATGGGCGCCCAGATCATCCTGGGCAACACCTTCCACCTCTGGATGCGGCCCGGCCGCGAGGTCATGGCCAGCTTCGGCGGCCTGCACGGCTTCGAGAAATGGAACAAACCCATCCTCACCGACTCGGGCGGGTTCCAGGTCTGGTCGCTCGGCGCCATGCGCAAGATCACCGAAGAAGGCGTGCACTTCGCCTCCCCGGTCAACGGCGACAAGCTCTTCATGTCACCCGAGGTCAGCATGCAGATCCAGACCGGGCTGAACAGCGACATCGTCATGCAGCTCGACGAGTGCACACCTTACGAGACCAACGGCCACCTCACCACCGAGGCCGAAGCGCGCAAGAGCATGGAGATGAGCCGGCGCTGGGCCGTGCGCTCCAAGGACGAGTTCGCGCGGCTCGAAAACCCCAACGCGCTGTTCGGCATCGTGCAGGGCGGCATGTTCGAGCACCTGCGCCAGGAATCGCTGGAGGCGCTGGTCGAGATGGACTTCCCCGGCTACGCCATCGGCGGCGTGAGCGTGGGCGAGCCCAAGGAACAGATGCTGCAGATCATGGCGCACACGCCGCACCGCCTGCCGGCGCACAAGCCGCGTTACCTCATGGGCGTGGGCACGCCGGAGGACCTGGTGCAGGGCGTGGCCGACGGTGTGGACATGTTCGACTGCGTCATGCCCACGCGCAACGCGCGCAACGGCACGCTGTTCACCCGCTTCGGCGACCTGAAGATCCGCAACGCGCGCCACAAGACCGACCACCAGCCGCTGGACAGCACCTGCACCTGCTACGCCTGCGCGGGCAAAAGCGGCGTGAACTGGGACGCGGGCGGGCGCGACGGTTTCAGCCGCGCCTACCTGCACCACCTGGACCGCTGCGGCGAAATGCTCAGCCCCATGCTGGCCACCATCCACAACCTGCACTACTACCTGAACCTCATGCGCGAGGTGCGCGAGGCACTGGACGCCGGTCGCTTCGAAGCCTTCCGCGCGCAGTTCAAGGCCGACCGGGCGCGCGGCGTCTGAGGGGCACTTCGCGACAAGGGTGCTTGCTGTCGATCAGCGGACCTGGATGCGGCTGATGTATTCCAGCAAGGTGAGAATGCGCGCGCGCACCACCGCCGGAGCATCGAAAGAGCCTCTGGCTTCGCGTAGCTTCTGCGACTCTTCAATGAGGTATTCCTTCCCCCAGATCGGCATGTCGCGGGCACCATGGCTGGGCACTCCCACACCATCCATCACCTGATACAGCCGGTTCATCGGCAACACACCGTTGTTGTTCTTGGCCAGCATTGTGAGGTCGGGTGGGCTGCGCTGAAGCAGGTTGCCCAGTGGGCCGTTGCCCTTGCCATCCACGCCATGACAAGCCGCGCAGTTGTTCACAAATTCGATCTTGCCCAAGTCATTGCTGGGCTGCGCCAAGGCCAGGCCGCTGCACAGCGAAAGCCCGACCGCAACGACTCCTGCTTTGTTCAATGCGTTCTTCACGATGGTTCTCCTTGTAGATGAATGACTGGTTGGATGCCTTCAGGCTCTCGGTCACGGGACCAAGACCATCATGAACTCCCTCCGCCTGTGCCTGATTGAGCGCACTCAACGCAGAACCGACCATTGGCCCAGCACATGGCATGGCACCAGCCGACGTACCCGGCTCCCTCAGGCGCGGACAGCCTGGCTCCAGGCCCACGAGTCACTCGGCAGGTAAGCTACGCGCCATGACGCCGCAGCCAACCCGAGTACCCCGCCACATCCTGCCGGTGCTCGTGCTGGCGCAATTTGCGGGCACTTCTCTGTGGTTCGCGGTGAATGCCGTGATGCCCGACCTGCAGCGCGAACTGGGCTGGCCGGCCAGCGCCGTGGGGCCGCTGACCTCGGCGCTGCAGTTCGGCTTCATCGTCGGCACCCTGGTCTTTGCCCTGCTCGCGATTGCGGACCGATTTGCACCGCGCCGGGTATTCCTGTTCTGCGCGCTCGCGGGTGCCGCCTGCACCGTGGGCGCGTGGGCCATGGTGACGCAGTACGAAGCCCTGCTGGTCTGGCGCTTTCTCACCGGTGTGTTCCTCGCCGGCATCTACCCCGTGGGCATGAAGATCGCGGCGCAGTGGTACACCAAGGGTCTCGGTGCCGCGCTCGGCCTGCTGATCGGCGCGCTGGTGCTCGGCTCGGCCAGCGCCCACGCGTTGCGGGCGCTCAGCGGCAGCCTGCCCTGGCCCACGCTCATGCTCGGCGTGGCCGCGCTCGCGGCGGCGGGTGGGCTGCTGCTGTTCTTCGGCACCGATGACCCACCGCACGCCCATGCCCGCGTGACCACGCTGCAGTGGCGCGCGCTCGGTGCACTCTGGACGGACGGCCGCGTGCGCGCCTCAGTGCTCGGCTACTTCGGCCACATGTGGGAGCTCTACACCGTGTGGGTGATGGTGCCACTGGTGCTGGCCACCCGTCTGCAAGGTGCCGAGCTGTCGTGGGCCGCGTTCTGGGTGCTGGGAGCAGGCGCCATCGGCTGCGCTGGCGGCGGCTGGGTGGCGCAGCGCTGGGGCAGCGCGCGCGTGGCTTCGGCGCAGCTCGCCACCAGCGGGCTCTGCTGCCTGGCCACGCCCGTCGTCATCGACGCCCCCGCGCTGCTGTTCTACGGCTGGCTCGTGCTCTGGGGCATCACGGTCTCCGGCGACTCGCCGCAGTTCTCCACGCTCACCGCGCGCAACGCGCCGCCGCAGGCCGTGGGCAGCGTACTCACGCTCACCAACAGCATCGGGTTCGGCATCTCCATCGTGAGCATCCTGCTGTTCGTCTCGCTGTCTCAGGCCGTCAGCCTGGGTGCGCTGCTGCCCTGGCTGGCCGTGGGCCCGGCGCTGGGCTTGTGGGCGATGGCGCGGCTGGTGCGCGAGGAAAAAAACGCCCCGCGCTGAACGTCAGGCCGCGCCGGCGTCGGGACGCGCCGGTTCTGTCATCGGCTCCTCGGCCGGCGCACCGCATGAGAAGCAGTACCTCGCAAACGCGTTCTTGCGTGTGCTGCAGTGCCCGCAGTGGTCGAACAGGCACAGGCCACAGTGCGGGCAGAAGTCGGTCTTGCCGTCTTTCATGTCCACCGTGCGCTCGCAGCCCGGGCAGATGTTCTTCGTCATGCGCGCCTGCGCCTGGTCGTAGTCCATCTCGCGCTGGCGCGTCTGGGCCGGCTGCGCCTCGGCGAGCTTCTGCCGCTCCAGGTAACGCTGCAGCGCCTGGATCGCGTAGCGCCCGCCGATCACCGTGAGCACGATGCCCACGATGTAGCGCACATAGCCGCCGTAGCTCGGCAGGTAGGGCACCAGCTCCACGAAGAAGGCGAACAGCGCGAAGAAGATGAAACCCCACACGAACGGCCACGACGAGCCCTTGCGGTGTTTCTTGAACAGGTAACCCGCCAGCACCAGCAGCGGCAGCGTGAGCGCCAGGCGGTAGCCGAACACGCGCAGCTCCTGCGCGCGCTGCGCCTCCACAAAGGCGCCACGCGCACCGTTCTGCAGGGTGCGCAACTCGGACTGCGCGCGTTCCTGCGCCTGGCGCGCGTCCAGCGCCGCCTGCTGCTGCCGCTCGACCGCCGAGAACGCCGCGCGTTCGGCCTGCCGCAGGCCGTCCAGCTCGCGCGTGCGCACCAGCACCTCGTCGTCCTGCTCCGAACGCTGCGTCACGCTGCGCGTGGCCAGCCAGTTGTCGAAAGTCTCTCGCGCGGCGCGGTTGTCGGCGCGCGCCGTCTGCAGCCTGAGCTGTGCCTGCTCCAGCTCGGCCTGCGCTGCTTCGGCCGCACGCTCTGCCGTTTTGATGGCGTCCTTGAGCACGGGCGTGCGCTGCGGGTCCATGTAGTCTTCCAGCGAGCGGGTCTGCTCCACCTGCGGCAGATCCCCCACGATGGTGCTGCCCAGGCCGGTCAGGAACCAGGCAAACAGGAAGGCCACCAGCCAGAGGCCGCGGTGGAACCACTTTTCGGACAGGCGCAGGGTCTTGCTCATGTTCTTTCCCTCGGAAACAGGTTGTTGGACGGCATTGTGAACCCGCTCACAGCGCGATCCGCTGCGGTACCGAGCCCAGGCCGGTGCGCGCCAGCCAGTCGAGCACCGAATCCACCGTCACGGTTTCGATGCGGTCGGAGAAGCGCTTCGCGTTCGGGTGGTCGTCGAAGCGGATGTGCGCGGAACTGGCGCTCGCGCCCAGCCGGGTCAGCGCGCCCAGGCGCAGCGTGCTCGGCTGGTAACCCTTGAAGCCCAGCCAGGCCTGCGCCTGCGCACGGCTCGTGACGCCCGGCTCGGCCGCCATGGCCATTGTCTCCAGCGCCCACTGGTTGGACTGCTGGTAACGCGTGCCCCAGGCGTAGGCCACCATGTTGTAGTCGCGCTGGTGCAGGCGCAGGCTGCGTGCCGGGTCGGTCAACAGCGCGAGCAGCGGCGCCTGCAGCGCGGGCGCGGGCACCGACCACACCGCCTCGTGGCGCCACAGGTCGTCCAGAAAGAACTCGCCCAGCCCCTGGCGGTAGATCGAGCCGGTACCGGTGCCGCACTGGTTGAGCTTGTGCAACACGCGCCACGGCCCTTCGGTCGTCTTGTAGGCCCAGCCCAGGTGCGAGTAGCGCAGCTGGTACTTGCCAAGGTCTTGCCCGGCACGGCCCAGCACCACCACACGCGCGCCGCTGCGGGCGAACTCCGCATCCAGCGCCAGCGCCGTCTGCTGCGCCAGCGCCAGGCCCTGCGTCAGCGTCTGCGGCGTCATCGGGCGCTGTTCGCAGGAACGGCCGGCGTGTACGTTGGGCGCCGTCAAAAAAAGAGCCGCCGCACAGGACACGACCCACAGTTTCAGAAAGGTTTTCATGAGATATCTCGCAAACAGTGATACGCCTCGCATGAGGAAGCTCCAACCGGGAAACACCGCGGAACCGGCTTTGCTGGGCCGCTGGTGTTGCCCCCTGAAGGGGGGAAGCGCCGCAGGCGCGGCGGGGGTCAGTACGTGATTCTTTCGTTGTGGAGAAGAGCGCGCCCCAACTCGTTGGGGATGAAGCACAGCACCTCGCCCGCCGCCGAGAGCAGCACGCCGGTGCCGATCACGCTCACCGCCACCGCCGTGCCCACGCTGGCCGCCACGCCCGAGGCGGCGCGCCCCGTCAGCTCCACACTGGCCCGCGCGCCGTCGGACACCCGCTCCAGAACGAACACCGTGCCGCGCGCCGACACCTCCACCGTCTTCACCACCAGCACCGCGCCACTCACCGTGAGCGCCACCGGCAGCGCGCTGACCGCCACCGCGCCGGCGGCAGCACTGCCCGCCACCCCCACCACCGAAGCCACGGGCAACGCCGACAGCACCAGCGAAGCCTCGCTCTGCGCACGGGCCGGGCCGGCGGCCAGGGCCAGCGCCAGGCCGGCGGCGAGAAAAGTCTGGGTCAGAAAAGAACGTGTCATGTCAATGCTCCTGAAAAGGAAACTGGGTCAATAGAAAGAGGGGGCAGAGACGCCGCTTCAGGCCACCACCTGCGTCGTGGCGGCCGCGCGTTCGGCCAGCGCCTGCTGGCGGCCCGCCACATGGGCCTCGGCCAAGTCCGCCTCGTGGCGGTCGCGCAGCGTCTTGGCCAGGGTGAACGCCGAGGTCACCAGGTACAGCCAGCTCACGCCCAGGTAGGCCTTGTAGGTTTCGTCGATCTGCATGCGCAGCAGGCCCCAGAGCGTGAGCCCCATCGCCACACCGAAACCACCCCAGACCACCAGGCGCCACATCGGCGTCTCGGCCTCACCCGTGAGGCTGGCCTTCTGCGTGTCGCGCACCGCCTTGGACAACACGAACACCGTGGACAGACAGAACACATAGCCCATCACCATGAACGCCCGGTCCAGCGCCTGACCCGGCAGGTACGCCAGCCCGGTGGCGCAGAGAAAGACCGCGAGGCCGAACGACACCCACACCTGGAGCTGCCAGGCGCGGGTGTCGCGCATCACGATGAGGGGGGAACGGGTGCTGCTGGCCATGTGAAACCTCGGTGGGTTGTTGAACATGGCGTGATGGTGGGATGGTGGCGGGTATTCGAGGTCATATTTGACTACTGGAATCGAAAAATCGACCTTTCAGGATCGATATCCAATACTTTGTGACCCACAGCGGCTGAAGCGCACGTCAAAGGCCTCGTTCGCCCTCGACCTGGAGCGGGCGCCCGTTGGCAGACGGGCGCCCGCCCAGTCCACGGTTCAAGCCTGGGCCTCTGCACGCGGTGTGATGCGACGGGAAGCGGTCGCGCCCAGCCACGTGAGCGCACCGCCCAATGCCACCAATGCCGCCGCCACGAGAAACGTGAGGCGCAGGCCCGCCGTCAGCTGTTGCGCGCCCGCCGTGGCCACCAGGCTTGTCGACGCGCCAAAGCCGAACACCGTCCCCATGGCCGATGCCCCTGTGATCAGGCCCAGGTTGCGCGACAGGTTGAGCAGGCCCGACACCACACCGCGTTGGTCCGCTGTGGCGCTGGCCATCACAGCCGTGTTGTTCGCCGACTGGAAGGTGGCGTAGCCCGCCGTGATGAGGCCGAGCGCGCCCGCGTAGCCGGCTGAGCCCCAGGTGGTGGCCGCGATCGGCAGCGTGGCGGCGCCCAGGAACATGGTGACCAGCCCCGCCGCGCCCACCGGCTGCGAGCCCACCCGGTCCACCAGGCGGCCGGCCGGCGCGCCGAACACGGCGGCCACGGCCGGGCCAACCGACATCACCAGCCCCATGTGCGCTGCATCCAGCTGGAGCGCGCCCACCAGGTAAAACGGTCCCACCACCAGGGTGGCCATCACCACAGTGGTGACCAGCGCGCTCGCGGCAAAACCGGTGGCCATTACCGGGTGGCGGAACGTCGCCAGCCGCACCAAAGGCGCTGCCACCTTGGTTTCGGCGAAGACAAAGGCGCCCAGACCGAGCAAGGCCAGGAGCAACAGGCCCGCGTTGAGGGGGCCGAACGCACCGCGCCCGAGCGTCATGGCCAGCGAGTAGGCCGCCAGGCAGAGGGCCAGCAGCACCGTGCCGACGGGGTCGAAACGAATGGGCTTCACTGCGGTAGAAACTTGATCGGGTGGGAGGTGGCGGCAGGCCATCACCAGCGCCAGGAGACCCAGCGGCACCTGGACCCAGAACACCGCGTTCCAGCCACAGACACCGATCAACAGGCCGCCCAGCGTGGGGCCCAGCGCGGTTCCGACCGCCGACACGGTCCCCAGCAGGCCCATGGCGCTGCCCGCCTGGTGCTTGGGCACCCGTTCGCTGACCAGGGCCATGGTCAGCGCCATCATGGTGGCGGCACCCAGGCCCTGAACGACCCGAGCGGCGATCAACTGCCACAGGGTGGTTGACGCACCGCAAGCAACCGACGCCAGGGTGAACACCACCAGACCCCACAGCATGAGCCGGCGACGGCCCACGAGGTCGCCCAGGCGGCCCACCGTCACGATGACCACCGTGATGGTCAGCAGATAGGCCAGCACCACCCATTGCACCGCCTGAAACGACGCGGAAAACGCCTGCGTCAGGGTGGGCAGGGCCACGTTGGCAATGCTGGTGCCCAAAGAAGACAGCAGCATCGCCAAAGACAGACTGAACAGCACGCGTTTCAGGGCCGGTGCAGGGGGTTTGGCCGCTGTGGCAGGGGCCGCATCAAAAGGGGTGGGAAGAGACATGGGGGGCTCCGAAAACTGGATCAGCCGATGCTAGGGAGCGGGCCGTGCTGGCGGAAGGCGCACGCCACGCAATCAACAAGTGCACCCGACGCCGTGTGTGGGGTCTGCGTGCTATGTTTCCGGCATGACCCCGCCCGACTTCAACCTGCTGTTGACCCTGGACGTGCTGCTGGCCGAACAGAACGTCGCCCGAGCCGCTCAACGGCTGAAGCTGAGCCCCTCGGCGATGAGCCGCGCGTTGGCCCGCCTGCGCGAAACCACAGGGGACCCGCTGCTGGTCCGGGCCGGGCGCGGCCTGGTGCCCACGCCGCGGGCGCTTGAACTGCGCGAGCGCATCGGCCCCCTGGTGCAGGAGATCGAGGCGGTGTTGCGCCCGCTGAACGCCCTCAAGCTGAGCGAACTGGCCAGGACGTTCACGCTGCGCAGCAGCGAGGGGTTTGTCGAAAACTTTGGCGCAGCGCTGATCCAGCGTGTCGCCGAAGAGGCGCCGAATGTGCGCCTGTGTTTTGTGCGGAAACCCGACAAGAGCAGCACGGCGCTGCGGGATGGAGCGGTCGATCTGGAAACCGGGGTGGTGGGCGCCACGATGGGGCCGGAAATCCGCGCGCAGGCGCTGTTCCGCGACCGCTGGATCGGCGTGGTGCGCCACGGGCATCCGCTGCTACAGGAAGAGCCCATCACGACGGAACGATTCGCACAAGGTCGCCACATCGCCATCTCCCGCCGCGGGGTGGTCGGTGGCCCGGTCGACGAAGCGCTGGCACCCCTCGGGCGGCAGCGCAACGTGGTGACCATCACCAGCGGCTTCGTGGCGGCTTTGGCACTCGCACGCGGCACCGACCTGATCGCCTGCGTGCCCGAGCGCCACACCGAGAACCTGCGCGGCGATCTGCACAGCTTCGCGCTGCCATTTCCCGTGCCGGCGTTCTCCATCTCCCTGTTCTGGCACCCGCGGCAACAGGCGGACCCGGCACACATGTGGTTGCGCCGGGTGGTTCTGGAGACCTGTGGCGCCGATCACCCGACGCCCGGTTGAATCGGGCGCCCGCTGAGCAGGCCGCCGGGTTACCCACCCGCCGACCGTGGCTCAGTTGCCGAGAAGGCCCGCCACGCGTTCACGCAGGCTCTCCGGCGTCACAGCCTCGGCACGCACCGCCTCCCCCACGTTCAGCCCCACGCGGCTGAACACGCCGCGCCGGAACGGCTTGACCATGGCGGTGGGCTCACCGCTGGCCAATTCGATGCGGCTGAAGTACGAGCCCCAGAGGTTGGTGAGCGCCATGGGGATGACGCTGACCGACACGCCGTCGGCCTGGGCCTGCGCGAGGATCTTGGCGATGCCGCCCTTGAAGGGTTGCAGCGTGCCGTCGCGGGTGATGCCGCCTTCGGGGAAGATGCCGAGCAGGTCGCCTTCGCGCAGCACCTGGGCGGCGGCAGCGAACGCGGCTTCGTAGGCGGCGGGGTCTTCTTTCTGCGGTGCCACGGGGATGGCCTTGGCCAGCCTGAACAGCCAGCCGAGCACGGGCACCTTGAAGATGCGGTGGTCCATGAGGAAGCGGATGGGCCGGGGGCTGGCGGCCATGAGCAGCACGGCGTCGACAAAGCTCACATGGTTGCAGACCAGCACGGCCGCACCCTGGGTGGGAATGTGGGTGTCGCCAGCCACCTTGAATCGGTAAACGAAGCGAGAAGCGATCCAGGCCACAAAACGCAGCAGATACTCGGGCACCAGCAGGAAGATGTAGAACGCCACCACGGCGTTGGCCAGGCCGACGAAGAGGAACATCTGCGGGATGGTGAAACCGGCCTGGAGCAAGACCCCGGCGATCACCGCGCTGGCGATCATGAACAGCGCGTTGAGGATGTTGTTGGCGGCGATGATGCGCGCGCGGTGCGTGGGCTGGCTGCGCATCTGGATCAGCGCATACATCGGCACGCTGTAGAGCCCGGCGAACAGGCTGAGCAGGGCCAGATCGGCAAGCACGCGCCAGTGCGCCGCGTCGGCCATGAAGGCGCCCAGACCCAGGCCGCTGGCGGGCGGCAGACCGCGGGTGGCGAAATACAGGTCGACCGAGAACACGGTCATGCCGATGGCGCCGAGCGGCACGAGGCCGATCTCCACATGGCGGCGGCTGAGCACTTCGCACAGCAGCGAGCCGGTGCCGATACCGATGGAAAACACCACCAGCAGCAGCGACGCCACCTGTTCGTCACCGTGCAGCACGTCCTTGGCGAAGGCGGGGAAGAGGCTGAGGAACACGGCGCCGAAGAACCACATCCAGCTGATGCCGAGCACCGAGCGGAACACCACCGTGGTCTGGCGGGCCAGCTGCAGGTTGCGCCAGGTTTCGGTGAGCGGGTTCCAGTTGAGGGTGAGGTCCGGGTCCATGGCCGGCGAGGCCGGTATGTGGTGCGCCGCCACGCGGCCGAGGATGGCCAGCGCCACGCAGCTGAAGCCGACGTGGTGCGCGCCGATCTCGGGCACGGCGATGATCAGGCCACCGGCCACGTTGCCGAGCAGGATGGCGACGAAGGTGCCCATCTCGACCATGCCGTTGCCACCGGTGAGCTCGCGTTCGCTCAGGTGCTGCGGCAGGTAGGCGAACTTGACCGGGCCAAACACGGCGGACTGCAGGCCCATGAGGAAGATGCAGGCCAGCAGCACCGGAATGTGCTGCACGAAGAAGGCCCACGCGGCGAGCGCCATGATGCCGACCTCGGCGCGCTTGAGCCAGACGATCATGGCGCGACGGTCGAGCTTGTCGGCCAGCTGGCCACTGGTGGCCGAGAAAAGCAGAAAGGGCAGGATGAACAGCGCTCCGATCACCAGACCAGCCAGATCGGCCGGCAGCCACTGCACCCGCAGCTGGTAGGTCACCAGCACGGTGAAGGCGAACTTGAACAGGTTGTCGTTGGCCGCACCGAGGAACTGCGTCCAGAAGAAGGGGGCAAAGCGGCGCTGGCCCAGCAGCGAAAACTGGCCGCCCTCGTGGGCGCCGTGGCTGGCGTGGCCGGTGGGCACCGTGGAGACCCCGGCGGACGTGGTGGCTGGGCTGCTCATGCGAATCTCCTCCAGAAGTCTTGTGATCATTGTTCCGAGGGCGCCGCGCCGCGGCCCATGGCCAGCGCATTCTGCCGCATGGCCCGCAGCACCGGCCAGGCGGCCAGTCCGGCCACCAGGTGCTTGAGGCTGTGGCCCGACACCAGCTCGCCCGTGGCTTGGAAAACCGCTTCGTCACCCAGCTCCAGCAGCTTGGCCAGCGCATACAGGCCGATCAGCACGCCGAGGCGCACCCCCAAGGCGCCGGCCCGGGGCGGGTACAGCGCGAGCCAGACCATGAGCGCCATGCCGCCGAACTGCACCACGGCCCAGGGCAGCACATTGCCTTGAGAGAACGGCATCGCCGCCGAGAGCAACGCCACCACCAGCGTCAGGCGCATCACACACGCCGCAGGTTTCTGCCCCACGCGCTCGGCCACCGCCAGCGCCAGCGCGCCGGCAAAGGTGACCGCCATGCCCATGCGGTCGAGCACCAGGCCCTGGGCATCGGGCTCCCAGTGGTACCAGGCGGAGCCGAAACCCGTGACCAACAGGCCACCGAAGAACACGGCCAGCGCCAGCCGGGTGCCCGGCGCCCAGGGGCCACCGCGCAGCAGCACCCAACCGCCGAGCAGACCCGCGACCCCCATCGCCCCGTTGGTCCAGACGTCCATGAAGTTGGGCATGCCCCAGAGGCTTCTGGCGTCCACGAAAGGATGGCCGTGGGCATGCAGCGCGGCGTGGCCGTGGGCGTTGAGCGCCAGGCCACTGTGGGCCAGCCAGGCCGGCCCGGCGATCACGGCCAACAGCCAGAGCACCAGCAGCGTGGTGCCCAGGTTCACCAGCCGCTGCCCGATCGGTGACAGGGGCATGGATCGCAGCACACACGGGCTGGTGGGTCGGTGGGTGACAGATCGGGTGGACAGGGACATATCGGCACTCCGGTGGCGCATGGGCCGGTGAAACAAAAGGGACAAAGGGCGGGACCGGGGCGCAGTGTCTGAGCGGCCAGCGTCCAAACGGGTCAACTTCCGATACAGTGCTCCAACTTCCAACCCAAGGTATCGATATCCGATACCCATGAGCGCCGCGCCGCACCAAACCAGCCCGCGCCGCAATGCACAGCACGAAGGCATTTCCCATGAGCACCACCCAGGACCTGGTCACCGCCCTGAAGAAGGAACTCAAGACCGCGCAGATGACCTACGCCGACCTGGCGCGGGCCATGGGCATGGCGGAATCGAGCGTGAAGCGCATGCTGGCCAAGGGCGACATGTCGCTCTCGCGGGTGGACGAGATCTGCCGCGCGCTGCGGCTGGACTTTGCCGATCTCGCCCGCCGCGTGGCCGACGCCCAGCCGCTGCTGCGCGAGATGACGGCCGAACAGGAGCGCGCCGTGGTGGCCGACAAGAAGCTGCTGCTGGTCGCGATCTGTGTGCTCAGCCAGTGGACGCTGGAGCAGATCACCGCGGCCTACCGGCTCAGCGAGGCCGAGTGCGTGACCTGCCTGGCGCAGCTCGACCGCATCGGCATCATCGAGCTGCGCCCGCTCAACCGCTACCGCCTCAAGCTCGCCAAGACCTTTCGCTGGCGGCCGCACGGCCCGGTGATGAACTACTTCCGCGACCACGCCCTGCTCGACTATTTCGCCGGCGGCTTCGACGGCTCGGGCGAGGGCCTGCTGCTGGTGCACGGCTCGATCAGCCGCGCACTCGCACCCATCTTCGTGGAGCGGCTGCAGCGCGTGGCACAGGACTTTGCCCAGCAGCACCAGACCGACCAGAAGCTGGCCGAGAAAGACCGGGAAGGCTACACGCTGGTGCTGGCGATGCGCGAATGGGAGTTCGAGGCTTTCGGCAAGTTGAGGCGGTGATGGTTTCCCCACAAACGCGCTGCCGCCAGCGCTGGCATGATGTCGGGCCTTGCCCAGACGTGGGCCCACTTCTTTTCCTGCTCCGCACGCCTCCATGAACGCACCCGTCAACGACACGCCCGACCACACCGCTGCGGCACCCACTGAAGCCAGCGCCTCCGAGCCCACCGGCGCCGCACCGCGCGGCCAGCGTCCGAACCGCGGTCGCCGCCCGCAACGCCCGGCCACCGAGCGCCCCGCGGGCCAGGCGCCCGCGCGCCAGCACCCGGTGCTGGACCAGTTGGCCACGCTCTACCCCGCGCTGTTTGGCGAGACGCTGCTGCCGCTCAAGCGCGGCATCTTCGAAGACCTGCTGGCGGCCCACCCGGAGGCGCTGGACAAAGACAGCCTCAAGGCCGCGCTGGCGCTGCACGCGCGCTCGACCCGCTACCTGACGGTGGTGGCCTCGGGCCTGCGGCGCCACAACCTGGCCGGTGAGCCGGTGGAAGACCTCACGCCCGAACAGGTGCACCACGCGCTGATCGAGGTCTTCCGCCGCCGCGGCGCGCGCAGCCGCGAAGACCTGCGCCCCAAGCTGCGCCAGCGCATCCTGCAGGCCTATGAAGCCTCGGGCCTGCCGCGCGACGCCTACGCCGAGCGCGTGCGCGGGCGCGACGAGGAAGTGAACCAGCTCACCCACGACGCGCTGACCGTTGCCGCAACGCGCGAAGCGCGCGAAGAAGCCCTGCTGCGCGCCTTCGATGCCAGCGGAAAAACGCTCAACGAGTTCGCCGACATGTACGGCCTGCACGTGCTCGACGCCAACCGCACGCTGGAGCGCGCACGAGCCCGGCTGAGCCGCCCGGCCACCCCGACGGCCCCGACAAGCCCCGAGACCACGGTCGACGCGCCCGCCACCGAACCCGCAGCCGAACCCGGCGCCCCCTCCCCCGCCCCATGAACCCGGCCCCGCCCGCCGCCGCCACCGAATCGCCTTACGCGTGGTTCCGGCTCGTGGTGTCGCTGGCGCTGATGACGCTGGGGGGCGCGGGCATGTATTCGGTCACGGTGGTGCTGCCACGCATCCAGGCCGACTTTGACGTCGCGCGCGGCGACGCCTCGCTGCCCTACACGCTGACCATGGTGGGCTTTGGTCTGGGCGGCATCCTCATGGGCCGCCTGTCCGACCGCTTCGGCGTGATGGTGCCGGTGCTGGGCGGCGCGGTGGGGCTGGGCCTGGGTTTCATCGCCGCGGGCGCGGCCCAGAGCCTGTGGCAGTTCAGCCTGGCGCAGGGCATCCTGATCGGGCTGCTGGGCACCTCGGCCACGTTTGCGCCGCTGGTGGCCGACACCTCGCGCTGGTTCACCCGCCGCCGCGGCATCGCGCTGGCGATCTGCATGAGCGGCAACTACCTGGCCGGCGCCGTCTGGCCGCCGGTGATCCAGCATTTCATCGACAACGGCGGCTGGCGCCAGGCCTACACCGGCATCGGCGTGTTCTGCCTGCTGGTGATGCTGCCGCTGGCGCTGGTGCTGCGGCGCCGCCCGCCGGACATGCCCGCACCGCAGCCGGTCACCGCCACGCAACCCGGCGCACCCCAGCACGGTGAACGCCCGCTCGGGCTCTCGCCCGGCACGCTGCAGGCCCTGCTGTGCGTGGCCGGGGTCTCGTGCTGCGTGGCGATGTCGATGCCGCAGGTGCACATCGTGGCCTATTGCACCGACCTGGGTTTTGGCGCTGCGCGGGGCGCGGAGATGCTCTCGGTCATGCTGGGCATGGGCATCGCCAGCCGGCTGATCTCGGGCTGGATCTCCGACCGCATCGGCGGCCTGCGCACCCTGCTGCTGGGCTCGGTGCTGCAGGGCGTGGCGCTGCTGATGTTCCTGCCCTTCGACGGCCTGGTGCCGCTGTACCTGATCTCGGGCCTGTTCGGCCTGTTCCAGGGCGGCATCGTGCCAAGCTACGCGCTGATCGTGCGCGAACACTTCTCGCCCGCCCAGGCCGGCGCGCGCGTGGGCACGGTGCTGATGGCCACGCTGTTCGGCATGGCGCTGGGCGGCTGGATGTCGGGCGCGATCTTCGACCTGACCGGCTCCTACCAGGCCGCCTTCCTCAACGGCATCGGCTTCAACCTGCTCAACATCGGCATCGTGCTGTTCCTGCTCAAGCGGGCGCGCGGCCCCGGTGCAGGACACGCCCGGGCCGTGCCCGCCTGAAGCGTTTGCTTCAGGTCGGCATGGTGAACACGGTCAGCACGCCGGTGTAGCCGTAGAGCCGGTGGTGCGCGATCTCGCCGCCGGCAAAAAATCCGACCAGGGGCACATCGCCCAGCGCGCGCCGCACGATCTGCAGTTCGGCGCTCGGGCTGCCAAAGTGTGGTCCGCCGCGGCCGGCGCAGCTCACGTACACCGCGCCCGCGATGCGGCGCGCGGGTTGTGGCGCGGCATCGGCCTCCGGCGATTCCAGCGCCGTGGCCAGGGGCAGGCTGAGCTCCTCGGGCTCCAGCTCCTCGCGCACCTCGGCACACACCCGGATCAGGTCGGCGCGCGCCGCCTGCACGTTGCGCTCGCAAAACGCCAGCCGGCTGCCCACCGGCGCCACGTCGGCAATCGCCACGCCGCGCCGCCCCGGGTCCAGGCCGATGATGTGGCGCACCGTGACTTCGGGGCCGAACTGACCGCGCCGCTGCGGTGATCGCACCCCCTCCCCGGCGATCGGCGCCGTGAGGCCCACGAGCGTGGCGCGCAGGCGCGGCATGGCCGCTTCAGGCTGTTCGAGCGAAATGCCGAGTTCGCGCAGCAGCACGTCCAGCGCGGGCTCGTGGTCCAGCGAGAGCACCAGGTTGCCGTCGGCGGCCGTCACCGTGCGTTCGCGGTCCACCGGCTGGGCCCCCTGCGTGACGCGCGAGATCAGGTCCACGCCCGGGCCGAAGGCCACGCCGCTCAAGCCCCCGTGAAACACGCCGCTGGAAGCGCCATGCCCTTGCAGGTTGCCCGCACTGCTGAACGCGAACTGCACGCTTTCGCTGCGGCTGCCCACCAGACCACCAAACAGGTAGCCGCTGGTGGTGCGGTCGGCCATCTCGGTGATCAGTTCGGCCAGATCGGGGGTGTGGCCGTCGGCGTGCACCAGCGCGGTGTGGGCCTCGAAACCATCCACCCCGGCCGCGCGCCCGCTGGCCGCCAACGGCGCCACGCCGCTGAACACGCGGTACTGATCGGGACTGAGGTCGCACAACATGACGGCCAGCGCCGGCTCGTCAAAGTACTCGACGTTGTTGGCCGCGATGCCCACCCCCACCGTGCCGGCCCAGTCGGTCACCTCGTGCAGTTCGGCACTGAGGTGTTCGAGGATGGCTTCGGCCTCGCTGGCGTAGTGGTCGGTGATGTAGAGCAGTGCGAGCGAAGGCGCCCGCGCGGCGCCTGGCAAGGCGAGCTGCGCACGCAACTGGGCGAGCACCAGCGCAGCCGCCATGCGCCACTGGGGATGGGTGGCGTGGGCGTAGGGAAAGGGTTTCATGGTCATACGACCTCGGCACGGCCCGAGGGTTCAGTGCGCGGTCAGCGCCGGCCGGTGCTGCGCGCCGACTTCCCGGCAGCAGGCTTGCGCGTGCTGGTCTTGCGGGCCGACGCCTTGGGCGCGGCAGCGGCTTTGGACGCGGCGACGGGTTTGGCGGTGGGCTGCTGGAGCCCGGTCAAGGGGAAAAAAGCGGTCGGCATGGGCCAGTTGCCGGTCGACAGCGGCTGGGCCGGGTTGGCGCGGGGCGCTGCGGCGGGCGCCGGGCGGGCGGCGCGCGCTGGTGCTTTTTTGGCGACCGCTTTGGTTGCGGTTTTTTTCGCGGCGGGTCGAGCGGGCGCCTTGCGGCCGGAAACGGCGCGCGCAGCGGCCTTGCCCATGCCGGCCGCGGTGCCCACATTGCGAGCCACGGTTTCGGTCAGGCCGCGCGTGACCTTGCCGGCCACGCCGGTGGCGGTTTTCACGGCCTGCTCGGTCAGACCGCTGGCCACCTGGCGGGTGGTGTCGAGCGCGGTCTGCTTGGCCACGTCCTTCATGGCGTTGGTGGCGATGTGCTGGAACTGCTGCGAGAGCGCACCCCACCATTGCATCGGGTCGACCACGCCGCCGGCGGGCGTGGCGGGTTGAGCGGCGGCGGGCTGCGTTCGGGTCTTGCGCGACCGGGACACCGGCGGCGGCGCGGGTTCTTCGTCGTCCTCGTCTTCGATGTCCTCGTCGATCTCTTCTTCGTCCTCTTCCGCCTCGGCGTCATCGTCAGAAGCCCCTGGCGGCGTCGGTGTGCCGTAGGTGCGGGGCGGGATTTCCAGACCGGCGAACTGGGTGTGCGCAGGCACTGCCGCGGGGGCGCCCCCGGTGAAGCTGGCCATGGTGTCGGCCGCCTTGATCTTGAGCGCGTTGGCCACGTCACCCAGGCTGAAGTTCATGTTCTTCAGCGTCGCCAGGGTCATCTTCTGCACCTCCAGCGCCTGGATGGTGGCGGCGAGCGCCTTGCTGTTCTGGTCGAGCCAGAAGTGCACCGCCTTGAGCTCCTCGATGCGTTTTTCGAGGTCTTCCACGTTGAAGGTGGGCGCCACCCAGTTACCCAGGTTGGGCATCTGCGGGATGCTGTTGCCAAGGCCCTGCGCCACACCACCGGCGGCCTGCCCAGCGAGGTTTTGCAGGAACTCGAAACCCGGAACGAATTTACCAAAACCGCTGCCCGATGTGTCGCTCATGGGAGTCTCCTGGTGGGTGTCTGGGTGGCGTGCACGCCGGTTCAGCTGTCCACGCCGTAGCGTGGGGCGCGGCGCTCCCGCAAGGATGCCACACCTTCGCGCACATCGGGTCCGGCAAAACCCATGAATTCAAGGGCCAGCGAGGTGTCGAACGCCGGGCCGGCCTGGCGCAACCAGTTGTTGAGCGAGTACTTGGTCCAGCGGATCGCGGTCTGGCTGCCCGAGGCCAGGCGATCGGCCACTTCATAGGCCTTGTCGAGCAAGGCGTCGTCGTCCACCGCGAGCGAGACCAGGCCGATGCGCTCGGCCTCTTCGCCACTGATGGGGTCGCACAGCATCAGGTAGTACTTGGCCTTGGCCAGACCGCACAGCAACGGCCAGACGATGGCCGCGTGGTCGCCGGCGGCCACCCCCAGGCGGGTGTGGCCGTCGACGATCTTCGCGGACTTCGCGGCGATGGAGATGTCGGCCAGCAGGCCGGCGACCAGACCCGCGCCCACGGCCGGGCCGTGCATGGCGGAGACGATGGGCTTGTCGCAGTTGATGACGTTGTAGACCAGGTCGCGGGCCTCTTTCCAGACGCGCGTGCGCACCTCGAAGTCGGTCGCCATGTCCTGCACCAGCGCCAGATCACCGCCACCCGAAAAACCCAGGCCGCTGCCGCGCAGCACGGCGCAGCGCACGCTGTCGTCGCGCCCCACGTCGCGCCAGATCTCACTCAGCTCCCAATGGCCCTCGTGGCCCGCGGTGGGCAGTTTGCCGTTGCCACCGGGTCCGTCGGCGCGCATCTGGATGTCGAGCACCGAGGGCACACCGTCCACGGGTGGACCGCGGCGGGTGATGGCCAGGGTCTGGTAGCGGCTGTAGTCCACAGGGGTCATGGAAGTCTCCTTGAATGGGGGTTGTGCCCGCCGAAAACCGGGCTTGTGTCCGGTCGATTCTGCCCCGTTTGCCCCACCAAACCGCCATCGATTGCGCCGTGTTTACCCGGGGGATTGCCCGGTTCGCCCTCTTGCGGCCACGGTCGCTTGACGTGTGTCAACACCCGTCCCGGCGAGCAGGCGCAAGATAATCCTGTGGGGTTGGGAGATTCTTCCGGAAACCCCCTCTCAAAAATCCAGAGGAGTCAGCATGAGTCAGAACATTTCCGACACCTATGCCAGCCAGCTGCAGCAGATGCGCACCGAGGTGCTGGCCCAGTTGCGCGCCCAGCGGGGCGGCAAGGTCGGCCGCGCCGAATCGGCCGCCGAAGCGCGCGAGACCGCGAGCGATGACTGGGCCCAGGCCGACGCCGAGCGCGATCTGGCTTTTGCCCTGGAGGAGCGCGAGTCGGCCGAGCTGGTTGCGATCGACGAGGCGCTCAAGCGCATCGCCGACGGCAGCTACGGCCTGTGCATCGATTGCGGCGTCGGCATCGCCACGCCGCGGCTGCACGCCAACCCGACCGCACTGCGCTGTGTCGCGTGCCAGGAAAAGATCGAACACGCCCAAGGCACCGCGCCCCCGGCGGGCTATTGAATTTTTTATCGTTCCCTTTTTTCAGGAGTTGACCTTATGACCACTTTCCATGCCGTTGTCTGGATGGACCACAGCGAAGCCCACGTCTTGATGTTTGACCGCGAGCATGTGGAGGCCCAGCGCGTCAAGGCGCGCAGCCACCACACGCCCAAACACGGACATGTGGGCGCTGACAAGGAATTTTTCAACCAGGTTGCCCAGGCGCTGGAAGGCGTGAATGAAGTGCTGTTGACCGGTCCGGCCAACGCCAAGATCGAGTTCCGGGACTTCTGCAAGCACAACGTGCACGCGGTGGACAAGGCCGTCGTCGACGTGGTCACCACCGACCACCCGAGCGATGCGCAGGTGGTGGCGATGGCCCGCCAGTACTTCCTGAAGTTCGACCAGCAGGCTGTTGATCCAGCGCAGAGGTAAGCAGCCGGGCCCCGGCCCGATGCACCCGACAACGCCCGCGCAATGCGGGCGTTGTGCCTTGTGACAACAGGAAGGAACCGCGTTTGTTATGCTGAAACCATGAGCACCGACACGCCTTCTACCCTGCCCGCGCGCAGCCTGTTCCACCTCGCGTTCCACGTCACCGACCTGGACGAAGCCCGCCGCTTCTATGGCGGTGTGCTCGGCTGCTCCGAAGGGCGCAGCACCGACACCTGGGTGGATTTTGATTTTTTCAGCCACCAGATTTCGCTGCACCTGGGCGAACCCTTCAAGACCACGTGCACCGGCCGCGTCGGCGACCACTGGGTGCCCATGCCGCACTTCGGTCTGGTGTTGCTGCTGCCCGAGTGGCAGGCGCTGGCACACCGGCTGGAAGCCACCGGCATGGACTTCGTGCTCAAGCCCCAGCGGCGCTTCGAAGGCCAGCCGGGCGAGCAATGGACGATGTTCTTCTGCGACCCGTTTGGCAACCCCATCGAGGTCAAGGGCTTTGCTTCCCTGGACCAGCTGTACGCAAGCTGAGCGGGTGCGCCGACCAGGCGTCGGACCGACCAACGGTGCGTTTGGCCGTCCAGGCGATGCCTCCGTGCCTTCCCCAGCCGGCTAGCATCAGAAACCCTCTCGCACCACGACTGCCCCGCCCATCCCGGCCCTCCACTTCCAGGCAAACAGCGACGACATGACGACCACCGCAACCACACCCCCCGGTCTCTCACGACGCGCCTTCAGCGGTCTCATCGCTGGCGCCGCCGTGCTGGGCGCACCCACCCTGCGAGCCCAGTCGGGCAACCGCGTGGTGCTGGGCCAGTCGGCCGCCTTCACCGGGGCCGCCGCCCAGCTGGGCATCCAGTTCCATGCCGGCGCCAAGCTGTTTTTTGACCAGCTCAACGCGAAGGGCGGCGTGAACCAGACGCAGATCGAGCTGCGCCAGCTCGACGACGGCTACGAACCCACTCGATGCGTGGAGAACACCCGCAAGCTGCTCGACGATGATGTGTTTGCCCTCTTCGGCTACATCGGCACACCCACCAGCCTGGCAGCGCTGCCCCTGGCCACACAGGCGCAGACACCGTTCTTTGCCCCTTTCACCGGCGCCATGGGACTGCGCCAGCCGTTCAACCGCATGGCCTTTCACATGCGCGCCTCGTACAACGACGAGACGGCACTGATCGTGCGCCAGCTCACCAATCTGGGCCTGAAGAAGATCGCCGTGTTCCACCAGAACGATGCCTACGGCAAGGCCGGTCTGGACGGCGTGACGCTGGCCCTGGGTGCACTGGGTCTCAAGCCGGTGGCCACGGCCACGGTGGAGCGCAACACGGTTAACGTGGCCGAAGCGGTGAAGACCATCAACGCGGCCCAGCCCGATGCGGTGGTGCAGATCAGCGCTTACGCATCGTGTGCCGCCTACATCCGGGCCGCGCGCAAGGCAGGCTACGGCGGCACCTTCTTCAACGTGTCGTTCGTGGGCACGCAGGCGCTGGCCGACGAGTTGGGCAAAGAAGGCGCCGGCGTGGTGGTTTCGCAGGTGGTGCCGTCGCCCTACAAGTCTTCGAGCGCCGTGACGCGCGAGTTCCTGGCGCTGATCGCGCAGGGTGGCAACAAGGTGCAACCCAACTTCTCCAGCATGGAAGGGTTCATGGCCGCCAAGCTGTTTGCCGAAGGCATGCGCCGCGCGAGCGGTGGCCGCCCCACCCGCGACGATCTGATCAGCGGGCTGGAGAGCATCCGCAACTACGCCATGGGCGGCTTCGACGTGTCCTTCAGCGGCAGCAACCACGTGGCCTCGAAGTTCGTCGAGCTGTCCATGCTCACCGGCGACGGGCGCGTGCGGACCTGACCGCTTCATCCCGTTTTGCCTTCACCGCGTGAACAAGGTGCGAGGCCGCAGACAGTGCTGAAGCACAGCAAGGCTTCAGCAACGCAGCCACCGCTTTGAAGGCAAATCGTTATCAGGCTTCCAGCGGCGCGATCCTCTGGTCGATGGCGCCAAAAATGCTCTGGCCGTCCTTGCCCTTCATCTCGATGCGGATCGTGTCGCCGAACTTCATGAATTCGGTGCTCGGCTTGCCGTCCAGGATGGTCTCGATGCAGCGTTTTTCGGCGATGCAGCTGTAGCCCTTGGGCCAGTCCTTCTTGCCGTCGACTTCGATGCCCTTGTTGCTGACGGTGCCGCTGCCCACGATGGAGCCGGCGCGCACGTTGCGGGTTTTGCCGATGTGGGCGATGAGCTGGCCGAAGTGGAAGGTCATTTCCGGGCCGGCGTCGCACATGCCGACCTTGCGGCCGTTCCAGGTGGACTGCAGCGTCAGGTTGACACGGCCGCCCTGCCAGGCGTCGCCCAGCTCATCGGGCGTCACGGCCACCGGACTGAAGGCGCTGGCGGGCTTGCTCTGGAAGAAGCCGAAGCCCTTGGCGAGTTCGTTCGGAATCAGGTTGCGCAGCGACACATCGTTCACCAGCATCAGCAGGCGCACGCCGTCCAGCGCCTGTTCGGGCGTGCAGCCCATGGGCACGTCGCCGGTGACCACGGCGATCTCGGCCTCGAAGTCGATGCCGAAGTCTTCGCTCGGCACGATCACGTCATCGCAGGGGCCAATGAAATCATCACTGCCGCCCTGGTACATCAGCGGGTCGCTGTAAAAAGTGGACGGCACTTCGCTGTTGCGCGCGGCGCGCACCAGCTCCACATGGTTCAGGTAAGCCGAGCCATCGGCCCACTGGTAGGCGCGCGGCAACGGCGCCATGCACAGGGCCGGATCAAAGGGAAAAGCGTGGCGTGCCTTGCCCTGGTTGAGGGTGACATACAGGTCGTGCAGCTGGGGTGCGTGGAAGTTCCAATCGTCCAGTGCCTGCTGCAGCTTGTGGGCGATGCCCGTCGCATAATGGGCGGTCGAGAGGTCGCGCGAGACCACCACCAGTTGTCCGTCGCGCGAGCCGTCTTTGTAAGTGGCGAGTTTCATGCAAGTCTCCTGCTGTCGCTGGGCGTTGAAGGGTTCGGTTTTGCCCGGTTCTGCGCCTGAGGCGCTCCCGGTTGAAGCATCTAAAATTACGAATAGTGAAATCAGTTAACCTATCCGTAAAAATCGGATTCTAGACCAAAGCCCCGCTCCAGGTGCTGGCCCGCCTCAAAAAGACCCTCAGGCCGCCGGCTGACTGCCACCCGATCCCGCCGCCCACACACCATGCCCGCCGCGAAAACCCCGATCAAGCAAACCAGCCCCGCCAGCCCGTCGACCGCACCCGATGCCGACCACGCTGAAAACGGCGATCCCCGGGCGGGTATCCAGTCGGTGGAAGTGGGTTTCGAGTTGCTCAGCGCCCTGTCCGACGCGCCCGGCGCGCTGATGTTGCGCGACCTGGCCGCAGCCGCCGGCATGAGCGCCGCCAAGGCGCACCGCTACCTCGTGAGCTTTCAGCGCATGGGCTTGGTGATGCAGGACCCGGTGAGCACGCGTTACGACCTCGGCCCCGCCGCGCTGCGGCTGGGTCTGGCCAGCCTCTCGCGCATCGATGCCGTGAAGCTGGCGCGCGAACGCCTGCCCCAGCTGCTGGCCGAAACCGGTCACACGTTGGCGATCGCCGTGTGGGGCAACCAGGGGCCGACCATGGTGCACTGGCTGGAAGCACCGCAGACCGTGCCGGTGACGCTGCGCCTGGGCGACGTGATGCCGCTGCTGACGTCCGCCACCGGCCGTTGCTTCGCGGCCTTCACCGGTCCGGAAGGGCGCGATGGCCAGCGCATCGCGCCCATGATCCGCGACGAACTCGCGCGCATGAAAAAACTGCCGCCCACCGGCCTGCCGCTGGTGGACGTGCCGCAGAACCAGCACGACGTGCAGGCCGTGCTGGCCGAAACCCGCCAGCACGGCCTGGGACGCGTGGTCCACAGCCTGCTGCCCGGTGTGGGCGGCTTCTGCGCCCCGGTGTTCGACGCCCAGGGACGCCTGGCCATGGGTCTCGTGGTGCTGGGCTCGGTGGCCACGCTGGACACCCGCTGGGACAGCGCACCAGCCGGTGCGCTGCTGCGGTGCGCGCGCCAGCTCAGCGCCGACCTCGGCCACCGCCTGGCCGCCTGAACCCCGATGGCCCGACCCGCCATGCATCCCGCAGAAGCCGCCCCACGCTGGTCCGTTCTGCTGGCCCTGACCGGTCTGGTGCTGGCCCTGCACCTGCTGCTGCTCACCGACGGCTTGCCGATCTGGTGGAACAACAAGGCAGCCCCAGTGTCCACCACATCGGACTTGTCCGCCCCGCCCGAAGCTTCGACCGAAGTGGCCGCAGCAACACCAGACCCTGACGCGGTGTTGCCGGTGACCAGCAGCACGGTGCGCTGGATCGTGCCCAAGCCGGCCGCGCCGGAACCGCCGCCTCCGCCGGTCAAGAAGAAGAAAAAAGCGCCACCGGCCCCACCGCCCGAGACCGTGGTTGAGCCGGAGCCGGAGCCCGCGCCCGAACCACCCGAGAAACCGGCCGTGGCCGAGGCTCTGCCCGAAGACAGCCCCGTGGTCAGCGAAACGCCCGAGGTGGTGGCCTCCGAGGAGGCACCGCCTCCGCCCGTCGAAGTGCCACCCGCCCCGGACGTCATCCCGCAGGCGCCTTCCACGCCATCCGCGCCCGCCCTGCCACCGCCCACGGCGCCTGGCCCCCGGGTTTCGACCGCTCACCTGCCCGCCGACGGCCAGCTGGACTACCAGGTGAAGGGGCTGTACAAGGGCCTGAACTACAACGCGTCGGGGGAGCTGACCTGGCATTTCGAGGCAGAGCGCTACGAGGCGCAATCGACCGTGAAGGCCTTTCTGCTCGGCAGCCGGGTCCACACCAGCGTCGGCCGCGTCACGCCGCAAGGGCTCGCCCCCGAGCGCTTTGGCGACCGCAGCCGTACGGAAAAGGCGGCCCATTTCGACTATGCGACCCAGCGCATCCGGTACAGCCGGAATTCGGCAGACGCCGCCCTGCTGCCCGGCACCCAGGACCAGCTTTCGGTCAGCCTGCAGCTGGCGCTGATGCTTCAGGCCCAGCCTTCGGCCTATGTCGAAGGCCTGGCGTTGAGCTTGCCCGTGAGCAACGCCAGCTACACCGAAGAATGGAAATTCCAGATCGGTCCGCTGACCGAACTGGAGTTGCCCGCCGGCACCGTGACGGCCCGCCTGCTCACCCGCTCACCCCGGCGCGAGTTCGACAAGACGCTGCAGGTGTGGCTCGCGCCAGCTTTGGGCTACCTGCCGGTGCGCCTGCGCATCACGGAACACAACGGCGATTTCGTGGACCAGCTGCTGGATACGCTGCCAGCGATGGTGCAACCCAACGTTCAGGTCCAGTGATTCCGCCCGGCTGGCCGGGTCCTGCCCGGCTTAAAGGTCGAACTGTGCCGAAAAACACACGCATATTGAATCTTCGCGATCCGTGCCCATCTAATTCTGTAACCAGCCTGCAGTTGGTTCGCCAATTGCCGATATAAGGTTCATAGGAACACCAGTTTCACTTTTAGAAGGACTTTTCAGTCATGCACATGCTCTACGACTCGGATGCCTTTGCCGTGGTTCACATCCTGGCCAACGCCACGGAAGAAGGTGAAGCACCGTCACTGGATGGTCCACAGATCCCGCGCCATGGTTTTGAAATCGTGGACAAACGCTCGGGCAAAGAGGTTTACCTCGACGGCTCCTGGGCAGAAATGTTCCAGATCCAGATCACCGCCTGGCAGCAGAACACCCCCTCGCAAGAAGAGGTGGAAGACACGCTGGAAGGTTACGCCGAACTGGCCCAGATGCCGGTGGTCATGCACTGAACAGGCCCGACCTGCCTCCCCGTGAAAGCCGGCACTTGTGTCGGCTTTTTCACGACCGGGCCCGATTCCTGGGAGCGTGCGCCCGGCAACACCCTCCATCGGCACGACCACCCGCGTAAACTGAAACGCAGGAGGCATCCCTCATGAAGAAGCAAGCTGGCGCCCGCTGGATCCCCGCCTTCGGTCTGATGGCCCTGATGGCCTGGCCGGGTGCCCATGCGGAAGATGGCGTGGGTCCGCAGCAACTGCTGATCGGCCAGAGCATCACCCTGCAGGGCGGCAAGAACGACTACGGCACCGCGGTGCTGGACGGTGTCGAAACCTACCTCTCGCTGGTCAACAAGCGGGGGGGTGTGGCGGGCCGCAAAGTGGTGGTGAAGGTGCTGGACGACGACAACAAATCGGCCCAGGCCGAAGCCAATGCGCGTCAGCTGATCACCCAGGACAAGGTCTTCCTCGTGTTCGGCTCCATCGAGGGCGGCCCGTCCACCGCGGTGATGAAAGCCACCACCGAACTCAAGGTGCCGTTTTTCGGCCCCATGGCGGGTTCGCCCACCCTGCGCACGCCACACCAGCCGCTGGTCTTTCCCGTACGCGCTGAACACAAGGAAGAATTCCGCGCCTTGCTGCAGCACGCCAAGAGCCTGGGCATGCAGCGCGTGGCCTTCCTGCGTTCGGACTCGGAAACCGGCCAGCAACACCTGGACAACGTGCGCCTGCTCAGCCAGCCTCTGGGGCTGGAGGTGGTGGCCGACCTGGCCTTCAAGTCGGACATCGACGACGCCGGCATCGACGCGCTGGTGAAACAGCTCGGCAACAGCAAAGCGCAGGTGGTGTTCAACCACGGCGGCATTGGCGTCTATGAAAAACTCATCCGCAAAGCGGAGTCCCGGAACCTGAGCCTGCAGTTCTACGGTGTCAACTCCGGCTCAACCCAGCTGGCCGGGCACCTGGGTGAGCTGGGGCACGGCATGATCTTCGCGCAGGTGATGCCCAGCCCCTGGGAACGCAAATCCGCGCTCACCCGGGCTTACCAGGACGCCTTCAAGGCCCACAAACCGGGCAAGGCTTTCTCTTACGGCAGCCTGGAGGGCTACATGACGGCCCGGGCCCTGGTCGAAGCGCTGCAGCGGGCCGGCTCCAGCCCCACCCGTGCCAGCTTCGTGGCCGGCCTGAAGAACACCGACCTGCAGATCGAGGGCCTGAAGGTGAGCTACCGCGATGGCGCCCACACCGGCCTGTCGCTGGTGGACCTGGCCATCGTCACGCGCCAGGGCCAGTTCCGCCACTGAGAAGAAACACCCCCCGCGCCGCTTCGCGTCACCCCCTCCAGGGGGCGGCACGGGCCGTCTGGCAAAGCCAGCCCGGCGGTGCCTCAGGGAGGCGCAGTTTCATGCGTTGCGGATGGCGCTCCGGTGCCCTGGGTTGAACCGCTTCATGCGTCGGTGTGTCGCTCCGGCACCCTGAAAAAACCAACACCCTTCAGCGCACGCCCCTCTGGGCAGACCACCAGCGGAACACCGGCTCGGCCAGCACCAGCACCGCCACCAGGCGGCAGACCTGAAACGCTGTCACTACCGGCACCCCGAGCTGCAGCACCTTGGCCGTGATGGCCATCTCGGCGATGCCGCCGGGCGAGGTGCCGAGCACCAGGGTGGCCGGGTGCAGCCCGGTGAACCGGGCCAGCAGCCAGGCGAATGCCGCGCACAGCACCATCATGACCCCACTGGCCAGCGCCACCGAGGCCAGCCAGCGCGGCGCGGTGTGCACAAAGGCCGGTGTGAAGCGCACGCCCAGACTGACCCCGATCACGAGCTGGGCCGCGGCCGTGAGCCAGCCCGGCAGCGCCGACAGCACCACCCCCGACAGCGTCAGCGCCATGGTCACCAGCAACGCGCCCATGAACCACGGGTTGGCGCGCCCGAACTTCCGCATGCCCAGGGCCCCCGCCAGGCTGAGCAGTGCGAGCCAGCCCAGCCCCGGCACCTGCACCTCGCGAGCGCCGGGCGTGGCCAGATCCAGCCCGCTGACGCCCCAGGCCTGCATGGCAAACGGGATGCTCAGCGTCACCAGCAGCACGCGCAGGCTGTGCGCAGCGGCCACGAGGTCGGTGCGCGCGCCGTGCCGTTCGGCGATCAGGGTCATTTCCGATGCGCCGCCAATGGCACCCGCGAAGTAGGTGGTGCCAAACAGCTGCGCAGCGCTCAAGCCCGGCAGGTGCTGCGCATGCACGCGCCGCAGCCAGACACCAAAACCCAGACCCAGCGCCAGGGCCCAGACGATGCCGAGCGCGATCGCCCACCACAGCCCGGCCACCAGCGCCCCGACTTCCGGCGTGAAATACAGCCCCAGCGCCGCGCCGATCACCCACTGCCCGGCGTTGCGTAAGGGCGTCCAGCTCGCGGTGGGGGCGCCCAGCACCGAGACCAGGGACGTCACCACCAGGGGCCCGATCATCCAGGGAATGGGGGTTTGCCACCACACGCACAGACGCGCTGCGCCGTAGGCCAGCAGCAGGGTCAGGATCGGGCGCAGCCAGGCGGACGCCAGGCGGGAACGGGAAGGGGAAATCACTCGGGTATCCAGAATTGACGCGGACCCTGGCGGGCCGGGGCCGTAGTATCCACGCATGAACTGTCGAAGTGCTGTCATGTTCGGGGCCGGTCTGGGCCTGTGGAGCGCCCTGCTGGCGGGCGCGGCTGACGCCCCGCCGCAGCCACCCACGCCGACCGTGGCGTCCGAGACGGGGGACCCCGGCCAGCAGGCCAGCGCCTTGTTGACCCGCCTGCTGCCCACACCGCTGCTGCTGGTGGGCGAACAGCACGACGCCCCGGAACACCAGGCCCTGCAACGCGAGCTGGTGCAGCAGCTGGCCGCGCGCCGGCAGCTCAGTGCGCTGGTGCTGGAAATGTCGGAAGCGGGCACACACACCACCGGGTTGCCCAGCCAGGCCAGCGAAGCCCAGGTGCGCGAAGCCCTGCGCTGGAGCGGCGATCAGGCGGGCTGGCCCTGGTCCACCTACGCGCCGGTGGTGATGGCGGCGGTGCGCGCCGGGGTTCCTGTGCTGGGTGGCAACCTGCCCCGCGCCGACATGCGCGCGGCCATGGGCAACGAGGCGCTGGACCGGCTGCTGCCCACCGAGGCGCTGGAGCGCCAGCGCGTGGCGATCCGCGAGGGCCACTGCGATCTGTTGCCCGCACCGCAGATCGCACCCATGACACGCATCCAGATCGCCCGAGACCAGGCCATGGCCGGCACCGCGGCGGCGGCCATCCGGTCCGGGCAGACCGTGCTGCTGGTGGCGGGCAACGGCCATGTGCAGCGCGATCTGGGGGTTCCCTTGCACCTGCCGCCGGACCTGGCGCACCGGGTCGTGGTGGCGCTGGCCCGGCCTGCGGTCGATGCCCAGGAAGCGGCGGGTCAGACACTGCCCACCGCCGACGTGGTCTGGCGCAGCCCGCCGCGCGCGCCGCGGGACTACTGTGCCGAGATGAAGCGCAGCATGGGCCGCTGATGCCCCGGCTACTGCTCCAGCGAAGCGAACACCGCCAGCAGCACCAGCCCCAGCAGCACCGCCAGCGCGATCTTGACCCAGCTCTTGGGGTACTCGCCGGCGACCTGGCCCGAGTAACCGTTGACCACCGCCTGGAAGGTCTTCGCGCCGTACTGGTAACTCACCAGCCAGACCGGCAGCAGCACGTGCTTGAAGGTCTGCTCGTCAAAGCGGGCGTCCAGTTGCAGGTTGCGGTGGGTGTCGGCGGCGATGTCCTGCGCGCAGAGCTGGCGCAGGCCCTGCAGCATGCGCTCCCGCCCCTGCTGCGCGGCGCCCGCAAGGTCAAGGGCGTAGCGCTCGACGGTCCAGCCGCTGAGGTAACTGGCGTCGTAGGCCTGCAGCTCGCTGGTGGTGGGAAAGGGTTCGATGGCGCGCATCAGCGCCGGATGCACGCCGCGCGAACCGCAGACCAGGGTGTCGTCGAAACGGTGGGCCACCTGGCCGCTGACCGGGCGCCAGCGCACCTGCTGCTTGTTCTGGCTGTCGCGGTAGAAGGTGCCAGCCTCGGCGGTGTAGTGCGCCGCGCCATGCGCGTCGAAGGTCCAGTAAGGCAGGTAGACGCCTTGCAGGGTGTCGGTCAGCGCGCGGTGCTTCAGCGCGTTCGGCGCCCAGAAGCGGCTGCCGTACCACTGGCGCAGCCGGTTGCGCGCGTCGGGTTCGGCCACCTTGAAGGGCAGCAAGCTCTGCGGGCGGATCACGTCCAGCCCCTCGTCGAACGGCAGCAGGGCGGTGGAGCCGCAGAAGTCGCAGCGCCGCCCCTGCTGCTCGGCGCTGAAGAAGCTGATGGCCTGGCAGTGCTGGCAACGCACCTGGCGACGCGCCTGCTGCAGGCCGCGAGCGCTCTGCGGAACGGCCTTGAGGGCGGCCACGAGGTCGTGTTCCAGTATCTCGCCGCCGGCGTCTTCAATCTGGTAGGGCGACTCGGTGCCGCAATAGGCGCAGAGCAGCGCCTGCTTGCCCGGGTGCCACTGGGCCTCGCCGCCACAGGCCGGGCAGACGAATTTCTGTTGCGCGCTGCGCTCGCTCTCGGGCGCTGCTGCGAGGGTATCGGGAAGACCGGTCACAGGCGGGGTCGTGCGGCGTCGGCGCGGCGGGCCAGACTGTTCAACCTTGCATGAACGTGTCCAGCGCCGGGCGGCCGATGCGCCACTGGCTGCCGATCTTGCGGCCTTTGAGGTTACCGGCTTCAAGCTCCTGCAACACGTCGGCCACCGACACCGACAGCGCCTGCGCCACCTGCTCGGGCGTGAGCAACTCGGGCACAGGGGCGGCCGTGGCGGCTGGCGCAGCCCCCGGCACGAAGCCCGGCATCGACGGCGCGGCTGCCGCGCCCATACCGCCGCCCTGCATCATCGACTGCCCCATGGCCAGGCCGGCCGCCAGTTCGGCGCCGATGCCGGCCGTGCCGGCCTTGCCCTCGGCCAGCGCGTTGCCCATGTTGTATTTGACGTAGTCGTTGAGATTGCCGATCGCGGTCATGGCGCCGCGCTTGTCGATGGCCTGCTCCAGCTCGGGCGGCACCGACACGTTCTCGACCACGAACGAGGTCATTTCCAGACCGTACTTGCTGCGCATCGCAGCATTCAGCGGCTCCAGCAGGGCCGCACCGAGCTCACCGTAACGCGTGGCCACGTCCAGCGCCGGCACCTTGGCCGCGGCCAGGGTTTCGCTGAACACGCTGACGATGCGCGAGCGCATCACGTCGGTGAACTCGTCGAGCCGGAACTGGTGGTCGGTGCCGGCGACTTCCTTGAGGAACAGCACCGGGTCCACGATCTTGAAGTCGTAGGTGCCGAAGGCGCGCATGCGCACCACGCCGAAGTCGGCGTCGCGCATCATCACCGGGTTGGCCGTGCCCCATTTGTTGCCGGCGAAGACGCGCGTGGTGACGTAATAGACGTCGGCCTTGAAAGGCGTCTGGAACTTGTATTTCCAGCCCAGCAGGTCACCCAGGATGGGGATGTTTTCGGTCTTGAGAGTGTGCTTGCCCGGGCCCAGCGTGTCGGCGAACTGGCCCACGTAGACGAACTGGGCCACCTGGCTCTCGCGCACGATGAGCTGGGCCTCGTTCTTGATCTGCTTGTCGTCATCCGGAAAGCGGAACGACAGCGTGTCGCGCGAGTCGTCCACCCACTCGATGACGTCGATGAACTGGCGGTTCAGGAAATCCATGATGGCCATGCGGGGCTCCTGTGGGTGGTGAAGAAACGGCTTCAGGCGTGGCGCTTGATCGCGTCGGCCAGCACGTTGACCATGGTATCGATGTGCGACTTTTCCACAATATACGGCGGCGCGAACACCAGGTTTTCGCCCGCGTTGCGCACCAGCACACCGTGTTTGTAGCAATCCATGAAGATGTCGAAGGCGCGCTTGCCCGGCAGGCCGGGGATGGACGACAGTTCCACCGCCGCCGCCAGCCCCAGGCTGCGGATGCTGATCACGTTGGGCAGGCCCTTGAGCGCGCTGTGCATCGCGTCGCCCAGCACCGGCGCCATCTCGCCCGCGCGCTCGAACAGCTGCTCCTCGCGGAACAGGTCCAGCGTGGCGATGGCCGCGGCGCAGGCCACCGGGTGGCCGGAGTAGGTGTAGCCGTGGAAGAACTCGATGGCGTGGTCCGGCGCGCTGCCGTGCGCGCCCATCATGGCGTCGTAAATGCGGTCGGTGCAGACCACGCCGCCCATCGGGATCACGCCGTTGGTGACGGCCTTGGCGAAGTTCAGCATGTCGGGCTGCACGCCGTAGTAGTCGGACGCGAAGGCGGTGCCCAGGCGGCCGAAGCCGGTGATGACCTCGTCAAAGATCAGCAGGATGCCGTGCTTGTCGCAGATCTCGCGCAGCCGCTTGAGGTAGCCCTGCGGCGGGATGTACCAGCCCGCGCTGCCGGCGATGGGTTCAACGATCACGGCCGCCACATTGCTGGCGTCGTGCAGCGGCAGAAGGCGGTTTTCCAGTTCCAGCAGGATGTCTTCGTTCCAGACCGGTTCCTGGTTGTGGATGTAGGCGTGGTTCACCGGGTCGTGGATGAAGCGCAGGTGGTCCACGCGCGGCAGCAGGGCCGATCCGTACATCTTTCGGTTGGCCGGGATACCGCCCACGCTCATGCCGCCGAAGTTGACGCCGTGGTAGCCGCGCTCGCGACCGATGAAGATGTTGCGATGGCCTTCGCCGCGCGCGCGGTGGTAGGCCAGCGCCACCTTCAGCGAGGTGTCTGCCGCCTCGGAACCCGAGTTGCAGAACAGCACCTTGTTCAGGTCGCCGGGGGCCATGGCCGCGATCATCTCGGCGGCGCGGAAGGCCTTGTCGTTGCTCACGCTGAACGCGGTGGCGTAGTCCAGCGTGTCGAGCTGCTGCTTGATGGCTTCGTTGATCGGCTTGCGGTTGTGGCCCGCGCCCACGCACCACAGGCTGGAAATGCCGTCGATGACCTGTTTGCCATCGTGCGTGGTGAAGTGCATGCCATCCGCAGCGACGAAAATGCGCGGGTCTTTCTGGAAGCTGCGGTTGGGCGTGAAGGGCAACCACTGGTTGTCCATGCGGAACTCGTTGTAGGCCATGTTGAGAATCTCCTGGGTCGCGCTGGAAGGGCGCGGTCGGTGGTCAAGTGGCTGGATTCTGGCACCGGAATGCCCAGCCCGGGGGCTCCACTGCCGTGACCCTGGTCGGGCCCACCCCGGGCGGCCTGCGACAATGCGTTCGCCATGAACCACACCTACGTCCTCACCCTGTCCTGCCAGGACCGCACCGGCATCGTGCACGCCGTCTCGGGTTTTCTGCTGGAGCGCGGCGGCAACATCGAAGAAGCCGCCCAGTACAACGACCACGGCACCGGCCTGTTTTTCATGCGGGTGCAGTTCACCTGCAGCCAGCTCACGCAGGACGACCTGCGTTTGCACCTGAAGCTGTTCGCCGAGCCCTTTGGCATGCAGTGCCAGTTGCACCCGCTGGCCGAACCTATGCGCACGGTGATCTTCGTCAGCAAGGAAGGCCACTGCCTGAACGACCTGATGTTCCGCTGGAAGAGCGGCCTGCTGCGGCTGGACATCCGAGCCATCGTGAGCAACCACCGCGATTTCTACCAGCTCGCCGCCGGCTACAACGTGCCCTTCCACCACATCCCGGTGACCGCCGCGACCAAGGCGCAGGCCGAGGCGAAGCAGCTGGACATCGTGCGCAGCGAAGGCGCGGAACTGGTGGTGCTGGCGCGCTACATGCAGATCCTGAGCAACGACCTGTGCCGCGAACTCTCGGGCAAGGCGATCAACATCCACCACAGCTTCCTGCCCAGCTTCAAGGGCGCCAAGCCTTATTACCAGGCGCACGACCGCGGTGTGAAGCTGATCGGTGCCACGGCGCACTACGTGACCGCCGATCTGGACGAAGGTCCGATCATCGAACAGGACGTGGCCCGCGTGGACCACACCGACACCGTGGAAGACCTGACCGCGCAGGGTCGTGACACCGAGAGCCAGGTGCTGGCGCGCGCGGTGAAGTGGCACAGCGAACACCGCGTGCTGCTGAACGGGCACAAAACAGTGGTCTTCAAGTGACGATCCGTATTCCGCCGATCCAGTGCCTGCTGACCTTCGAGGCGCTCGCCCGCCTGCGCAGCGTGACGCAGACCAGCGAGGAGCTGTGCGTCACGCCCAGCGCGGTGAGCCACCGCATCAAGCAGCTGGAGCAGATCCTCGGCACCAAACTGTTCGGCCGGGCCGATTTTTCACTGACGACCGAGGGCAGTGAATACCTGGCGCATGTGCGCGAGGGTCTGGCGATCCTGCAAAAATTTCCCAGCAACACCGTCACGCCCGGGCGGCGCAAGCTGCGGCTGGCGGTCACGCCCACGTTCGCGCGCTCCATCCTGCTGCCGCGCCTGAAGCAGTTCAGCGAGGCCTACCCGGAGATCGACCTCACGCTGCAGGTCAGCATCCCGCTGCTGGACGTCGTGGCCGAAGACGCCGACCTCATGATCCGCTTCGGCACCGGGCGCTACGCCGATGTGGAACACGTCTGCCTGATGAAGGACGACATCACACCGCTGGCCTCACCGGCGTTTGCGCGCGAGCACGGCCCGTTCGATGCACCGGAAGACCTGGAAGGCGTGCCCCTGCTGCGCAGCCCGCTGGAGCCCTGGCGCACCTGGTTCGCCGCGCACGATCTGGACTGGCCCGAACCGGTGGACGGCTCCCAGTTCAACGACATCGGCCTCATGTGCGACGGCGCCGCCGCCGGCATGGGCGTGGCGCTCGTGCGCATCAAGCTGGCCGCGCCCTGGCTGGAGCACGGCACGCTGGTGCCGCTGTACGAACGCCACGTGCCCAGCCCGCACGCGCACTACCTGTGCTGGCGCACCGGCACGATGGACCGCTGGGAGTGCGTGGCGTTTTCCGAGTGGCTCAAAAAGTCGTTGAGCTGAAGACGGCTCCTTGAGCCAGAGACACCCAACCCTTCCGCCGGAGCGCATGACCACCCACCCAGGCTCCCGTGGAACCGGCTCCGCCGGGCCACAGGGAGCGTCCCCGCTCCCGCTGCAGGCGAGAGCGGGGGCTGAGGACCGCGGCTCCTAAGCCTGCCTGCGCAGGCTTGGACGGGACGACGTGGCATCGCCTCTGGCGATGTCGCGGCCCGCCAGGCGCGCGTCAGCGGCGCAGGGGGTGATTCCAATCACTCGATGTTCAGGCGTTGGCCCGCCAAGGCCACCTTCTTGGGCAGGGTCAGCGTCAGCACCCCGTTTTCGTACTTCGCCTTGGCGCGCTCGTTGTCGATGTCGGCCGCCAGCTGGAAGCTGCGGGCCACCGCGCCGTAGTAGCGCTCGGTGCGCAGTACCTTCTCGTCCTGGCTCTGGCTGTCTTCCTGCTTGATCTCGGCGCGCAGGGTCACCACGCTGCCTTCCACGGTGACGTGAATGTCTTCTTTGGCCACGCCCGGCACCTCGGCCACCACGGTGTAGACCGACGGCGTTTCCTTCACGTCGATCTTGATCTGCGAGGGTGACGGCAAGGAATCGCCGTGCAGGGGACGGACGTAAAAACCCGGTGCGACGTCCTTGAAGAAATCGTCAAACAGTCCGGAACGGGCGATCAGATGGTTCATGGCATGTGCTCCTTTGACAATGGACTGGGTCGATGGACCCGGACTGGACGGTCACTGTGCCGTCCATGGCCGGAACATAGCGGCGCACCCCGGGGGTTTCAAGACCCCGGCGTTTGAGTTGCGTCAAACCGCCGGCTCACAGGTTCTTGCAAGTTTCTTCAACCCACGGTGAGGCACGCTGTCCTAAACTGGCGCGCATGAACGCACCCACCGCCCCCGCCGAAGTCACCCGCGCCGAGCGCGCCGCCCGCCAGGCCGAGGTGGTGCGCGCCCTGCAGGCGCTACTGCCGGCGCACGCCCTGCTCTGGCAGGCCGAAGACACCGTGCCCTACGAATGCGACGGCCTGACCGCCTACCGGGAACGCCCGCTGGTGGTGGCCTTGCCCGAAACCGAAGCCCAGGTGGCGGCTGTGCTCAAGGCCTGCCACGCGCTGGAAGTGCCCGTGGTGGCGCGCGGCGCCGGCACCGGGCTCTCGGGCGGCGCCATGCCCCACGCGCTGGGCGTCACGCTGTCGCTGGCCAAGTTCAACCGCATCCTGTCCATCGATCCGCGCTCGCGCACCGCGGTGGTCCAGGGCGGTGTGCGCAACCTGGCCATTTCAGACGCCGCCGCGCCCCACGGTCTGTACTACGCACCCGACCCGAGCAGCCAGATCGCCTGCACCATCGGCGGCAACGTGGCCGAAAACTCGGGTGGCGTGCACTGTCTGAAATACGGCCTGACGGTGCACAACGTGCTGCAGGTGCGCGGCTTCACGATCGATGGCGAGCCCGTCAGCTTTGGCGGCGAGGCGCTCGACACCCCGGGTCTGGACCTGCTCTCGCTGGTGATCGGCAGCGAAGGCATGCTGGCCGTCACCACCGAAGTCACCGTCAAACTGGTGCCCAAGCCCCTGCTGGCGCGCTGCATCATGGCCAGCTTCGACGATATCCAGAAAGCCGGCGACGCCGTGGCCGCGGTGATCGCAGCCGGCATCATCCCGGCCGGGCTGGAGATGATGGACAAGCCCATGACCGCTGCGGTGGAAGACTTCGTGCACGCCGGCTACGACCTCAACGCCGCCGCCATCCTGCTGTGCGAAAGCGACGGCACGCCCGAAGAGGTGGAGGAAGAAATCGGCCGCATGAGCGCCGTGCTGCGCGATCACGGCGCCACCGCCATCGCGGTCAGTCGCGACGAAGCCGAGCGCCTGCGTTTCTGGAGCGGGCGCAAGAACGCGTTCCCGGCCAGCGGCCGCATCAGCCCCGACTACATGTGCATGGACTCGACCATCCCGCGCAAACGCCTGGCCGACATCCTGATCGCCATCGGCGAGATGGAACAGAAGTACGGCCTGCGCTGCGCCAACGTGTTCCACGCCGGCGACGGCAACCTGCACCCGCTGATCCTGTTCGACGCCAACGACCCCGACCAGCTGCACCGCTGCGAGCTGTTTGGCGCCGACATTCTGGAGACCAGCGTCGCCATGGGTGGCACGGTGACTGGAGAACACGGCGTCGGCGTGGAAAAGCTCAACAGCATGTGTGTGCAGTTTTCGCCAGAGGAGAACGCGCTCATGTTCGGCGTGAAGCGTGCCTTTGATACCAAAGAATTACTGAACCCCGGCAAGGTCATTCCCACGCTGCAACGGTGTGCCGAAAACGGCAAGATGCTGGTGCGTGGCGGCCGGCTTTCATTCCCGGAACTGCCGCGCTTCTGACCGGCAAATCTCACAGCGCGCGCAGCAGTGCCTCGGGTACAGTAGTGCGCGATGAGTGCACACCCCCCTGAAACCGGCCACAACGCCGTTGCCGCGACATGCCACGAGGCTCGGTCGGAGCGCGAGCTGGAACTGCTCCGGGAGATCGAGGCGCTGCGCCAGGAGAACCAGCACCTGCGCCAGTCGTATGCACAACACCTGGGTGACCACAGGAACGGGCGGGCGAGTCTGCCGCTGCCGCTGAACCTCACGGCGCGCACGCTGAACGGGCCCGACAACCCCCTGGAGGCACAGCTGGAATACGAGGCGCTTTTTGCGGCACTGGCCGGCGCCTTCCCGATCGGCATCTTCCGGATCGACGCTGGCGGCGTGCTCACCCATGTGGACGAGTCCCTGCAACGCATCTTCGGTTTGCAGGCCGAGGCCTTCCCGGATTTCGGCTGGCTCAAGCAGGTGCATCCGGACGACATTGATCGGGTCCGGCACGAATGGACCGCGGGTACCCAGAACCGGAAACCCGTCAGTGTCGAGTTGCGCCTGCTGCGTCCTGGTCAGGACTTCGCGCACGTGCTGGTGCGCAACGCACCCCTGCAAGACGCGAACGGTCAACCCATCGGGCAACTGGGTTTCGTGCAGGACATCACCTCGCTGCGCGCCCTGCAGGCCGATGCCCGGATCAAGGATGAGCTCAACCGGCAGATCATCGCCAGCAGCCCCGATTGCACCAAAGTGCTGGACCTCGGGGGTCGGGTGGTGCAGATAACCGCCCAGGGGTGTCGCCTGATCGAGGTGGACGATTTCGAACAGGTGCGCGGCAGCGACTGGACCCAATGGTGGGGCGAAGAGAGTGCCGTGCTCGCACGCGCGGCTGTCGAGAGCGCGGGTCGGGGCACAAGCTCCCGGTTCGTGGCCTTTGGCATGACCTTCAAGCAAACCCCCAAGTGGTGGGACACCACGGTCTCGCCCATCAACGACGAGAAGGGCCAACCCGCCATGCTGCTGGTGGTCTCGCGCGACATCACCGAGCAACACCTGCAGCAGGAAGAAATCCGCCAGCTCAACACGCAGCTGGAAACCCGCGTGCGCGAACGCACCGACGAACTGGCCCAGGCCAACGCGCGGCTGCGTCAGACGCTGCAGGAAGCCCAGGCCCTGTACAACCAGGCGCCCTGTGGCTACTACTCGCTGGACCGCAATGGCACCGTCCAGATGATCAACCAGACCGCGTTGAACTGGCTGGGCCGCGAACGCGAGGACGTGGTCGGCCGCCTGAGCTTCCGCGACCTGGTCGATCCCTCGCAACTGGTCAAGCAGAACGAGCGCCGGCAACAGCTGGAAAGCACCGGTCACCTCGAACCCGAAGAAGTGGCCTTGCGACTGCCCGATGGCCGCGCCTTCGTCGGCCTGGCCTCCAGCACCGTGGTGAGGGACGAACAAGGCCAGTTTGTGCGCACCAACAGCACCCTGATCGACATCACCGAGCGCAAGCGTGCGGATGCCGCCCTGCAGGCGCAGCGCGACTTCCTGCAGAACATCACCAACAGCATCCCGGTCCAGCTGGCGTTTTTCGACCGGAACCTGATCTGCCGCTTCGCCAACGCCAGCTACGCGCGCTGGCGGACCGACCTGCCCGAGCGGTTGCTGGGCCTGCACCTGAGCCAGATCGCGCGACCGCAGGACTACGAATCGGCCAAGCCGCAGCTGGCAATGGCCTTGCGGGGCGAGACCCAGCAGTTTGAAGGCGAGCGGACTTTTCCCGACGGGCACCGTTTCTACGCCAGCATCGAATACACGCCGTACTGGCAACAGGGTGAGGTGCAAGGCCTGTTTATCCAGATGCACGACATCACCGAGCGCAAGGCCAGTGAAGACCAGGTGAAGCGGACCAACCAGCAGCTCCAGGAGGCCCTGGAACTGGCGCAAGGCCTGTACGACCATGCGCCCTGCGGTTACCACTCGCTGGACATCAACGGCACCTATGTCTCGATCAACGACACGGAGCTACAGTGGCTGGGTTACGAGCGCGAAGAGGTCGTCGGCATCAAGACCTTCCGCGACTTCATCCTGCCCAGCCGGACGCCGCTGCTGGAAGACCGCCTGCAACGCCTGATCCAGGACGGCAAGCTGGAAGGGGCCGAATACGAAATGCTGCGCCGCGATGGCACGCACTTTCACGCGCTGCTGTCGTCCTCCGCGGTGCGTGACGCCAGCGGCCGGTTCTTGCGCAGCAACACCACGGTGGTGGACATCACCCCCCGCAAGACAGCCGAGATCGCCCTGCGCGAAAACCAGCGTTTCCTGCAGACCATCACCGACCACGTGCCGGGCCTGATCGCCTACCTGGACTCGATGCTTCGTTTTCGCTTCGCGAACGTCGAACACCTGCGCATCTACGGCATGGATCCGGAAAAAATCCTGGGCCTGCACGTCAGCGAATGTGTGCCCCCCGAGGTCTGGGCAGAGATCGGCCCGCGCATGGATGCCGCGCTGGGCGGTCAGACACAGCACTTCGAAACCTGGCGCAAGACCGCCAGCGGCGAGCCGATCTTCGTCCGCGCGACCTACCTGCCAGACGTCCACGAAGGCCTGGTGCAGGGCGTGTTTGTGCAGATCATCGACATCACCGATCGCAAGCGGGTCGAGGAACGTGTCAGCCAGCTCAACGACGAACTGGAACTGCGCATCCGCGAGCGCTCCATGGAGCTGCTGGAGAGTGAACAGCGCTTCCGCCTGATGGTGGACAACCTGCGCGAGTACTGCATCTTTTTCCTGGATGCCGATGGTTGCATCACCGACTGGACCGACAGCGCCCAGCGCATGGAAGGCTACTCACCGTCCGAAATGCTCGGGCGGCACTATGCCCTGCTGTTCCGGAATGGCGGACCCGACAAAGCATTGGCGAGCGCCAACCAGATGCTGCGCATGGCGGCCTCCCGCGGCCAGCACGAACTGCACAGCTGGCATGAACGCAAGGACGGTTCGCGGTATTTTTCGCATTCGCTCCTGATCGCCCTGCGCGACGACAGTGGTGAACTGCGTGGTTTCGCCAAGATCAACCGCGACATGACCGATGCCAAGCGGCTCGACGACCTGATGCGCAACATCAACGATGAGCTGGAGAACCGGGTGACCGAACGCACCGAGCAGCTGCTCGCCGCCAACAAGGATCTGGAGGCGTTCTCCTATTCGGTGTCGCACGACCTGCGTTCGCCACTGCGCCACATCTCCAGTTTTGTGAGCCTGCTGGACGAGCATCTGGGCGAACGCGGCGATGAGACCACGCAGCGCTACCTGAACACGATCGGCAACTCGGCGCGCCACATGAGCCAGCTCATCGACGGTCTGCTGGCCTTTTCCCGTCTCGGGCGCTCGGCGGTCAACCTCACCGCGGTGGACTTCGCCATGCTGGTGGACGCCGTGGTCAACCAGCTTGCGCACGACACCGGTGGGCGCGTGGTCGACTGGGTGGTTGCACCCGATCTGCCGGTGGTCCAGGGCGACGCCCTGCTGCTGCGGGAGGTCTGGGCCAACCTGCTGGGCAACGCCTTCAAATACACCCGCCCGCGCGAACGGGCCCGCATCGAGATCAGCTGGAGCGTGGATCCCGCCGTGGGCTACACCTTTGACGTGCGTGACAACGGCGTGGGTTTCGATACACAATATGCGCAGAAGCTGTTTGGCGTTTTCCAGCGCCTGCACCGCGCGTCCGAGTTCGAGGGCACGGGCATTGGTCTGGCGCTCACGCGGCGCATTCTGGAGCGCCACGGTGGTAGCATCTGGGCAGAAAGCCAAGTGGGCGAAGGCAGCGTGTTTCATTTTTCGCTCCCGTTTGAAGGTGTCAGCCCGACAGACTTCGGGCGCGACTCCATCCCTTCCGTCCTGGAACCATGAACAAGAACGCCGAAGCCATTCTTCTCGTCGAAGACAACCCGGACGATGCCGAGCTGACCAAGCTGGCTTTGGCGCGACACGGGCTGGACGGACGTGTCACCCATGTTTCCGACGGCATGCAGGCGCTGGACTACCTCTACCGCCGCGACGGCTTCACCGATCGCTCGGGCGGCAACCCGATCCTGGTCCTGCTGGACCTGAAGATGCCCTTGCTGGACGGCATCGGCGTGCTGAAGGAAATCAAGAGTTCCGAGCACCTGCGCAACATTCCCGTGGTGGTGCTCACCTCGTCAACCGAACCCAGTGACCTGCAACGGGCCTACGACGCCGGCACCAACGCCTACATCGCCAAGCCTACCGAATTTGCGCAGTTCCTCAGCGCCATGAAGCACGTCTGCGAGTTCTGGGTCAACATCAACCAGCCCGCGCCCCAGAGCGCCAGCGCTGGCGTGCGGACCACCAGCAGTTTCGGCGAACTCGCCTGAACGGCGCGTCTGCCCGTTCTGCGGCGGACGGCTCCCTGCTCACCAGGTATCGATAAAACGCGAGAGCGCGGAGGTGTCCGTGCGCGCGCTGGCCAACCCCTGCGCCAGCCAGTGGCGGGTGTCTGCGGGGTCAATCACGGCATCGACCTCCAGGGTGGTCGCCATCTGGATGGCCGAACCGTTGGCCACCTGGCGCGCCAGCAATTCCTCGAACAGCGCCTGCCGCTGCGGTCCGTCCGGCAAGGCCTCCAGCTCCTTGCGGTAACCCAGCCGCACCGCACCCTCCAGCCCCATGGCCCCGAATTCACCGGTGGGCCAGGCCACCGTGAACACCGGCGCGTGAAAGCCCCCGGCGGTCATGCCCATGGCGCCCAGGCCGTAGCCTTTGCGCAGCACCACACTGAAAAACGGCACCTGCAGATTGCTCGCGGTCACGAAAAGCCGGCTCACGTGCCGCACCTGGGCCCGCGCTTCCATGGCCGGCCCGACCATGAAACCCGGCGTGTCGACAAGGCTGACGATGGGCAGGCCGTGCGCGTTGCACAGCTGCATGAAGCGCGCCGCCTTGTCGGCCGCATCGGCGTCGATGGCGCCGCCCAGGTGCAACGGGTTGTTGGCCATCAGTCCCACGGGCCGGCCTTCGATGCGCGCCAGCGCCGTGTGGATGCCCAGGCCGAAACCCGCGCGCAGCACCAGCAGGCTGCCCTGATCCACCAGCCCGGCCATCACCGCGCGGGTGTCGTAGACGCGCAACCGGTTCTCCGGCACGAGGTCGCGCAAGGCGTGGGCGTCGGGTGCGATCCAGTCCTTCACCCGGCCCTGAAAGAACGACAGGTAGTGGCGCGCCGCGGCCACCGCCTGCGCCTCGTCGTCCACCAGCAGGTCGATCACGCCGTTGGCGTGTTGCACGTCCGAGGGACCGATGTCCTCCGGCCGGAACACGCCGAGGCCGCCGCCTTCGACCATGGCCGGACCACCCATGCCGATGTTGCTCTGGCGGGTGGCGATGATGACGTCGCTGCACCCGAGCAGGGCCGCGTTGCCCGCGAAACAGCGCCCCGCCGCGATGCCCAGCACCGGCACCCGACCCGACAGGCGCGCAAAGGCCGCGAAGCTGCCGACGTGAAGACCGGCCACGATGGGCATGTCGGTGTCGCCCGGCCGCCCACCGCCGCCCTCGGCGAACAGCACCACCGGCAGCTTCTGGGCCAGCGCGATGCCCAGCAGGCGGTCGGTCTTGGCGTGGTTGCGCATGCCTTGCGTGCCCGCCAGCACGGTGGCGTCGTAGGCCATCACCACGGTGCGCGACGGTTCGGCGCCGAAGATCAGGCCGTTGACCGAACCGATGCCGGCCACCATGCCGTCGGCCGGCGTGTTCGCGATCAGGTCTTCTTCCGAACGGCGGCTGCGCTGCGCGGCCACCGCGAGCGCACCGTATTCGATGAAACTGCCGTCGTCGCACAGGTCGGCGATGTTCTCGCGCGCCGTGCGCAAGCCCAGCGCGTGGCGTCTGGCCACGGCCTCGGGGCGGGCCGCATCAAGGGTCTGCGCCGTGCGTTGGGCGAGCCGCTGCAGATCGGCCCGCCGGAAGGCGGCTGGCTGCGCCCCCTCCGGTTCGGGTGCGATCGCATCAGCAGCCGGTTGCCCCTGCACCATGGGCTCCAGGCGCAGCAGACCGGCGCCCTCGTCCACCGTTTCGCCTTCGCTGAAGAAACGTTCGACCACCCGCCCGACCGCTTCGGCGCGCAGCTCGTGCTCCATCTTCATGGCTTCCAGGATCACCAGCGGATCCCCGGCACGCACCGTGTCGCCGGGTTCGACGAGCCATTGCACGAGCTGGGCTTGCAGGGGAGAGCGCACGGTGGTCATGCGCGCATTGTGGCTATCGAGAGGTCGCCAGCGGTCATGCGGGCGACACCCGGTCGGCTCAGGGTCAGTGGGGAGCCGGTCCCGCAAACAACGCCACGTTGCCGCCAGCCGCCGTGGTGTTGATGGTCAGCGTCTGCTCGGCGCAGAAACGTTGCAGGTAGTTGGGGCCGCCGGCCTTGGGGCCGGTGCCGCTCAGGCCCTCGCCACCGAAGGGCTGCACACCCACCACGGCGCCGATCATGTTGCGGTTCACGTAGACGTTGCCCACGCGCGCCGCCGTGGCCAACGCCTGGGCGCGGCTGTCGATGCGCGTCTGGATGCCCAGCGTGAGGCCGTAGCCCAGCGCGTTGATCTGGCGGATCACGTCCATCGGATCGCCACCCCAGCGCACCACCTGCAGCACCGGGCCGAAGATCTCGGCTTTCACGTCGGCGATGCTTTTCACCTCGAACATCTGGGGCGGGATCAGGTTGGGCAGTGTGGTTTCCGACGCGGCTGTGGGCAACAGCGGCCGGGCTTCGGCGTGCAGGCGCTTCAGGTGGCGGCCGATGCCGTCGAACGCCTCGGCGTCGATCACCGGACCGAGGTCGGTCGCCAGTGCGGCCGTGCTGCCGACCACCAGTTCTTTCGCCGCGCCCTGGATCATCTCGATCACGTGGTCGGCAATGCCTTCGTGCAGGCACAGCAAGCGCAGCGCCGAGCAACGCTGGCCCGCGCTGCGGAAGGCGCTCTGCACCACCGCGTCGGCCACCTGCTCGGGCAAGGCCGTGCTGTCCACCAGCATGGCGTTGATGCCGCCGGTCTCGGCGATCAGCGGCACGATGGCGCCGTCCTTGGCGGCCAGCGCGCGCTGGATGATCTTGGCCACCTGCGTGGAGCCGGTGAACACCACGCCAGCGATGCCGGCTTGCGCCACCAGCGACCCGCCCACGGTCTCGCCCGGGCCGTGCAGCAACTGCAGCGCATTGGCCGGCACACCGGCGGCGTGCAGCAGCTTCACCGCTTCGTGCGCCACCGCCGGGGTCTGCTCGGCCGGTTTGGCCAGCACCGTGTTGCCGGTGGCGAGCGCCGCAGCGACCTGGCCCATGAAGATGGCGAGCGGGAAATTCCAGGGGCTGATGCAGACCCAGGCGCCGCGCCCTTCCAACCGCAGCACGTTGCTCTCGCCTGTGGGGCCGGGCAAGGTTTGCGGGGCCATCACACGTTCGGCGTCGTTGGCGTAGAAGCGCAGGAAGTCCACCGCCTCGCGCACCTCGGACAACGCGTCGCCCCAGGTCTTGTGCGCTTCTTTCACCAGCAGGGCGCAGAAGCGCGGCAGCTGCTGTTGCAGCGCATTGGCCGCGCGGCGCAAGGTGGCTGCGCGCTCGGCCACCGGGGTGTGGTTCCAGCCGGCGAAGGCGGCCACGGCTTGGGCAGACGCTGCGTCCACCTCGGCGGTGCTCGCCTCGGCCACGACGGGCACCGGCGTGCTGGCCAGTGCGGCGAGCAGCGGCTCTCGCATCGAGGCCACCGCGAGGTCCAGGCCCTGGCTGTTGGCGCGCTTCGCGCCGTACAGGTCGGCCGGCAGCGGCAGCGAGGGCTGAGGTTCGAGGCGCAGCGGGGAGATCAGCAGTTCGTCCATGCCCACCGACTCGTCGGCCAGTTGGTGCACGAAAGACGAGTTGGCGCCGTTCTCCAGCAGGCGGCGCACCAGGTAGGCGAGCAGGTCGCGGTGCGCGCCCACCGGGGCGTAGACGCGGCAGGCCACGAGCGGGTTCTTCAGCACCTCGCGGTAGATGCCTTCGCCCATGCCGTGCAGGCGCTGCAGTTCAAACGGCACGCCATGGCGCGAGGCCATCTGCAGGATGGCCGCGATGGTGCCCGCGTTGTGCGTGGCGAACTGCGGATAGATCGCGTCGGGCGCGTCCAGCAGCGCGCGTGCGCAGGCCAGGTAGCTCACGTCGGTGTGGTGCTTGTGGGTGAATACCGGGTAGGTTGGCAGGCCCAGCTCCTGCGCGCGCTTGATCTCGGCGTCCCAGTAGGCGCCCTTGACGAGGCGGCACATGAATTTGAGCTTGTACTGGCGCGCCAGCGCGGCCACGTGTTCGATCAGTTCCACCGCGCGGCTTTGGTAGGCCTGCATCGCCAGGCCCAGGCCGGCCCACTGCGGGCAGTGCTCGGCCACCAGCTGCGCCAGCGCCTCGAACACGTCAAGCGAGAGTTCGAGCCGGTCCACCTCTTCGGCGTCGATGGTGAGGTTGAGGTTGGCCGCCGCTGCCGCACGACAGAGCATCCACACGCGCGGCACCAGTTCTTCCATCACACGCTCGTGCTGCACGTCTTCGTAGCGCGGGTGCAGGGCGCTGAGCTTGATGGAGATGCCGTCGTTGTGCGCGGGTGCACGCGCCGGGTCGGCGGTGCGCGCGATCGCGGCGATGGCGTTTTCATAACTCGCCAGGTAACGCAGCGCATCGGCATCGGTGCGCGCACCCTCGCCCAGCATGTCGAAGCTGAAGCGCAGCTGGTCCAGCTTCTTGCGCGCCGACGCGGCTTCTTTCATGCCCTCTTCAATGGTCTGCCCCAGCACGAACTGGCGGCCCAGCAGCTGCACTGCGCGCAGCGTGGCGGCCACCACGGTCTTGGCGCCGAGCTTGGCCATCAGGCCGGGCTCCTGGCCAGCGCCGGGAAGGAAGTGTTTGGACATCGCAATCGCCGTGGACGACAGGCGCGCCAGCGTCGAGTCGGCGGCGCCGTCAAAGTCCGCCCGGCCCAGCTGGTCCGCAGTGAGCGCGATCGCGGTCTCGGCATCGGGCACGCGCAGCAGCGCCTCGGCCAGGCGCATCAGGGCCAGGCCCTCGGCGCTGGAGATCGGGTATTCCTTGAGCAGGCTTTCCATCGCCCAGAACGGCGGCGGGTTCTCGCGCACGGCACGCACCCAGGGCGCGGCCACGGTGGCGGCGGCGGCCCAGTCGAGCGCGCCCTGGAGCGCGGCCAGGCGCTGGGCGACGATGGCGGTCTCGGGCCGGTAGGGGGAAGGCAGGCGGTCGGTGGTGCGGGGCATGGAAGTCTCCGGGAAACGGCTCGGTGGGTGAATCCCGTGATGTTGCCGATTCGTTTGATGAATTTCTGGCTGTTTTTTTGCTGTTGACCGGATAATTCACTACCCATGACTGAAACCACCTACGGCATCGACCGCATCGACCTGCGCATCCTGAATGTCCTGCAGGCCGACGGCCGCATCGCCAACCTGAAGCTGGCCGAGGCCGTGGCGCTCTCGCCCACGGCCGTGCTCGCGCGCACCCAGCGTCTGCAGCGCGACGGCTACATCCTGGGCTACGAGGCGCGGCTGAACCCGCTCAAGCTCGGTCGCGGGATGATGGTGTTCGTGGAGGTGTTGCTGGACCGCACCACGCCCAACGTGTTCAACGAATTCAAGGCCGCGGTGCAGGTGCGCGACGAGATCATGGAATGCCATATGGTGGCGGGCGGATTCGACTACCTTCTCAAGACCCGCATGGCCGACATGGCCGCCTACCGCGACTTCGCCGGCAGCGTGCTGTGGCAACTGCCCGGTGTGCGCGAGACGCGCACCTACGCGGTGATGGAAGAGGTCAAGAACAGCAGCCGCCTGCCCCTTTGACAAGCGCCAACGGCCGGCGACAATGCCCAGCACCCTTTTTTCTGGAGCCCTCCATGCCCAAAACCTCCCGTCTGCTGTCCTGCCTGCTGCTGTGTTCCGCGAGCGCCTTCGCGCAAACCCAGGCGCCCGGCCTGTGGGCCGTCCAGAGCAAGATGGGCGGCAATCCCGAGATGGACAAGGCCATGGCCGAGATGCAGAAGCAGCTGGCCAGCATGCCGCCGGCCCAGCGCAAACAGATGGAAGCGATGATGGGGAAAAACGGCATCGGCGCGGCCCCGGGTGGCGGCTTCTCCCTCAAGGTCTGCATCACGCCCGAGATGGCGGCCCGCGCCGAGATGCCCTCCCAGACCGAGGGCCACTGCACCAACACCATCACCTCCCGCAGCGCCAGCGCGCTCAAGATGAAGTTCGTCTGCACCAACCCGCCGTCGTCGGGCGAGGGCACCTACGTCTTCAACGGCGACAAGGCCTACACGATGAAAATGGTGATGCAGTCGGCCCGCAACGGCAAGCCGGAAACCATGACCATCGAAGGCCAGGGCAAATGGCTGGCTGCCGACTGCGGCGCGGTCAAACCGCCCAAGGTGCCCGCAGCGCCTGCCAAGTAGATCTCAAGCCTTGGGCCGGCTGCCGAACACGGCCCGGCCCACCCGGACCATGCTGGAGCCCGCCGCCACGGCGGCTTCCAGATCGTCGCTCATGCCCATCGACAGGGTGTCGAGCCCGAAGCCCCGGGCATTGAGCGCATCGAACAGCGCGCGGGCCTGCAGGAACACCGCCCGCTGGGCTTCAAAGCCGGCCGCGGGCTCGGGAATGCACATCAGCCCGCGCAAGCGCAGCTGGGGCAAGGACGCCACCGCTTCGGCCAGCGCTGGCAGTTCGGCGGGCGCCACGCCCGACTTGGTCGGCCCGCCGTCCACATTCACCTGCAGACACACCTGCAGCGGTGCCATCCCGGCGGGGCGCTGCTCGCTCAGGCGCTGGGCAATCTTGAGCCGGTCCACCGACTGCACCCAGTCAAAATGCGCCGCCACCAGGCGTGTCTTGTTGCTCTGGATGGGGCCGATGCAGTGCCACTCGATCGCGGCGTCCGGTCGGGTTTCGCGCAGAGCCAGGATCTTCTCCACCCCTTCCTGGATGTAGTTTTCGCCAAAGGCCCGCTGCCCCGCCGCCAGCGCCTGGGCCACCGCATCCGGACCAAAGGTCTTGGACACCGCCAGCAGCGTGACGGCGGTCACATCCCGGTCGGCCCGGGCACACGCTGTGGCGATGCGGCCTCGTACCTGTTGGAGATTGTCTTCAATCGTCGTCATAATCAGTCTGTAACACCAACACTGCACGGGACCCGGGATGGACATCACCCAACTGCTCGCTTTCAGCGTCAAGAACAAGGCATCCGATCTTCACCTCTCAGCTGGTCTCCCACCCATGATACGGGTGCACGGTGACGTGCGACGCATCAACGTCGAGCCGCTGGATCACAAGATGGTCCACAGCATGGTGTACGACATCATGAACGACAGCCAGCGCAAGCAGTACGAGGAGTTCCTGGAGTGCGACTTCTCGTTCGAGATCGAAGGCCTGTCGCGTTTTCGCGTCAACGCTTTCAACCACAACCGCGGTGCGGGGGCCGTGTTCCGGACCATTCCGAGCAAGATCCTGACGCTGGAACAGCTCAACGCGCCCAAGATCTTCGGTGATCTTGCACTGCGTCCGCGTGGCCTGGTGCTGGTGACCGGCCCGACCGGCTCCGGCAAGTCGACCACGCTGGCCGGTATGGTCAACCACCTGAACGAAACCGAGTACGGCCACATCCTGACCGTGGAAGACCCGGTCGAATTCGTGCACGAGTCCAAGAAATGCCTGATCAACCAGCGTGAGGTGGGGCCGCACACCCTGAGCTTTGCCAACGCCCTGCGCTCGGCCCTGCGTGAAGACCCGGACGCCATCCTCGTGGGCGAAATGCGCGACCTGGAAACCATCCGCCTGGCCATGACCGCGGCGGAAACCGGCCACCTGGTGTTCGGCACGCTGCACACCTCCAGCGCGGCCAAGACCATCGACCGCATCATTGACGTGTTCCCGGCGGAAGAAAAAGACATGGTGCGCGCCATGCTGTCCGAATCGCTGGTGGCGGTGATTTCGCAGACGCTGTGCAAGCTCAAGGACGGCAGCGGTCGCGTGGCGGCCCACGAAATCATGATCGGCACCAGCGCCATCCGCAACCTGATCCGCGAAGCCAAGGTGGCCCAGATGTACTCGGCCATCCAGACCGGCAGCGGCGTGGGCATGCAGACGCTGGACCAGAACCTGTCCGAGCTGGTCAAGCGCAACGTCATCAGCGCAGCCGAAGCACGGAGCAAGGCGAAAATCCCGGAAAATTTCCCAGGGTAGACATGCTCTCCCCCGTTGCTTGCCCACTGCGTGTGGCCGCATCCCCCCCAGGGGGCAACGCGAGCGGCCTGGCAAAGCCGGTTCCGCCGCGTTCTGAGCTGGCGTTCCAGCTTCCAACATTCCCCGCTCTCCGGAGCGTAGACCAAGTTTTTGAAACAAGGTAGTCCCTCATGGAACGCGACCAGGCATCCAAGTTCATCAACGACCTGCTCAAGCTCATGCTGAGCCGGGCGGGCAGCGACCTGTTCATCACGGCCGACTTTCCGCCGGCGATCAAGGTGGACGGCAAGGTGGTGAAGGTGTCGCCGCAGCCGCTCAACGCGGTACACACGCTGTCGCTGGCTCGCGCCATCATGAACGACAAGCAGGCGGCCGAGTTCGAGCGCTCCAAGGAATGCAACTTCGCCATCTCGCCACCCTCCATCGGTCGCTTCCGGGTCAGCGCCTTCATCCAGCAGGGCAAGGTGGGCATGGTGTTGCGGACCATCCCGGCGATCCTTCCCACCATCGACAAGCTCGGCTTGCCCCAGGTGATGAAAGATGTCAGCCTGTCCAAACGCGGTCTGTGCATCCTCGTCGGCGCCACGGGTTCGGGCAAGTCCACCTCGCTGGCGGCCATGGTGGACTGGCGCAACGAGAACACCTTTGGCCACATCATCACGATCGAAGACCCGATCGAGTTCGTGCACCCGCACAAGAACTGCGTGGTCACGCAGCGCGAAGTGGGGCTGGACACCGACAGTTGGGACGCCGCCCTCAAGAACACCCTGCGCCAGGCGCCCGACGTCATTCTCATGGGTGAGATCCGCACCCGCGAAACCATGGAACACGCGATCCAGTTTTCGGAAACCGGCCACCTGTGCATGGCCACCCTGCACGCCAACAGCGCCAACCAGGCACTGGACCGGATCATCAACTTCTTCCCCGAAGAGCGCCGTCCGCAACTGCTGATGGACCTGTCACTCAACCTGCGCGCCATGATCTCGCAACGCCTGGTGCCGCGCCAGGACAACAAGGGCCGTTTTGCCGCGGTGGAGGTGCTGCTCAACTCACCGCTGATATCCGATCTGATCTTCAAGGGCGAGGTCGCCGAGATCAAGGAGATCATGAAGAAAAGCAACCAGATGGGCATGCAGACCTTTGACCAGGCCCTGTTCAACGCCTTCGAGGCCAACCTCATCACGCTCGAAGACGCCCTGCGCAACGCCGACTCGCTCAACGACCTGCGGTTGCAGATCAAGCTCAACAGCCATCGCGCCAAGACGGTGGACCTGGCTGCGGGCACGGAGCACATGACGATTGTTTGACCCACCCCCGCGCCGCGCCCAAGGGCGCGTCACCCCCTCAAGGGGGCAACGCGAGTGGCCCGGCAAAGCCGGTTCCACCGCGTTCTGGGTCAGGCATTTCGCTCCGGTCTGCACATGTTTTTCGGCATTTCTTGATTCGCTCCTCCCTCTTGCAGGACTCCTCTCATGAGCAGCATCGCCTCTAAAACCTACGAATCCGTTGCACCCCGAAAGGTTGCGTTTCTCGGCCTTGGCGTCATGGGTTTCCCCATGGCCGGGCATCTGGCCCGCGCCGGGCACTCGGTGACGGTCTACAACCGCTCGCCGGCCAAGGCGCAAGCCTGGGTGGCCGAGTTCGGTGGTGCCGCCAAAGCCACGCCGCGTGAGGCGGCCATGGGTGCTGACATCGTGTTTTCCTGCGTGGGCAACGACGATGATCTGCGCGCGGTGACGCTGGGGGCCGATGGTGCTTTGGCTGGCATGGCACCGGGTACTGTGTTTGTGGACCACACGACCGCCTCAGCCGATGTGGCGCGTGAACTGTATGGCGCCGCGAAAAACCTGGGGCTCGCGTTTGTGGATGCGCCCGTTTCGGGTGGTCAGGCAGGTGCGCAGAACGGCCTGCTGACGGTGATGTGCGGCGGTGATGCCGCCGCGTTCGACAAGGTCCAGCCGGTGGCCATGGCCTTCTCGCGCGCCTTCACGCTGCTGGGCACCAGCGGCGCCGGCCAGCTCGCCAAGATGGTCAACCAGATCTGCATCGCGGGCCTGGTGCAAGGCCTGGCCGAAGCCATCGCGTTTGGACAGAAGGCCGGGCTGGACATGAAGCAGGTGCTCGACGTGATCGGCAAGGGTGCCGCGCAAAGCTGGCAGCTCGACAACCGCGGCAAGACCATGGTGGCCGATCAGTTCGACTTCGGCTTCGCCGTGGACTGGATGCGCAAGGATCTGGGGCTGGTGCTGGACGAGGCCAAGCGCAACGGCGCGCGCCTGCCGGTCACCGCCCTGGTGGACCAGTTCTACGCCGACGTGCAGGCCATGGGCGGGAACCGGCTGGACACGTCCAGCCTGATCAAACGCTTGAGGTAGAACCACTCCCCCCGCGCCGCCTCGCGTCACCCCCAAGGGGCGATGCGAGTGGCCCGGCAAGGCCCCTTGGGGAGTGACGCCGCAGGCGGCGCGGGGGATCAGTGCCCCGCGTGCAGCTTCTCGTGGATGCGCTTGGTGGTGCGCCAAACCGCCCACAACACCAGAGGAATCAAGGCCCCGGCGGCCATCTCGGGGTTGATCGGCAGGCCCGCGGCCTTGCCGGCCTTGCCCAGGTAGAGCAGGAGGCTGATCACGTAGTACGAGATCGCCGCGATGGACAGGCCTTCCACCGTGCTCTGCAGCCTGAGCTGCATTTCCTGCCCTTTGGTGAGCTTGGCCAGCAGTTGCTGGTTCTGCTCTTCGGTGGCGATGTCCACGCGGGTGCGCAGCAGCGCGCTGGTGCGCGTGATGCGCTCGGACAAGGACGCCAGGCGCTGCGCCGTGGCGGCCACCGTGGCCATGGCCGGCGAGAGCCGGCGCTGCATGAATTCGCCCAGCGTCTGCGTGCCCGGGATGGGCTGCTCGCGCAGTTCGGCCGTGCGCTGACTCACCAGCATGTCGTAGGCGCGCGTGGCCGCGAAACGGTAGACGTTTTCGGCCGTCGCACGCTCCACACCACCGGCCAGCGAGACCAGGGTGTCGAGCAGCGCCTGGTCCGAGGCGCCCTTGTTCTCCAGCTGCGCGGTGATGTCGGCCAGCTGGCGTTCGGAACGGGCCAGCAGGGGCGCCAGTTCTTTGACCACGGGCAGCGCCCGCAGCGCCATCAGGCGGTAGGTCTCCAGCTCGAACAGGCGCGCGGCGATGCGGCCGGCGCGGGTCTCCGAGGTGCCGGCCGGGCCGATCACCAGCATGCGCTCGAAGCCACAGGGACGCAGCCAGAAGTCGGTCACGGCCAGCGAATGCGCGTTGTTGCCCATGAGCGAAGCCACCACGGCGTGCTCGCCCAGCCAGGTGCGCGCCTGGGCCAGCGCCGGCGCGGGCGGGCTGATCGTGTCCTCCAGCATGACCAGCTGGATGGCCGCGAAGGTGCGCCCGGGAATGGCCGCCAGCCAGCCCGGCGGCGTGGCAATGTGCGTCGGCAGATCGGGTTCGCGGGTGCCCAGTCCGCAACCTTCGGGCAATGGCTGCACGATGGAATAGCGGGTGAACTCGGTGTGGCGTTCCCACTTGAGCGTGTAGCCGGGCAGGCGCAGGCGCAGGAAGTTGCCATGCAGATCGTCCACCGTCAGCGCGGCTTGCCCGGGCAGCCGGCGCAGCAGCGCGCATTCCTGCTCGCGGTCCACGCCCTCGTTGAACACCGCCACATAGGTCAGCAGCGCGGGCAAGTGGATGCGGGCCGGCGGGCGGGCGTGCACCTCGTTGTGCAGCAGCTCGCGCTGCGGGTCGCTGGCGGGCAAAAGGGAAGGCATGGGTTCCATGGCGTGATTGTGCCGTCCCGGCGTGACGGTCAGGAACTCGCCTGGCCGATCCAGCGCGTCACATGCGCCAGGCCCTGGTGGCCCGGGCCCTCGTCCAGCATGGTTTCGCCGTGCCACGACAGCACCTCGTCGAGCCCGGCAAAGTCATCGCGCAGCGACGCCGGGGTGTAGAGCATGGACACGTCTTTCGGACCACCGCTGCGGTGCTGCAGCTGCTGCGGGTGAAAGCTCTCCAGAATGAGCAGGCCACCGGGCCGCAGGCCCGCGGCCAGGCGCCGGTGCGCGCCCGCACGGATGGCGGGCGGCAGGTGCACGAAGGTCAGCACCACGGCATCGAACGACGCGGGTGCCGGCGCCCAGTCGGCCAGATCGCCGAGCACGGTCTGAAGGGCCACGCCGCGTTCCATCGCCAAGGTCTGCGCTTTCTGCAGACCCACGGCGGAGCCGTCCATGGAGGTCACACGGTGGCCCTGCTGCGCCAGCCAGACGCCGTTGCGGCCTTCACCGTCACCGGGCACCAGCACCTCGCTGCCCCGCTTCAGGCGATGGGCCTGCCCCACGAGGAACGCATTGGGGGCGGTGCCGTACTTGAAGCCGGCGACAGAAAAGTTTTGGTCCCAGAAGTTCATCGGGCAAAGATACCGCACGCGCACAAGAAAAACCCGCCGGGCTTGCGCCGGGCGGGTTGAGAAGGCCACGCCCGGGGGACGGGCGTGGCATCAGGGATCGTGGCTCTCAGAACGGAATGTCGTCGTCCATGTCGTCGAAACCGCTGGCCGGACGGGCGGCGGCGGGCGCCGGTGCCGGACGGGCCGCGGGCGGAGCCTGGCGCGGAGCTGGTGCCGGGCGCGAATAGCCGCCACCGCCGCCACCCTCGTCACCTCCACCCATGCCTTCGCGGCCGCCGAGCAGCTGCAGCTCGGTGGCGATGATGTCCACAGTGTTCTTTTCCACGCCGGTGGTCTTGTCCACATAGGTGCCGTATTTCAGGCGGCCTTCGACGTAGATCGGGCGGCCCTTCTTCACGTACTCGCCGGCGATTTCGGCTAGGCGGTCGTAGAAGGTGACGCGGTGCCACTGGGTGTCTTCGATGGTTTCGCCGCTGTTTTTGTCCTTGCGGCGGCTGGAAGTGGCCACGCTCACGTTGGCCACGGCCTGCCCCGAGGGCAGGTAACGGATTTCGGGGTCGCGGCCACAGTTGCCGACGAGGATGACTTTGTTGACGGATGCCATGAGTGGTGTGCCCTGAGGGGATTAGCGGGCGGCGCCGGGAACCCGGGCCGCAAAACGGTCAACCATTGTGCCGCAATTGCCCTGATGAACCCAATCGGGTTTTCCGACGGCCTACACTGTGGGCACATGAGGGGTGAACCAGACTTTTTCCAGAACCTGCAGGACGAACTGTCCGATGGGCGCGCGTGGCTGGACCGCACCGTGGTTCTGGGCTACGCCATCCTGGCCGGCCTGTGCGTGGTCCTGTTCACGCTGATGAGCGAGACCGCGTTCGAGTGGTTCATGCACCTGTACGCCGCGGCACCCTGGGTGGTGCTGATCTGGACACCGGCCTTGACGGCGTTCATCGTGTGGTGCACACGCAGCTATTTCCCGGGCGCTGCGGGCTCGGGCATTCCCCAGGTCATGACGGCGCTGGATCCCCTGCTGCCGAGGGATTCGCGACACCGCTTCGTGTCGTTGCGGCTCACGTTCGCCAAGATTGTTCTGGGCTCGCTGAGCCTGCTGGGTGGCCTGTCGGCCGGGCGCGAAGGCCCCTCGGTGCAGGTGGCCGCAGGCGTCATGCACGACGCGCGCCGCTGGCTGCGCCCGGGCTCGGTCATGAGCGAACGGGCGCTGCTGGTGGCGGGTGGCGCGGCCGGCATCGCGGCGGCGTTCAATGCCCCGCTGGCGGGCGTGGTGTTTGCCATCGAGGAACTGTCCAAAAAACTCGAAGCGCGCAACAACGGCCTCATCATCGCCGCCATCGTGCTGGCCGGTCTGGTCAGTATCTCGGCCTTCGGCAACCTGACCTACTTCGGTTCGATCGAAGTGCCCCGGCTGGGCTGGGGCGCGATCCTGCCCGGCGTGCTGGTGACGGTGATCTGCGGCGTGCTGGGCGGGCTCTTCTCGCGGCTGCTGGCCGCGTCACTGGCCGGCATGCCCGACCGTTTCAGCGCTTTTCGCAAGCGTTTCCCGGTGCGTTTTGCCGCCGCCTGCGGCCTGGTGGTGTCGATCATCGGCCTGGCGTCGGGTGGCGCGACCTTCGGCGCCGGCGCGGAAGAAGTGCGCAACATGCTCGCGGGCGAGAGCGACATCTCGCGCATGTACGTGCTGCTGAAGTTCATGGCCACCTGGATCACGAGCTGGAGCGGCGTGCCGGGCGGCATCTTTGCGCCCTCCTTGTCCATTGGGGCGGGTGTCGGACACGACGTGGCCCAGATCGTCGCGGGCAGCAACGCCAGCGCGCTGGCGCCCGCCCTGATCGCGATGGGCATGGCCGCCTTCCTCGCCGCGACCACGCAGGCCCCGCTGACCTCGTTCATCATCGTCATGGAGATGATCGACGGCCGGCCGATGGTGCTGAGCCTCATGGCCGCGGCCATGCTGGCCAGCCTGATCTCGCGTCTGATCAGCCGGCCGCTGTACGGCACGCTGTCCACCCTGATGCTGCGCCCGACCCGCGAACACCAGGCCCGCGAGGCTGCGGCCGAGACCGATGCGCCCGCCCCGGCGCCCTCAGTGCACGATGCAACGGCGCCCGCTGATCCGCCTGCCGGGGGACCGGTGCAGCGCTCCCTGCTGGACGACGCGGGCAAGGACGATCTGCCGCCGGCCGGCGGCTCGCCACCCCGGAAGGACTGACCAGCCCTTCTGCACAAAGGTCAAATGGGCGCGTCGAACGTCAGCGTTTGGCCGCTGGCGCCTGCATCGGCCAGGCCGCCACCAGCCACACCAGGGTGCCCAGCGCGCAGACGGCAAACAGGCCGCTGGCGCCGTGCGCGCGCACCAGCCAGCCGCCGACTGCGCCCCCCACGAAGAAACCCACCGACTGCAGTGTGTTGTACACACCGAGCGCAGCGCCGCGCGCGTGGGCCGGCGCCAGCCGGGACGCCAGGCTGGGCTGGCTGGCTTCCAGCGTGTTGAAGCCGATGAAGAAGACGAACATCAGGCCCCCCAGCGCCCACAGGCCCGGCGCCGCGCCGCTGCGCGCCAGCCACCACAGGCCGATCTGCACCACGCCGATGAGCGCGATGGCGATCAGGAACGCGGCACGCAGCCGGCCCTTGCGCTCCATCGGAAACAGCACGCCACCCATGACCAGCAGCGAAGCCACCACCGCCGGCAGGTAGACCTGCCAGTGGTCCGGCTTGGCCAGCCCGGCCTGCACCAGCATGGCGGGCACGGCCATCCACATGGCGAGCTGCACCGCGTGCAGCATGAACACACCCAGGTTCAGGCGCAGCAAGCCGGCGTGACGCAGCACCTCGCCCAGCCCGCCACGCACCTGCTGCATGTCGGACGGCCGGTGCACGCGCGGTTCCGGCGGCGCCACCCACAGCACCACGGCGATGCCCAGCAAGGCCAGCGTGCAGGTCATGCCGAAGATGCCTGGCAGGCCGACCCAGCCCGCCAGCAGCGGCGCAATCACCAGCGAGAGCGCGAACATCAACGCGATGCTCGCACCCACCATGGCCATGGCCTTGGTGCGCACGCTGTCGCGCGTCACGTCGGCGAGGAAGGCGGTGACCGCGGCCGAAATGGCGCCCGCGCCCTGCACCGCGCGGCCGATGGAGAGCCAGGTGAGATCGGGCGCCCAGGCCGCGATGGCACTGCCCGCCGCAAACACCAGCAGGCCGGCCACGATGGTGGGCTTGCGGCCAAAACGATCGGAGGCGATACCGAAAGGAATCTGCAGGAACGCCTGCGTCAGGCCGTACAGGCCCATGGCGAAACCCACCCGCGCCGGGTCGTCGCCGCCGGGCAGGCGCGCGGCTTCGAGCGCGAACACCGGCAACACGATGAACAGGCCCAGCATGCGCAGCGCGAACACCAGCGCCAGCGCGCCGCTGGCGCGGCGTTCCTCACCCGTCATGCGGTGGGCATCGGGGGCTGGAACATCGCTGGAAACGGGGGGAGCGGAGGTTGAAGACACGATCAAGAAGCACACGGCAGGCAGGATCGCCTGCCTCATACCGGGGGGTGTTGGGGCCAGCCGGTATTGTGCGTCAAAGGCCTCACCCCACGCTGGGGGTCGGTCGGCCCCGACATGGACCGGCGGTCACGGAACAAGGCGCGGGAAATATCATTCCGGCAACTGCCGGGCCACCATTTCGACCACACTTTCGATGGTGGTGGGCCAGGCATCGGCTTCGGCGCCCGCCATCACGTTCAGGCGGCAACTGCCGCAGGACACCACCACCGTGTCGGCCCCCGTGGCGTCGATCTGCTCGCGCTTGATGCCCCAGGCCTGGTGCCGCAGGCCCTCGGCGCGGTTGATCAGGAACACGCCCGCGCCACCGCCGCAACACCAGTTCTGCTCTGCGGTGGGCGTGGTCTCCCGCAGGTCCATGCCCAGGGCTTTCAGCGCCGCGCGCGGCTCGTCCACCACGCCTCCGTGCCGGGCCAGCTTGCAGGCGTCGTGGTAGGTGATCTTGCGGCTGGGGTCCTGTGGCGGCTGCAGCTGCAGACGCCCGGCGGTGATTTCCCGCCCCACGAATTCGGACGCCGCCAGCACCTCGAAGGGCAGCGGCTGGCCGTTGGCGAGCCGCGCTTCCCAGCGCAGCGCCGGGTAGGCGTGCCCGCACTCCGGCAGGATGACGGTTTTGGCCCCGATGGCCAGGGCCTCGTCGATCAGGCGCTGGCTGGCGGCCTTCTGCAGCGATTCGCTGCCAGACAGCAGGCCGAAGTTCGCTGCCTCAAAACCCGCGCTGCGCAAGGTCCAGCGCACGCCCAGGTGGTTGAGGATGCGCGCCGTGGCGGCCAGTGCGTCCTGAAACAGCAGCACGTCGATCACCGTGCTCACGAGCATCAGGTCGGCCTGCGGTTCGTCCAGCGGAATCGTGATGCCCTGGGCACGCAGCAGGTCCACCGTCTGCCGGAGTTCGTCGGGGCCGACGCCGAACACCGTGCCCCGGCCGGCCTGCTCCTGCGCGACCGCCGTCAGCTCCAAGGGGGCCAGTCCGGCCTCGAACAGCGCTTCGCGCATCACGTTCACGCCACGCGCGGTGTTGACGCCCATGGGGCAGATCATGCTGCAGCGCCCACATTCGGTGCACGCGTCGTAGACCAGCTCCTGCCATTCCTTGAGCTGTTCGAGGGTGATGTCGGGCAGGAACAGCCGCTTGAGCGGCGCAAAAGCCGAACTTTCGCGCGCGTGCACCCGGCGCAGCAGGTCCAGCTTGCGGCTGGGGCTGTATTTCGGGTCCTGGGTGCTCTGGTAGAAGTGGCAGGCTTCCGAGCAGTAGCCACAGTTCACGCAGGCTTCCAGGTCCAGCGCCAGGCCACGGTCGGTCTTGGCCAGCATGACCGCCTTGGCGCGGCCCAGGCGTTCGGCGTCGGTCAGCGCATCGGGCTGAGCCATCTCCGGCAGGTGGTGGATGGCTTGCAGAAAGCCATGGAACACGTCTTTGTTGATCATGAGCGCACCCCGCGACGGCCAAAAAACGTGGCCAGCTGCATGCGCGCCGGCAGGAACAGGAACGCATGCATCAGCTTGCCGAACGGAAACCAGATCAGCAACAGCTCCAGCGTCAGCAGGTGCACCGCCAGCGGGTCCCGGTAGACCACATGGTCACGCGCCAGGATGGTCGACGACGGATCGCCGATCACCGCCATGCCGGTGACGAAAGGCAGGAACGTGACCAGCCAGGTGATCCAGTCGTTGGCGGTCGAGATCCGTTTCAGCACCGGGTCGCTCAGGCGGAACATCAAGGCCATCAGCAGCGACACGATGGTGGCCGCCGCCGCGGCGTACATCACGGCATCGGGAAAGGCCGGCCATGACAGGCCGGTCAGGCGGTGGATGAAGGCGATGTGAGGTGCATAGCCAAAAACCACCACCGCGAGCCCGATGTGAAACACATAAGGGTTCACGGTGACGAGCGTGGCGCTGGGGTGGAAGCCGCCACGCGGCAGCATGCGGGTGAACGCAGCGCGCGTCGCCGCACCGGTGCCGAAATGCTGGCGTTCGGGGGCGCCGGGCGCGACCAAGTGGGGCAGGCGCCACAGCGCGAACAACCGCCACGCGACGCCGGCGACAAAGATGAAAAGCGACAGCGTCAGCAACGGGCCGCGCACCCAGTCCAGAAAATCCATGGAAACCCTCCCTGTTGTTGTCACCAAGGTTTGCACAGTACGCCAAATCCACCCGAAAAGCCAAGTGCCTTCACGCGCCGCTGCGCGGTGTGTAAGCCCCGTCATGCTTTGAACACCACCCGCGTGCGGCAGATGTACCCCGGAAGCGGTCCCGCCGTATCATGTCGGGTTGCCTTTTTGACGCCAGAAACCCGCCCTGGTGACCCCGCCTTGAACCAGAACCCGACCTCGCTGACCCGTCCCGCGCCGGACACGCCACCCGCTCCGCTCAGCCCCGCCCAGGCCGCTGCCCTGCGCACCGCGGCCGTGCTGTCGGTGCGCGGCGCGCGCACGCACAACCTGAAGAACATCGACCTCGACATCCCCAAGCACGCGCTGGTGGTGATCACCGGGCTCTCGGGTTCGGGCAAATCGAGCCTGGCCTTCGACACGCTGTACGCCGAAGGCCAGCGCCGCTACGTGGAAAGCCTCTCGGCCTACGCGCGGCAGTTCCTGCAGCTGATGGACAAGCCCGATGTGGACCTGATCGAAGGCCTGTCGCCCGCGATCGCCATCGAGCAGAAGGCCACCAGCCACAACCCGCGCTCCACCGTGGGCACGGTGACCGAGATCCACGACTACCTGCGCCTGCTCTACGCGCGCGCCGGCACGCCGCACTGCCCCGAGCACGACCTGCCGCTGGCCTCGCAGAGCGTGGCGCAGATGGTGGACTCCGTGCTGGCGCTGCCGCAGGACACGCGGCTCATGATCCTGGCGCCGGTGGCGCGCGAGAAAAAGGGCGAGTTCCTGGAGCTGTTCGCCGACATGCAGGCCCAGGGCTATGTGCGCTTCCGGATCAACGGCGAGGTGCTGGACTACGACGCCCTGCCGGCACTGAAAAAGACCGAGAAACACAACATCGACGTCGTGGTCGACCGCATCAAGGTGCGCTCGACCGAGGAAGAGGGAGCCAATCCACAAAGGCAGCGCCTGGCCGAGAGCTTCGAGGCCGCACTCAGGTTGGCCGAGGGTCGCGCCATCGCGGTCGAAATGGACGGCGGCGCCGAACACGGTTTCTCCGCCAAGTTCGCCTGCCCGGTCTGCAGCTACACCGTGGGCGAGCTGGAGCCGCGCCTGTTTTCGTTCAACTCGCCCATGGGCGCCTGCCCCAGCTGCGACGGCCTGGGCCACACGGAGGTGTTCGACCCTGAGCGCGTGGTCGCCTTCCCCACGCTGAGCCTGGCCAGCGGCGCCATCAAGGGCTGGGACCGGCGCAACGGCTACTACTTCGCCATGATCGAAAGCCTGGCGGCGCACTACAAATTCAGCGCCGATGCGGCCTGGGAATCGCTGCCCGAAGCGGTGCAACAGGTGCTGCTCTACGGCTCGGGCGAACAAGAGATCAAGTTCAGCTACGCGCTCGAATCGGGCGAACGCGCGGGCAAGAAGATCACCAAAAAGCACCCCTTCGAAGGCATCATCCGCAACTTCGAACGCCGCTACCGCGAGACCGACAGCGCCAACGTGCGCGAGGAGCTGGCCCGCTACCGCGCCACCCAGCCCTGCCCCGAGTGCGGCGGCTCGCGCCTGCGCAAAGAGGCGCGCCATGTGTTCGTCGGCGAAGGCGCGCAGAAGCAACCGATCTACAAGATCAGCCACATCACCCTCGGCGAATCGCTGGCCTACTTCAGTGCGCTGCACCTGCCCGGCGCCAAGGGCGACATCGCCGCGCGCGTGATCAACGAGATCCGCCAGCGCCTGAAGTTCCTGAACGACGTCGGCCTGAACTACCTGAGCCTGGACCGCAGCGCCGAGACACTGAGTGGCGGCGAAGCGCAGCGCATCCGCCTGGCCAGCCAGATCGGCAGCGGCCTGACCGGCGTGATGTACGTGCTCGACGAGCCCAGCATCGGCCTGCACCAGCGCGACAACGACCGCCTCATCACCACGCTGCAGCACCTGCGCGACCTCGGCAACACGGTGCTGGTGGTGGAGCACGACGAGGACATGATCCGCAGCGCCGACCATGTGATCGACATGGGCCCGGGCGCGGGCGTGCACGGCGGCCATGTGATGGCACAGGGCACCTGCGCCGAAGTGATGGCCACGCCCGGATCATTGACCGGCCAGTACCTGAGCGGTGCGCGCGCGATCGCTGTGCCCATGCGGCGCACGCCCTGGCTGCCGGTGAACAAGGCCGCCGCCGCGGCCAAGGCCGCGCCCATCAAATCGCGCTTTCCGCTCAGCCCGGCGGCCGAACGCCGCAGCGCGCGCGAAGCGGCGCACATCGCCACGCTGGGCGATCTGCAGGAAATCCGCGTGGTCAACGCCACCGGCCACAACCTGCAGGGCGTGAGCGTCGCCTTCCCCGTGGGCCTGCTCACCTGCGTGACCGGCGTCTCGGGCTCGGGCAAATCGACCCTGGTGAACGACACGCTCTACGCCGCCGTCTCGCGCACGCTCTACCGCTCGCACGAAGAGCCCGCCGAGCACGAGGCCATCGAAGGCATCGAACATTTCGACAAGGTCATCAACGTCGATCAAAGCCCGATCGGCCGCACGCCGCGCAGCAACCCGGCCACCTACACCGGCCTCTTCACCGGCATCCGCGAGCTGATGGCCGAAATGCCCACCGCGAAAGAGCGTGGCTACGGCCCGGGCCGCTTCAGCTTCAACGTGGCCGGTGGCCGCTGCGAGGCCTGCCAGGGCGACGGCGTGGTCAAGGTGGAGATGCACTTCCTGCCCGACGTCTACGTGCCCTGCGAGGTCTGCCACGGCCAGCGCTACAACCGCGAAACGCTGGACGTGCAGTACAAAGGCAAGAACATCGCGCAGATCCTGGACATGACGGTCGAGAAAGCGCACGCCTTCTTCACCGCCGTGCCCACGCTGCACCGCAAGTTGCAGACGCTGATGGACGTGGGCCTGACCTACATCCAGCTCGGCCAGAGCGCGACCACGCTTTCGGGCGGCGAGGCGCAGCGCGTGAAGCTCGCGCTGGAGCTGAGCAAGCGCGACACCGGCCGAACGCTCTACATCCTGGACGAACCCACCACCGGCCTGCACTTTGCCGACATCGAGCTGCTGCTCAAGGTGCTGCACCAGCTGCGCGACGCGGGCAACACCATCGTCGTGATCGAGCACAACCTCGACGTCATCAAGACCGCCGACTGGCTGATCGACATGGGCCCCGAAGGGGGCTCGGGCGGCGGCACCGTGGTGGGCGTGGGCACACCCGAAGACCTGGCCGCCAACGGCGAAAGCCACACCGGGCGGTATCTGGCGCGGTTGCTGCAGCGCTGAAAGCAAGGCGATAGACGCGCAAGCCGCCCGCGCGAAGTGCCCTCACGACAGACACAGGAAACAGGGCAACCGGAGCGGGGCCCGCTCTGCGCGAGGAAACGCCAACCCAGAGACACCGCGGAACCGGCTTCGCCGGGCCGCCAGTGTCGCCCCCCCTTCAGGGGGGTGGCGCCGAAGGCGACGCGGGGGGTGCTTCGATCACTTGCTGCGGTAAGCCACACCCAGGCCCAGGCCATGGGTGACGAGGCGTCCCACCAGCGGGCTGCGTGCGGTCGATCCGAGCACGCGCGACACATCCAGCCCGCCAAACACCACCCAGTGGGTGCTCAGCGCGGTTTCAAAGTGGGCGCCCAGGCGCAGGTTTTCCCAGCCACTGCCCAGCCGGTACGGCTCGCGACCCGTCGCCTGGGCGGCCTCGGGCGTAATGCCGTAGAGCGTGCGCAGGTAGCGCGCGTCACCCCAGCCCCCGCCCACCGAAAAGTCCAGGTTGGTCCGCCGTGAAACCGGGTAACGGTAGTTCACCCCGGTGTTCAGCCGGGCGCCGCCTCCGCGGTCCAGCAGGTCGTGATCCAGGCTCACACTCCAGTTCCAGCGTTCACCGAAGGAACGCCCAGTGGACACACGACCGCGCAAGGTGGTCCGCACATCGGGCAGGCCCTGAAATTCGGGGTCACCGTCGAACGAGCGGCCATTGTCCAGGCGCAGCGACGCACCCAGCCGCCAGTTGCTGAACAGATCGAACTCCGTGCTCACGCCGGTTTCCAGCTGCTCCCGCCCGGCGCGCAAGAGCGAGTTGGCCCGCGATCGCGACACACGGAACGGCCCCAGCTGGAATGCCCACAGGGGCTTGATGTCGTAACGGGTCACGCCACTGCCAATGTGCCCGTTGGCCGACACGACCGAAGCGCCCACCAGATACCCGGCATCGCCCGCCGCTCCCCCGATCGCAAGCTGTCCCTCGGCGTGCGCCTGCAGCCCCAGACAGGCTGCCACCATCCCCAGACCTTGGCGCCAAAATATGGTTGTCATCCGGGCATCATAGCCAGCCTGAATGTCACAAAAATGCCGTCCCATGTAACTGGGTCACGGATTTCCCCCATTGCGGCAAACTGGCGGACATGGCACAGGAAACCGAACTCAAACTCGCGCTGTTCTCCCGCGACCTGCCGCGGCTGCTGGCGCATCCGCTGCTTGCGGCGCAGGAGCCGCAGCGGCAGCGCCTGCTCAACACCTATTTCGACACCCCCGATCTGGCGCTGATGCAGCAGCGCATCGCGGTGCGCGAGCGGCAGGTGGGACGCCGCACGCTGCTCACGGTCAAGACCGCGGGCGCGTCGGCGGGTGGTCTGTCGCGGCGCGGCGAATGGGAGGGTCCGACACAACCCGGCGAACTGGACTTTGCCTCCCTGGTGGACGATGCCGCACTGGCCACCGCGCTGACCGGGCTCAGACCCCGGCTGGTGCCCCTTTTCCGCACCGACTTCACGCGCCGCAGCTGGCAGCTCCACCAGGGCGGCGCGCACATCGAAGTGGCGCTGGACGAGGGCCGCATCACCACCCGGCCGGCCGGCGCCCGCCCCGGCAGCACCCGCCGGGAACCGATCCTGGAACTGGAGCTGGAACTCAAGAGCGGCCCGGTGGATGCCCTGCTCGAACTGGCCCACACGCTGGCCCTCGGGCCCCAGGGCTGGAGCGCGCAGGGCATCTGGCTCTATCCCTCGGACCGCAGCAAGGCCGAACGCGGTCTGGCCCTGTTTCTGGGCCAACCGCCCGGGCCCTTGCGCGAAGCACCGCTGCAACTGCCCGCCGACGGCGACCCGGTTCAGGCCTTCTGCGCCACGGCGCTGGCCTGTCTGGCCCAGCTGCAAGGCAACGTGCTGGCCCTGCTGCAGACGCCCGAGGCGGACCCCCTGCCCGACCCGGAATACATCCACCAGGCGCGGGTGGCGCTGCGCCGCCTGCGCACCGGGCTGCGCCTGTTTCGCCCCTTCCTGCCGCGCCGCTTCTCGGCGCACTGGAGCGCCCATTGGCAGGCTGCGGCCGGGCAACTTGGCGACGCGCGCAACTGGGACGTGCTGGCCACGACCTGGCTGCCCCAGTTGCTGGGCGACGGACCGCGCACGGAAACCCTGACGCGCTGGGTCATGCAGAGGCGGCGCGAAGCCAACCAGCACGCCCGCCAAGCGCTAGGCGAGCCCGCCTTTGCACTCGGCCAACTGGCCTTCGTGCGCGCGCTGCTGGCGCTGCAGGGCCAGGCGCCCCGAGCCGGCCAGCCCGCGCTGACCGATTGGGCACACGCCACCCTGCAGCAGCGGCACCGCCGCCTGCAGCGCGCGGTGCGCCTGGCGGCGTGTCAAGCGGCCAGCGAGCGGCACGCGCTGCGCATCGAACTCAAGAAACTGCGCTACGCCCAGTCCTTCCTGTCCAGCCTGTTGCCGCGTCAGCGGCGGGGGGGCTCATCGCTCAAACGCGCTCAGGAACTGCTCGGCACCCTGAACGATCTCCACACCGCGCAAGTCCTGCTCGCCGACGCGCCACCCCCGGCGGGGCAGAAGGTGATCGGTCGCCTGCAGGAACTGACGGCGGTGCACCTGGCCGATCTGCCCGGCGTGCAACGGCAACTGCTGCGGTCCATCGCCGCCTGGGACCGGATATGAAACACCCCCGCCACGCTGCGCACGACCCCTCAAGGGGGCGGCACTGGCCGCCCGGCAAAGCCGGCCCGACGGTGCCCTGGGATCACCCGGCGGTAGAGAGTTCCCCCAGACTGACGTGACGTTCCCCAACCTCTACTTCTGACTGGCTCAGGAATTCGAGGGGACTTCAGGCTTGAAGATGACAGCGATTCCGTACCAGGGGAGCGCGGACGCGGTGGTCGGGCTGGTGCGTGGGGACGTTGCCTTTGGTGCCGACACCCTGGCGGCGACGCAGTCGCTGATCAGCGGCGGCAAGCAGCATGCACTGGCGGTCGTGCAGGCCAAGCGCGCGCCGCTGCTGCCCGAGGTGCCGTCGTATCACGACCTGAAGCTGGACAAAGCCACGCTCGAAGGGTGGTATGCGCTGGCTGGCCCGAGTGGCCTGCCCGACGCGGTGTCCCAGGCCCTGCAGAAGACGCTCAGGCAGGTGGTGTCCGAGCCGGCCATCCAGCAGCGACTGGGTCAGCTGGCGCTGGAGGCGACCTGGTTGCCCGCCACGCGCCTGGGCGAACAGATGGACCACGAAGTGGCCCGCTACCGCGCGATCGTGGCACGCACGAAGATGGTGCTGGAGTGAGTCGGTCCGGCGCTCTGGGGACAGCTCGCCAGGGCCGGTGCTACACCATCAGAAAGGCCTCGAGCGCCTCACGGGAAACCTCACTGATCGGTTTGTCGAGCTGGACTTGTCCATGGTCCATGACCAGGACCGAGGTTGCCACCGACAGCAGGAAGGCCAGGTTCTGCTCCACGATGACGAAAGCGGCGCCCGACGAGCACTGCGTGCGCACCACGCCGGCCATGCGCTCGATGTTCTCCGGCTGCACGCCCTCCGTGGGCTCGTCCAGCAGCGTCAGCGGTGCGCGCAGGCCGATCGAACGGGTGAACGACAGCAGCTTTCGCTCCCCGCCGCTCAGCAAGCCGGAGCGCTGAGCCATGCGTTCGCTCAGGCGTGGGAAGTGACTCAGGCAGCTCGCATAGCGGCTTTCGTCGTGGTCGTCGAGATGCAGCCAGAGGTTTTCGTGCACCGACAGATCACCAAAAACAACGTTCTCCTGTGGGGCATACGCCATGCCGGCACGCAGGCGGTTCTGGGGTGGGAGGGGCAGCACGCTGCGGCCGTTCAGCGTGATGGCACCCTGCTGGGGCCGGATGAAGCCGGCCAGGGTCTTCATCAGCGTGGTCTTGCCCACACCGTTGCGCCCCAGTATGCCCAGCACCTCGCCTGGCCCCACGGCACCGCCGACGTCGCGCAGCACCATGGTGTCGCCATAGCCGCTGACCAGACCGTTGAATTCGAGCATGGGCTGACTCACTTGCGGGCTCCTGCGTACACGCGCTTGACCCGAGGGTCGTTCTGGATCTGTTCGAGGGTGCCTTCGGACAACAGCGCGCCCTGGTCGAACACAAAGACCTGACCGCCGATGGCTTCCACGGCGCTGATGTCGTGTTCGATGACCAGTGCACCCACACCCAGCTGATCAATGACCTGGCGGATGGCGTCGATCATCTGATGGGTCTCCTTCGGGGAGAGCCCCGCACAGGGTTCGTCGAGCAGCACCAGCTGCGGTTCGGGCAGCATCGTCATCGCGAATTCCAGAGCCTGCCGATGCCCCTGCGAAAGGCTTCCCGCCGGTTCATGAAGCTGTTGCCGCAGCACCGGGAAGAGCGTCAACAGCTCGTCGAGCAAGGGGGTGTGCCACGACAACGCCTGGCGGCCCAATGCATCCCGGCCCGAGAGCCGGCCGGCCCACAGCGCGATGTCGAGGTTCTGCGCCACGCTCAGCGCGGGGAACACCGATGGCACCTGCATCTTGCGGCCGACACCGCTGCGGGCGACCTTCCAGGCCGGCAACCGGGACACGTCCTTGCCGTTCAGGACAATGCTGCCCGCACGCAGCGGAAGCCGGCCCGTCAGCACGTTGAAGCACGAGGTCTTGCCCGCCCCGTTGGGGCCGATGATGCAGCGCACGCCAGGCCCCTGCAGCCCGAAGGAGAGGTCGTTGAGGATCCGAACGCCTCCCTGCGACGAGCTGACGTTGCGAAACGACAGCGCGAGCTCACAGGCAACGGGCGCCCGGGGCGCGAGCATCTTGCCGGAGGGCTCCTCGCCGGCATCGGTGGGCGTCGGCCGTCCGCCGACCAGGCCGTACAGACCTTCGGGCAGGAAACGGACCACCACCAGGAACAGCAGGGCGACCAGGACCTCCCAGTAGGAGAAGGTGTCCCGGAGTTCGGACGAGGCATAGCCCACCAGCACCGCGCCCAGCAGGGCGCCAACCGGGCTGGCCTTGCCGCCGACGGCGGCCCAGATGACAAATTCCGTGGCCAGCACGACGCCCATGGACAGCGGCGTGACGATGCCTTGGTGCATGGCGAACAGCGCCCCCGCCGTGGCGGCCAGGAAGGCCGACAAGGCATAGGCGTTCGCCTTGATCCGGTCGGTGGCGTAGCCGAAGAGCTGCAGCCTGTCTTCGTTCTGGGCGATGGCCGACCACAAGGTGCCCAGGGGGCGGCGGACCAGCACACTCAGCAGCACGGTGGTGCACACGGCACAGAACGCGATGACGCCGTAAAGGTCGGTGTAACGGTCCAACCCGAAGGGCTCCGGGATGTCAGACAGGCCATTGAAGCCGCCTGTGACCGAGCTCCATTGCTGCACCACCAGGAAGCCCAGCATCGTCATAGCCAGTGTGATCAGCGAAAAGAACGGGCCGCTGCGGGTGCTGCGCGCAAACACCAGACGCGCGCTCAGGTACGCCAGCGCCGACGGCAGCACCCATGCCAGGGGCAGCGTCCAGTACCAGAGGGCATCGGTGGATGCGGCCTTGAGGCTGCCACCTGCCAGGTAGGCGCCCATGCCGAAGAACAGCGCGTTGCCCAGCGGCAGAAAACCCAGACGGCCCCAGCACAGGGCAACGCCTTGCGTCGCCACGCCGTAGATGAGGAACAAACCGATCTGGTAGCGGGTGAAGTCGTCGGTCAGGAACGGCAGCGCGCACAAGCCGAGGCCCAGCAGCACGGGGCCGGAGACCTTCAGGCGCGGTCGCCGCTTCGGGCTGGCGGATTCCGCCGCCGCCAGGCCGGGATCAATGTCTTCCGAATAGTCCATGGGGTTTCAGCCAGAGAAAGAGAATGGACAGGATGAGCACCACGGCGTAACCGCTGGTCTGGTCGATGAGGGCGCTGAGCACCGACTGCGTGCCGCCAATGATGGAAACCCCGCCGCCGAAGCCGCCGAGCGTGCCCAGACCGCCGACCACCAGTACAAAGAACGAATCAAGGAGGTAGTCGACGCCAATGCCGGGCTCGATGCGGACCAGCGGTGCCAGCAGCACGCCCGAGGCGCCGGCCAGCATGACCCCGACGACAAAGGTCTGGGACGCCAGCCGGGTGGTGTCGATCCCCAGGGCCTGGGCCAGTGCCGGGTTCCCGGTCATGGCGCGAACGCGCAGCCCCATCGAGCTGCGCTGGTACCAGAGCGCCAGCGCCAGCATGAGAGCCGCCGTCAGCGCGAGCAGGAAAAGGCGGTACACCGGATACTGGAGGCCGAGCAAATCGACGGGCATGGTCAGCGTGCTCTCGATGTTCCGATAGTCGCGGCCGTAGACCGCTTCCACGAGCTTGCGCATGAGAATGGCCAAGGCCCAGGTGGCCAGCAGGGTGTCGAACGGTCGCGCATACAGGGGGCGGATCAGCCAGCGCTCCACCACCCAGCCCACGCCACCGCAAACCAGCAGCGCCAGGGGCATGGCGGTGATCAGTGGCCAGCCCCAGGACTGCACCGTGACCACCGCGTACGCTCCCAGCATGACGAACTCCCCATGGGCCATGTTCATGACCCCGAGCAATCCGAACACCACCGCCAGGCCCAGCGTCGTCAGGCCCAGGGTTGCCAGTTCGTACAACAGGTTGAGGAGATGGAGCAGCCAGCTTGAATCCATGGCGCCGCTCACACCTTGCAGGTTTGGCCCGAGCCCACGCCCGAGAAGGTCTTGACCACACGGAACCCCTTGTCGTCTACCGTCGCGACATAGATGTTCTGCGTCACGTGGCGCGCACCCATGACCACGTCGCCGCGTGGACCGCTGTAGCTGGCGCCATTGCTGGCCTTGTCCATCTTCTCGAGGTCCAGAGATTTCGCCCGGTTGGCGATGGTCTCGAGCATCATGGCGCCCTCATAGACCGACTCGCCCAAGGTGCTCAGTGTGGGAGCCTGGGGGCCGAACTTCTTGAAGTACGCATCGGAGAATGCCTTGGCGGCAGGCGTCTGGATGTTCGCAAAATAACCCGCGCTGGAGTACAGATTCCTGGCGTTGGCGATGCCGATGCCGGCCAGGGTGTTTTCTTCCAGCAAGGAGCCGAGCCGGATTACCTTGTCCGACAGGCCCATGCTCGCGAAAGCCTTGTTGAAGGTGACCGAAGCACCACCGACCAGAGACACCAGAACGGCATCCGCACCACTGTCGCGGATGCGTGCCAGGCTGGCATCGAAGTTGTCGACGGTGAAAGGGAGGTACTCGTCGCCAACGACCTTTGCACCGGTCTTGGTGATGTACTCGCGTGCTGCTGCGTTGGTGTTGCGACCCCAGACGTAGTCGTTGCCGATCATGTACCACTTGGTCGGCTTGCGCTCCGAGGCAATCCATGGGATGACGGGTTCGAGCTGCTGCTGAGGGGTTTCCCCGCTGAGGTAGGTTCCTTTGGCACATTCGCCACCTTCATACACCGGTGTGTAGAAGTACGGCACCTGCCCCTTGAAGAGCCCCACCAGCGCACCACGGACTGCGCTGTCGTGCATGCCGATGACCGCCTGGGCTTTCTGTCCCTTCCAGAGCTTCAGCGCCGCTTGGGTGACCTCGGCAGGAGGAAGGCCTGCGTCACCGAACAGGGGGTTGATCTTCTTGCCCAGGATGCCGCCTCGGGCGTTGATGATCTCGAACGCGAGTTCGGCGCAAGCCTTTGAGGACGGACCGAACAGTCCCCCAGGCCCGCTCATGGGAATCATGACGGCCACGTTCAACGCGGACTGGGCCCGGACCAGAGCGGGGCTGGCTAGCGCTGCGAGGGTTGCGCTGGTGATGAAGGTACGACGCTGCATGGTGAAGCTCCTGTGGAAAAAAGAGGTGTCGGAACGCTGAAAGCTCAGCGCATCCAGGGGGCGGTTTCCGTGGGGAACAGTGGTTCGATCGCGCTGCCCAAGGACAGAAGCAACCTGTCGCTGCCGGGCATGCCATCCAGGGCCAGGCCGACGGGCAGCCCGTCGCTCAACCCGATGGGCAAAGTCAGACCGGGCAGCCCTGCGTTGCTGCCCGGGTCGGTGTTGCGGATGAAGGTGGGGAACACGGGCTGAGCTTGGCCGTTCAGGACGACGTCCGTGTTTTCGCCGGCTGGGGCGGCCAGGGCGGGCGTCGTGGGAAAGACCAGGGCATGAACGCCCGCGCTCAGGAAGGCCTGCGCATACAGGTTCTGCAGTTGCTGTCGGCACGCCATGGCCTGGCCGTACGCCGCCTCGGAAATGGCACCTTCGCCCAGCAAGGGGGTCACGATGGCCCGCACGTCGGGACTCTTGACGCCCACCACCAGCGCATCGAAACCGATGCCGCGCCCGGCGTACGCGAGGTAGTCCCGCATGTCGCGAACGAACTCGTGCAGGGCGATGGGGAATCCGGTGGACGCATTCAGGGCGGCCACGCCGGGCAGGTCCACCGGCACCAGTTCGACGCCGGCGGCACGGAGCCTGTCGAGGGCGGCTTCGCTCACCGCCCGGACGCCGGGGTCCAGGTCTTCCCAGAAATGCTGGGCGGGCACGCCCAGCCGAACGCCTGCGAGCGACACCGTGAACAGCGGGGACGGGCCCTGGGTCAGGACCGCGTCCAGCAGCGCGCAGTCCTGCACACTGCGGGCCATGGGTCCGGGGGTGTCCCGGGTGGTCGATATCGGCGCAATACCCCGGCCTGGGACGCGACCGGCCGTGGGCCTGAGACCGACCAGGCCACACAGGGCGGAGGGGACCCGAACCGATCCCCCGGTGTCGGTGCCGATCGCCGCCGGCACCAGACCCGCGGCGACGACGACGCCACAACCGCCGCTGCTGCCGCCCGGCATGCGGTCGGTGTTCCAGGGGTTGCGCGCCGTTCCGGTGGTGGCGTTGTCCGTCGTGACGCCGAATGCCAGCTCGTGCATGCTGGCTTTGCCGGCCACCAGCGCGCCCGCCGCCCGCAGGCGCCGGACCACTTCGGCGTCTGCCACCGGCACCGAGCCCTGCAGGCTGCTGGTGCCGGCGGCGCAGGGATGGTCGGTCGAGTCGATGTTGTCCTTCAGTGCAATGGGCACGCCCAGCAAGGGCAGGTCTTCGCCGGCCGCCATCCGGGCATCGGCCGCCGCAGCCTGCTTCAGCAGGGTGTCCGCGTCGAAAGTGGCATAGCCCTTGAGGGCCTGTTGGGCGTTCGTCCGCTCGATCAGCGCCTGTGCCAGCGCCAGGCTGGTCAGCGTGCCCGCGCGAAAGCGGGCGCGGATTTCGTGGATGCCGAGTTGGGTGGGGTTCATGGACTCTCCGATTGCGATTGATGCGCATCGTAGGTAGCCCCTGTGCGAGCGTCACCCCACAGGATTGATAGGGTCACCCTGTTCCATGGCGCTAGGGAAGTCACCAATGCGGGTCCAGAGATGCAGCCCTAGGATGGTGCGCGCCATGCCCTGCATGGTTTTTGCTAATCGAAGCCCATGTACCTCTCCACATCCCAAACACGTGCCCTTGGTGAGGTGATGCGCCTGCTCGCGCAGACCCAGGATGCCGATGTGCTTCGCGCGGAGTTGGCGCTGCCGATGCTGGATCTGCTCAACGCCGACACCTATGTGTCGTTCACCTGGAACGATGAGTGCCGGCGCTTTGAGCGGGTGAAGTCCCTGAACCACTCCATCGAGAACCTCCGTGCCTGGGACGAGTACTACCGGTTCATTGACCCGCTGACCTTTCCGATGATGGAGCGGCGCCACCCCACCTTGGCCACCCAGATTCTGGGCCAGGCGGATCTGGTGCGTACCGAGTTTTTCAACGATTTCCTGGCCAAGGACCGCATGCACTGGGGCGTGAACCTGTACGTGTTTGCCGACGGCGTGTGCACCGGGGACATGCGCATCTGGCGCCAACGCAGCAGGGGCAATTTCGACGCCAGTGAACTGGAGGCACTGCGGTTGGTGGAGCCCGCTTTCGCCTGTGCGATGGCACGGCTGAGCGAGGCCCGCAAACCTGCGCTCGCACCGGCCCCGCCTGAGCAGCTCGTGGACCTGCTGCGGCGCAAGACGTCGCTGAGCGCACGCGAGGCCGAAGTCGCGTCCTTGGTCCTGGTGGGGTGCCCGGACAAGCAGATTGCCAGGGAGATGAGCGTCGGTTTTCCCACCGTCCGGTTTCACTTGTCCAACGCGTTCAAGAAGCTGCACGTCGAGAACCGCACACAGCTGGCCGCCCGCATCCAGGAGCTCAGCGTCGACAACATCCCGGCGGTGCACTGAACCAGCGCAGAGGCTTGCTGAGCGACCGCCCCCAGCGTTCGGGTGCCCCGTAGCGGTGCCGAACCCCTTTGGGGTGGTTCCCTTCAGCAGGACCCCGTCGGCATCGTGGATACGGGTCGAGGTCGGGCCGAGTGAAGGCGAGCTTGCTCGCCAATGGGGGCGAGGAGGAGGATGTCTAGGCCTTGGCGCTGGGCCGCTCGGCCACTTTGTCGCGCCAGGCCTGCAGCGCGGCAAAGCCCTGTTGACCCGCGTTGAAACGCATCAGCTTCGCGAACTCCAGCGCGCAGAAGGCCGTGATGTCCGCGATGGTGAAACGCTCGCCGGCCACCCAGGGCTGGCGCTGCAGTTCGCCGTCCAGCCAGGCCGCGGTCTCGCGCAGTTTCTCGCCCTGCGAGCGGCCGAACTCGGGAAACTGCGGCTGCTCCAGCGGCGCCAGCCCCGGGTGGGTGTGGCGCACGCAGTTGGCGATGGGCAGCAACAAATACCACTCCACGCGGCGGTCGGCCATTTCGATGAAGGCGCGCTCGGTGGCGTCCACGCCCATCAGGTTGGGCTCTGGGTGGCGGCCCTCCAGGTAGGTGCAGATGGCGCGTGTTTCGGTGAGCACGCGGCCGTCGTCGAGCTCCAGCGCGGGCACGCGGGCCAGCGGGCTTTTGGCGCGGTAGGCATCGCCTTTGTGCTCGAGCGCGTTCAGGTCCACGTCGACGAGGTCCAGGCCGTTGATGCCTTTCTCCACCAGGAACATGAGCACGCGCCGCGGGCTGGGCGCGCGGGATGCGACGTAGAGCTTCATGCGGCGCCTCCACCCGGCTTCAGGCTCTGGCCGGTCTCGACCATGCTGCGTGCCTCTTCGGCGAACTTTTGCGCACCCGCGTCGCCGTCGCGCGTGAGGTCCACCTTCGATGGTGGCATTTCGATGCCGCGCGCCACCGCGGGGCGCGCCCGGATCGCATCGCGCCAGCGTTTGAGGTGCGGCAGGTCGTCCATCTCCACACCCGACCAGCGGTGCGTGCGCACCCAGGCCCAGTTGGCGATGTCGGCGATGGAGTAGTCGCCGGCCAGGTATTCGTGGTCTTTCAGCTGGCCGTCGAGCACGCGGAACAGGCGTTTGCTCTCGCCCTGATAACGGTCGATCACGGCCGGGATCTTCTCGGGAAAGTAGCGGAAGAACACATTGGCCTGGCCCATCATGGGCCCGATGCCGCCCATCTGGAACATCAGCCACTGGATCACGCGCGAGCGGCCCCTGGCGTCCGTGGGCATGAGGCGGCCGGTCTTTTCGGCCAGGTAGATCAGGCAGGCGCCCGACTCGAACACCGCAAAATCGTCGGCTTCGTGGTCGACGATGGCCGGGATGCGGCCGTTGGGGTTGATGGCCAGAAAGTCGGGCGTCTTCTGCTCCCCGGCCGTGAGGTCCAGCACCTTCAGCGTGTAGGGCAGGCCCAGCTCTTCGAGCGCGATGGACACTTTGTGCCCATTGGGCGTGGCGGCTGTATAGAGGTCGATCATGCGGCAGCGTCCCGTTGCAATGAAAGCCGCATGGTAGACAGGCGGGCACCCGCCAGCTGTCGCCTGCGGGCAGGTGCGCCGGAGACGCTCAGCCCCGGGCGGCTTCCAGCACGTTGCGCGTGCGCAGGGCCTCGCTGCGCGCGGCGGCGGCAAAATCTTCACCGCTGGACGCGTAGAGGATGGCGCGTGAACTGTTGACGATGACCGGTCCGGTGGTCGCGTCACCCTGCCGGCGGTAACCGGCGCGAACGGTGGCCACAGCGTCACCGCCCTGCGCGCCCACACCGGGAATCAGCAGCGGCAGCGTGGGAGCCAGTTCACGCACGCGCTCGATTTCTGCGGGGTAGGTGGCGCCCACGACCAGGCCGAGCTGGCCGTTCAGGTTCCACGGCCCTTGCGCGAGCCGGGCCACGTGTTCGTACAGCAAGGGCTGGCCGTCCACCGAGGCCAGGCGCTGGTTCTGCAGATCGTCGCCGCCGGGGTTGGAGGTGCGGCAGAGCAGGAACGCGCCCTTGCCGTGGTACTTCAGGTAGGGCTGCACCGAGTCAAAGCCCATGAAGGGCGAGAGCGTTACGGCGTCGGCGCCGTAGCGCTCGAAGGCCTCGATGGCGTATTGCTCGGCGGTGCTGCCGATGTCGCCGCGCTTGGCGTCCAGGATCACCGGCACCTGCGGCGCCACCGCGCGCATGTGGGCCATCAAGCGTTCGAGCTGGTCTTCGGCACGGTGGGCGGCGAAATAGGCGATCTGCGGCTTGAAGGCGATCACGGTGTCGGCCGTGGCCTCGACGATCGCGGCGCAGAAATCGTAGATGCGCGAGGCATCGCCCCTGAGGTGGGCAGGAAACTTCGCCGGGTCCGGGTCCAGGCCGACGCAGAGCAGGGACTGGTTCTGGCGCTCTGCCGCGCCGAGCATGTCGAGAAAGGTCATGGCCCAATTTTAAGGTGGCACCCGGCGACAGGCGGCCATTGGAAAGCCCCCTAAGATCGGACCGATGCACGCCCTGTCCCGCCAGCAACTCGCCCTGCTCGTCCTGCTCACCCTGGTCTGGGGCCTCAACTGGCCGATCATGAAGATCGGTGTGACCGGCTTTCCGCCGCTCAGCTTCCGCAGCCTCTGCATGTGGCTGGGCCTGCCGGTGCTGGGCTTGTTTCTGGTGTGGCGCAAGGTGCCGTTCCGCATTCACCGAGAACACTGGCGCGAGCTGGCCGTGCTCGCGGTCACCAACATGTTCTTCTGGCACACGCTGGCGATCCTGGCGATCCAGTCGCTCTCCAGCGGCCGGGCGGCGATCCTCGGCTACACGATGCCGGTGTTTTCCGCACTGCTCGGTGCGGCCTGGTTCGGCCAGCGGCTGGCGGGCCGTGCCTGGTTTGGCGTGGCCGCTGCGGCGCTGGGCGTGGTGTTGCTGCTCTGGCACGAAGTCAGCACCCTGTCGGGCCGGCCGCTGGGGGTGTTCATGATGCTGGTGGCGGCGGCCACCTGGGCGCTGGGCACGCAGCTGATGCGCCGCACCCGTATCGCACACCCGACACTGGCGATCTCGTTCTGGATGACCGTCGCCACCGCGCTGTGGATGACGCTGCTGGCCGTGGTCTTCGAGCGCGACGCATGGACCCTGCCCTCGGCACCCATCTGGGCCACCATCGTCTACAACGCCATCGGCGTGTTTGCGTTTGCCCAGGTGGTCTGGCTGATGCTGGCGCGCGACCTGCCACCCATCGCCTCCACGCTTTCGGTGATGTTCATTCCGGTGCTGGGCGTGTTCAGCGGCGCCTGGTGGCTGGGCGAGGTGCTGCACTGGCAGGACTGGGCCGCGGTGGTGCTGGTGATGCTGGCGATTGCGACGGTGTTGTGGCCGGCCCGACCAGCGAGCCCGGCCCTCGGCTGAGATCGGCAGTTACACCGGTCAGGGCCACGCCGCCGCGGGATGCGTGGCCGTCAGCGGCCGGGGGAAAAGCTCGCCAGCGATGACCTGCAGCAGATCCAGGTAGGCGGGCGCCAGCTGCGACGGCAGCTGCCGGGTGTCGATGTAGTAGGCACCGCGCTTGCCGTGGTATTCGATGGCCTCGCCCAGGGCCCGGAATCGGATCCCCACAAAAGCCAGCCCGCGCGCCAGCCGGGGCTCCATCATCACGAACACGTGGTGGCGCTGCGTCTCGTGCGACAGGGCGATCGCCGCCATGTACAGGCCGACGGCAATGGCTGGAAAGCTGCGCAGTTCCTGTTCTGAGAACCCACCGGCCACGATGGCGCCTTCGGCGGCGTCAGCGGACTGTTTGCGGAACACCGCGGGCACCGCCAGGCGCGAGATCTCGCAGACTTCGTGCGGAGCAAAGTGGTGTGGCTGCAGGCTGGGGTGGCTCAGTGCCTGGGCACAGTGGGTCTCCAGTGGCAGGCGGTCGTGGGCTCCGCGTTTGCCCACCAGCCGCACCGTGCCGGCCAGCACGCCCGAGCGGCGGTGGCGCACCGCGCAGTGAATGGCCTGGGCATCAAACGGATCGCGCTCTTCGCGCAGGGGATGCAGAGCCTCGTAGCGCAGCTCTTCGCAATACACCCGGTGCCGCAGACGGTAAATCTCCCGGCGCTGGAGTTCGCTGCGGGCGATCTGCGGTTGCAGGTGCTGCATGAAGGCCTCGGCGATGCCGAAAGTGGCTGGGGCCGCCGCTGGCAGGACCGGGTTCGACGGTTCAGCCTCAGCGGGCGGGCGTTGCAGCGCAGGGTCCGACGGGGCCGTTACGGACAGGGATGGGGTTTTCATGGTGGCAACACGGAATGACACCCTCAAGCGGGCGGGTCAGTGTTGCCTCGGGCGCCGGGCGAACGGCGCCAAACGGCGTCAGATTTGACAGGGACCGGTCATGGGCTCCAAGCGCCCCCATACCCGTCCTTGGCGCGTCAGTTAGCCGCGGAGCGATCGGGTGATGCGGCGGCGGCCGTCTCCAGCGCCAAGCACAGGTCGGCCCAGGCCTTGGCCTTGTCGCCGGGTGTGCGCAGCAGGTAGGCCGGGTGGTAGGTCACGATGACCGGCACACCCTGGTAGCGGTGCACCTGCCCGCGCAGCTTGCCGATGGGTTCGCTGGTCTGCAACAGCGACTGCACAGCGAAGCGCCCCATGGCGAGGATGATCTTCGGCTGGACCAGCGCCACCTGGCGCGCCAGGTAGGGCTCGCATTGCGCCACTTCTTCGGGCAGCGGGTTGCGGTTGGCGGGCGGGCGGCACTTGAGCACGTTGGCGATGTAGGCGGCCTGCGCGCCACTGCCGGTGCGGCTGCGGCCGATGGCGCGCAGCATGTTGTCGAGCAACTGACCAGCCACGCCCACGAAGGGTTCGCCCTGAAGGTCTTCGTTTTCGCCCGGCGCCTCACCGATCACCATCCAGTCGGCCTGGCGATCACCCACGCCAAACACGGTGTTCTGGCGGCTGCGGCACAGGCCACAGGCTTCGCAGCCCGCGACGGCGGCTTGCAGCGCCGGCCAGTCCATGGTGTCCACACCCGCCGGGCGAAGTCGGACCGGTGCGGCAACCGGCTGGGGTGCGGCCACCACCGCTTCGTTCATCGGCGCCCGCACCGGTGCGGGCCGCGTGGCGGGTGCGGCGGGTGCTGGCACTGACGAAGGTGCGGGAGTGCGCGCCACCGCAGCGGGTGGCACTTCGGCCGCCACGGGCGCTGTGACCTGCGCGGCCACGGGCGGCCGGGGTGCCCAGACGCGCACCCCCATCTCGGCCAGCATGGCGCGCTGGCGCGCGTCGAGCTGCGGCACGAACGAGGTGTCGGGCTGGTCGGCGGTGTCGTGGGTCGTGGCGTCGTTCACTGGGGTACCTTCGCCCTGCGGGCTGCGTTGCGAGCTTGCTTGGCAGCGCCCGGCGCTGCGCTCATTGGACCACCCTCCGCACTGCGCACTGCGGGGCTGAGCGCCTTCGGAACGGCCGGGCGGCGCTCATGCCGCTCTCCCGCCACTCGCCAGCGCCACCAGGTTCAGGCTCATGACCACCGCGTCTTCGCGCTGGAAATGGCTGGCCGGGTAATAGCCGCGGCGCACGCCCACCTGCTGGAAGCCATAGCCTTCGTACAGGGCGCGTGCCGGTGCGTTGCTGGCGCGCACCTCCAGCCACAGCCACTGCGCCCCCTGGCTGCGCGACCACAGCACCAGCGCGTCGAGCATGAAACGCGCCCAGCCCTGGCGCTGGTGCGCCGGGGCCACGGTGATGTTGAGCAGGTGCACCTCGTCCACGCCGGGCATCGCCACCAGGTAGCCGAGCAGTGCGCGGCCATCGGCCCGCCGGGGATGCACCGCCTCGCCCGGCAGGGCCTCGCCCAGCAGCATCACCGCCGGATAACCCGAGGCCAGCGAATCGGCAAAGTGTTTGTGTGTCCAGGGGTGGGTGTAGGCGGATTTTTCCACCTCACACACTGCGTCCAGGTCGGCAGCGGTCACCGGCTCGAAGGCGATGCGCCGCTCCGCGGCCGGTGCGGGGCGCGCGCTGGCGCCGGTCTGCGGCCAGTCGCCCGCAGACCACACCGGCACCTTCGGCGCGCTGGCGGAAGAAGCCTCGACAGACCGGTTCGTGTTCGCCATCGGTCGGCCTCTCAGGCGTCCAGCGGCGTCACCGCCGACACGGGCGCGGACAGGCGCACCAGCTGCTCCAGCCGCAGGCGTTCGCGCTCGGCCGTGGTCTGCGCCACCTTGTCGCGCACGTAGAGCGGCAGCGCCTCGTGCGCCGCCACCGCACACCCGGCAGCGAGCAGCGCTGGCGCCAGCCGCAGCAGGGCTGCGGCCGTGGGCAGGGCGGTCTGGCGCTCGCCGGCCAGGTCGCTGAACTGCACGCCGTAGCTGGGAAACACATTGCCGGCCAGCAGGCAGTCGTCGGGCGTCAACGCCTGCGGCAAGCCTTGCTGCAGCCACTCCCCCAGATCGGCCGGCGCGCACAGGCGCGGCGGCTGCAGGGGCACCGGATCCAGCCCCAGCGGGCCGCAGGCGTAGAGCGCCACATACATCTCGTCCATGCGGGCATCGAGCAGGGCCGCGATCACGCGGGAAGGCGCCTGCCCGGCCAGCGCCCGCTGGTGGCGGGCTTCTTCGGCCAGCGCCAGCAAGGTATCGACCGGCAGGACCGGCACACCGCCTTCGCGCCCCGCACCCTGGGCGCCGTAGGCCAGCCCCTGGGCGACGGCACACGCGGTGCGCAAGCCGGTGAACGACCCGGGACCGCGCGCAAACACCAGCGCGTCCAGTTCCGGCAGCGTCCACCCGGCCTGCGCCAGCAGCGACTGCACCACCGGCAACAACGTCGCCGAGGCTTGCGCAGCACCCGGTCCGGTGTGCTGCCACGGCGCCTCACCCGGCGCGCCACCACCCACCGCCACCGAGAGGGTGTCGGTGCTGGTTTCGATGGCCAGCAGGCGCAGCGGGGGAGAGGCAGGGGAAGCGGCAGAAGGCATCCGGCCATTATCGGCGAGCCACATCCGGGGCCGCGTTCGTCGGGACATCCACCAAGTCGTGAGCAATGGCGCTGTTGCGCGATGCGGCCGCCGGGCGGGGCCGTTGAAGCGCCCCTCCGGTTCCATAATCCCTGCCATGTCGACCACCCCGCCTACCGAACGCCCCCGGCGCCCGCGCCCCACCCCCGGGGGCGCCTGGTGGCGCGCGCTCGGCGCCGGCCTGCTCGGCGCCCTGGCGCTCCCGGTCGCGGCGCTGGCCGATGACGCCCTGCCCCCCACGGTGCAGGCCGCGCTGCGGCGTGCCGCGGTGCCCGCCAGCGCCGTGTCGGCCCTGGTCGTGCCGGTGTCCGGCAACAGCGGCGAGCGCCTGCGCCACCGCGCCGGGCAGCCCATCAACCCGGCCTCGGTCATGAAGCTGGTGACCACCTACGCCGCCATCGACCTGCTGGGCCCCGACTTCACCTGGCGCACGCGCTTCTACACCGACGGTGTGGTGGACAACGGCGCCCTGCGCGGCAACCTCTACATCCAGGGCGGTGGCGACCCCAAACTGGTGCTGGAGCGCATCCAGACGGCTTTTTTCGCCCTGCAGGACCGGGGGGTGCAGGTGGTGCTGGGCGATGTGGTGCTCGACCACAGCGCCTTCGAGCTGGCCGCGAGCGATCCCGGCGCCTTCGACGGCGAGGCCCTGCGGCCTTACAACGCCAGCCCCGACGCGTTGCTGGTGAACTTCAAGTCGGTGGTCCTGAAATTCCAGCCCGACAGCGCCCTCGGTGTCGCCCATGTGCTGAGCGAGCCGCCCATGGCGGGGCTGATCATCGACCCCACCGTGCCGCTCTCGCGCAAAGGCTGCGGCGACTGGCGCGGCGCCTTGCAGGCGCGGTTTGACGACGCCAATGCCATCCGTTTCGAGGGCCAGTACCCGCTGGCTTGCGGCGAACGCGTCTGGCCCGTGGCCTACCAGGACCCGGCCAGCTATGCGGCGCGCGCCCTCGAAGGCCTGTGGCGCGCCAGCGGCGGCGCCCTCACCGGTCAGGTGCGCAACGGGCTCACCCCGCCCGGCGCCACCCTGTTGCACGAAGCCCATTCGCTGCCGCTCTCGGACATCATCACCGACGTCAACCAGTGGAGCAACAACGTGATGGCGCAGCAGGTGTTCCTCACGCTGGGCCGGCTCAACCCGGTGCGGCAGGAGGCGCGCACCGTGCCGCGTGAACACTTCACGCCGCTGCGCGCGGGGCGGTTCGAGCGCTCACGCGACGTGGTGGCCCGTTGGTGGACAACCACCTTCGGCATCCGCCATGCGCCCCCGGTCATGGACAACGGCTCGGGGCTCTCGCGCGACGAACGCATCACCGCCGACGCGCTGGCCGGCCTGCTGCGCCACGCCGCGGCCCATCCCAAGGGCGCGCAGTTCGTGCAGTCGCTGTCGGTGGCGGGCGTCAGCGGCACGGCCGCGCGCATGGCGCGCTCGCCGCGCAGCGCCGCACGGGGCAACGCCTGGCTCAAGACCGGCACGCTGCGCGACGTGACCGGCGTGGCCGGTTATGTGAATGCGTTGAACGGCACGCGCTACGCGGTCGTGGGGTTCATCAACCACCCGAACGCCAGCGCCGCGCGGCCGGCGCTGGAAGCGCTGGTGGAATGGACCGCTGCGCAGCCGGACTGAGCGCCCGGGATGCGCTGGCTGTATTTCTTGTGCCAGCAGCCAGACCAAGCCGCCCATCGCCTGGGGCAGCGCAGCGACAACGGCCCAGCCCGACAGGCGGCGGTGTTTCACCTCACGCCGATGCGCGTTGCAGGCGGTCGCGCACGCCGTCCCAGTCGGCGCCTTCGGGCGGCGTTTCCACCCAGATGAGCTTGACGCCCGTGGCATCGAGCTCGCGCAACACCGCAAACAGCGCCTGCGCGGCCTGGGCGGCGTCGTCGGGCATGCGGCGCAGGGCCACGCCACGCGCCGTTTTCAGGGGCGCGCGGGCATAGACCGCGATGTGTTTCGCGTCCGGGCCCAGCACGTCGAGTGCCGCCTTCAGCTGCGGTGCCGCCATCAACCGAACCTTGGCGCGCGGCGCGTAGTGCGATTCGAGCGTGCCGGAGGCGCGCGGCGCGGCCTCGTCGCGCGCGCGCAGCGGCTGTCCGCAAGCGGCTTCGATCTGCGCTGGCGTGATCAGGCCGGGGCGCAGCAACACCGGGGCGCCGCGCGAACAGTCCACGATGGTGGACTCGATGCCCACCGGGCAGGCGCCACCGTCCAGGATGAGCAGCGCGTCGTCCGGCAGTTCAGCGAACTCTTCGGCCACGTGCGCGGCGGTGGTGGGGCTGACGCGGCCGAAACGGTTGGCACTGGGCGCGGCCACGCCGTGCACACCGTGCGCGCGCGCCGCGCGCAGCAGCGCCTGCGCCACCGGGTGCGAGGGGCAGCGCAGGCCCACCGAATCCTGCCCGCCCGCGGCCACCGCCGCCACCTCGGGCCGGCGCGGCAGGATCAGCGTCAGCGGACCGGGCCAGAAAGCCTGCATCAGCGCGGCGGCAAACGCCGGCACCTCGCGCGCGAACGGCGCCACTGCGGCGCGCCAGCCGCCCGCCTCGGCAGGCGGAATGTGCACGATCAGCGGGTGGTCGCTCGGCCGGCCCTTGGCCTCGAAGATGCGCTGCACCGCGCTGGCGTTGCCGGCATCGGCCGCCAGGCCATAGACGGTTTCGGTCGGCATGCCGACCAGCGAACCCGCGGCGAGGCGCTGGGCGGCGGATTCGACAGCCGCCGGGTCGCTGGCATGCAGACAGAGCGACATAGAGTCAGGGAAGCGCGGGGAGGCCCAGCAGTGCCAGCACCCGGGCGGTGGTCTCGCGCACCTGCGCCACCGAGCTGCCGGTGATGTTCAGGTGGCCCATCTTGCGGCCCGGGCGCGCACTGAGCTTGCCGTACAGGTGCAGGTGGGTACCGGGCAGCGCCAGCACCTGCGCCCAGGGCGGCGACACCGGCCGCTCGCTGGCCTGAGGGCGCACACCATTGGCGTTGAACCAGAGGTCGCCCAGCAGGTTGACCATGATGGCCGGGCTGTGCTGGCGCGGCACGGGCAGCGGCAGGCCGGCCAGTGCGCGCACCTGCGCCTCGAACTGCGAGATGTCGCAGGCGTTCTGCGTGTAGTGGCCGCTGTTGTGCGGGCGCGGCGCCATTTCGTTCACGATCAGGTCCGCGCCACCCTGACCGTTGTCCACCACGAAGTACTCGACGCACAACACGCCCACGTAGTTCAGGTGGTTCGCGATCGCCACCGTGCTGGCCTGCGCGCGTGCGGCCAGGTCGGCCGGCACGGCACCCTCAAACACCTCGGTGATCGCGAGGATGCCATCGTGGTGCGTGTTCGCCTGCACCGGGAAACTCACCACCTGGCCGCCGGCACCGCGCGCCACCAGCACCGAGCACTCGCTCTGCAGCGGCATCAGCTTTTCCAGCACGCAGGGCACGCGGCCCAGCTGGTCCCAGGCGGCGGCGAGTTCTTCGCGGGTCTTGACACGGATCTGGCCCTTGCCGTCGTACCCCAGCCGCGCGGTTTTCACGATGCCGGGCAGCAGATCGGCCGGCACCGCGGCCAGCAACTCGCTCGACTCGATGGCCGCGTAGGGCGCGGGGAAGACGCCGCTGATCGGGCCACAAGCGACGAAGTGCGCCTTCTCCTGGATGCGGTCCTGCGCCACGGCCACGCAGGCCGAAGACGGCGCAACCGGCCGGTGTGCGCCCAGCGTGAGCAGCGCGGGGGCGGGCACATTCTCGAACTCGGTCGTGATGGCATCGCAGCGCTGCATCAGCTGCGCCAGGCCCTGCTCGTCGTCGTACGGCGTTTCGATGTGGTAGTGGCTGATCTGCCCGGCCGGGCTGGCCGGGTCCGGATCCAGCACCGCCGTGAAATAGCCCATGGCTTGCGCGGCCTGCACGAACATGCGGCCGAGCTGGCCGCCGCCCATGACACCCAGGGTCATCTGCTGGCCACGGTCGGACAGGGCGCCGGGCAAAAGGGGTTTGAGGCTCATGGGATCAAGAAGGCAATGTCATCTGGCGGGCCGCATCTGTCTGAGCAGCGCGGAAGGCTTCGAGCTTTGCGCGCAGGGCCGGGTCTTCGTTGGCCAGCAGGGCCACGGCAAACAGTGCCGCGTTGGCCGCACCGGCAGCACCGATGGCGAACGTAGCCACCGGCACGCCCTTGGGCATCTGAACGATGGAGTGCAGCGAATCGACACCCGACAGCGCTTTCGACATCACCGGCACACCCAGCACCGGCACCACGGTCTTGGCCGCGATCATGCCAGGCAGGTGCGCCGCGCCACCGGCGCCGGCGATGATGGCCTTGAGGCCGCGGCCGACGGCGGCCTCGGCGTAGGCAAACATGTCGTCGGGCATGCGGTGCGCCGAGACCACGCGCGCCTCGTGCGCAATGCCGAAGTCTTTGAGGATCTGCACGGCGTGCTGCATGGTGTCCCAGTCGCTGCTGGAACCCATGACCACGCCCACCTGGATGGAACTCATGGAGGGGCTTTCTGCCGGGCGCCCGAAGGGCCGGCGTGGGGGACCGGTTCGGGAAATCGGCCCCGCTCCGGTAAAGTGTCGATTTTACGTTTCGCGCCCCGCCGTCGGCGATGTGCGCCCATTTCCAGAGCCTTTCCCATGATCAACGTCACCGTCGCCAACTTTGAAACCGAAGTCATCGAAGCTTCGATGCAAACGCCCGTGCTGGTCGATTTCTGGGCCCCCTGGTGCGGCCCCTGCAAGGTCATCGGCCCGTTGCTGGAAAAAATCGAGACCGACTACGCCGGGCGCTTCAAGCTGGTGAAGATCGATTCCGACGAGGAACAGCAGCTCGCCCAGGCCTTCGGCATCCGCAGCATCCCCACCTGCGTGCTGCTCATGAACGGCCAGCCGGTCGACGGTTTCATGGGCGCCTTGCCCGAAGGCCAGATCAAGGAATTCCTCGACAAACACCTGCCCGCGGCCGAAGAAGTGGAAGCTGCCGTCGAAGAAGCCGCGGCGCTGGACGCCCTGGCCGACGGCGACGTGGAAGGCGCTCTGGCCAAGCTGCAGCAGGCGGTGCAGACCGACCCCAACAACGACGACGCGCGTTTCGACCTCGTGAAGCTGCTGCTGGAGCTGGAACGCGACGACGAAGCCAAGGTGGCCTTCGCCCCGGTGATCGCCAAGTCCTTGGCCGTGCGCCGGCTCGACTCGCTCAACCGCTGGATGAAGGCGCGCGATGCGCAGGACGGTGTGGCCGACCCCGAAGCGCGCGCCGCCGAGCTGCAGGCCAAGATCGCCACCAACAAGCGCGACTTCGACAGCCGCTTCGCCCTCGCCCAGCTGCTGATGGCGCACAACCAGTTCGTCCCGGCCATGGACGAGCTGCTGGAGATCCTGATGCGCGACAAGGCCTGGAGCGAAGAGCTGGCGCGCAAGACCTTCATCGCCATCCTCGACATCATCGAACCGCCCAAGCCCAAGGTGGCCGAAGGCCAGGTGCCACCGGAAGACCCGACCGTGGCCACCTACCGCCGGCGGCTCTCCAGCGTGGTGCTGAGCTGACGCGCGCCGGTCGCGCACCAGCCAAAGCACGACCACCCGGCGGGCGCCCACCACCCCCCCCACAGATGGGAGCCCCGCATGTCTCGACCCGACCCCTTCTTCCGCGAAGCCGGCGCCGGCCCGGGCGTGGTGTGCCTGCACTCGAACGCCAGCCATTCAGGCCAGTGGCGCGAGCTCATGGAGCTGCTGTCGCCGACCTGCCATGTGCTGGCACCCGATGGTTACGACGCCGGCAAAAGCCCGGCCTGGCCGGCCGACCAGCCCCTGCGACTGGACGATGAGGTCGCGCTGCTGGCGCCGGTGCTCGCACGCGCCGGTTCGCCGCTGGTGCTGGTGGGCCACTCCTACGGCGCGGCGGTTGCACTGATCGCAGCGCTGCGCCACCCCGGCCGGGTGCGCGCCCTGGCGCTGTACGAGCCCACGCTGTTTTCGCTGCTGGAACAGGAAGCCCCCGCGCCGAACGAGGCCGACGGCATCCGCCACGCCGTCGCGGCCGCGGGCGAGGCGCTGGACCGCTGCGACACCGACAGCGCCGCCGGGCATTTCATCGACCACTGGATGGGCCCGGGCAGCTGGGCGGCCACGCCCGCCCCACGCAAGCCCGCCATGGCCGAATCGGTCCGGCAGGTGCGGCGCTGGGGCCATACGCTGTTCAACGAAGCCACAACGCTGGCGGACTTTTCTGCGCTCGATGTGCCGGTGCTCTACATGGTGGGCGGGCGCTCGCCCGCGTCGGCGGGCGGCGTGGCCCGCCTGCTGTGCGCCACCCTGCCACAGGTGGAACGGCTGACGTTCGACGATCTGGGCCACATGGGGCCCATCACCCACGCCCCGGTGGTGAACGCGGCAATTGCCCGCTTTCTGACCGGGCTCTGAACGACCGTCAGGGCCGCTGATCGGTGGACGGCTTCTTCCAGAGGTTGATGCCGCCTTCCACCGCGTGCTGGTCGATCGCTGCCAGCTCTTCGGCGCTGAAGGCGAGGTTGTTCAGCGCGCCCGCCAGATCCACGATCTGCTCCAGGCGGCTGGCGCCGATCAGGGCCGAGGTCATGCCGGGCTGGCGCAGCACCCAGGCCACCGCCATCTGCGCCAGGCTCTGACCGCGGTTGAAGGCGATCTCGTTGAGCGCCCGCACATGGGTCAGGTTCTGCTCGCTGAGGTGTTCCAGCTTGAAGGAGCCGCCGCCCGGCTGGTTGATGCGCGAATCTTCAGGGATGCCGCCCAGGTATTTGTTGGTCAGCAGGCCCTGGGCCAGCGGGCTGAAGGCGATGCAGCCGATGCCCTCGTCCTGCAGGGTGTCGAGCAGTTCGCCCTCGATCCAGCGGTTGAGCAGGCTGTAGGACGGCTGGTGGATCAACAGCGGCACGCCCATCTGCCGCAGGATGGCCGCGGCCTCGCGGGTCTTGCCGGCCGAGTAGCTGGAGATACCGACGTAGAGCGCCTTGCCCTGTTGCACGGCGGTGGCCAGCGCGCCCATGGTTTCTTCGAGCGGCGTGTCCGGGTCGTAGCGGTGCGAATAGAAGATGTCGACATAGTCCAGGCCCATGCGCTTCAGGCTCTGGTCGAGGCTGGCGAGCAGGTACTTGCGCGAACCGCCGCCCTGACCATAGGGCCCGCGCCACATGTCCCAGCCGGCCTTGGTGGAGATCAGCAGTTCGTCGCGGTAGGGCCGGAAGTCGCGCCGCAGGTGTTCACCAAAATTGGTCTCGGCGCTGCCGGCGGGCGGGCCGTAGTTGTTGGCGAGGTCGAAGTGGGTGATGCCCAGATCAAACGCGGTGCGCAGCATGGCGCGCTGGGTTTCCAGGTGCGAGCTGTCACCGAAGTTGTGCCACAGACCGAGCGAAATGGCGGGCAGGCGCAGACCGCTGCGACCGCACAGGCGGTAGGGCATGCTGTCGTAGCGCGTGGGAGCGGCGGTGTACATGGTGGGTCTCCTGCGTTCATGGGGGATGAACCCACCACTCTACCCATTCGCTTCGCCGCATGCACCGCCTCTTGAGCAGCCCTGAGAGGATCTTGGCTTCAAGGGAGGTGCCCATCGACGTGCCCCCGTCTTCAGGCGGGAGAGCGCTCCAGCCTGAAACGTTCGACCAGGGTCTTCAGGCGCTCAGCCTGGTCCTGCAACGACGAGGCCGCAGCGGCCGACTGCTCGGCCAGTGCGGCGTTTTGCTGCGCGCCCTGGTCCAGCTCGCTGACCGACGCGTTGGCCTGACCAATGCCTTGGCGCTGTTGCGCCGTTTCTCCGGTGATCGAGGCTATCGTGGCGGAGACCCGTTGCACCGAGGTCATGATTTCATGGGTGGCGCCACCGGCCCGTTTGACGTGTTCGCTGCCCGAGGCCACCTTTTCCAGCGTCGCCTCGATCAGGCTTTTGATCTCGCGCGCGGCCGTTGCGCTGCGCTGCGCCAGGCTGCGCACTTCCGCCGCCACCACGGCAAACCCCCGGCCCTGCTCGCCGGCGCGGGCGGCCTCCACAGCGGCGTTGAGCGCCAGGATGTTGGTCTGGAACGCGATGCCATCGATGATGGCGGTGATGTCGGCGATCTGGCGCGAGGCCGCGTCGATCTCGTTCATGGTCGCCACGGCCTGCCCCACCACATGGTCGCCACGCGTGGCAGCCGTTTGCGCCTCCGAGGCGAGCGCGTTGGCCGACTGCGCCGACTGCGCCGACTGATCGACCGACGCGTTGAGCTGGGTCAGGGCTCCGATGGCCCCTTGCATGTTCGTGGCAGCCATCTCGGCACGCCCGCTCAGGTCCAGGCTGCCCTGGGCGATCTCGGCGCTGGCCGTGGCAATGCCTCCGCAAGCCTGGCGCACGCCCAGCGCCAGTTCGTGCTGTGCCACGCGCATCAGTTCGAGCGAACGCGCCAGGACGCCCAACTCTCCATTGAAGCCCGTCTCGACCGGTACCGAGAGATCGTGCCGGGCCAGGCGCTCGGTGGCCTCCACCGTCGCGGAAAAGCCCCGCGTCACATCGCGCGTGATGCGCCATCCGGTCAGGGCACCGAACAGCAGGGCGATGAAGCTGCCGGCGACCACCACCTTTTGCGCCCCGTCAGCCGTGGCTGAGGCTTCTGCCACCGAAGCTTCCTTGGCGCGATCATCCCAGGCGGACAGCGCCACCAGCCCCTCTGACCACTGGTGGTACTTGGTGTTCCATGCCGCCGCATCCTGCCCCAGGGCGAGGGAGATGGCAAAGAAGATGGCAGGCTCCCCACGCCCGCCACTCTCCTTCTCGCCCAAAGGGATCACCTCATGAACCGCCCGGGCCCGCTGACCCACCTGGTCAAACAGGGCTGCCACGCTCGCATCGTTCGCAGGGAGGCTCTCTTTGGCGGCTTTCTCCTTGTTCAGATAGGTGTCCCAGTCCTGTCTGAGGCGCTTCATCATCGCCTCGCTGTCGGACAGTTCGGAGCCACGAATGTCGCGCAACGAGGACATGAATCGATAGGCGCTTCGCTCCATGCCAACGACTGCCGCCGTGCGATGTCCCCCCTGGATCACGACCTCCTGCAACGTGCGGTTCAGGTTCTGCATTCCGATCAGGGACAAGGCGGCAATACCCAGCAGCAGTGCCAGGACGGTCCCGAAGCCCCAGGCCAACCTTTGCCCAAGACGGCGTTGAGAAAAGAAGTTCATTGTTGAAAGGCTCCCCAGAATTGAGTGGTTTTCACAGATGGGTGGCTGGTGCACACAGGGTGGCGTGACCCAGCCGCTTTGCACACGCACAGGCCCGTATCGGCAGTTTGTCGACCCAACTGAAACAGGAAACCGCAGCATGGCGACGGTGATACTGGTTTTCACCTAGAAAACCCTGCTGGGGTCGCAGACATCAGCCACAGCGCGCCGCACGGGTCTAGCATTGCCTGTGCATGTCGACCCGTGGCGTGGTCGGCACCCTGCGCCGCCGACGAGGGGCGGGTGGCTGGCTGGCCGCACCACCGATGACCGCAGCCTGCGGGCGGGCCGATCTGCGTTGGCCCCTTCAAGCAGGAGACCGTCATGGACCATGCCCTTGAAAGACACGCGGCCGTGGACACCCCCCATGTGCGCCGAGTCGAAACCATGCAGCCGCTCGTGTGGCTGCGCCACGGCTACGCGGACCTCGCCCAATCGGGCCGATCCAGCCTGGCCTACGGCCTGTACATCACCGCCTTCGGCGTGATGCTGTTGGCCCTCAGCTGGGGCGCCACCTACCTGGTGCCGGCTTTTATCGGTGGCTTCTTGCTGGTGGCGCCGTTCGTGGCCATCGGGCTGTACGCCATGTCGGCGCAAATCGAGCGCCACGAACGCATCGATATGGCGCGGGCCATGTTCGCGTGGCGGTCCAACACCGGTTCGATCGCCTTGTTCGGCCTCCTGCTGACGCTGTCGCTGATCTTGTGGGAGCGGGTCGCTGCGATCATCTTCGCGCTCTCCTACGGTGGTACCGTGCCCGACCTGTCGGCGGTGGTCCAGAACGTGCTGTTTTCGGGTGAGTACTGGCCACTGTTGCTGGCATTCTTTGGTGTTGGCGCCGCGTTCGCGGTCATGGTGTTCACGCTGTCGGTGGTGAGTGCGCCGCTGCTGCTCGACCGGCCGGTTGACGCGGTGACAGCCACCATCACGAGCATGCGCTGCTGCCTGGCGAACCCGGGTGCCATGGCGGTGTGGGCCGCGCTGATCGCGGGTCTGGTGCTGATCGGCTTCGCCACCCTCATGCTGGGCATGATCGTCATATTCCCCTGGTTGGCACATGCCAGCTGGCACGCCTACCGCGACCTCGTGGAATGAGGGCCGGCGACTTCGCCGCGGTTTGGCTGCGGTGGTTCAGGTTCAGTGGATGCGCAATCCGCTGAACTGCCCATGCCGTGCCTAGCGCATCAGCGCATGGAATTGCCTGTGCTCCAGCCTGAGCAGCCGCTCGTGATCGCCGCACTCGATGTAGACCACGCTCAGGTTCTCGAGTTCGTCATCGACCACCGTCTCCAGGCCCCAGGCCATGCCCAGCGCGGGTACGGCACCGCGTTCGCAATCCGGGAACAGCGCGGCAATGCGATTCTCGTCGGCCAGGCGCAGGTGCTGGCGCGCCAACAGCTGCGAAACCCGGCCCAGCCGCACGTAGCGATCGGCCGGCACCACGGCCATCACGCAGCCGGCGTCATCTTCCAGCACCACCGCCTTGGCCAGCTGGTGCGGTGGCACATGGGCGGCATGGGCGCTGTCCGAGCTGCCGCGGGAGTGCCGATGGGGCTGCAGGTCGTAGTCGGCGTCGTGCACCAGCAGGAAAGATGACAAGCGGTCAGGAACGGACATGGCGACCTCCGATTCAATGCGCTGCCTCATGGCTGCCGCCGTGCCGTCCTTGGGTGGTGCGCTCGGTTGGACCCATCAGCTGGACCAGCCTGAGGCCGCCAGCCAGTGGTCGGCCAGCAGCAGCGCAAACAGCGCGAACAGGTAGACGATGGAATAGCGGAAGGTGGGCATCGCCAGCGCGCTGTCCCGGCGCAGGCGCCAGGCGAAGGCGATGAAGCGCGCGCCGAGCACGAGTGCACCGACCAGATAGACCGGGCCGCTCAAGCCGATTGCCACCGGCAGCAGCGACACCCCACCCAGGGCGATGCTGTAGTACAGGATGTGCGCGGTGGTGTACGGCACGCCACGCACCACCGGCAGCATCGGGATGCCGGCGCGGGCGTAGTCCTCGCGGCGGTGGATCGCCAGGGTCCAGAAATGCGGCGGCGTCCAGATCAGGATGATGAGGAACAGCGCCAGTGCGCCCGCGTCCACCTGCCCCGTCACCGCCACCCACCCCAGCAGCGGAGGCGCTGCACCGGCGGCGCCTCCGATGACGATGTTCTGTGGCGTGCGCTTCTTGAGCACCAGGCTGTAGACCACGGCATAACCCAGCAGCGATGCCAGCGTGAGCGCGGTGCACAGCAGGTTGCTCACCCACAGCAGCAACGCCAGACCGGACGTCACCAGGGTGGCGGCAAAGACGACGGCCTGCGCCGTGCCCAGCACACCGCGCGGCAGCGGCCGGCCGCGCGTGCGCGCCATCAGCGCGTCGATGCGCTGGTCGATCACGTGGTTGGCGGCGGCCGCGCCAGCGGCCACGAGGCCGATGCCCAGCGTGCCGAAGGCCAGCACCGTCCAGTGGGGCCACCCCGCTTGTGACAGCAGCATGCCGACGACCACCGTGAACATCATCAGCGCGATGACACGTGGCTTCACCAGTTCGGCATAACTGCGCCAGGACGTCACCCCGCCACGCGGCGGTGACGCGACCAGTGCGGTGGGAGGCTCAGGCATGGCACAGGCCCTAGCGGAAGAAGAGCAGCCGCGTCAGGTTCACGTAGCCGGCCTCCGAAGCCATCAGCCCCACCAACGCCACCAAGGCGAGCGGTGGCAGCAAGATGGCGCAGATCAACGCCAGCCGCTCCCAGGCCAGGTGCATGAACACGGCCACGATCAGGCCTGCCTTCAGCAGCATGAAGAGCAGGATCAGGCTCCAGCGCCACAGACCCTGCAGGTGGTAATAGTCCACGGCGTAAGACATCATGCTCAGCACAAAGAGCAGCGCCCAGACCTTCAGGTACAGGCCGATCGGGTGCTGTTGCTGCCCGGCGAGGGTGTCGTGCGTCGTCTGCATGGCGTTCACCACAGGTAGAACAAGGCAAAGATGAAGACCCACACCAGATCGACGAAATGCCAGTAGAGGCCGGTGATCTCGACGATCTGGTAGTGCCCGCGGCTCTCGTAGCGTCCGCGCAGCAGGCGCACCGCAACCACCAGCAGGTAGATCACCCCGGCCGAGACGTGCAGGCCGTGAAAGCCGGTGATCATGAAGAAGCTGGAGCCGAACTGCGCCGCGCCCATCGGGTTGCCCCAGGGGCGAACGCCCTCGTCCACGATCAGCTTGGTCCACTCGAAGGCCTGCATGCCCACGAACAGGGCGCCGAAGGCCGCGGTCACGAACATCAGCCGCGCCGCGTTGACACGGTCACGGCGGTAGGCGCAGTTGACGGCCATCGCCATGGTGCCGCTGCTGGTGATGAGCACGAAGGTCATCACCGCGATCAGCAGCAGCGGCACGTCGGCGCCGCCGACGTGCAGCGCGAAGACCTCGCTCGGGTTCGGCCACGGCACGGTGGTGGACATGCGCACCGCCATGTAGCCGGTGAGGAAGCTGCCGAACACGAAGGTGTCGCTGAGCAGGAAGAACCACATCATCGCCTTGCCCCAGGCGACGTGGAAGGCCTGGCGGTCGGACGACCAGTCGGCCACCAGCCCGCGCAGCCCCGTCGCCGAGTCGGGTGTCCCGGTGCTCGGTGGGGCGGCTCGGACAGTGACGCTGCTCATGGTGGTCTTTCAGGCGCGGCCGCAAATGAAGCGCACCACTTCCGGCGTCAGCCAGCCGAGCGCGGCGAACAGCACGACCCACACGGCGAACAGGAAGTGCCAGTAGCGTGCGCACAACGTGATGTGCAGCGCCAGGCGCCGCGGCTCGACCGGTGGCGGCCCGGCCGCCTGCACGGTGGCGCTCCAGGCCACGAGGCCACCGATCACATGCAGCCCGTGCAGCACGGTGAGCACATAGAAGAAGCTGGCCGCCGGGTTGCCCGCGAGCACCACGCGGGCGTCCAGCAGGCTTTGCCAGGCCCACAGCTGCGAGCCCAGAAAGGCCATCGCAGCCACGCCGCCGGCCAGCAGCAGACGCCGCGCCTGGGCGTGGCGCAGCGCATGCGCCGCCGTGGCCGCGCGCTGCAGCAGCAGACCACCGGCCAGCAGCAACCCGCTGCTCAGCCACAGCTGGGACGGCATCGCGATCGGCGACCAGTCGACCGCCTCCATGCGCATCGCGTAGGCGACGATGAACAGACCGAACAGCGTGCTGACCACGCCCATGAACAGCCACAGGCCGGTCGCTGCGGCACGCGCCCGGGTGGCGGCCGGGTCTCCGACATGCAATGTGGTGATGTTCATGATCGGGCTCCGTCACGAGGCGTGGTCGGCAACGCAGACGCCTCGGGCTCCTGGCCACCGGCCTGCGCCGGCGCGTTTTGGGCAATGAAATCCTGTGCCACACCCGGCACGCTGTAGGCATAGGCCCAGCGGTGCACCACCGGCAGCTGCGGGCCCCAGTTGCCATGGCGCGGTGGCGTGTGCGGCGTGGCCCATTCCAGCGAGGCCGCGCGCCAGGGGTTGGGCTCGGCACGGCGCCCGCGCCAGGCGCTCCACAGCAGGTTGTAGACGAACAGCAGTTGCGCCGCGCCCACGATCAAGGCCACCACGGTGATGAAGGCGTTGAGCGTGTGGGCCGAGGCGGGAATGAACGCGTAGTCCGCATACTCGTAGTAGCGCCGCGGCATGCCCATCACACCCAGGTAGTGCATCGGGAAGTAGATCGCGTAGGTGCCGAGGAAGGTGACCCAGAAGTGGACGCGCCCCAGGCCTTCGTCGAGCATGCGGCCGGTGACCAGGGGGTACCAGTGCACGATGGCGCCGAACACCACCAGCAGCGGCGCCACGCCCATCACCATGTGGAAGTGGGCGACCACGAAATAGGTGCCCGAGAGCGGGATGTCCACGCTGACGTTGCCCAGGAACAGCCCCGTCAGCCCGCCGGCCAGGAAGGTGAGCATGAAGGCCAGCGTGAACAGCATCGGCAGCGTGAGGTGTATGTCGCCGCGCCACAGCGTGAGCACCCAGTTGTAGACCTTGATCGCCGTGGGCACCGCGATGATCAGCGTGCTGGTGGCGAAGAAGAAGCCGAACCAGGGGTTCATGCCGCTCACGAACATGTGGTGCGCCCAGACCACGAAGCTCAGCCCCCCGATGACCACGATGGCCCAGACCATGGTGCGGTAGCCGAAGATCGCCTTGCGCGCATGCACGCTGATGAGGTCGGAGACGATGCCGAAGGCCGGCAGCGCGACGATGTAGACCTCGGGGTGGCCGAAGAACCAGAACAGGTGCTGGAACAGCAGCGGGCTGCCGCCCTTGGTGCCGGTGGCCTGCCCCATCGAGATGAGTGCGGGCATGAAGAAGCTGGTGCCCAGGGTCTTGTCCAGCAGCATCATCACGCCGCTCACGAAGAGCGCCGGAAACGCCAGCAGCGCCAGGATGGTGGCCACGAAGATGCCCCACACCGACAGCGGCATGCGCAGCAGCGTCATGCCTTCGCAGCGCGCCTGCAGCACCGTGGTGACGTAGTTCAGGCCGCCCATCGTGGTGGCCACGATGAAGATCAGCAGCGAGACCAGCATGAGGATGATGCCCCAGTCGTACCCTGGCGTGCCGGGCAGGATGGCCGCCGGCGGGTACAGCGTCCAGCCTGCGCCGGTGGGGCCTCCCGGCACGAAGAAGCTGGCCATCAGCACGATCACGCTGAGCAGGTAGGTCCAGAAGCTCAGCATGTTCATGTACGGGAACACCATGTCGCGCGCGCCCACCATCAACGGGATCAGGTAGTTGCCGAAGCCGCCGAGGAACAGCGCCGTGAGCAGGTAGATCACCATGATCATCCCGTGCATGGTCACGTACTGGTAGTAGCGTTCGGCGTTGATGAACTCGAACACGCCAGGGAAACCGATCTGCAGCCGCATCAGGTTGGACAACAGCAGGCCGACCAGCCCGACCGCGATGGCTGTGCAGGCGTACTGCACCGCGATCACCTTGTGGTCCTGGCTCCAGACGTAGCGCGTGATGAAGCTGCGCGGAGCGTCATCGTGGTGGCTGGTGTCGATGAGGGCCATGGCGGACTCCCTGTGGAGGTCAGGGTCGGGCGGGCTCGGCGCCCTGCGTCCTGATATAGGCCACCAGCGCGTCGAGCTCGCTGGCAGTCAGTTCGATCTGCGGCATCACCGGCGCAAAGCCTTTCACGTTGCGCGCCTTCGGGTTGCGGATGAAGGCTCGCAGGTAGTCCTCGTCGACGCGCGCGGTGGAGCCGTCGGTGAAGGTCTCGGTCTTGCCGAACAGGCCCTTCCAGGTCGGTCCCACGCCGGGTTGGCCATCCACCGTGTGGCAGGCCACGCAGCCCTTGGCCTGCGCGAGGGCGCGGCCCTGCGCCGCCATGTCGGGCAGACCGGGGCCGCTGTCGGCTCTGGCCCGCATCGCCGCGAAAGTGGGTTGCTGTTGCAGCCAGGCCGACCAGGCTGTCGCATCCTCCACCACGACCACGCCGCGCATGGCCGGGTGTCCGACACCGCACAGCTGCGCACACAGGGACTCGAAACGTCCCGCCCGGGTGGGGGTGAACCAGAACCAGCTCACCTGGCCCGGCACGATGTTCATGCGTGCGCGGAACTGCGGCACGAAGAAGTCGTGCAGCACATCGTGCGAGCGCGTCAGCACTTTCACCGACCGGTCCGTCGGCAGGTGAACCTCGTTGGCATCGATCAGCACGTCGTCCTGCGCATCGGGGTCGGCGGGGTCCAGCCCGAAGGGGTTTTCGGGCGACACGAAACGCAGGTCGGTGACGCCCAGCTGGCCGTCCGTACCCGGCATGCGAAAACGCCATTGCCATTGCTGGCCGAGAATTTCGAGCTGCATCGCGTCCATCGGCGGGTCGACGTAGCGTGCGTACACCCACAGCCCCGGGGCCAGCAGTGCCACGATGCCAATGGTGGTGATGCCGCCCAGCCAGCGCTCCAGGCGGTGGTTGTTCGGCTCGTAGGCCGCGCGCGCGCCCGCACGGTGATGGAAGCGCCACAGGGTGTAGATGACGAACAGGTTGATGACAACAAAGAACAGCCCGGTGACGACGACGGTGATCGTCAGCGTGTCGTCCATCGATTGCCAGTTCGAGGCCAGCGGTGTGAGCCACCAGGGCGTCACCAAATGGAAGATCACCGTGCCGGTGACGATCAGCAGCAGTGCGACGGCGATGGCCATGGTGTCCAGGGCGCGCCAGCGCAAGCGAATGGCTCGCGCCGCAACACCCCCCGTGATCGATGAGACCCGACGTCCATGGTTCCCTCCGGTGGTAGCGCCCCTGCGACTTGTTGCCGCGACCGGGGATCTCAGGGGAAGGCCGGAATGTTGGGTTCGACGCCTTCCAGATGGGCCTCGGGATGCAAGGTCTGCAACCGCGACTCGATCTCCTCAACGCGCCCTTGCGGCACGTCCACCATCAGCAGGATCTGTCCTTGCTGGATCGCCCGCTCGAAACGCCGGAGCCGCTGGCTGGGTGTGGACACACCGATCATGCTGGAGACCCAGGTTCCGAAGGCCAGGCCCACCATCGCGAGCACGACGACCCAGACCCCTTGCGGTGGCTCGCCAGCGACCGGCAGATACCACGACACCACGATGCCCGCCGCGGAACCCAGGACCGCCCCGATGAGCGCCCCCATCTGGGCGGCTCGCACCACATCGGATGTCTGGAGGATGCTGGCCGCGTGCAGGCCGGAAAGCTTGATGTCTGCGCGGCCGACAAAATGCATGTCCCGCTCGTCGATGCGAGCCAGCAGCATGTCGTCCATCGTCCTGCGTGCGCTGGCCACATCGGGCAGCAGCCAATAAATACGCTTGCGCATGGTGGCCTCCTTCCGCTCAGCGGTGTGGCATTCAATGCAAGCTCTCAAACCTGATCGGCGGCAGGCTTCAGTGACACGCCCGAACGGCGTTCGGGCGGTTCCCGTCACCAATCAAGCAGCCTGTGGCGAGAGTTGTACACCCCAATCGCAGCGCCGTCCAAACAAACAAAAAACCCACGAAACCGTATCAAGAATCGTGGGTGTTGCCGAGGCCAGCGCCGAAGGCGCGCAGGGGGATTTATTTGGCCGTGGGCATCACAAATTCGGCGCCTTTGCCAATGCTCTCCGGCCAGCGCTGCATGATCGATTTCTGCTTGGTGTAGAAGCGCACGCCCTCTTCGCCATAGGCGTGCATGTCACCGAACAGGCTCTTCTTCCAGCCGCCAAAACCCTGCCAGGCCATCGGCACGGGGATCGGCACGTTGATGCCGACCATGCCCACCTGGATGCGACGGGCGAACTCTCGCGCCACGTTGCCGTCGCGCGTGAAGCAGCTCGTGCCGTTGCCGAACTCGTGGTCGTTGATGATCTGCACCGCTTCGGCGAAGTCGTGCACGCGCACGCAGCTCAGCACCGGGCCGAAAATCTCTTCCTTGTAAATTTTCATGTCGGTGGTCACGTGGTCGAACAGCGTGCCGCCCATCCAGAAACCGCCCTCGCAACCTTCACCGGTCTGCTTCGCATCGAAGCGGCGGCCATCCACCAGCAGCTTGGCGCCTTCGGCCGCACCCACCTCGATGTACCCCGTGATGCGCTGGTGCGCGGCGGCGGTCACGATCGGACCCATCTCGGCCGCCAGGTTGGTGCCGTTGAGCACCTTCAGCGCCTTGGTGCGCTCGATCAGCTTGGGCATGATCTTCTCGGCCACGTCGCCCACCAGCACCGCCACGCTGATGGCCATGCAGCGCTCGCCGGCCGAGCCATAGGCCGCACCGATCAGCGCGTCCACCGCCTGGTCCAGGTCGGCGTCGGGCATCACCACCATGTGGTTCTTCGCGCCGCCCAGGGCCTGCACGCGTTTGCCGTGGTGGGCGCCGGTCTCGTAGATGTAGTTCGCAATGGGCGTGGAACCGACGAAGCTGATCGCCTTCACGTCCGGGTGCACCAGCAGCGCGTCCACGGCTTCCTTGTCGCCCTGCACCACGTTGAAAACACCATCGGGCAACCCGGCCTGTTTCAGCAGGTCGGCCATGAACAGGCTGGCGCTCGGGTCGATCGGGCTGGGTTTCAGCACGAAGGTGTTGCCCGCGGCGATCGCCACCGGGAACATCCACATGGGCACCATCACCGGGAAGTTGAACGGCGTGATGCCGGCCACCACGCCCAGCGCCTGGCGGATGGTCCAGTTGTCCATGCCGGTGGAGACCTGGTCGGTGAAGTCGCCCTTGAGCAGTTGCGGGATGCCACAGGCAAATTCGATGATGTCGATGCCGCGCGCCACCTCACCCTGCGCGTCGGTGAACACCTTGCCGTGTTCGGCGGTGATCAGCTGCGCCAGTTCGTCCTTGTGCAGGTTCACCAGCTCCAGGAACTTGAACATCACACGGGCGCGGCGGATCGGCGGCGTGTCGGACCAGGCCGGGAAGGCGGCCTGCGCGGCCGCCACGGCCGTGTCCACGTCGGCCGCACTCGCCAGCGCCACGCGGCCGGTGACGGCTCCGGTGGCGGGGTTGAACACGTCCTGCGCGCGGGTGGAGGTGCCTGCTGCGCGGGCGCCAGCGATGAAGTGGGTGATGGCGGTGGTCATGGTGTGTCTCTTGGGATCAATGGTGGGTGCAGTGTAGGAAGCACGGCTGCGCTATACAAGGCCAAAAGCCTGAAATGATTGTTCAAAATGGTGAACAATAGGCTCCATGAACGAGCAGAAAGTCCACGAACTCTGGGGCCACTTCCACTGGCTCAACGTGCTCGCCCAGCAGGGCAGCTACACGGCTGCCGCCGCGCGCCTGGGCGTGAGCAAGGCCGCGGTGAGCCAGCGCATGGCCGAACTGGAGCGTGTGGCCGGCGTGGCGCTGGTGCAGCGCACCACACGCAGCGTGCGCCTGACCGAAGCCGGCCAGCGCCTGGTGGACGACACCCGCGCCTCTTTCGAACACATCGCCCAGTGTTTTGCGCAGGTGCGCGACGCCGCCGGCTCGCCGCGCGGCCTGCTGCGCGTGACGGCGCCGGTGGCGTTTGCGCGCCAGCAACTGGTGCCACGCCTGCCGGAGTTCCTGCGCCAGTACCCCGAAGTGCGACTGGAACTGGACATGGCAGACCGCCTGCGTTCGCTCGCCACCGAAGGCTTCGACCTTGCCATCCGGCACACCGCCACGCCGCCCGACACCCACGTGGCCTGGACACTGTGCGCCACTCGCTCGGTGCTGGTGGCCAGCCGCGCCTACCTGCGCCGCCAGGGCGTGCCCGCTGCGCCGGGCGATCTCGCGCAGCACAACTGCCTGCACTACCCGCGCTCGCAGGACACGCCAGCCTGGACACTGGAGCCGCTGGCGCCTGGTTCAGTGGCGCAACGGGTGACGGTGCAGGTGTCCGGTTCGCTGGCCGCCAACAACAGCGAGGCCCTGCGCGACGCCGCGCTCGGCGGGCTCGGCATCGCCTTGCTGCCCGACTTCAGCGCTCAGGCCAGCCTGCTCGCGGGCAAACTGGTGCAGGTGTTGCCGCAGTGGCAGCCGGTGGGCGCGTTCGCCGAACAGCTCTACGCAATCCGCCCGTATTCGGCCCACGTGCCGCGCGCGGTGACGGCGTTTGTGGATTTCCTGCGTCAGACCCTGGCACCCGGGTTTGCCGAAGGCCTGGCGACCTGACGCGAGGGCCTCAGCCCATCAGCCGCGTCAGCGCTTCCTGGTACTTGGCCGCCGTTTTTTCGATCACTTCCTTGGGCAGGCGCGGCGCCGGCGCCGTCTTGTCCCAGGCCTTGCCGCTCACCTGCGCGGTCTCCAGCCAGTCGCGCAGGAACTGCTTGTCGTAGCTCGGCGGGTTCTGTCCCACCACGTAGCTCTCCAGCGGCCAGTAGCGCGAAGAGTCGGGTGTCAGCACCTCGTCCATCAGCACCAGCGTGCCGGCCTTGTCGAGGCCGAACTCGAACTTGGTGTCCGCGATGATGATGCCCTTCTTCAGCGCGATCTCGGCCGCAGCCTTGTAGAGCGCGATGGAAATGTCGCGGATCTGCGCGGCCAGCTCGGGACCGATCATGGCCACGGTCTGCTCGAAGGTGATGTTCTCGTCGTGCTCGCCCATCTCGGCCTTGGCAGCGGGCGTGTAGATGGGCTCGGGCAGCTTGCTGGCGTTCATCAGCCCCTCGGGCAGCGGCACGCCGCAGACCGAACGGCTCTCCAGGTATTCCTTCCAGCCGCTGCCGGCCAGGTAGCCGCGCACCACCGCCTCAACCGGAATCGGCTTCAGGCGCTGGACCAGCATGGAGCGGCCCGTGACCTGGGCGCGTTCAGCCTCGCTCACCACGCTCTCGGGCGCTTCGCCGGTCAGGTGGATCGGGCAGATGTTCAGGCCCTTTGGGCCGAGCTGGTCAAACCAGAACAGCGAAAGCTGGGTCAGCAGCGCGCCTTTGCCGGGAATCGGCTCGCCCATGATCACGTCGAAAGCGCTGATGCGGTCCGACGCCACCATCAGGATGCGGTCGTCACCCACGGCGTAGTTGTCACGCACCTTGCCGCGCGCGAGCAGGGGCAGGGAAGTCAGGGCGGAGGTGTGGAGGGCGGAAGTCATGATCGGGCGCGAGGAAAGTGACAGCCAAGAAAAAAGCCCGGTGACCGAACAGTCAGCGGGCTCCGAACCATTCCGGGGAATTATCGCAGGTCGGGTGACCGGCGCGGCGTGGGTTCCTCCTCAGGTGCCATGGGCTGGTCGGTCCTCGCGCCGGGCGCGTCTGAACGTTCCAGCGCCGGACATTCGACGCGCCTGCAGGGACGCCTGGCCAGCGTCCCGGGGACCGGCTTCAGTACTTCGCGCTCGACGCCACCGTCAGGCCGGCGTGGTCGCAGGAGAACATTTCCAGACTGTTGCCACGTGTCTGGTGACCGTTGGACAGCTGCTGGTAGGCCTGCATCTGCTCCCGGGAGACCACGGACAACAGCAGGCCGCCCTTGTCCTCTGGCGTGAGCTCCTTGCCCAGCAAGCGGCTGGCGCGGCTGCTCAGGCAGGATTCGGCGTTCAGGTGGCGAAACGCCAGCGATTCGATGTACTTGCCCGCTTGCAGGCTGCTGGTCACGGTCCTGGCGTACGCGCCCACATAGGCGCTCGCGGCCTCATCCACTTCGGGCTGGTTGAACGGCTTGATCTGCACCGCCTGCGGGGCATTGAGCACCTGCTGGGACAGCTGGGGCGCCGTTGTCGAACAAGCCGCAAGACCCGTCAAGGCCAGTGCGATCAGAACCGATTTGGAATGCTGGAGGTGTTTCATGGAATTTCCCTGGTTGATTGACCTTCCCTGCGACCACAGGCAGCAGGAACTCCTTGTCACAGCTTGTTCATCGGCAGGCCCGGCGGTTTCTTGAAAGCTCGCTCAGGGGCAATGGTTTCAAGTCGTAACCGTCCGACAGGACAGGCACAAATCGACGGCTCAGTCACTGGGGAGACGCTGTCGTTTTCCACAAAACGTCATTCCGCAATAAGCAAAAAGGCCACCGCAAGGGTGGCCTTTCAGGGAAGCGGAGACGGCCTGGCGTCAGACCACCTTTTGCGCCAGTTCGCCCTGGGCGTACTTCGCGGCCATCACGCTGAGCGTGTCGCCCTTGATCTTGGCGCCCTGGCCTTCGCAGCCGAACTCGATGTAGCGCTGCTTGCAGATCGCCTTGGCGGCTTCGCGGGCGGGCTTGAGCCACTCGCGGGCGTCGAACTTCTCGGGGTTCTCGGCCAGGAACTTGCGCACCGCGCCGGTCATGGCCATGCGGATGTCGGTGTCGATGTTGATCTTGCGCACCCCGTGTTTGATGGCTTCCTGGATCTCTTTCACCGGCACGCCGTAGGTCTGCTTCATCTGGCCACCGTACTGGTTGATGATCGCCAGCAGGTCCTGCGGCACGCTGGACGAGCCGTGCATCACGAGGTGGGTGTTGGGGATGCGGGCGTGGATTTCCTTCACGCGGCTGATCGCCAGGATGTCACCGGTGGGGGGGCGGCTGAACTTGTAGGCGCCGTGGCTGGTGCCGATGGCGATGGCCAGGGCATCAAGCTGGGTCGCCTTGACAAAGGTGGCGGCTTCTTCGGGGTCGGTCAGCATCTGGGAATGGTCCAGCTTGCCTTCGGCGCCGATGCCGTCTTCTTCGCCCGCGTCACCGGTTTCCAGGTTGCCCAGGCAGCCGAGTTCACCTTCCACCGTGACGCCGCTCTTGTGCGCCATCTCGACGACCTTGCGGGTCACTTCCACGTTGTAGTCGAAGCTCGACGGCGTCTTGCCGTCTTCGTTGAGCGAGCCGTCCATCATGACCGAGCCGAAGCCCAGGGCGATGGCGCCTTCGCAGACCTTGACGCTGGTGCCGTGGTCCTGGTGCATGACCAGCGGGATGTGCGGGTACATCTCGGCAGCGGCCTGGATCAGGTGCTTGATGAAGGCTTCACCCGCGTACTTGCGGGCACCGGCCGAAGCCTGCAGGATGACCGGAGCGCCGACCTCGTCGGCCGCGGCCATGACGGCCTGCACCTGTTCGAGGTTGTTGACGTTGAAAGCCGGAATGCCGTAACCGTTCGCCGCAGCGTGGTCGAGCAGTTCGCGCATGGAAACGAGAGCCATGAAAATCCCCTAAATCAAATTGGTAACCGGTTGGTAACTCGGGGAATTTTAGCGCCGCGGGCCCGGCTCACCGTTGACAAACCCGCGCAGGGCAGAGGGAACAAGTCAAACCACGCTCCGCAGACCGTGCCCCAGCCAAGGCCGCCGCGGAACTGGCTTTGCCAGGCCGCCAGCGGCGCAGGGGGGATCAACTTGCTCTGCAGATCTTCAGCGTGTTGGTGCCGCCGGGCTGCCCCATGGGCTCGCCCACGGTGATGGCGTAGACGTCGCCGCTCTGCACGATGCCGCGCCCCTTCAGGTGCGCCTCGGCGTCGGCCAGTGCCGTGTCGCGGTCGGCGCTGGTGTCCATCAGCAGCGGGCGCACGTTGCGGTAGAGCGTCATCTTTCGCTGCGAGGTCAGGTTGGACGTCACGGCGTAGATCGGCATGCGCACGTTGTGCCGGCTCATCCACAACGCGGTGGAGCCCGAGTCGGTCAGCGCGACGATGGCCTTGGCCCCGAGGTGGTGGGCCGTGAACAGCGCGCCCATGGCGATGGACTGGTCGATGCGCGTGAATTTCTTGCCCTGGAAGTCGTTGCCCAGTTCGCTGTACTCGGCCTTTTCGGCTTCCTGGCAGATGTTGGCCATCTCCTTGACCGTCTCCAGCGGGTACTTGCCGGCGGCGGTTTCGGCGCTGAGCATCACGGCGTCGGTGCCGTCTAGCACGGCATTGGCCACGTCGCTCACCTCGGCGCGCGTGGGCACCGGGTTGACGATCATCGACTCCATCATCTGCGTCGCGGTGATCACCACCTTGTCCATCTCGCGCGCGAGCCGGATCATGTGTTTCTGCAGACCGGGCACCGCCGCGTTGCCCACCTCCACCGCCAGGTCGCCGCGCGCCACCATGATGCCGTCGGACACCTTGAGGATGTTGGCCAGCTCGGGGATGGCTTCGGCGCGTTCGATCTTGGCGATCAGCGCCGGCTTGTGTCCGATGGACGCACCGGCCACGTTGCAGAGCTGGCGCGCCAGCTCCATGTCGGTGGCGTTCTTGGGGAAACTCACCGCCACGTAGTCGGCCTTGAGGCCCATGGCGGTCTTGATGTCGTCCATGTCCTTGGCGGTCAGCGCGGGCGCGGTCAGGCCGCCGCCCTGCTTGTTGATGCCCTTGTTGTTGGACAGCTCGCCGCCGAGCTTCACGGTGGTGTGCACCGCCGGGCCGACCACCTTGTCAATCGTCAGCACGATCAGGCCGTCGTTGAGCAGCAGCGTGTCGCCGGCCTTGACGTCGCGCGGCAGTTCCTTGTAATCCAGGCCCACGCCGCCGAGGTCTCCCGGTTCGGTGCGTGAGGCATCGAGCACGAAAGGCTGGCCCGGTTCCAGCATGACCTTGCCTTCGGCGAACTTGCCGACGCGGATCTTGGGGCCCTGCAGGTCGGCCATGATGCCGACCTCGCGGCCCGCGCGCTGCGCCGCCTCGCGCACCAGGGTGGCGCGGTCGATGTGGTCCTGCGCGGTGCCGTGCGAAAAGTTCAGTCGCACCACGTTGACGCCGGCGCGGATCATCGCCTCCAGCAGGGCGGGATCGCTGGAAGCGGGCCCGAGGGTGGCGACGATCTTGGTGGCGCGTTGCGGCATGAAAGGAGTCTCCTGATGGGTGGCTGAAACGGTTGGCTCTGTAATTTGGTTTCAATTATCCGTGAAACCCGTTACGTTGCGGTTACAGCTTGCCCGCGCGCACCGCAAGCGTGTGTACAGACAATAAGGTCAGCCGCGGAAATCTCACACTGTGAAAAATGGATGGCCCTGTCCCAGAATTTCGAACCGTTCGGTTGCAGAGAGGCCTCGCTTGATGAACGCCCTGAATGGGCTTGGTCACGCCTCCCTGCCGGCTCTTGTCTCCACCGCGGCTTGCAAAAGCGGCCGAAATACCCGGGATAGCTTCTGATCAGGCGACCTGTGCATATAAATGGCCTGGCGAGGACCTCACAGCACCGTGTCAAGCAGCGCGACAAATGAGCGTTTGGTCACAAAGCCTGCGTTTGGCACGAAAGACCCCCCATTTCCGCGCTTTAGAGCGGCTTCCTTTCGCCGATGCTGAGAGTTCAACCAGTCCCCATATTTGCGAGCCTTGTTGATGAGGCCCTCAGACCCAACCGGCATTGGGATGGGCCCTGTTCGGACCGACATTCACTTCAAGTGCCACGCACCGGCTGTGTCGAATGGCCGCTGAACGGACTGGCATTGCGGTGAGGCCGGAGCCTGCTTCGGCACCTTGTGTACCCTGGACTCCGGCGACGATGGCCTGAGCTTCTGACCGATTCAATCAAGAGGGAACCTAGTCATGAAACTGCGCACTCAAATTCTCGCCTTCGGTCTGGCCGGAGCTGCCTTGGCGGCTGTGGTCGGTGGCATCGGGCTTGTCGCCTCAAGCCAGCTCGGCGGATCGATCGACGACGCGGTGCTTGCCGGCGCCGCGCTGCAGTCCAGCCAGGAAGCCGACATGATGCACGACGCGATCCGGGGCGACGCGCAACTCGCGTACATCGGGGCCCTGGAAAACGACACGGCGCGGGTTGCCGAGGCGGAAAAAGGTCTGAAGGACCATGCTGAAACCTACCTCGCCGCGCTGGACAAGCTGCGTAACCTGCCACTGAACGCCGAGTCTCGCGACGCAGAAGCCGCAGCGCGACCGCTGGTTGCGAAGTACATCGAGGCTGCTGGGAAAGTCGTCAAGGCAGCGGGCAGCGATGTCGGCGCCGCTCGCGACGCGATGCCGGCGCTGCAGACCGCGTTCGCCGAACTTGAAGACAAGATGGCGGCGATGTCCGATGCCATCGGGAAGACGGGCGAGCTGCTGACGACGCAGGCCAAGGCCAGCGTCAAGCAGGTACAGCTGGCGATTGCCGCGGCCCTGCTGCTGGCGACCGCCGCGATGGTGGTCGCCGCACTCTGGATGGCGCGCCGGATGGCACGGCCGATGGCGCACGCGGTGGGCGTGGCCGACCGTCTGGCGCAAAGCGATCTCACAGCCGAGATTCATGCGGCCGGCAACGACGAAACCGTGCGCCTGCTCGAAGCCATGGCGCGCATGCAGGCCAACTTCTCTGGCATCGTGCGCGGCGTGCAGGCCAATGCCGACAGCGTGGCCACGGCCAGCGCGCAGATCTCCCAGGGCAACAACGACCTGAACCAGCGCACCGAACAACAGGCCAGCGCCCTGGAAGAAACCGCCGCGTCGATGGAAGAACTCGGGTCCACCGTCAAACAAAACGCCGACAACGCCAGTCAGGCGAACCAGCTCGCGCAGAGCGCGTCGAGCGTGGCCATCCAGGGCGGTCACGTCGTCACCCAGGTGGTAGACACCATGAAGGGCATCAACGATTCGAGCAAGAAAATCGCCGACATCATCAGCGTGATTGACGGCATCGCGTTCCAGACCAACATCCTGGCGCTGAACGCGGCGGTGGAGGCGGCACGGGCCGGCGAGCAGGGCCGCGGCTTCGCTGTCGTGGCTGGCGAGGTGCGCAACCTGGCGCAGCGCAGCGCCGAGGCGGCCAAGGAGATCAAAAGCCTGATCACCGCCAGCGTCGAACGTGTGGAGCAAGGCACCACGCTGGTGGACAAGGCGGGCGCGACGATGACCGAAGTCGTCAGCAGCATCCGCCGGGTGACCGACATCATGGGCGAGATCACCGCAGCCAGCCTGGAACAAAGCGCTGGCGTTTCGCAAGTGGGTGAAGCGGTGACGCAAATGGACCAGGCGACGCAGCAAAACGCGGCGCTGGTCGAAGAAAGCGCCGCTGCGGCTGAGAGTCTGAAGGTGCAGGCGCAGCAACTGGTGGCCGCGGTGGCCGTGTTCAAGATCGCGCACGGTTGATGGTGCATCGCGCTACCGCAGCGCCCGAGCCAAGCTCGCTGTTGAGTCTCTGGAGGTTGTTCATGGCCAGGTGCACGGCGTCCCAGCCTATGCCCTTGTTCCGGTTGAGCCTGCGGTCACCGGTGATGCCGTGGCCTATGCCCTGGATACGACCAAGCCGCTGAAGCCGGTGCGGCAGCTCACACCCATGGCCTGGGTTGCCGCTGCCATGTTCCACCCTTCATTGAGAACCCTCTGGACCAGCAGGGCTCGACCTGCGGGCGTCAATCACGCATGCCTATGGCTGTTCATCCGTCCTCGTGTCTTGAGTTGCTGGGGCCTGGTAACCACAGCTTCCCAGTTCCGGGACGGATGAACAACCTGTTGAGACATCACAACCAGATCGCGGGCTTCGGCATGACCACCGCATGATCCAGATCGGGCCGTCGCCAGGGATCGACATGGGTCATGAGGTTGAGGACGCGATGTCGTTGCATGACACGACGGCGTGCATCCACAGCGATATCGTGTCCGGCTTCGACGCTCAGACAGGCATCGACCTCGATGTGTGCGTCAGCCACGATCATGTCGCCCATCTTGCGCGTGCGGATGTCGTGCACGCCCAGGATGCCGGGAGTTCCTTCCAGCGTGTCGCGGATGGCCGCTATCTCGGTGTCGTCGATGGACCGATCCATCAAGTCGTGCAGCGCGTCCCAGCCGAACTCCCAACCCATCTTGGCCACCATGAAGCCGACGATGGCGGCGGCGATCGGATCCAGGATTGGGAAGCCGGCGAGGTTGCCCGCGATGCCAATGCCGACCACGAGCGACGACGCAGCATCGGATCGCGCATGCCAGGCGTTGGCCACCAGCATGCTCGACTTGACCCGCTTGGCCACGGTGAGCATGTACCTGAACAGCAGTTCCTTGGCGATCAGAGCGCCACCGGCGACCCAGAGGGCCGCCACGTGAACCTTCTGGACTGTCTCGGGTTGCTCCAGTTTGAGGACTGCGGACCACAGCATGCCCAACCCGACGGCCAGCAGGAGTGCCCCCAGGACTAGACTGGCGGCGGTCTCGAACCGATGGTGACCATAAGGGTGATCTGCGTCTGCATCCTTCTGGCTGTGGTGGTTCGCAAACAAAACGACAAAGTCGGCAACCAGATCCGACAGCGAATGGATGCCGTCAGCGATCAACCCCTGGGATTTCGTCAGGATGCCGGCTGCGATCTGGCTGGTGGTCAGGACCAGATTCACCGCAACGCTGACCCACGTGCTGCGCGACGCAGCGGCTGCCCGCTCGGCGGGGCTGTGAACGGGGTCTTCGTTGTCGTCGGGGAGCGTTGGAATGAGCATCGCAGGATCAGGGTGTTGGAAGGCGGCGGAGACAGCCGCGCCCGGTGGAGGTCAGTGGGATTGTGGTTGCTCAGGACCGAGGCTGGGCAGTTGCGACCAGCCTGAGTCCCTCGCCTTGACTGAAGTAGTACTCACCTTGCGGACTGATGACGACGGCGCGATCTGCCGCAGGGTGCGAGAAAAATGACCACCCGTGACCAGGTTGACCAGGTCCGGCCGTGGTGGGAACGGCCTGCATCCCGTGGTCAACCCCTGTACCCAGACGGGTGCCCTTGTTCGGATCACGGTTGCCGCTTGCTTCATCGCCGTCCGCATGTTCGTCATGTTTGCGTGAGTCCCATGCCAGCTGCATGTGGACCTTGTCATAACCAGACAGACCTCCCACCCCTGGGTCTGTACGGTATTCGCGGGCATTGGCCATCGACAAGGTGCTGGTCGCTGCTGCCAGCATTCCCATCAACGCAAAAAGCAAAGTCTTGTTCATGATGAAGTCCTCTGTGTGAATTCCCAGTCGAATCTGACTGCGATTTCAGTCTGCGCCTGCCGCGATGTACAGACACTGAAGAACTCGTTCACCAGACATTCAGCTGGCGTTCACCGCCTCCCTGCGCGCAGGGTGCACGGAAACAGGACTTGCTCCACCAGGCCCAAGGGGCTGTTGGTCCATAGACGGGCCATCCTGAAGCTCTCGAACCACCGCTCGACTGCCCGTCGTGGTAGCGGCCATGAGCAGCGGATCACAGGGGTGCTTTACTGCTGGACCGTCAACTTGTTGTGGATGGTATGCGCGCCCTCGGCGGCACGTGCAGCACTGATGGCGGAGGCGACCTGCGTCTGGCTCGTCACCACACCCGTCAGCCGAACGTCGCCCTTGGTGGTGACGACTTTGATGTCCATCCCATCCAAATCAGGTTCGTTGTTCAGTGCGATCTGGACGTGGGCCGTGACGTCGGCGTCTGAAACGTTGGTGGCCATCCCGACAGCCTGAGCCTGTGTCGGACTCGGGATATCGCCCTTGGTGCATGCGGTAAGCAGCACTGTGCAGCAGACGGGCAACAGGAAGACTTGATGGATGACTTTCATGGAATTCTCTTGTGAAGTGTGGGGTAGAAAAGCGCTTTGCTCTTCTGCTTTGAACGGTGTCGGGGCGGCCAACTGATCCCGAAGGGATACGGAGGGTTCAGGTCATGTGGCGCAAGTCGGCATGTTGCGACGGCAACTGAGGATCACCCGGATGCTGCTGAAGCACGTAGGGCACTGAAAAGAAGGCCAAGGTAAACACCACAAACAGCGTGACGGCGATAGCCTGTGCGATGGGTTGGACAAAATTCTTGAGGTCGGCATTCATGATGGATCCTGTGACGGCTGGAGGTTTAAGCGGTTGCGGGCCAGATGTCGGCTCTGGTCTCAGGGTCATCTTGCAGGCGCGAGGCTGAACACATGCTGAACGACCCTTGTTGAGTACGTTTACGTTCCTCGATCCATCCCAGGCGGCGGCCCGTGGCCAGACGGGCCAACAACTGTCCTCTCGCGAACCCCCGTCGCGGGTTGAAGAACGGATGTGCTGAGTGAGAGGCAGGTGACGGAGTGGCAGCAGTCGTGCATCCCTTCCATCCTTGAATGACAGCGGACCTCGGCTACCGACATTCAGGCATTTTTTGGTCACCGGCAGCACCCAGCCTCGAAGAAACCTTCGAATTTCCATGCATGGCCTGGCAACGACAGTCGCCATCCTTGATCGTCAACAGACCCAGGGCCTTTGCCACCGTGCAGCCGCTTAGCAGCAGACCTTCTCATGTTGTAAGGGCAGGTTTTGGAGGCCTTACCGACACTGACGTGTCAACAGAGGCGGCCGCAGTATCACGCGGTCGTGGACCGGCATCCACCGCTTGTTCATCCGACCCGAGTTGACCTTGCTTGGATCGGGGCGCAACGAGTGGCCCGCCAGCCGTGAGCCCGTCAACGCGACATCTCGGGATGTTGCGAGAACAACTCGGCGACCCACTCCACAAAGGCCCGTACCTTTGCGCTCAGGTGCCGGTTGGGCGGGTACACCACGTAGAGCGGAATGACGGGACCGGTCCAGTCGCTCAACACCTGCACCAGCTCGCCGCGCTCGATCAAGGGCAGGGCCGTCAGGGTGGCGATCTGTGCGACGCCCAAACCCGCCAGCACCGCCGCCGTGAGCGCGTTGCTCTCGTTCACCGACAGCTTGTAGCGGCCCGAGATCTCCAGCAGCTGGCCGTCCTTCTCGAATTCGTTCGTGAAAGGTTGTCCGTTGCGGGTGGAGAAGTGATTCACCATGTGGTGCTCGTTTTCCAGTTGCTCAGGGTGCGTGGGTGTGCCATGGGCTTTCAGATAGGCCGGTGATGCCACGGTCATCAGCGGCACATTGGCCACGCGCCGTGCCACCAGCGACTGGTCCACCAGTTCACCGCCCCGGATCACGCAGTCCACGTTGTCGACCAGCAGGTCCACAGACCGGTCGGTCACGCCCAGGTCGAGCTGGATGTCGGGGAAGCGCCGGAAGAAGCCGGCCAGCGCGGGAATGATGATCTCGCGCGCCACGGAAGTGCCAACGTCCACACGCAGTCGCCCGCTGGGATTGGCCTGCGCGTTGGTCATGCTGGCCTCGATGTCGTCGAGGTCGTTGAGCACACGCACCGTGCGCTCGTAATACGCCGCGCCATCGGGCGTGACGGTCACGCGCCGTGTGGTGCGGTTGAGCAGCTTGACCTTCAGGCGTGCCTCCAGGTGCTGCACAAGCTTGGTGACCGTGCCCTTGGGCAGGTTCAACGATTCCGCTGCTTTCGTAAAGGTGCCGGCCTCCACCACCCGCGCAAACACGCGTATCGATTGGATCTGATCCATGCCCTCTGTCCTTGATGTGCTGTTTTATGGGCGGATTGTTCATGCAATGGAAACAGACAACTGGTTGAAGCTGGCTTTATCCGCAGAATGGGTGTGTCTATAGTCCAGCCCATGGTCTCAACATCCTCGCCCTACGCCCCGCCGGCCCCGGCACAGACCCTGTCGGTGCCGGGCACGTCGCCGCTGGAGCTGCGCGTCTGGGGCAAGAAGCCGCGCGGCGGCGCTTTGCCGCTGGTGCTGCACTTCCACGGCGGCGCCTTCGTCTCGGGCGACCTGGACAGCGGCGCCTGCCTGGCCGGGCTGCTGGCCAGTTCGGGCGCGGTGGTGGCCTCGCTGGCCTACCCGCTGGCGCCCGCACACCGTTTTCCCGAGGCCGTGGAAGCCGGCTACGCGGCGCTGGAGTGGCTGTACAAGCAGCGCACTCGCCTGGCCGGCAAAGACGCACCGCTGTTCGTCGCCGGTGAAGAAGCTGGCGGCAACATCGCCGCCGCGGTGGCGCTGATGGTGCGCGACCGCGGCCACCCGCCGCTGGCCGGGCAGATGCTGGTCGCCCCCATGCTGGACCCGTGCAACGCCACCGCCTCGCTGCGCCAGACCATGGGCGAAGCCACCGGCTGCAAATGGATCGATGGCTGGCAGCAGTATTTGCGCGGCCCGATGGACGCCGAGCACCCCTACGCCGTGCCCAGCCGCGCGCAGCGCCTGGCCGGCCTGCCGCCCACGCTGATCCTGACCGGCGGCGACGACCCGATGCGCGACGAGGCCCTGGCCTACGCCGAGCGCCTGCGCGAGGCCGGCATTGCCGTGCACAGCGGCATGCTGCCCCCCACCACCGGCTGGCCCGACTCGCTGAGCGAGCAGCCCGCAGAAGAATGTCCGTGCGCCATCGAAGTGCGCGAACACGTCCGCGCCTTCTTCCAGGCCGCGACGCCGCCGCCGTCCTGACGGACCCGCCCCCGTTCCCATTCACCTGAAACGCCAGCCCCGGTTACCCACCGGGGACGGTTCCGCTCGCCCTCAAAAAGGAAAAACCATGTCCAAGCTGCCCACTTTCAAGCGCCGCATCTGGTGGTCGACCGCCGTCGCCCTGGCCGCCGTCACCCTCGCCGTGCTCGTGCTCGCACAGAAGTCCAACCCCGCGCAAGCCAGTGCAGCGCCGAGTGCACCGCCGCCCATGCCGGTGTCCGTGGCCACCGTGACCGAGAGCGACATCGCCGCCTGGGACGAGTTCTCGGGCCGCCTGGAAGCGGTGGAGCGCGTGGACATCCGCTCGCGCGTCGCGGGTGTGGTGCAGGCCACGCATTTCCGCGAAGGCGCGCTGGTGGCCAAGGGCGACCTGCTGATTTCGATCGACCCCGCGCCATATGAAGCCGAGGTGGCACGGGCCGCCGCGCAGGCGGGCGCGGCCCAGGCGCGTGTGACCTACGCGACCAGCGAATACGCCCGCGCCCGCCGCCTGTGGGACGACAAGGCGATCGCCCAGCGCGAGCTGGACGACCGCGAGAACGGGCTGCGCGAGGCCGAGGCCAACCTCAAGGCCGCGCAGGCGCAGCTGCAGACCATGCGCCTGAGCCTGGGCTACACGCAGGTGCGGGCGCCGGTGGCCGGGCGCATCGGCCGGCTGGAAGTGACGGTGGGCAACCTGGTCGCCGCCGGCCCGGGCGCGCCCGTGCTGACCACCCTGGTCTCTGTCAGCCCGATCTACGCCAGCTTCGACGCCGACGAAAAAACCGTGGCCCGCGCGCTCAAAGGCCTGGCCGGCGCCGGCAGCAGCGCACGCCAGCTGCTCGCACGCATTCCCGTGCAGATGGGTACGTCGGACAGCGCCGACACGCCCTACACCGGCCAGTTGCAGCTGATCGACAACCAGGTGGACCCACGCAGCGGCACGGTGCGCGTGCGCGCCGTGTTCGACAACCAGGACGGCCTCCTGATGCCCGGGCAGTTCGCCCGCATCCGCATGGGCCAGGCGCAAAGCGCGCGCACCCTGCTGGTGAGCGAACGCGCCGTCGGCACCGACCAGGACAAGAAGTATGTGCTGGTGGTGGGCGAGGGCGACAAGACCGAGTACCGCGCCGTCACGCTGGGCGCGTCCGTCGACGGCCTGCGCACCGTGCTCAGCGGCCTGAAGCCCGGCGAACGCATCGTCGTCAACGGCCTGCAGCGCGTGCGCCCCGGTGACGTGGTGCAACCGGAAATCGTCCCCATGAACGCGCGTGCCGAGACACCGGCACCCGCAGTGGCGAAGTCCTGAATTCCGCGATCGAAAAGACCACCATGAATCTCTCGAAATTCTTCATCGATCGGCCAATCTTCGCGGGCGTGCTCTCGTTGCTGATCCTGATCGCCGGCCTGGTCGCGTTGCGCGGCCTGCCGATCTCCGAGTACCCCGAGGTCGCCCCGCCCTCGGTGGTGGTGCGCGCCCAGTACCCGGGTGCCAACCCGAAAGTGATCGCCGAAACCGTGGCCACGCCGCTGGAGGAAGCCATCAACGGCGTCGAGGGCATGCTCTACATGGGCAGCCAGGCCACGACCGACGGCGTGATGACGCTGACGGTCACCTTCAAGCTCGGCACCGACCCCGACAAGGCCCAGCAACTGGTGCAGAACCGCGTCTCGCAGGCCGAGCCGCGCCTGCCCGAGGAAGTGCGCCGCCTGGGCGTGACCACGGTCAAGAGCTCGCCCGACATCACGATGGTGGTGCACCTGGTGTCGCCCAACGACCGCTACGACATCGACTACCTGCGCAACTACGCGGTGCTCAACGTGAAGGACCGGCTGGCGCGCATCGAGGGCGTGGGCCAGGTGCAGGTCTTCGGCGGTGGCGACTACTCCATGCGCGTCTGGCTCGACCCGCAGAAGGTGGCGCAGCGCGGCCTCTCGGCCAGCGATGTGGTGGCCGCGATCCGGGGCCAGAACGTGCAGGCCGCGGCCGGTGTGGTCGGCGCTTCGCCAGGCCTGCCGGGCGTGGACCTGCAGCTGTCCATCAACGCCCAGGGCCGCCTGCAGACCGAAGAAGAGTTCGGCGACATCATCGTCAAGACCGGTGCCGATGGCGCCGTGACCCGGCTGCGCGACATCGCGCGGCTGGAGATGGGCGCGGCCGACTACTCGCTGCGCTCGCTGCTGAACAACAAGCCCGCCGTCGGCATGGGCGTGTTCCAGGCACCGGGCTCCAACGCGCTCGACATCTCGGCCAACGTGCGCGCCACCATGGCCGAGCTGCAGAAGGCCATGCCCGACGGCGTGGAGTTCCGCATCGCCTACGACCCCACGCAGTTCGTGCGTGCCTCCATCCAGTCGGTGATCACCACCCTGCTTGAAGCCATCGCGCTGGTGGTGCTGGTGGTGATCCTGTTCCTGCAGACCTGGCGCGCCTCCATCATTCCGCTGCTGGCGGTGCCGGTGTCGGTGGTGGGCACCTTCGCGGTGCTGCACCTGCTGGGTTTCTCGATCAACGCGCTCTCGCTGTTCGGCCTGGTGCTGGCGATCGGCATCGTGGTGGACGACGCCATCGTGGTGGTGGAGAACGTGGAACGCAACATCGAGGCGGGGCTCTCACCGCGCGATGCGACCTACCGCGCGATGAAGGAAGTGTCGGGGCCGATCATCGCGATCGCGCTGGTGCTGGTCGCGGTGTTCGTGCCGCTGGCCTTCATCAGCGGCCTCACGGGCCAGTTCTACAAGCAGTTCGCGGTGACCATCGCGATCTCGACCGTGATCTCGGCCATCAACTCGCTCACACTCTCGCCCGCGCTCGCCGCGCTGCTGCTGCGCGGCCACGACGCACCGAAGGACACCATCACGCGCGGCATGGACCGCGTCTTCGGCCCGCTGTTCCGCGGCTTCAACCGTTTCTTCCACCGCGGCGCCGAGTCTTACAGCGGCGGCGTGCGGCGCGTCATCTCGCGCAAGGCGCTGATGATGGTGGTCTACCTCGCGCTGGTGGGCGTGACCTTCGGCCTGTTCAAGGCGGTGCCCAGCGGCTTCGTGCCCGCGCAGGACAAGCAGTACCTGATCGGCTTCGCGCAACTGCCCGACGGCGCCACGCTGGACCGCACGGAAGAAGTGATCCAGCGCATGGGCGAGATCACCAAGCAGAACCCGAACGTGGAAGACGCGATCGCCTTCCCCGGCCTGTCCATCAACGGCTTCACCAACAGCTCGAACTCCGGCATCGTGTTCGCCACGCTCAAGCCCTTTGCCGAGCGCCAGCGCGCCGACCAGAGCGGTGGCGCCGTGGCGGGCCAGCTCAACCAGGCCTACGGCAGCATCCAGGACGCCTTCATCGTGATGTTCCCGCCGCCGCCGGTGGCGGGCCTGGGCACCACGGGTGGCTTCAAGCTGCAGCTGGAAGACAAGGGCTCTCTGGGCTATGAAGCCATGGACGCTGCGGTGAAAGCCTTCATGGCCAAGGCCTGGCAGACGCCCGAACTCGCCGGCATGTTCACGAGCTGGCAGGTCAACGTGCCGCAGCTCTACGCCGACATCGACCGCACCAAGGCACGCCAGCTCGGCGTGCCCGTGACGGACATCTTCGACACCATGCAGATCTACCTCGGCAGCCTGTACGTGAACGATTTCAACCAGTTCGGCCGCACCTACAGCGTGCGCGCCCAGGCCGATGCGCCCTACCGCGCGCGCGCCGAAGACATCGGCCTGCTCAAGGTGCGTTCAACCACCGGCGAGATGGTGCCGCTGTCGGCGCTGATGAAGGTGGAGTCCAGCTTCGGCCCGGAGCGCGCCATGCGCTACAACGGCTACCTCTCGGCCGACATCAACGGCGGCCCCGCGCCGGGCTTCTCGTCGGGCCAGGCGCAGGACGCGATCGAGCGCATCGCCGCCGAGACGCTGCCGCAGGGCATTGGCTACGAATGGACCGAGCTCACCTACCAGGAGATCCTGGCCGGCAACTCGGCGGTCTGGGTGTTCCCGCTCGCCATCCTGCTGGTGTTCCTCGTGCTCGCCGCGCAGTACGAAAGCCTCACGCTGCCGCTGTCCATCATCCTGATCGTGCCCATGGGCCTGCTCGCCGCCATGACCGGGGTGTGGCTGGACGGGGGTGACAACAACGTGTTCACGCAGATCGGGCTGATCGTGCTGGTCGGGCTCTCGGCGAAGAACGCGATCCTGATCGTGGAGTTCGCGCGCGAGCTGGAGTTTGCCGGGCGCACGCCGGTGCAGGCCGCCATCGAGGCCAGCCGCCTGCGCCTGCGCCCCATCCTCATGACCTCGCTGGCCTTCGTGATGGGCGTGCTGCCGCTGGTGCTGGCCACCGGCGCGGGCGCCGAGATGCGCTCGGCCATGGGCGTGGCCGTGTTCGCCGGAATGATCGGCGTCACCGCCTTCGGCCTGTTCCTCACGCCCGTGTTCTACGTGCTGCTGCGCCGCCTGGCGGGCAACCGCGCGTTGCGCCAGCACGGCGAGATCCCCCACTTCGAGGGCTTTGCCTCCGGCGGTGGCGGCAGCGCGCGCGCCGTGCCTGCCGCCCCCTTGACCCATTGATGAAGACACAGAAGGTGCACACCATGAAGAAGCTCCATCACCTGTTGCCGTTGGCCGCCGCCCTCTTCCTGGCCGGCTGCGCCACCGCGCTGCCGCCGCTGCCGTCGTCGATTCCGACGCCACCGCAGTTCAAGGAGCAGCAGCGCCAGAACGAGCACTGGACCATCGCCCAGCCCGCCGAGGCGCAGAGCCGCGGCACCTGGTGGAAGGCGTTCAACGACCCAGTGCTCGACGAGCTGGTCGAGCGCGCCGGCGCGAACAACACCGGCATCCAGGAAGCCGCGGCCCGCCTGGCCCAGGCCCGCGCGTTGGTGCGCGGTGCGCAAGCCGACCGCGCGCCGAAGATCGGTGTGGGCGCCACCGCCAACCGCGGAGCCGGTGCCAACACCGCGAGCGGATCGACTCCAGCCACGCTGTTGCAGACCGGCTTAAACCTCTCGTACGAGCCTGACCTGTTCGGGCGCTTGTCGCGCGCCCAGGACGCCGCTTCGCTCGACGCGCAATCGCGCGAGGCGTTGCTGCAAAGCACGCGCCTGCTGGTGCAGGCCGAGGTGACACAGACCTACCTGGCCCTGCGCGCCACCGACGCCGAACGTGCACTGATCCGGGACACCGCCACGGCCTACGCCGACACCCTGCGCCTCACGCAACGCCGCTTTGAGGCGGGCGATGTGGCCGAACTGGACGTGATCCGCATCGAGACCGAACTCGCTGCCACCGAGGCCGAGGTGATTGCGCTGGACCGCGCGCGCGCGGAGCTTGAACACGCGCTGGCGGTGCTGCTGGGTGAACCGGCGTCCGGCTTCGCGCTCACGCCCGACATGACGGTGCGCACACTGCCCGTGATTCCGGCCGGCGTGCCCGCCACCGTGCTGGCGCGCCGGCCCGACGTGGCCGCCGCGCAGGCTTCGCTGCTGGCCGCGCAGGCCCGCGTGGGCGTTGCACAGGCCGCGTGGTTTCCCAGTGTTTCACTCACCGGTACGGCGGGCTTCGCGTCGCCCGAGCTGGGCGATCTCTTCAAGTGGTCCGTGCGCGCCTGGGGGGTGGGCGCGCTGCTGTCCATGCCGTTGTTCGACGGCGGGCGGCGCGAGGTCGGTGTTCTGGATTCGCAGGCGCAGTTCGATGCGGCGGCTGCGAACTACCGCGGCCAGGTGCTCAACGCGCTGCGCGAAGTGGAAGACCAGCTCTCGGCCCTGCGATTGCTGCAGCTGCAGTCGCAGGCCCAAGACCGCGCCGTGGGTGCCGCGCAGCGCGCCAGCACGATTTCGGAGAGGCGCTACCGCAACGGTCTGGTAAGCCAGCTGGAGCTACTGGACGCGCGCCGCAACGAACTGTTCAACCGCCGCCAGGCGCAACGCGTGGAAGCGGCGCAGCAGCAAGCCACGGTGCGGCTGGTTCGCGCCATCGGCGGCGGGTGGGGAACCGCCGGTGGGTCAGCGGCGCCCGGGTGAGCATGGTGCGCATCGACGACAGGCGCTAGCCAGGTCATCGGCAGCACACCGCCTGAAGCGACCTTCGAATTTCCATGTACGGCTTTGCAGCGACTGGAGCCGGTGGGTGCTGCTAGGTGTGCTCACGCTGACTGTCACGAAGCGGCTGTTGGGTACAGCAACCGGCGATCGCCTGAAAGGCGGCTGTCCGAGGTACTGCGGTCATAGGACTTCCGCCATCCGGCTGGTGCCGCGCCAGCGACCGCTTCACCGTCACCTGGATTGGTGTTGCCGACCCTGAGCGGGCATCTGGCTCCGAATCCAGAACCGGCTATTGCAAACGTGGCGGAACGGATTGAAGGCGCTCTAGGAACACCGCTTTGCGCGTGCGCTTCGCGCTCAGGTTCAACCTATTTCGGCTACTTTCATCATGGTGTGATTGTTGACCCACTCAGTCCTTCAAACCATCGATGACTCAACGGGTATTAAACATCTTTCCTAAATGGCGCCCGAGTAGATTGGCGCTCCGCGACTACGGAGCGTCTTTAATATCGCTTCTGCCGGCTTGCCTAAAAAAACGATTCGATACTTATTATCCATTACATGAAGGATGACTCTCGGCTTTCGATCGGAAATATGTGTATAAGAACTTACACTATCCCATGGTAGTGAAACATTGTGAAATCCAATCAAAGCCGGGAAATGTGGATGAAGCGATATTCCCGCCTTGCCAACAACCACACTACATGCACTCCGAAGACTAATATAGATGCCTTTGTTTAGGGAGATTGCAATAGATGAAAATCGCCATCTCTCGCTCTCAATTTCTGCTATTTTCCGACTTTCATTCGGCAAGTTATTCCATCCACATAATCGAGCCTGAGCAAATATGATTGCACACAATAATCCAAAAAAAGCGACGATTACGAGGGCAATATACATAGGTATTACCGATTAATTTAGTATCACAAAAGATTTTATGAAGGAGTAAAGCTGCAAAGATTATGATGCAGTCATTAAAGGCAAGAAGCCAATAAAACCCATCAATATCCCGGACTTCCAAAACTGCCTGAGTTTGCCGGATTGTTGCTGCTACTCGGACTTCCAGAGCTGTAGCCGGAGTTGCGCCCCGAATCTGCGCCTGAACCATTTGCGCCAACATTTGCACTTGAATTCTGGCTGGAGCCACTATTATTTGTGTTGCCGTAGGTTGCACCAAGGGTGCTTCCATACGCTCCCCAGGCGGAAGAAATGCTATTGGTTATGGAGTCCATGGTCTGCCCACTGATAGCAGTTGTTGCCGCGGTGCCTTCAACTCCAACGCCAATGCTTGCTCCAACCATTACAGCTGGACCACCTCGTACTCCAGAGACATTGCCAGGGTTACTAAGATCAATAGAAAGCGATCCAGAAGCTCCAACAATCCCAACGTTTGTCGTTGCCACTGGGTTTTTGTTCGTCCCTGTATTCAACGCTGTACTTGAAGCTCCAACGACAGGTCCACTACCGCCAAGATAGCCTCCAGTAACCTGCCCACTCCCATATACACCAACATTCAAATTCCCACGATCATCAAATCCAGCCACCACTGCGCCAGTGCCTTGCAGGCCTTGCCCCAAAGTGACTTCGCCAGTCCAACCCAGCATAACCGAACCACGTGTTGGCCCACTTGGTACGCGAGTAGATTCTATTCCCGGATACCCATTCGTACCCCACCTGTCATTAAATATTAATACACCATCCGTCGTGGGTAGAATACCCCCCTCCAATTGAAACCCGTAGGCGTAGCTGCCATTGTCACTGTAGACTGCGCCTGGCAATCCATATTGGGCTGATGTCAACATGTCCTGCAATGAGGGACCAGTGTTACCAAGATGCGTGTGTACATGGAATTGGGCGTTGGGATCATAGGTCGTTCGAATCGAGTTGGGTGAACCATCCTCCCAAAAAGAAATTCCCGTGGTGCCGCCCGAGCCTGTCAGCCAGAACCCCGCCTCGTTGCCACTGTTCAGCGTCTGGTCTTGAATCTGACCGACCCCCGCTACAAACGCCGGACCGTACTGGTTCGTGTCCAAGGCTGCGTTGGTGTTGTGCTGCTGATTGAGCACCACCTGCCCGCCCAGAGCAATGGCTGCACCGGCGTAGGGCCGCACATAGGCGGTCATGAACATGTTGCTGCCAGAGAGCACCCTCAGGTGCGCAAACGATTCGGCGCTCTGGTTGACGAAGAACACGATGCCCCCGCCCAGGCCACCGGCGGCCTCTTTGGCCGCCAGGAACTTGGGACTGGCTTCGTAGGAGTGGAACCCCCGGTTGAAGATTTTGCTGGATGAACTCGGGGACGTCTTGGCGATGTAGGCACCGCTGAGCGTGGATTGGTACCCCCCGGTACTGGCGTCCAGCAGAATCTGTTCATAGTGCGTGTGGTTGTCCGCTGGTGGGGCACCCGATATCAACCCTGTACCAGCGGTGTACGGGTTCGTCGGCGTGAGGTAGAGACGGCTCATGGCCAGCTCGCCCGGATCAGGTGTCACCACCATGGCGGCCTCGATGTTGGTGAGTGTGGCCTGCGTGAAGTTCGGGTCCACGGTGTTGGACACCGCCACCGCGCCCGTCGTCCACAACTTTGGGTTGAGCAGGTCGTGCAGCTCCTGATGCTGGTTGACATTGGTTCCACGCTGGTCCACCAGTTGTCCAAGGTGGTTGTAGTGATACCCACCGTACTGGGCCAGCGCCGTGGTGCTTGTTGCCAGCAGCGCCGCGGTCAACAACCACCGGCGTGGTGTTCGTTGCCTTGACCCCGCCTTTGCGTGCGTCTGGTCTTTCATGCTTTCCCCCTTCTTGTCGATGTGTCAGTTCTTGCCCAGCAAATGGCTGCGCTCAACGGGCGCGGCAGCGTTGTAGCTGGTCTTGCTGCCGTCCACGTCGGTGAAATCGACCAGCAGTCCCTGGCCCTGGCTGACGCGCTCGTTTGTGGTGATAGGGCCGGCCCACATGAGGTAGTGCTCGCGGTACCGCGACTACCGATTGGCCACCTGGGGGCGCATGATGAGGTTGCCCGCACGGTCGAAGGCGCTGATCTCGAAGCTGGTTTCTGCCTTGACGGTTTCGTTGTTGTAGACCAGCGCATCGAAGCGGCTGCGCACGGTGCCAAAGATGTCCACCGTGATGTAGACCAGCACCTCGGCGTTGGGGTCGGTCGGGGTGGTGGGAATGACGCCGCTGAACAGCAGGTAGTTGCGCACCAGCCCCATCAGCAGGCTGGCATCGCTCTTGGGCACGTTGAAGTTCTGGTAGTCGCCCAAGCCTTTGTATTGCAGTGTGGCAATGTGTTCGCGCCGGATGCCTTCGGTCACGCTGGTGGTTTCGCTGGGAGTCTGGCTGACCGTTTGGCGCTGGCTGTTGAAACCGCCCCGGGCGGTGCTGCCCCCGTTGTTGCTGCTGGTCGAGGTGGTGCTGCTGGAGCCGCTGTTGCTGCCGGTGCTGTTGTTGGTGCCGCTGCCGGTGGTGCTGGTGTCCTGGGTGTTGGTGCCGCTGCCGGTGGTGGCGTTGGTGCTGTTGTCGGTCTGGTTGAAGTTGCTGTTGGTGGCGGTGCCTCCGGTGGTGCTGGTGCTGGTGCCCGAGCTGGTGCCGGCGTTGGTGGTGTTGCTGGTATTGGTGGTGGTGCCGCTGCTGCTGGAGTCGCTCTGCTGGGTGCTGCTGCCGCTGTTGGTGTTGCTGCCGTTTTGCAGTGTAGTGCTGGCGGTGGTGGTGCCACCGCTGGAGCCGCTGTTGCTGTAGTTGCCACCCGATTCGGCCAGGTTGAACACTTGGAAGGCGCTGTTGGTGGTGGTCACTGGGCTGAGCACACTGCCCGCGCTGAACAAGAGGCCCGGGGTCCAGCGGCCACCCGACAGGCTGCCGCCGCCTTCGTCGGCCACCAGGTCGAACACCAGGGCTGCACGCTTACCCCTGAGCGCGGTGACGTCGATATCTTTGAGCGCGGCCCGGATGCTGGCCGACACCAGGCGTTGTTCGGTGGCAAAGCGTTTGCCGCCACCGTGGGCGGGGATGCCAGTCAAGGTGCCACAAGAGGCCAGCGCGAGGAGCGCAACCAGACCGAGAAAAACAATGGGCGCACGTTGCCCCACGCGAGAAGCGGATTCCATGAAACTCCCTGAAAACGAAAGACTTTTGGCCACCGAATGTGAACAAATTCGAGGCGATTGTTACAGTCGAAAACATTGGTCACGCATTCGATTGCGCTGGCGCGCAAATGGAGGGGAAATTTGTGCGGGAAGAACTACACGTCGAGCCTTAGTGACCGAATCGCTGGACGGGCCACGAAAAGACGGGTTCGAAAATCTCAGAGCGTCACCATGTCGACGCCGACCGCCATGGCGGTGCAGTGAGCTTTAGCTTCTGCAGCTGCGCTGGACCTGGCACGCAAGAACGAGTTCATGCCCTACCTGGAGCGCCTGCACCGCGAACTCGATATCACCTTGGTCTACGTGAGCCACGCGCTCGACTAGGTGGCGCGGCTAGGTAGCTGTGCGATAGAGCTGCGCAGCTCCGGTAACCTCGACGTTGAACGATTACTTCACCGGCAGAGTGACGGCCACTGTTGGCCGAAAGCACTGGCCCTGACAGACTCCACATAGCGGCCCTTGAAGGCGGCCGCCCCGGTGCCGGAGCAAAGGCCGCCTCCGATGACCACCTCAGATCTCCGTCAGTTCGGAGATTTCAAGAGCGTCGTCGACCTCGATACCCAGATACCTCACGGTAGATTCCAGTTTGGAGTGCCCGAGCAGCAACTGCACAGCTCGGAGGTTCTTGGTGCGTCGATAGATCAACGTCGCCTTGGTCCTTCGCATCGAATGGGTCCCGTATTCGGAACGATCCAGACCAAGTTCATCCACCCAGTGCCCAAGTATCCGAGCGTACTGCCGGGTCCCCAAATGAGGTGACTCGTGGAGCCGGCTGGGGAAGAGGAAGTCATCTGATTTCAGTGCAGCCTGCTTGATCCATGCCTGCAGGGCTTCTCTGGTAACCCCCGTGATCTCGAACTGGACTGGGCGCTTGATCTTGTGCTGCATGACGATGGCGCGCGTGGCCACTTGGTCTCCATGAGAAACGTCACGGACCTTAAGCGCGACGAGGTCGCATCCGCGCAGCTTGCTGTCAATGCCGAGGTTGCAGAGCGCGAGCTCGCGGATCCGCCCTTCCATCTGAAGTCGTACGCGTAGAGCCCAGATGTCTTTGACCTTGAAGGGCGCCTTTTGTCCAACGATCTTGCCCTTGTTCCACGGCTCGTGATGAACAGTATTTCCTGAGGTTTCCATGATGGTCTCCCATCGAGTTGAGGGTCCCAAAGCATGCGCTTGTGAGGTACCGACACACTGCGCTGCGTCAAGGCCGAAAAGCGCAGTCCACCGGCACAGGTAACTACGATTGAGCGCGGCGGCGAACCTGCGCTTTCGGAGGTGCAGCGGTCGCTCGACCCGTTCATCCTTGGAATGACTGATGGTCTCGGCTGCCGACATTCAGACGTGCTAGATCACCGACAGCAACCAGCCTGAAACTGGCATTGAGGACGAGAGAGCAGCGATGCAGCGATTGGAGTTGGCGGGTGCTGCAAGGCAGTGTCACGCGGATGGCCACGAAGCTGCTGTTGCTCCCGGTGGCCAGGGCTGGCCCGAATGGCGGTGGCATGAGGCACGGCGGTCACAGGGATCCGCGGCCCGGCTGGTGGGGGACAGGTCAAACACCCCCAATCAACCACGGGCGAGGGACGTGCGTCGTGCTTGCGAACATGGGTTGCCGTCCAAGCCAAATTATCGAGACTGGCTTTCGCTCGGTGGGCCGCCCCATACAGGTCAAGGACCTGGCGACGAGAGCAGCGACTGACCTTATTGTTTTTACGCACAGTGCTGGCGACCCTGCGCGGAACCCGACCCTGACGGAGACGATGGTCCCCGTCGGGATCATCTCGCGAGCGCAGGCAGGAACAACACCAGATCGGGGAAACACATCATGAGCGCCAGCACCACGAAGTCGGCGAACAGGAACCACATGATGCCCTTGAAGATGCCGGTGGTGGATATGAGGTTGCCCACCACGCCCTTGATCACGAACACGTTCATGCCCACCGGCGGGGTGATCATGCCGATCTCCAGCAGCTTGGTCAGGACCACGCCGAACCACACCAGGCTCAGTCCGGCCGAGTTGATGATGGGCAGCACGATGGGCAGGGTCAGCAGCATGGCGCCGATGGGTTCGAGGAACATGCCCAGCAACAGGTAGATGAGCACGATGCCCGCCAGCACCCAGACGATGTCGGCGTTCTGGCCGATGATCAGCTCCGAGATGTAGGTGCCCGCGCCGGACAGCGCCAGGAAGCGCTGCAGCAGGCTCGCACCGATGCCGATGATGAGCAGGCTGGTGGTGGTCAGCAGGGTCTCGAGGATGGCGTTCTTGAAGCGCTCCCAGGTCATCGACCGCGCGATCAGGGCCACGACGCACGAGAGCAAGGCGCCGATCGCGCCGGCCTCGGTGGGTGTGAACATGCCGCTGAACAGCCCGCCGAAGATGCCGATCATGACCAGCACGATGGGCCAGACGTCCTTGAGCGCCGCGATCTTCTGCGACAACGGGATGGCCTCGTTGACCGAGGGCGCCAGATCCGGGTTGAGCTTGACGCGCAGGATGATCACCAGGATGTAGCTCACCATGGTGACCAGCCCGATGGTCACGCCGCCCAGGAACAGGTCGGTGATGGAGGTCTGGGCGATGATCCCGTAGAGGATCATGATGATCGAGGGCGGGATCAGCGCGCCGATGGTGCCCCCCGCTGCCACGGTGCCCGTGGCCAGCTCGGCGCTGTAGCGCTGGTTCATCATTTCCGGCACGGCGATGCGCCCCATGGCCGCCGAGCACGCCACCGACGAACCGCAGACGGAAGCAAAGCCGGCGCAGCCCAGGATGCCGGAAATGGCCAGGCCGCCGGGTACGCCGGACAGCCACATGCGCGCCGCCCGGAACAGGCCCTCGGTGAGGCGGGTGTGGTAGCAGACAAAGCCCAGCAGCAGGAACATGGGCACCGAGCTGAGCACCCAGTTGGTCGAGAACTGGTAGGGGATCACCCCGAGGGCACCCCAGGCCACGTTCCAGCCCATCAGGTACCAGATGCCGGCGAAGGACACGGTGATCATGGAGACCCCGATCGGCACCCGCAGGGTGATGAGGGAAAGCAGCAGGCCGATGCCGATGAGGCCGACTTGTACGTCTGACATAGTGGGTTTTCCGTATCGTTCAGTCGGCGTCGGAGGTGGGTGCGGCGCGCTCGGTGTCCAGTCCGGACGCCTGCCCGGTCAGGTACACGATGAACTTGTAGGCCACGACCAGGAACATGAGCAGGCAGCCCAGAGGCAGCAGGAAGTAGGTCGGCCAGACCGGCAGGCTGTCCTCGCCCTGGACGATGGACGCCTTGATGCCGTACTTGCTGACGGCCTCTTCCCAGGAACGCAGGGTCATGAGTGCAAACACGGCCGCGGAGAACAGCAGCATCCAGCCGGCCAGGTGCCGCTGGACACCCTTGGGCATCTGCTCCGTGATCACCTCCACCGAGATGTGGGCCGACTTCTGCTCGGCGAACGCCAGCGGCATGAAGGCCGTGATCGCCATGTAGTAGTAGGAGACGATGGTGATGGTGCCCGGCAAGGGGTAGTTGAAGAAATTGCGCATCACCACGTCGAGCGTGATGTGGATCATCATGAGCGCAATGGCCAGGCCCGAGATCACGGTCATCGAGTCGATGACCCGGGAGAGCAGTCTGCCGAGTGTTTTCATAGCGGATGGGGTTGGACGGCCATTGCACCGGCGACCTGCGGCCTGCTGCACGCAGGCCGCACGTCCACCGTCACATGCCGTAGGTGTTCACGTCGACCTTGGAGAAGATTTCGTTCCAGTAGATGTCGGCGAGCTTCTCGCGGCTGTCCACTTTCTGGACCAGACCGACCCATTTCTCGAGCACCGGCCGGAACTGGGCCAGCATCTCCTCGCCACGCTTGACGCCGTGCGTCTTGGCGAAGAAATCGACGATGGTCTTCATGTCCTGGGTGGCGAATTCACGGGTCTTCTGCAGCAGCGCGGGATCGGCCTGGTGCACCTTGCCGCCCTTCTTGGTCACCATGGCCAGGACTTCCTTCTCGCGCTGGTGGTAGACGTAAGGGATGTAGGCGGGCATGACCGTGCCGGCGCGCAGCATGGCCTGGCGCTGCTCCTTGCTCAGGCTGCGCCAGACCTTGGTGTTGACCTGCGAGATGCCGGTGCCCGCAAAAATGCCGCCGGGCACGCCCACGGTCACGTCGCTGACGGCTTCCATCAGGCCGAGGTTGGTCAGCTCGGGGATCGACACGACCACGCAGTCCACGACGCCCTGCTTGAGCGCCTCCAGGGCTTCATTGGACGACATCGTCACCGGCTGCGCACCCATGGCACGGGCCCAGCGCGACCAGTGCGAACCGGCCACGCGCAGGCGCTTGCCCTTGAGCTCGGCTTCGTTGCGCACCGGCTTGCTGCAGTTGAGGTAGTAGGGTGAACTGCCGGCCGCGCCGGTGAACACCTGGTTCTGCTTGCCGAACTCGTTCATGCACTCGGGGCACTTGGTGAAGACGAACTCGGTCAGCGCGCCCACGTAGGCCATGCCTTCCTTGCCGCGCACGCGCTCGTCCATGGTGAGCAGCTGCATGGACGACTCGGCCAGCAGGTTGAAGTGCGGATACTCGGACGGGAAATAGGGGGCCAGCAGGTAACCGATGTCGGTGATGCCGTCGCGCAGGCCGGCGGAGGTCTCCGCGAAGTTCAGCAGGGACAGCGGATAGATCTTGACGTTGAGATCGCCACCGCTGAGCTTCTTGAGCGTGGCCGCGTATTCCTGACCCGCCTTGTCCGAATCGGAGCCGGGCGGGAAGCCCATCGCATAACGCAGATCGCGCGCCTGGGCACTCATCGAGCCCACCGCCAGCGAGGCGACTACAGCCCCGGTCACCAGGAGTTTTTTCATCAGTTGCATGGGAGATTCCTACATGGACGCCGGCACCAGACACCGGCAGAGAACGATCACGAACATGACAGCATGTCCAACACCAGACACACCGCAATGGTCCTTGACGCACCCCCCGTCCGTCTTGCGTCTATTGGCTGGAGGAGGGTCGGGTTTTACCGGGGTGTGCGCGCAAGGCGACCGACCACTGGGCGCAAGACATGCGCAGCCCCGCCCTCTAAGCTCATCGATCAACCTTGACCGGAACCACCATGTCCTCATCACCCGTCACCCTGAAATCCGAAGGCGCCATCGGCGTCCTGGTCATCGACAACCCACCTGTCAACGCGCTCTCGCCCGCCACCGTGCAAGGCCTGATCGACGGCCTGGCCGCGTTCGAGGCGCGGGCCGATCTCAAGGCCCTGGTGGTGCATTGCGAGGGCCGCACCTTTGTCGCCGGCGGTGACATTGCCGCATTCGAAGACCCGGCATTCAGCGCCGCGCCCTACAACGCCTTCCTGGCCAGGCTCGAGGCCTGTTCGCGCCCGGTGGTGGCGGCCCTGCACGGCACCGCGCTCGGCGGCGGCCTGGAGCTGGCGCTGGCCTGCCACTGGCGCGTGGCCAGCCCGGGCACGCGCGTGGGCCTGCCCGAGGTGAAGCTGGGGCTGATCCCGGGGTCCCTGGGCACGCAGCGGCTGCCCCGCGTGGCCGGTGCCGAGCGTGCGCTGGACATGATGCTCAGCGGCCGCATGGTCGGCGCACAGGACGCGCTGGCGGCCGGCATCGTCGACGAGATCAGCGAACGGGCGCCGCTGCAGGCCGCCCTGGCGCGGGCACAGGCGCTCGCGGAAGCCGGCGCCACACCGCGGCGCACCAGCGCCCTGACGGTCGACCCGTCATCCCTGCCCGGGGGTCTCCTCGACAAGGCGATGGCAGCCGCCAGGTCCAAGCCGCAGTACCCGGTGCACGAAGCCATCGTGTCCTGCGTGCAGGCCGCGGCCACCCTGCCCTTCGAACAGGGCGAGCGGATCGAGGCCGACTGGTTCGGCCGCGTGCTGCGCTCCGGCACCTCCAAAGCCATGCGCCACCTGTTCTTTGCCGAACGCGCCGCCGACAAGATCCCCGGCCTGCCGCGCGACCTGGCGCTGCGCCCGGTTCAGAAGGTGGGCGTGCTGGGCGCCGGCACCATGGGCGGCGGCATCGCGATGTGCTTCGTCAATGCGGGCTACGACACCGTGCTGGTGGAGGCCTCGGCCGAAGCCCTGGAGCGTGGCATGGGGATCATCCGCAAGAACTACGACGCCACCGTCAGCAAGGGACGCCTGAGCGCCGAGGAGCGCGACCGCCGCCTGGCCCGCCTGACGCCCTCGCTCAGGGACACCGACCTGGGCAGCTGCGACATCGTCATCGAGGCCGTGTTCGAGAACATGGCCCTGAAGCAGCAGATCGCGAAACGGCTGGGCGAGGTCTGCCGTCCGGGCGCCATCATCGCCACCAACACCTCGACCCTGGACGTGGACGCGATCGCGCAGGCCTCGGGTCGCCCCGCCGACGTGCTGGGCACCCACTTCTTCAGCCCGGCCAACGTGATGCGCCTGCTGGAGGTGGTGCGCGGCGCCCAGACCGCACCCGACGTGCTGGCCACGGTGATGCAGCTGGCCAGGCGCATCGGCAAGGTGGCCGCGGTCTCGGGCGTCTGCTATGGCTTCATCGGCAACCGCATGGCCGAGGTCTACATGCGCGAGGCCGAGTTCCTGCTGCTCGAAGGCGCCACGCCAGCGAAAGTCGACCAGGCGATCGAGAGCCTCGGCCTGGCCATGGGCCCCTGCCGCATGCTCGACATGGCCGGCATCGACGTCGGCGCCAAGACCGTGATCGAGTACGGGAAGGCCGGCGGCCTGCCGCCCGACCCGACCTACCGCGTGGTGGTCCGCAAGCTGTTCGAGCAGGGCCAGTTCGGCCAGAAGACCGGTGCCGGCTATTACCGCTACGAAGGCCGCACGCCGCTGGCCAACCCCGACACGCAGGCCACCTGCGATGCGCTGGCGGCGCAGCACGGCATCGCCCGGCGCGACGACATCAGCGACAGCGAGATCATCGAACGCCTGATCTACAGCATGGTCAACGAGGGCGCCCGCATCCTGGAGGAAGGCATCGCCTACCGCGCCAGCGACATCGACGTGGTCTGGACCGCCGGCTACGGCTTTCCCGACCACCAGGGCGGCCCGATGTTCCTGGCCGACGAACGCGGGCTGAAGCATGTGGTGGAACGCCTGGACCACTACGCCGCCACCCGCGGCAACCCTTTCGGCTACTGGACCGTGAGCCCGCTGCTGCGCCGCCTGGCCAGCGAAGGCGGTCGCCTTTCGCGGTCCTGACCTCCCGCGCCGTTCCTGATTCACAACCCCTATATGGAGCCATCATGAGAGAAGCCGTCATCGTGTCCACCGCCCGCACCCCCATCGGTCGGGCATACAAGGGCGCGTTCAACCACACCAAGTCACCGACCCTGATGGCGCATGCCCTGCGCCATGCCGTCGACCGCGCCGGCATCGATGCCGCCGAGATCGAGGACGTCGTCATCGGCTCGGTGCTGACCGCGGGCACCGCCGGCATGAACATCGCGCGCAACGCGCTGATCGCCGCCGGCCTGCCGCTGACGGTGGCTGGCCAGACCATGGACCGCCAGTGCGCCTCCGGCCTGATGGCCATCGCCACCGCGGCCAAGCAGGTGATGGTCGATGGCATGGACGTGGTCGCCGCCGGTGGCCAGGACAACATTTCCGCCGTGCAGAACGCCTACATGAAATGGGTCGCGACCGAGGCCGATCCGGCCGTGATCGCCAAGGCCGAACACGCCTACATGCCCATGCTGCAGACGGCCGAGTTCGTGGCCCGCAAGTACGGCATCAGCCGCGAAGCGCAGGACGCCTATTCGCTGCAGTCCCAACAGCGCACCGCCGCTGCCCAGCAGGCCGGCCGGCTCGATGCCGAGGTCGTCCCGATCACGACGCAGATGGCGGTCATGGACAAGGCCACCGAGCAGGTCAGCTACCGCGAGATCACGATCGCGCGCGATGAAGGCAACCGCCCCGAGACCACGCTGGAAGGCCTGCAAAGCCTCAAGCCGGTGCTCGACGGCGGCGTGGTGACCGCGGGCAACGCCAGCCAGCTGTCCGACGGCGCTTCGGCCTGCGTGGTGATGGACCGTGCCCTGGCGGAAAAGCGCGGGCTCTCGCCGCTGGGCATCTACCGCGGCATGGCCGTGGCCGGCTGCGCACCCGAGGAAATGGGCATCGGCCCGGTCTACGCCATTCCCAAGCTGCTGCAGCGGCATGGCCTGAAGGTCGGCGACATCGGCCTGTGGGAACTCAACGAGGCCTTTGCCTGCCAGGCCATCTACTGCCGCGACCACCTGGGCATCGATCCCAAGCTGTACAACGTCAACGGCGGCGGCATCTCGATCGGTCACCCCTACGGCATGACCGGCGCCCGCCTGGTCGGCCACGCCCTGATCGAAGGCAAGCGCCGGGGTGCACAGTACGTGGTCGTGACCATGTGCGTCGGTGGCGGCATGGGGGCGGCCGGCCTGTTCGAAGTCGCCTGATGGCGGCGAGCATGAGCGACGAACTCCGGCTCGAAACGCGCGGGCACGTGCGCATCTTCCACCTGTACCGGCCACAGGCCCGCAATGCCATGACGGGCTCGCTGGCGCAGGCCATCGCCGCCGCCATGGACGAGTTCGAGCACACGGACGGATGGCGCGTCGCCATCCTCACCGGTGACGGTGGCCATTTCTGTGCCGGCATGGACCTCAAGGCCTTCACCCGGGGCGAGCGGCCCTGGGACCCGGTGCGCGGGTTTGGCGGCCTCACCGAGCGCCCGCCGGCCAAGCCGGTCATTGCCGCGGTCGAGGGCTATGCGGTGGCCGGCGGTTTTGAACTGGCGCTGGCCTGCGACCTGATCGTCGCGGCCGAGAACGCCCAGTTCGGGCTGCCCGAGGTCCGGCGCGGCCTGGTGGCATCGGCCGGCGGCCTGATGCGCCTGCCCCGCCGCCTGCCCTACTTCCTGGCCATGGAGATGGCGCTGACCGGCGACCTGCTGCCGGCCCAGCGCGCCTGGGCCCAGGGCCTGGTCAACCGCCTCGCGCCACCGGGCCAGGCACTGGAGCAGGCGCTGGAGCTGGCCGGGCGGATTGCCGCCCAGGCACCGATGGCGGTGCGCACCAGCAAGCAGATCGTGGTGCGGTCGGCCACCTGGGCGGAAGATGACATGTTCGCCCGCCAGGCGCCGCTGGCCGATCCCATCGGCCAATCGGAAGATGCCCTGGAAGGCGCGCGCGCCTTTGCGGAGAAGCGCGCACCGGTCTGGCGCGGTTGCTGACCGGAGGAGGCCCGTCCGGATGCCCGGACGGGCAACCCGCTCAGGCGGCGGCCGGCTCGCGCAGCTTGTACTTGAGGATCTTGCCGGTCGGGTTGCGCGGCAGGGCTTCGACGATGCGCAGCTGCCTGGGCACCTTGTAGCGGGCCAGCCGTTCGCTGGTGAAATCGCGCATTTCATCCAGGCTCAGGCTGCAGCCCGGCTTGAGCGCCACCACCGCCACCACGGTCTCGCCCCATTGCGGATCGGGCGCGCCGATCACGGCCACCTCGGCCACGGACGGATGGGCATACAGGACGCTCTCGATCTCGGCCGGGTAGACGTTCTCGCCGCCACTGATGATCATGTCCTTGACGCGGTCGCAGATGTAAAAGAAGCCCTGTTCGTCGAAGTAGCCCACATCGCCGGTGCGGAACCAGTGGTCGTCGGCGATGGCCTGGCGGGTGGCCTGCGGCTGGTTCCAGTAGCCACGGGTGACGTTCATGCCGCGCACGCAGACTTCGCCGCGCTCCTGCGGCGTGTCGACCACCCGGCCGTCCGCGGCCACGATGCGCACGTCGGTCAGCAGCGGCGAGAAGCCGACGGAGCCGATCTTCCGGGCACCCCATTCGGAGGACAGGGCCGTGGCCATGGCGGCGGTCTCGGTCAGGCCATAGCCCTGCTGCACCAGGATGCCGCGCTGGTCCATGAGGAGCAGCAAGGGCTCGGGACAGGGCGCCCCTCCGCACATGATGAACCGCACCGAGCCGGTGTCGGCGCTGGCGAAGTCCGGGTGCTGGCTGATGAACAGCAGCATCGCCGGCACCACGAACATCGTGCTCACCCGGTACCGGGCGATGTCGCGCAGCGCCAGCGCCGGATCGAAGCTGCGGTGCAGGACGATGTGCGCGCCCTTGAGGAAGGTGGTGAGCGTGAGCACGTTGAGCGCGCCGATGTGGAAGATCGGCGCAAAGGTGAGCAGCACATCGTCGGGCCGCATGTCGAGCATCACCAGCTCGCTCACATGGTTCCACCAGAAGTTGCCGGCCGTGAGCATGGCCCCCTTGGGGCGGCCGGTGGTGCCCGAGGTGTACATGATGACCGCCACGTCGTCCTGGTGCGGCTGGTGCGCCTGGCGCACCGGTGTCGCGGCGGCCATGGCCGCTTCGGCCGATGGCCAGCGGGCGGCATCGTCGGCGTCGCCGAAGGCGCAGAGGTAGCGCGAGCAGCTGAGCCGGTCGCGCACCGCCCCGATCACGGCCATGTGGTCCTGGTCGACGATGAGGGTGTGGACGCCGGCATCGTTGATGATGTACTCGAACTCGGGTCCCGCCAGGCGGAAGTTCAGGGGCACATAGATGGCGCCGATCTTCGAGCACGCGAACAGCGCCACGAAGAACATCGGGTGGTTGAAGCCCAGGTAGCCCACGCGCGTGCCCGTCTGCACGCCACCGGCCTGCAGGGCGCCGGCCATGCGGTCGATGCGCTCGAGCATGTCGGCGTAGGTCCAGGTCTCGCCCTCGAAGGTCAGGGCCTTGCGCTGGCCGTCGCGCAGCGCCCGTTCCGTGAACCATTGGCCCATGCCGATCTTGGGCAGGGGTGCGGGCACGCCGCCGAATCCGTCGGTCAGCGCGTGTGGCGCGGTGGTGTTCATGCTGTCTCCTGGGTTTCTGTATTGGTTTCTGTTCTGGTTTCTGTTTCCGGGGGCGATCAGGACGGTGCGGGCATCTGGCGCAGGCGCGCCTTGAGCACCTTGCCGGTCGGGTTGCGCGGCAAGGCATCGACCAGGCGCAGTTCGCGCGGCAGCTTGTAGCCGGCCAGGCCGTCGCGGGCAAAGCCCTGCAGTTCTTCCAGTGTCAGGCTGGCACCGGACCTGAGCGCCACCACCGCCACCACACGCTCGCCCCAGCGCTCGTCCGCCGCGCCGATGACGGCCACCTCGGCAATGGCGGGGTGGCGGTACAGCACGCTCTCGACTTCGGCCGGATAGACGTTCTCGCCACCGCTGATGACCATGTCCTTGAGGCGGTCGCAGATGAAGTAGAAACCGTCCTCGTCGACGTAAGCGACGTCGCCGCTGTGGAACCAGCCCTCGTCATCGAAGCCGGCCGCCGTGGCGTCGGGCCGGTTCCAGTAGCCCTTCATCACATTGCCGCCACGGACGCACAGCTCGCCCTTCACATGCGGTTCGGCGATGGCCCGGCCGTCGAAGTCCTTCAGACACACCTCGGTCAGCAGAGCCGGCGTGCCGCACGAGCCCTGCTTGTCGATGCCACGTTCGGGCACCAGCAGGCTGACCGTCGCCGTGGTCTCGGTCATGCCGAAACCCTGGTTCACCGGGATATGGCGCTCGGCATAGCGCTGCAGCAGCGGCACGGGCATGGGGGCACCGCCCACGGCGATGGTGCGCAGGCTGGACAGGTCCGCGTCCGCGAAACCGGGATGCTGGCTCATGAACAGCAGCATCGACGGCACGGCGAAAGTCACGCTGACGCGGTAGCGTCCGATGTCGCGCATGACGGCTTCGGCATCCCAGGCACGGTGCAGCACCAGATGCCCCCCGGCCTGCATGGCCGGCAACGACACCGAGCACAGGCCGCCCACGTGGAACAGCGGCGCGAAGTTGAGCACCACGTCCTCGCAGCGCAGGCCGTTGCTCAGGATGCCGTTGAGGTTGTTGGTCCAGAAGTTGCCGTGCGTGAGCATGGCCCCCTTGGGGTGGCCGGTGGTGCCCGAGGTGTACATGATCAGCGCGACCTCGTCGGGCTGCACCGGCACCTCGGGCGGCACGCCGGCCGGCACCCGGTCCAGCGCCGGCAGGGCGTCCCAGCCCGGCGCGGCACCGTCGACCGACAGGTAGTGCCGGCAATCCAGGCCATCGCGGATGCTGTCGACCACCGGCCGGTGGTGCGCGTCCGCGAGCAGGATGCCCACACCGGCATCACCGGCGATGAATGCGATTTCCGGTCCGGCGAGGCGGAAGTTCAGCGGCACGAAGATGGCGTTCAGGCGGGCACATGCGAACAGGGACACCAGGAACAGCGGGTCGTTGAAACCCAGGTAGCCCACGCGGTCTCCCGGCCGCACGCCGTGGCCGGCGAGCACGGCCGCCATGGCCTCGACGCGCCCCTGCAGCTCGGCGTAGTTCCAGGTGATGTCGTCACAGCTGAGGGCGGCACGGGCCGGATAGCGCTCGGCCACGCGACGCAGCCAGACGGCCAGACCCAGCACCGGACTGGGCACGCCGGCCCGCGACCCGGGCCACTGGGGTTGGATGCTCATGGGCAGTCTCCGGTCGACAGGTGGGTCAGCGGCCGGTCCATACCGGCTTGCGACGCTCGTTGAAGGCGGCCAGTCCTTCCTTGGCGTCCTCGGTCATGGCCAGCAGGGCGATCTGGCTCTCGGTGTAGGCGATGGCCTCGTCGAAAGACATGGCGTCGATGGCGCGCATGGCGTACTTGCCCCGGCGGATCGCGGTGGGCGACTTGTCCACCAGGCGCGCGATCAGCCCGTCGGTCTTCGCGTCGAGCTCGGCCGCCGGCACCACGCTGTTCAGCAGTCCGGCGTCCAGCGCCGCCTGCGCGCTGACCGGCTCGCCGGTCAGTGCCCACTCGCGCACCAGGCGGCGCGGCACCAGGTCCTTGAGCAGGCTGAGCACCTGCATCGGGAACACGCCCACCTTGACCTCGGGCAGACCGAACAGCGCATGGTCGGCGGCGATCGCCATGTCGACCATGCACAGCAGGCCCATGCCGCCGGCCATGCAGGTGCCGTTGACGCGGGCGATGAGGGGCAGCGTGGCGTTCTGCGCGTCCCGCAACAGGTCGGCGTAGTCGATGCTGGGCTTGGAGAAATCGAAGGCAAAGCCCTTGCCCGGCTGCAGATCGCCACCGGCGCAGAAGGCCTTGTCGCCCACGGCGGTGAGCACGATGGCACGCACCTCGGGATCGGCATGGGCGCGGCGGATGCCCTCGCGCATGGCCTCGATCACGCCAGCGTGCAGGGCGTTGCGCTTTTCCGGGCGGTTGATGGTGATCCAGAACGCCTGTCCGCGGCGTTCGAGCAGCACTTCGGGGGTATCGCTCATGGTGTCCTCCTTGTCGCGCTCAGGCCGCGGCGGGCACGTCGATCTCGGCCAGCACGCGGCGCAGCGTGACCTGTTCGCCCACGCCCACGCTGACCGCGCTGACGCGTCCGCTGACCGGTGCCAGGTGCACGTGCTCCATCTTCATGGCCTCCAGCGTCACCAAGGGCTGGCCGGCCTCGACCTGGTCGCCCTCGGCCACCAGCACGGCCACCACGCGGCCGTTCATCGAAGCGCGCACCTTGCCGTCGCCGCCGCCCTCGCTGGCGCGCTCGCTGGCGCTGCGGGTGTGGTCGTGCACGGACACCGGCTGGCCGCGGTAGTGCATCAGGAGCTGCGGCCCGTCGCGCAGGAACATGGCGCTTTCCATCACGCCGTCGAACACCACCCGGATCTGGTGCGGCGTGATCTCGACCAGGTCGATGGCGTGCTGGCGGCCGTCGACCTGGATGTCGAAACGGTGCGCGCCGCTCTGCGTGAACTGGACGTTGTGCTTGGCGCCATCGATCTCCAGCCGCATGCCCACCGGCAGCGAGTGCGCCAGCCGGCGCAGGCCGGCGCGTGTCGGGTGCTGGTTGGCGGTCTCGAACAGCAGCAGGGAAGCCAGGGCCACGGCACGCTCGCTGGTCACCGTGTCCACCTGCAGCAACGCGTCCTGGTGGCTGGCGATGAAGGCGGTGGTGGCCTCGCCGGCGGCAAACACCGGGTGGCGCAGGCAGCTGCCCAGGAAGACCTGGTTGGTCGTCACGCCCAGTGCCACCGTCTGGTGCAGGCCCAGCAGCAGGCGCCGGCGCGCCTCGTCGCGGGTCGCACCGTGGGCTATGACCTTGGCGATCATCGAGTCGTAGTACGGCGGGATCTCGGCCCCGGTGCGCAAGGCCTGTTCCACGCGCAGCTGTTCGGCCGCGTGCCACAGCAGCATGGTGCCGCTCTGGGGCATGAACCCCTTGCCCACGTCTTCGGCGCACAGGCGCACCTCGATGGCATGTCCCTGGAAGCGGACGTCCTCCTGCCGCAGGGGCAGCGCCTCGCCGGCCGCCACGCGCAACTGCAGCTCCACCAGGTCCAGGCCGGTGATGGCCTCGGTCACCGGATGCTCGACCTGCAGCCGGGTGTTCATCTCCATGAAGTAGAAGTTGCCCTGCTGGTCGAGCAGGAACTCCAGCGTGCCGGCGCCTTCGTAGCGGATGGCCTTGACGGCGGCCACGGCGGTGGCGCCCATGCGCTCGCGCAGGGCCGCGTCGACGGCGGGCGACGGCGCCTCCTCGATCACCTTCTGGTGGCGCCGCTGCACCGAGCAGTCGCGCTCGCCCAGGTGGATGGCGTTGCCATGCCGGTCGGCAAAGATCTGGATCTCGATGTGGCGCGGCTCCATGATGGCCCGCTCCAGGATGACCTCGGGATCACCGAACGCGTTCTGCGCTTCGGACTGCGCGCTGCGCAGCAGGTCCGGGAACTCCCTGGCCGTGTGCACCAGGCGCATGCCGCGGCCGCCGCCACCGGCGGTGGCCTTGATCATCACCGGGAAGCCGATGCGCTCGGCTTCGGCCAGCAGGCGGCCTTCGCTCTGGTCCTCGCCCTGGTAGCCGGGGATGCAGGGCACTCCGGCATCCATCATGATCGTCTTGGCACCGGCCTTGTGGCCCATGGCGATGATGGCCTCGGGCGAAGGGCCGATGAAGACCAGGCCGGCCTCCCGGCAGGCCCGGGCGAAGTTCTCGTTCTCGGCCAGGAAGCCGTAGCCCGGGTGCACCGCGTCGGCACCGGTCAGGCGCGCGGCCTCGATGATGGCGTCGATGCGCAGGTAGGACTGCGCCGGCAGCGGCTCGCCGATGCAGACGGCCTGGTCGGCCTCGTGCACATGGCGTGCGCCGGCATCGGCGGTGGAGTAGACCGCCACCGTCTGGTAGCCCATGGACCGCGCGCTGCGCAGGACGCGCAGGGCGATCTCGCCACGGTTGGCGACAAGAATCTTGTGGAATGGAGTGGGTGCGCTCATTTCGGGAATCGTGTTCAGGAGGCCTTGGGGAAGATGCCCATGTTCTTGCACAGGATCTGGAGCATGACTTCATCGGCACCGCCGCCGATGGAGGGCAGTCGCATGTCGCGGTAGAGGCGGGAGATCAGGCTCTCCCTGACAAAACCCATGCCGCCCCAGTACTGCAGACAGCCGTCGGTCACCTGGCGCACCAGGCGGCCGGCCTTGAGCTTGGCCATGGTCGCCACATACGTGGCGTCCTGCCGGTTGACGACCATGTCCACACCGCGCCAGCACAGCGTGCGCACGGCCTCCACGTCGGCCTGGAACTCGGCCAGCTTGAAGTGCACCAGCTGGTTGTCGAGCAGCGGCTTGCCGAACACCTTGCGTTCGCGCGTGTATTCGATGGTGATGTCGATGGCGCGCTGGGCGAAGGCGGTGGTGTTGAGCGCGCCCCAGAGGCGTTCGATCTGGAACTGCTCCATCTGGTAGATGAAGCCCATGCCCTCCTCGCCGATGCGGTAGCGTTGCGGCACCCGCACCTCGTCGAAGAACAGCTGCGCGGTGTCGGACGAGTCCATGCCGATCTTGCGGATCTTCTTGGCCACCTCGACGCCCTGGGTCTTCATCGGCACCACGATCAGCGACTTGTTCTTGTGCACCGGGCCGTCGGAGGTGTTGGCCAGCACGCAGCAGAAGTCGGCCTGCGTGCCGTTGGTGGTCCACATCTTGCCGCCGTTGATGACGTAGTCGCCACCGTCCTTGCGCGCGGTGGTCTTGATGGAAGCCACATCGGAGCCGCTGCCGACTTCGGAGACCCCCAGGCAGCCGACGTACTCGCCCGCAATGGCCGGCGCCAGGAACTCGGCCCGCAGCTCGTCGCTGCCGCGCTCGGCCAGGGCCGGGGTGCACATGTCCGTCTGCACACCGATGGCCATGGGGATGCCGCCGCAGTTGATCTGCGCCAGCTCCTCGGCCAGCAGGGCGCCATAGGCATAGTCCAGGCCCATGCCGCCGTATTCGACCGGCTTGTTCAGGCCCAGCAGGCCCAGTTCACCCATCTGGCGGAACAGCTCGTGGGCCGGAAAGATCTCCGCCTCTTCCCATTCATCCACATGGGGATTGACCTTCTCGTCGATCCAGCGCCGGATCGTGGCGCGGATCTGTTCGTGTTCGTGCGTGAAATGCATGTCGGGATTCCTCTGTCCTCAGGGACGGGCAACGGAGAACTGCATGGCTTGGGGCCGCCGGGCCGCGGCCTCACGGCAGACGGCCAGCACGTTGGCCAGCACGGCGCGGGTGTCGCGCGGGTCGATCACGCCGTCGTCCAGCAGCTGGGCGCTGGTGGTGAAGACACTCATCTGGCGGTCGAAGCGGTCGATGATGTTCTGCTTGAGCGCATCGATCTTTCCCTGGTCGACCTCACCCTTGCGGCGCATCGCGGCCTCGGTGACGATGGCCATGGTCTCGGCGGCCTGCTCGCCGCCCATGACGGCGGTCTTGGCGTTGGGCCAGGAGAAGCAGAAGCGCGGGTGGAAGCCGCGGCCGCACATGCCGTAGTTGCCCGCGCCGAACGAGGCACCGCAGTAGATGGTGATCTGCGGCACGGTGGCGTTGGTCACGGCCTGGATCATCTTGGAGCCGTGCTTGATGATGCCGCTCTCTTCGTAGGCCTTGCCCACCATGAAACCGGTGGTGTTGTTCAGGTAGAGGATGGGCGTTTTCGACTGGCAGCAGGCCTGGATGAAGTGCGTGGCCTTGGTGGCGCCGGCCGGATCGATGGGGCCGTTGTTGGTGATCACGCCCAGCGGCCAGCCCTCGACCTTGATGTGGCCGCAGACCGTGGCGCCACCGTAGTTCTCGCCGAACTCCAGGAACTCGGAGTCGTCGGCAATGCGGGCGATCACCTCCTTCATGTTCACCGGCCGCTTGTGGTCCATGGGCATGATGCCCATCAGCTCCTCGCTGTCGTAGCGGGGCGGCTTGAATGCGCGCGACACGTCGGCCGGCATGCCGTGGTTCCAGTCGATCTGGCCCATCACTTCACGGGCGATGCGCAGGGCGTCCCGGTCGTCCTCGGCGAGGTAGTCGCCCAGACCCGAGACGGAGCTGTGCATGACCGCGCCACCCAGTTCCTCCTCGGTCGCCACTTCGCCCGTGGCGGCCTTGAGCAGGGGCGGTCCGGCCAGGAAGGCGCGGGACCGTCCCCGCACCAGGATGATGTAGTCGGACAGACCGGTCTGGTAGGCACCGCCCGCCGTGGACGAGCCGTGTGTGACGGTGACCACCGGCTGGCCGGCGGCCGACAGCAGGGCCAGGTTGCGGAAGCTGTTGCCGCCGCGCACGAAATCCTCGACGCGGTAGGCCATGAGGTTGGCGCCGGCGCTCTCGACCAGCTGGACGTAGGGCAGCTTGTTCTCCAGCGCCAGTTCCTGCGCGCGCAGCAGTTTGTCCAGGCCCATGGGCTGGAGCGCGCCGGCATCGATGCCGGAGTCGGACGCCAGCACCATGCAGCGGATGCCGTTGACGAAGCCGATGCCGGTGATCACGCCGCCGCCGGGCACGCTCTTGTCCAGGTCCGGGTTGTCCAGGCCCAGGCCGGCCAGGGAGGACAGCTCCAGGAAGGGTGCGCCGGGATCCAGCAGCAGCGACAGGCGCTCGCGGGGCAGCATCTGCCCGCGCTTCTCGAAGCGCTCGCGGGACGCCGCGGACTTCTGGCGGGTGCGCGCCTCGTACAGCCGGACGCGGTCCAGCAGGGCCAGCATGCCTTCGCGGTTGGCGCGGTAGGCGTCGCTGGCAACGGACAGGGAAGACTCGATGTTTGCCATGGTGTGCTCGGTTGATTCGCTCGATGCCGCCGTGCGCCAGGTCACGACGGCCGCGCCCGGAAGCGGCCTGAAGCCACATGTCCGGTGTGACTGGCATCGTAGGGAAGCCCGCCCCGCATGTCTTGCGAGAATTGGCTGATCGGTGCAAGGGTTGTCCCTTGTTCGCCAGCGCCGGCCGACGGACGGAGGGCTGGCGTTCAGCCGATGGCGCGCACGCGGCACTTGTCCAGCAGCGCCTCGGGCTGGTAGGACTGCTTGGTCTGGCGGAAGTTGGGCAGGCCCAGGTCCTGCTCGAAGTTGAGCCACCGCGCTTCGGTGCGCTGGGTGCAGAAGTGGTGGAACATGTACTGGGCCAGGCCCTTGTGGTGTCCAAGGCTCTTGGCAAAGCGCATGGCGTAGACACCGGGCTGCAGGGCCTCGGCCAGCACGAAGCCGGCGGGTTCGCCGTCCACCCGGTAGCCGAACCCGGTCAGCCCCAGCGCATCGGCGTCGGCCAGGGCGTCGCGGCAGGGCTGTTCGTCGGCGCCGCCCGGCGGCTTGCCCTTGTCGTGCATCCAGCCTTCCAGCACACACAGCGCCGGCCCCTGCCACTCGGGACCATAGGGAACGGCCTGCACGGCATGGCTCCTGAGCAGCTGCTTCATGAGGTTGCGCTTCTTGTTGAGCAGCGCACCGCGGTAGTACCGGAAGTGGTCGGCAGGGTAGAGGTAGTCGGCATCGTCACGGCGCGCTTCGTGCCGGTAGCGCAAGGGGTCCAGGCGCCGGGCCTGGTCCAGCGGGACCGGGTAGAGGCAGTCGTGTTGCGCCAGCAGGGCGTCGATCACCCCGGCCGGCGCCTGGTCGAGGGCAAACAGCGGCATCGCATGGTGCTCGCCGTCGTAGGTGAGACCGCTGATCCAGGGCCAGGGGCCGTCGGTGAAGCGGTAGCGGTGTTCACGCCGGAACAGCCAGAGGTTGGCGAATGCGTATTCGGACAGGCAGCGCTCACCCGAACCCGCGCTCAGGGCCCGGATCAGCGCCGTCACCCGCTCGGCATGGCCGCGGTCCAGCGCCGGCGCCTGCGGGGCCACGTTCAACGGCAACTCACAGCGCCGGGCGCTGACCGGGCGCCGGACCATCGACCGGCGGGCCGGCAAAGCACTGGGCAAAACGGGTCCACTGCTCGGCCGCATCGCCCGACCAGGTCAGGCCGGTGTCGGCGCGGTTGCGGCGCTGGGTCACCAGCAGGCAGAAGTCCTGCAGGTTGCCGCGCACGAAGTCGGTCGCCGACGGATCACCCCAGGTCAGCACGCTGCCGTCGGGCGCGGTCAGCTCGACAAAAGGCTGCACCCCGGGCACCGGCAGCTGGCGGTTGACGAAGGTCCAGCCGAAGGTGCTCACGCCGATGTGCGCAATGGCCTTGAGCCGGGCGCTGCCGGGCCGCGGGCGGCGCATCACGTCCCAGATGTCCTGGCCATGCGCCCAGGTCTCCATCAGGCGCGCCGTCGCAAACGAGCGGGCGCTCATGGTCGGTCCGTACCAGTTCAGGCGCGCCCTGGGATCCTGCCGGGCCAGGGCCGCCACCAGCGGCTCGAAAGCGCCGCGCCAGCGCTCCAGCAGGGCCGGTCCGTCCAGCCCGCCGAAGGTCTCGCGCGCCACGGCGCTGATCTGTCCACCGTCCGCCATGAGCCGGCCCAGCACCTTGGCGTCCGCGATGAAGGTCTCGGGGTCGTTGACCGACTGCAGCGCGGTCTGGTCGAAATAGCACAGGTGCGCCACCTCGTCCCACGGTGTCCAGCCATAGAAGGTGGTCTCACGGCGCCAGTCCTCGGGGCCCAGCGTGGCGCACAGGTCGGCCAGGGCACGGTATTCGTCGAGCAGGTCGCGGCAGGTCTCTCGCATGGCGTGTCGGTCCTCAGATGCCCAGCTGGCGGGCTGCCAGGTCTTTCATGATTTCCTCGGAGCCACCGCCGATCATCATGACCTTGACCTCGCGGTAGATGCGTTCGCTGCGGGTGCCGCGCATGAAGCCCATGCCGCCCAGGATCTGCACCGCCTGGTCGGCGCAGTACTGCATGGCCTGGGTGGACAGCACCTTGGCCATGCAGGTGCGCGCCACCAGCTGGTTGGCGTCGCCCACGCGCTCGCGCAGGCGCCAGGCCAGGTCGTAGACCAGGCTGCGCGCCGCGTCGATGCGGGCGTACATGTCCATCAGCTTGTGGCGGATGACCTGGCGTTCGGACAGGCTCATGCCGAAGGTCTTGCGCTCGCGCGCCCATTCGACAGCCTCCTCCAGGCAGACCTGGGCATAGGTGCAGGCCTGTGCCGACATGCCCAGGCGCTCGCTGTTGAAGTTGTTCATGAACACCTTGAAGCCCTGGTTCTCGGTGCCGAGCAGGTGGCTGACCGGGACGCGCACATTGTCAAAGCGCAGGTGCGCCGTGTCGGACGCCCACCAGCCCATCTTCTTGAGCGCGCTGCGCGACAGGCCGGCCGCGTCACCCTCGACGAGCAGCGCGGAGATGCCCGAAGGTCCCTTGCTGGCCGGGTCGGTGCGCACGGCCACGGTGATGTAGTCGGCCCGCATGCCGGAGGTGATGAACACCTTCTCGCCATTGAGCACATAGTGGTCACCATCGCGCACCGCGGTGGCCCTGAGCGCGGCGACATCGGAGCCGCCACCGGGCTCGGTCACCGCCAGGGCGGCGATCTTCTCGCCACTGAGCACCTGCGGAATGACGCGCTGCTTCAGCTCGCTGCTGCCATGCGCCGCCACCGGCGGCAGGCCGATGGTGTGCGAGAGCAGCGAGGCGGCCACGCCGCCCACGCCGCAGCGCGCGATCTCCTCGGAGACGATCAGGTGGTAGAAGACATCGGCCGGCGTGCCGCCATAGGCCTCGTCGTAACCCACGCCCAGGATGCCGATATCCGCGGCCTTGCGGTACAGCTCGCGCGGAAAGGTCTCGGCCTCGTCCCAGTCGGCGGCGAAGGGCGTGATTTCCTTGGCCACGAAGTCGCGCAGGGCGTCGCGGAAGGCATCGTGCTCGGACGTGAAGTAGTGGGGTGCGGATGGAAAGTCGAACATGACGGTCTCGTGAGGATCGACCGGCGCAGGGCCGGCCGTGGTTCATTCTAGGATTGGCATGGCGCCCTGGCTTGCGTCGAGTGGCTGTACCGTCCCGCTCACAGCACGTCGGTGTCCAGCGTGGCGAACTGGTCATCGGCACCGATGACCGGCGCCAGCCAGGCCTGTACCAGTGGCAGCTCGTGGTGGAAGAAGTAGCGCGCGGCTTCCAGCTTGCCGCGCAGCAGGCGGTCGTCGCCGCCGGCCCCAGCCAGCTGGCGGTGTGCCAGCACCGCCAGGTCCAGCCACAACCAGGCCAGCACGGTGTGGCCAAAGCCGCGCAGGTAGCCCATGGCGTTGTGCATCGCCACATCGTGGCGACCCTGGCGCCAGGCGGCCTGTGTCGCCGCCGAGGTCAGGGCCACCGCGTCCTCCAGCGCATCGGCCAGCGGCACGAGCGAGGCCACCTGGCGCGCATGGCCGGCCGTCTCGTGCACACGGTCCGTCCAGAGCCGCAGGGCGCGCCCGTCACCGGCCCGCACCTTGCGCCCCAGCAGGTCCTGCGCCTGGATGCCGTGCGTGCCCTCGTGGATCATGTTCAGGCGGTTGTCGCGCCAGTACTGCTCGACCGGAAAATCGCGCGTGTAGCCATAGCCGCCGTGCACCTGGATGGCCAGGCTGTTGGCTTCCTGGCACCACTCGCTGGGCCAGCTCTTGGCCACCGGGGTCAGCAGCTCCAGCAGCGTGGCGGCGTCGGCCGCAACGGCGGCTTCGCCCGTGGCCTTCTCGTCCACCAGGCGCGCGCAGTACAGCCCCAGCGCCAGCGCACCTTCGGCATACGCCTTCTGGGCCAGCAGCATGCGGCGCACATCGGGGTGGCCGATGATGGCCTGCTGCGGGACAGCCGGATCCTTGCCGGCGGGGCCCGCGGGGCGCCCCTGCGGCCGCTGGCGCGCATAGTCGAGCGCCGCTTCATAGCCGGCGTAGCCCAGCATGGTCGCGCCCAGTCCGACCTGGATGCGCGCCTCGTTCATCATGTGGAACATGCAGCGCAGTCCGTCGCCGGGCGCGCCCACGAGGTAGCCGATCGCACCGGCCTGCCCCCGCACCGGATGGCGTCCCTCGCCGAAATTCAGCAAGGTGTTGACCGTGCCGCGGTAGCCCAGCTTGTGGTTCAGGCCGGCCAGCGAGACATCGTTGCGCTGGCCGCTCGGGCGCCCGTCGGCCTCGACCAGCACGCGCGGAACGATGAACAGCGAGATGCCCTTGACGCCCGCAGGCAGCCGGCCGTCGGGCCCCGGGATCTTGGCCAGCACCAGGTGCACGATGTTCTCGGCCATGTCGTGTTCGCCGCCGGAGATCCACATCTTGTGGCCCGTCAGGCGGTGCCGCGGCCCGAGCGGATCGCTGGCTGCGTCGTCGCCGTCGGGCACCGCGCGCGTCAGGATGTCGCCCAGGCTGGACCCGGCCTGCGGCTCGCTCAGGCACATGGTGCCGGTGTAGCGGCCGTCGAGCTCGGGCATGGCAAAGGCCGCGCGCTGCGCCGGCGTGCCGTGGGCCATGAGCAGGTTGGCATTCGCCGTGGTCAGCATGGCATAGGCGTCGATGCCGATGCTGGCCTTCATGAAGAAGGTGCGCGACGCGGCCTCCACCACGTAGGGCAGCTGCATGCCACCCACCTCGGCATCCTGGCCCGCGGCCCGCAGGCCGGCCTCGGCATGCGCCTGGACCGCCTCGCGGGTGACCGCCGGCAGCGTGACGCGCTCACCGTCGAAGTGCGGCTCTTCGGTATCGACCAGGCGGTTGTACGGGGCGAACTTGTCCTGGGCCAGTCGTTCGCTCAGATCGAGCACGGCGGCAAAGGTGTCGGCGGAGTGGTCGGCAAACCGGGGACGCTGGGTCAGGCGGTCGGCCTGGAGCCAGTCCATGAGCAGGAAGTCGAGGGTGGCGCGGAAATTCATGGTGGATACCGGCTCGCGGCCGGCCAGTGGCATTCATCGGTGGCCGATTGTTCAGCCCGCCCGTCCGCCTGTCTTGTGCGCATTGGCTGAGACGCCGTGGGCATGCGGTCCGGCGCCGGACCGCCGCACCCCCAGCACACCCAGCAGGCGCACCAGATCGACATGGCGCGCGGCCTGGACCGGTTCGCGCAACTCGGTGCGGGGGATGGCCCCGACACAGACCAGTCCGGCGGCACAGGCCATGGGTGTCAGCCCCGCCTGGATCCAGGCGACGACCCGAAGACCCCGGTCCCGAAGACGCGTCACGAGCTGGCAGGCGTCGTGCAGGCCCTGCCCGCTGTCATCGCACGCCACCACCACGGGCCAGTCCATGGCCAGCGCCACGTCGGCCATGTCAGCCGCCTCAGGCCTCACGGGCCTGCCAGCCCTGTGTTTCGCCAGCCCGGTGTCCGGCGTGCCCAGCGCGTCGACGACCACCAGGTCGGCCCAGGTACCCAGGACCGAACCCGCGTCGACCACGGCTTCGATATCGAGCAACGGCGGCGGCACCCCGGGCGATCCGCCCTGCACCGTGGGACACAGGGCCGACACCGGGAAGGCAAACGAACCGGCCTCCTGCAGTTGCAGGACGCGCTCGCTGTGCCAGCGTCCGCGATGCCACTGCACGTCATCCGCCTGGGGCAGCAGCCCCGCGACGCGAAAGCCCTGGCTGCGCAGGCCGTGCATCAGGGCCAGCGATGTCCAGTGCACCTCGTCGCCCAGGCCGAGCACACAGAAGGAAGCGGACACGACCTCATCGGCGGGCCCCTGCATACGAACGGAGGTCATGAGCAAACCGGGTCCCTGATCGAAAGGTGAAGAAAAGCCACAGGGCGGCTGGGGCCGGAGTGTGGTGCATGCCCTGTCGCGCGTCTTGTGCCAATTGGTCAATCACGCCCGCCGCGGGGCGCGGCCAGCCACTTCCCGCAAGCCAGCGGGGCCGCCGACTGCTACGCTGGCATCGCATCGCATTCAATGGAGACCAGCATGGCTCAGCAAGAAAAGACCGTCCGCATCGGTGGCGCCTCCGGGTTCTGGGGTGACAGCATGGTGGGCGCCCCCCAGCTCGTCAATTCCGGGCAGATCGACTACCTGGTGTTCGACTACCTGGCGGAAACGACCATGGCCATCCTGGCCGCCGCGCGCAGCAAGCGGCCCGAGATGGGCTACGCCACCGATTTCGTGGACATCGCCATGAAGACCGTCCTGCCCGAGGTCATGCGCCAGGGCATCAAGGTCGTGGCCAATGCCGGCGGCATCAACCCGCAAGGCTGCGCCGACGCGCTCAGGGCCATGGCCGCCGCGCAGGGCCTGAGCCCGCGGATCGCCGTGGTGCTGGGCGACGACATCAGCGCCCAGATGCCGCGCCTGCGGGAACAGGGCACACGCGACATGTTCACCGGCGAGGCACTGCCTGAAAAGATCATCAGCGCCAACACCTACCTGGGCGCCTTCCCGGTGGCGCAGGCGCTCGCCGCCGGTGCCGACATCGTCATCACCGGCCGCGGTGTCGACAGCGCCGCCACACTGGGCCCGCTGATCCACGAGTTCGGCTGGACCTCCGAGGACCTGGACCAGCTCGCCGGCGGCAGCCTGGGCGGCCACATCGTCGAATGCGGCTGCCAGGCCACCGGCGGCCTGCACACCGACTGGGAGCGCGTGGAGGACTGGCCCCACATCGGCTACCCGATCATCGAATGCCGCGCCGACGGCAGCTTCGACGTCACCAAGCCCGCCGGCACCGGCGGCCTCATCGCCCGCGCGGCCGTCGCCGAACAGCTGCTCTACGAGATCGGCGACCCCGGCGCCTACCTGCTGCCCGACGTGACCTGCGACTTCCGTTCGGTCGTCATCGAACAGGTCGGCGCCGACCGGGTGCGCGTCAGCGGCGCGCTGGGCCGCGCACCGACCGACAGCTACAAGGTCTCGGCCACGCAGCTCGACGGCTACCGCTGCGCCGGCACGATGGTGATCATCGGCATCGATGCGGCCGCCAAGGCCCGGCGCACCGGCGAGGCCGTCATCGCCCGCACGCGCCAGATCCTGAAATCGCTCGGCCTGCCCGACTACACCAGCGCGAACGTGGCCCTGCTCGGCGCGGAAACGCTGTACGGGCCGCATGCCCGCACCGGCGCCTCGCGCGAGGTGATGGTGCGCATCGCGGTCACCCACCCGATGAAGCAGGCCCTCGAGATCTTCGCCCGCGAGATCGCCCCTTCGGGCACCTCGTGGTCGCCCGGCACCACGGGGCCGAGCAGCGGGCGTCCGAGCGCATCGCCCAACATCAAGCCGCTGTCGCTGCTGGTGAAGAAGAGCGAGGTGCCCGTGAGCGTGGTCATCGATGGCGTACCGGCACCGGCCAGCATCCCGGCCGGCACCGGCAGCGCCGAGCCGCCAGCCCCGCTGTCACCGGCCGACTGGAGCGATCCGGCCGGCGACACCGTGGACGTGCCGCTGGTGCGACTGGCCTGGGCGCGCAGCGGCGACAAGGGCGACATCTCCAACATCGGCATCATCGCCCGCGATCCGGCCTGGATGCCGCTGATCTGGGCCCGGCTGACACCCGAGGCCGTCAAGGCCTATTTCGCCCACCTGGTCCAGGGCGAGGTGCGCCGCTTCTACCTGCCCGGCCTCCACGCCATGAACATCACCATGAACGACGCGCTGGACGGCGGCGGCCCCGCCTCCAGCCGCATGGACCCGCTGGGCAAGGGCATGGGGCAGATGCTGCTGGACATGCCGGTGCGCGTGCCCGCGTCGCTGGCCCGCCAGCTGGGTGCGGCCGACTGAGGGCCGGCCCTCCTTCCGTGGCGCCGGCGCCCACCGCCAGGGCCCGGCGGGCTGGCCCCTAAACCTGTTCGACAGCCCGCGGCGCCGGTCCCTGTTGCGTGCCCAGATAGGTGCCGGCAAACACCGTGAGCAGCCCGGCCAGGTGCCATGCGGTCAGGGGCTCGCCCAGCAAGCCGACCGCCGATGCCACGCCGAACAGCGGCACCCAGTACAGCCAGACCGCCGCCCGGGCCATGCCCACCAGGGCGATGGCGCGGTTCCACAGGAGGTTGCCGATGCCGGTGGACAGCATGCCGGAAACCACGGCCATGCCCCAGACGCTGGCCGAATCCGACATCACCGGCACCGTGCCTGTCCATGCCATCTGCAGCAGCGCATGCAGCACCAGGCAGGTCGAGCCGACCACGTGAATGCCGATGCCGATGACGACAGCGTTCAGCCGCACGGCCAGGCGCTGGATGATGACCGCGCCCATCGTGAACACCAGCACCGCCAGCACCACCAGGGCATCACCGACACCACCCTGGACCAGCTGGGCGCCTGGGCGGTTCAGGATGACCAGCGCCACGCCGGCCAGCCCCAGCCCCACGCCCAGCAGGCGCCGCCCGTGGATGCCCTCGCCCAGCAGCCACAGCGCCAGCATGGCCGACATCAGCGGGTTCAGCGCCGTGATCAGTGCGCCATTGGTGGCCGAGCTGCGCGAGAGCCCCTCGGCCAGCAGCCACTGGTTGAGGTAGACCATCAGCACGCCACAGGCCACCAGCTGCAGCCACTGCCCGCGATCGGGCGACTGCCAGCTGCGCCAACAGCGCACCAGGACCAGCATCGGCAGGATGGCCGACACCATGCGCACCGCCGACAGCAGCACCGGATCGAACGAACCGGTCAGCCACTTGAGCACCGACAGGTTCAGTCCCCACAGCAGCGTGGTGACCAGCAGCATGACGCGCACCCGCGCACGGGCGTCAGCCACGGGCGGCCTGCGCGTGGAAGGGCCGCATCGCCTTCAGCCACCGCCCGTGGCCCTGGGCGCGGCGGACCATGTGGTCCCGGACCTGCGGATGCGGCAGGATCAGGAAGTCCCCGGCCGCCGAGGCCGTGAACAGCAGGTGCCCGCGTCCGCGCGCCAGCATGCGCGGCACCAGGGCGCGGGCCGCGTGCACATGGGCCATCACAGGGATCTGCCACAGGCGCTGCCAGTCGGTGGCGATGGCCAGCGCGCCGATGCCGCCGCCGCCGGTGACCACCACACCGGCGACCTTCATGGCAGTCCCGCCTGGCGGCCCAGGGCCGTCGTGAGCACGATCTTGCCGTGCGCCTGGCGCTGCCCCACGGTCTCCATGGCCTGCACCGCGGCCTCGATCGGCAGGTGCTCGCTGATGACCGGACGGATGCGCCCCTCGCGCAGCCAGCCCAGCAGCGCCTGCATCAGCGCATCGGCCCGGGCCGGCTCGCGCTCGGTGAACGCGCCGTAGAACACGCCCACCAGCGAACAGCCCTTGAGCAGCGGCAGGTTCAGCGGTGGACGTGGAATGGTTCCCGTGGTGAATCCGATGATGAGCAGGCGACCTTCCCAGGCCATGCTGCGCAGCGCGGCTTCGGTGTAGTCGCCACCCACCGGGTCGTAGACCACGTCGACGCCACGTCCACCGGTCAGCCGCTGGATGCCTTCGCGCAGGTCCTCGGTCGCGTAGTTGATGAGCCCGTCCGCGCCGGCCGCCCGGCACAGGGCCAGCTTCTCGTCACTGGAGGCCGCAGCGATCACGCGCGCGCCCATGAGCTTGCCCAGCTCCACCGCCGACAGCCCGGTGCCGCCGGCGGCACCCAGCACCAGCAGGGTCTCGCCCGGCTGCAGCTGGCCGCGCAGCTTGAGGGCGTAATGGGTCGTGCCATAGGTGATGACCAGGGCCGACGCCGCATCCATGGCGATGCCCTCGGGCAGCCGGATCAGCTTGCCGGCCGCCACGCGCACCTCCTCGGCAAAGCCGCCCCAGCCACAGACCGCGATCACCCGCTCGCCCACCGACCAGCCGGTCACGCCTTCGCCCACGGCCCGGATCGTGCCGGCCACCTCGCCGCCGGGCGAGAAGGGCAACTCGGGCTTGAACTGGTATTTGTTCTCGATGATCAGGCCATCGGGAAAATTGACCGAAGCGGCATGGACGGCCACCACCACCTCGCCCGGTCCGGGCTGCGGCGACGCGATGTCCTCGACCACCAGGGAAGACGGCGGACCGTATTGCCTGCAGAGCACGGCTTTCATGTCGGTCCTTTCAGAGCGAAGCAATCGTCAGGCCGCCATCGACGACCAGGCTGGCACCGGTCACGAAGGCCGCCGCCGGGCTGCTCAGGTAGAGCACCGCGTTGCCGATGTCTTCGCCTTCGCCCAGCCGGCCCACCGGCGTGCGCGCGATGGTGCGGGCCTGCTGCTCGGGGTCGTAGGCGCCGGCCAGCTTGGTCTTGATGAGCCCCGGCATCACCGTGTTCACACGGATGCCGTGCGCGCCGTACTCCAGCGCGAAACTGCGGCTCATGCCGATCAGTGCCGTCTTGAGCGTGGAGTACAGGCCCAGGTTGCGGTCGGGATGCAAGGCCGCAATGGAGGCGATGTTGACGATGCTGCCGCCACCGCGCGGCTTCATGCGCTTCGTCGCCTCGACCGAGAGGTACCAGTAGCCGCGCAGGTTGACCTCCACGGTCTTGGTGAACAGCCCCGGCTCGGTGTCGTCGATGCTGCGCAGCGGGCTGAGCACCGCGTTGTTGACCAGGATGTCCAGTCCGCCGTGCGTGGCCTGCAGGTGTTCGCCCATGGCGGCGATGTCTTCCATGCGCCCGATGTGGCACGCCCGGCCCTCGGCACTCAGGCCGTCGGCGCACAGTTCGCCGGCCACGCGCTCGCAGTCCTCGGGCTTGCGGCTGCTGATGACGACGTGCGCGCCGGCGCGGGCCAGCGCACGGGCCGTGGCTTCGCCGATGCCCATGGTGGAGCCGGTGACCAGCGCCACCTGGCCGGTGAGGTCGAAGGGATGCTTCGGTGCGGACGGACTCATGCGCAATCTCCTGGAAGGCTGATGGGCCCTGGCTGGCCCAGTTGATGGAACGGGTTGTCCGTGCACAGGCGGGACATGGCAGCTCCTGCGGGCGCGGGTCAGCGGATCGGCGCGTGCGCGTGCCACGGGCGCGCGCCGCCCTGGCCCGTCCGCCTGTGGCGGGCTCTTCGTTCTTCTTCAGGGAGGAGCCCGGTCAGCCCGGGCCAGGATCGCGGTGCCTCAGGCGTACAGGGCCAGCGGCTGCGCCGGACCGATCACCCGCAGCTTGCGCGAACCGGCAAAGATGTCCTTGGGCTTGAGCCCGTAGACCTGCCGGATGGAGTGGCTGAAGTGGGTCGAGTCCGGATAGCCGGCCCCCAGGGCCACATCGGTCAGCGTGGTGCGCTGATCGACCACGTAGTGCAGCAGGCTGCGCGCGCGCTTCCAGGAGCGAAAGCTCCGGAAGGAGGCCCCGACCTCGCTCTTGAACAGGTGCAGGAACCGCGAGAACGACAGGTGCACCTGCTCGGCACAGTCCTGCGCCAGCGCCTGGCTGGAGGGGTCGTTGCGGATGCGGTCGAGCACGCGGGCGATGCGCGGGTCCACCGTGCGGGCCGCCAGGGCACCGCCAAACACCAGTTCGTCAAAATTGAACATCGGTGCATCGGCCTGCAGGCCGTTGCGGATCAGGGCGTCGTGGCAGCGCAGCACACGCGCACGGAACGCCTCGGCCACCAGCGGGCCACTGGCCTGGCGCAGCATCGGGGGCAGACTGGCGCAGTCCACCGACTCGGGCTCGACGTGGATGACGGCAATCTGGCGCGCATCGCACGCCACCCGGTGGCTGACGTAGGGCTGCACCACGGCCACATGGCCGGTCTGCCATTCGCCGCCCTCCACGCTGATGTGAACCGGGGCGTCCAGCGCCACGTACAGGGAGATGGCGCCCATGCTGCGGGCAGACGGCACGCCCAGCAGCCCCACGTAGAACACACGGTCCGGGGTGATCCACATCACCCGCTCTGCACTGCCGGTGCGGCGCGCGGGAATGGCGCCGGGGCTCTCAAGGTCCACATGCATGTCTGTCTCCTGGATGTCGTCAACTCGGCGCCGGCCTGCGGCACCTTGCCCGGCGGTTGCTGGCTGCCGTTGGCCTGTTGTTCTGTGAACTGGGTTCCAGTGTAGACAGGGGTTCTCCCCCCGTCTTGTGTCATATGGCTACCTTAGCCGGCCCAGGTTGCTCCCGATGACACCTGACGGACAGTTGGCCAGCCCCGAACGTCAGGGTTTACCCTGGATTCATGCCGCAGACCGGTATTTCCTCAGCTCCAGCTTGCCGATCTGGTTGCGGTGCACCTCGTCCGGTCCGTCGGCCAGACGCAGCAGGCGGGCCATCGCGTAGGCGTGGGTCAGGCCGAAGTCGTTGCTGGTGCCACCGCCGCCGTGCACCTGGATCGCCCAGTCCACCACCTGGCAGGCCATGTTGGGGGCGGCCACCTTGATCATGGCGATCTCGGCCTTGGCCGCCTTGTTGCCCACCGTGTCCATGCGCTCGGCCGCGTTGAGCGTGAGCAGGCGGGTCTGCTCGATCATGATGCGCGCCTGGGCGATGCGTTCGACGGTCACGCCCTGGGTCGCCACCGGCTGGCCGAAAGCCACCCGGTCGAGCGCCCGGCGGCACATCTTCTCCAGTGTCCGCTCGGCCAGGCCGATCAGGCGCATGCAGTGGTGGATGCGGCCCGGCCCCAGGCGCCCCTGCGCGATCTCGAAACCGCGCCCCTGGCCCAGCAGCATGTTGGATGCGGGCACACGGACGTTCTCGAAGACCACCTCCGAGGCCCGGTCGGGCATGCCGTAGAAGCCGAACACCGGCAACGAACGCTGGATCTGGATGCCCGGGCTGTCCATGGGCACCAGGATCATGGATTGCTGCAGGTGGCGGTTCGGGTTGTCCGGGTCGGACTTGCCCATGAAGATCGAGATCTTGCAGCGTGGATCGGTCGCGCCGGTCGTGTACCACTTGTGGCCGTTGATGACGTATTCGTCGCCCTCGCGCCGGATGGAACTCTCGATGTTCGTGGCATCGCTGGAGGCCACCCCGGGTTCGGTCATGGCGAAACACGAGCGGATCTCGCCGGCCAGCAAAGGCTTGAGCCAGCGCTCCTGCTGCTCGGGCGTGCCGTAGCGGGCCAGCACCTCCATGTTGCCGGTGTCGGGCGCCGAGCAGTTGAAGACCTCCGGTGCCAGCAGCGAACGCCCCATGATTTCGCACAAGGGGGCGTACTCCAGGTTGCTCAGGCCGGCACCGTGCTCGCTCTCGGGCAGGAACAGGTTCCACAGGTCCGCGGCACGGGCCCGGTCCTTGAGCTCCTCGACCACGGGCAACACCTTCCAGGGCCCCAGGGACTCGGCCTCCTGCAGGTGGCGCTCTTCATTCGGATAGATGTGCTCGTCCATGAACGCGTTCAGGCGTTGCTGGAGTTCGATCACGCGGGGGGTGGGTTCAAAAGCCATGGGGGTCCTTGGGATGGTGGGGTGTCAGATCGCGCCCAGCCGGTGGCGGGCCATCTGCCAGGCGATGTCGGCAATCACCGCGGCCCTGGCCCCGGTCTCCTTCGCATGGCTGCTGGCCGCGGTACCGTCCAGCGCGCGCCGGGTGATGCCCTGCAGGATGGCCGCCAGGCGAAACAGGTTGTAGACCAGGTACACCGTCCAGGTCGCCGTCGAAACGGGTGGATGGCCGGTGCGCTGCAGCCACTGGTCCAGGTAGTCGCGCTCGGACGGGATGTCCAGCACGGCCAGGTCGTTCCCGGCCATGCCACGGAACGCCTGCGCCGTCAGGTGCCAGGGCAGCATGTGGTAGGCCAGGTCGGCCAGCGGGTCGCCCAGGGTCGACAGCTCCCAGTCGAGCACGGCCAGCACGCGCGGCTCGCGCGGGTGGAAGATCATGTTGTCCAGCCGCAGGTCGCCGTGCACGATGCCATGCGCGGCGCTGTCGGGGATGTTGGCCGGCAGCCAGGCCATCAGCCGGTGCATGGCTTCAATCGGCTCGGTCTCCGAAGCCTGGTACTGGCGCGACCAGCGGGCAATCTGCCGCTCCAGGAATGGCCCCTGGCGACCGTAGTCCTGCAGGCCCACCTGCCTGGGATCGATGGCGTGCAGGGCCGCCACCACCCGGTTCATGTCGCCGTAGAGCGCGCGCCGTTCGGCGCCCGGCAGTTCGGGCAGCGCCGGGTCCCAGAAGATGCGGCCCTCGACGAAATCCATCACGTAGAAGATGGTGCCGATGACCGAAGGGTCGTCGCACAGGCAGACCGCACGGGCAACCGGCACATCCGTCCCCTGCAGCGCGCGGATGATGTGGAACTCGCGGTCCACCGCGTGCGCCGAGGGCAGCAGTTCGCCTTCCGGCTTCTTGCGCAGCACCAGGCGGCGCTGGCCGTCCGTCACCAGGAAGGTGGGGTTGGACTGGCCGCCGGCAAACGGCCGGATCTCCAGCGCCGGCCCCAGGTCCGGGAGGTGGTCGGCCAGGTAGCGCCGCAGGGATGCGGCATCGAGGGTCCGGGTCTCGTTCGACATGGGCCTCACATCCAGCTGAGCAACTGGCCGCCATCGACGGTCAGCGCGACGCCCGTCATGTAGCGGCCGGCATCCGAGGCCAGCAGCAGGGCCGCACCGTCCAGGTCGGGCAACTGACCGAAGCGGCGCAGCGGCGTGCGAGCGATCAGGCTCTGGTCGAACCCCTTGTCGCGGAAGGTGTCGGCCATGTCGGTCTCGAAATTGCCGGGGCACAGGGCGTTGACCCGGATGCCGCGCGGGGCCAGTTCCAGGGCCATGATGCGCGAGAGGTGCGCCAGGCCGGCCTTGGAGGCGCAGTAGCTCGAAAGGTGGGCGCCGGTGCCGAACGCCGCCGTCGACGCGACGTTGATGATGACGCCGTCGCGGTGCCGGCCCATGCGGCGCGCCGCCTCCTGCGCCACGCGGAAATTGCCGCGCAGGTTGGTGTCGAACATCTTGTCCACCTCGGCCATGTCCTGGTCGACGAAGCGCGCGGCGTAAAGCACGCCGGCGTTGTTGAACAGCAGGTTCAGCGGCGCACCCAGCTGCGCTTCGGCGGCATCCATGGCCGCACCGACCGACGCATCGTCCAGCAGGTCCAGGGGCACCGCACAGGCCTGGTGCCCCTCGTCGCGCAGCGCCTGCGCCGCCGCCTCGATGCGGTCGACACGGCGCGCGGCCAGCGCCACGGACGCGCCGGCCCGGGCATACAGCCGGGCCACATGCAGGCCGATGCCGCTGGAGGCGCCGGTGATCAGCGCGGTCTTGCCACGCAGGTTGAACAGGGCATCAAAGTCCAGATGGCTCACGGCACGCTCCGGTCATCGGCCCCGGCCTGGGCAAACAGGTCGCGCATCCCGCTGCGGATCAGGTGCTTCTGGATTTTTCCGGTGCCGGTGCGGGGAAATTCCAGCACGATGCGGATCGCCTTGGGCACCTTGAAGCCGCCCAGGCGCTCCCGGCAGTGCGCGATCAGCCCGGCCTCGTCGGCCTGCTGCCCCGGCGCCAGGATCACGCTGGCCACCACGGCCTCGCCCCAGCGCTCGTGCGGCGCACCCACGACCGCCGCCTCGATCACCGCCGGGTGCTGCAGCAGGCAGCGCTCGACCTCGATCGAGGTCACGTTCTCGCCACCGGACTTGATCACGTCCTTGTAGCGGTCCTTGAACCAGATCGCGCCGTCCTCGTCGATATGGGCGACGTCGCCGCTGTGGAACCAGCCGTGGCGGAAGCTCTTGCGGTTCTCCTCCGGCAGGTTCAGGTAGCCCTGCATGCACTGCGGGCCGCGGTAGACGATCTCGCCGGTCTCGCCACGCGGCAGCAGGCGGCCGTCTTCGCCCATGATGGCCACGCGGGTCATCGCGGTCGCGGTGCCCCAGGTGGCCGCCTTGGACCACTGGTGTTCGGGCCGCTGCATGCAGGTCGCCGGCGTGAACTCGGTCTGGCCGGAACCCAGCACCACGTCGGCGTCCGGGAACATCCGGTGGATCGCCTCCAGCCGCTCCGGCGGCAGGGGCGCCATGGCGTACATGGCCCGCTTCATCGACGGGAAAGTGCGGCCCGTGTAGACCGGATCGGTGAGCCACATGCCGTACATCATGGGCAGCAGCACCATCACGCTGACCCGCTGCTCGTCGATCAGCCGGGCCGTTGCCGCCGGCTCGAATCCCTTGCACAGCACGACCCGGGCACCGACGACGAAGAACGGCACGGTGATCGAATTGAGCATGGCGCAATGGAACAGCGGCAGGGCCACCAGTGCCACCGAGTCCGCATCGCAGCGGTGTCCGATGGCATTGGACAGGCCGGCCATGGTCACGGCCAGGTGGCTGGTCAGCACACCCTTGGGGTGGGCGGTCGTGCCGCTGGTGTAGAGCAGCTGCACGATGTCGCGGTCGCCGACCAGCACCTCCAGCGGACCGGCGCCGCCCGAGTTCAGCAGGACATCAAAATCCTCGGCCGGCGCCACCCCCTCGGCGCCGAACCAGAACACGCGCTGCAGCTCCGGCGGTCCCTCCTTCATCGCCGGGCGCACCACCTCGTCCAGCGCGCCCTCGGCAATCATCACGCGGGCTTTGGCATCGCGCAGGCAGAAGGCGATCTCGTGTGCCCGCAGGCCCAGGTTGACCGGCATGCAGATGAGGCCGGCGCGGGCGCAGGCGAAATAGGTCACCAGCAGCTCCAGCGTGTTGCGCGAGGCCAGCGCCACCACGTCCTGGTGCCGCAGCCCGAGACCCAGCAGGGCATGGCCCAGCCGGTCGACCAGGACATTGAGCGCCTGGTAGGTGACCTGGCGCTCGCCATCGACCACCGCCACCCGGTCGGGAAACACGTCGGCGCTGCGCTGGACGATATCCGCCACGCACACCCGTTCGATGAGGTTCATGTCCAGGGCCGTGGTCGCCTGACCGTCCGCCACCGCTTCCGTGATGCTCATGAGAGGCTTGTCTCCAAAGGGTTGTTCTGACGGGAATGGCCGCCGTTTCGCGGCCTGCCAGCCATCCTATGGACAGGCCCGGGCCAGGTCTTGTGCCAACTGGCTGCCCGCCGCCGGCCACACCGCGCCGGCGTCACATGCGCATCACCCGGTCCGTCGGCCAGCCGCCCCGGCACCTTCGCCGTCGGCCGGTCCCCGGTACCAGCGCGGATGGAACTCGCGCACCACCGGGCCATCGGTCATCAGCGCATGGCAGCCGTCCAGGCTGAACGGCCTGACATCCGGGTCGCGCATGAGCGTCCTCGCCAGGGTCTGCAGCACGCCGGTGCCCATGGCGATGGCCAGTTCGCTCAGGTGGGTACAGCCGCCCGAGGCGGGAAACAGCTCCTGCACCCGGCGCCGGTAACCGGGCCCCACCTTCAGGCCGACCAGCCGCTCATAGGCCGGGGCAATCGTGCCGCACACGCCCCCGAACGGATGCGCATCGGACACCGCGCTCGCGGCCAGGATCTGCGCCTGTCGGTCCACCGTCAGGCGCAGGCTCATGGCATGCATGGCCTCACCCGCGCGGCGCCACTGACCGGCCACCTGGACATCCTCGGGCAAGGTGTCCAGCAGGTGGCCTTCGACGTCCCACAGCCCGTCATCCCGGCGAAAACCCTCGATGCGGATCTGGCGCTTCTGCAGCGGTTCGCGCGGACGTTCAGGAGGCGGCAATGGCATGCGCAGGCACTTTCGGATCAGGGTGTTCACGACGTCGGACACCCCAGTCTGGCGGCCGGTGACGGTCTTGTCTTGCGCCCAATGGCTGCGAAGCGCCTCACGGCACCGGACAGCAGCAACCAGATTCCGCAAGACGCGCGGCGGGTCCGCTTTGACAATCCGGCCGCATGAACCCGGCCTACCCCACGCTCCTCTCACCGTTCACGATCACCCATGCCGATGGCAGCCAGGTCACGCTGCCCTGCCGCGTCATGATGGGTTCGATGCACACCGGACTCGAAGAACAGCCCGGCGGCATGGCCCGCCTGGCGGCCTTCTACGGCGAGCGCGCCGCCGGCGGCGTGGCCCTCATCGTCACGGGCGGTCTCTCGCCCAACGCCGAGGGCAACATGTTTCCCGGCATGAGGACCATCTCGGATGCGGCCGACGCCGAACCCCACCGGGCCATCACCGACGCGGTGCACGCCCACGGTTCGCTCGTGGCCCTGCAGCTGCTGCACGCCGGACGCTACGCCCGGCACGGCCAGGGCGTTGCACCGTCCGCGCTGAAATCGCCCCTGTCGTCCGAGACGCCGCGTGCCATGACCGAAGCCGACATCCAGCGCACGCTGGACGACTACGCCCGCGCGGCCCGGCTGGCCAGGGACGCCGGCTACGACGGGGTGGAAGTGATGGGCGCCGAGGGCTACCTGATCAACCAGTTCGCCGCCCCCCGCGCCAACCAGCGGACCGACGAATGGGGCGGCAGCGCCAGCCACCGCATGCGCTTCGCGGTCGAGGCCGTGCGCCGCGTCCGCGAAGCAACGGGCCCCCGCTTCATCCTCATCTACCGGCTCTCGATGCTGGACCTGGTGGAGGGCGGATGCACCTGGGACGAGGTGGCCATGCTGGCCCGGGCCATCCAGGACGCCGGCGCCTCCATCATCAACCCCTACGTCGGCTGGCACGAAGCCCGCATCCCCACCATTGCCACGCTGGTGCCCCGGGCCGCCTTTGTCGAACTGACCGCGCGCCTCAAACAGCTGCTGCGGATCCCGGTGGTGGCCAGCAACCGCATCAACACCCCGGAGGACGCCGAACAGATCCTGGCACGCGGCGACGCCGATCTGGTCTCCATGGCCCGGCCCTTGCTGGCCGATGCGGCTTTCGTCGCCAAGGCACGCCGGGGCCACGGCGATGACATCAACACCTGCATCGCGTGCAACCAGGGCTGCCTGGACGCGGCATTCTCCGGTCGGATCACCGGTTGCCTGGTCAACCCGCGCGCCTGCCGCGAGACCGAACTGGTGATCCGGCCGGCCGGCGGCAGGCGCCGCATCGCCGTGGTGGGCGCGGGCCCGGGCGGCATGGCCGCTGCGGCGACGGCGGCCGAACGCGGCCATGAGGTCACCCTGTTCGACACGGCACCGCGCATCGGTGGCCAGTTCAACCTGGCGCGCCGGATTCCCGGCAAGGAAGAGTACGCCCAGACCTTGCGTCACTTCGAATCCCGCCTGCGGCACACGGGCGTGCAGACGCGCCTGAACACCACCGCCACGGCGGACGACCTGTCAGCGCCGCGGTTCGACCACGTGATCCTGGCCACCGGCATCCGGCCCCGCAAGCCCGCCATTCCCGGCATCGACCTGCCCGGCGTGCTGGACTACACAGGCCTGATCGAAGGTCGCTTCACCGCCGGCCCGAGGGTGGCCGTCATCGGCGCCGGCGGCATCGGCTTCGACGTCACCGAAATGCTCACCCATGAAGACCTGGGCACCCGCGACGAACGCCACCACTTTGCCGCCACCTGGGGCATCGACTTCACCGTCACCGAACGTGGCGGCCTGACCCAGCCCCACGCGCCCCGCCCGCCGCGCCAGGTCTGGCTGCTGCAGCGCAAGGACGAAGCGCTGGGCAAGCGCCTGGGCAAGACGACCGGCTGGATCCGCCGCGCGCTGCTGGGCCGGCGCGGCGTGCAGATGTGGGCGGGCATCGAGTACGAACGCATCGAGCGCAACGAAGACCGGCAGGAACTGCGCCTGCACCTGCGTGTCCGGGGCGAACCCAGGGAGCTGGCCGTGGACAGCATCGTCATCTGTGCCGGCCAGGAGTCCGAAGACCGCCTGCTGGCCACGCTGCAGGCCGCGGGCCAGGCCGTCACGGCCATTGGCGGCGCACGCCTGGCCAGCGAACTGGACGCGGCCCGCGCGATCGACGAAGGCACCCGGCTGGCGGCCAGCCTGTAGCCGGGTCCCCCGTCCGTGACGCACAGCCAGTGGACGCAAGACGCACTGCAAGGCGTACTTCAAACTGACCCGCCATGACACCCCCCATCCTGCTGGACATCCAGGACACCGTCGCCCGCGTCACCCTCAACCGCCCGGAGCAGGCCAACGTGCTCGACGAGGCCATGGGCCAGGCCTTCATCGACGTCACGCGGCAGCTGGCGCAGGCCCAGCAGGCGGGTGCCGTGCGCGCCGTCCTGCTCGCCGCCCGCGGGCCGCACTTCTGTGCCGGCGGCGACATCCGGGGCTTTGTCGCAACGGACGACATCGCCACCCTGCTCGACCGCACCATCCCGCCGCTGCACGCGGCCATCCACACCCTCGCCACGCTGCCCGTGCCGGTGGTGAGCGCGGTCAACGGATCGCTGGGCGGTGGCGGCATCGGCGTGGCGCTGTGCGCCGACATCGTGCTGGCCGGTGAATCGATGAAGCTGCGCGGCGGCTATTCGGCCATCGGCCTGAGCCCCGACGTCGGCGTCTCCTGGGCGCTCACGCGGCTGGTCGGTCCCATGCGCGCCAAACACATCCTGTTCACCAACCAGCCCTTGAACGCGGCGCAATGCCTGGCGGCCGGACTGGTGGCCGAGGTGCATGCCGACGACGCCCTCATGCCGGCGGCCGAGGCCCTGGTGCGTGCCCTGGCGCGTGGCGCCACCGGATCGCTGGCCCGCGTCAAGACCCTGGTCGACCAGGCCGCCAGCCACAGCCTGCAGCAGCAGCTCGCCCTGGAGCACCTGGGCATGGTGGCCAGCGGCTCGACGGCCGATGCCCGCGAGGGCGTGCAGGCCTTCATGGACAAGCGCGCGCCCCGCTTCGCCGGCGCACCGGAGCCCTCGGCATGACGACACCGCACATGGCGACCCTGGCCATCAGCCTGGACCAGGGGATCGCCCGCATCGCCCTGAACCGGCCCGACAAGGCCAACGCCATCAACCTGCGCATGTGGGTCGAACTGCGCGAGGCCATGCGCTGGCTGGGCCGCACCGATGCCGCCCGCGTCGGCATCCTGGAGGCGCGCGGCCGCCACTTCTGCGCCGGACTGGACCTGGCCACCTTCGACGAACTGCGCCAGCTCACCAGCGACACCTGCGAGGGCCGTTCCCGCGAGCGGCTGCGCGAACACATCCTGGACATCCAGGACACCGTCACCGCCATCGAGCGCTGCGCCAAGCCGGTGATCGCTTCCGTGCACGCCGCCTGCGTCGGCGGCGGCATCGACATCATCGCGGCCTGTGACCTGCGCTATGCCAGCGCCCAGGCCTGGTTCTGCGTCAAGGAAATCGACGTCGGCCTGGTGGCCGACGTGGGCACGCTGCAGCGCCTGCCGCGCCTGGTCGGCGAAGGCCTGGCCCGCGAGATGGCGTTCACCGGACGGCGCATCGACGGCACCGAAGCCCAGGCGATGCGCCTGGTCAACCGCTGTTTCGACAGCGATCAGGCCCTGGCGGACGGCGTGACGGAAGTCGCCCGCACCCTCGCGGCCAAATCGCCGCTGGCCCTGCGCGGGACCAAGCACATGCTCAACCACGCACGCGACCACCGCATCGCCGACGGGCTGGACCACGTGGCCACCTGGAACGCCGCCATGCTGTATTCGCAGGACCTGGATGAAGCCGTCACCGCCGCACGCGAGAAGCGCCCGCCCGTCTTCCGGGACTGAGCCGGCCACCGGCCGCACCGCACCGTTTTCACACATGCCCCGCCACGGGGCCCACAACCAGGAGACAAGAGACCATGCAACCCATCCGCACCCTGCTCGCCACCGCCGCCGTGGCCGCCGGCACCCTCGGCGCCACCGCAGCACTGGCCCAGACCACCCTGCGCTACGCCGTCGGCTTCCCGACCGGTGCCGCACCGGAATCGGCACGGGTCTATGCCGAGGCGGTCAGGAAGTACACCGACAACACCGTCAACCTCAAGGTGTACGACCTGTCCCTGCTGAACCTGGCCGAGATGTCGTCCGGCCTGGGCAAGGGCATCGCCGACATCGGCTACGTGCTCACGCCCTACTCGCCCGCCGAGTACCCGCACGTGAACATGGCCTCCGAGCTGTCCATGCTGCTGGCCCTGCAGGACAAGCCGGGCGACAAGGCCGGCATGGCCTACGCCGGCGCCATGGCCGACTTCATCTTCAACCAGTGCACCGAGTGCAACACCGACTTCGCCCGCCAGGGCCAGGTCTACACCGGCACCGGCGGCAGCTCGCCCTACATGCTGCTGTGCACCAAGCCCATCCGCACGGCCGACGATCTCAAGGGCGCACGCCTGCGGGCCGGCGGCGCCGCCTGGGCCCGCTGGGCCCGCCAGATGGGTGCCACGCCGGCCTCGCTGCCGGGCAACGAGATCTTCGAAGCCATGAAGCAGAAGGTCGTCGAGTGCAGCATCCAGTCCGCCCCCGAACTCAGCGGCCTGAACCTCAAGGAAGTGACCACCGACATCACGGCCAGCCTGCCCGGCGGCGTGTTCACCGGCTCGACCACCAACATGAACCAGGAGGTCTGGCAGAAGCTCAACGAAAGCCAGCGCAAGGGCATGCTGCACGCCGGCGCCGTGATGGGTGCCCAGGTGACCTGGCGCTACTACACCTACGCCAAGCGCGACGTCGAACAGGCCGTCGCCAAGGGTGCCAGGATGAACCAGGCCGACCCGGCCCTGCTCAAGGCCTCGCGCACCGCCATCGAAGCCGACGTGACGGGCATTGGCGCCAGCTACACCAAGCAGCACAACGTCAAGCGGGCCGACGCCCTGATCGCCGCCATGCGTCCGCTGGTGGACAAGTGGACCAAGCTGGTCGAGCCCGTGAACAGTGCCGAAGCCCTGGCCGACCTGTACTGGAACGAGGTGTTTTCCAAGGTCGACGTCAAGGCCCATGGCATGGCCAGGTGAGGCCTTGACGATCCGCTGACGCCGCAACCCGGAGGGCCCGCCGTGGCCCTCCCTTCCACTTCCGCAGAGGTTCCCATGCTGCCCCAACGCCTGCATTCGCACGGCTGGTACCACCGCACCATTCCCCAGCTGTTCAACCAGACCTGCGCCCTCCGTGCGGATCACCTGGCCCTGGTGTTCGAGGACCGCGAGATCCGCTACCGGGAACTGCACCAGCAGGTCCAGCGCATCGCCCAGGGCCTGCTGGATCTGGGCATCGGCCAGGGCGACGTGGTCTCCACCCTGCCCGGTCCCATTCCCCCGTTCGCGGCGCTGTACTTTGCCACCCTGCAGATCGGCGCCATCATCAATCCGCTCAACCTGCTGTGGGGCACCCACGAACTGCAGGGCGTGCTGCAGCGCAACCGCCCCCGCCTGATCGTCGCCGTCGACCGCCAGGGGCCGCGCGACGTGATCGCCCTGCTGCAGGGCGCGCTGCCCGACCTGGCCAGCGACGGTGGTCGCATGCGCGCGCCGTCGCTGCCCTCGCTGGAGCAGGTGGTCTGCGTCGGCCACACCGGGCCGGTGCCGCCGGGCTATCTCGATTTCGACACGCTGCTCGATCCGGCGCGCGCCGTGGACCACGAACGGCTGCAAGCCCTGGTCGACGCCGGACAGCCCACCGACATCCAGTTCATGTGCCAGACCTCGGGCACGACCTCGCTGTCCAAGAGCGCGCTGTGGGACCACCGGCCGCCGCTGGCCACCGCGCACTTCGGCGCGCGCAACCTGCGCCTGACCGAAGACGACCGCTACGTCAACCTCGCGCCCTTCTATCACAACAGCGGCATCTTCGCCCTGACCATGAACCTGGCCTATTGCGGCACCACGCTGGTCCTCATGGACGGGTTCCAGCCGCAGGAAGCGCTCAGGCTCATCGACCGCCACGGCTGCACCAGCACCTTCGGCTTCGACGCCCACTGGCAAGGCATGCGCCGCGTGCCCGGCTTCGAACAGCACCGCTTCGGCATCTGCAAGGCCATCCTGGCCGGCGAACCGCGCACCTACGACCTGGTGCGCACCATGTGCCCGCCCGGCGCCACCATCAACAACCTCTACGCGCAGACCGAGAACGGACCGCTGATCTCGCTGGCCGAGCACGACTGCGTGGACGAAGACATCAACAGGAACACCCACGGCCGCCCGCTGCCCGGCGTGCAGGTCGTCATCAAGGACATCGAGACCGGCGCGCGCCAGCCGCAGGGCCAGCCCGGCGAGATCTGCTACACGAGCCCGTACCTCTTCCGTGGCTACCACGCCCAGCCCGACGAAACTGCCAAGGCCTTCGATGCCGAAGGCTATTTCCACAGCGGCGACTACGGCCACCTGGACAACGGTTACCTCACCTACCTGGGCCGCCTGGGCGGCGTCGTCAAGTCCGGTGGCGAGAACGTCTCGACCACGCGCGTGACCACACAGCTGCTCGAGATCTTCACCGACAGCGTCGACGACGTCAAAACCATGGGCGTGGACGACGCCTACTGGGGCGCCAAGGTGGTGAGCTTTGTCCGCATGCGCAGCGGCCACGCCATGCCGGAGTCCGCTGCTCTGCGCGAGGCCTGCAGGAGCCGGATGGCGGCCTATGAGGTGCCGAAGGCGTTTCTGCCCTGGGAAGGCGAGTGGCCAGTGACCGCGGAGGGCAAGATCAACTTCAAGCTGCTCCTGCAAAAAGCCCTCGAACTGCTGGCCCGGCAGCCGCAGACCCCGCCAGGCAGCTCGCCGGGCAGCTGACGCTGAAGGCGCAGGCGCAGGCGTGGGCGGCGGCCTTCCGGCTGCAGGCCTAGGGGCCCCCAGGTCAGGCTCAGGCTTTGAGCAGCCCTGCCCACGGCCCGGTTCACGCCTGGAAAAATGGTGTGAACAGACCCCAGCACGGCGGTCGCAGGGATCCGCGACCCGGCTGATGAGGGACAGGTCAGCCCCCCGAATTCAACCGTGGGGGAAGGGCGCGCGTCGTGCTGGCGGAGATGGGTTGCCGTCCAAGCCAAATCATCGAGACCGACTTTCACTCGGTGGGCCACCCCATACGGGTCAAGGACGTAGCGACGTGAGCGGCGACTGACTCTATTGCCCTGACTCAAATCCCTGCCACCTTCTTTGCGCACCGGCGATTCCGAAACCATCCCGGCGCGGTTCGTCCCGCCTGGCACCGATATTGCATCTGAACTTGGATACAAGATGGAATGCTTAATCATGGTGCATGAATCCGATCCTGTGCAGACGCCCGACATGCCGTCCATGAAGCAGGCAGCGCCCTGGGCGTCCGAGGCCTGGCTGCACCAGCCGGCGCAGCCGCTGAGCGGCACCGGGTCCGGTGCACTGTCGGGGCTGCGTTTTGCAGTGAAAGACAACATCGACGTGGCCGGCTGGCCCACCACCGCCGCCTGCCCGGCGTTTGCCTACACCGCCTCCGCCCACGCCACCGTGGTGCAGAAGCTGCTCGACGCTGGTGCATCGCTACACGGCAAGACCAACCTCGACCAGTTCGCCTGCGGCCTGAACGGCACGCGCTCGCCCTACGGCGCCGTGCCCAACGCGATCAACCCCCTGTATGTGTCGGGCGGTTCCAGCTCGGGGTCGGCCTATGTGGTGGCCTCCGGCCAGGTCGACTTCGCGCTCGGCACCGACACCGCCGGCTCCGGCCGCGTGCCGGCCGGCCTGAACAACATCGTGGGCCTGAAGCCCTCGCGCGGGCTCATCAGCGCCCATGGCCTGGTGCCCGCCGCGCAGGCCGTGGACTGCGTGTCCATCTTCGCCACCACGGTGGCGCGCGCCACCCAGGTGCTGGCCGCGGCGCTGGGGCACGATGCGGCGGATCCGTATTCGCGCCCCCTGTCGCTGGCCAACACGCCTTTCAATGCGCGCTTCCGCTTCGGCCTGCCGGCCTCGCTGGCGTTCTTCGGCGACGGGGCCGCGCGCGCAGCATTTGACGAGGCGGTCCAGCGCCTGAAGGATCTCGGTGGCGAGGCCGTTCCCATCGACTTCGGCGTGTTCTCGGCCTGCGCCGACATGCTCTACGGCAGCGCCCTGGTGGCCCAGCGCTACGCGGCCATCCGTGGCTTCTTCGATGCCCACGAGGACGAGGTGATGGAGCCGGTGCGCAGCATCGTCGGCGCCGGCCGCCCCTACAGCGCGGCCGATCTGGTGGCGGCACAGACCCGCCTCGCCGCCCTGGCCCAGCAGGCCGAGCCGCTGTGGCGCGGCCTGGACCTGATGGTGGTGCCGACCGCGCCCACGCACCCCACCATCGAAGCGATGCGGGCCGACCCGGTGGCGCTCAACCGCCAGCTCGGCGCCTACACCAACTTCGTCAACCTGCTCGACTACGCCGCGCTGTCGGTGCCAAGCAGCTGGCGCTCCGACGGCCTGCCGTTCGGCATCACACTGATCGGCCGCTGCGGCAGCGACTGGCAGCTGGCCGAGCTCGGCCAGCGCTACCACCACGCCACCGGCCTGACCCAGGGCGCCACCGGCCAGCCGCTGCCCGAACCCCAGCCCATCGCGGGCCTGACCCTCGCGGCACCGCCGCGCGTGCGCGTGGCCGTGGTCGGCGCGCACCTCTCCGGCATGCCGCTCAACGGCCAGCTCACCGAACGCGGCGCGACCCTGCTCAGCCGCACCCACACCGCGCCGGTCTACCGCCTCTTCGCGCTGCCCGACACCACGCCGCCCAAGCCCGGCCTGCTGCGGGTGGCGCCCGGCGAAGGCGAACGTATCGAGATCGAGGTCTGGGACATGCCTTTGGCGCAGTACGGCAGCTTTGTCGCGTTGGTGCCCGCACCCCTGTCCATCGGCAGCCTGCAGGTCGCCGACGGCAGCAGCGTGCAGGGCTTCCTGTGCGAGCCCCTGGCGCTGCAGGACGCGGCCGACATCACCCACCTGGGCGGCTGGCGCGCCTACCTGGCCTCCACCGCACCGGCCCGCCTCGCGTTTCCCTGACACCGACCCACCGGCCTCTTTTTCCACCCGAAGGAGTCTCGCCATGCCACACCACCCCCGCTGCGAAGGCCTTCGCACCGTGGCCACGCTGTCCGAGGTGCGCCGATGACCGACGAGCAGACCCTGGCCTATGTGCAGGCCGCCGCTGTGGTGCTGAGCCTGCCACTGGACGACGCGCAGGCCGCGCGCGTGGCGGTGCACCTGCAGCGCACCGCCGGCCTCGCGGCAACGCTGGAGGCCATCCCGCTGGCCCCGCACGACGAGCCGGCCGAACTGTTTCGTCCCGCTCCTTTCGACTTGCCCCGCTGAGCCGCGCCATGCCCACGCTTTCACTTTCTCAGGCCGCCCAGGCCGTCGCCCGCGGCGAGCGCAGCGCCGCCGCCGTGCTGGAGACCTGCATCGCCCGCATCGAAGCCACCGACGCCCGCGTGAACGCCTTCACCGGCACCCGCTTCGACGCCGCCCGGGCCCAGGCGGCGAGCGTGGACGCCCGGCGCGCGCGCGGCGAAACCCTGGGGCCGCTGGCCGGTGTGCCGTTCGCGGTGAAGAACCTGTTCGACATCGCCGGTGAGGTGACCCTGGCCGGCTCCAAGGTGAACCGCTCGCACCCGCCCGCCACCGCCGACGCGGTGCTGGTGCAGCGTCTGCAAGACGCTGGCGCGGTGCTGGTGGGCTCGCTCAACATGGACGAATACGCCTACGGCTTCACCACCGAAAACACCCATTACGGCCCCACCCGCAACCCGCACAACCTGGACTGCACGGCCGGCGGTTCCTCGGGCGGTTCGGGCGCGGCGGTGGCCGCCGGCCAGGTGCCGCTCACGCTGGGGTCGGACACCAACGGCTCGATCCGCGTGCCTTCGTCGTTCTGCGGCATCTGGGGCTTGAAGCCCACCTTCGGGCGGCTCTCGCGCCGCGGCAGCTTCCCCTTCGTGCACAGCATCGACCACCTCGGCCCGTTCGCCGACGACCTGCCCGGCCTGGCCCTGGCCTACGACGCGCTGCAGGGCCCCGATCCGCTGGACCCCGGCTGCTTCGCGACCGCGGTGGAGCCCACCTCCGTTTCAACCGTCCAGGGGGTGCAGGGCCTGCGGGTGGGTGTGCTCGGCGGCTACTTCGATGCGCTGGCCACACCGGCGGCGCGCGAGGCCGTGACCCTGGCGGCCGACGCGCTGGGCGTGCACACCGCCGTGCAGCGCGGCGTCGAGTGGCCCGACGCGGCCGCCGCGCGCGCCGCGGCTTTCATCGTCACCGCCAGCGAGGGCGGGCAACTGCACCTGGACAGCCTGCGCACGCGGGCCGCCGACCACGAGCCGCTGTCGGTGGACCGCCTCATCGCCGGCGCACTGCAACCCGCTGCCTGGTACGTGCGTGCCCAGCGCTTCCGCCGCATGTACCGCGACAACGTCAACGCCCTGTTCCGCGACTGGGACGTGCTGATCGCGCCCGCCACGCCAGTGGCCGCGCCGGCCATCGGCAGCGAGTGGATCGACATCAATGGCCAGCAACTGCCCTGCCGGCCCTCCATCGGGTTGCTCACGCAGCCGGTGTCGTTCTCCGGCTGTCCGGTGGTGACCGCGCCGATGTGGCCCTCGGGCACCGGCGGCCTGCCCATTGGCGTGCAGCTCATCGCCGCGCCCTGGCGCGAAGACCTGGCGCTGCGCGCCGGCTGGGCGCTGGCGCAGTCGGGCGTGGCGCACGTGAAGGAGAGCGGTCTGTGAACACCCCTTCAGCCCCCGCCGCCGGCAGCCCGCCGGCGATCAACCTGCCCGACGTGCTGCTCGAAGTGACCGCCGTGTTCGAACGCTACGAACATGCCCTGGTGAACAACGACGTGGCCGTGCTCGACGAGCTGTTCTGGGACAGCCCGCACACGCTGCGCTTTGGCGCCACCGAAAACCTCTACGGCTATGACGCGATCCGCGCCTTCCGCGCCGCCCGCCCCTCGACCGGTCTGGCGCGCACGCTGGGCAAAACCGTCATCACCACCTACGGCCGCGACTTCGCCACCGCCAACACCGAGTTCTTCCGCCACGGCAGCGACCGCACCGGTCGCCAGAGCCAGACCTGGCTGCGCACGCCCGAGGGCTGGCGCGTGGTCTCGGCCCACGTGAGCCTGCTGGCCTGAATCCGTTCACCCCGTCCCGTCCCCTCCAACCACCCCCAGGAGCCTTCCCATGAGCCACTTCATCTCCAATCGCCGCGATTCGATCAAGACCCTGGCCGCGCTCGGCGCCGCGGCCTCCAGCCCCTTCGCCTTCGCGCAGAAGCCCGTGACCGTGGGCGTGATCTACGTCGGCCCGCGCGATGACTACGGCTACAACCAGGCCCACGCCGAGGCGGCGGCCATGCTCAAGAAGATGCCGGGCGTGAAGGTGGTGGAAGAAGAGAACGTGCCCGAGACCGCCTCGGTGCAGCGCACCATGACCGGCATGATCGCGCAGGACGGCGCACAGCTCGTGTTCCCCACCTCCTTCGGCTATTTCGACCCCCACATGCTGGCGGTGGCGGCCAAGTTTCCCGACGCGCGCTTTGCCCACTGCGGCGGCATGTGGACCGAAGGCAAGCACCCGAAGAACACGGCGAGCTTCTTCGGCTACATCGACGAGTGCCAGTACCTCAACGGCGTCATCGCCGGGCACATGAGCAAGAGCAAGAAGATCGGCTTCATCGCCGCCAAGCCGATCCCGCAGGTGCTGCGCAACATCAACGCCTTCACCATGGGTGCGCGATCGGTCGACCCGAAGATCACCTGCAGCGTGATCTTCACCGGCGACTGGTCGATGCCGGTCAAGGAGGCCGAAGCCACCAACAGCCTGGCCGACCAGGGCGTGGACGTGTTCACCATGCACGTGGACGGCCCCAAGGTGATCGTCGAGACCGCGGCCAAGCGCGGCAAGATGGTCTGCGGCTACCACGCCAGCCAGGCCAAGCTCGCACCACAGGCCTACCTGACCGGCGCCGAATGGAACTGGCTCACCGCCTACACCGCCTTCGTCGATGCGGTGCGCAGCGGCAAGCCGCACCCCAACTTCGTGCGCGGCGGGCTGAAGGAAGGTTTCGTCAAACCCTCGGCCTACGGCCCCATGGTGACCGACGCCGCCAAGAAGCAGGCCGATGGCGTGAAGGCGCAGATGATGGCCGGCAGCTTCGACATCTTCAAAGGCCCGCTCAAGGACAACAAGGGCGCCACCATCATTCCGGCCGGCAAGGCGTTCAAGCAGACCGACCTGGAGCTCGAGAAGATGAACTACCTGGTTGAAGGCGTGAACGGCTCCGTCTGAAGGCACCGAGGCCATGCGCAACGTCCTCCTTCCCGTCGGCGCCATCGGGGTGGCCCTGCTGCTGTTCGGTCTCATCGTCTCGTTCTCGGGGGTGAGTCCGGTCGAGGTCTGGGTGCTGCTGTTCAAGGGCGCCTTCGGCGACTGGTACTCGTGGCAGAACACGCTGCAGCGCGCCGCGCCGCTGATGCTGACGGCCTTGTGTGTGGCGATTCCGGCGCGCGCGGGCCTCACCGTGATCGGTGGTGAAGGCGCGCTGGTGCTCGGTGGCCTGGCCTGCGCGGCGCTGGCGCACGCCGTGCCGCTGCCGCCCAGTCTGTTCGGCACGGTGGCGATCTGCATGGCCGGGGCGGTGGCCGGCGGGTTGTGGGTGGCTCTGGCCGGCTGGCTGCGCCAGTACCGTGGCATCAACGAAACCATCAGCAGCCTGCTGCTGGCCTATGTGGCCATCGGTCTGTTCAAGCACCTGGTGGAAGGGCCGCTGCGCGACCCGGCCAGCCTGAACAAGCCGTCCACACCCGCGCTCGACGAGGGCCTGCTCATCAGCACCATCGCCGGTTCCGACGTGCACTGGGGCCTGGTGATCGGCGTGGTGGTGTGCCTGGTCGCAGGCCTGTGGCTGCGCCTCACCCCCTCGGGTTTTGCCGTGCGCGTGGTCGGCGGCAACCCGCGCGCGGCCCAGCTGGTGGGCCTGCCCGCCACGCGGCTGGTGGTGCTGGCCTGCGCGCTCGGCGGCGCGGCCGCCGGGCTGGCCGGGGCGATCGAAGTGGCCGCCGTGCACACCAGCGCCAACGCCGCGCTGATCGCCGGCTACGGCTACGCCGGCATCCTGGTCTCGTTCATGGCGCGGCACCACCCGGTGGCGGTGATCCCGGTGGCCATCCTGTTCGGTGGCTTCGGCGCCGCCGGCAGCCTGCTGCAGCGCCGCCTCGGCCTGCCCGACGCCTCGGTGCTGCTGCTGCAGGGCATCGCCTTCGTGCTGATCCTGGCCAGCGAAGCGCTGCGCGACACCGACTGGAAAGCCGGGTTCGCACGGCTTGCCCGTCTTCAACCCGTTGAGCCAGTGCCACAAGGAGAAAAGTCATGACCGCTGATCAGTTGGTCATCTTCCTCTCCGGCATCGTCGGCGGCGCGCTGCGCGTGGGCGTGCCCTTCCTGTTCGTGAGCCTGGGCGAGTGCCTGACCGAAAAATCGGGCCGCATCAACCTGGGCCTCGAAGGCGTGCTGGTGCTCTCGGCCATGACGGCCTTCGGCGCCTCGTACCTGAGCGGCTCGCCCTGGGTCGGTGTGCTGGCCGGCGCGGTGGCCGGTGCGCTGCTGGCCACCTTGCACGGCCTGCTGTGCTCGCTGCCGCGCGTCAACGACATCGCCACCGGCATCGCCCTCATGCTGCTCGGCATGGGCCTGGCTTTCTACCTCGGCAAGCCGCTGATCCAGCCGCAGGCGCCGCAATTGCCGGCCCTGTCGCTGGGCGGCTGGAGCGATTCGGCCGCCGTGCGCTCCGCGCTGGAAGTGAATGCGCTGCTGCCCATCGGTCTGGTGGTGGCGGGGCTGATGGGCTGGGCGTTCGCCAACACCCGCATGGGCCTGCTGGTGCGCCTGGCCGGCGACTCGGCCAACGCCACGCGCGCGCTGGGCTATTCGGTCTCGGGCATCCGCATCGCGGCCACCGCAGCGGGTGGCTTCATCGCCGGCCTCGGCGGCGCTTCGCTCACGCTGTTCTACCCCGGCAGCTGGAACGAAGGCATCTCCAGCGGCCAGGGCCTGATCGCGGTGGCGCTGGTGATCTTCGCGCGCTGGAGTCCGCTGCGTTGCGTCGGCGCGGCGCTGCTGTTCGGTGGCGCGGGCGCCATCGGCCCGGCATTGCAATCGGTCGGCATCGGCTGGGGCTACCACCTGTTCAACATCGTGCCGTACGTGCTCACGCTGCTGATCCTGGTGATGACCTGCCGACCCGGTGTGGTCGTGCCGGGCAGCCCGGGCGAACTGTCTTCAACACGCTAGGAGAACTCACATGAGTGGATTGGGCGGTCTCAACAAATCGAAGCACGGCGTGGTCGTGGGGCTGGTGCAGCTGCAGCTGCCGGTGGTGGAAACGCCTGCGCAGCTGGCGGCGCAGACGCAGCGCATCTGCGACCTGGTGGGCAAGGCGCGGCGCAACCAGGGCACCATGGACCTGGTGGTGTTTCCGGAATACGCGCTGCATGGCCTGTCCATGAACACGGCACCCGAACTCATGGTGACACTGGACGGACCCGAGGTGGCCGCGTTCAAGCAGGCCTGCGTCGAACACCACATCTGGGGCTGCTTCTCCATCATGGAGGCCAACCCCGGCGGCAACCCGTACAACAGCGGGCTCATCATCGACGACACCGGCGCCATCCGCCTCTACTACCGCAAGCTGCACCCCTGGGTGCCGGTGGAGCCCTGGGAACCCGGCAACCTGGGCGTGCCGGTGTGCGACGGCCCCAACGGCAGCAAGCTCTCGCTCATCATCTGCCACGACGGCATGTTCCCCGAGATGGCCCGCGAGGCGGCCTACAAGGGCGCGGAGATCATCCTGCGCACCGCCGGCTACACAGCGCCCATCCGCCACGCCTGGAAGATCACCAACCAGGCCAACGCCTTCCAGAACCTGGCCATCACCGCCAGCGTCTGCCTGTGCGGCAGCGACGGCAGCTTCGACTCCATGGGCGAAGGCATGTTCTGCAGCTTCGACGGCACGGTGATCGCCGAAGGCGGCGGTCGTGTCGACGAAATCATCACCGCCGAGCTGCGGCCCGACCTGGTGCGCGAGGCGCGCCAGGGCTGGGGCGTGGAGAACAACATCTACCAGCTCTACCACCGGGGCTACGTGGCGGTGAAGGGCGGGGCGCAGGACTGCCCCTACACCTACATGCACGACATGGCGGCCGGCACCTACCGGCTGCCCTGGCCAGTGAATGTGACCGACGGCACACCTTGCGGCTTCGATGTGCCCACGCGCAGCTACAAAGGCCCTGAGGCGCACCCGCTGGTGCCGGATTCGGCCGGGATCACCCTGAAGAAAGCGGCCTGACGCCATGGAACGCTTCATCGAGGCCAACCCCTACGCCTGGCCCTACAACGGCGACCTGCGGCCCGAGAACACGGCGCTGATCGTGATCGACATGCAGACCGACTTCTGCGGCGTGGGCGGCTACGTGGACAAGATGGGTTACGACATCTCGCTCACGCGCGCACCCATCGCACCCTTGCAGGCGCTGATGGCCGCCATGCGCGGCGCCGGCTACACGGTCATGCACACCCGCGAAGGCCACCGGCCCGACCTATCCGACCTGCCGGCCAACAAGCGCTGGCGTTCGCGGCAGATCGGCAGCAACGGCGTGGGCATCGGCGACGACGGTCCCTGCGGGCGCATCCTGGTGCGCGGCGAACCGGGCTGGGAGATCATTCCCGAACTCGCGCCGCTGCCGGGCGAGCCGGTGATCGACAAGCCGGGCAAGGGCTCGTTCTACGCCACCGACCTGGAGTTGCTGCTGCGCACCCGCGGCATCGACAACCTCATTCTCACCGGCATCACCACCGACGTCTGCGTGCACACCACCATGCGCGACGCCAACGACCGGGGCTTCGAGTGCCTGCTGCTCTCCGACTGCACCGCCGCCACCGACCGGGGCAACCACGAGGCCGCGCTGAAGATGATCACCATGCAGGGCGGCGTGTTCGGTGCACACGCCACCTCCACCGCCGTTCTGGAGGCATTGGCATGATCGACGACGCACCCATCGGCGGCCTGCCGCCGTCCACCGGCGCGCTGGCGCTGGACACCTATGGCATGGGCATGCGCTTCGGCAGCTTCCAGGCCCTGCAGGGCGTGAACATGAAGGTTGCCCCCGGCACGGTGCACGCCTTGCTGGGCGAAAACGGCGCGGGCAAGAGCACGCTGGTGAAGTGCGTGGCGGGCTTCCAGCGGCCCACGTCGGGCAGCATCCTGATCGACGGGCGCGAACAGGCCATCCCCAACCCGGTGGTGGCACGCGCATTGGGCATCGGCATGGTCTACCAGCATTTCACGCTGGCGCCGGGCATGACGGTGGCCGAGAACCTGCTGCTGGCCGGTGGCCAGACGCCGTCGGTGATCGACTGGAAGCGCCAGCGCGCAGGGCTGGCGCAGTTCCTGGAAACCACCCCCTTCCAGCTCAACCTCGACGCGCGTCCGCAGGAGCTGGCCGCGGGCGAGAAGCAGAAGCTGGAACTGCTCAAACAGCTCTACCTCAGGCCACGCCTGCTGATCCTCGACGAACCCACCTCGGTGCTCACACCACAGGAAGCCGACGAGGTGCTGGGCCATGTGCGCGAATTCGCGCGCAGCGGCCAGTGCACGGTGCTGATCATCACGCACAAGTTCCGCGAGGTGATGGCCTACGCCGACGACGTGACGGTGTTGCGGCGCGGCCAGGCGGTGCACCACTGCGCCGTGTCCGACACCACGCCGGCGCTGCTGGCGCAGGCCATGGTGGGTGGCGCGGCCGAAAGCGCGGAGGGCGTCGGCCCTGTGACTCTGGCCGAAGCCCCGGCCAGCGGCGCGGTGTCGCTCGCGGTCCAGGGCCTGCAAGTGATGGGCGACCGCGGCACGCTCGCCGTGCAGGACCTGAGCCTGGCCGTGGCCAGCGGCGAGATCCTGGGCGTGGCCGGCGTGTCGGGCAATGGCCAGCGCGAGCTGGTGGAGGCGCTGGTGGGCCAGCGCGCGCGTGCGGCCGGCACGGTGACGGTGCAGGGCCAGCCCTACGGCGCTCGGCGCGAGGAGAACCACCGCCTCAAGGTGCGCAGCCTGCCCGAAGAACCGCTGCGCAACGCCTGCGTGGGCGATCTCTCGGTGGCCGAAAACATGGCGCTGCGCGACTTCGACCGCGCGCCGTTGTGCAGCGGTGGCCGCCTGCGCTTTGGCCACTGGCGCAGCCGGGCACGCGAATGGATCGCCGGCTACGGTATCAAGACACAGGGGGAAAACGCCCCCATCCGCAGCCTCTCGGGTGGCAACGTGCAGCGCGCCGTGCTGGCGCGCGAGCTGCACGGCGACATCAACGTGCTGATCGCGGCCAACCCGGTGTTCGGACTGGACTTCGCGGCGGTCAAGGAAATCCACACCCGGCTGCGCGGGGTGCGCGACCAGGGCGGCGCGGTGCTGCTGATCAGCGAGGACCTGGACGAGCTGCTGGAGCTGGCCGACCGCATCGTGGTCATGAGCGAGGGCCGCATCGTGTTCGAGACACCGGCCGCGAGCGCCGAACGCCACGAGATTGGTGCCCACATGGGCGGAGGACATTGACCATGAACATCCCCGCACAACCCTTCCCCTACGAATTCGATCTCGCGCACAGCGCGCTGGTCATCATCGACATGCAGCGCGACTTCATCGAGCCCGGGGGCTTCGGTGAGAGCCTGGGCAACAACGTGGCCCTGCTCGCGGCCATCGTGCCCGCCTGCCAGGCGGTGCTGCAGGCGTGGCGCGGTGCCGGCGGCCTGGTGGTTCACACGCGCGAGGCACACGCGGCCGACCTGTCCGACTGCCCCCCGGCCAAGCGGCTGCGCGGCAACCCCGCGCTGCGCATCGGCGACGAGGGGCCGATGGGTCGCATCCTGGTTGCCGGGGAACCGGGCAACCAGATCATTCCCGAGCTCGCGCCACAGCCCGGCGAGATCGTGCTCGACAAACCCGGCAAGGGCGCCTTCTACGCCACCGGGCTGCACGAGACGCTGCAGCAGGCCGGCATCAGCCACCTGGTGTTCATGGGCGTGACCACCGAGGTCTGCGTGCAGACCAGCATGCGCGAGGCCAACGACCGCGGCTACGACTGCCTGTTGCTGGAGGACTGCACCGAGAGCTACTTTCCGCACTTCAAGGCGGCCACCGTGGAGATGCTGCGCGCCCAGGGTGGCATCATCGGCTGGACCGCCACCAGCGCGCCCTTGCTGGCGGCGCTGACCCCCTCCCGGCGATGATCCCCCCAGACTGCCAGAGCTTCCCCGTGCACACCACCCGACGATCCCCCGCCAAGACGGCCACCACACCCCCTTCACGCGCCGACGAGGTCTACGAGCAGCTCAAGCGGGACATCGCCGACTTCCGGCTGGTGCCGGGTGACCGTTTCAGCGAACACGAGCTCTGCAACCGCCTGGCGGTCTCGCGCACGCCGGTGCGCCAGGCGCTGTACCGCTTGCAGCAGGAGGGGCTGGTGGAGGTGATGTTCCGCAGCGGCTGGCGCGTGCTGCCCTTCGATTTCGACAAGTTCGACCAGCTCTACGACCTGCGCATGGTGCTGGAGACCACCGCCGTGCAGCGCCTGTGCCAGCAGGACGTGGCCACCTCAGCAACGCTGCTGCAGGAACTCAAGGAGCGCTGGCTGGTGCCGGTGGGCGAGCGCAACAGCGACGCGGCGACGGTGGCGGCCTGGGACGAGGCCTTCCACGAGACCCTCGTGCAGGCCGCGGGCAACCCCGAAATGGCCCGTGTGCACCACGAGGTGACCGAGCGCATCCGCATCATCCGCCGGCTCGACTTTCTCAAGCAGGTGCGCATCGACGCCACCTACGACGAACACGCCAAGATCCTGCGCGCCATCATCGCGCGCAAGGGCGACCGCGCCGACCTGCTGCTGCGCGCGCACATCCAGGCCAGCCAGGTCGAGGTGCGCAAGATCACCCTGCACCAGGTCTTCATGGCCCAGCAGGTCGCGCCGGTGGCCTGAGAGCGACGCTTTCGCGCGCGGCGTGGCAGGATTGCACGCCGCCAGGGCATGCCCGCCCGCCACAGCCTGGGTTCAAGCCAACGGGAACGGACTCAGCGGCCAAAGAGTCCCAGCAAGCCGATGATGATCAGGTAGACGGCGACGATGGTGTTCAGCAGGCGGGGCATCACCAGGATGAGGATACCGGCGATGAGGGACACCAGCGGTCCGATGCTCAGGTGCAGATTCATGAGGGTCTTTCTTGTGGGGGGTTGGGGTACAGGCGCCTCACCCAGCTCTCGGAGCGGGCGCCGCGGGTACCGATGATTTTGCGCGAGCGGCGTGGCTGTCTGTGCGTCGTCGAACAGACGCTCGTTCGCAACGCGGCCCGTCCCCTTGGGGCAGGAGGGCCGGGGAGAAGCGCCACAAGGGTCTACCGCATGGCTTCGCTCGGCGCACGGCTCATCTCGTTGTTCTGCGTCACCAGCAGGTTCAGCAGGCGCATGAAGTCGCTGCGCTGACGCTCGGTGAGTGGCGCCAGGATCTGTTCCTGGGCGCGCAGCATGGCCGGAATGCACGCCGCCAGTGCCTGCCCGCCCGCGGCGGTCAGCACCAGCTGGCGCGCGCGCCGGTCTTCGGGTGCGGTGCGGCGTTCCATCCAGCCACGGGCTTCGAGCCGGTCCACCACGCCGCCGGTGGTGGATGCGTCCAGCGCGATGGTGCGCGCCAGCGTGCGCTGGTCGATGCCCGGCTGGTTGCCAACCACCTGCAGGGCGGCGTACTGTACCGGCGTGATGCCCAGGTCCCCGGCTTCCTGCAGAAAGATGCCGACCGAAATCTGGTGCAGACGGCGGATCGCATGGCCGGGCTGGAGGTCGATGTTCACGGTGGACGGGTCGGCGTTTTTCATGGCGGATCGAAGGCAGGGTTTACCCCAAAAGGGTTTGATTCATGTTAGCAGGACACTTATGATAAGCATGCTGATCATGTGTGTACGTCCTTTTGAAGAAACCTGCCAAGGCTTTCAAAAGTCACTTCACACCCCCATTTCCGGAGACACAAGATGAGCCACGAACTCGGCCGACTCGAAGACCTGCCGCAGGACTACCGCGACGACCTGAAAGCGCTGAACCTGGTGCCGCTGTGGCCCAGCCTGCGTGCGGTGCTGCCGCCCAGGGTGCCGACGCGCGCCACCCAGGCCGTGCACTGGTCCTACGCCACACTCAAGCCGCTGCTGCTGAAGGCGGGCGAGCTCACGCCCATCGAAAAGGCCGAGCGCCGCGTGCTGGTGCTGGCCAACCCCGGCCACGGCCTGGAGAACATGAAGGCGAGCCCGGCGATGTACCTGGGCATGCAGCTGCTGCTGCCCGGCGAGTGGGCGCCGAGCCACCGCCACACGCCCAACGCCGTGCGCATGATCGTCGAGGGCGAAGGCGCGTACACCACGGTCGATGGCGAGAAGTGCCCGATGAGCCGCGGCGATTTGATCCTGACGCCCACCGGCCTGTGGCACGAACACGGCCACGACGGCAAAGACCCCGTCGTCTGGCTCGACGTGCTCGACCTGCCGCTGGTCTATTACATGGAGGCGAGCTACCACATCAACGGTGAGCGCCAGACCGTCCAACAGGGCAACGGCGACCGCGCCTGGACCCGCGCCGGCGTGGTGCCCACGCAGGTCTTCAGCCGCAGCGACAAGCGCTACCCGATGCTGCGCTACCCCTGGGTGGCCACGCGCGCCGCGCTCGTGGCCATGGCGACCGACCGGCCCGATCTGGACTGCGTGCAGGTCACCTACGTGAACCCCGAAACGGGTGGTGACGCACAGAACATCCTGGGCTTCTACGCGCTGATGCTCAAGCCCGGCCAGACGCTCCCGCTGCCCGCCCGCTCGCCCTCGCAGGTGTTCCACCTGATCGAAGGCGGCGTGGACGTGTCCACCTGCGGCAAGACCTTCGGTCTGGTCGAAGCCGACACCTGCTGCGCGCCCGGCTACGAACCCGTGACGCTGACGAACCGCCGGGCCGACCAGCCGTCGTTCGTGTTCATTGCCGACGAATCCCCGCTGCACCGCAAGCTCGGCGTGTATGAAACACGCTGACCCCCCGCGCCGGGCTTCGCCCGTCACCCCCCTTCCAGGGGGCAACACCAGCGGCCCGGCAAAGCCGGTTCCGCGGTGTTCCCGGCTTGAGCCCTTCGCACTCGACCTTCTGTTCCGATCGACATGACGCCATACCTCTTCACCCCGCCCGCCGTCCAGTCCCTGCCCATCCGGGGCAAGACCGAACGTTTCCCCATCAACCGCATCTTCTGCGTCGGCCGCAACTACCACGCGCACGCCGTCGAAATGGGCAAGCCGGTGGACAAGTCGATCGAACGGCCGTTCTACTTCACCAAGTCGCCGCAGACGCTGGTGCAAAGTGGCGCGACCGTGGCCTACCCACCGGGCACGAACAACTACCATTTTGAAATGGAACTGGTACTGGCCATCGGCCGGGCCGGCTTCCGCGTCAGCGCCGAGAACGCGCACGAAGTCATCTACGGCTACGCCGCCGGCCTGGACATGACCCGCCGCGACCTGCAACTGGTCGCCCGCGACAAGGGCCGCCCCTGGGACCTGGGCAAGGACATCGAAGAAGGTTCGGTCTGCTCCGAGATCGTGCCGATGGAAGGCGTGATCGTCGACCAGGGCGCCATCGCGCTGGAAGTCAACGGTGCCACCAAACAGTCGTCCGACGTGGACAAGCTGATCTGGAACATCCGCGAAATCATCGCCGACCTGTCCCAGTTCTACCACCTGCAACCCGGCGACCTGATCTACACCGGCACCCCGGAAGGCGTGGGCGCCGTGGTGGCGGGCGACCGGATCACCGGGCGTGTGGAAGGTGTGGCCGAGGTCGCGTTGACCGTGGGTCCGGCCGAATGAATCTCTACAACTTCCGCCGCGCGGCGCCTGCGCAACAACCCGATGCCGCCTGAGCGCGTCCGCACTGGGCAGACGGTCAGGCCTTGACGCCGCCCGGGTTCAGCAGGCGGTGAACCATCTCCTTGTCGTCCTTGACGATGTGTTCCAGCAGCCAGTTGGCGAGAAAGCGGTGCAGCGTGTGCCCCTGGCCCTCTTCCAGGCTGCCGTGTTCGGCCATCGCCTGGATGCGGTCGGCAAAGGCCTGGTGACGGCGCGCATGCTGGTCCAGCGCGGCCTGGGACATGCCGCGGTCGCGCGCCCACGATTCCTCGTAGGCGAAGTGGTAACGCGCATAGGCCTGGAGCGATTCCACGCTGTTTGCGCTGCTGACCGTGTCGCCCCGCAAGATGGCCGAGCGCAGCAGATTGGTGAGATCGACCAGGTTGCGGTGCTGCCGGTCGATCAGGTCCACCCCGCAGGCGAATGCCTCGCTCCATTCGAATTCGGGCAATTCCAGGGGTGGCATGGGGAGGTTCCTGCCGCTCAGGGCCGGGCCGTGCGGCGGGCGGCCATTTCGGTCCCCATGCGCTGCAACTCGGGTGCGTCGATCAGGGCTGACGCGGCCGGATAAACGACATCCTCTTCGGCCCGGATGTGATCGGCGTACAGGCCCGCAAAACGCGCCAGCGTGGCGCGGTCGGTCTCGCTCAGAGCGGACCACGTCGGCACCGACCCCTCGGACACCCGCCGGAGCACCTCACGGGCTTCGACCCAGTTCACAGTCATGTCCTGATGGTCCTGCTGCAACCGGCGCACCACCGTCTTCACGTTCTCGTCGTTTCCAGCCAGCAGGCGGGGAAAGACGTGGCGCTCCTCGTCTTCGTGGTGGTCCGGCGCGGCGAGGTCGAAGTAGCGCATGACGTCGCGCGCCGCCTGGGCGGCCTGTTCGTCAAGGCCTTTCGCTTCAAGGTGCTGGCACAGCCGGTCGAGCAGGCGCAACATGCGATCCACCCGTTCGTGGCAGGCGGTCAGCATCTCGAAGGGCTGCTCGAACGTGGCCGCAGACGGCTGTGCGCCCGGCTGCCCGATCTGGTGCAGGCGGATACCGGCCATGGCGATCAGCCGAGACGCACCGCACGGCCCTGCGGGTCGAACGGGATGTAGGCCTGGATCTGGCCCTGGCGGATCGCTTCCACCATTTTCTTCAGTGGTTCGTCGGCGTCGGCGCTGGTGGGCGCCTTGCCCGGTGCGCCCGACATCGCGGCGGCGAACACCATGCCCCAGGCCTGGCCGAAGCTGGTGGCTTCTTCCTTCAGCTGGTCAAACGAAGCCAGTTCGTCGGGGCTTTTGTCCACGCACATCTGCGGCACCAGCGCACCACCCTGGCCCTGCTCGAAAGCGGCGCGCTGGGCAGGGGTCGCGTCGTCCGGCAGCTCGACGCCGGCGAACACAAACAGCAGGCGCTGGGGCTGGGACTGGGCGCGCGCGGCGGCCAGCAGATCGTCAAAGGTGCTGATGTCCATGAAAAGTCCTGTTGGGAAATGGGGATTCAGGACACGGGGTCCGAACCCAGGGTATTCACATAGTCGGCCACAGACGGCCGGGCACGCGCCGGCTTGCGCGAGAGCACGGTGCCGACACTCACGAAGCACAGCGCCTGTTCGCTGGCGCCCAGGCCGAAGCAGGCCCGCAGCGTGTCCGACTTCAGCGCCTTGCCGCTGGTGAGCGCCGAGCCGAAACCGAGCGCGGTGGCCATGAGCAGCATGTTCTGCACCGCGCAGCCGGCCGAGAGGATGCGCTCGTTCAGGTCCACCTCGGGGTCGCCGCGCGCGCCGTCCACCACCGCCAGCATCAGCAGCGGCGCCCGAAAGGCCTTCTCGCGCGCCTGGGCGAGCTGCTCGGGCGTGGCTTCTGGATCGCGCTCGCTCAAGGCGCGGGCAAACACCTCGGCCAGCGTGGCACGCTGATCGGCGGGCACGAGGATGAAGCGCCAGGGCAGCAACTGCATGTGGTCGGGCGCGGCGGCGGCGGCGGCCAGGATGGCCTGCGTCTGCCCGGCATCCGGGCCCGGTTCCACGAGGCGCTTGGGCAGCACGGTCTGGCGCGCCTGGATCAGCTCGCTGACGACAAAGGCCCAGTCGGGGGATGTCTCTGCGGCAGGGGTCATGGCAGGGTGCGAAGGCATAAGAACGACCACACTCAGCCGGGCCGGCCATCGGCGCGCAAGCGGCCGTACCAGCCGATCAGGCGCAGGCCCCAGACGCCCATCACACCGGCCCAGAGCACCGCGGCGACGGTGAGCACCCACAACGGCGCCCCGTCCAGGGCGCCGGCCACACGCAACAGCACCGCCACCTGGAGCAGACAGAACACGACCCAGACCAGGGTATCGGCCACCAGGGTGCGCCCGCTGTGACCACAGGACACGCGCGTGACCATGGCCACCAGCAGCGAGCCCAGGCAGCCCATGGTGAGCGCGTGCAGCGCACCCAGGCCCAGGGCCGGCACACCGGCGCGCAGGCCCAGCAGCTGCGACAGCCCCGCCAATACAAAGGACAGGCCGAGCCACAGGAAACCCAGGTGCAGCATCGCGAGCAAGCGCACCTTGAGGCTCTGCACCAGGCCCCAGGCAACGCCCAGCCAGAGAATCACGCCGCCGGCCAGCAGCTCGACCAGACCCTGCAGCAGCATCCAGACCGGCGCACCCGCCCAGCCGCTCGCTGCGACCCAGACCGTCAAGGCCTCGAAGGCCGCGGCGCCCAGCAGGGCCCACAGCACCCAGAACGGGCGCCAGGCCTCGACCATGGGCACGGCGCTGGAGGTGAAAAACGGAATCATGCGGTGCGCGACAACCAGGTAGGTCATCACCACGAAGCCCCAGAGGCCGGTCAGCACCAGACTGAGGGCGGCGTCGAACGCACCGGCCAGCAAGGCCAGCGCCAGGCCCGCGACACACAGCGTGCCCACGGTACCGGCCACCGCCACCACCTTGGCGTGCAGGCGGTCGGCCAGCGTGCTGCGCCGCACCAGGCCCCAGAAGCGCAGGTATTGCGCGCCCAGCCCCGCGGCCGCCAGTGCCGCACCCGCCACGGCGATGCCCAGGTGGGTGTGCGCCCCGGCGAGCCAGAGCAGCCAGCCGCCGGCCTGCAGCAGCAGAGTGGGCACCAGCACCCGGGTTCCCGGGCCGTCCACGCCCAGCCACTTGGGGCCGGCGGTGAACAGGAAGCCGGCGAAAAAAAGCGGCATGAAACCGAAGCTCATGACCGCGGCGTGGGTGATCGTCGGTGGCACCGCGTAGCCCAGGCCGATCGCGCCGGTGGCGCGGTCCGCCTGCACCAGCGCCCACCACAGGCCCGAGGCCAGCAGCAACACCATCGCCAGAAAGAAGGCCAGCCGGTGCGGCGCCAGCAGCAGGTGCCCGGGTCGCCAGGGATTCGGCCCTGGCGGCTGTGCACGCCCCGCGCGACCTGGCCCCACGGGGCGCAAAGGTACGACGGGACGCGCGGTGGTGGTCACTGGACTACCCACCGTGCTGCGCACTGCGGGGCTGAGCGCCTTCGGAACGGCCGGGCGGCGCTCATCCGCAGGTGCCGAGGTGCCCGCACTGGGTGCAGTAGTCGCAGCCGTCCTTGCGGATCATGGCGTGCGCACCACACTCGGGACATTTTTTGCCGGCCATCACGCCCGAGGGCATGCCGGTCAGCTCGGGCATGGCCGGCGCCGGGGCGGCCGACACCACACTCAGCTGGGCGCGGCGCGCGATGATGTTCTGCAACGCAAAGGCGATGGCGGCGACTTCGGAGTCGTGCCACATCGGCACGTGCGTGCCATCGGCCTTCTGGTAGGTGCCCAGGCGCACGGGGCCGCGATCCCAGGCGACCTTGCGCATGTCGGAGAGCGCCCGTTCCAGGAACCCGCCGCGCGCGGCCAGCGACAGCATGCGCATGGTGGAGGTGATCCACTGCTGCGACTCGCCGCTCTGGCCCACGGGCATGAAGAACTCGATGGCGCGTTCGACCGTGCCATTGCCTTCGGCCGCGGGCACCGGCAGGAAAGAGACCACGATGTACAGCGTCTTGTGGCCTTCCTGGGTCCAGTATTCGATCTTGTCGGCCACGGCCGACAGCGCACCCTTGGGGCGGCTTTCGATCACGGTGCGCATCGGGTCCACCGGTGCGGGGGCCACGGCGGGCTTGGCGTCGGTCGCGGCGCTGCCGGTGTCGAGCACCGAGCCGAGGATGCTGTTGGGTCGGTAGGTGGCCATGCCCTTGAGGCTGGCGCGCCAGGCCTTCTGGTACAGGCTCTTGAAGTCTTCGAACGGGTAGTCGGCCGCGACGTTCACCGTCTTGGAAATCGCCGTGTCCACGAAGGGTTGCACCGCTTCCATCATGGCGATGTGTTCGCCCGCGCTCATGGCCAGCGCGTTGACGAAGTAGTCGGGCAACTGGTCGACGTCACCGCCGAGTTCACGGTACAGGCGCCAGGCGTGGTCTTCCACCGCGTACTCGCTGGTGGAGCCGTCGGCCTCGCGCTTCTTGCGGCGGTACATCCAGGAGAACGGCGGCTCGATGCCGTTGGAGGCGTTGTCGGCAAAGGCCAGGCTCACCGTGCCGGTGGGCGCGATGGACAGCAGGTGGCTGTTGCGGATGCCGTGTTTGCGGATGGCCTTCTTGATCGCCTCGGGCAGGCGGCTGGCGAAGGTGCCGGGGGCCAGGTAGCCCTCGGCGTCGAATTTGGGGAACACGCCTTTTTCCTTGCCCAGCTCAACGGACGAGAGGTAGGCGGCGTTGCGCATGCGCTCGGCGATCTGGGCCGCCATGGCGCGGCCCTCTTCGCGGTCGTAGCGCACGCAGAGCATGGCCAGGGCATTGCCCATGCCGGTGAAGCCCACGCCGATGCGGCGCTTGGCGGCGCTTTCGGCGCGCTGCTGTTCGAGCGGCCAGAAGGTCACGTCGAGCACGTTGTCGAGCGCGCGCACCTGGGTCGCCACCGCCTGTTCGAAGGCCTCGAAATCAAACGCCGGCACGCCACCGAAACCGAACGGGTTCTTGACGAAGCGCGTGAGGATGATGGGACCGAGGTCGCAGCAGCCATAGGGCGGCAAGGGCTGCTCGCCGCAGGGGTTGGTCGCCGCGATGGTCTCGCAGTAGTGCAGGTTGTTGTCGGTGCCGATCTTGTCGAGGAACAGGATGCCGGGTTCGGCGAAGTCGTAGGCCGACTTCATGATGGTGTCCCACAGCTCGGTGGCCGACAGGGTCTGGTAGACCCACAGGCCGTCGCTGCGCTGGTAGGCGCCCTTGTCCATCAGGGTCTTGCCGGGCTTGGCCTTGTGCACCAGCTCCCAGGGCTGGTCGTTGCCCACGGCTTCCATGAACGCGTCGGACACGCCGACCGAGACGTTGAAGTTGTTCCAGCGGCCGGGCGTGCGCTTGGCGGTGATGAACTCCATCACGTCCGGGTGGTCGATGCGCAGCACGCCCATCTGCGCGCCGCGGCGCGCGCCCGCGCTTTCGACGGTGGAGCAGGACTGGTCGAAGACGTTGATGTAGCTGCAGGGGCCGGACGCCATGGAGTGCGTGCCCTTGACCTCGGCGCCCTTGGGGCGGATGCGCGAGAAGTCATACCCCACGCCACCGCCGCGGCGCATGGTCTCGGCGGCTTCGCGCAGGGCTTCGTAGATGCCGGGATAACCCTCGGCGTCCACGCCCTGGATGGCGTCGCCCACGGGCTGCACGAAGCAGTTGATCAGGGTGGCCTGGATGTCGGTGCCGGCCGCGCTCATGATGCGGCCCGCGCCGATGGCGCCCGCGTGCAGGTTGTCCAGGAAACGCTGCTCCCATTCGGCCCGTTCCGCCTCTTTTTCCACCGAAGCGAGCGCCCGCGCCACGCGGCGGTACAGGTCTTCCAGACCGGTTTCGCCCGGTTTCAGGTATTTCTCGGCCAGCACGTCCTGGCTGATGGGTTGGGTGGCGGTCAGGTCCTGGGGACGCATGGTGTTGTCGCGTTTCATCTCGGTGATTGTTGGAAAGAGTGAGAGGGGGCGGCCAGGCTGCGGGGTGGTGGCAGGGAGGCTCGGGTCGGGTATGCCGTCGTGTGGGCGGCGAACGACCGGACGGGTAAAAACCACCCGCCATTTTGCCCTGCCCGGCGCCGGTTCAACGACCACGCATCCGATGCCCGTCCCTTTTCCGAGCGAATTCGGCGGTGCCACCCGGATGCCCCGGCCCGTCCACGCCCGGCAACTGCCTCATGAACAGGCAATCCGCTTTCTATATACCTCACTTCATCCATCAGAAAGAATTTGCCCATCGTGTTCGACATAAGGCGGGTATGGGCCCGTGCCGCTGTGGGAGGCCAACGAGGCCGGCACAAACGCACCCTGTGCTGCGTCAAACACGTGGACTTCGCCCTCCTCGATCACGTAATGCCAGCCGTGCAGCGACAGCTGGCCCGCCTCCGCGGCGCGGCGCACCATGGGGTAATCCATCAGCCGCTCCAGCTGCAGCACCACCGCGCGCTGCTCGGTGCGGCGCAGCGCTTCGGCGCTGGGCTGGACCGGCAGCAGGGCCTCGTCGGCCAGCTTGAGCCAGGCCTTGAGCGCCACCGCTTCGTCGGGCGCACCTTCGTAGGCGGTGCGGATCGCGCCGCAATGGCTGTGGCCACAGACGATGATGCGTTCCACCTTCAGGCTCAGCACCGCAAACTCGATGGCCGCCATGGTGCCGTGCAGGCCGTGCGACTGGTCGTAGGGCGGTACGAACGCGCCCACGTTGCGCACGAGAAACAACTCGCCCGGCGCAGCACCCGTCAGCAGGTAGGGCACCAGGCGCGAGTCGGAACAGCCGATGAACAGCGTCTTGGGATGCTGGCCCTGCGCCACCAGGTCCTGGAAGCGCTGCTGGTGCAGCGGAAAATAATCCGAATGGAAATCGCGCAGGCGCAACAGCAGGTCGTCGGGCATGGCGGCTGCGGTCTCACTGAACAAGGGGCGAGTCGGCGCCTTCGAGCTCAATCCCTTCGACCTTCGCCTGCCCCACCAGCAGCTGCATGTACTGGCGCAGCGCGGTGCTGCGCGACTGCAGCGCGAGGCGGCTGGCGATCTGGTCGCGGACCTGCTCGAACTCGGGCAGCTGGCCCTTCTTGCGGCCCAGCACCTCGATGATGTGCAGACCGAAGCGCGTGTGCACCAGGCGCGGGTGCACGCCCATGCCCCAGCGCGAATCGCTCTGGAAGAACAGCTCGTTGGCCAGCTCGGGGGCGCAGGCTTCCGGCGTCACCCAGCCCAGGTCGCCGCCCTGGGCGCCCGAGGGGCAGTTCGACAACTCGGCAGCCAGTTGCGCGAAGCGACCCGCCAGCACGTCCTTGCGCGACAGCTCCAGCAAGGCCGTTTCGGCGCGCTGCGAGAGCGCGTGCACGTTCACGCCCGGCGTCACCGCAAACAGGATGTGCCGCACATGCAGCGCCTGCCCGACGATCAGCCGGTTTTTCTGCGCTTCGTAGTGACGGCGGCATTCTTCTTCGGTGGGATCGGGCGAGGTCACGGCCTGGTCGAGCATGGTCTCGATGACCTGGCGCTGCGCCTCGTCCGGCTGCATCGCCACCAGACCGCGGTACAGCGGCAGCAGTCCTTGTTTCACCGCCTCCTGGATCAGCAGTTCGGTGTAGGCGCGCTCGCGCAGGGTCTGGGCATCGAGCACTTCATCGGGTTCATGCAGGGCGATGCCGTTGATGCTGGCCACGGCGGGCTGGGCCAGATCGGCGCAGGCGCAGCTGCTGCTGCCGCAACCAACAGTAGAAGATGGACTCATGGCAAGTTCCTGGTTCAGGGTGGAAGCGCTCACGGCTGGCGGGGGTCGTTCGGCGTCAGGCCCAGCTTGCGGCTGCGCACCACCTGGTAGGGGCGAACCACATAGGCCAGCGTGCCGAAGCCGCTCCACACGTGCACCAGACGCGAGAAGGGAAAGAGCAGAAAGATCGTCATGCCCAGCACCAGGTGCACCTTGTAGGGCCAGTCCAGCGCCACCAGGCCGGCGGCGTCGGGGCGCAGGGTCACGATGCGCTGCGCCCAGTCGGCCAGCGCCAGCATCACGCCGGCGTCCTTGTGACCGAACGAATACGGCAGGGTGATCAGGCCCAGCACCAGCTGCACCCACAGGATGATCAGGATGCCGAGGTCGGTGCGGTGGCTGGTGAGGCGGATGCGGTCGTCGAAGATGCGGCGGTGCAGCAGCAGCGTCAGGCCGATGAAGCAGATGACGCCGGCGATGCCACCCGCGGTCACGGCCACCAGCTGCTTCTGTTCGGCGGTGATGAAGGGCTCGTACATGAAGTGGGGCGTGAGCAGGCCCACCGTGTGACCCCCGAACAGGAACAGGATGCCGATGTGGAACAGGTTGCTGCCCCAGCGCAGCTGGCCCTTGCGCAGCAGCTGCGAGGAATCGCTTTTCCAGGTGTACTGGTCGCGGTCGAAGCGCGCCAGGCTGCCCATGAAGAACACCGCCAGGCAGATGTAGGGATAGACGTTGAAGAGGAAGTTGTGCAGCGGGTTCATGCCTGCTCTCCTTGAGAAGGTTGGGATGACTTTCTGACAATATGGATCGGTTGCGGCTGGTTCGGTTTGGCCTGGCCTTCGGTCGAACAACCACCAAACACCTCGGGCTCGGCCCAGCTCTCGTCCAATGCCGGCTCGGGCGCGACGGCCACCGCTTCGGCCTTCTCACCCGCCAGCTCCAGCACCGCCGCCAGCACGCTGGCGTAGGGACTCTGGCGACCGGCCAGCGCGCTGAAGATCACGCGCACGATGTGCGCGATCTCGCCCATGAATTCACGTGCCTGCTGCGGCGGCTGGGTGGACGCAAATTCCAGCACCACCGGCAGGTAGTCGGGCAGCTCGTCGGGGCCCAGGTACAGCCCGGCTTTTTCGTAGGTCTGGATCAGGTCGACCATGGCCGGGCCGCGGTCGCGCGAGTCGCCGTGCACGTGTTCGAACAGGTGCAGCGCGGTGCGGCGCCCGCGGTCGAACAGCTCGACGTACTCGGACTCGACGTCCAGCGCCGGCTGGGTGCCCAGGTGCCTGAGCAGCGCGTCGAGCTCGGCCAGCCGCGCGGCCGGCAAAGCCGCCTCGGTGCGCAGCGCCTGCTGCATCTCGGCGGTGTGTTCGCGGAACGCCGCGTCGGGGTAACGCAGCAGGTGCGCCAGAACGCGCAGCGTGAGTCGGGCCTGGGGAGGAGAGGAAGAAAACAGGTTCATCTCAGACTCCCAGCTTGATCGGGATGGTGCGTTTCTTTTCAGAACCGAACAGGCTGGTCTCGGTCGATCCTTCGGAGCAGCCGTTGCCGAAGCTGAAGCCGCAGCCGCCCTTCACGTTGAAGGTGTTTTCGGCGTACTCGCGGTGCGTGGTCGGGATCACGAAGCGGTCTTCGTAGTTCGCGATCGCCATGTAGCGGTACATCTCTTCCACCTCGCGGGCGGTCAGGCCCACCTGGTCGAGCACGTCCTGGTTGACCAGGCCGTCCACGTGTTTGGTGCGCTGGTAGGAGCGCATGGCCAGCATGCGTTCGAGCGCGCGCACCACCGGGCCGGTGTCGCCGGCGGTCAACAGGTTGGCCAGGTACTTGACCGGAATGCGCAGCTGCGACACGTCCGGGATTTCGCCGTTCTGGCTCAGCATGCCGGCGTTGGCCGAAGCGGTGATGGGCGAGAGCGGGGGCACGTACCAGACCATGGGCAGGGTGCGGTATTCGGGGTGCAGCGGCAGGGCCACCTTCCACTCCACCGCCATCTTGTAGACCGGGCTCTGGCGGGCCGCGGCCATCCAGGCGTCGGGGATGCCGTCGATGCGCGCCTGCTCGATCACCTTGGGGTCGTTCGGGTCGAGGAACAGGTCGAGCTGGGCCTGGTAGAGGTCGATCTCGTTGGGCGTGCTCGCGGCTTCGGCGATGCGGTCGGCGTCGTACAGCAGCACGCCGAGGTAGCGGATGCGACCGACACAGGTTTCACTGCACACCGTGGGCTGACCGGCTTCGATGCGCGGGTAGCAGAAGATGCACTTCTCGGCCTTGCCGCTTTTCCAGTTGTAGTAGATCTTCTTGTAGGGGCAACCGCTCACGCACATGCGCCAGCCGCGGCACTTGTCCTGGTCGATCAGCACGATGCCGTCTTCTTCGCGCTTGTAGATCGAGCCCGAGGGGCACGAAGCCACACACGCCGGGTTCAGGCAGTGCTCGCACAGGCGCGGCAGGTACATCATGAAGGTGTTCTCGAACTGACCCATCATGTCTTTCTGGGCCTGTTCGAAACCGTCCATGTTCGCGTCTTTGCTGCGCTTGCTGAACTCGCCGCCCAGGATCTCTTCCCAGTTCGGGCCCCACTCGATCTTCTCCATGCGCTTGCCGGTGATCAGCGAACGCGGACGGGCGGTGGGCGCGTGCTTCATCTCCGGCGCCGACTGCAGGTGGTCGTAGTCGAAGGTGAAGGGCTCGTAGTAGTCGTCGATCTGCGGCAGGTTGGGGTTGCTGAAGATCTTCATCAGCAGCGACCACTTGCCCCCCTGCTTGGGCACGATGGAACCGTCGGCCTTGCGGACCCAGCCCCCGTTCCACTTGTCCTGGTTTTCCCACTCCTTGGGGTAACCGATGCCGGGCTTGGTCTCGACGTTGTTGAACCAGGCGTATTCCACACCGGGCCGGCTGGTCCAGACGTTCTTGCAGGTGACCGAACAGGTGTGGCAGCCGATGCACTTGTCCAGGTTGAGCACCATGCCGATTTGTGCGCGTATTTTCATGATTGACTCCGAATGAAGGGCAGTGGGCTCAAGGGTTCTCGCCTTGCGACTGGTACGCGCGGACCAGGTGGTCATCGGCGGGTGTGTCGAGCCAGTCGACCTTGTGCATCTTGCGCACCACCACGAACTCGTCGCGGTTGGTGCCGATGGTTCCGTAGTAGTTGAAGCCGTAGCTCAGCTGCGCGTAGCCGCCGATCATGTGGGTGGGCTTGAGCACGATGCGGGTCACCGAGTTGTGGATGCCGCCGCGCACGCCGGTGATCTCCGACCCGGGGGTGTTGATGATCTTTTCCTGCGAGTGGTACATCATCACCATGCCGGGGTTGACGCGCTGGCTCACCACCGCGCGGGCCGCCACGGCGCCGTTGATGTTGAACAGCTCGACCCAGTCGTTGTCCACGATGCCGGCGCTCTTGGCGTCGTCTTCGCTGAGCCAGATCACGGTGCCGCCGCGGTTCAGCGTGAGCATCATCAGGTTGTCGCTGTAGGTGGAGTGGATCCCCCACTTCTGGTGCGGCGTGATGAAGTTCAGCTGGATCTCTTTGTGGCCGTTGGGCTTGATGTTGTGGATGCCCTCGGTGGTCTTCAGGTCCACCGGCGGCCGGTAGCTGGCCAGGCCTTCACCGAAGGCGATCATCCAGGGGTGGTCCTGGTAGAACTGCTGGCGCCCGGTGAGGGTGCGCCATGGGATGTATTCGTGGACGTTGGTGTAGCCGGCGTTGTAGCTCACCGTCTCGCTCTCGATACCGCTCCAGGTGGGCGAGCTGATGATCTTGCGCGGCTGCGCCTGGATGTCGCGGAAGCGGATCTTCTCGTCTTCGCGGTAGACGGCCAGGTGGGTGTGGTCGCGCCCGGTCTGTTTGCCCAGCGCTTCCCAGGCCTTCACCGCCACGTGGCCGTTGGTCTCGGGCGCCAGCTGCAGGATCACCTCGCAGGCGTCGATGTCGCTGACGATCTTCGGCATGCCCTGCGACACGCCTTCGTCCAGCGTCTTGCCGTTGAGCTGGCCGAGCTGCTCGACCTCGGTGCCGGTCTTCCAGCCGATGCCCTTGCCGCCGTTGCCCAGCTTGTCGAGCAGGGGGCCCAGGGCCGTGAAGCGCTTGAAGGTGTTGGGGTAGTCGCGCTCGACCACGGCGATCTGCGGCGCGGTCTTGCCCGGGATCAGTTCGCAGTGGCCCTTCTTCCATTCCTTGACCTCAAAGGCCTGCGCCATTTCGCCGGGGGTGTCGTGCATGATGGGCGTGAGCACCACCTCTTTTTCCACGCCCAGGTGGCCAACGCAGACCTCGCTGAAGGTCTTGGCAAAGCCCTTGTAGATCTCCCAGTCCGAACGCGCCTGCCACACCGGGTCCACGGCCGCCGACAGCGGGTGGATGAAGGGGTGCATGTCGCTGGTGTTGAGGTCGTTCTTCTCGTACCAGCTGGCGGTCGGCAGCACGATGTCGGAGTACAGGCAGGTGGTGCTCATGCGGAAGTCGAGCGTGACCAGCAGGTCCAGCTTGCCTTGCGGCGCGTTCTGGTGCCACGTCACTTCGGCCGGCTTGGCGTCGTCCTGGCCAAGGTCCTTGCCCTGGACGCCGTTCTCGGTGCCCAGCAGGTGCTTGCAGAAATACTCGTGGCCCTTGCCGCTGGAGCCCAGCAGGTTGGAGCGCCACACGAACATGTTGCGCGGCCAGTTCTGCGGTGCGTCGGGGTCTTCGCAACTCATCTCCAGTGTGCCGTCCTTGAGCGCCTTGACCACGTAGTCCTTGGCGTCCAGACCAGCGGCCTGGGCGTCTTTGACGACCTGCATCGGATTCGTCTTGAGCTGCGGTGCGCTCGGCAGCCAGCCCATGCGCTCGGCGCGCACGTTGAAGTCGATCATGCTGCCGCTGAAGGCGGCCTTGTCGGCGGCGCTCAGCGTGGGCGAAACGATCTCTTCCATGCCGAGCTTCTCGTAGCGCCACTGGTCGGTGTGGGCGTAGAAGAAGCTGGTGCTGTTCATCTGGCGCGGCGGGCGCACCCAGTCGGTGGCAAAGGCCAGCGGCACCCAGCCGGTTTGCGGACGCAGCTTTTCCTGGCCCACGTAGTGGGCCCAGCCGCCGCCGCTCTGGCCGATGCAGCCGCACATCATCAGCAGGTTGATGACGCCGCGGTAGTTCATGTCGGCGTGGTACCAGTGGTTCATGGCCGCGCCGATGATCACCATGGATTTGCCGTGCGTCTTGTCGGCGTTGTCGGCGAACTGGCGCGCCACGGTGATGACCTGGTCGCGTGGCACACCGGTGATGCTTTCCTGCCAGGCCGGGGTGTAGGCGGCGTTGTCGTCGAAGTCTTTGGCGCCACTGCCCAGACCGCGGTCGATGCCGTACTGCGCGACCTGCAGGTCGAACACGGTGGCGACCATCGCGTAACGTTCTTCACCGGCCTTGCCCAGGCGCAGGCGCACCGCGGGCACTTTGGCGTGGTTGATCTCGCCGTTCTGCGCGTTGGCGGTGAAGTGGGGCGTGGCGTTGCCACCGAAATACGGGAAGCCCACGTCCACCACCTGGTGGTCCTGCTCGCCGTCTTCGATCACCGAGAGCTTGAGCTTCACGTCGCTGTTGCCGCGCGCTTCCTTGGACTCCAGGTTCCACTTGCCTTCGTCTTCGCGGCCGGGCTCGCCCCAGCGGAAGCCGATGGAGCCGTTGGGCAGCACGGCCTTGCCGGCGGTGTCGAAGGCCACGGTCTTCCACTCGGGGTTGCTCTTCTGGCCCATCTTGCCGTTGAAGTCGCTGGCGCGCAGGTAGCGGTCGGGCACCATGGTCACCGTGCCGTCGGGCAGGGTGTGCTCCTTCAGCATCACCAGCAGCGGCAGGTCGGTGTAGCGGCGCGCGTAGTCGTCGAAGTAGCTGGATCGCTGCTTGCCGCCATCGGGGAAATAGAACTCTTTGAGTGCCACGTGGCCCATGGCCATGGCGAGCGCGGCGTCGGTGCCCTGCTTGGGGTGCAGCCACAGGTCGGAAAGCTTGGCGACCTCGGAATAGTCGGGCGTGACCGCCACCGTCTTGGTGCCCTTGTAGCGCACCTCGGTGAAGAAGTGGGCGTCGGGCGTGCGGGTCTGGGGCACGTTGGAACCCCAGGCGATGATGAAGCTGCTGTTGTACCAGTCGGCCGATTCGGGCACGTCGGTCTGCTCGCCCCAGACCTGCGGGCTGGCGGGCGGCAGGTCGCAGTACCAGTCGTAGAAGCTCATGCACACGCCGCCGATGAGCGACAGGTAACGCGAACCCGCGGCGTAGCTCACCATGGACATGGCGGGGATCGGCGAGAAGCCGATGATGCGGTCGGCGCCGTGCTGTTTGATGGTGTAGACGTTGGCCGCCGCGATGAGCTGGTTGACCTCGTCCCAGGTGCTGCGCACAAAGCCACCCATGCCGCGCACCTGCTGGTAGTCGCGGCGTGCGTTGGCGTCTTGCTGGATCAGTGCCCAGGCGTCCACCGGGCTCTTGCTGACCTTGAGCGCGGCGCGCCAGCGTTCCAGCAGGCGGCCGCGCACCATGGGGTACTTCACGCGGTTGGCGGAATACAGGTACCAGCTGTACGAGGCCCCACGCGCGCAGCCGCGCGGCTCGTGGTTGGGCATGTCCCAGCGCGTGCGCGGGTAGTCGGTCTGCTGGGTTTCCCAGGTCACGATGCCGCCCTTGACGTAGATCTTCCACGAGCAACTGCCGGTGCAGTTCACGCCGTGGGTGCTGCGCACGATCTTGTCGTGTGCCCAGCGGTTGCGGTAGCTGTCTTCCCAGGTGCGGTCTTCGTTGGTCGTCAGGCCGTGGTTGCCCGAGAAGGCTTCCTTGGGCAGGGTGAAGTGGGTCAATCGGTCCAGAAAGTGGCTCATGGGGTGCTCCGGTTGGGGTGCGTTGTCGGGGTCATTGGCTGTTTATTCGGTTGTTGGTTCGACGCGCGGTGCGGGCCTGCTTTTGCATGCCGGCTTTTGTGGAGGCCGATGGCAGCGGGGGACGCGGACGGAGCGGAGTGCCACGCCGGCCTGAGGCCCGAGCAAAAGCTGCCCAGAAGTGTCTTCATGGGTTCTTGATCTCAGCGCCGGCACGGAGATAGAACCACCAGTTCAGCACCAGGCAGACGGCGTAGAAGATCGCAAAGCCGTACATCGCGAACTGCGGCGTGCCGGCCTTGATCTGGGCACCGATCACCACCGGGGCGATGAAGGCGCCGTAGGCGGCGACGGCCGAGGTCCAGCCCAGCACGGGGCCGGCCTGCTGGCGGTCGAAGATGACGCCGATGGTGCGGAAGGTCGAACCGTTGCCGATGCCGCTGGCAAAGAACAGCACGATGAACAGGCCAATGAAGGCGGGGAAGTACTGCTCGGGCGTGGCCGAGCCGTAGGCCATCATCATCACGTAGCCCACCGCAGCCGAAGCGAACACCATCACGGCCGAGATGACCTGGGTGACGATGGAGCCACCGACCTTGTCAGAGATCCAGCCGCCGAGGGGACGCACTGCGGCACCGACGAAGGGGCCGATCCAGGCGTAGGTGAGGGCCGAGGGTGCGTTGGGGTTTTTCAGCGTGTGCGTCATCACACCGGCCGCATCGGCCACGTGCTGGAAGCCGAAGATCACCGTGATGGCCAGCGGCAGCACCATCGAGAAGCCGATGAAGGAACCGAAGGTGACGATGTAGAGCGCGGTGAGCGACCAGGTGTGTTTGTTGCGGAAGATCGCGAACTGCTTGCTCACGCCCTCTTTCATGGGGCCGAAGGCCGCCAGTTTCATCATCAGCAGCGCCAGGATGATGTCCAGCGGGATCGCCACCCACATGTTCAGGATGCCCAGGCCGGTGGGGGCCGGCAGGTACAAATAGAGCATGAAGACGGCCGGGATGAAGGCCAGGGTGTAGAGGTAGGTGACCTTGGCGAACGCGGCGATCGGATTGCCAGCATCGGGCGACACCGTCTTCAGGTTGTTCATGCCGAACCAGGCCAGGATCGACAGCGGAACCAGCGAGATCACCCAGGCAAAGCCCGCGTTCTGGATCCAGGTGGGCGTGCCGGCGGCGATCTTGCCGAAGATCCAGCCGCTGTCTTTCACCAGCGTCATGGGCTCACCACCGAGGGCACCCAGCAGCGGCAGCGTCATCACCAGCGGGATCACGATCTGCATCGTCGTCACGCCGAAGTTGCCCAGGCCGGCGTTCAGGCCCAGCGCCGTGCCCTGCAACCGCTTCGGAAAGAAGGTGCTGATGTTGGACATGGAGGACGCAAAGTTGCCGCCGCCCACGCCCGACCACAGCGCCAGCAGCTGGAACACCCACAGCGGCCACTCGGGGTGCTGCAGCGCCACGCCGGTACCGATGGCCGGGGCCAGCAGCATGGCGGTGGTGAGGAAGATGGTGTTGCGGCCACCGGCCAGGCGCACCAGGAAGGAGGCCGGGATGCGCATGGTGGCACCGGCAATGCCCGAGATGGCGGTCAGCGTGAAGAGTTCGGCCTGGGTGAAGGGGAACCCCAGGTTGAGCATCTGCACGGTGATGATGCCCCACATGCCCCAGACCGCGAAGCCGCAGAGCAGCGCGGGCACCGAGATCCAGAGGTTGCGGTAGGCGATTTTCTTGCCGGTCTGTTCCCAGAACTTGTCGTCTTCAGGGCGCCAGTCGGCGACGTCGGCGCCCTGGCTGCTGGCAACAGCACCCGAGGCAGACAGTTTGGCTTTGGTGTTCATGGTGGTGTATCCCGACCGCGGGGGTCAGTTCTGAAGGGAAAAGGATTTGGCTTCCGCGCCCATGACCTGGGTCTTGCGCACTTCGGTCCAGTACATCCAGATCAGCGAGACCCAGACAACGCCGTACATCAGCATGAAAGCGCTGGAGCGGATGCCGGTCAGGTCCATCAGCGCGCCGAACATGATGGGCAACACAAAGCCGCCCATGCCGCCGGCCAGGCCGACGATGCCGCTGATGGCGCCGATGTTTTTCGGGTAGTCGTCGCTGATGTACTTGAAGACGCTGGCCTTGCCGAAGGCCCAGGAGATGCCCAGGATGAACATCAGCCCGGTGAACATGTAGACATTGAGGCCGATGTGGAAGGTCTTGGGTCCGTCCACGGTCGTGACGGTGAAGTCGGTCTGCGGGTAGCTCAGCAGGAACAGGCAGATCCAGCTCACCCACATCACCCACCAGGTGACCTTGTGGGCGCCGAACTTGTCCGACAGGATGCCGCCGATGGCGCGCAGCACGCCGCCGGGCAGGGAGAACGCCGCGGCCAGCAGGGCGGCGACGCGGATGTCGAGGCCGAACTCGCCGACGTAGTACTGCACCATCCAGAGCGAGAGCGCCACATAGCCGCCGAAGACGATGCTGTAGTACTGGCAGTACTTGATGACCTTGGGGTCCTTCAGCGCCTGGAGCTGGTCCTTGAAGGTCACGTTGCTCGGCACCAGGTGCGAGGGGTCGCTGTGGCTGAAGAGCCAGAACAGGATCACCGTGCCCAGCATGATGGCCGCGTAGACCTGCGGCACCATGGTCCAGCCGAAGGCCACCAGCAGCACCGGCGCGACGAACTTGTTGACCGCAGCACCCGAGTTGCCCGCGCCGTACACGCCCATCGCCATGCCCTGGCGGTTTTTCGGGAACCAGCGCGCCACATAGGGCGTGCCGACCGAGAACGAGCCGCCGGCCAGGCCGACGAAGAGGCCGATGGTGAGGAAGTGCCAGTAGGCGGTGGCGTAACTCATCATCCAGATCGCGGGCACGGTGAGCGCCATCAGGATGGTCATCACGATGCGGCCGCCGTAGCGGTCGGTCCAGATGCCCAGCGGCACGCGCACCAGCGAGCCGGTGAGCACCGGCGTGGCCATCAGCAGGCCGAACTGGGTGGAATTGAGGTCGAGCGCCTTCTTGATGGGTATCCCGATGACGCCAAACATCATCCACACCATGAAGCAGACGGTGAAAGCCAGCGTGCTGACGATCAGCACCGACCAGGCTTTCCGTTGATTGCGAAGTTCAGAGGCCATGTTCTTTCTCCAGAGACATGGCATGACTGTCCGTTTTTTCTCCCGCGCCGAACATCCGCCAGAGGGTGCCCGGCACGCAGCAGAAGGACGATGGTCGCCACAGCGGCCATCGTCCGGAAGAACTACCCCGGGGCCGGAATCAACCCGACTTGATGTGGATCAAGTGGATTTCAGGCCAGCCCATGCGTGGTCGCATAGACCGCAGCCTGCACCCGCGAGCTCAGACCCAGTTTGCGCAGGATGTGCTGCACATGGATCTTCACCGTGGTCTCGGCGATGTCGAGTGCGCGCGCGATCAGCTTGTTGCTGTCGCCGCGTGCGATCAGCTGCAGGATCTCGCGCTCGCGCGGCGAGAGCAGGTCGGGCGATGGGCCGTTGGCCGGTTCCAGGGGGGCCGGCGCGCTCTCGGCCGGGCGGGCGCGGAACACCGAGACCAGCTTGGTCAGCATCTCGGGGCTGATCACGGATTCACCGTCGAGCACCTTGACGATGGTGTCGCCCAGGTGGTCGGACTCCACCGTCTTGAGCAGGTAGCCGTCGGCGCCGGCGCGCAGGGCGGCGGCCAGGTCGTCTTCGTTTTCGCTCACGGTGAGCATCAGGATGCGCGTGCCCGGCGCGGCGTCTTTCAGCGCGGGAATGGCGTCCACCCCGCGCACACCGGGCAGGTGGTTGTCGAGCAGGATCACATCGGGCCTGTGCGCCTGCGCCAGGCAGCGCAGGGCCTCGCCGATGTCGCCCGCCTCGCAGACCACCTCGAAGCGCTCGTCCTGTGACAGCAGGGCCCGCAGGCCGCGGCGGAACAGGTTGTGGTCGTCGACCAGCAGCAGCTGGATGCGGGGCGCGGGGGCGTGGGTCATGGGGCGGGCAGGGTCTCGGACAGTTCTTGCAGGTTCAGGCCCAGCGTGCCGATGCCCCGACCGCTCACCGGGTAGGGGGGCAGGGTCAGGGTCACCGTGGTGCCCTGGCCGGGGCTGGACACCAGTTCCACGCTGGCACCGATGCGTTCGGCGCGCTCGCGCATGATCTTCATGCCGACGTGGTTCTCGCTGCGCTGCTGGCGGGTGTCGAAGCCGGCGCCATTGTCGCGCACGACAAAGCGCCAGCGCGCGGCCTTGTGCACATCGAGGCTGACGTGGCTGGCGCCCGCGTGCTTGCGCACGTTGGACAGCGCTTCCTGCAGCACGTGCAGCACCTGCACCTGCACGTCGGGCGGCAGCGGCAGGCCCTGGCCTTCGAGCTGCAGGCGCGTGGGCAGGCCGGTCTGGTGCTGGAACTTCTGCAGCGTTTCCTGCAACGCAGCCTCGATGTCGTCGGTGTTGGTGCGGGTGCGGAAGTGCACCAGCAGTTCGCGCACGTCGTTGATGCTCTCCTTCAGGCCGGCATCGAGCTCGTCCAGCGTGGCGTTCACCTGATCCGGCTGCTGCTTCTGCATCGCGTTGCGCAGCAGACCGGCCTGGATCTTCAGGAAGGCGAGCGACTGCGCGATCGAGTCATGCAGCTCGCGCGCGATCAGGGCGCGCTCTTCGCCCACCGCAGCCTCGCGCTCCAGCGCCGCCGCGCGCAGGCCTTCCAGTGCGCTGGCCAGGTGGCTGGCGAGCGCGTCGAGCAACTCGGTCTCGTCGGCGTTGAGCTGCACGTCGCTGCGGAAGAACAAATCGATCTCGCCGATCAGCCGCTGCTGCAGGCGCACCGGCACGCTCACCAGGCTTTCATAGCCCGCGCGCGCGCAGTGCCGCATGGGAGCTGCGTCGTGGGTGTGGATCGGGATCACCCGGGTGCGGGCGTCGGGCTGCAGGTTGCCACAGGCGCAGGCGCCGGCCAGCAGGCTGCGTTCTTCCTCCTGCATGTCCTGCGGGAAACAGTCGGAGGCCAGCATCAGGTAACGCTGGTTGGCTTCGTCGGACCAGCGCACCGCCACCGCGTCGGCCTTCATGACCTGGCGCACGCGCTGCGAGAAGCCGCGCGAGAGTTCCTCGATGGTGTTGGCCTGCGCGAGAAAGGCGCTCACCTCGTACAGCGCTTCCAGACGGGCGCGCTGCGCCTCGATGCGCTGCGTCTTGGCCTGCACCTTGGCCTCCAGCCCTTCGTAAAGCGACTGCAGGGTGCTGGCCATGCGGTTGAAGCCGGCGGCCACCTGGCCAAATTCGTCCTGCGTGTCGACGTCGATGCGGGTGCCGAACTCGCCCGCCTCCACCCGCGCCAGCACCCTGCGCAGGTGCGCCAGCGGGTTGATCACGTAGAGGTAGCCGGTGTAGAGCATGATCACCGCGCTGCCGATGGCCAGCGCCATCATCACGAACTGGAACAGGTTGAGGATGGCGGTGTAGCCCGAGAGCTGTTTCTCGATCACCAGCACGAAGCCGTCGATCGCGTCGACGAACTCGCCCGCGGCCTGCAGCGAGCGAGCGGCATCGGGCGGCACCTCGCCCAGCCACAGCGGGCGCTGGTTCTGCCAGAGCGCCTCCACGAGGACGAACTGCTGGCTGACCTCGTCGTTCCAGGGCACGAACAGCGGGCGGCTCGGGTCGCCACTGCGCAGCAGTCCCAGGCTCTGATCGAACTGTGCAACCAGGGCGTTGATGTCGCTGGCCGGCAGCTGGGCCGCCACCGAGCTGTTGAGGCGCCAGGTCTGCATGCGCATGCGCCCGGCCTCGTTCACCGCCGCGGCACCGCCTTCGAGCTGCCAGGTCACCCACAGCGTGAGGCCGATCGAAGCCAGCGCGATGACCAGCAGGCCGGCGCCGATGCGGATCAGCTTGATCGAGAGCGAAACAGTGGATGCCATGACCATAGGTTAGCGGCTTTGTACCGACCCCGATACCAGCAAGTGGTGCACCCGTGGCCGGAGACCCCGGCGCGGGCAAGGACATGCAAGGCATCCGATCGGAAAATTAATGTGCACTTAAAATGCATCTTTTCATGCCGCCGATGCCATGTCAAATTCACCCGAACCGGCGGCCCAGCCGGTGTTCTTTCCCTTGCTGGACCAGCAGCAGAAGATCTACCCACGCTCGGTGAGCGGACGCTTCGCGCGCTGGCGCTGGGTGATGGTCTGGCTGACCCAGGTCGTGTTCTACGGCCTGCCCTGGCTGCGCTGGAACGAGCGGCAGGCGGTGCTGTTCGATCTGGAGGAGCGGCACTTCTACGTGTTCGGTCTGGTGCTGCAGCCGCAGGATTTCATCTACCTTGCGGCGCTGCTGGTGCTGTCGGCGCTGGGCCTGTTCTTCGTCACCGCCATCGCCGGCCGTGTCTGGTGTGGCTACGCCTGCCCCCAGACGGTCTACACCGAGATCTTCCTCTGGGTCGAGCGGCGCATCGAAGGCGACCGCAGCGCGCGCCTGCGGCTGGACGCGCGGCCCTGGGGGCTGGAGAAGTTGCTGCGCAAGACGGGCAAGCAGGTGGCCTGGATCGCCATCGCGCTGTTCACCGGCTTCAGCTTCGTCGGCTATTTCATCCCCATCCACAGCCTGGCCGAACAGACCCTGGCGCTGACGCTCACACCCTGGGCCACGTTCTGGGTCTTCTTCTACGGCTTCGCCACCTACGGCAACGCCGGCTTCATGCGCGAGCAGGTCTGCAAGTACATGTGCCCTTACGCGCGCTTCCAGAGCGCGCTGATCGACATGGATTCGATGGTCATCGCCTATGACACGAAGCGGGGTGAAAACCGCGGTGCGCGCTCGCGCAAGGCCGACCCCAAGGCGCTGGGCCTCGGCGACTGCATCGACTGCACGCTCTGCGTGCAGGTCTGCCCGACCGGCATCGACATCCGCCATGGCCTGCAGAACGAATGCATCGCCTGCGCGGCCTGCATCGACGTCTGCGACGAGGTGATGGACAAGATGGGCTACGCACCCGGCCTGATCCGCTACTCCTCGGGCAACGGCATCGCGCAGGGCTGGACACCCGCGCACATGCTGCGTCGCATCTGGCGCCCGCGGGTGCTGATCTATGCGGCGCTGCTGCTGGCGCTGGGCAGTGCCTTCGTCTGGAGCGTGGGCCACCGCAGCGACTACGGCGTGGCCGTCAGCCGTGACCGCGGCGCACTGGCACGCCAGACCGGCAACGGCGACGTCGAGAACACCTACCAGCTGCAGATCACCAACAGCCTGGAGCAGCCCCAGGGCTACATCGTGCGGGTCTCGGGCCAGGAGGGCCTGCGCCTGGACACGGGCGCCGGGCTGTCGGTGGGCGCGACCAGCACCGCCAGCATGCCGGTGCGGCTGGTGCTGCCGCTGGAATGGGCCCAGCGCCATGGCGGTGGGACGCTGCCGGTGGTGTTCCAGATCGAACCCGACACGGCCGGCGCGCACGAGCCAGTTCAGGTGAAAAGCACCTTCGTTGTGCCACGCTATTGACGCGGTGCGCCTGACGCAGACTTGGGGGGGTCTGGCGCATGGGCGCCGGGCCAGCCCGATGCGCTCCAATGAATCGCATCGTGGTTTCTCCTTTGGTTGGTGCCGCCACCAACACGACGAACGGTAACGCCTCAGATCGACAGGGGCACCCACTTTCTTCCGCAGACTCCGAGACCGATGGGCGCCGTGATTGGCAGACGGGTGCCCCACGGAGAGGCAGCCACGGCGCTCCTACCGATCAGGCAGACCCGGGATGTGCTTCAGGTGCACGACCCTGCGCACACCGGCGCCCGGTGGCATGGGTTCCAGCAGATCCGCCAGCGTCACGCCGTCGAGCACCTTGAGGTAGCTGTCCATCGCCTGTTGCAGCGCGCCCTTGAGGCGGCAATAGCCGTTGAGCCGGCAGGTGTTGTGGTCGTTGTCGAAACACTCGACCAGCGTGAAGTCGGTCTCGGTCTGGCGGATCACGTCGCCCAGCACAGTCTCGCACGCCGGCTTGAGCAGGCGCAGGCCGCCGCCGCGACCGCGCGTGGTCTCCAGCAGCCCCTGGCCCGAGAGCGTCATCACGATCTTGGTCAGGTGGCTGCGCGAGATGCCGTGGGCCTCGGCGATCTCGCTGATGGTGGCGGGCCTTTCGCGCTGCGCACAGGCGGCGCAGTACATCAGCACCCGCAAGCTGTAGTCGCTCCAGTGGGTCAGTCGCATGCCGGAATCTCCTGGAGGCGGGGCATCGTTCTTCCGGATACCCCGTGTCGTTCTGATGAAATATTCACCAAGTCTGAATTTTATCTTTTAATATATTCATCTTGTGTGAATATTTAAGGAAACCCCATGAACCACGCCACCACCGTTGCAATCCCCACCACCGACCGCGCCCGGCAGGCCATCGGCCAGATCGCCGTCGATCTGCCGGGCTCCACCGCGGTCTTCCGTCGCCTCAAGCTCGACTTCTGCTGCGGAGGCCAGGTGCCCCTGCAACAGGCCTGCGCCAGCAAGGGCTTGCCACTGGACGCGGTGCTCGCCGAGCTCGCGGAACTGGAGCGCCCGAGCGAACTGCCCACGACCGAATCGCCCGAAGCGCTGGTCGATCACATCCTCGCGCGCTACCACGCCGTGCACCGCAAGCAGCTGCCCGAGCTGATCCGCATGGCCCGCCGCGTGGAGGCGGTGCACCGCGAGAATTCGGATGTGCCGGTTGGACTGGCCGAACACCTGGAGACCATGGAAGCCGAGTTGCTGGACCACATGGACAAGGAAGAACAGATCCTGTTCCCGCTGTTCAAGAGCGGCGGTGGCGCGCAGGCTCTGGGGCCGATCCACGTGATGCGCGACGAACACACCGGCCACGGTGCGCAGCTCGAACGCCTGATGGCCCTCACCGACGACGCCAACCCGCCGCGCGGCGCCTGCAACACCTGGCGCGCCCTGTACGCCGGCGTTGCGCAGCTGTCCGACGACCTGATCAACCACATCCATCTGGAGAACAACGTGCTGTTCCCGCAGTTCGAGGTCCAGGTGCAGACCGGGTGCGGATCGGCTTGCGGCTGCGCTTGATGTCAGGCCGCTTGCGCCAGATCAAGCCATGAGCCCATTGACCCAGGTCAACGCCCGGGCTCCGGGCCGCTGATACCTTCGCGCCCGCCTGGCAACGGCATCTCCGCCGTGCCGCACCTCCCACACAAGCTTCCATGGCCACCGACCGCACGTTCGACAACCCCCACACCCTGGACCTGGTCTGCCCGGCCGGCAGCCTGCCCGCGCTCAAGGCCGCGGTGGACCATGGCGCGAACTGCGTCTACCTGGGCCTGCGCGACGCCACCAACGCACGCAACTTCGCCGGCCTGAACTTCGACGACGCGGCCATCGCCAGCGGCGTGGCCTATGCGCATGCGCGCGGCTGCCAGGTGTTCATGGCGCTCAACACCTACCCCCAGGCCGCGCAGCCGGAGCGCTGGCGCGAGGCGATGGACAAGGCGGTGAACCTGGGCGTGGACGCGGTCATCCTGGCCGACCCCGGCCTGATGCGCTACGCCACGCAGCGCCACCCTCGGCTGCGGCTGCACCTCTCGGTGCAGGGCTCGGCCACCAACCCCGAGGCAATCAACCTCTACCACCGCGAGTTCGGCATCTCGCGTGCCGTGCTGCCGCGCGTGCTCTCGCTCGACCAGGTGCGCCAGGTGGTGCAGAAGACGCCGGTGGAGATCGAGGTGTTCGGATTCGGCAGCCTGTGCGTGATGGTCGAAGGGCGCTGCGCGCTCTCGTCCTACGTCACCGGCGAGTCGCCCAACACGCACGGCGTTTGTTCACCGGCCAAGGCGGTGCGCTGGCAGGAAACCCCGAAGGGCCTGGAGTCGCGGCTGAACGGCGTGCTGATCGACCGCTACGCCACCGGCGAGAGCGCGGGTTATCCCACGCTGTGCAAGGGCCGCTTTGATGTGGAAGAGGACACCAGCTACTACGCGATCGAAGAGCCCACCAGCCTCAACACGCTTTCGCTGCTGCCGCAGTTGCTGCAGATGGGCGTGCGCGCGATCAAGATCGAAGGCCGCCAGCGCAGCCCGGCCTACGTGGCCCAGGTGACGAAGGTCTGGCGCGAAGCCATCGACAGCTGCCAGGCCCAGCCCCAGCACTACACGCCCAGGAGTGCCTGGATGGCCTCGCTCGACCAGGTGGCCGAGGGGCAGCAACACACCTTGGGCGCCTACCACCGGCCGTGGAAATGACCTCCCCCCTGCGCCGCTTCGCGGCTTCCCCCCAGGGGGACCACGCCCTTGGACCGGCGGAGCCGGATCTTCGGCGTGTGCTGGGAAAGGCACGCGCGATGAACGAAACACCGATATGAAACTTTCTCTCGGACCCCTGCAGTACTACTGGCCACGCCAGACCGTGTTCGACTTCTATGAGGCCATGGCCGCCACCGCGGTGGACATCGTCTACCTCGGCGAGGTGACCTGCTCGCGCCGCCACGAGCTGCGCCTGTCGGACTGGCTGGACGTGGCCGAGCGGATGCGCGCTGCGGGCAAGACCGCCGTGCTCTCCACCCAGGTGCTGCTGGAATCGGGTTCGGACGTGAGCGCGATGCAGAAGGTCGCGGCGAACACGGACTTCCTGGTCGAGGCCAACGACATGGGGGCGGTGGGCGCACTGGGCGGTCAGCGCGGTTTCGTCGCCGGCCCGCACCTCAACGTCTACAACGGCCCCACGCTGCAATGGATGGCCTCGATGGGCGCGTCGCGCTGGGTCGCACCGCTGGAGATGCCGCGCCAGGACCTGGCCCTGCTGCAGCGGGAACGCCCGGCCGGCCTGCAGACCGAGGTGTTCGTGCACGGCCGCCTGCCGCTCGCTTTCTCGGCGCGCTGCTTCACCGCGCGCCACCGCAACCTGCCCAAGGACGACTGCCGCTTCAGCTGCATCGACCACCCCGACGGCCTGATGCTCAAGACCCGCGAGCAGGCGGAGTTCCTGGTGCTCAACGGCATCCAGACCCAGTCGGCGCGGGTGCACAGCCTGATCGACGCCTGGGACGATCTGACGGCGCTCGGTGTGGACGTGGCGCGCATCAGCCCGCAGTCCTTGCACACGGCCGAGGTGATCGGCCTGTACGACGCGGTGCGCCGCGAAGCGCTGAATGGCCCGGCGGCACGCGCCGCCCTGCTGCCTCTGCTGCCCGACCGCGACTGCAACGGCTACTGGCACGGCCAGCCGGGGCAGGAACGCATCGAACCCGCCCTCGCCTGAAAGCCCCCCATGCACACGACCACCGCCCGCCCCGACACGCACCACGTGCTGCCCACTCCGGTGGGCACCCTGCTCGGGCGCCTGCCGGCCTACCCCGGCTCGATGCTGCTGGTCACCGCCCTCAACCTCGTGCTCGCTCGCCAGCTGCCGACCGACGTGCGCCAGCGCCTGGAGGGTCAGCGCATCCGCATCCAGGTGCGCGACGCCGGCCTGCGCTTCGACTTCGTCTGGCGCGGCACGCTGTTCCGTGCCAGCCCGCCGCAGCCCGAAACCGAACTGACGCTGAGCGCCAACGCGCACGACTTCGTGCGCCTGGCCCGGCGCCAGGACGACCCCGACACGCTGTTCTTCAACCGCCGCCTCTCGATGGAGGGTGACACCGAACTCGGCCTGGTGGTCAAGAACGCGCTCGATGCGCTGGAATTGCCGGTGTTCGATGCCCAGCACTGGACGCCGCCGCGGGTGTGGGAGCGCCTGCGCGCACGCCTGGCCCACCCAACCGCGGGCTCGCGCCCCAGGCAACGGTGAGCACGCCCGCGAGCCGCGCCGCCGCCCGCCCGCTGGTCTACGCCTGCTCGGGCTGCTCCAGTGCCGCGCAGCTGGCCAACCACGTCGCCGTTCGGCTCGACCGCTCGGGGCTGGCCGAGATGTCGTGCATCGCCGGCGTCGGTGGCGACGTTCCCTCGCTGCTCAAGACCGCGCGCTCGGGCCGCCCCATCGTGGCGCTCGACGGCTGCCCGCTGGTGTGCGTGAAAAGCAGCCTGGCGCGCCACGGCATCGCCCCCGACCAGCACCACCAGTTGCAGACCTATGGCGTGCGCAAGCGCCAGCACGAAGACTTCGACCCCGAGCAAGCCCGGCAGGTGCTGGCGCAGGTGAGCGCCGGTCTGCACCTGCTCGCCGTGACCGAACCGACGGCGGCACCGGCACCAGAGACCCTGCATGACTGAGGTCCCATGCGCCCAGCGGCGCCTGCTGGTGGCCATCACCGGCGCCAGCGGCGCGGTCTACGGCCTGCGCCTGCTGCAGGTGCTGGGCGCGACGCCCGGTGTGCAGATCCACGCGGTCGTGTCCGACGCCGGCTGGCTCACGCTGCGCCACGAACTGAACCTCGCGCCCGAGGCCCTGCGCCCGCTGGTGCACACGCTGCACGACGCGGCCCACCTCGGCGCCGGCCCGGCCAGTGGCTCGTTCCGCTGCGACGGCATGGTGGTCGCCCCCTGCTCCATGCGCACGCTGGCCGCGATCGCCCACGGTCTGTCGGACAACCTGCTCACCCGCGCGGCCGACGTGATGCTCAAGGAACGCCGCCGCCTGGTGCTGATGGTGCGCGAGACCCCGTTGCACCTGGGCCACCTGCGCAACATGACCGCCGTGACCGAGATGGGCGCCATCGTCTGCCCGCCCATGCCGGCCTTCTATCTGAGGCCCAGGACGCTCGACGATCTGGTGGACGCCAGCGTGGCGCGCGTGCTGGATCTGCTCGACGTGCCACACACGCTGAGTCAGCGCTGGGAAGGGCTGGAATGACCTACCGCGATCTGCGCGACTTCATGGCCCAGTTGGAACAAACCGGCGAGCTGCGACGCGTGAGCCATCCGGTCTCGCCGCACCTGGAGATGACCGCGCTGTGCGACCGCGTGCTGCGCGCCGGCGGACCGGCCCTGCTGTTCGAGCGGCCCACCGGCCACAGCATGCCGGTGCTGGGCAACCTGTTTGGCACCACCGACCGCGTGGCGCGCGCCATGGGCGTGGGCAGCCTGGGCGAGCTGCGCCAGTTCGGCGAAGTGCTGGCCGCACTCAAGGAGCCGCAGGCGCCGGGCGGGCTCAAGGACATGGTGGCCCTGAGCGGTCTGATCAAGACGCTGTGGCACATGAGCCCCAAGGAATGCCGCTCGGCGCCCTGCCAGGAGCGGGTGTGGGAAGGCACCGACGTGGACCTGGCGCGCCTGCCCATCCAGCACTGCTGGCCCGACGACGTGGCCCCCCTCATCACCTGGGGCCTGGTGATCACGCGCGGTCCGCACAAGACGCGGCAGAACCTGGGCATCTACCGCCAGCAGGTGCTCTCGCGCAACCAGCTCATCGTGCGCTGGCTCGCGCACCGCGGCGGCGCGCTCGACTTCCGCGACCACGGCCGCCTGCACCCCGGCCAGCCCTACCCGGTGGCGGTGGCGCTGGGTGCCGACCCGGCCACCATCCTGGGCGCGGTCACGCCGGTGCCCGACAGCCTCTCCGAATACCAGTTCGCGGGCCTGCTGCGTGGCGCACGCACCGAGGTCGTCCATGCCGTGGGCGTGCCGCTGCAGGTGCCGGCCTCGGCCGAGATCGTGCTCGAAGGCCACATCCAGCCCGACGCCGCGCACCCGAGCGGCTACCAGCATGCGCTCGAAGGCCCCTACGGCGACCACACCGGCTATTACAACGAACGCGCCGAGTTCCCGGTCTTCACGGTCGAGCGCATCACGATGCGGCGCGACGCCATCTACCACTCCACCTACACCGGCAAGCCGCCCGACGAACCCGCCATGCTCGCGCTGGCGATGAACGAGCTGTTCATCCCGCTGCTGCAGCGCCAGTTCCCCGAGATCACCGACTTCCACCTGCCGCCCGAGGCCTGCAGCTACCGCATGGCGGTGGTGCAGATCCGCAAGGCCTACGCCGGCCACGCGCGGCGCGTGATGATGGGCGTGTGGAGCCACCTGCGCCAGTTCATGTACACCAAGTTCGTCGTGGTCGTGGACGAGGACATCGACGTGCGCAACTGGGGCGAAGTCATCTGGGCCATGAGCACGCGCATGGACCCGGCGCGCGACAGTTTCACCATCGAGCACACGCCCATCGACTACCTCGACTTCGCCTCGCCCGTGAGCGGCCTGGGCAGCAAGATGGGCCTGGACGCGACCAACAAGTGGCCCGGCGAAACGCAGCGCGAATGGGGCCGGGTGATGAGCATGGACCCGGCGGTGACGGCACGCATGGAGCCGCTGTTCGCGGCGCTGATGGCGTGAGGCCGTGCGCCGCGCAGTGTGCTCTCAGGTCTGGACCCCATACCTGGCGAGTCCCGGCACGTCGACGATGTGGATGTCGCGCTTGTCGATGCGGATCAGGCTCACCGACTCCAGCTCGTGCAACACCTTGGAGAAATACTCCGGCGTGAGCGACAGCCGTGAGGCCACGGTGGCCTTGCTCACCGGCAGCGAGACGATGTAGACCTCGCCCGTGGAGCAGTCTTCCACCTGGTGTTCGCGCAGCAGGTAGCCGATCACCCGCTGCATGCCGGTGTGCAGCGCGCCGGTCTCGATGTCGTGCACCAGGCCGTGCAGACGCCGCGAGATCCCGGCCAGCATGCGCAGCGAGAATCGCGGATCGCGCCCGATCTCGTTGACGATGACCTGCTTGCCCACGCTCAGCAGCAGGCTGTTGGTGAGCGCCTGCGCATTCAGGATGTAGGGCTTGTCGGTGAACATCAGCGCCTCGGCAAAGCTGTGGCCGGGCTGCACCAGCTCGATCACCTTCTCCTGCCCGGCGGGCGACAGCGCAAACAGTTTGACCTGGCCCAGCACCAGCACATGGAACTCGCGGCAGGGCTCGCCATAACGGAACACGGTGTCGCCGCGCGTCAGGCGACGCACCTGGCACCCCTCGGCCACGCGCTCCAGCTCTTCGGTCGACAGGTCGGTGAAGAGCGCCTGGGTCGCCAGAAAGCGCGGGATGTTGAAGTCGCTGGTGTCCATCGGTTCCTTTTCCCGTGCGGGAGCCCCGGCGGTGCCGGATTGTAGGTGGGGGGCTGTGGAATCGGCCCAGATATCCCCGGCCGATTCCTGGCATTTTCGACGTGAAACTTGAACCGGTTCAAGGAAAGAAAACCCGTCCTCTCCCAAACTCACTTCCGGCATTCCAGTCACAGGAGCGAGATTCTATGAACCAAGTCAAATCCAGCGGCTTCACCAAGCAGATGGCCCGCAACATGTTTTACGGAGGGTCGGTGTTTTTCATCCTGGTGTTCGCCGGCCTGATCTGGGACAGCGAACGCCGCATCCCCACGCGCTCGAACGCGGAGGCTATCACCCCGGCCGTGATCAACGGCAAGAAACTCTGGGAAACGCGCAACTGCATCGGCTGCCACACCCTGCTCGGTGAGGGCGCCTACTTCGCCCCCGAGCTGGGCAATGTGTACGCGCGCCGCGGACCCGACTTCATCAAGACGTGGATGAAGATCCAGCCCACCCATGTCGAGGGCCGGCGCCAGATGCCGCAGTTCAACTTTTCCGAACAGCAGCTCGACGACCTGGTCGAGTTCCTGCGCTGGACCGGTGGCATCAACACCGAAAAATGGCCCCCCAACATCGAAGGCTGAGAGCCATGCGCACACCCGACCCCACTAGGAACAACACCATGCCAGCGACCAGACTCCAGTACGCCTCGCAGTCGGTATCCAAGTACTACTTCATCGCCGCACTGGCGCTGTTCACGGCCCAGATCGTCTTTGGTCTGGCGCTCGGGCTGCAATACCTGCTGGGGGACTTCCTGTTCCCCTACATCCCGTTCAACCAGGCCCGCATGGTCCACACCAACCTGCTGATCGTGTGGTTGCTGTTCGGCTTCCAGGGCGCGGCCTACTACATGGTGCCCGAAGAGTCCGAGACCGAGCTCTACAGTCCGAAGCTGGCGATCGCCCTGTTCTGGATCTTCCTCGTGGCCGGCGCGCTGACCATCGTGGGCTACCTCGCGGTGCCCTACGCCAAGCTGGCCGAACTCACGGGCAACGACATCCTGCAGACCATGGGCCGCGAGTTCCTGGAGCAGCCCCTGCCCACCAAGCTGGGCATCGTGGCGGTGATGCTGGGCTTCCTGTTCAACATCAGCATGACCGTGCTCAAGGGCCGCAAGACCAGCATCAGCCTGGTGCTGATGATCGGTCTGTGGGGCCTGGCCCTGCTGTTCCTGTTCAGCTTCGTGAACCCGCACAACCTGGTGCGCGACAAGATGTACTGGTGGTTCGTGGTGCACCTGTGGGTGGAGGGCACCTGGGAACTGATCATGGGCGCGCTGCTGGCCTTCGTGCTGATCAAGACCACCGGCGTGGACCGCGAAGTGATCGACAAATGGCTCTACGTGATCATCGCCATGGCGCTGATCACCGGCATCCTGGGCACGGGTCACCACTTCTTCTTCATCGGCATGCCCGGCTACTGGCTGTGGGTCGGCTCGATCTTCTCCGCCATGGAGCCGATCCCCTTCTTCATGATGACGGTGTTCGCCTTCAACATGGTGCAGCGCCGCCGCCGCGAACACCCCAACCAGGCCGCGCTGCTGTGGGCCGTGGGCTGTTCGGTGGTGGCCTTCCTGGGCGCCGGTGTGTGGGGCTTCATCCACACGCTGAGCCCGGTCAACTACTACACGCACGGCAGCCAGGTCACGGCCGCGCACGGTCACCTGGCCTTCTACGGCGCCTACGTGATGGTGGTGCTGGCGATCATCAGCTACGCCATGCCCATCCTGCGCGGCCGCGTGGCCAACAGCCAGAAGGCCCAGAACGTGGAGATGTGGAGCTTCTGGATGATGACCGTGGGCATGGTCGTGATGGTGCTGGCGCTCACCGGCGCGGGGATCCTGCAGATCTGGCTGCAACGCATGCCGACCTCGGGCGCGATGTCCTTCATGGACACCCAGGACCAGCTGCGCTTCTTCTACTGGATCCGCGTGGGCGGCGGCGTGGGCTTCCTGATCGGCCTCATGACCTACCTGTCCAGCTTCTTCATCGGCGGCGCGCCCCGCGAGGTGCCCACGGGTGCCGCGGCCCTGCGCGTGCGCAACGCCTGAGCCAGAAATGAGCGCCATGACCGTCACCGAACTGCACGCCCGGGTGAACCCGCTGCCGTACTACGCCGAACAGGCCGGCGAGTGCGAGGTGTTCAGCCAGGCCTGGGGCGCCCAGCTGCCTCTGCTGATCAAGGGCCCGACCGGCTGCGGCAAGACCCGTTTCGTCGAGCACATGGCGGCCCGCCTGGGCCGCCCGCTGATCACGGTGTCCTGCCACGACGACCTGGGCGCGGCCGATCTGGTGGGCCGCTTCCTGATCGGTCAGGGCGAGACCGTGTGGTCCGACGGACCGCTGGCGCGCGCCGTGCGCACCGGCGCCATCTGTTACCTGGACGAGGTGGTCGAGGCCCGCAAGGACACCACCGTGGTGCTGCACCCGCTGGCCGACGACCGGCGCTGCCTGCCGATCGAGCGCACCGGCGAACAGCTGGTCGCTCCGCCCGGCTTCATGCTGGTCATGTCCTACAACCCTGGCTACCAGAACCTGCTAAAGGGTCTCAAGCCCAGCACCCGCCAGCGCTTCGTGGCGATCGACCTGGGCTACCCCCCGGCCGACACCGAACGCCACATCGTGATGAACGAAGGATGCATCGACGCCGCGCAGGCCGCCCAGCTGGTGGCTCTGGCGCAGGCCCTGCGCCGCCTGACCGAACACGACCTCGAAGAAACCGCCAGCACCCGGCTGCTGGTCTCCGCCGCCAGGTTGATGGCCGGTGGCCTGGCGCCACTGCGCGCCTGCCGGGGCGCCATCGTGAACGCCCTGACCGACGACCCCGGCACCGCCGAGGCCCTGATGGAAGTGGTGCGTGCGATCCTGGGCGACGAGGGATAACGCACAGCCCGTGCTGCGCAAGGCCCCATGGAACAGCTGTCCCTCACCGGCCCGGCGGCCAGCGAAGCGCAGCGCCGCGCACGCAGCCTTCAGATCTGGCGCCGACGCACCCAGATCGGTTTCTTTGTCCTGTTCCTGCTCGCACCCAGCCTCAACCTGCTGCGCTTCGACCTCTATGAGACCCAGCTCTGGGTGCTGGGCATGCGCTGGTCGCTCGGCATCGACGGCCTGATCAACGGCGAGATCAGCGCCAACCAGGCCGCCCTGAACCTGCTGTGGCGCGCACTGCTGCCCGCCTTGCTGATCGTGGGTGGATTTCTGGCGCTGGCCTACCGCTACGGCCGCATCTACTGCGGCTGGCTGTGCCCGCATTTTTCACTGGTGGAATCGCTCAACAGCCTGCTGCACCGCGCCTGCGGCAAGCTCAGCCTGTGGGACCGCGCGCCGGTGCACCGCGCCGGCGTCACGCCGCAGCGGCGCTGGTGGCCGCTGTTCGCGCTGAGCTGCCTGCTCGCGGCCTTCACCTGGGCCATCACCCTGCTGACCTACCTGCTGCCGCCGCAACTGATCTGGAGCGGCCTGTTCAGCGGCACGCTCACCGCCAACCAGCTGCGTTTCCTGCTGGTGGGCACCGCCATCTTCGCCGCCGAGTTCGCGTTCGCGCGGCACCTGTTCTGCCGCTTCGGCTGCGCGGTGGGCCTGTTCCAGAGCCTGGCCTGGATGGCCAACCCGCGCGGGCTGGTGGTCTCGTTCGAGCGCGAACGTGCGCGCGACTGCCGGACCTGCCAGAGCGAGCAGCGTAGCGCTCCGGCGCACGCCGCCCTGGCCGCGCCCGACGCGCCGTTGGGCAACGCCTGCGACAGCGTGTGCCCCATGCGGCTGCAGCCGCGCAACATCAAGCGGCGCATGTTTTCCTGCGTGCAGTGCGGCCAATGCCTGGACGCCTGCGACAGCACACACACCGCGCAGGGGCGCAGCCCCACGCTGCAGTGGCGCATCGGCGAAGACGCCCTGCGCGAGACCCTGCGGCAACGCCGCGAACACCCACCGGAGCAACGCTGATGGAAGAAATGGTCGGACGCTGGTGGCACGTGGCCCTGACACGCCTGACCCGGCCCGAACACGCCGGCGCTGCGGTGCACCTGTCGCAGATGAAGACCCCGGTGGGCATGTTGTTTCGCGCTGGCGGCGGGCAGGCCCACGTGCGGCTGGCCGAGGCGGGCCTGCAGCGCACCGCGACGCCCAGCCACTGGCTGCACCGGCTCGCGGGCAGCGGCGACCGGGCCGCACTGGCGGTGCTGGAGCCCGAGGTGCTGGCCCTGCCGCCGAGCGTGGCGGTGTTCGCCGATCCCGCACTCAACCGCGACCTCTACCTCTGGCTGGCCCTGCTCACGGCCCACTGGGTGCCCAGCGGCCGGTGGCTGACCGACAACGTGCGCGCCACCCGGCGTGCGCTGTCGGCCTTCCCCGGTTTTCAAGGCCGCTACCAGCGCCTGTGCGACCTGCACCTGGCGCAGCGTCCGGGTGTGGCGGGCTTGCGCGGACGCGCCGCTCTGGCCGAGCATGCGGTGGCCGACGCGCTGCGCGGCGGCTCGCCCGCCGACGGTGGCTGGCAGGCCGCCGACGTGGCCCCGGTCTGGCTCTGGGCCTGTGGCGCCACCCACGCGGCCGCCTGGCCCGGCGCCGATCCGGCGACACCGCCGCCGCCCACGAACCGCGCGCCGGCCACCGCCGACGCCCAGCGCCGGCGCGCCCAAGCCACACCCCACACGCAGGAACGCCACGCCATGGTGCTGCCGTTCCGCGCCGAGGCGCTGATGTCGTGGAGCGAGCTGGTGCGCGTGAACCGCAGCAGCGACGACGAAGACGACGGCAACGCGATCAAGGCCGCCAACGACATGGAGGTCCTGTCGGTGGCGCAGCAGGGCCAGACCCTGGCCGCGCGCGTGAAGTTCGACCTGGACCTGCCCAGCAGCAGCGCCGACGACACCCCGCTCGGCCCGGGCCGCAAGTTCCCCGAATGGGACCACCGGCGCAGCGTGCTGGTGCCCGACCACTGCCTGGTGCAGGACCTGCGGGCCCGCCAGGGTGCGCCCTTCGTGCCCGGCGCCGGCCTGCGCGCCACGGCGCGCCAGGTGCGCCGCCGCATGGAGGTGCTGCGCCATGCACCGCGCCTGCAGCGCGGCCAGGAGCAGGGCGACGACATCGACCTGGACGCCTGGATCCGCCTGCAGGCCGACAGCCTCGGAGCCAGCGCCCGGCGCAGCGACACGCCCGCGGTCTACACCCGGCAGACCCGTGGCGAGCGCAGCCTGGCCACCTGGCTGCTGGCCGATCTCTCGCAGTCCACCGACGCGCACGCGAACGACCACGCGCGCGTCATCGACGTGATCCGCGACGCCCTCTATGTGTTCGGCGAGGCCCTGAACGCGGTGGGCGATCCGTTCGCCGTCTGGGGCTTCAGCTCGGTGCGCCGGCAACACGTGCGCATGCAGTGCATCAAGGGGCTGGACGAGCCCTGGAACGACGCTGCCCGTGCCCGCGTGGGCGCGATCCGGCCGGGCTACTACACCCGCATGGGCGCGGCGATCCGCCACGCCACCGAGCACCTGCGCCAGTGCCCGCAGCGCTGCCGGCTGCTGATGCTGCTGACCGACGGCAAGCCCAACGACCTCGACCAGTACGAAGGCCGCTACGGCCTGGAAGACACGCGCCACGCGATCCACGAGGCGCGTGCGGCCGGGCTGATTCCGTTCTGCGTCACCATCGACAGCGCGGGCCACGACTACCTGCCGCTGCTGTTCGGCCGCCAGGGTTACGCGCTGGTGCACCGCCCCGAAGACCTGGCCCACCGCCTGACCCAGGCCTGGACGACACTGGTGCGCAGCCACTGAGCGCGCGCAACAGGGCTGCGGTCCATGTCGCGCACGCGCTGACAAGCGGCCGGGCGGTCCACACAATGCCCCCATGAACTTCGAGCACGGTCCCCGGGCACAGGCGCTGCTGCGGCGCCTGACCGACTTCATGCAGCGCTTTGTGCTGCCGCACAACGCGGCCTGGCACCAGGCCGTGCAGCAGGGCGACTACCCGCCGCCATTTCTGGACGACCTGAAGACGCTGGCGCGTGAGGAAGACCTGTGGAACCTGTTCCTGCCCGGCCTGCGCGAAGACGAACCGGGCACCCGGCTGGACAACCTCGACTACGCACCGCTGGCCGAGGCCATGGGCAAACTGCACTGGGCGGCCGAGGTGTTCAACTGCAGCGCGCCCGACACCGGCAACATGGAGCTGCTGCACCGCTTCGCCACGCCGGCGCAGCGCACGCAGTGGCTCACACCGCTGCTCAATGGAACGATCCGATCCGCCTTCGCCATGTCCGAGCCCGACGTGGCCTCGTCCGACCCGACCAACCTGCAAACGACGGTGCGGCGCGAGGGCGATGCACTGGAGCTCAACGGCCGCAAGTGGTTCATCACCGGCGTGGCCCACCCGGCCTGCAGGCTGCTGATCGTGATGGCGCGCAACGCAGCCGACGACAGCGGTGCGCCGGACATCAAGCACCACCAGCACAGCATGGTGCTGGTGCCGCTGGACACGCCGGGTATCGAGGTGGTGCGCAACATCAGCGTGGTGCACCACCAGGCGCCCGAAGGGCATTGCGAGATCGTCTTTCGCCACGTTCGCGTGCCGGCCGACCACCTGCTCGGTGGCTGGGGCGAAGGCTTTGCCATGGCGCAGGCGCGGCTGGGGCCGGGCCGCGTGCACCACTGCATGCGCACCATCGGCCAGTGCGAACTGGCGCTGGCGCTCGCCACCGAACGCGCGCTGGAGCGCCAGACCTTCGGCAAGTACCTGGCCGACTACGCCAACGTGCAGGAATGGATCGCGCTGTCGCGCATCGAGATCGACCAGGCGCGCCTGCTGGTGCTGCGCTGCGCCTGGCTGCTCGACCACCCCGAACAAGCCGAACCCGCCGCCGTGCGCGCGCAGGTGGCCGCGATCAAGGTGGTGGCCGCGGGCCTGCAGACCCGCGTGGTGGACCGCGCGATGCAGATTTTTGGCGCCATGGGCCTGTCGCCCGACACGCCGCTGGCGCAGTTCTGGACCTGGGGCCGCGCCCTGCACCTGCTCGACGGCCCCGACGAAGTGCACCTGCGCAGCGTGGCGCGGCAGGAACTGGAGCAGGCGCGCGCGCGCATGGGCGCTTCGTCAGCCTACTTCACGACGCCGGAGCAGATGCGCACGCCGCCGCACCTGTCTGCGTAGAAAGCGTTTGCAATCCAGCGGTGTGCAGAGAACCTCAGTCGACCAGAGAGGTCAGGCCGCCACCGGCTCGCGCATCGCCGCCGCGGCGATGTCCAGCGAACGCAGGCGCAGCGCCGGGTCGAACACGTCGCTCACCAGCATGAACTCGTCGGCCTGGGTCGCGTTGGCGAGTCTGGTGAGGCCGGCGCGCACCGTGTCCGGGCCGCCGATCACCGCACAGGCCAGGAAGTCGGCAATCGCCGCATGGGCCTGGGTGTCCAGCGTTTCCATGAAGCCGGCCACCGGTGCCGGCAGCTGGCCGCGTTTGCCGGTGAGGATCCCCAGCACACGCTGGTAGGTGCTGCTGGCCAGGTACTCGGCTTCGTCGTCCGTGGGTGCGGCGATCAGTGGCACGCCGACGATGGCGTAGGGCTTGTCCAGCACGGCCGAGGGCTTGAAATTGTGGCGGTACAGGTCCAGCGCCTGCAGCAGGTAACGCGGTGCAAAGTGCGAGGCGAAGGCGTAAGGCAGACCACGCTCGGCCGCGAGCTGGGCCGAGAACAGGCTGGAGCCCAGCAGCCAGATCGGCACATGGGTGCCCGCGCCGGGCATGGCGATCAGTTTCTGGCCCGGCACCGCATCGCCCAGCAGGCGCTGCAGTTCGGCCACATCGCGCGGGAAATCGTCTTCGGTTTCGCGGCGGTCGCGGCGCAGCGCGCGCATGGTCAGCGGGTCGGTACCGGGCGCGCGACCCAGGCCCAGGTCGATGCGGCCGGGATAGAGCTCGGCCAGCGTGCCAAAGGCCTCGGCCACCACCAGCGGCGCGTGGTTGGGCAGCATCACGCCGCCCGAGCCGACGCGCATGCGCTGCGTGGCGCCAGCGATGTGGCCCACAAGAACGGCCGTGGCCGAACTGGCGATGCCGCTCATGTTGTGGTGTTCGGCCAGCCAGTAACGCGTGAAGCCCAGGGCCTCCGCATGCTGTGCGGTGCGCAGGGCGATGGCCAGCGCATCGGCCACCGTGCCGCCTTCGCGCACGGCCACGAGATCGAGCAGGGAGAGGCGGATGTCTTGCAGGGGCTTGGGCATGGGATTCATGGACAGCATTGTCAGATGCTTTGCATTCCACCGGTCTGTGAGCCCGCGAAAGACCCCTGTACCCCGCCCCTGGCGCGCCGCCTCCACCCACCGGCAGCGTTACTTGATGACACACCGGAGCGCCAACGCACGGTATCCGAGGACTCGATCGAGGCCATCGCCGGCCAGGTGGGCGACGAAGCGCGGGCTATTTCGCGCGCCCGTTCAAGCGCGAGGTGCTGCAGCAGGGCCGCACGGCCTGATCACTGCGCCGGGGACGCGCCATCGGGCGGCCCCTTGAGCTCCACCACATTGCCTTCGGGATCGGTGACGTAGAGCGAGGGGCCTTCGCCTTCGGCGCCATAGCGCGAGGCCAGCGCGCCGGCATCGACGCCGTGCGCCCGCAGCTGGGCGCGGATCTGTGCCTCGTCGAACGGCTCCACCCGGAAGCAGAAATGGTCGAGGTTGCGCCCCTGCGCGCCCGGCGCTGCGCCGCCAGCGCGACCGAGCGGCCCGTCCACGGGCACCAGATCGAGCAGCGAGCGCCCGGCACGCAGCTGCACCAGCCCGATGCCATCCTGGCGGCGCTCAATGCGACAGCCCAGCACATCGCAATAAAACCGCAACATGGCATCGAGATTCACGACGCGCAGCACGAGGTGGTCGATTTCGCGGAGGTGGATCATGGGCCAAGTTATACCGTTCGTCACCCGTTTTTGGAACACCCGCTGTGGGGTCGCCATCCGTCGGCGACTGACTGCGCGGACCGTGAAGCGTAGACTGGTCCACGTCGCCTACCCACTCCGCCACACCCGCCCATGACCACCCTGTTTGAACCCCTGCAAGTCGGCGCCCTGAGCCTGTCCAACCGCATCGTCATGGCCCCGCTCACGCGCAACCGCGCGCCCGACGCCATCCCCACGCCGCTGATGGCCGAGTACTACGCCCAACGCGCCAGCGCGGGCCTGCTGATCACCGAGGCCACCGCCATCACCCACCAGGGCCAGGGCTACGCCGACGTGCCCGGCCTCTACGGCACCGAGCAGCTTGACGGCTGGAAGCGCGTGACCGAGGCGGTGCACGATGCGGGCGGCAAGATCATGGTGCAGCTCTGGCACGTGGGCCGCGTGTCACACCGCGAGTTGCAGCCGCACTTTGGCGCGCCGGTCGCGCCTTCGGCGATCCGCGCCCACACCAAGACCGTGCTGATCAAGGACGGCGTCCCGACCTTCGTGGACACCTCCGAGCCGCGCGCGCTCGAGGCCGAAGAGATTCCCGGCATCGTGATGGACTACCGCCACGCCGCACTCAACGCCATCGCTGCCGGCTTCGACGGCGTGGAGATCCACGCCGCCAACGGCTACCTGATCGACCAGTTCCTCAAGACCGGCAGCAACCACCGCAAGGACGACCACGGTGGCAGCATCGCCAACCGCTCGCGCTTTTTGCTGGAGGTGACGCGCGCCGTGACAGACGCCATCGGTGGCGACCGCACCGGCATCCGCCTCTCGCCCGTGACGCCGGCCAACGACGTGAGCGATGACCATCCGCAGCCGCTGTTCGACCACGTGGTGCGCAAGCTGGCCCCGTTGCAGCTGGCCTACCTGCACCTGATCGAAGGTGCCACCGGCGGCCCGCGCGAACTGCCGGACCGTCCCTTCGACTACGCCGCGCTCAAAACCGCCTACCGCGAAGCCGGCGGCCGGGGTGCCTGGATGGTCAACAACGGCTACGACCTGACGATGGCGCGCCAGGCGCTGGCCGATGGCGCCGATCTCGTGGCCTTCGGCAAAGCCTTCATCGCCAACCCGGATCTGGTGACACGGCTGCACGCGGGCGGTCCGTTCAACACCCCCGACAAGACCACCTTCTACGGTGGCGGTGCGAAGGGCTACACCGACTACCCGACGCTGGCGGACTGAGTCTGCAGCGCCCTATGATGCGCGGACCATGCCCGCCCCCGAACTGATTGCCGCCCTCTACCCCTGGCTCCGACACCTGCACATCACCCTGGTGGTCTTGAGCGTGTCGGTGTTCGCGGTGCGCGGCCTGGGTGTGCTGGCGGGGCAGGCCTGGCCCATGCGCGACCTGGCCCGTGGCCTGAGCCCCGTCATCGACTCGCTGCTGCTGCTCGCCGGCGCCACGCTGTGGTGGCTGCTGCAGCTGAACCCCTGGCACAACCACTGGCTGGGCGCCAAGCTGGTGCTGCTGGTGGTCTACATCGTGCTGGGCAGCTTTGCCCTCAAACGCGCGCCGACGCGCACCGGCAAGGCCCTCGCCTTTGTCGCGGCGCTGTCGGTGGTGGGCGTCATGGCCAGCATCGCGGTGGCCCACCATCCGCTGGGGATGTTCGCGCCGTGAGCACCCCCCAGGCACCCCACCGTTCGCGCATGGTGCGTGGCTTGCTGTGGGCCGCCGGTTCGCTGGCGCTGCTGCTGGGCCTGGTCGGGGTCGTGCTGCCCGGTCTGCCCACCACGCCCTTCATCCTGCTGGCCGCAGCCTGCTACGCCAAGGCTTCGCCGCGCCTGCACCGCTGGCTGCTCAACCACCGCCTCACCGGTCCGATGCTGCGCGACTGGGAAACGCACCGCAGCCTGACACGGCGCAACAAGATCGTTGCCGTGGTGTCCATGGCGGTGATGGTCAGCGTGTCGATCTGGAGTTTCCGCGGGCGCGTGGCGGTGCAGCTGGTGCTGCTGGCCACGGCCGCGATCGGCGCGTGGGTGGTGCTGCGCATCCCGACCCGGAGATAGCCCACCCCTGTGCCGACGCTGCGCGTCGTCACCCCCTCCAGGGGGCGATGCGAGTGGCCCGGCTAAGCCGGTTTCACCGCATCCCTGGCCAGCACCCTTCGCGCCGGAAAAAAGTCAGCCTGCTCTGCGCGCGAGGACTTCAAACGCCGGCAGCGTCTTGCCTTCCAGCACTTCGAGGAAAGCGCCGCCGCCGGTGGAGATGTAGCCCACGTCCTTCTCGATGCCGTACTTGGCGATCGCGGCCAGCGTGTCGCCACCGCCCGCGATGCTGAAGGCGCTGCTCTCGGCAATCGCCTGCGCGATCACCTTGGTGCCGTTCTCGAAGGCCGCAAACTCGAACACGCCCACCGGGCCGTTCCAGACGATGGTGCCGGCCTTCTTCAGCTGCTCGGCCAGCAGCTGCGCGGTCTGCGGGCCGATGTCCAGGATCAGGTCGTCGTCGGCCACATCGGTGGCGGCTTTCACCGTGGCCACGGCGTCGGGGCTGAAGCTCTTGGCGCAGACGACGTCGGTCGGGATCGGCACCGCCGCGCCGCGCGCTTGCATGGCGTCGATCACGGCCTTGGCTTCGCCGACCAGGTCGGGCTCGGCCAGGCTCTTGCCGATCTTCAGACCGGCGGCGAGCATGAAGGTGTTGGCGATGCCGCCGCCCACGATCAGGCCGTCCACGTTCTTGGCCAGGGCCTGCAGGATGGTGAGCTTGGTGCTGACCTTGCTGCCGGCGACGATGGCGATCAGCGGGCGCTTCGGGTTGGCCAGGGCCTTGCCGATCGCATCCATCTCGGCCGCCAGCAGCGGGCCGGCGCAGGCGATCGGCGCGGTCTCGGCGATGCCGTAGGTGCTGCCTTCGGCGCGGTGCGCGGTGCCGAAGGCGTCGTGCACGAAGATGTCGCAGAGCTTGCCCAGCTTGGCGGCGAGTTCGGGCTTGTTCTTCTTCTCGCCGACGTTGAGGCGGCAGTTCTCCAGCATGACAAGCTGGCCGGGTTCGACGGACACGCCATCGACCCAGTTGGCCACCACGGGGATGCTGCGGCCCATGAGTTCCCCCATGCGTGCGGCCACGGGAGCCAGCGAGTCTTCGGGCTTGAATTCACCTTCGGTGGGGCGCCCGAGGTGCGAGGTCACCATGACGGCGGCACCCGCGTCCAGCGCCATCTGGATGGCGGGGATGCTGGCACGGATGCGCGTGTCTTCGGTGATGTTGCCCGCGTCGTCCTGCGGCACGTTGAGGTCGGCGCGGATGAAGACACGCTGACCCTTGGCCTGGCCACTGGCACAGAGATCGGAGAAACGGATGAATTGCATGGTGAAGCCTTGAACAGGTGCGAAGGGAAGGGGAACAGCGCAAATTGTAGGGAATGCGCTGTCGGCACCTGAAGCCGCCAGACCGGCGTTGGCCCTCGCGGCGGCTGTTTAAGGATGCGTAAATGTTGGGGCGCCAGCATCTGGTGGCCCGATCCACAGGGATCTCCATCAACCACTGCCCCTCAAGCGCCCATGCCTGCCAACACCCCGCCTCGCCACCCACACCCCCGCATCGGCTCACAGGCGTTCGCGGCCCTTGGCCTTGCGCTCCTGGTCGGGTCCAGCGGATCGACACAGGCGAGTACCCCGGGCGAAAAGGTGGTCTGCACCGAACTGCCACGCAGCCAATGGCTGTCCGAGGCGCAGGCACGCGAGCGGTTCAAGGCCTCGACCTACCTGCTGGTGAAGTTCAAGGTGTCGCGGGGCAACTGCCACGAGTTCTACGCCATCGAACACGGCGGTGGCATCGTGGAGGCCTACCAGCATCCGGTCACGGGCGACGTGGTGCGGATGACACGCCTGCCGCCCCACACGCCAGGGAAACCGCGCTGAATCCACCCGCGAAAGCGGGTGCGTTTTGGCGTGGTGAGCGGGCATGAGCGACAGACTCCAAGCCTCTTACCCCTCGAACAGCACGAAGTCGGCCTTGCCCACACCGCATTCAGGGCAGCGCCAGTCGTCCGGCACGTCGGCCCAGCGCGTCCCGGGCGCAAAGCCTTCTTCGGGCCAGCCAGCGGCTTCGTCGTACAGCCATCCGCAGACCACACAGAGATATTGCTTCATGTTTGTCGCTTTCAGAATTCGGTTCGTCAAGTAAGACCCGGGCTCAGGGCGGTCAGTCGTCATCACCGTGATCGCGCCCGCCGCCGTTGCCCGAGACGAGGCTGCTCAGGGCCTTGGCTGAAACCAGCCCGTTGGGCGACTGCTGCCATTCCCAGGCGCCGTAGGCCAGCACCGCGAGCAGCAGCAGGGTCGCCAGCCAGGCGCGGTTCTTCTGCACCAGGCTCGGACCCGGCCCGTCCACGTTGCCGGTCAACATGGGCGATGCCAGGTTCTTGCGGCGCAGCAGGCTGAGCCCCAGGATCAGGGCCAGATGGGCCAGCACCACAAAGAGAAAGGCTTCACCCAGAAATTCGTGCGCTTCGCCCAGCCAGTCGTCACCGGGGAACACGCCCCATTCGTTGAAGGTCGCATAACCGCTCAAGGTGAGCGGCACCACCAGCACCAGCAAGGCCATCACCGCCAGTGCCATGAGCAGGTTCTGCCCCTGGCGCCAGTTGACGGCGGCGATGGATGGGGCCGTGCGCAGCGACCTGAGCCACGCCGGCGCACTGCCCAGCTTGCGCCACATCAGGCCCAGCCCCGCCTGGCGCGGGCCCCACAGGCCATAGACCACACGGAAGCCCAGCAGACCCGCCATGGAATAGCCGAGCGTGACGTGCAGCATGCGCCAGCTCTCGCCATCGGCCGTCAGGTAGGCACCGAGAAAACACAGGGCGAACAGCCAGTGAAACATGCGCGTGGGCGCATCGGTGACACGGCGGCGGGCGGCTGGTCGCGCCTGGGACGTGCCAACGGCAGCAGAGGAAGACATGGGGGTGGTGGCTTGCATGGCGGTTCTCCCGGGTTCAGTCTTTCCAGAACCAGCGCTGGCCCAGGTTCACGCCCGCCGGCATCCGGATGTTGTCGTCATCAAAATCGCCGCGGTCGGCGCCGGTGTGGCAGGCGGCGCAGTTGGCCGCGCTCTTGATACTGGCGTGTTTCCAGACCGAGGCGGGGACCTCGCGGTGCTTGCGCTCGAACCAGGCCGAGCGCGTGAGCCGGTCTTCTGGCGGCTCCTCGACCACGCGCTTGTAGGTGCCGGCGTTGGCCTGCAACCAGGTGCTGAGCTGCTTGACGGTGGCGTCATCCAGCGAAGCGTCGGTGCCGTAGTGCTTGTCCAGGCCGGCCATGATGCGCTGCCACGACCGGGCGGGCAGCAGGCCCGGGGTGTACGCGGTGTGGCAGGCGGCGCATTCGGCCATGTAGGCCTTGGGCATGTCGCGCGGCATCATGCGCCCGCCGTCAGCCTGCGCGGTGGACAGTGCGGCCATGCCCAGGCCAATGGCCACGAGCAGGGATCGGGTGGTGGGTGTTTTCATGGATCGCTCCTGGATGTCAAGGTCGTTCACTTCAGGCTGTTCAGGTAGGCCAGCACGTCGGCCTTTTCACCGGCGCTGCATTCGCGGCTGAGCACGTCGTTGCAGTTGCGCTTGAACCACTTGTCGACTTTCGCCGTGTCGGTAAAGGCCTTGGGGTTGAAGGCCGGCGCCAGCGGCGCGATCAGCTTGCCGGTGTTGGCGTGCTTGCCTTGCGTGGTGGGTGGCGTGTTGTGGCAGGAGGCGCACGACCACTCGGCCCCGTGTTTGGCGTTGAAGAAGGTCTGGCCCTTGGCCGCATTGCCCGGTGCGCCGGCCTGGGCGCTCCAGTGCTGGAGTTGTGCGGCGGGGGTGGTGTCGGCGGCGAGCACGGCGGGTGACCACAAGCTGCTGGCCAGCATCGCCGCGAGCAGGCCGGCGGACAGTCGGGAAGAATGCACAAACAACATGATGGTGTCTTTCAAAGGGATGAAGGGGAGTACGGGGTGCAGTGTGAGAAACCCCGCTTGAACGCCAGCTGAAGCGGCCGTTCATCTGCCGTTAAGGAATGCCCACCGACAATGACCCCATGAATGTGTTGACACGCCCCGGATACGGCAGCGCGCCGCTGCGGACCCTGCTGGTGACAGCGGCGCTGCTGGGCGGGCTGGGCACGACCCCCGCCTGGTCACGCGACGACGACCACGAGCGCGCCCTGCAAGCCGTGCAGGCCGGGCAGGTGCTGCCGCTGCGATCGGTGCTGGAACGGCTGGAACGCGAGCACCCCGGCCAGGTGCTGGGAGTCGAACTGGAGAACGAAGGCGAGCGCTGGGTCTATGAGATCAAATTGCTGCAGGCCGGTGGTCAGCGGATCAAGCTCGAACTCGACGCCAAGACCGGCGAGGTGCTGCGTCGCAGGACCCGCGAGGATCGCCATCGCGACCCCAGGAACCGTGGACATTGAAAGAACCCGCATGCGCATCCTCCTGGTAGAAGACGAACCCACGCTGCGCGCACAACTGCGCAGCGGCCTGGTGGACGCCGGTTATGCGGTGGATGAAGCCGACAACGGCCGCGACGCCCACTTCCTGGGCGACACCGAGGCGTTTGACGCGGTGGTGCTCGACCTCGGCCTGCCGGTGCTCGACGGTCTCACGGTGCTCAAACGCTGGCGCGATGCCGGCCGGACCATGCCGGTGCTGATCCTGACCGCGCGCGACAACTGGAGCGAGAAGGTGGCCGGCATCGACGCCGGCGCTGACGATTACCTGACCAAACCTTTCCACATGGAAGAGCTGCTGGCGCGCCTGCGCGCGCTGATCCGCCGCGCCAGCGGCCTGGCCTCGCCGGTGCTGCAGTGCGGCGCGCTGGCGCTGGACACGCGCAGCGGCCGCGTCACGCTCGGGGGCCAGCCGGTCGCCCTGACCAGCCACGAGTACAAGGTGCTCGACTACCTCATGCACCGCCCGGGCTCGGTGGTCTCGCGCACCGAACTCACCGAACACATCTACGCGCAGGACTTCGACCGCGACTCCAACACCATCGAGGTGTTCGTCGGCCGGCTGCGCAAGAAGCTCCCGCCCGAACTGATCGAGACCGTGCGCGGCCTGGGCTACCGACTGGTGCAGCCGCAGGCCGGCACGGACTGAGCCGGCGCCATGCCGCGCGCGATGCCCGGCGTCGCAGCGCATGCAGGGCAGGTTCGTCGGTGCCTTAAGCTCAACAACCCATGATCACGCTCGGCCGCTGGGCCTCCTCACTGCGTTTTCGCCTGCTGGCCGCCACGCTCGCCGCGCTCGCGCTGGCGCTGCTGCTGGCCGGTGTCTGGCTCAGCGGGCTGTTTCGCGAACACGTCATGCGCCAGTTCGAAGCGGCGCTGACCCTGCAGCTCGACCAGCTGACCACCCAACTCGAACTGGACGCCAGCGGCCAACCCGTGATCGATCCGCAACAGCTGTCCGACCCGCGCTGGCGCACACCCTATTCCGGCCTGTACTGGCAGCTCGACCAGGTGAGCAGCGACGGCGCCATCCGCAGCGGCCTGCTGCGTTCGCGCTCGCTCTGGGACACCACCCTGCCGCTGAGCGCGGATGCGCTGGCGAACGGCACCGTGCACGTGCACGAAGGCAGCGGTCCGCAGGGCGCGGCCGTGCTGATGCTGGAACGCACCGTGGCGCTGGGCGAACAGCCTGACCTGCGCTGGCGCCTGATCGTGGCGGCAGAAACCCGGCAGGCGCTGGAAGCGGTGGACCGCTTCACCGGTGTGCTTTCCATTTCGCTGCTGGTGCTGGGTGCGCTGCTGGCCTTGGCCGCGGTGACCCAGGTCGCGGTGGGACTGTCGCCGCTGCGGGGCCTGCAGCACGCCCTGGTGCAGGTGCGCGAAGGCCGCTCCGCCCGGCTGCAGGGCCGTTTTCCCAGTGAGGTGCAGCCCCTCATCGACGACTTCAACGGCGTGCTGGACCGCAACGCCGAGGTGGTGGCGCGCGCGCGCACCCAGGCGGGCAACCTGGCCCACGCCCTCAAGACCCCGCTGGCGGTCCTGGGACAGGCGGCCACGCAGGCGCTGGACGCGGGCGACCCCGCCAACCCGCGCGACACCGGGCCCGCACTCGCGCGCCTGGTCCACGAACAGGTGGACACGGCGCGACGCCACATCGACTGGCACCTCGCCCATGCGCGGGCCGCCGCGTCCGAGCGCCTGCCCGGCCTGCGCACCGCCGTGGCGCCGGTGGTGCTCGGCCTGGTGCGGGTGATGCAGCGGGTGCACGCCGAACGTCACATTGACATCGACGCCAGCGGTCTGCCCGACACGCTGGCCTTTGCGGGCGAAGAACAGGACTTGCAGGAGATGCTGGGCAACCTGATCGACAACGCCTGCAAATGGGCACGCCACTCGGTGGTGGTCAGCGCCTCCAGCGAAGCCGGTCGGCTGTGCCTGCGCGTGGAGGACGATGGTCCGGGCATCGACGACCAGGCCCGCGCCGCCGTGCTCGCGCGGGGCGCACGGCTGGACGAAAGCGTGCCCGGATCGGGGCTGGGCCTGGCCATCGTGACCGATCTGGCCCGGCTCTACGGGGGCGACGTCCGCCTGGAGACGGCCCGCCTGGGTGGCCTGGGGGTCGCCCTCAGCCTGCCGGCCGCGGACTGACCCCGGCCTGCACCGGCGGCCTGGCGCAGGGCGCCAGCGCATCAAGCGGGCGCTCGTACGCCGAGGTGTGCACGTCCATCAGCCCCAGCACCGAATGGAAGACGTTGTCGTGCGACAGGGCCTCGCCCGAGCGCTGGCGCAGGCAGTCCACCGAGACACCGCTGCGCCGCTGCAGCCCGGGCGACAACCAGGCCACCATGGGCACATGGGTTTGCTGCTCGGGTGCCAGCGCGTAGGGCAAGCCGTGCAGGTAGAGCCCGTTTTCACCCAGCGATTCGCCATGATCGGACAGATAGATCAGCCCGGTGTCGTGCTGGCCCTGCTGGGCCTGGTGCTGCAACCAGTCCAGCGTCTGGCCCAGAAACTGGTCGGTGTAGGCGATGGTGTTGTCGTAAGCGTTGGCGAGCGCTTCGGGGCTGCAGTCCGACAGCGTGGCGCTGGTGCATTCGGGCTCAAAGCGCTTGTGCGCTGAAGGTGTGCGCTTGAAATACGCCGGGCCGTGGCTGCCCATCTGGTGCATGACGAGCACCACGCCGCGCTCGCGGCGCTGCGGGTCGAGTGCAGCGATGCGCGCATCAAGATCCTGCAGCATGACCTCGTCAAAACACTCACCGTCAGAACAGAGGCCCGGCACGGCCAGCTCGCGCGTGCTCGCATGGGGGACCCGATCACAGACGCCTTTGCAGCCCGCCTGGTTGTCCAGCCAGAGCACCGCCAGACCGGCCCGCTGCAGCACATCCAGCAGGTTTTCGTGGCGCGCGGTTTCATCACCGCCCTGGGCCCGCGTCAAGGGCGAGAACACGCATGGCACCGACACCTGGGTGTTGGTGCCGCAGGAACGCACCTGGCTGAAGTTCACCAGATCGCCCTGCTGCTGCCAGCGCACCAGCGTGGGCGTGGTGTCACGGGCATAACCATCGATAGCGAAATGGTCGGCGCGTGCCGTCTCGCCCAGCACCAGCAGCAACAGCGGTGGCCGCGCCTGGTTCGCGTAGCTCGCGCCAAGCACCGCGTCTTCACCGACCGGCGTCAGGGTGCGCGCCTGCGCGGGCAGTTGCTGCGCGGCCAGCTTGCCAGCGGCGTACACCGTGTTCAGGGGGTTGATCATGAAGCGCAACGCCTTCTGGTTGCGCATCAGTGAGGCGAGGTCCTGGTAGGTCAGCAGTGCCGCGCCCACCGCCAACACCAGGCCGGCCACCGCGCCCAGGCCGTTGGGCAGCAGCCGCGAAGCCGCATGGCCCATCGCCACCGGCCGGTGCCACAACCACCACAGCGCCGGTGCCGCCACCAGCAGCAGGCTGCCGGCCAGCGACCACGACAGCAGGTCGCGCACCTCTCGCACATCGGTGTGCAAGGCGTTGGCCAGCATGGTGGTGTCGATCACGACACCGTACTGCCACATGTAGTGGCTGTTCAGGGCCGCCATCACCACCAGCAGGGAGGCGACCGGTCGCAGCAGGCGCGGCCACGCCAGCAGCGACAGCAGGGCCGCCGTGCCGCCCAGGATCATCAGACCCAGGCCCATGAACGCCGTCCAGCGGACCTCGCCACCGGACAGCATGCGCTGCCACAGCGGCAGATTGCCCGGACCGGCCAGCCACAGCGCGAGCAGCCAGACGGTCCGGCCCGGGGAGCGGGCTGGGTTGGCGGTGAGGATGGCGGGCGCCCGCGTGGGCGGGGCGGACAGCGCCGGGGACAGAGTTGCCTGCATGGTCACATTCGATGCGCCAGCACACACTGGCCCCGTCAGCGTAGACAGCCTGGGTTAAGCCAGCCTTATGCAGCCCTGCACCGTCAACAAACCCGGGTTCTCAGCGTGCCCAGCGCAGATTGAACCGCGTGCTCATGGGCGGCTCGCCCGCATCGCGCTCCAGCGTGGCACCCATCTGTTCGGCGATGCGCCCCACCAGGCGCAGGCCCAGACCGAGGCCGGGCTCGGACGCTGCGGCGACGGCAACCGAGCCCGCGCGTTGACCGTCGTCGGACACGGACACACCGAATCCGTCGGATGAGCGCCAGACTTCGACCGACACCTGGGTGCCTTCGGGTGTGTGGCGCAGGGCGTTTTCGATCAGGTTGCGCAGGGCCAGCTCCAGCAACATGGGCTGGGCCGATACGCGCACCGGCTGATCGGGCTGCTGCAGCGACAGCTCGTGACCCGTTTCGTACGCCTGCTGCGCATGGTTCGAAATCAAACGCGCCGCGAGTTCGCCGAGCTCGACGTCCTGCGTCTCCAGCAGGTTGGACGGGCCCCCGTTGCCGGTACGCTGCGCCCGCGCCAGGTCCAGCAACTGCGACAGGATGCGGCCGGCACGCAGAGCCTCGCGCTCCAGCCGGTCCAGGCGTTCGGGCGAAGCGTCCGCCTGCGCGGCCCGGGCCTGCAGCGCAATGACCGCCAGCGGCGTGCGCAGTTCGTGCGCCACGTCGGAAGCGAATTCGCGCTCACGCTGCGCCTGCTTTTGCAGGGTATCGACCAGCGTGTTGATGGCCGAGACCGTGCTGGTGAATTCGCGAAAACGGTGCTGGGTGTCCAGCCGCTGACCGGCGAACCCGTCGAGCGCGGCCACTTCGCTGGAGAGCTGGTCCAGCGGGCGCAAACCGCGCCGGATGGTCCACCACAGCAGCAGGGCCACCAGCGGCAGGATCAGGATCGCGGGCTGCGCCACGTGTTCGGCTATGTCTTTGCCGAGCTCGCCACGCTTCTTCATGTCCATCAGCGCCAGCACGCGGCGCTCGCGTCCGTCCATGTTCAGGCGCACGCCGAAGCTGCGCCAGTCGCCCAGGCCGTGTTCGGTCTGCAGCGTCAGGGTGCGGAACCCCCGCGGGGGCAGGTCCGTGATGTCCAGCCCCGGCGCAATGCGGTGGGTGTCGGCGACGAGGCGGCCATCCTCCCAGGCCAGCACGGCGACATCCTGCAGGTACTCATGCTCCAGACCGGCCGACGCCGGAACCATGTTCTGGCTGGCCCCGGTGGGCGAGGCTTCGATCCACAGCTTGGCCACCGCCACCAGCTGGCCGTCCGAAAACTTGCGCGCCTCGCGGAACCCGGTGGACCAGGCCACGGCAATCAGGGTCAGCCACACCAGCAGCAGCGCGCCGAGCGTCCAGCTCAGGATGTAGCGGCGCAGCACAGGCTGCGGCGATGGTGAAGCGGCCACCGGGTTCATTCGGGGTCCGACCGATTCGGCGCGGCGGCGGGGGCCACTTCGCGGGGAATGAAGTAACCCACGCCGCGCACGGTCTTGATGAGCGATTCACCCAGCTTGCGGCGCAGGTGGTGCACGTGCACCTCGATCGCGTTGCTGTCGAGGGCTTCGCCAAAGCCGTACAGCGCCGATTCGAGCCGGGCCTTGGACAGCACCTGGGGACGGGCCTGCAGCAGGGTCAGCAACAGCGCAAACTCGCGCCCACCCAGTGCCACAGGCAACCCGGCGCGCTCCACCGTGCGCGTGGCCGGGTCGAGCACCAGATCGCCATGTTCGATCAGGGGCTTGCTGCGCCCGCTCGCCCGCCGCAGCATGGCGCGCAGCCGGGCAAGCAGTTCGTTGGCGTCGAAGGGTTTGACGATGTAGTCGTCGGCCCCGCTGTCCAGGCCGCTGATGCGGTCGCTCACGCCATCGCGAGCCGTCATGATCAGCACCGGCATGTCGCTGCGCGGCAGCGCTTCGTGGGCCCGGCTGCGTTCACCGAGGCGGCGCAGGCGCGCCAGCAGGTCCAGCCCGTCGCCATCGGGCAGGCCCAGATCCAGCAGCAACACGTCAAAAGGCTCCACCGCCAGGGCCGCCCAGGCGGCATCCAGGGTCGGGCACACGTCCACCGCGTAACCCGCCTGGCGCAACGAATCGCTCAGACCGCTGGCGATGCCGGGATCGTCTTCCACCACAAGTGCGCGCATTTCAGGGGCGGGCCAGGGCCCGATGACAAAAGAGTTCCATTATCCGGACCGCGCTTAAGCCTCTCTTAAAGTGCGCCGCGCACGATGGCGCCCCATGCACACCCGTCCCGCTGCCCGTTCCCTGCTGGCCCATTCGCCGCCCGGCACCCACCTGCTGAGAGGTCTGGTGGCGGTGCTGGTGCTGACCCTGCTGTGGGACCTCTTGGGCCTGGACCTGCCCGTGCTGCAGGCCATCGGCACGCCCGAGGGGTTTCCCTTGCGCCACCACTGGCTGCTGGAACAGGTGTTGCACGACGGCCTGCGGCAGGTCGCTCTGGGCTTCTACGTGCTGCTCGGGCTGTGGGTGCTGTGGCCACAGACCTGGCCCGGCCCGGCCATTGACCGGCGCGAGCGCCTCGTCGTGGTGGTGCTGGTGGCGCTGTCGCTGCTGGCGGTGAATCTGGTGAAGTACCACAGCCTCACCAGCTGCCCCTGGGAGCTGCAGGCCTTCGGCGGCGGCGCGTCTTACGTGTCGCACTGGAACTTCCTGGACACGGACGGGGGGCCTGGCCGCTGCTTCCCCGGCGGTCACGCGTCCAGCGCCCTGGCCTTCCTGCCCCTGTGCCTGCCCTGGCTGCTGCCGCCCCGGGCGGTCCACCGCCAGGCCGCGACCGGCTGGCGCTGGCTGATGTTTCTGGTGTTCGCCGGTGCGCTCGCCGGTGCGGCCCAGACCCTGCGCGGTGCACACCCGCCCAGCCACACCCTGTGGACGCTGCTGACTTGCGCCAGCGTCAGCCTGGCCGGCTGGCTCGGGGCGCGGCCCTGGCTTGCAGGGGATACGGATCAGGCAGTGGCCGCGTCGCCGTAGTACCCGCGGTACCAGTCCACAAAACGCTGCACACCGAGCTGCAGATCGGTGTTCGGGCGGATGCCGAAGCCCTTCTCCAGCGCCGTGGTGTCCGCCCAGGTCTCCGGCACATCGCCCTGCTGCATCGGCATGAAGTGTTTGATGGCCTTGATGCCCGTGGCTTTTTCGATGCAGCCGATGAAGTCCAGCAGGCTCACCGGCCCGTTGTTGCCCACGTTGAGCACCCGGTGGGCGGGCGCGTCTGCCGTGGCCACCGGCGGCACGGCCATGACCTTGAGCACGGCGTCAACCACGTCGTCCACGTAGGTGAAGTCGCGGCGCATCTGGCCGTTGTTGTACACATCGATCGGCTGGCCCGCCAGCACGGCGCGCACGAACTTGAAGATGGCCATGTCCGGGCGTCCCCAAGGGCCGTACACCGTGAACAGGCGCAGACCCGTGGCCGGGATGCCATAGAGGTGGCTGTAGCTGTAGGCCATGAGTTCGTTGGCCTTCTTGCTCGCGGCGTAGAGCGAGATCGGCTGGTCGGTGACCATGTCCTCGCGCAGCGGCATCTGGCGCGCCGCGCCGTAGATGGAGCTGGACGAGGCATAGACCAGGTGCCGTACCCCGCTGTGACGACACCCCTCCAGCACCGTCAGCATGCCGGCCAGGTTGCTGTCCAGGTAAGTCATGGGATGGTCGACGGAATAACGCACGCCGGCCTGGGCGGCCAGGTGCAGCACCGCGTCGAAGCGGTTTTCGGCAAACAGCCGCGCCATGGCATCGCGGTCGGCCAGGTCCAGGCGGTGGAACACGAAGCCAGGCCGGTCCAGCAACTGCTGCAGGCGCGCCTGTTTGAGCGAGGGCTCGTAGTAGGCGTTCAGGTTGTCCAGGCCCTCGACCTCAAAGCCCTGGTCGAGCAGGCGCTGGCAGAGGTGGAAACCGATGAAGCCGGCGGCGCCGGTGACCAGCACACGACCGTTCTGAAGCGGTGATTGACTCATTGCAGGATGTCCATTCTTCGAGGCTGCCAGGTGTAGGTTTGCCGGTTGTCTGGCGGCACGCAAGCGGCACGTGCGGCCGTGGCGTCGAGCAACACCCAGTCGCGCCGGTGGGCGGTGCCCAGCCGCTGCTGGCGACCAGTATCAAAACAGGCCAGCTCCAGGCCATCGGGCACGAGCAGCACCCGTGTACGGTCTTCCTGCAACCACAGCCAGGCACGCCGCTCCTGCTCAGACGCCGTCGCCAGGTAGCTGAAATGGGTCAGCGGGCGGTGAGAGAACAACAGGAACTGCTCTTTGAACTCGATCAGACCGACCTCGGTTTCACCCGGCACCCGGGTTTCCAGATCGGCCATGAGCTGGCGCGGCGTGCGGTGCGGGTCCATCACCGGCCAGACCCAGAACGCCACAAACACCCAGCACATCAGACTCACCAGCGCCAGCTGCTGAAACAGCGGCCGGCGCCAGCTCAGCAAGGTCGCCGCCAGCACCAAGCTCCCTAGCACCACGAGCGGCCAGGCCAGGTCGGCGATGGCTTCGGCGTAGTCGCTGGCCTTCTCTCCCAGCGCTTCGGGTCGCTGCAGAGCGATCAGGCCGAGGACCAGCACCAGGATGCCCAGCACCAGCAACACGCCACGCAGCACCCCCGCGGTCTTGCGTCCAGCGCCGGCCTCCTGAACCCGCGCCCACAATGCCGCGCCCACCAGCGAGAGCATGGGCAGCGCCGGCAGGATATAGACGTCCCGCTTGCCCTTGCTCAGCGAGAAGAACACCAGCACCAGCACAACCCAGGCGAACAGGCTGCGGGCGCGAACGTCTTCCCGCAACAAGGCCACCAGGCGGCGCCACTGCGCCACCAGCAGCACGGCCAGCGGGAACCAGACAAGGGGAATGGCCGAAGTCAGGAAGTAGTGCCAGGGCTTGAAATGGCCCCAGGGATTGGCATAGCGCCCCGCCGTCTGGCGCAGCAGGATGTTGTCGCGGTAGGCGGCCAGTTCGGCGTCGCCCGATGCCTGCACCTGCCACAACATCGGGCCCAGCCAAGCGGCCAGCGTGAGCAACAGCAGCATCGGGCCGATCCACGCGCGCCGGGTCCACACCGGTGGCGCCGACGCGGCGCGCTCCGACCGCGCCCACAAGGCCAGCGGGATCAGCAACAACATTGGCAGAAACCCGACGCCTTTGGTCATGATGCCCAGGGCCATCGCCACCCAGGCCAGTGCGTACCAACGCCAGGCCGGACCGAGCAGAAAATGGCGCAAGAGTCCGTAGCATCCCAGCGTGATCCAGAAACACACCAGCGCATCGATCTGTGCCGTCTTGGCTTGCAGCAGGAACTGGGGCGTGAACAGCAACACCAGCACCGCCCAGCGTGCGACCTCCGAACCCCAGAGACGGCGCCCCAGGTCGTGGACCAGCCACAGTGTTCCGGCCGCGGCCAGCGCGCTGGGTAGCAGGAAGGCGATCTTGAGTTGCCCGGTCAGGGAATAGCTCAGCGCCACCAGCCACATGAACACCGGCGGTTTGTCCGGATACGGCTCCCCTCCGCGCAGGGGAAACAACCACTGACCCGACTCGACCATCTCGCGCGCGATCTGTGCGAAGCGGGGCTCATCGGCCGGCCAGGGTGCGCGCAGGCCAATGCCGGCGAGCAGCACCAGAGCGGCACCGATGAACAGCGCGGTGGTCCAGGCCTTGTCGCGCGAAGCGGCGTGAAGTGGTGTTGGGTCAATCATCGAGAGTTCCACGTACCTGTGCGAGGCGCTGCTTGAAGCCATGGTGGTAGAGGTACCAGCCCAGAACGCTCGATACCGCCAACAGGGCCAGACTCACCCAGAGCTTGGAACCATCCTGCAGCGCAAAGCCGCGACCAGCGTAACTGAACAGCAGCGACTGTGGCAGGTAGCCAGGCAGGCTGCCCAGCAACACGGCGCGGCGGCTCAGACCGGCCAGCGCTGCAGCGATGTTGGTGAGCAGGTTGCTGCCCACCGGCATCAGTCGGATGATCAGGATCCACAGCCAGGTGTCATGCGCCAGCACACGACGAATGACATCGATGCGGGCACTGTGGCGCTGACGGATCCAGTCAAAACCGGTGTGGCGCACCACACTCATCGTCAGCAAAGCACCCAGGCCGGTGAGCACGCTGCTCAAGACCCCGCCCCACCAGCCCCCCAGCAGGTACCCGCAGGCGAAGGCCAGCACCTGGCGCGGGCCGCCGGCCGCGGTATAGACCACCGCTCCCAGGGCAAACACCGGCCAGGCGATGCTCCAGTGCTGTTGGAACAAACCGCGCAACAGGTCCTCTTCATTGAAGGAGCCCCACCAGCCGTAGTGCAGGGAGACAAAGGCCAGCGTCAGCACAGCCGTCAGCCCCAGCGGCTTGACGAGCAGTTTGGCGCTAGATTTCACCGACGGTTTCCACCCGTTCCAGCACCGGCTGTTTGCTGCGCCGGATCAGCCAGCGCACGCCAAACATGTCGACGATGCCCACCCACACACGGTTCCAGGCGGTGTACTTGGACACCCCGGCCGTGCGGTGGCGGTGGTTCACCGGCACCACGGCGATGCGGCCACCCACGCGCCGCACCAACGCCGGGATGTAGCGGTGCATGTGATCAAAATACGGCAGCAAGGCCCAGGTGCTGCGCGGGATCAGCTTCAGTCCGCAACCCGTGTCGGGCACACCGTCATCGAGGATCTGGCGGCGCACGGCGTTGGCGATCTTCGACTGGATCTTCTTCCACTCGGTGTCCTTGCGCTTGTGGCGAAAGCCCGCGATGCAGAAGTGTTCGCCACCCGCCTCCAGCTCCTGCGCCTGCCGCACCAGGGCCGGGATGTCGGCCGGGTCGTTCTGCCCGTCGCCGTCGATGGTGACCAGGTAGCGCCCGCGGGCATGGCGCGAAGCGGTCCACATCGCGGTGCTCTGCCCGCAGCTGCGTTCGTGGCGCAGCAGCTGGGCGCGCGCACCGCGGGCCTGGCAGCGCTGCAGGAACTGCTGGTCGGTGCCATCGGTGCTGCCATCGTCCACCAGCACGATTTCAAAGCCGCATGTCGGCTGCAGGGCATCGACGATTTCGTCGACCAGGGCCCCGATGTTGCCTGCTTCGTCCTTCGCGGGGATCAGTACCGACACCAATGGTCCGGCATCGCCGGACGCCGGTGGAAAGGCAGCAGTCGGCCTGGGGTCTGTCATGGGTTTCATCAAGATTCACAAATATCGCAACACGGTTTCGCTGCGCCGACAAGGCCGTCGGCGGCGAAAGCGCTGCCTCCCTATTTTGACGCACCTTCCTTTAGGAAGCCTTAAGAAGACGCCTCCGCACTCACCAGCCCAGCCCGATGCGCAGCGGCAGGTACACCAGCATGCCGGCCACGATGGTGCCCAGCACACCGCGGCGCCAGTAGAACCAGGCGCCACCGGCGGCGGCGGCGAACAGGCGCGCGTCCTGCCAGGTGCGCACCAGTTCGCCCTGCGCCATCACGATCTCGGGCACCACGACAGCGGCCAAAGCGGCGATGGGCGCGTACTGCAGCCCGCGCTGGGCCCAGTGCGGCAAGGTCCACGGCTTGTCCGACAGAAAGAAAAACCCACGCGTGATCACCGTGATGCACCCCAGCGCCACGATGGTGAGCAGGGTCCAGGGGTCGAGGTCAAACATGGGGCGCTCCCGCGGCGGGACGGTGCGGCATCGCCTTTTCCAGCACCAGGCAGATCGCCACGGCGCTGGCGATGGCCACCAGGATGTTGAGCTTGAGCGGCAAAGCCCAGGCCACCACCGCCGCCGCTCCGGCCACACCGGCCGAGACGATGCGCAGCGGTGAAGAGGCCAACGAGCTGAGCACGCCCAGCAGCGCCAGGATGCCGGCAAAACCCAGCCCCCATTCGGTGGGGATGGCGTTGGCGAGCACGATGCCGACCACACTGGCCAGCATCCAGGCGATGTAGTTGACCGCGCAGTTGCCCATCAGGTAGGCCTGCTGGCGCGCGAGTTCGTCGGGTGACTGGCCGGGTTTGGGAAAACGGCGCGCGAAAAACACATAGCTCAGGTCACCGGTCACGTAACCGCTGACCAGCCGCTGCCAGCGCGGCAGGTGCATCAGGTAGGGTCGCAGATGCGCCGAGAAAACGACGAAACGCAGGTTGACGCAGAAGGCAGCGGTCAGGATCACCCACAGCGGCGCGCCCGCCGCGATCATCGGAACGGCCGCGAGCTGGGCGCTGCCCGCGTAGACGATCAACGTCATCAACAAGGCTTCGAGCACCGACAGCCCCGACTTGACCATGGCCACGCCGGTCATCAGGCCCCAGGCACCGATGCCCATGGCCACCGTGCCCTGGTCGCGCACGCCCTCCCAGAATTCCGCCCGCTGGCGGTGTTCGCGCAGGTAGAACATCAGGCCGCCGCCACGGTTGCGGTGGTCGGGGCGTCCAGCACCTGCCCGGGCGTGAGCGCAAAACCGCGCAGGAAGTCCGCCGCGGGCAGGCGCTTGCCACCCGCGCGCTGCAACTCGTCGAGCACCAGCACGCCGTCGCCCGTCATGACCCGGATACCCTGGGGCTCGACGGCCAGCACCTGTCCCGGCACAGCCGCACCCGCATCTGCAACGCTGTCGGTTTCGACGTGCGCCGCCCAGACCTTGATCGCCTCACCCGCCAGTGCCGTGCTCGCGCCGGGAAAAGGATTGAAGGCGCGCACGCGGCGCGCGATCACGGCCGCGGGCAAGGCCCAGTTGATGGCCGCCTCGGCCTTCTCGATCTTGTGCGCGTAGGTCACGCCGTCGGCCGGCTGGGGTACCGGGCGCAGGCCGCCGCAAGCCGCCATCTCCAGCGCCTCCACCATCAGGCGCCCGCCCAGAACAGCCAGACGGTCGTGCAGGCTGCCGGTGCTGTCGTCGGCCGCGATGGGCAGGCGCTCGACCAGCAGCATGTCGCCGGTGTCGAGCCCGGCGTCCATCTGCATGATGGTCACCCCGGTGTGCTGGTCGCCAGCCTCGATGGCGCGGTGGATCGGCGCCGCACCGCGCCAGCGCGGCAGCAGCGAAGCGTGGATGTTGAAACATCCCAGTCGCGGCGCGTCCAGCACCCATTGCGGCAGGATCAGGCCGTAGGCGGCGACGACCATCGCGTCGGCGTTCGCAGCGCGGATCGCGGCGCGCGCCGCTGCGGCGTCTTCGGGAAACTTGCCATCCAGGCGCAGGCTGCGCGGCTGCGCCACCGCCAGGCCGTGCGCCAGCGCGCACTGCTTGACGGGAGAAGCCTGCAGCTTCATGCCGCGCCCCGCCGGACGGTCCGGCTGGCTCAGCACCAATGGAATCTCAAACCCGGCCGCAAGCAGCCCTTCCAGCGCCACGCGGGCGAACTCCGGCGTGCCGGCAAAAATGATTTTCATGCGATGAAGAAATAAAGAGGCCGGACGCCCACATCGGGCGCCGCGGACTGCCGCTCAGGGCATCCGGTCGTCGGGCATCGGTTCGTCGGAGTACATCACTTTCTGCACCACGCCCGCCGGGCTCAGATGGATGTGTACCCGGCGCTGCCAGACGTGTTCGATCACGCGGTAGGTCCAGATGTCGCCATCAAACCGCGCCACCTGTTCCACCCACGCAGGACGCCCCAGGTGCAACAAGACATCGTCACGCGTCCAGCGTCCGACCTCGATGCGCTCCAGCCAGGCCACATCCATGACCTGCTCCATCCTGCGCAAGCGCCCGTCCGGCCCCAGGTCGAGGTTGTAGACCTGCGCGCCGGCCGGCTGGCGGGAATACTGAAGGCGCGTGCCGTCGGGCAAGCGGTGTTCCGCCGTCGGCCGGCCGAGCCGCTGTTCGATCTGTGCCCGGGTGCTGCCCTGGGGCACGCGTTCGGGCATGCCCGCGCAGCCGGCCAGCAACACCAGCACGGAGGCCAGCGCCAGCAGTCGGTAACGCATGCCCGACGCGATGTTCATGCCCGCTCCGTTTCGCGTTGCGCCTTGACCAGCTTGCTCTTGATGCGGTTGCGCTTGAGTGGCGAGAGGTATTCCACAAACACCTTGCCCATCAGGTGGTCCATCTCGTGCTGGATGCATACCGCGAGCATGTCTTCGGCCTCCAGCGTGCGCTCCACCCCGTTGCCGTCGAGCGCGCGCACGCGCACGGCGATCGAGCGCTCCACGCCGTCGTAAATGCCGGGCACGGACAGACAGCCTTCTTCACCCTTGCGGGTTTCGGGGCTGGACCACTCGATCACAGGATTGATCAGCACGAGCGGCTGATCGCGGGTTTCGCTCACATCGATCACGATCAGCCGCTCGTGCACATCCACCTGCGTGGCGGCCAGGCCAATGCCGCTGGCGTCGTACATGGTGGCAAACATGCGCGCGATCAGCTGGTGGATGCGGGCGTCCACCGCCACCACCGGCCGGGCAACGGTGTGCAGGCGCGGGTCGGGGTAACGCAGGATGTTGAGCAGCTCAGGCGGATTCATGTCTCGGTGGAGTCAAAAATGGGACGGACGTTCCAGATCACCGCCTCCACGCCGGGTCGGGCGCTGCAGTGACAAGGTTGAGGGTTTGTCGTTATTTTCGCCACTTTTGGCGGCGCCCGCACGGCCCAAATGCCATAAACATTGCCTAATCAAGGGCTTGGGCGCAAAATCAAATGCGACTTGTCAAGATAAAAAGCGCCGTCTCACCCCGGTCCCGGCCCTTGTGGACCTCCGAGGCGATGGCGTCTGCCCCAGGGGCCCACACATGCCATTGAACACCTGTCCGACCGCCCAACACCGTTCGCCGCATCGCCTGCATCCGCTGGCGGGGGCCGCCGTCCTGCTCGCCGCGCTGGTCAGCAACAGCGCCTGGGCGCAGAACTATCCCATCACCGCTGGGCAGCGGGCAACGGCCAACCAGGTCGCCGAGACGGGCGTACCGCTGTCCGAACTGGCTCCCAATGCCCCCGACAGCCACACCGTCGTACGTGGTGACACGCTGTGGCGCATCTCCGGCATGTTCCTGAAAAGTCCGTGGCGCTGGCCCGAGCTCTGGGGCATGAACCTCGATGACATCAAGAACCCGCACCGCATTTACCCCGGGCAGGTGCTCTACCTCGACAAGACCGGTGGCCGCGCCCGCCTGAGCACCCGCCGTCCGGGCAGCGGCGAAACCGCCACCGTGCGTGTCTCGCCCCGCATCCGCTCCGAGAGCCTGTCCGACTCCGCCATCCCGCCGGTGTCGATGCAGCAGATCGAAGCCTTCCTGGCCGAACCGCTGATCGTGGATGAAGCCACCTTCGCACGCGCACCGCGCATCGTCGCCACCCCTGAAAACCGCGTGCTGCTCAGCCTCGGCGACCGGGCCTACGCGCGTGGCAGCTACGGCGACGGAGCCGGTGCCTCAACGGACGCGCTGAGCCTGGCCGCAGGCAAGCCCCGCAACTTCCGTGTCTTCCGCAATGCGGTGCCGCTGAAGGACCCCGCTACCGGCGAAGTCATTGCCTACGAAGCGCAATACGTGGGCAAAGCCTACCTCAGCCGGGCAGAGAGTCGGATCAACGTCGAGGTGCCGCCAGCGCCTGGCGCCGCACCGCAGCCTGTCAAGGCCGATGTCTACAAACCCGCCTTTGACAACCCGGCCAACGTCGAGCGGGTGCAGATGGCCAACACCGTCACGGCCTCTGCTGCCCCGGCGTCGGAGTTGGTGCCCGCCACCATCGACATCGTGCAGGCCAAAGAGGAAATGCGCGTGGGCGACCGCCTGCTGCCCGAGCCGCCGCGCGAGTTCAGCAACTACGTCCCTCGCGCACCCGGCAGTGTCCAGAAGGGGCAGATCGTCTCGGTTTACGGCAACGCGGTGACGTTTGCGGCACAGAACCAGGTCGTGGCCATCAACCGCGGTCGGGAGCACGGCATGGAAAACGGCCATGTGCTGGCCCTGCTGCGCGATACCAGCCAGATCGTCGACAAGACCGACGAAAGCCGCCCGACGATGCGCCTGCCGGGCGAACGCAACGGCCTGATGATGGTCTTCCGCACCTTCGACAAAGTGTCCTACGCGCTGGTCCTGGAGATCAACGATGGTGTCAAGGTGGGCGACCGCTTCGTCAACCCCTGACGCCCGATGGCCAGAGAAGAGCTGGCCGCCTGGCTGAGGCTGCTGCTGACCCCTGGTGTCGGGAACGAGACAGCACGCAAGCTGCTGGCCGCGTTTGGACTGCCGCAGGCCGTTTTTGCGCAAAGCCTGGCGGCCCTGCAGACCGTCGTCGGTGCCCGCATCGCCGAAGCCCTGCAAGAGATTCCCGAAGAACTCGAACCTGCGCTGGAGCGGCTGCAAACCTGGCTGGCTGAGTCAGACCGTCACCACCTGCTGACGCTGGGCGACGCGCGCTTCCCGTCCGCGCTCCTGCAGATCGCCGATCCACCGGTACTGCTGTATGCGCTGGGCGATCTGGACGCCCTGAGCCACCCGAACAAGCTCGCCATCGTCGGCAGCCGCAACCCCACCCACCAGGGCGCGGCCAACGCCCACCAGTTTGCCCAGGCGCTGGGCCAGGCCGGCCTGTGCATCGTGTCCGGTCTCGCACTCGGCGTCGACGGCGCCGCGCATGAAGGAGCTCTGGCGGCCGGCGCCCGGACCATCGCCGTGGTCGGCACCGGCCTGGACCGCGTCTACCCCAAACGGCACCTGAACCTCGCCCACCGCATCGCCGAGCGCGGCGCCCTGATCAGCGAATTCCCGCTGGGCACGTCCCCGCTGCCGGCCAACTTCCCGCAACGCAACCGCATCATTGCCGGCCTGTCGCAAGGCACCCTGGTGGTGGAGGCGGCACTGCAATCGGGTTCGCTCATCACCGCCCGCATGGCCGCCGAACAAGGCCGCGAGGTGTTTGCCATCCCCGGTTCGATCCACGCCCCACAGGCCAGGGGCTGTCACTCGCTCATCCGCCAGGGCGCCAAGCTGGTCGAGTCGGCGCAGGACATCCTGGAAGACCTTCAACTGGGTGCTCCGGCGACTCCGGAAGAAGGGTCAACCACGGCGCCACCCGACGACGACCTGCTCGACGCGCTGGGTCACGACCCGGTCAGCCTCGACGCCCTGCAGGCCCGCACCGGCCTCGACACCGCGACCCTGCAGGCACGCTTGCTGGAACTGGAACTGGACGGTTGGGTGGGGCGGCTCCCGGGTGGCTTGTTGCAGCGAACCAGCCGGAGTTGAGCGGCACGAGACAAGAACGTCGGAGCGCGGTGTCACAACCCAGGATGCGGAGGAACCGGCTTTGCCGGGCCACTCGCATCGCCCCCTTCAGGGGGTTGCGCGAAGCGCGGCGGGGGTCATCCCAATAGTCTCTCGGGGTTCGCGTCCAGCTTGGCCAGCGCATCGCGCGTGGCGCGCACGGTCAGCGCCTCGTCTTCGCTCGGCACCAGCAGGCCCGCCTGCAGATAGGCCGCCACGCGATTGGCCTGCACGAGGAAGCAACGCCCGCTGTTGGTGACAAACAGGTACAGCTGGCCACGGTCGCTGCGCCAGGCGAGCTGCACGCTGTTGAGCTTGCCGTTGTGGTCCAGACCAAACCACGAGCCGATCTGGAGCTCGACGGCCCAGGCGCGCATCGCCTCGTTCGGCTGGCTGCCGCCCTGCTTGATCACCTCGATGTTGCTGGCGTCCACGCCGGTGATCATCTCGATGCTCTCGTTGTCCAGATCCAGATCGCCCCCCCCGTTTTCCGGCAGGTAGTCTTCGAGGTGCGCCAGGCGATCGGACAGCTTGTCCAGCCGCTCCTGCGGGATCGGCTCGGTGCGCGACATGAACGCATCGGCCAAGGTGTCGCTGACCGACTTGATGTGCTGGTCCTGGAGACCGGCCGGGTAGCCCAGCAAACCCATGCCCTGGCGCAAGCGCTGCAGGATGCTGGGCAGTTGTTGAATCACCCGGGCGCGGTCATTGCGGTTGGGTTTGGCACTCGCCGCCCACAACAGATCGGACGCCACCCGCTTGAGCGATGCGGTTTCTTCGTGCTTGAGGCCGAACTTGACACTGGCCACCGCCAGCACCTCGACCCAGACCTTGAACAGAAACTCGCGCACTTCGTCGCGCACCGGCACGTCGTCGAGCAACTTCCGCAGCTCGATGGTGTATTGCACGGACAGCGTTTCCTTCTGCTCCACCTGCTGGGCCACCGTGACAAACCGGCTGGCGTTGCCCTGCCCACTGAGGTAGGTCGAGAGAAACTTCTGGAATTCGTCGAACACCAGCTGGAACACCCGGCGTCCGGTTTCCGGGTACTGTTCGATCACCTGCACCACGCGTTTGATTTCCATCTCCAGCGCGGTCGAGGTGACATTGGATTCGAAGCCCATGACACAGGAACCCATGCGGTCGATCAGGCGACGCGCCGGGTGCTGCAGGGCACTGAAAAATTCGGGCTCGGCCAGCGCCACCCGCAGCACCGGGATCTGCAACCGGGCAAACCAGACCCGCACGGTGGCCGGGATGCGCTCCTCGGCCAGGATGCTCTGGAACATCAGCGCCACCACCTCGATGGTGGCCTTTTCGGTGGGCGTCTCGGCGGCCTGCTTGAGCTCAACGGTGCGCTGGCGCAGGGCCGTGGCCGCACGCTCGACGTGTGAGGCGTCCGCATACACCACGCCCGAGCCTGTGCTGCCCGTCTGCGGCAGACCAGAGTCGACACTGACCACAGGGGCGATGCGCTGCATCGCCTGCACCAGTTGGGGCGAAGGCGGCAGCAACTGCGTCGCCTCAAAATCACCGCCCACGCGGTCGATCAGCATGCGCTTGAGCCGCCCGACCACGCCCTGAGCCCGCATGCGGGCCCTCGCCAGGGGCGAAGCGCTGGTCATCATGCGGGTTTCGTCATGCACACCCATGCCCGAGGAGGTCATCCCGCCCCGCTGCGAACCCATGCCAGCCTGCCCCCCGGAATCCGCACCGTTCTGCCTGGCAAATCCGCCACGTTCATCGCTGACCTGCGCGGCCCCCCGCTTGCCCTCGACGCCACCGCGGTCTTCCGCAACAGCGCCTGCAGCCGGCGCCGCCGAGCGACTGCCCGGCGCACGCTTGACCAGCGCCTGCAGATCGATCTCTTTCATCACACCGCTGGAGACCAGGAATTCGTTGGCCGCCTTGTAGGCCTCGTGCATCCTCTTGGCCAGCGGGGGTGCCAGGGCGTCCTGCACCAGCAACCAGCCTTCGCGGGTCATCTGCGCATCGAGCCACTGGTCCACCAGGATGCGCGTCACCACGTCGGGCAGCAGCACGTCGCCACGCGGCAGCTCCTGGCGCTTTTCCAGGTGCTGGATGCGCAGGCGCAGTTCATTGAGTTCGGTGGAGGCCTGATCCAGCACGCGCATCGCCAGTCGAGACGCAAGTATCTGGTCATCCATGGCGCCCTCGGCCATCAGCTCCAGCCGCCCGGGCGCGCTGTTGACCGAGCTGCCCGAAGCCGTGAAACGCGGCAGCAGGGTGCGCTGCAGCACCTTGCGGGACTGGTTCAGCCAGGCGGTCTGATTTTTCTGGAACGCCATCCAGGCATCGCGGCGTTCCTGCATCTCGCGTGCCGGCCCGGCCTGATCGAGTATGGCAGCCAGTCGCGTCTCACAGGTTTTGACCAGGTCGGGAAGCGCCCGTCCCACATGAACCACGAAGAGTTCACGCGCCTGTTTGGCCAGAGAGGAGACGTGCTGATCAGGAGAGGACACGATGGTTTCAGTATGACACGAAAGGACTCAATACTTTTGGCGAACAGGCGGGCTGAGTCCGGGGTGTTTGACGCTTAAACCACGGCCCCCCCGTTGGGGTCGTTGGGATCGGCTTCCGCCGGTTTGTTGCCCGACTTGATCAGGTCCTCGCGCTTGATGCCCAGCCACATGGCAATGGCCGCAGCCACAAACACCGAAGAATAGATGCCAAACAGGATCCCGATGGTCAGGGCCAACGCAAAGTAATGCAGCGTCGGACCGCCAAACAACAGCATCGACAGCACCATGATCTGGGTCGAACCGTGGGTGATGATCGTACGGCTGATGGTGGAGGTGATCGCGTTGTCGATGATCTGCGGCGTCGTCTTTTTGCGGTGACGACGGAAACTCTCACGGATGCGATCAAAAATCACCACAGATTCGTTGACCGAATAGCCCAGCACCGCCAGCACCGCCGCCAGCACCGCCAGCGAAAACTCCCACTGGAAGAAGGCAAAAAAGCCCAGGATGATGATCACGTCGTGCAGGTTGGCGATGATGGCCGAAACGGCGTACTTCCACTCGAACCGCATCGCCAAGTAGATCATGATGCCGACGATCACCAAGCCAAGCGCCTTGAGGCCGTCCTCCACCAGTTCCTGCCCCACCTGCGGACCGACAAACTCGGAGCGGCGCAGCTCCACCGTGGGGTTCTGCGCCTTGAGCGCAGCCAGTGCCGCCTCGCTCTGCTGGCCCGACGACTGGCCCACCTGCACCGGCAGGCGCAGCAGCACATCGCGCGAAGAGCCAAAGTTCTGCACCGGCACATCGGCGTAGCCCAGGGACTCGACCACCTGGCGCACGGCGGCCAGGTCGGCCGGCTGCTCGTAGGCCACTTCCATGACCGTGCCGCCGGTGAATTCCACCGACAGGTTGAGCCCGCGGATCACGAGAAACACAACCGCGGCGACAAAGGTGATGGCGGAAATCGCGTTCAGCACGATGGCGTGCTTCATGAACGGGATGTCCTTCTGAATGCGGAAAAACTCCATGCTGGTTCCTTGAAGGTGTGCCGCTCAGTCGGCCTTGATCGAAGGCGCCTTGCCGCCGGCCCGCCACACGGTGCCGATCGACACGGTCTTGAGCTTCTTCTGACGGCCGTACCAGAGGTTGACCAGTCCGCGAGAAAACACCACCGACGAGAACATGCTGGTCAGGATGCCGATGCAGTGCACCACGGCAAAGCCGCGCACCGGACCCGAACCGAAGGCCAGCAGCGCCACACCCGCGATCAGGGTCGTGACGTTGGAGTCCAGGATCGTGCCCCAGGCGTGCTCGTAACCCGCGTTGATGGCCGACTGCGGCGCCGCGCCGTTGCGCAGCTCCTCGCGCACGCGCTCGTTGATCAGCACGTTGGAGTCGATGGCCATACCCAGGGCGAGCGCCATGGCGGCAATGCCCGGCAGCGTCAGGGTGGCCTGCAGCATGGACAGCACAGCCACCAGCAACACCAGGTTGAAACCCAGCGCCAGACTGGAAAACACGCCGAACAGCATGTAATAAGCGCACATGAACAGCACGATCACGGCAAAGCCCCAGATCACGCTGTTGAAGCCTTTGGCGATGTTGTCTGCGCCCAGGCTCGGGCCGATGGTGCGCTCTTCGATGATCTCCATCGGCGCGGCCAGCGAACCCGCGCGCAGCAGCAGCGCCAGGTCGTTGGCCTCGTTGATGTTCATGCTGCCCGAGATCTGGAACCGGTTGCCCAGCTCACCGCGGATCGTCGCCACGGAAATTGCCTCACCCTTGCCCTTTTCGAACAGGATGATCGCCATGCCTTTGCCGATGTTCTCGCGGCTGACGTCACGCATGACGCGCCCGCCCTTGGCGTCCATGTAGAGCGTCACGCTCGGTTCCTGCTGCTGCGAATCAAAGCCCGCCTGCGCATCGGTCAGGTTCTCGCCCGTGGCCAGCACCTGTTTCTTGACGATCGCCGCGCGCCCGTCCCGCGTCGGAAAGCGGTCCGCACCGAAAGGCACCGGCCCGGTGCCATCGGCGGCGGCGCGCCCCTCGGTGCTCTCGTCCACCAGGCGCATCTCCAGCGTCGCGGTGCGGCCCAGGATGTCCTTGGCCTTGGCCGTGTCCTGCACGCCGGGCAGCTGCACCACGATGCGGTCAGCTCCTTGCTGCTGGATCACCGGTTCGGCCACGCCCAGCTCGTTGATGCGGTTGTGCAGCGTGGTGATGTTCTGCTTGAGCGCCTGGTCCTGCACCGAGCGCGCGGCTTCCGGCTTGATCGTGGCCACCAGCCGGAACTCGCTGCCCTCAGGGGTTTCGCTGGACACCAGATCCGGGAACTGGTCCTGGATCACGGCGCGCGCCGCTTCCAGCGTGGCGGCATCGCGCGCGCGCACCTCGATGTTGACCCCGTTGCGGTTCACGCCGCCGTGGCGCACGTTCTTCTCGCGCAGCGCGGTGCGCAGGTCACCCGCGAGCACGTCCGCACGGCGCTGCAGCGCAGCCGGCATGTCCACCTGCAGCATGAAGTGCACGCCGCCGCGCAGGTCCAGCCCCAGGTACATGGGCGACGCGCCCAGCGCCGCCAACCACGAAGGGGTGCGTGGCAACAGACTGAGCGCGACCACATGGCCCGGGTCTGCCGGATCCGGGTTGAGCGCGCGCTCGATGGCGTCACGCGCCTTCAGCTGGGTATCGGTGTCTTCGAACCGCGCCCGCACCGAAGTGCCCTCGAACTGCACCGTCGAAGCCACAAGACCCTGCGCGCTCAGCGCCTGCTCCACCCGCGTGACGGTCGACAGATCCACCTTCACCGCCGTCCGCGCGGCCGACACCTGCACCGCAGGCGACTCGCCGAACAGGTTGGGCAGGGCATACAAAGCCCCGATCACCAGCGCCACCGCGATGATCAGGTACTTCCAGATCGGATATCTATTCATGTTGAATCGCTTCGAGTGCGGCAGCGGAGAGCGGAGGGGGAGTCTTCCAGAATGCGGCGGAACCGGATCCGCCGGGCCGCTCGCATTGCCCCTTGAGGGGGTGACGGGCCACGCAGTGAGCCCGGCGCGGGGGTGGGCTTACTTGATCGTTCCCTTGGGCAGCACTTGCGTCACGGCAGAACGCTGCATCTGGACTTCCACGCCGTCGGCGAGTTCCACACCGATATAGGCTTCACCGATCTTGGACACCTTGCCCAGGAAACCACCGGCGGTCACGACTTCGTCGCCCTTGGCCAGCGCTTCGACCATGGCCTTGTGCTCCTTCTGGCGCTTCATCTGCGGGCGGATCATCACGAAATAGAGCACCACGAACATCAGCACCAGGGGCAGCAGGCCCATGATGGTGGACTGGGTGTCGCCGCCGGCAGCAGTCTGGGCGTAAGCAGAAGAAATGAACACGGGGAATCTCCAACAATTTTCAGAACAAAAACGCGAAATGCCCGGGCGGCCTGAACACAGGTCACCCGGGCGGTCCGGACTCAGCCTCGGATTGTATGTCGCCCCCTCTCGAGGCGTGCGGCGTTGGCCAGAGGCCCCGCCGCCATCAACCGCCAGGGCACTCAGGCCACCCGGACTTCGGTTGTCTCGCCGTTGCGCCACTGATCCCGCAACGCCGCCCATCGGCTGCTCGCCGCCGCCAGGTTGCGCGCCTTCACATGGCCGTAGCCCTTGATCTGCTCGGGCACGCTGGCGATCTCCAGCGCCAGCGCGTGGTTGCCGGCGTCCAGCGTGTCCAGCAGCGACTCGATGGCCTCGCGGTATTCGCCGATCAGGGCGCGCTCGGTGCGGCGCTCTTCGGTGCGGCCGAAGATGTCCAGCGCCGTGCCGCGCAGGCCCTTGAACTTCGCCAGCCAGCGGAAGACGGTGAACATGTAGGGGCCGAACTTCTGCTTGACCAGCTCGCCCTTGTTGTTCTTCTTTGCGATCAGCGGCGGCGCCAGGTGCACCCGCAGCTTGAAGTCGCCCTCGAACTGGCTCGCCAGCCGGGCGTGGAAGGCCGGGTCGCTGTGCAGCCGCGCCACCTCGTACTCGTCCTTGTAGGCCATCAGCTTGAAGAGGTAACGCGCCACCGCCGCGGTCAGGGTCGATTTGCCCAGCGGCGCTTCCACCGCCCGCACCTTCTCCACGAAATGCTGGTAGTCGGCGGCGTAGGCGGCGTTCTGGTAACCGGTGAGGAACTCGACGCGGCGCGCGATCAGCTCGGCCACGCTTTCGCGCTTCTTGAACTGGATCACCTGCGCACCCGCGCCGGCCGGTGCCAGCAGCGCGGCCATGGCCTGCGGCGCGTGCGCGGCGCGGCGCCCCCACTCGAAGGCGGCCTTGTTCTTGTCCACCTGCACCGCGTTGAGTTCGATGGCGCGCATCAGCGCGTCGTGCCCCAGCGGCACCCAGCCGCGCTGCCAGGCGTAGCCCAGCATCATGGGATTGGTGTAGATGCTGTCACCCATCAGCCGGGTCGAAGCGGCTTCGGCGTCGAACACGCCCACCTCGTCCGCGCCCAGGCTGTGCGTCAGCGCGTCCACGCAGGCCTGCGCCGGGTTCTGCCAGTCCGGGTTGGTCACGAAGGCGGCCGTGGGCGTGGCACTGGCGTTGAGCGCAACGTGGCTGCGGCCCGCGCGCAGGCGCAGCCAGGTGTCCTTGTGCGCCGCGACGATGGGGTCGCAGCCGATCACGAGGTCGGCCGAGGCGGCCGAGACCCGCGTGGTGCGGATGGCGTCCTGGTGCGCGCCGATCAGCACGTGGCTCCAGGTCGCGCCGCCCTTTTGCGCCAGACCCGCCGCGTCCTGCGTGACGATGCCCTTGCCTTCGATGTGCGCCGCCATGCCCAGCAGCTGGCCGATGGTGATGACGCCGGTGCCACCGACACCGGCGACGATGATGCCCCAGGCCTCGGCGTCGAGCGCGGGCAGGGTCGGTTGCGGCACCACGCCGCCGGTCCATTCCGGCGCACCGGCCTTCTTGTCCTTCTTGCGCAGTTGTCCGCCCTCGACAGTGACGAAGCTCGGGCAGAAGCCTTTGACGCAAGAAAAATCTTTGTTGCAGCTGCTCTGGTTGATGGTGCGCTTGCGGCCGAACTCGGTCTCCAGCGGCTCCACCGACAGGCAGTTGCTCTGCACGCTGCAGTCGCCACAGCCCTCACACACCAGCTCGTTGATCACCACGCGCTCGGCCGGGTCCACCAGGGTGCCGCGCTTGCGGCGGCGGCGTTTTTCTGTGGCGCAGGTCTGGTCGTAGATGATGACCGTGGTGCCCTTGATCTCGCGGAACTCGCGCTGCACCGCGTCCAGCGTGTCGCGGTGCTGGATCGCGATGCCGCTGGGCAGACCCTGAACCGACGCGTATTTCTCCGGCTCGTCGGTCACGATGGTGATCTTCACCGCGCCCTCGGCGCGCATGCTCTGCGCGATCTGCACCACGCTGTGGCCCTCGGGCCGTTCGCCCACCTGCTGGCCGCCCGTCATGGCGACGGCGTCGTTGTAGAGGATCTTGTAGGTGATGTTCACACCCGCGACGATGCTCTGGCGGATCGCCAGGATGCCGCTGTGGAAGTAGGTGCCGTCGCCCAGGTTGGCGAACATGTGCTGGTCGTGGCTGAACGGCTGCTGGCCCATCCACGGCACGCCCTCGCCGCCCATCTGCGTGAAGCCCACGGTGGCGCGGTCCATCCAGATGGTCATGAAGTGGCAGCCGATGCCGGCCATGGCGCGCGAGCCTTCGGGCACCTTGGTGCTGGTGTTGTGCGGGCAGCCCGAGCAGAACCAGGGCTGGCGCTCGGCACCCTCGACACCCTTGGTCAGCAGGGTCTGCATCGACTGCTCCTGCGCCGTCAAGATCGCGAGCTGCGCGTCGATGCGCGCCTGCACGTCCTCCGGCAGGCCCAGCTTGCGCAGGCGGCGCGCCACGGCGCGCGCGATGATGGCCGGTGACAGGTCGGCGTTGGCGCGCAGCAGGGTGTGGGCGCTCGGGTTGGGCATGCTCCACTCGCCGCCGCTGAAATCGCCTTCGACCTCGTCGAACTTGCCCAGCACGTTGGGCCGCACGTCGCCGCGCCAGTTGTAGAGCTCTTCCTTGAGCTGGTATTCGATGACCTGGCGCTTCTCTTCCACCACCAGGATTTCGCGCAGGCCGGTGGCGAACTCGCGCGTGGTCTGCGCTTCCAGCGGCCAGACCACATTGACCTTGTGCAGGCGCAGGCCGATGCGGCGGCAGGTGGCGTCGTCCAGACCCAGGTCCAGCAGCGCCTGTCGCGTGTCGTTGAAGGCCTTGCCGCTGGCGATGATGCCGAAGCGGTCGTTCGGTCCGGCGATCACGTTGTGGTTGAGCTTGTTGGCGCGGATGTAGGCCAGCGCGGCGTACCACTTGAAGTCGAACAGGCGCGCTTCCTGGTCCAGCGCGGCGTCGGGCCAGCGGATGTGCAAGCCACCGGGCGGCATGTCGAATTCAGGGATCACGATCTCGACCCGCTCGGGGTCGATCATCGCCGTGGCGCTGGACTCGACGATCTCCTGGATCGTCTTCATGCCGGCCCAGACGCCGCTGAAGCGGCTCATGGCGATGGCGTGCTGCCCCAGGTCCAGGATGTCCTGCACGCTGGTGGGGAAGAACACCGGCAGGCCGCAGGCCTTGAAGATGTGGTCGCTCTGGTGCGCGGCGGTGCTGCTCTTGGCCACGTGGTCGTCACCCGCCACCGCGATCACGCCGCCCCAGGGCGTGGTGCCAGCCATGTTGGCGTGCTTGAACACGTCGGAACAGCGGTCCACGCCCGGGCCCTTGCCGTACCAGATGCCGAACACGCCGTCGAACTTGTTGGAGCCGGGCGGTGCGAAACCCAGTTGCTGCGTGCCCCAGAGCGCGGTCGCCGCCAGCTCCTCGTTCACGCCCGGCTGGAAGACGATGTTCTGCTGCTTCAGATAGGGCGCCGCCTTCTGCAGGGCCTGGTCGTAGCCGCCGAGCGGCGAACCGCGGTACCCGCTGATGAAGCCCGCCGTGTTCTTGCCCTGCAGCGCGTCGCGCTGGCGCTGCAGCATGGGCAGCTTCACCAGCGCCTGCACGCCGCTCATGAAGGCGCGGCCGTGGTCGAGGGAATATTTGTCGTCCAGCGTGACGGTCTCGAGCGCGCGGCGGATGTGTTCGGGCAGTGGGGCGTTCATCTTGTTGTCTCCTGGCAAGGCCGGTGAACCGCCTCGTGGGCGGGGCTTTTTCGGGTCGCTCCGGGTGGGCGCGAGCAGATTTCAGTGTGCCGCACAGTGTATGACCCGGACACTGACAGGTGTTTGCTTTTCATGCCCGTGTTTGCCCTGTTTGGGAAAGACCCTTTCCGTGAACATGCAAATATTGAAAGACTGAATGCGTCCGGCATGGCCGTTCTGCACAAATGAAGAACTGGGGGATGCCATCCGGAACGCCCCGGGATGCAACGCCATCGGTCGCACAGTTCAAAAAAGCGGCGTTCGCCACCATTCTGGCGCACATGTGCAACAGGCATTTCATGCCTTTTCGCCAACAATAGTGCAATTTGTTACGACTGTTTCATTACACGCGCGCCACCATGGCCATCCCCCGACTGCTGCACCAGACCTGCCCGTCCATAGCGGCCTTGCCAACCACCGTCCAGGCGAATCTGCAACGCCTCACGGAACGCAATCCCGAGTGGAAACACACGGTCTACGAAGACGCCGACGTGATGGACTACATCCGCCAGCATTTCGAGCCGGAGGTCTTCGACACCGTCAGGACCATCAGCCCGGACTACGGTGTCGTTCTGGCAGACCTCTTTCGCTACCTGGTCATGTACCGCGAGGGCGGCGTCTACCTCGACATCAAGAGCACGGTGAACGTGCCCCTGGGACAAGCCATCCAGCCGTCCGACTCGTTCCTGCTCTCCCAATGGAAGAACGCCAAAGACCAGCGCTGGGAAAACTGGGGCCTGCACCCCGAACTGAGCCAGACACCGGGTGGCGAATTCCAGCAATGGTTCATCGTTGCCGAACCGGGCCACCCTTTCCTGAAGTCGGTGATCAAGGCCACGCTTCACAACATCCGGAACTACCGGGCAGACCCTTGCGGTACAGGGAAACACGGGGTGCTGCGGCTGTCGGGCCCGATCTGCTACACGCTGGCCATCCTCGCCACCCTGCGCATCGGCAGGTTCCCCCACCAGATCGTCGACATCGAAGAACGGGGTTTCGAATACAGCATCTGGCCCGATCACCATCAGGTGCCCACGCACTACACCCACCGCACCAGCGCCATCGTCCTCCCCCATCACGACGCCTGTCTGGCGTGAAGCCCATGAAAGCAGACAAGCCGCGTGCCGGAATGGCCATCATCGTGAAGAACGAAGGCCCGTACCTGATCGAGTGGCTGGTTCACCACCGCCTGATGGGATTCGATCATTTCTATGTCGTCAACAACGACAGCAGCGACAACACCTGGCCGTTGCTCCAGGCGCTGAGCCAGACGCTGCCCATCACCTGCTTCTCCTACGCCACCACCCCGGGCATCGGGCCCCAGTTGCCGGTCTACGAAGAAATCGTCCGGCGCCATGGCCACGAAGTCGAATGGATGGCCTTCATGGACGCCGACGAGTTCCTCTGGCCCAGCCACCACACGGACACGGTGTCCGACCTCCTGCAAGCCACCTTGCACGCCAACCCCGATGCCGGGGCCCTGGCGCTGAACTGGGCCACCTACGGCTCGTCCATGAAACTGGCCGAAGAAAGCGGCCTCGTGACCGAGCGCTTTCTGCACCACGCCCCGCAGCAACACCATCTGAACCACCATTTCAAGTCCATCATCCGTATGGAAGCCTTTGCCGGATTCGTCTGCCCGCACAGCTGCCAGCTGAAGCCCGGCTACCGCTACCTGCACACCGATGGCACTGAAAAGCGCGACTACGTCTACGCCGGCCAACGCAACCCGAGCCAGTCTGGCGATGTGTGCTGGACCCGCTTCCGCATCAACCACTACGTCATCAAGTCCTATGCCGAGTATGTGCACCGCAAAGCCTCGCGCGGCAGGGCCTTTCCAGAGGGCGGCCCGCTCGATGACCTGTTTTTTCTCGGTCACGACAACAACGATGTGCCGTCCTACCCATGCGCGCAGCACATCGTTGAGCTGAAAGCCCGGTGCCAGGACCTGGCCGGGCGCATCGGGCTGGCCGACCCTTCCGGCCCGTTGACACATCCCTCAGCCCCATCCAGGGCCAGCGGCGCCATCCACCTGCCCGTGATGGGCCATGTCGAAGCGCTCGAAGAGCAGACCGGATTCATCACCATCACCGGCTGGGTCCTGCTCTGGAAAACCCTGCCCGCAGCCGGATTCGTCGTCACGATCCAGCACCACGCCGTGCCCATCGAAGCATGGCAGGCCACCGAACGACCCGACATCCAGCACCATTTCCCCAATGCCGCACTGCGGAACGGCTTCGAAATCCGCATCAAAAAGCCGACCCAGGGGTCCGCACAGGGCGTTGCCGTCAGCGCACTGACGCCCGAAGGACACGTCACCCAGTCGATTCCGCCAGGCGCGTTGGCGCACACCCTGCGCTGAAGGGAAACCACCCACCCACGGCTGGGTGAAGCGGGAGCAGACGTCTGCGTTGGTTTCCTTTCTGATATCAGGTCACAGAAGAACGCTTCTTTCTAGAATGACCCCATCATGGAAACACTCGACAAGTTTGACATCGCCATCCTGCATCAATTGCAGGCCGACGGCCGGTTGACCAACGCCGAACTGGCCAACCGCGTGGGTCTGTCGGCGGCGCCGTGCTGGCGGCGCGTGCGGGCGCTGGAAGAGGCGGGGTTCATCCTCGGTTACCGCGCCGAGATCAACCGCACCAAGATCGGCCTGGGCGTGCTCGCCTTTGTCCGCATCGACGCCGAACGCAACAGCGGCGACGCCCTGCGCCAGATGGAAACCGCCATCCGCGACATCCCTGAAATCGTCTCCTGCCACTACATCAGCGGCTCGGGCACCTTCGAGCTGCAGGTCGTCTGCCCCGACCTCAACCACTTCAGCCGTTTCGCGCGCGAGGTGTTGATCAACCTGCCCAACGTGAAAGACCTGCACACCAGCTTTTCGCTCGGCGAAGTGAAGGCCGCGGGCGCTTTGCCGCTCTCGCATTTGTTGACCAAATCACTACCCACGACAAACGGACGCAAAACTTGAGTGCTTTTTGCCACCGCTCAACCCCGAAATTCGACCGTTGGTTAACATCTCGGCCGTAAGTTATTGAAACTGTGCATTTTTTCATGCGGACAATTTGCCTGAAACTGGCACTTTCCGTAGCATCAGGGCATAGAAGCACCGCTGGTCATTTACCAGAAAGTGTTCAGTCAGGGAATTTTTTGTTCCTAGGAAACGTCGTGAAAAAGTCTCTGTTCATCCAAACCGCTGTGGCCCTTGCGCTGGCCGCACCCCTGCTGGCTTCCGCCGAGTCCGATCTGGAAGTTGGCACCGGCGCCGCAGCCGCCCGCCTCAACTTCCAGGTCGTGATCCCCCGCGTGCTGTTCCTCGCGGTCGGCACCGGCAACGCCACACTGGCCGACAACACCACCATCGACACCCTGACCTACGACTACTCGGCCAACGCCACCGACGTCGGCAGCGGCACCGACTCCGCCGCCCAAGGCGTGAACGTTCGTGTGCTGGGCAACAACGGGCAGATCGCCATCGCCGCTGCCGGCAGCGGCACGGGCCTGACCAACGGCGCGGACATCATCCCCTGGACCGAAATCCTGGCCAGCTCGACCGACGCCACCAACTTCAACGTACCGGCCGTGGGTGCCAACACCGCGCCGGTGATCAACAGCGGCAAGGTGACCAACCGCTCCGCCGTCTGGAACTTCGCCTACTCGAACACCGCGGTGGCCGCCCCGGGCACCTATTCGGGCCAAGTCACCTACACCGCCACCATGCCCTGATCGTCGGGAAACGATCGCCAAGCCGGCGCAGACCGGCTGCACACAACCAAACAACGGAGGGCTCGCGCACAGCAGCCCTCCGTTCGTCTTTTTCAGCCGCCGTTTCCCTGCAAGCCCTGACCGCCCACCGGTCACAACGAAGCCATGACGAACCCATGAAGCCGCCCATCCTCAGCCCCCGCCGGCTGGCCGCCCTGGGTCTGGTCGTGCTGTGCCTCGGGCAGATTGCCACCGCCCACGCCTGGTCGCTCAGCATCGCCAGCGCCCCACGCCGCGTCTTCCTGCACGTCGGCAACGGCACCCTCGACGCCGACAACGGCACCGTCAACCTCGTCAGCGCCAACCTCAGCGCGGTCCAGCTGCTCAGTGGCACCGCCCAGCCCATGACGAGCAACAGCACCCAGTCCAGAAGCCTCTACGGCGACAACTACACCACCTGCCCGAACCCGGCCACGCAGGTCATGGTGGGCGCCTCTTACCGCCGCACCAACAACAACCACCCCGCCAGCGCCACCCTGCGTGTCACCTCGCCCGCCAACCTCACCAACGCAGCGGGCGACACGATTCCCTTCTCGCAGATCAGCTGGACCGTTTCCGCGCCCGGCAGCGGCGTGCCCAACGTCATACCCGCCGGCACCTTCAACGGCGGCACGCAGACGCTGGCCACCGTCCCGGCCAACCGCTACATCGAAAACTGCCATTCCTTCATCTACGCCAACAGCGCCATCCGCGCCGCCGGCACCTACACCGGCCAGGTCACCTACACCCTGAGCAGCCCATGAACCTGCCGCTGTTTGCCCGCCTCGTCGCAGTATGCGTCGCGCTGTTCATACCCACCGCCGCCGTCGCCGAAACCCACCAGCTCGACGACTCGCTCAGCCACACCGTGCCGCCCACCGCGCAGATGCAGTGGCTGCCGCAAACCCGCGGCGACCAGGACGGCGGCATGGAAGCCTGGGTGCGCGTCAACATCCACATCAACACCCAGGACTGGATCGGCCGCAGCGGCCGCGTCTACATGGTGCTGCCGCGCGACGAGACTTCCACCCTCGAAGCCGTCTGGACCACCGACGGCAAACTGCTCGCCGGGCGCCTCGTTTCGGGTGAACGCGCCCTCGTCTACGCCGGCAACATCACCACCAGCACCCTGCGCGACCAGATGCTCGTGCGCCTGCGCTCCGGCCCCGACTGGCAGAGCAACAGCCGCCGCCTCAACTTCCACTTCGAAATCGACGTGGACTCACCATGAACCTCCTGACCGCCTCCCGCCTGATGGCGCTCCTGCTGCCCGCGGCCATGCTGCCCGCCGCTGCCCAAGCCCAGGGCTTCGCCGCCTACATCTCGCCGCCGCGCTTTGAAGTCCAGGCCGAAGCCGGCAAGCCCCTGCGCCAGGTGCTGGAGATCCAGCACGTCGGCCAGCAAAAGGGCAATTACCGCATCTACACCGCCGACTGGACCTTCAACCCCGACAACTCGGTCAGCTTCAGCACCGAACTCGCCCCCGACAGCTGCCGCCCCTGGGTCGCCATCGAGCGGCGCGAGCTCAGCATCGAACCCGGCGCGCGCTACCGCTACCGCTTCGAGATCAGCCCGCCCGCCGGCACGCCGCCGCGCGAATGCCGTTTCGCCCTCATGGTCGAAGGCCTCGACCCGGCCAAAGTGCAGGGCAACATCAGCTTCCCCGTCGGCGGGCGCATCGGCGTCATCGTCTACGCCGCCATCGGCGGCGCCGCGCCCCAGCTCAGCATCGCCACCACCCAGGTCACCACCGTCAACGGCAAGCCCACCGCCACGCTCGACGTGCGCAACACCGGCAATGCCCACGGCCGCCTCGAAGGCTTCGTCAACGGCACCGACGCCGCTGGCACGAAGTTCGAAATGTCGCCCGCCGACCTGCCCATCCTGCCCGGCGAAACCCGCCGCGTCGCGCTCAGTCCCGTGCCCGAAGACGGCAAGGCCGCGCCCGAGGTCCGCTTCCCGCTGAGCGTCAAAGGCAGCCTCGAATGGGGCGCCAACCGCCTGCCGCTGGACGCGAGCTTCGTCGCCCCATGACCTCAGGAGGGTGCGCGGCAGAAGGAACATCGGCTGCAACCGGCGAGAAACCGGTCTCGCACGGTACGACCACCTGCGCCCAGGGTTCAACCCTGGGCTTCTCGGCATCACCGCGCGATCCGCGGTTTTCGCCGGTTTCGCTTCGAGGCCTTCTGCCGCGCACCCACCTGGCGCGCCGGGCGTCCTGCTCCAGCCTGCTGGCCCTTTTGGGCGCGTTCGCGCCGGGCCTGCACGCGCAGACACCCGCACCCGCTGCTCCCCCGACCGCGACGGTTGCGCCCGCGCCCGACAACGCTGAAGCCCCCACCAGCGCCGGCTACCAGGACCGCGTCATCGAAGGCCTCGCGCCCCTCGACGACAACGAAGGCGGCTTCGAATACGACAAAGCCGGCTGGCCGCGCTTCCTGCGCCTCGAAACCCGCCTCGGCACCCAGCCCTTCGACACCGAACGCAAGACCCAGACCGCCTTCGCCGTCTACGGCCTGCTCGACACCCCCAACCACGGCGCCCTCTCGCTCGACGGCAGCCTCAGCCCGCGAGAAAACCGCGGCACGCTCACCCTGCGCCAGCGCGGCCTGCCGCTGGCCAGCGGCTGGATCGGCAACCACGAAGCCGGCGTCATCACCGCGCCCGCGCCCGGCATCACCCGCCTGCCGTCGCGCGTGTACCTGCCTTCGGCCACGCTGCGCGGTCTGGCCGGCGAATGGCTCAGCCCCGCCAGCGGCCTCGCCCTGCAGGCCGGCAGCGGCGAACCCGGCCAGATGGAGAGCCTGCCCGCCAGCGGCTTTCGCGGCCTCGGCGGCCGGCGCACCACGCTCGGCGCCCAATGGCACCTCGGCGCCAGCCCCGACAGCAGCGATCCGCTTGGCCTGCCCGGCTGGACCCTCGCCCTGCAACACGAAGACGCCAGCCGCGTCACCGCCCTCGGCCAGACCCGCGAAACCGGCACCCCGCTCGACGCCCGCTCCACCCTGTTCGCCTTGCGCCATGAAGGCGACAGCCGCCGCACCCAGGGCCAGCTCATCCTCAGCCGCGGCGGCGCCGCAGCCCCCGGCGCCCCACCCGGCGAAACCAGCAACCCCCAGGGCTTCTGGATCGACAGCGAATGGGACGACGGCCCGCGCCAGCATGGCATCGGCGTCTACCGCCTCGACCCCGGCCTCAGCTGGGCCGGCCAGGCCATGCCCGCCGACGTGCAAGGCGCCACCCTGCGCAGCGAATGGCGCACCCGCCAGTGGTCCGCCGAAGGCTCGGTCGACTGGCTGCGCTCCATCAGCGGGCGCACCCGCGACGGCAGCTACGCCTCGGGCAGCGCCCGCTGGCGCCTCAGCCGCGCCAGCAGCCTCGGCGCCGGTGCCTCCGTGCGCCACTTCGACGGCGACGCCTGGAGCAGCTACGGCGACTGGCGCTGGCAAAACCCGCTCGGCACCAGCGGCCTGCGCCTCACCCTCAGCGGCGGCGCCGCCAGCCAGACCCGCTCTCAGGCGATCAGCTACGACCAGGACTGGGCCGTTCCCCAGGGCTGGAGCGTCTCCACCAGCCTGGGCCTCACCCGCAACAGCGCCAGCACCAGCGCCGACGGCAGCACAGACACCAGCGGCACCCCCGACGAAACCCTCTGGTCCGCCGCGCTCGCCTTCACCGCCCCCCTCACCGGCGACGCCAGCCTGCGCGGCACCCTGCAGACCGAACAAGGCAACAACGGCCAGCGCCGCCACGGCATCAACATCGGCAGCGTCTGGCGCGTCAACCAGCGCTGGAGCCTGGAAGGCAACTACACCCGCAGCCTCGGCCAGAGCCGCACCGTGCGCCCCCTCGACCCGCTCGCCCCCATCGTCACCGACACCCCGACCGACAACGACCGCAGCTTCTACGCCGTGCTCCGCTACGAGCTGCAGGCCGGCAGCCGCAGCGTGCCCCTGGGTGGGCGCCCCAGCGAAGGCGGCGGCCGCATCGCAGGCGTCGTCTACTTCGACGCCAACCGCAGCGGCACCCAGGAAGCCAGCGAAACCGGTGCCCCCGGCGTCACCGTCTACCTCGACAACCGCTACGCCGTGCGCACCGACGCCCAGGGCCGCTTCGAATTCCCCTTCGTCGCCAGCGGCCCGCGCACCGTCAGCGTGCGCAACGAAACCCTGCCCCTGCCCTGGAGCGTGGTCGACGAAGGCCAGGCCAAAGTCGACGTGCGCCTGCGCGAAACCACCCAGCTCAGCCTGCCGGTGCAGCGCGCGGATTGAGGTCTTGCTGGTGTAACGCGTAGACGATGACACCGTGTTCGTCACCGTCATCGCGGTGGGCCGGCGAGATCAAAGCGCCGTCTATGGCGCCGCCGCCAGTCGCCTCACCTGAAACCTGACCCGGGAATGCGTTCCATGACTTCCTCCTTCCCCCAGCGGGGGTAGGCGTCATTGACTGCACCCCTTCAAGTTTTCACGCCAAAGGCCGATAGTGGGGCATGTCCCCCTCGATCCGCCCGGCACTGGTGACCGCACTCACGGCCCTGGGCCTGCTGCTGGCGCCTGTGAATGGCCTGTCCGAGAGCGTGGTGGTCACGGGGAGCGAAAACCGCGGGGCCAGCGCCACGCTCAACTTCCGCATCGTCATCCCGCCGGTCATGCGTGTGCTGGAAAACAGCCACCCGCAGCAGATCGACCCCGAGGCCGACGGCAGCCTCAGCGCCCAGCAACGCCTGGTGGTCATGTCGAACATGAAACGGGGCTTTTGCGTCACGTTGCGCCTGGCCGACCCCGCGCTTGGCGGCTGGCGACTCTCGACCGCACCCCAAAGCGGCGTGCAGCTCAGCCCCGTGGCCGATGGCTACCGCCTCTGCAGCAACCGCCCCGGGCGCTACACCCTGCTGCTGCAACATGAATTTGGTAGCAGCCCTGCCAACAGCAACGCGCTGAACTGGCCCGTCCAGACCGACCTCACGGCCATCTGAACGCCTCCGAAGGCGCGCCACCGGCCAGCGCCGGCCCGCTCAGTTTCAGGGCGCCGTCCAGATCTCGGCACGGCGGTTGCGCGCGTCGACTTCATTGCTGCGACCCGGCAAGGCGGGCTTCTCCTCGCCAAAACTGATCGCCTCGGCCTGATCCTGCGACACCCCGTAACGGGCCAGCCCCTGGCGCACCGCCTCGGCCCGCCGCTGCCCAAGCGCCAGGTTGTATTCCGTCGACCCCGCCGCATCGGTGTGCCCTTCCAGCGTCACCTTCATGCCCGGCTTGTCCTTGAGCAGGCGGGTGACGTTTTCGAGCACGGGCACGTACTGGGGCTTGACGACGTACTCGTCGAAATCGAAATACACGATGCCCAGCTGGGTCCCCCGAACGCTGCCGGGAGCGACCACCGACTCGACGTTCCGTGACGACATCGACACCGGTGCCGGCTTCTGGATCGACATGCCCCCGTAGTGGGTGATGGTGCGGCGCTCATTGGACTGCTGCACACCGGCACATCCCGCCAGAACGGCAATGAGGGCCAAGGGGACGAGGTGCTTGATCATGGTGGATTCCTGTTGAATGACTTTTCTGGCGGTACCCCTTCAATACATCGGATACCGCGTCGGGGTTTCAGGGAGAGGCCGATAGCTCGGGTGCGGTCGACGGCGCCAGCGTGTGGGCACCCGACAAAAAACGCCGGTGGTACGCGACCAGCCCCGAGAGGTAATGCTGCACATCGTCGATGCGCACCCTGAAGCTGTAGTGGCGAATGAAAAAGGTGTTGACTGTTCTTGCCGGGCTGCGGAAGAACATCGCCAGCTCGGGGAAAAAGTAGCCGCTGAACAGCTGGCGCGCCCGCTGGTGCAGGGCCTGCTCAAAGGCCTGGCGGTCAAACCCCGGGTCCAGCGCCAGCGGCTCCAGCCCCAGCGTGTCCATGCGGTCGAGCATGGCGCTCGCCGCCATCATCAACTCCAGCAAGGTCGGGTAGGCCGTGATGCGCTGCCGGATGAAACCCAGATGCCGGCTGACGTTTTTCAGACCGAGGCTAAAGTAGCGCTCCTGCGGCGCAAGCCGGGTCAGTTCATTGACCGCATAGGCCAGCCAGTGATCGTGTGAGCGCCAGTGCTGCGCCTGGATGAAATATCCAACGGCGCGCTCCACCGCCTCCAGAAAGCGGTGCTCACCGGTCATCTCATAGGCCTTGAGCAGGCCGAACGCCGCCTCGCCGTCGTAATAGACCGTGCGGTGCACTTCCTTGACCGCCAGTGAAGGAAACGCCAGCACGTGCACGAACGCGCCCGTGGCTGCATCCTGCATGCGCAGCAAACCCTCAGCCAGCGGCCGGATCAGCGCCAGGTGCCGGGCCTCGCCCGTCAGCTCGATGCGCTTGGCCAGGGCCAGAATGGCCACCCCGTTGCCCCCCAGCTTGATCTCGCCGCCCTCATCGACCAGGTAGGCCGCAGGGGCTTCACCGGCCGGCACCGCCACCGGCTTGATCAGCTCCCGACACAGGTGGTCGATGGCCCGCGTGGCGGCCTCCAGGTGCGCCGCCTGGCGCGTCAGGTCCCAGGCTTCCAGCAGCGAATAGGCGGCGCTCGCGTGCCGCAGCGCGTTGTAGGACGGCACCGGGCGGTCGAAGCAGGGATACCAGCCATAGACCCAGCGCCCCGACAGCGTCACCTGGCGCGCCAGGTAATCCGCGCTGCGCTGCACCGCGTCCGCCACCAGGGCCGCGTCGGGCTGATCGATGCGACGGACCCGGTCCATCACCCCCTCGTTGTCCAGCACCAGCACCGGCCCCTCGCCCTCCACGAAGACGCCCTTGGTCTGAAACAGCCACAACGGGGTGGCATCGTCCTGCGGCCACCCGGTTTCCTGGCCGAACTTGCGCCGGGTGAGCGCACGCAGGTTCTCGTCACTGGGCACACAGGCGTTGATGTCCCCGCTGTACAGACAAGCGTGTCCCCACAGCTCCTCCGGCAGGCAGGCCTGCGCCAACGCGGCGTCCCAGGCGATGCCCAAAGCGAAATAGTTGGTTTTCGTGCCAGCCAGCAGCCGCCGCACCTGCCCCCAGTTCGCGGCCTGCACGTGCATCACCCGGTCCACCCGGACCCAGCGCGGGAGCCTGGCCTCTCCGGCCTGGCGCTGGCGCCACTGCGCCCAGGCGTCCAGCCAGGCCGCCGCCAGGTCGGCGCCCCGGCCCAACACCGTGAGTGCACGCTCACTGCCGTCGCTCGTCGACAGGAACAGGACCTCCTGGTCGCCACCGGGCAGGCGCAGCCGCCCGGCGCCAAAACGCTGCAGGGCCGCCAGGCAAGGCACCGTGGAGGAGGGCAGAAGATCGTTCATTAAAAAAAGGCCGCCATCCAGATGGCGGCCTGTCAAAAACCAGCCAACGGGGCGGTCAGCCGCCCAAGCCGCCAGTCAGGGGGTCCAGAAGGCCGCCCGACAGCAGCTGTGTCAGGTCGGTCAGCGGTTGGGTGATGGGCTCCTGGGTCGAGCCGGTTTCGCCCGGCATGGCGTCACCCACCCCCACGCTGTTGTCCAGCGATCCACCCACCGTGTCTTCCAGCAAGGCGGTCGTGCCCCCATCGACCAGATCGGACACCAGGGTGTCGGTCCCGAGCAGGGCGTCGAGCAGCGTGTCGGAATCCGAGGTCAGGCCACCCAATGTGTCCACCAGCGGGTCGGCAATCGCCTCGGTCGAAGAACCCGTTTCAGAGCTCGCTGCGTCCTGGTTCAGCACCACATCCGCGGTGTCCGCCACACCGCTCACGGCGTTGCCCACCAGACCGGTGACCGGCGCCAGCGGCGTGTCCGCACCGGTCTCCACCACGTCGTCGCCCACGCTGGCCAGCTGGTCCAGCAGGCCCGGCTCGGTCGAGGTGCCGATCAGCGCTTCGTCCGCGGCGGCCAGCAGATCCGTGGCCGACGCGTCAACGACACCTTCGGTCAGCGGCTCGGTCACGCCATCCAGGCCGACCTCGGCGGCCAGGGTGTCCACGGCATCGGTGCCCTGGTCCACGATCGCGGCCACCCCGTCGGTCAGCGACACATCACCGGTCCCGTCGCCCGACAAGACCTCGCCCAGCGTGTCCTCCAGCAGCGCGGTACTGGTGTCATCGACCAGATCCGACAACAGCGTCCCGGTCCCCAGCAGACCGTCGAGCAAGGTGTCTGCGTTGGTGGTCAGGTTGTCGACCAGCTGATTGGCATCGCCCCCGATGTTGGCGGTCGAACTCGAGGTTTCCGAATCCAGCAGATCCTGGTTGAACACGGTGTTCAGGGTGCTGCCCAGATCGGACACCAGATCGCCGACCAGCTCGGTCACCGGCTCCAGCGGCGTGCCTTCGCCAACCGCCGCCACCTCCTGGCCCAGGTCGACCACTTCGGTGGTCAGGCCGCCGTTGCCATCTTCACCGATCAGCAGGTTGTCCAGTTCCTCCGTCACCGTGCCAACGATCGGGTCGACGACCTCATTCAAGACCGGATCCAGCGCGCCCAGACCCGCATCGTCCAGCAGTTCGCCGACCGAGTCGGTCGCGGAATCCAGCACCAGACCGGCTCCAGAAAGCAGGGTGTTGTCGGCGTCGGCATCCGTGTCCGTGTCGGTATCGGTATCGGTATCGGTATCGGTGTCGGTGTCGGTGTCGGTATCGGTATCGGTATCGGTGTCGGTGTCGGTATCGGTGTCGGTGTCGGTGTCGGTGTCGGTATCGGTGTCGGTGTCGGTGTCGGTGTCGGTGTCGGTGTCGGTATCGGTATCGGTGTCGGTGTCGGTATCGGTGTCGGTGTCGGTGTCGGTGTCGGTGTCGGTATCGGTATCGGTATCGGTATCGGTATCGGTATCGGTATCGGTATCGGTGTCGGTGTCGGTATCGGTGTCGGTGTCGTCACCCTGGTTGTTGCCGTTGTCATCGGCCAGGGCCGCGCCGGCCAGCAGACCGGCGCCACCCAGCAGCACGCCGTCGAGCATGCTCAACCCGCCACCAAGCAACGCCTTGCTGGCCTTGCTCAGGGCCACCACGTCCTGGTTCGGGTCCTCCACAAACACGGCGTCGCCGGCAATCACTTCGATATCGGCCATGTCCTCGCCCGGCGCTGCTGCGCTGTTGTCGCGGATCAGCACCTCGGAGTTGGGTGACACACGCACCACCGCCTGCTTGGTCCCCGCGGCATTGCGCACCAGCACATCCACCGGCTTGTCACCCGTGACCACGCGGTCCCCCGGCATCAAGACCTGGTCGCTGGGCACCAGAACGGTGGTGCCCCCACGAAGCACCGGAACCATGTCCGGGTTGGGTGCGGAAGAGGCGGCTGCGGTGGCGGTGGTTTCCATGAGATCGGTTCCTGAAAAAACGTGGCGTGAACCTGTTGTTCGCGCTCTTGTCTTGTTTACCGGCCCATGCACCAATGGGTTTCATTCCCGCCCGACAACTTCTGCGCAAGCCCGCTATCGCGTGCGAAGTTGCACAAAACCGCCCCACCGCAGAGGCAAAAAAAATCCCAGGCATCGGGCCTGGGATTTTCGAGGAGCGACTTCGGTCGCCCCCCGACGGTCGTCCTGGATCAGCCCAGCAGGCCACCCAGCAGCGCACCGCCTTCTTCGTCCGTTGGCGCCTGCACCAGCGGCAGCGTGCCCCCCGTCAGGTCGGACACCAGCGGCAGCTCGGACACCACATCGCCCACGACCGGCAGGTCGGAGGAAAGGTCGGTCACGACGTCCGTCACCGAACCCAGATCGGTCAGCCCGTCGAGCAGGCTCTGCGGCTGTTCCACCACGCCCGTGAGGGTGTCGATCAGGGAAGCGTCTCCACCACCGGACAACAGGCCGGTCACCGGCTCCAGCAGGCTGCCGGTATCACCCAGCCCGCCACCCGACAGCAGGTCCGTCACCGGCTCCAGCAGGCTGCCGGCATCGCCCAGGCCACCACCGGACAGCAGATCCGTCACAGGCTCCAGCAGACTGCCCGCATCGCCCAGACCGCCACCGGACAGCAGGTCCGTCACCGGCTCCAGCAAGCCACCGGCGTCGCCCAGGTCACCCGTCGAACCCAGCGCGTCCAGCAGGTTGTCCACGGTGCCCGTCACGACCTCGCCGACCACGTCCACGACGTCGCCCACAAGCTCGGTGGTTTCGCCCACCACGTCTTCGACCACGCCCACCACCTGCTCCACCCCGTCCACCAGGGTTTCGGGCAGATCGCCGGGGGAAGTCAGCAGGTCCTCAACCACGTTGCCGAGCAGATCGGTCACGCCGTCGACCGCACCGACCACCGTCTCCACCACGTCCGTGGTCTGGTCCAGCACCTCGACCACGCCATCCACCACCGGCTCGACCACGCCCGGCACCAGACCCACAAGGTTCTCGACCGGCGGCAGCACCCCGGCCACCACCTCCTGAACCGGGGCGGTCACCGGCGCCAGGGTCTCCGGCGCATTGACCACCGGCGACTCGGTCGACACGCCCGGCACCCCACCCGACACCGTCGAAGTCAGCACATCCACCACCCCCAGACCACTTTCCTGGTCCAGGACCGGCGAACCCACTTCGGTCGCGTGCGGCACCACATCATCCAAGGCGTTCAAGGGCAGCTGACCATCGGTCAGACCGGCCAACACCCCAGAGACGCCCGCCAGGCTGGTGATGTCCAGGGCATCGGGCAGCTGGGCATCCAGCACCTGCAGGTCGTCCAGCAGGGTGGTCAGCGATTCCAGGCCCAGCGCCTCCAGCGGCAAGCCGTCCTGCGACGACACCCCCGCCACCAGCTCGTTGACCAGGGTCTGCGCCTGGCCCAGCAGGTCCGACCAGGGCAGCGCTTCGGCCTCGCCCTGCAGCGAGGACAGCAACCCGGCCGGCACGCTGCTGGACAGCGAAGCGAGCGCTGGCTCCAGATTCAGCAGATCCATGGACAGCGCGTCCAGCGCCAGCTTGGCCGGCGAAAGCGTCGGGAAGCCCTGGGCCGACTGCTCCTGCACCAGCAACAACGCCGACACCAGACCCAGGCTGTTGATCAGACCGGACCCGAGCAACTCGTCGCCGAACTCGTCAAGCAGCAGGGCGTCGGCGCCCCCGATAGGAAGTACATCAGTCATCGACATCACCATCAAATGTTTGGAAGGTGTCAGCTACACCCTCACCAACTACCCGCCGGTACGTCAAATGGTTTCACGTCAAAGCGGAAAAAAGTCACATTCGATGCCGAGGCCGTCGCCACCGACCCCAAAACAGGCCCCGGAAAGACCCTGAGACCGATCCGGAACGAGGGCAGGCCGGCCAGCGTGGCGGGCGCCAGGCGCCCCTGTTTCTGGGCCGGCGCCGAAACCCGTGCCGCGGTCAGCCGGTGGCGCACGTCGCTGCGGTAGTCCTCGCCGGTGAACAGCGTCATCAGCCACGGCAGCTCCTGCCCCTCCTCGGGCAGCAGGCGGCCGGTGTCCCCGGCCAGCTCCACTTCGCCCACGCGCATGTCATAGATGGCCTGCACCCAGTCGATCAGGGTGTTGTTGGCCTCCACCTGCGCATCCAGCAGGGCCAGCGTCGTCTCCCGGCCCGCCTGGTTGAGCTTGCGGCGGGCATCGACCACCGCGCCCGACTCGCCCGCCGCCGACGACAACAAGGTCACGCGCTGCCCCGACAACAGCTGCCGCTGCCAGCCCGACAGCGTTTTCTGCCGCAGCTCGCGCACCAGGGTCGCCAGCTTCTGTTCCTCGGTCTCCAGCCGGCTGATCGAACGCTCCACCCGGGCCGACGCCTCCAGCGCCGCCGACGAGCCCATGCTCACCTGCAGGCCGACACGGGCCTTTTCCGAAAAGCCCCCCGGGTACTCGTAGCGCTTGATGAAGGTCAGGTCCACCGCCGGGTAGCGTGCACTTTCCTCGGCCTCCAGATCGGCCCGCGCCTGGTCCACGTTCAGCCGCTGCGCCCGCAGGGTCGCGCTGCGGTCGCTTTCGCGCGCCAGATCCGCCTGCGCCAGCGCCAGCCAGGCCTTGGGCACCTGCATCGGCGGCAGGCTGCGCAACGGCAAGGGCTCGCCCAACAGGGCATCGAGCTTGAGGCGCGCATCCTGCAAGGACTGCTCGAACTGCAGGGCCTTGTTCATGGACAGCGCCAGTCGCGAGGCCGCCACCCGCGCATCGGTGATGCCGGCCCCGCCCAGGCGAACGCGCCGGGACTCCAGGCGTTCCAGTTCCTCCAGCGCCGCGCGCGAATCCTGCCCCACCTCCACCAGCAGCTCGTAGCGGCTCACCTGCAGGTAGGCCACGAACAGCTGCCGCAGAAACTGCTCCTTGCTCTGGTCCAGCCGCATCAATGCGCTCTGGCGGGCAAACGCCACCGCCTGTTTTTTGGCCGTGGTGCGGCCGAAGTCCCAGATCGTGTATTTCAATGAGGCGTTCAGGCGCGAGTCCACCGAACTCGCCGGGTTGTTGCGCGACGGCGATTCCCCGTTGCTGCCCGAAACCCCCAGGTCCACCCGGGGGTAAGCCGCGTACTCGGCGGAGTCCACATTGGCCTCGGCCGTGCGCAGCTCGGCCCGCGCGGTCAGCACCTCGGGCGCGTTGACCAGCGCGTCGGCCATGCGGCGCGCCACCACCGCGCGGCCCTCAACGCCGCCGTCGACCGTCTGGGCCAGCGCGTGCTCCGCCCCAAACATCGCCAGCGTCAGCAGGGCGGGCGGCAACCAGCGCGGCACACGGCTCACAGGCAAGAACATCACGGCTCCCTGAAAGCCTCGGCACCCACCTTGAGCACCGGGCGCAAGAGGTACCAGGCGAACGGCTGGTGGCCGATGATGATGTCCACGTCGGCCTGCATGCCCGGCGTCACCGGCAAGCGCGACTTGCCCAGCTCCGAGCCCTCCGTCTGCACCACCATCCTGAAAAACGGCCCGGCGGCGGGGTCCTGGTCCACGTCGGCCGCGATCCGCAGCACGCGCCCCTTGAGCGAACCAAAGCGCAGAAAGTCGTAGGCGCTGACCTTGATCTGCACCGGCTGGTCCACCAGCACCAGCCCGCGGTCCTTGGGGTGCAGGCGCACCTCCAGCTCGATCTCGGCGTCGGCCGGCACCACCTCCATCAGCGTCTCGCCCGGCTTGACCACCCCGCCCGACTCGGTCAGGCGCAGCCCCTTGACCACCCCGGCGATCGGCGCCACCAGCAAGGTGCGGTTGCGCTGGTCCTGGGCGCGGTTGAGCTCTTCTTCCGCCGTGGCGATCTGGCGCTCGATGGCCAGCAGCTCCTCGGAGGCCCGGCGGCGGAACCGCCCCTCCGCCTCCGCCACCTTGCCGCGCGACTCCGCCGCCGAAGCCCGCGCCGCCAGCAGGGCCTGGCGCGCGCCCAGCATTTCCGCCCGGTTCGACTCCAGGTCCTTGAGCGCGCGCGTGGCCTCCAGGTCGGACACCAGCTTCTCGTTCGCCAGATCCCGCGTGATGCCGTATTCGCGCTCCAGCAGCGCCGCACGCGCCGCATGCCCTTCGATCTTGGCCTCCACCTCGCCCGCCCGGCCGTTGAACATCTCGACCTGGGCGCGGGCCGCCGCCAGCTGCCCCTGCAGCTCCAGCAGCCGGGCCTCGTGGGTCAGCAGCTCCGTACGCGCCACCATCGGCGCCGTGTCGTCGCCAAACATCTCGCTCGAAATCGACTTGCCGCTGGCCTCGGCATCCAGCCGCAGGCGCGCCGCGTGCAGCGCCGACACCTTGGCGCTGATCTCCTCCAGATTCGGCCCCTGCGCGCCCAGCTCCATGCGCACCAGCTGGTCGCCCTCGCGCACGCTCTGCCCCTCGCGCACAAACAGCTCGCGCACGATGCCACCCTCCAGGTGCTGGACCGACTTCACGCGCGCCGACGGCACCACCGTGCCCGGCGCCGTCACCGACATCTCCACCGGCACGAACAAGGCCACCACGACCAGCGTCAGCGCGACGCCCCCCACAGCGGGCAGCGCCCAGCGGCGCCAGCGCGAACGGCCCGACACCTCTTGCTGTTTTCGATGCAGGGCATCGATGACCTCCGGATGGTTTTTCGTCATGGCTTCAATGCAGTTCGCCGGGCACGGCGGTGGCCAGGCCCAGATCCGGTCCAACGACCCCCAACGAGGGCTCCAGGGGGCTCGGCGCGGCATGGGCGGTTTTCTTTTCCGCCTTGGGCGGGCTGAAGTAGATGCCCAGCGCCTGCACCGGCGTCATCACCTGCACATCGCCGTCCCCCGACACCGCCAGCGCCACATCCGAGCTGGCCACCAGCTCGGCCGAATGCGTCACCACGATCACGGTCCGCATCTTCGCGATCAGCCGCAGCGAGGCGATCAGCTGCAGCTCGCTCATGTGGTCCAGATCGTTCGTGGGCTCGTCCAGCACCAGCACCGCCGGGTTGCGCAGCAGCACCTGGGCCAGCGCGATCTTGCGGCGCACACCCGCCGACAGCGTGCGCCCGCCTTCGCGCATCACCGTGGCATAGCCCTGGGGCAGGCGTGAAATGAAGCTGTGCACGCCCGTGAGCTTGCAGGCCTTCACGATCAGCTCGTCCGTGATGTCGGGCGCCGCCCGGCGCAACTGGTCGGCGATCGTGCCGTCCAGGAAATAGACGTTCTGCGACAGCGTCGCGATCCATGAAGCCGTCTCGTGGCGAGAAAACTGCTGCAGGTCGTATTCGTCGATCAACACCCGCCCCTCGTCGGGCCGGTACAGGCCGGTGACCAGCTTGAGCAGGGTCGACTTGCCCACGCCGTTCTTGCCCACCACCGAATAGAACTGGGCCGGTGCCAGCGTCAGCGACACCTTCTTGAACACCGGCTCCGATTGCTCGTCGTAGCGGAAGCTGACCTCGTCCAGCGTCATCGCGCCCTTGGGCCGGGGCAGCGAAACGCCGGCGCTGCCGGTCTCGCTCGGCTGGGCAAACACCTTGTCGAGCCGGCGCGCCGCCTCGATCGACTGGGCCAGCTGGCGCCAGGCGCCCGACAGCGTGGCGATCGGCGAAATCGCCTTGATCGCCAGCATGTTGGCCGCGATCAGGCCCCCGATCGACATCCACTGGTTGGCCACGGCCACCGCGCCCGTGGCCGTGATCACGATCGACGACGCGATCAGCAGCGAATGCGTCAGCTCCTTGGTCTCCTCCATCTCGCTGCCGCGCGAGAAGCTCTCGGCCAGCCATTGCTCGTAGCCCGTTTTCCACTGTGCCGCCACCGACTCGTGCTGCGCCAGCGCCTTCACCGACTCGCGGGCACGGCACATCTCGGCCGTGAACATGTCCAGACTGCGCGCCTGCTGCAGCTCGGCCACCTTGCCCTGCTTCACCTCGTCGGCAAACCACCAGGCCATGGCCGCGAACACGCACACCATGCCGAGCACCACCGGCAACACCGGCAAAGCCACCAGCCCCACGATCACGATCGCAAACACCGCCAGCGGCAGGTCAAACAGCGACTGCACCACCGGCCCCGTCAGCAAGGTGCGCACGGCGCCGACATCGCGGAACAAGGCCACCCACGACGCCGCCGGCCGGTCCTCCAGCGTGCGCAAGGGCTGGCCCAGCATCTTGTCCAGCAGCGTGGACGACAGCCCCCAGTCGATCAAGGCGCCGGCCTCGCGCAGGTTCGCCGAACGGCGCCGCCGCAACGTCCACTCCAGGATCAGCGCCACCGCCACACCCGCCAGCAACGCCACCAGCGTCGAAAAACCCTGGCGGAAGATCACGCGGTCAAACACCTCCAGCGTGAAGATCGAGGGCAGCAGCGCCAGCAGGCCAATCGGCGAGGACAGCCAGGCCGCGCGCGCCATGCGCCGCCGGGCCTGTGCAAAGTGCTCCAGCAGCGCCTTTCCCAGGTGCTCCGGCGAAGCCAGCCGAACGGGCCGCATCCGCTCCGGCAGCAGCATTTCGATCATCGTGAACTCCCTTTTTGTTGTTTTCTAGGACCCGGCAGCCGGGTCGCCCGTGCCCTGAACCGTCGGCTGGTCGGCATGCTCCAGCCGCCTTTTGGCCTCGTTGAGCAAGATGCGCAGCCTGGCCGCGCGCTCAGCGGCCTGCGGGTCCTGCGCCAGGAGGCGCTCCCGGGCCTGCGCGTCTTCGCGCACCCGCTCCATCAGCTCGTTCATGGCCTGCCTCAGTGCCTCGCCGTCGGCGCCTTGTTCGGGTACCTGCTTCATGGTTTCAACGACTCCAGGTTGCCGGCTTCGAGCGCCGTTTTCATGCGCGCCAGCCCGCGGTGCAGCCAGGTCTTGACCGTTCCCAGCGGCACATCCAGCTCCGAGGCGATCTCTGCCAGCGACTGGTCGGCGAAAAAGCGCATCGTGATCACCCGCCGCGACGACGGGCTCAGACTGCCCATGGCCGCCGCAAAAGCCGGGCTGCGGGCGGTCATGCGGGCCATCTGTTCACTTTCATTGCCTTCGTCCGGCATGTCTTCCGGAATTTCATCGCTGTCCTCCTGCCGCCGTTTCCGGCGCGCCAGCTCGGTCAATACCTGATTGCGCGCCACCTGATTGATCCAGGCCATTGCATTGGACGACTTGGCCGGATCGTAAGCACTGGCATATCGCCAAATGCGTAAAAACACGTCCTGTGTAATGTCACGCGCCGCCTGGTCATCCCTGATCAGATAAGCCACATGACGAAACACCTTGGCATGGCAAAGCATGTACAGCTCCGCCATGGCCGCCTGTTCCCGGTTCTTGATGCGTGCCATCAGCGCCGGAACAGCGGCCATGCTGTCGATGCTGAGCATGGGCTCGGCAACAACCTCCATTAGCGGGTCGGTATTGGATTCCACGGACAGATGTTAATGGAAATTAACTTTGTAATTGCACGTAACCGGAATCCGCGAACATCCAACCCTGCAACCGCTTTAATAGTTCATTCATGTAACGGTTAACTCCCCTTAATATTTCATTTTCAGCACTGACCCGATTGGATTTATCCACAGGTTGAATAGCACCTTGGTTCTCATAAAATTTTGCTATTAAAACTGAAGCAACAAAAATCTCCTATAACCTCACAAAACCCAGGGCAATTCAATTACCCTGTTCCCAATATGGATTAAGGCGCCGCCCGTGCGACCAGCGTCAGCGCCGGACGCCCCAGACGCGCCAGAAAAGTGATCAGCCGCCCCCGCTGGAGCGAGCCCCTGTGGCCCTGGGCCTCCAGCACGTTCCACGACACCGTGAAATACACCCCGCAGACCGTGTCCACCTGATCCGCCATGTCCTCCAGCACCTCGGCAGAGAACCCATCGGTCCTGAGTGCCAATTCCGACCAGATCCGGCGCACCATGCCTTCCTGCGTCAGGTGGCTGAAGCGTGGCTGGCTGGCGATGGCATGGCGGGCCACCGCCTGCACGTTCATTTGGTCGTACAGCAACCCCCGGTGAACCTGCATGCCCGCCTGGGGCAAACGGCTCCAGGCCACTTCACGGGCCGTCATGGCCACCCTCGCGCACGGTATCCAGCATCTCGCCCCTGGGCAGCCTGACCCACCCGCCCGCCGGGGACCCCGGCACGTTCCCGCGCGGCTCCACCACCCGGCCCTCCCGTCCCCGCGCCTCATCGCGGCCGATGGGTGGGTAGCTGGGTCTCATCCGGGAGAAAGCGGGACTCTTCTTCGAAAAGTCCAGCGAAAACTGGCGATCGGTCACCCCCACGTTGCGCCCCTCCATCAACAAAACGGAAAACAGGCTCGCGATGCCGACCGGGGTCAGCGCCCCCGTCCGCACCTGGCCATCCGGCCCGATGCGCCGAAACACCGGACCACCCCGGATCCCGGCCGCCTCGATCCAGTCCAGAACCGCCCGGACCGGCCCCCGGACCCGCATCGAAACGAGCCCTCCGTCGTGCCCCCCGACGGCCACCGCCTCGACATCCCACTCGTGCTCCACCTCCGCCGCCACCAGGCGCTCGGCGTCCGACAGGCTCCAGCCCGACAAGGCATGCGGCAACAAACGCTCCCACCACATCAGCGCCACGATGGCGCGCAGGCGCAAACACTCCATGTGGGCCCGCCCGCCGGTTTCGGCCAACGGCGCCAGCCGCTGCTCCAGCAGCCAGGCCAGCGAAGCCATGCTCTCGAACCACGCCCGCGCGGGGCCGTCGGCGTTGGCGTCGGGTGACGGCGGGTGCGTGCGGCGATCAAGGCAATAGCGGGCGAACGTTCGGTGCATGGGTGCGACGGCGGAACGGAAAAAAAGGGGCGTGCTGAAAAGGGGGCGTACCCAAGCCATACCGGCCATGTGCACTAATGGTTTCACCCTATCGTACAAAAGCACGCCAAAAGCAGCAGGCCGCGCACGCCGCGAAGAAACCCACCCCGGTCGTGAATCCCTTGCTGGCGTGCGCCGGTACTTAGCCTCATGTCCGACCCCACGATCGTTGCCGCCACTTCCGACCTGCTGCGCCTGACGGTGGAGGTGGAAGAAATGGCCCACCCCCTGCAGCAAGCGCTGCACACCATCCTGCGGGCCACCGGCTCCAGCGAAGGCCTGCTGGCCGAGCTGCCCTGGGGCGAAGACCGGCAGACCCGCCTGCACCCCGTGGCCTCGCTGCGGCTCATCCCCGGCTCGCCCCCCTCGCGGCAACTCTCGCCGCCGCTGTCCTGTCCGGGCGGCCTGGCGCTCCAGCTGAAACTCCAGCAGCTCGAAGCCGGCGCCATCATCGAATCGCCCCTGGAACACCTGCTCGCGCCCGACGACCTCGAATCCCCGGCCGACCCCGGCCTGCCGTGGATCGCCTACGTGTTCGGGCGTGAAAACACCGGCCACTACCTGCTCGCGCTCGAGCGCCACCTCGGCAGCGTCGGCCTCGCCGACCACGACGGGGCCTACCTGCTGTTCCAGGCGCTCGAAACCCTGCTGCACAGCTGGAAGCTCTCGTCCATGAAATCCTCGGCCGAGGCCCTGCTCGAACAGGCACTGGCCGGCGACACCGAGGCCGACGCCGGCACCCACCCGGTCTTCGACCACCTGCAGCAAGGCGTGGTCCAGATCGACGTCAACGGCTACGTTGAATTCATCAGCCGGCCCGCCCTGCGCCTGCTCGGCCTCAGCCACCTGCCCGCCGGCGAACAAACCCACTTCAGCACCCTGCTGTCGCACGCCGGCCAGCCGTTCGAACCCCACGCCAGCCAGCTGCCCGACCACCTGCGCTGGATCTTCGAACAACGCACCCTGCCACCCGTGGACGCCATCCCGAGCAGCTTCCTGCTCCACCACGACGACGCCCCCGCGCTGCGGATTGAAAAAGTCCACCTCCAGGAAGGCTCCCACGGCCTGATCCTCAGCGCTGACGCGACCCAGCCGGCCCCGGTCAGCGACCACCCCGCCGAAGACAGCGAGCAGGTGCGGCGCTTCGAAGACATCATCGGCCGCCACGCCCGCCAGGCCACCGAGTCCAGACGCGAGACCGAAGAACTCCTGGCCTCGGTCGCGCGCAACTTCCTCGACCCCATCCGCTATGTTCACCAGCAGGCCGAGCGCCTGCTGCGCTCGAACCCCGCGGGCGACCCCGAGCGCGACGACAGCCTGCGCAAGATCGCCAAGACCGCGGCCCACCTGTCCGACCTGATCGCCGACGTGGTCGACTACCACCTCGTCGCCAAGAGCACGGTGCGCGCCGAAGTGGTCGATCTGGAATCCCTCGTGGCGCTCACCACCCAGGGCGTGTTCAGCGACCTGGCCCCCGGCAGCGTCATCGTCGGCAAGATGCCCGCCGTGCGCGCCGACCCCAGCCTGCTCATCCGTGCCCTGTCTCACCTGATCAACTTCGCGCGCGACCACAGCAGGCCCGAAGAACCCCTGCGCATCCGCATCGGCTTCAGCAACTCGCAGCAATCGTTCGTCTTGTCCGACAACGGCACCGGCATGGACATGGGCCTCATCAACAAGCTGGTCAACGTGCCCCTGTCCGAAACCCACCCCCTGGCCCAGGGCCTGGTGCAAAGCGGGCGCTCGCTCGCGGTGGCCAAGAAGATCATCAACATGCACGGCGGCGCGTTCGAGGTCATTTCGATGCTCGGCGTCGGCACCACCTGCTATTTCCAGCTGCCGCTGGCGGTGGATATGGAAACCTCGTTTTGAGTCCCCGGTGAAACCCGGGGTACCCGAGCCCGGTATCTGTAAGGACGGAGTTACAGAAACCCCTCGGAGGAGTCCCCCATGAACCACCTGGCCCGCCCCGGTACCGTTTGCTCGCCGCTCGACCTCGGTGAGCTGAGCCAGATCCTGCACGCCATCGAAGGCGACCAGGACTTCTTTGACGTCTTCGAAGCCTTTGCCGACCCCGCCCAGCCCCAGACCGCCGAACTCTGGTTCCAGATCGACGGCACCGACTTCGAAGTCACCGAGTGGCTGCTCGATGGCGACGAGCTGTCGCCGCCCCCGCCCGGTGCCGGGCTCGCCGTGCACGCCCAGCTCCGGCCGTTTCCGGGCAACGAAGAGCGCGACACCTTCCCCCTCGGGCTGTGCTTCCAGGACGCGACGCTCACGCTCTCGCGCAACGGCACCGCGCGCACCGAAGACCAGTTCATGGCCCGCCCCGGCGGCTCGCTCGCCGCGCTGGCCGAAGGGCAGGCCGTCGTGGTCGAAGGCCAGGTGGTGGGCCATGTCCAGCGCAACAGTGGCGGCCTGTGCCAGCTGCACTTCAACGCCCGCTGCACCATCGAACTCATGGACGCCCTGCTGAACCAGATCGACTGCCGCAGCCCGAGCGCCCCGCCCCAGGCCGACAACACCATCGGCTGGACCTTTTGCTGCTTCTACCTGGGCCGCCTGGAGGAACCCGAGGAGCACATCTTCGTCGGCTGCACGCAACGCCCGGCGGCCCAACGCAGCCCCGTTCTGGACCTGGACCTGAGCTGAGCCCTCCCCAGCGTGCACCAGGCCTGTGCGGCGGCCCCCGAACCGTGCACTGAACCCCGCCGCGGTCCACCCCCAGCACCAACCGTTCGTCGCCTGGTCCCGCCCGGTTTGTCCCCTGGATGGGGTACGCCCCGGGGCATATTCAGCCAAATCTGTTACCAAACGTAAGACAACGATTAAACTGAAGCACTACACGTGATGGTTACGTAGTGTTGCTATTTACACACTGTCACGTTCTCTAAAAGAACCTATGGTTTAGTCGGCATTACCTGTTTGCGTAATACCTGGCCCAAAGGTTGCAAGTTGAAACAAATACAAAGTCAGGGAATTCCATGATTGCATCGCCAGACAGAGACGCGCTCGCGCCTCCCTCAGGACCGGGGCGCACACAGGAAACGGTCGTCCCGCTCTACAACGAGCACGACCTGGCCCGCAGCCTCGCGCCCTGGGCCAGGCTCGCCCGGCGGCAGCGCTGGGTCAAGGCCCGTCTGGTGGTCACCGACCTGAGCGTCTTGTGGTGCTGCTTCATCGCCGGGCGCCTGCCCGCCTGGTTCCGCGATGAAGTGAGCCTCTCGGAGGCCATGAACGTCTGGTGGGCCGCCCAAGGCCAACTCCGACTCACCCTGTTCGCCACCATCGCCCTCGCCATGGTCGGCTGGATGTGGGCCGTGCAGGGCCACTACACCGCCCAGCGCCGCAAACCCTGGTGGGACGAAGCCCGCCAGATTCTTCACGTGGTCATCGTCGCCGCCCTGATCGACGCCATGGTCCTGTACCTCGCCAAATGGCCGCTCTCCCGCCTCTGGACCGGCGTCACCTGGGGCCTCGTTCTCATCTTCCTGCCGCTCGCCCGCCTGGCCATCCGCTCGCGCCTGCTGCGCGCCGGCCTGCTGACCCAGCCCTATGTGTTGATCGGCCACCCCGACGACGTTGAAAAGGCCGCTGCCGCCCTTGCCAGCGAACCCCTGCTGGGCTACAAGCCCGTGGCCGTGGTCAGCCCCAACCCCGGCGAACGCCTCGTCTCGCTCGGCAAGGAAGGGGTCTTCGCCCCCACCGCGCTCACCCCCGCCGTGCGCGAGTTCCTCGCCAAACCCGGGCCTTACCAACTGGTGGGCGTGCTCGGCATCCGGGACAACAACTGGCTGCGCGAACTCGCGCAGGAGCTCATGCACACCCGCGACGATCTCGTCATGGTCCCCGCGGTCGGCGACCTGCCCATGTACGGCATGGAGGCCTCATACCTGTTCAGTCACGACGTGTTGTTTCTGCGCGCCCGCAACAACCTCAACCGCCGCGGCCCGCAGATCCTCAAGCGCGCGCTCGACATTTCTGGGGCGGCCGCACTGCTTCTCTTGCTGTCGCCTCTGTTCGCCTACTTTGCCTGGAAGATTTCGCGGGATGGCGGAAGCCCTTTCTTTGGCCATGTGCGCGTTGGACAGAACGGGCAACCCTTCAAGTGCTTGAAGTTCCGCTCCATGGTGGTCAACGCACAAGAAGAATTGAAGAAGCTCTTGGCCAGCGACCCTGAGGCTCGTGCCGAGTGGGAACGGGACTTCAAGCTCAAGAATGACCCACGCATCAGCCGTGTGGGCGGCTTCCTCCGCCGCACCAGCCTCGACGAACTGCCCCAACTCTGGAACGTCTTGAAGGGCGAAATGAGCCTTGTTGGGCCCCGCCCCCTCATTCAAGACGAGCTCGCACGCTACGGCAAAGACGTTACCTACTACCTGACCGCCAGGCCCGGGATGACGGGACTCTGGCAGGTGAGCGGCCGCAGCGACACCACCTACGTATCACGCATCCGCTTCGACGCCTGGTACGTGCGCAACTGGTCACTCTGGTACGACCTCGTGATCATGCTGCGCACCGTGCGCGTGGTGCTCAAACAAGAAGGCGCCTGCTGATTCCACCCTGAGCTTTTCCCCAACGCCGCCCGCATGCCTTACCGACATTGCGGGCGGACCCGTCTATAGTTATTTCATGCTGCACCGCAACATAATCACCCCCGTCGTCCTCTGCGGAGGCTCCGGCACCCGCCTCTGGCCCCTCAGCCGCAAGAGCTTCCCCAAGCAGTTCGTGCCCCTGATCAACGGCAAGAGCCTGCTCCAGCTCACACTCGAACGCGTGCGCTCGCTCGGCCCCGGCCTCATGGTCGTTGCCGCCGAAGCCCACCGCTTCATGGTGGCCGACGCGTTGCAAACCGTGCCCGGTTCGGCCCAGGTGATCCTGGAGCCCGTGGCGCGCAACACCGCCGCCGCCATGGCGCTCGCCGCCCTGCTGGCAGAGCAGAACGGCCAGCCCGAGGCCCTGCTGCTCTTCTGCCCGTCCGACCACCACATCCCCGACGCCGCAACCTTTGCCCGCACGGTCGAACAAGGCGTGCCCGCGGCCGAGGGCGGCGCCATCGTCACCTTCGGCATCGTGCCCAGCTTCCCGAGCACGGCCTACGGCTACATCCAGCACGGCGCCCGCCGCGCCGACGGCGCCCAGCAAGTCGAGCGCTTCATTGAAAAGCCCGGTGCCGACCACGCCCTGCAGCTGCTACTGAGCGGCGAAGTCCTGTGGAACGCGGGCATCTTCCTGTGCCGCGCCAGCACCCTGCTGCAAGCCCTGCAGCAACACGCGCCCGACATCCTGGCCAGCTGCCGCGAAGCCCTGCCCGCGCCGCTCGCTTCGACCGAGGCCACCGGACCCCAATACGTCACGCCGCTGCCCGGCGCCTTCGCCGCCTGCCGCTCGCAAAGCATCGACTACGCCGTCATGGAACACCATGCCAACGTGGCCGTGGTGCCCTACACCGGCGCCTGGAGCGACGTCGGCAGCTGGAACGCCGTGGCCGAACTCACGCCCGCCGACGCCCAGAGCAACCGCATCGAGGGCCAGGGCCACGCCCACCTCTCGCACGACACCTACATCCACGCGCCGCACCGCCCCGTGGTCGCGCTCGGCACCAAAAACCTGCTCATCATCGACACGCCCGACGCCCTGCTCGTGGCCCACCGCGACTGCGCCGAACAGGTCAAAGACGTGGTGGCCCAGCTGGAGCGCCAGCAGTGCGCCCAGGCCGTGATCCACCGCAAGGTCGCCCGCCCCTGGGGTTGGTACGACAGCATCGACCTCGGCGAACGCTTTCAGGTCAAGCGCATAGGGGTCAAGCCCGGCGCCAGCCTCAGCCTGCAAAAGCACCACCACCGCGCCGAACACTGGATCGTCGTCAAAGGCACCGCCGAAGTCACCCGCGGCAGCGAGACCTTTCTGCTGTCCGAAAACCAGTCCACCTACATCCCCATCGGCGAGGTGCACCGCCTGCGCAACCCCGGCAGGCTGGAGCTGGAAATGATCGAAGTGCAGTCCGGCAGCTACCTCGGCGAAGACGACATCGTCCGCCTGGAAGACACGTACGGCCGCGCGCTACAGGGGGAAACCGCATGAAGATCGCCATTGCTGGAACCGGCTATGTCGGTCTGTCCATCGCCGTCCTATTGGCACAGCACCATGAGGTGGTCGCGCTGGACATCATGCCCACCAAGGTTGATCTGCTCAATGCGCGGCAGTCCCCCATCGAAGACACAGAACTACAGCACTACCTGCAGCACAAGCAATTGAACCTGCGGGCCACACTCGACAAAGAGCAGGCCTATCAGGGCGCTGACTTCGTCGTCATCGCCACCCCAACCGACTATGACCCCGTCCGCAACTACTTCGACACCTCCACAGTGGAAGCGGTCATCCGCGACGTCAGCGACATCAATCCGGCTGCAGTCATGGTCATCAAATCCACCGTTCCAGTTGGCTTCACGCGGGACGCCAGCCAACGCCTGGAAACCCAGCAACTCATCTTCAGCCCTGAATTTCTGCGCGAGGGAAAGGCGCTTCATGACAACCTGCACCCCAGCCGGATCGTGGTGGGTGAGGACTCCGAACGTGCAAGAACCTTTGCCAGCCTGTTGCAGCAAGGTGCGGTAAGGCAGGACGTACCGACCCTTTTCACCGGCAGCACCGAGGCCGAAGCCATCAAGCTGTTTGCCAACACCTACTTGGCCATGCGCGTGGCCTTCTTCAATGAGTTGGACACCTACGCTGCCTGCCACGACCTCAATACGCGCCAGATCGTAGATGGTGTCTGCTTCGATCCTCGCATCGGCCCGCACTACAACAACCCCAGCTTCGGCTATGGCGGTTACTGCCTGCCCAAAGATACCAAGCAACTGCTGGCCAACTATGCCGCTGTTCCGCAAAACCTCATTGGTGCCATCGTCAGCGCAAACAGTTCGCGCAAAGACTTCGTCGCCCAGGAAATCCTGAGCCGCGGGCCCAAAACAGTGGGGGTTTACCGCCTGGTCATGAAAGCTGGAAGTGACAATTTTCGTGCCTCCAGCGTGCAGGGCGTCATGAAACGCATCAAGGCCAAGGGCGTGCGGGTCATCGTGTATGAGCCCGTCCTGCAGCAGCTTGAGTTCTACAACTCACCAGTAGTCAACGATCTCGCAGCCTTCAAGGCGCAGTCGGACATCATCATCGCCAACCGCTTAACGCCCGATCTGGACAACGCGCAAGAGAAGGTCTACACGCGCGACCTTTTCGGCAGCGACTGAAGCAGCCAATTTACACGATGCACTGACTGTCTATTTCCCCAAGCGTGCACCCCCAAAAACTAACAGCTAATAGTTCAATGCAATGAAAGTTCTCGTCACAGGCGCCGCAGGATTCATCGGTTTTCACAGTTCTAAAAGATTGCTTGAACTCGGCATCGATGTCGTGGGCATCGATAATTTGAATGACTACTACGATGTGCAACTAAAACACGATCGCCTGGAAATTCTGCAAAACATCAAAGGATTCACATTCCACCGCATGGATTTGTCTGACAGACCTGCCATTGAAAGTCTATTTTCCGGAAATGCCTTCGACGTTGTCCTTCATCTAGGAGCACAGGCAGGCGTCAGATACTCAATCGACAACCCATTTGCATATGTTGAAAGCAATATCACTGGAATGCTGACAATTCTGGAAGGGTGCCGGCATTCAAAAATCAAGCATCTGGTTTATGCGTCATCATCATCAGTATACGGCGCAAACACCAAGCTTCCTTTTTCTATTGAAGACAGGGTTGATCAACCGATATCCCTTTATGCCGCGACTAAAAAGGCGGACGAAATGATGGCCTACGCCTATGCTCACCTATACAAAATTCCAACTACTGGACTTAGGTTTTTCACTGTCTACGGCCCGTGGGGACGCCCTGATATGGCCTACTTCAAGTTCGCCAACGCAATTATGGAGGGCCGTTCTATTGATGTATACAACCACGGCGACATGATGCGTGATTTCACCTACATTGACGACATTGTTGATGCAATCGAGAAGCTCATTATTGGCCAGGGAAAACCAACAAATAATTCTGTTAGCCATAGCGTATACAACCTGGGGCATAACAAACCAGAAAACCTTCTTGAAATGATCAGTATTCTTGAAAAGAATTTAGGGAGAAAAACGACAAAAAATCTCCTCCCGATGCAGCCGGGAGATGTCTACGCGACTTTTGCTGATATATCCAAAGCCCAAGAAGATTTACAGTTTCAACCCCAGACAACTCTTGAAAATGGTATTGCATGTTTTGCCAAATGGCACAACGAATACTACAAAAGTAAATACGCATGAGAGCCAAATCTTCCATGGCTCCAACAGACCCAAGCACAACAACTGATCGACTATTCGCACTGCAAGCATTGCGTGCGATTGCAGCCATTCTGGTAACTATTGCCCACGCATCAGAAGAATCCAAACATTACTTCGGATTTCAACCGATCTTTGATACTGATCCGCTGGGAAAGGGTGTCGATCTCTTTTTTGTACTGAGCGGCTTCATTATCTACTTTTCCTCAGTAATCACGAACAAAAGCCTCCCCATCAATCCAAGGAGCTTTCTTCTTCAAAGATTCATTCGGGTCGCACCGCTCTACTTCATTTTTACGACCCTACTAGTTGGCGTCATTTACCTTACCCCAAGTGGAGTTAAGGAGGCTATTTTTGACCCCCTGCAGATTCTGACTTCTTATCTATTTCTGCCATACGAAAGATACGATGGAAGAATTGCACCAACACTTTCACTTGGTTGGACGCTCAATTATGAAATGTTCTTCTATCTGGTTTTCGCATTTTCCCTACTGCTAAAGCCCAATCGTGCCGCCGCGATCTGCATAACAATAATTGCCGCACTCGCAATTCTTGGCATATTCATCCCCTCTTCGTATCCAGCCCCAATCAGAGAATGGACGGACGGGATCGTACTTGAATTCGCCTTCGGCATTATCATTGCAAAAACATACCAAACCCTGGGCCGGCCAAAAAAGACAGCATGGAAGACCATCATGTTTCTAAACATAATTGGATTCGGACTGCTGTACTTCCTTAATCTTCCAGAAAAACCGTTCCCATTACCACGATTTGTATCCGCAGGCATCCCTTCAGCTTTGATTGTTGCATCTTGGGTCCTTTTCGTCGCAAAGACCTCAGACAAAAATGTTCCTCGCATTCTCACAGCACTCGGCGACAGTTCATATTCACTTTATTTAAGTCACCGGTTCGTGCAGAGACCGATTCAGATGCTATTACGCAAGTCAGAACTGGCTTCCAGCCCATCAATTGGCGTTATCTATCTTATTGCTGCCGTGCTTGGCGCCTGCATTGCGGGGCATTTCGTCTACCGAAAAATTGAAGTACCTCTTTTGAAGTATCTACGCCGCGTGGCTTATCGCAATGCATCAAGTTGATTGACAACAAGTCAACCCAATGCCACCAAAATTAGCGCCCTAATCATGTTCGACCAATCTCGCCGTCGTCGGGTATTCAACAGATTCAAACGCCTGGCATCTCCAAGCATTGCCCTAGCCATTGTCACTTCTATTGCATTTTTTGTTTACAGCATTGCAAGCACATTTGATGGCAGCTTCACTTATTTCCATCGACTAGTACTCCAAGAGCAATTAATAGACAATTCAACCTTATATTCCTACCTGTGGGCATTCGGAGCATTTTTATCATTCCTAGCAGGTGGGGTGATAGTGAATTTCGCACATAAGCCAAACCACCGGACCCCAAAGCACTTTCCGCTCGAAGATAGCGCATTTCGAACTATTTTCAACGGATTTCTTTTCACATTTATAACAGCCTTTGCGTGGATTGGAGTGGCAATTATTCAATTCGGCGGGATTTCCAGTCTTGCGAATCTTGCAGCAGCAGACAATATTGCAGCACGCGATGTAATACTGACCGCCTCATTTCCTGGAGGACGGCTAATCAGCTCTGGGTTCATTGGTATTGCGGTGCTGTCAGCAACACTACTCGGAATGGGTCTCTGGAAATCCAACACACGAAAACGCTTCACTATCTTTTTAGTGCTGTTCGTTTCGCTTGCCTATCTCGGTATAGCCCCGATTCTTGTTTCTGGAAGAATTAATTTTTTTGTGGCGGTTATTGGCGCCTTCATCGGATCAAGCTTCGCTGCCGGAAGAGTGATAGGGGCTCGATATATTCCGATCGGAGTTCTGCTACTTGTCGGGGCCTGGACCGCTAAGCAGTACTTCTCCCTCGGCCATATGGCGGAAGATATTTCAGTTTTTGATCAAAGCGTTGAGGGATTTTTCTTTTATCTATATAACGATGCCCTCAATCTTCTCAACACCATCGGGCAGCTCGACAATAACAAAACACTTGGTTGGTATTCGTTGCGGTTCATATTTTTCTTCACCTTTACACAGAACAAGCTCCTTGATTTCATAGCAGACGCACGTATTCAGATCGGCAACTATGTTACAGCAGGGGAAGTACCTTTTTTGGCTGCCCCCATTGTTGACTTCGGTCTTTGGGGTGTCCTAATACTCGTTTTGTTTGGATTCTGCGCTCAATATGTATATTTGAAGGCACCACTGAATTTACTTTACTCCACCATTTACGGCATGATTCTCGCATGCCTTATCTTGTCTCCGCATGCTAGCTTCATCACAAGTCAAGAGGTTATCTATAGCATCCTTTTGGTTTCCTTTCTTGCGCGGAGGATGAGGTATTACCAAATGCCAATGCAATCTAAAACTTCTGAAATTATATTGCCTCAGCAATTTTATCATCCTTATCGGCGATGAAAATCGTAACCATTTTTTCCTTTCACCTCTATTTTCAGCATAGACGGGGGAGCATGCACTGGATTTGCGATGCGCTTCGACGGAATGGTGTGCACGTGCGCTTTATTACCTGTGATTTCAGTCTTCTGACAAAACTGAAGGGAGACAGAAGAACTGAATTTGGCGAAGTCCGTGGCATTAATTCTCTTGAGAAAGTTGACTCAACGCTTTCGCTGGGTGTGGTTTCTAGTTTGTGGCACCCTGTTGGTCGCCAGAGATCTTTTGTTGGACGCCTGCTGAATGGGCTGACGTCGTGGTATCCAGGCCCGTATGCGCCGGTCGTAAGGAATTTTTCCAAGGGAAGCGATCTTGTAATCTTGGAAAGTTGTGGTGGGTTGATGATGCTCGATACCATTCGTGCTGCATGCAACGCACCAGTCGTTTACCGCGTTTCAGACAATCTTGCTGTTGTGAGGCCGGTTCCGAGTCTGTTGGATGCTGAAACAAGAGCTATTCACTCTGTAGATGCGGTCAGCTTGGCCAGTGAGCATCTGGCACGCTCCCTCGGCGTCGGATCCAATGTCCAGTTTGATTCAATGGGGCTGGACAAGTCGGCATTTGATGCGGCAACGGTTTCTCCCTACACAGCTAATGGCAGGCCGAAGGTTGTTATATCGGGGAGTTCTGGGCTTGATACACAGTCCCTGCGCCTTGCAGCGGAAGCACTGCCAGACTTTGACTTCATTCAGTTCGGCACGGCCGTCGGCATTCCAGAATTACCAAATGTGAAATTAATGGGTGAGCGCCCGTTCACGGAATTGGTCCCATGGGTGAAGTTCGCAGATGTTGGTTTTGCCCCGTATCTGGTCAAGCCCGGGTTTGAGTATCAGGCTGAACACTCAAACCGACTCCTTCAGTACACATATTGTTCATTGCCCTCTGTTGTTCCCAAGGAATTGGCTAGTGAGAGCAAGCCACATTTCATAGGTTATGAGGCTTGTGACACCGACAGTCTCGTAAATGCCATACGCGGTGGCTTGGCGTTTGACCGTTCTCAGGTTCCGGCGAAATCGGTGCATGACTGGGACCAACTCGCCCACCGTTTAACGCAGGTTTGCAGTCACGCAAATCCATGATTCGCCCAAAAGAATGAAAATCGTTCACATACTCACCAGGCTGCTCAAGGCTGGATCAGAAGAGAACACCCTGTCTACCTGCAAAGCCCAGATTGCTGCGGGCCATGAGGTGTATTTGGTTCATGGGCAAGATTTTGACCGTTCGTATTACGACAATCCCATCTCCGGTCTGCGACTCGTTGGCATCAAAGAGTTTATCCACCCAATTTCGGTGGCCAGCGACTTCAAGGCCTACCGGGCGTTGACGCGCTTTCTTGAGTCTTTGCACCCCGATGTGGTCCACACCCATCAAAGCAAGGCGGGCATTGTGGGGCGGTTTGCTGCGCATTCGGCAAAGGTACCGCTTGTCATTCATGGTGTCCACATCGTGCCGTTTGCAAATGTCGGCACTGCGCAACGTCTGTTGTTCACGCTTGCCGAAAAGGCGGCGGCCAAGATAACCCACGCATTTATCAACGTATCACATGGAACCCGAAGTCTCTACCTTGATGCCGGCATTGGCGATGCCTCCCGGCACCATGTGGTTCATTCCGGATTTGACCTTGAACGGTTTCGCAACGCATCTATCCCCGATGACTGGCATCAAATGCTGCGGTTAGAACCTGGGGCTGCGAAGCCCCCCGTGGTGCTGATGTTGGCAGCTCTTGAGCCGCGCAAACGGCACTGCGAATTCATCGAAGCATTCGCATCGCTGGTGCGAGAACAACCAGACATTCGTCTCGTGTTGGCGGGAGAAGGCCCACATCGGCAGCAGGTACAAGAAACGATCGAGAAGTTCGGACTTGACCAGAACGTCCTGCTTCTCGGCTATCGGAACGATCCAGAGAAGCTGATTGCCCTTGCTGACCTGTGCGTGCTGACCTCCACCCGTGAAGGGCTACCTCGCGTCATCATGCAGTACATAGCAGGAGGCAAGCCATGCATCACCACCCATCTGCCAGGAGTAGAGGAAGTGGTCAGCCATAGTTTCAATGGACTGATCGTCCCACCTGATGGCTTAGCCGAATCTGTCACTTCGATCGCTGAGCTGCTGAAAAACAAGGAGCGGTTGCTGGCGCTGTGCGACGGTGCTCGCTCAACAGACCTTAGCTCTTGGGAGGCGCGCACCATGTGCCGGCGCATTGATGACATCTACCTATCCTACTTATCACAGGTGACGCCTCATGCCGCCTAAGGTTGTTGTCAACGGCCGCTTCTTGGTGCAGCCTTTGTCCGGGATGCAGCGGTTTGCCGAAGAACTGCTCACCGCGCTGGATCATCTGCTTGACAGTGACCCGGCTCTGTTGGAGTCCATTGGCGCGCCAGTGGTAATGGTGCCACCAGGCGACGCGAGGTCACCGCCCTGGCGCCATCTGCAGATTGTTCAAGTAGGACGTCACAAGGGCCACTTGTGGGAACAGGTTGACCTAGCAATAGCAGCTAGGAATTCCTTGCTGCTCAATCTCACTGCATCCGGACCACTCTTGCACAGTCGTTCGGTTCTCGTCTTGCACGACGCCGCAATTTTTGCCCATCCGGAGCACTTTTCGCGCAAGTACCTCCTTTGGCACCGCTTCCTTCGTCCACGCATCGCTAATCGAGCCTTGAAATTGGGTACCGTTTCGCACTTTTCTAAGAGCGAGCTGGCCAAGTGGTGCAAAGTACCCGAATCCAAGTTCGTAGTGCTGTACGACAGTGCCGAGCACATCCTGGAATGCACACCTGAGCCAGAGGTCATAAACCGCAACGGACTTGAGTCCGGTCGCTTTGCACTGACTGTTGGCAATCAAAGTCCAAACAAAAATATTCCACTGGCCGTGCAGGCATTTCTAAATGCTGCCCCGCCGGAATGGAAACTGGCTGTAGTCGGTGGTGGGGCAAACAACGTATTCGGTGAGACCGTAAATATCAACAGCAATCGAGTCGTACGTCTCGGGAGAATTTCTGATGGTGAACTTCGCGCCCTATATGAATCTGCAGGACTATTCCTATTCCCCTCGCGCTATGAAGGATTTGGCGTCCCTCCGCTGGAGGCCATGTCATTAGGATGTCCAGTAGTTTCCTCTGATTCAAGCGCTATGCCGGAAGTATTGGGCAATGCGGCAGCCTATTTTCCTAGTAATGACATTGATAGCTTCTCTAACCGTATTCAGGAATTGACAGCACCTCTTGCGCCAACCGATCAGTTCCGGAAGGAAGGACACTTAAGGGCGAAAAAGTACACCTGGGCCAACTCAGCTGCAGAATTGGCGAATCTGCTGCGATCTATGTGTGTGGAACGAACTTGAAATTTAGTTCTAAAGTCGTTGTAACATTTTGGTCCGCTGTTCTGCAGTGGGCCAGAGTGGGTACTAACGCATTGGTCTTTCTTGTATTAACACGTTGGCTTTCGCTACCAGAGATTGGGGTGGTTGCTGCCGTACAGGCACCGGTGATCATCGCTCAAGCATTCGTCACAACCATGATTCCTGATTTCGTTGTGCAGGAAAGGCGGCTGAACCAAGGGCACTCTTCCACGCTTTTCTGGCTAAGCCTAGCGATCGGTCTGGTATTAACTATTGCCCTCGTGGCAGCCACCCCTTTGATAGTCGCGCCATTGTCAAACCCGAACGCTAATTCATATCTTCTGGCGCTATCGCTTTGCCCGTTGATTTGGTCCGTCGGCACAGTCTTCGAAGGGTTGCAACGCAGGGCTCTTCGCACGAAGAAATTAGCGGTTCGCACTGGTATCGCATCCCTTCTTGCGGGCTCTGTTGCAGTGACAATGGGCTACTTCGGATTTTCTTCTTGGTCGCTAATTGCCTTTACCTTGGTCAATGCAGTTATCGCGACCGTTGTTCTAATTCTCAGTTCTTCTTGGCGCCCGTCGGTCACTTTTCGATGGCGCTACATTCAATTAAGACTCCGGACCCTTCTCGCCCTCGGCGGAAGACACCTTTTGGGAGCTGCGGCACTTCCAATCCTTCAATACACGACTGCCGTACAACTGGGAACAACAGGAGCCGGTATTCTGCAAATTGCTTTGCGTGTCTTCTCTCTGTTGGACACGCTTATCCTAGCTCCTTACAGATTCGTAGTTCTTCCGCTATTTTCCCGAGCAAAGAGCGATGAAGGTTGGATACAGTCCAACCTTCTAAGAACCATAACTTTTGCTTGCCTGATCGTTATTCCTGTGCAGATCGGCGCCATCATTATGGCGCCAATACTTTTGCCGTTGGCAATCGGTTATTCGAACGGATCACAGGCTGTTGGCGCCCTGCAATTTCTGTGTATCTACGGACTTTTGGCTGCCCCGATCAATGTTGTCAATCAAGTTCTGTTGGCCAGGGGATTCTCTACACAGATTTTTCGTCGCTCACTAATGATGTATGCCCTTGCGGTATTTCCTGCTGCTTTGGCTGCAAGATATTCAGTGGAGGCAGTAACATTAACGTATGGATTGTGTGGCGGCCTCGGAGGTTTTGTGGTTACTTTACTGCTTCTGAGAAAGCTTCTCAACGTTCCTATAAAACCAATCGTAATGGCATGGCTTCGCGTTACTTTAAGTGCGATATTAATGTTATTTGCTTGTCTTGGATATTTGTTTCCATCAGATCTGTCACCATGGATCCGACTTGTCGTTATTTTCGGTCTCGGCGTGGGGTTCTATTTTATTGGCTGTCTCATTTTTGCACGCGATCTTTTGATGGACTTACTTAAAACAATCAAACCAAGGCGTACCCAGAGGACAGATAAATGAACTTAAAAGGCATCGCCGGAATAATCTGGCAATATTTTTCGTTGTGGATAAACACCATATACGACCTTCATAGATATTTTCGTTATTCCGCCTCTAAATGGAGAACACACTCGGACGAGCAACTTATGGCAAGGATCCTGCAAAAGACTCATTCGATTGAAAAGGGTCTCGCAATGCCAACCATACGACCTGGATTTGGTGTATCACCATTGCTAGAGCTTGAGCAGATGCTTACCGAATTCGAAAGTCGCCAGCTGGATCGTACAGAGGTAGCATTCATTTCGGCAAGTCACGCGATTTCTGCTTACTTCAACTATCACGATAGTTCGAATCTTCCAACAGCAATAGAAGTCGAATCCCTCAGAAAGTTCGCAGCATTGTCACCAAATACGAATCTCGGAGGAGCGTTTTTCCGAAACAGTGAAGATACTCATACGTTAGCACGTGGCGATTTTCGAACGCTGTTGCAAGCAAGACGCAGTGTGCGTATGTTTGATGATCATCCCCCCAATTTGGCGTCAATCTACGAAGCCATTGAATTCGCAGGCCGATCACCCTCCGTGTGCAATCGACAAGGTTGTAGAGTAACGATAGTTACAGATCCAAAATTATTGAGCGCTATCCTAAAAATTCAAGGTGGCAACAGGGGGTTTTCCGAAGAAATTCCTTCAGTGCTGATTGTTACATCCAAACTTGGCATTTTCCGGGGTGCTAGGGAACGCAACCAAGGATGGATCGATGGCGGACTCTTCTCTATGACCCTCCTATACTCGCTTACCTACTTGGGACTGGGTTCATGCCCTTTGAATTGGTCTGCAACCGCACGTCAAGATAAATTACTTCGATCGACAGTCAACATTCCAGCTGATGAAAACGTCATCATGTTGATTGCGGCTGGCAACTTACGCCAGGACTTTCGCATTGCTTCCTCCGCAAGACTCGATCTAAATTCTTTGGTGTCACATCACTATCACTGAAATAAACGCAATGCTTGACAAACCACCCTCTTCAAACAGCTCAAATCTGGCTCCAAAGGCAGCAATTCTGACCTTTCATAACACGCCTAATTTCGGCGCCACACTTCAATGCTTCGCATTGACAAGTTTTCTGCAATCAAAGGGGATGCAGGTTGAAGTAATCAACTATATGCCGCCACATAATTTGTTGCAATATGGTAAATCCTTGTTTCTTGGAAAACGTCGCTCAGCACAGAATTTTTCTCGGATTCTTAAGTTCTACCACTTTGTGAAGTCTCACATTAGAATGAGTGGGGCCCCTGTCTTTTCTTCGTCCAAACTCCGAGAACTTACAAAAAAGGAATACGACATTGCCTTCACTGGAAGTGATGAAGTCTGGAAGGTCGACCATATGCGCAAATTCGATCCTTCCTACTACTTGTCTTTCCTCAATGAGAAGCGCACAAGATTGGTAGCTTATGCGGCCACCGCGTCTACTGTTACGAATCTGCATGATTACAAATCACAAGTATCTCCATTGCTTTCAAGATTTTCTGCACTAGGAATTCGGGATTCCTCGACAAAGGCCATGGTTGATCAGTTAACCAGCACTCCTTCTCAAGAGGTTCTCGACCCCACTCTGATTTGGAATTTTGAGTCGATGGACTTACCGCCGTTATTTACCGATAAATACGTTGCAGTCTACTCTTGGTTATCTGATTCGGATATGTCAATCGTTCGCGATTTTGCATCCTCTAACAACCTCAAAGTAGTCTGCGTCGGATGCCGTCACAGGCACGCGGATATGAATTTCCTGGGAATAGGACCGGAAGAGTGGCTCCGTCTTATCAAACACTCGTCAACCGTTATTACCGACTTTTTCCATGGAGTATTGTTCTCGATCATTTTCAAGCGTCCATTTTTTGCCCATGTGGACGAGAAAAAGAAAATGAAACTCACCCAAGCTCTTGCTTGGGTAGGTTTGAACGACCGTCTCCATTCCAACTTTAGCGCTCTAATTAGCCAATCCCCCATGAGTTTGGATGCCGATTGGGAAAATGTAAAGATGAAACTTTCACCACTGAGGCTGCAATCCATCAGCTTCCTGGAAGAACAAATCATGAGCGCTTCAAGTCCTAGCAGAACGATCAATAATGGTTTCTTGTGAAATGCACTTCTTCTTTTTCTCACATGATCGGATGCGGATTATTTGAATGAGAACAATCATTACTTGAAATCCATCTCCGGCGCGCGATCCTCCCACACTTGCTTCACCATTATCGATGCCATACCCCCCACTCAATGCACGGGCGTCCAGTCAGCATATTTCTCAAGTTGCTTGGGGGATGCTATCGGTCTTGATCGTCTTTTCCTCAATAGTGCGTGGCGGCAATCGGAGCATTGCGTTGATCCTGCTGGAGTGGTTGGCGCTTGCCATATTGCTTACGCTGTCGATTGCTGTCATCCGCTCGGGAGCTCGGCCTCGGTTAAGTAATTTGAAATGGAATGACTGGGCTTTCTGGTTGTTGACCAGTGCACCCATATTTGGTGCACTGGTTCAGTTAATGCCGTGGCCGGGATTCGGGCAAATCACGATGACCCCTACAGCGACAGAGTTTTCGTATTTGGTAAGTATTCCCGTAATTTGCTGTTTTTTGACCGCATTCTTTGCCAGTGATTCGCAGGTACGATCTTTGGTTTGGCTATGGGTGGCCGTTGCAGTTTTTCAAGCTTTTATTGGTTTGCTTCAGCTTGGTACTGAAGAGTTGCTCCGTTTCGGTATGCAATCAAATGTGCCAATTGTTGGAACGTTCGCCAGCAAGAACACGTTTGCTAATCTGTTGGCCATGGCTATGCCGCTGGCAGTGATGGGCTTTTGGGGCGTGTCTGGCCGGCCACGCCGCAGCGACGGAGATCGCCGTAGTCCCTGGTGGGGCATGCTGGCACTGCTGACGTTGCTGACGGCAGCCCTGGCCAGCACCTCGCGCACGGGCATTGCCACGGCGCTGCTGGTGGCCCTGCTGGCGCTGGCCCTGCTGGCGCCAGCGCGCGAGAGCGCGGCAAGCGGGCGCGGCGGCTGGTTGCGGCGCCTGGGGCTGCCCGCGCTGGCGCTGGGTTTGCTGGCGGTGGCGCTCTTCATGGGCGGGCTGGACTGGGTGGAGCGCTTTGACGCCGAGCGCCTGGCGGCGGACGATGCCCTGCGCGCGCTGACGCGCGAAGCCACCTGGCAGGGCGCGCTCGCTTACTGGCCGCTGGGCTCTGGCCTGGGGTCTTACGCCTGGGTGTTCCCGCGCTTCCAGGCGCCCGAGGTGGGCCGCTACTGGCTGGACCTGGCCCACAACGACTACCTGCAGATCTTGATGGAGACCGGCGCGCTGGGCCTGGTGGCCATGGCGCTGGCGTTGGCGCTCATGGGCAGGCGGGCGTTGCAACTTTTTACCGCCGGGCGCGGTACATGGAGCAGCGCCGACCGCCTGGCCGTGGCCTGCGGGCTGGGCCTGCTGGCCACGCTGCTGCACGCCTGGGTGGACTACCCGTTTCGCATACCGGCCAACGCCATGCTGGCCGCCTTCTTGCTGGGTGTGTTCCTGAGACAGCCCGTTACACCAGCCGTAGATCCGCAAAAAGTAAAATCAAGGACTTATGTTTGAACGCTACACGCGCCCCGGGGAGCCCCAGACCATGAACCTATTTTTGACACGGCCAGCCTGGGGCGGCGCTTTGCTCGCACTGGCCTGGTGCGCCGCCAGCGCCGCCGCCCTGCCCGCACAGGCGCAGACGGCGCCGCTGCAGGCCTCGCCCCTGCAAGCACCACTTCAATCGCCCGTGGGCTCGGCACCCGTGAGCCCCAGGCCGGTGGGCCAGGCCACGGCGGTCGACCCGGCCACGGGCGAGCCCGTTGCGCTCAATTCGCTGGCCACGGTGGGCTCCGACTACCGCATGTCGTCCAACGACCTGCTCGAATTCGACGTGTTCGGCGTGCCCGACATGAAGCGCGATGTGCGCGTGAACGCTTCGGGCCTGATTTCGCTGCCGCTCATCGGGCCGGTTCCGGTGGCAGGGCTGACGGCGCAAGACGCCGAGAAGCTGATCGCAGCCAAGTACGAAGAAAAATACCTGCAAAACCCGCAGGTCTCGCTCTTCATCAAGGAGTTCACCACGCAGCGCATCACCATCGAAGGCGCCGTGGCCAAGCCGGGCATCTACCCGGTCACGGGGCAGCTCACGCTGCTGCGCGCGCTGGCGCTGTCCGGTGGCTACGCCCCCTACGCCAACATCAACCAGATCGTGGTGTTTCGCAACGGCGCGGGCAGCGCGCGCGAGCAGTTCGTTTACGACCTCGACAAGGTGCGCTCAGGCGAAGAGGCAGACCCGAGCATCAGCTCCGACGACGTGATCGTGGTGCAACGCAATGCGAGCCGCGCCGCCCTGCGCGACTCGCTGTTCCGCGACATCGTCGACACGATCAACCCATTCAGTCGCTGAAACAGCCGCTCACCAGTTCACGCCATGTCTTCACCCGAAAACCTGCCTTCTCTTCCCCAGCAGCCCCAGCCAACGGGCGCGCTGGCCCTGCGCCCGAGCGGCGCGCTGCAGACCCAACTGCTGGCGCAGCAACAAGAGGCCGACGCCCAGGATAGCGATGAGATCGACCTCAAGGCAATCTTTCGCACGCTGCTGAAGCACAAATGGACCATCGTGGGCACCACGGCGCTGTGCACCCTGGCGGCCGTGGTCTACACGCTCCGCGTGACACCGCAATATCAAAGCACAGCGTTGCTGCAGATCGACCGCGCGGCGCAGAAGGTGGTGGGCTTCAACGCCGAGGTCGAGGTGGACCAGGGCGCCGCGGCCGACCAGCTGCAACTGCGCACGCAGATCGAGCTGCTCAAGAGCCGCAGCCTGACCGAGCGCGTGATCGACGAAATGGGGCTTTACAAGCCGGAGAGCTCGACCGGGCTGCCCGAAGCCCCGGAGTCTGAGCCTGGTCGCCTTCCGGGCGAAGCGGATGCAGAAAAGCCGGGCTTTGTGGCGCTGCTGGGCAACAACCTGCAAACGCTGTTCAAGCCATCGTCTGACGACGAGCGCCTGCTCGGTCGATCGGCAACGATTGCCTCGTTCGAGCGCTCGGTGACGGTGGAACCGATCCGCAACTCGCGCCTGGTCGAGATCAAGGTGCTCAACGCCGACCCGGAGCTGGCCGCGCGCATCGCCAACACCATGGCCAAGGCCTTCATTGCCAGCAACATCGAGCGCAAGGTGGACTCGTCGGTGTACGCGCGGCAGTTCCTTGAAGACCAGATCAAGCAGACCAAGGCCAAGCTCGAAGAGAGCGAACGCCAGATCAACGACTACGCCAAGAAAAACGAGATTCTGAACCTGGGCGACAAGGGCAGCGCCGCCACGCAGACCTTTGTGGACTTCTCGGCCGCGCTGGGCAAGGCGCAGCAAGACCGCATCAAGGCCGAGACGCAATACAACGAGGTGAAGCGCAACCCCGACAGCGCCCCCCAGGCGCTGGATAACGCGGCCATTCAGGCCTACAAGGAGCAGAAAGCCAAGCTCGAAGCCGAATACGCCAAGAACCTCGCCACCTACAAGCCCGAGTTCCCGACCATGGTGCAGGCGCGCGCGCAGATCGGCGAGCTGAACAGCCGCATCAAGGCCGAGGTGGACACCATCCTGGCCAGCATCAAGGGGCAGTTTGAAGCGGCCAAGCAGCAAGAAGAGGCGCTCAGGGCCAAGGTGGCCAGCACGCGCAGCGAGGTGATCAGCGTGCAGGACCGCAGCGTCGACATGAACCTGCTGCAGCGCGAGCTCGAGACCAACCGGCAGGTGTATGACGCCCTCTTGCAGCGCCTCAAAGAAGTGAGCGTGACGGCGGGCATCACGACCAACAACGTGAGCATCGTGGACGAGGCTACGGCGTCGCTGTTCCCGGCCAAGCCCAAGCCGCTGGTCAACCTGGCGCTGGGCCTGGTGCTCGGGGTGTTCCTGGGCATGCTGGCGGCGCTGCTGCGCGAGCAGATGGACGACTCCATCAAACACGCCGACGAGATCGAGGGCACGCTGGGCCTGCCGCTGCTGGGCCTGATTCCGATGACCAAGCAGGAGAAAGGCAGCGAGGAGTCGATCGCGCTGCTGGCGCACCGCGAGCCGCGCAGCGGTTTTGCCGAGGCCTACCGCTCCATGCGCACGGCGCTGCAGTTTTCAACCGCCGACGGCGCGCCCAAGCGCTTCATGGTGACGAGCTGCGGCAAGAGCGAGGGCAAGACGACCACGGCGATCGCGCTGGCGATCAACTTCGCGCAGCTGGGCCAGCGCGTGCTGCTGATCGACGCCGACATGCGCAAGAGCGCGGTGCACAAGGCGCTGCGCATGCCCAACGAGCGCGGTCTTTCGAACCTGCTGAGCGGTGACCGCGGCAGCGAGATGCTGATCCAGCCGACGGTGATTCCGAACCTGAGCGTGTTGCTGGCCGGGCCGACGCCGCCCGATCCGGTGGAGCTGCTGATGGGGCCGAAGCTGGCGATGCTGATGCAAAAGGCGCAGGAGCTGGGCTTTGCGCAGGTGGTGATCGACGGGCCGCCGCTGCTGGGCATTGCGGACGCGGTGGTGCTGGGCAACCAGATCCAGCACGTGGTGTTTGCCGTGAAGGCCTCCAGCACCAAGAAAGACAGCATCAAGGACGCGATGCGCCGCCTGCGCAACGCGGGCATCGCGCCGATGGGCGTGGTGCTGACGCACGCGCGCAACGAGCACAGCAGCGACTACGCCTACGAGTCGTATTACGGCTACGGCGACGCACACACGCCGCGCGCGGCCAAGCCGCAGCCCGCCCCGGGCACGCAGCCGGCGCCGCTGGCGGCGAGCACCCGCGCCGAGCCGACGCTCGGCCCGACGGCCACCGCAGAGGCATGACCCCGCTCCCGCCGGACTGGAGCAGCCTGCTGCCCGCGCTGCTCGATTTCGAGCGCTCGCCCGGGCGCTACCGGGTGGTGCTGCGCGAGCCGCGCCCGCTGTTTGAGCACACGCTGGCGGTGCTGCAGCTGGCGGTGGGGCGTTCGGTGGACGGGCTGGCCGATCTGGCGCACGAGCCGGCGCAGACCGACGAGCTGAAGCGCGCGGCGCGCTTTTTTGTGCGCACGGTGCTGCTGCGCCCCGGCGTGGACCACTACACCCTGCTCGGCCTGGCGCCGGGCTGCGAAGCGGACGAGCTGCGCGAGCACTACCGGCTGATGATCCGCCTGACGCACCCGGACTTTGCCGCCGGCAGCGACGAGGCCTGGCCTGCGGACGCGGCCACGCGCATCAACCAGGCGAACGATGTGTTGTCGTCCTTCGAGCGGCGCTCGGACTACAACGCCGCACTGGCGTCGGCGCAGCCAGTGGCTGCTGCTGCGGGTGCGGCGGCGGCTTCGGCGAAGGTGGCGCAGAAGAAGCCGGCGACACCGCGCTCGCGCGTGCTGACGCTGCGGCCCAAGAAAGACGCGGATGCGGCGGCGGAGCGCACGGGCCCGCGGGTGCCGCGCGGCGTGAAGATCGCGCTGGCTTCGCTGGGCGCGCTGGGCGCGGCGACGGCGCTGCTGCTGAACGGCCCCGCGGGCGACAGCGGCTCGCTGGCGGTGCGCAAGCTGCCCAGCGTGGCCAACCCGACGCTGCAGGCCGAGACCAGCCTGGTGCTGGCGGGCGGGGCGGCGAGCGAGGCGCAGGTGGACACCGCGCCGGCCCCGGCCCCGGCGCCTGTGGCGGAGCCGGAGCCCGTGGCACCCCAGCCGAAGCCGCGCCGCAACCGGACCAACCGCGAGCTGGCGGCGGCGAAGGCGGCCGAGGGCAGCGCCAGCGGCGCCCCGGACGGGGCCGCGCTGAGCCTGACGATGGACACCCGGATGGTGGCGCCGATGGCGATGCCGGTTTCGATGGCGGTGGCGGCGGCTGTGCCGGCGCCAGTGCCGATGCCGAAGGCGGCTGCACCGGCCCCTGCCCCGGCTGCGTTGCCCGCCGAGCCGGTGGCGCCTGCGGCACCACGCGCGGCGCTCCCCGCGCCGACGCTGGAGCAGGTGCAGCCGGCGCTGTCGAACCTGGTGGCCAGCCTGCCCAGCGGGCGCGGCGAGAACATGGCGCAGTGGATCGACAGTGGTTTTCGGGCGCACCCGGACACGGGCCGCTTCGTGGGCCGGTTCAACCAGTTGCTGGCGGGTCTGCGCGTGACGCAGCTGGGCCATGTGCGCTTCAGCTCGCGCACGCAGGGGGGGCAGCTGGTGGTGGATGGCGTGATCGTGTTGCACACACAAGATATGAACAACGAGGCGCGCGTGCGCGACCTGCACCTGCGCGCGTTCTTCCAGCCGCAGGACGGGCAACCGGTGCTGACGCATTTGGTGGCGGAGAAATTGCAATGACGGCAGCGACCCTGAACGACGCGAAACCGGGCTGGACGCCGGCGCGCATGGGCGTGTTTGCGCTGCTGGTGCTGGCGGCGCTGTGGCTGGGCTGGAAGGCCTGGGACGTGAACATCACGATGTCGTGCTGGAAGAACGAGTGGCCCAACCTGCCGGTGTGCGAGGAGATCAACGGCCGCACGCCGCAGGAGCGCGTGGCCCGGCTGCAGGAGCGGCTGGCGGCGAACCCGGGCGATTCGCAGGCGCTGGTGGAGCTGACCGGGCTGGCGCACCGGCCCGAGACGGCCGCGGGGCTGGACGCTCCGGCGCTGCTGGCGGCGGCGGGCCAGGCGGCGCCGCAGGATGTGACGGTGTTGCAGCTGCAGGCCAACGAGGCGCTGCGCGCGCAGCGCTGGCCCGACGCGCTGGACAAGCTGACGCGGCTTTCGCAGCACCACCACAACGCCGACGCCACGCGCGTGCTGGCGGAACTGGTGGCGCTGGCGGCCCAGCCGACCGCCCAGCCCACGCTGCAGCAGGCGCTGGTGGACGCGGTGGAGACCGATCCAGGCTGGCTCGACCGCGTGTTGCGGGCGATGCCGGGGGCGAAGCTGCAACTGGCGAGCGCGATGCCGCTGGTGGGCCTGGTGGCGGCGAAGGAGCCGGGTCTGTCGGCGCCGCTGGGGCTGTATCTGATCCGCCAGCTCAAGACCGAGGGCCTGTGGCTGGAGGCGCACGCGATCTGGCTGCGCCTGTGGAAACGGCCGCTGGGCTATGTGTTCAACGGCGACTTCGAGCAGAACTTCGTGGCCGGGGGGTTTGACTGGGAGGTGATCGAGCGCGATCCGCACCGCGGGGGCGCGCGCATCGACCTGGCCGGGCGGCGCGAGCGCGGCCAGGTGCTGCGCGTGGCGTTCACCGGCCGGGCGATGAAGACACCGCTGGTGCGCCAGCACCTGCTGCTGCCGCCGGGCAGCTACCGGTTTGCGGGCGAGTTCCAGTCGGGCGATCTGCGCAGCGAGCGCGGCCTGGCCTGGGTGTTCAGCTGCGCCAGCAATGGGCGCGAGCTGGCGCGCACCGCGCCGCTCATGGCCGGCGGGCGCACCTGGCAGCCGCTGGGTGTGAGCCTGGAGGTGCCGGCCGACTGCGGGCTGGGCGTGGCGCTGGCGCTGCAGACCGAGGCACCTTTCGAGGCCAGGACCGGCCTGCGCGGCGAGGTGGTGTTCGACCGATTCACGCTGGTGCAGGCACCCGCAACCCAGGAAGCGAACCCGCCATGATCGATCTGCACAGCCACATCCTGCCGGGCATCGACGACGGGGCGAAGACACTGGACGAGTCGCTGGAGATGGCGCGCATCGCCGTGGCCGACGGCATCCACACCATGGCCTGCACGCCGCACATCTACCCCGGCATGTACATGAACGACGGCCCGGGCATCGAGTGCGCGCGCTTTCGCCTGCAGGCGGATCTGGCCAGCAACGGCATCCCGCTGAAGCTGGTGGTGGGGGCCGACGTGCACCTGGTGCCGGGCCTGATCGACGGGCTGAAAAGCGGGCTGGTGCCGACGCTGAACCACTCGCGCTACTTTCTGCTGGAGCCTTCGCACACCACGCCACCGCCGCGGCTGGAGGATTCGGTGTTCAACCTGATCACCTCGGGCTACACGCCCATCATCACGCACCCCGAGCGGCTGACCTGGGTGGAGAGCCATTACCCGGTGTTCCAGCGCATGGTGGCGCAGGGCGCGTGGATGCAGGTGACGGCGGGGGCGCTGACGGGGGCCTTTGGCAAGCGCGCGCAGCAATGGGGCGAGCGCTTCGTGGGCGACGGCTTCACGCACATCCTGGCGACCGACGCCCATTCCACCGGCCGGCGCTGCCCGCGGCTGAGCGAGGGGCTGGAGGTGGTGCGGCGGCTGGTGGGTGATGCGGAAGCGCAACGCATGGTGGTCGAGCGGCCGATCGCGGTGCTCGAAAACCTGTCGCCAACAGACTTCGGACTGCCCCAAAAAGAGGCATCACGCCCATCAGCCTTTGGTAAATGGTTCTCAAAGGTGCGGGGCCTACCTTGATCCGCACCAAATGGTTTCAAGTCATTGAAAACATTTGATTTTTTCTGTTTCCGGGGTTGACGTGTCACACAGCCCCACTTACTATCGTTAAAACTTCGGAGGTATTCACATGAAACAACTCGCTCTCGCCTTGGCCATCACAGCTGTTGCTGGCTCTGCATTCGCTCAAGCCGGCGCCACCGTGACCTCGGTCAACGGCCTGGTGACCATGTCGTCCGGCAACACGCTGGTCAACGTCACCCCCGGCATGCCCCTGCCCACCGGCGGCCAGCTGCTCACCTCCGGCAGCGGCTCGGTGACCGTGCAGTTCGCCAGCGGTTGCACGGCCATCCTGGCGCCCGGCCAGTCCATGCCCGTGACCGAAGCGGCTTGCACCCAAAACGTGGCTGCGCGCGGCGCAGGCGGCAGCGGCAGCGGCGTTGGTGGCGGCGGCGGTGGCGTCCTCGCCGGTGGCAACGGCCTGTTGCTGGCTGGCGGCGGCGTGGCCGCACTGGCGTACAACGTGAACCAGAACCGCAAGGGCAACGGCGCCACCGTGACCACCCCCACCCAGCCCGGCAACCCGGCCGTGGTCGTGACGCCCACCCCGGTGCGCCGCCCGATCAGCCGCAGCTGATCCCCAGGCGGGAAACAAAAAAAGCCCTTCGGGGCTTTTTTTGCGTCTGGGCGGCGGCAACACTCGACAACATTGAAACCAAAGAAGCCAAACATGAACATTCTGGTGGTGGGCGGCGCGGGCTACATCGGCTCGCACATGGTGAAGCACCTGGGCCTGGCAGGCTGCGCGGCGATGACGCTGGACAACCTCTCGGGCGGGCACGCCGATGCGGTGTTGCACGGCACCTTCTTGAAGGGCGACATCGCCGACCGGGCGCTGCTCGACCGGCTGCTGGCCGAAGGCCGGTTTGACGCGGTGATGCATTTCGCCTCGTTCATCCAGGTGGGCGAGTCGGTGGTGGCGCCGGCGAAGTATTACCAGAACAACGTGGTGAACACGCTGAACCTGCTGGACGCGATGGTGGCGGCGGGGGTGAAGCGCTTCATCTTCTCGTCCACGGCGGCGATCTTCGGCGAGCCGCAGAGCGACACGATCGACGAGCAGCACCGGCAGGCGCCGATCAACCCGTATGGCCGCACGAAGCTGATGGTGGAGCAGGCGCTGGCGGACTACGACCGGGCCTATGGGCTGAAGTCGGTCTGCCTGCGCTATTTCAACGCGGCGGGCGCCGACCCGGCGGGTGAACTGGGCGAGCGCCACGACCCGGAGACGCACCTGATCCCGCTGGTGTTGCAGGCGGCTTCGGGCCGGCGGTCGCACATCAGCGTGTTCGGACGCGACTACGACACGCCCGACGGCACCTGCATCCGCGACTACGTGCACATCAACGACCTGTGCCAGGCGCACTGGCTGGCGCTGCAGAGCCTGATGGGCGGCGCGGGCAGCCAGGCCTACAACCTGGGCAACGGCAGCGGGTTTTCGGTGCAGGAAGTGATCGACACGGCGCGCAAGGTGACGGGCCGCGAGATCCCGGTGGTGTACGCCGAGCGCCGCGCAGGCGACCCGGCGCGCCTGGTGGCCGATTCACGCGCCGCGACGGCGCAGCTGGGCTGGAAACCGCAGTTTGCGGCACTGGAGACGCTGATCGAACACGCCTGGGCCTGGGAGCAGAAACGCGCAATTCAGTTGTAGGTCACCACGACCTGGACCGTGTCGCTGTAGCCACCGGGTGTCGCGCCGACCTGGTTGGCGGGCAGGGTGCCGCAGACCTGCCGGTTGATGGTGGAGCCCAGCAGCACGATCAGCAGCGAACCGCCGACGGTGCTGGTGGCGCCCGTGCCATCGCCCCAGACCACCGAACAGGCGCCGCCCGAGCCGGAGTCGCCATAGAGCTGGTAGGTGAGCCGGGAAGCGCCGTTGGCCATCTGGCGGTCGTTGTAGGTGGCGCCGTAGGCCCCTTTGCCCAGGGAGATGCTGTAGTCCACGAACAGGCCCACCGTGCCGGTGCAGGACACGTTGACATTGCCCGAGCCGGAAGCGGCGGCGCCGCCGATGGGGTTGTAGGCCCCGAACGCCACCGGGGACGTGCCCACCACGCAGGCGGCACTCACCGTGGCCGTGACCAACAAGGTGTCCGTTGCGGTGGCCGATCCGGCGACGCCGAGCAGGGCCATCAGCGCGGCAGGGAGCAGGAATTTTTGGGGAAATTTCATCTCGCAAGTCCTCCTGGGGCTCAAAGCCACCACGCGTTGCGGACAGGGGTGAAACCATCGGGCCGATCCTTCGGTATCAAAGGATGTGATGCACGCGCAATCAACCATGGCCCGAACGGCAAACGTCTCACCGTGTGGACAGTACCTGTGGTCGTTTTCGCGAACCTGGGATGGCCGGCCGAGGCTTCTGGTGGTGATGTTCAACCCGCCAACGGCCGATCACGCAACAGACGACCCGACCATCCTGCAGCTGTGCTGCATCGCCTCGCACAACGGCTTCGGGGGCATCGTGGTGGCCCATGGCATTCCCCTGTGCAGCCGGTACCTGGGTGACGCGATCGAGATGACCCGGCACGCCATCACGGGTCGCAAGAAGGACGCCAGAATGCTCGAGCAGAATCTGGAGGTCATCGCGGCCGAAGTCCGGCGATCGGGCGCGGTGCTCATCGCCTGGGGTGCGCTGGCCAGAAAATGCCCCGAGTGGTTCGAGCAGGTCCTGGACACGATCCGGTCTTCCCTGCCAGACTGCGCCGCGCTGTATTGCGTGGAGAAAACGGCGACGGGCTACCCCATGCATCCGATGGCCAAGGGCAGCAGGAGCGTGCCCAAGACCGCTGCGCTTCAGATCTGGTGATGTGGCCACGAATGGCTGCCCGTCGCGCTGCACGGTGTGGTTCAGCATCTGAAGATGCCCTCGGCATCGTTCATGCCACGCGACTGGGTGCGCAACGAGGTGGCGGCGGCGGTCAGGGCCGCCTCCAGCGGGCGCACCAGACAGGAACGCCCAACCCGTGCCTTCAGCGCTGGAAAGCCAGGTCCTTGGGCCAGTGCAATCGATGCCCCGTTCGCGCGGCCAGAAGCTCGATGTCTTCCGGACTATCGACATCCATGCGGTAGTGGGTATTCCCGCTGATCCAGCGATGGACTTTGTCGGGATGGGCCTCTTGCCATTGCTTGCCGCCGAACGCCGGTTCGCTGTTCAGGATTTCCTCGCACACCTCGGCGCTGAACACCACAGGATTACCGGGCAGTCCGTCCACATCGGCTCGCACCAGGGACGTTCCAGCAGGTCGCTGACGGTAGGCACCGAGCAGATCGACGATGTCCTGGGCGTTGACCAGGGGCTGGTCCGCCAGCGCCACCAACACCGTGTCAACGCGGGATGAAAGCGACCGCAGCCCGAGCCGGAGCGATGACACTTGCCCTGCAGCGGGATCGGGGTTGCAGACCAGGGTGACGGGGAAGTCGCTCAGGACAGGCTGGATGCGGGCTGCGTGATGACCCAACACCACCACCTGCTCGGTAACTCCGGCCTCTGAGAGGGCCATCAGCTGGTGCTGGATCAATGGAATGCCATGGCGTTCGAGCAGGCACTTCGGGCGGTTCCCCATCCGCGCGCCAGCACCTGCAGCAAGGACCACGGCGCCCACCCTGTCCATCTCATGCAGGCCCAGAGGGCTCCAACGTTCCCGGGCCCGGATCTGGGCAACTCACGCGGTGCAACGGAAGCGGCTCGCGTGGCGGTGCCGAGGCCGCTGCGGTTGGCGCGGGATCGGTCAAGCCATTCGGACAGCGCAGCAGATGGTCCTTGGCGGCTGCCACGGCCATGCTGTCATGCAGATGGACACCGTTCTTGACACCCAGAATCTCGGCCATCACGCTGATGGCGATCTCCGGCGGGGTCTTGCTGCCGATATAGATCCCGATGGGCCCGCGCAATCTGGACAGCGTCTGTTCGCTGAGATCAAAGTGGGTTCTCATGCGGTCGCGTCGCGCATCGTTGTTGCGGCGAGAGCCGATGGCGCCCACATAGAAAGCCTCGCTGGTCAGGGCCTCCAGCAGGGCCATGTCGTCCAGCTTGGGGTCGTGCGTCAGTGCGACCACACAGCAGCGCCGGTCCGGCCGGAAGGCACGCACCACGTCGTCCGGCATGCCGGTGGCCAGTCGCACGTTCGGCACCGACCAGGCGCGCCGGTATTCTTCCCGCGGGTCGCACACTGTGACCGCGAAACCGCTGAACACAGCCATGGTCGCCAGGTACTCGGTCAGTTGACCAGCACCGATGAGCAGCATGCGGTACTCGGGGCCATAGGTATTGCGAAGCGATTGTTCGTCCAGGCACAGACCGTCACCGGCCTGCGCCGGATGCAACTGAACGCTGCCGTCGACCATGCTGAGCACACGCCGAACCATTTCGCCGCACGACAGCCGCTGAACCAGCGCCTGCAACACGGCGGCATCGGGATCGAACTCCAGCACCAGTTCCAGCGTGCCGCCGCAAGGGAGTCCAAAGCGATGCGCCTCATCGGCGTCGATGCCGTATCTGACGAGCTTTGGCGGCCCGTGGGGGATGGCGTGGCGCTCAGGACCGGCCGATGGCCCAGGGAGATAAGCCGGGGTGAATCGATGGATCAGGTCGTCTTCGATGCACCCCCCCGAAACCGACCCCACGACCTGCCCATCTTCGGAAAGCGCCATGATGGAACCGACCGGACGGGGCGCGGAGCCCCAGGTTCGAACCACGGTGGCGAGCACGGCGCGCTGCCCGGACAACCGCCAGCCGAGCAAGCTGCGAAGCACGAACAGATCCAGGTTTTCCATCGGCTCAGGCCCACACTCGTCTAGGGGCTCGCCAGCCAGGTCCGAGCCAGCTGAACCCAGTAGGTGGCGCCCAGCGGGATCAGCTTGTCGTTGAAGTCGTAGCTGGGGTTGTGCAATGTGCAGGGCCCCTCGCCGTGACCCATGTCGCGGTGCGTCCCCTCACCGTTGGAGATGAAGACGTATGCACCCGGCTTGGCCTGCAGCATGTAGGAAAAGTCCTCCGAAGCCATGGCGGGCTGCTGGGTCAGGACCCGGGAAGTTCCAACGATGTTGGCCATCACCGCGCGCGCCAGCGAAGCCTCGATCCCGCTGTTGACGGTGGGCGGGTACTTGCGATGGAACTCGAATTCACACCCGGCCCCGTAGGCATCACAGGTGTGTTGAGCCACGTCCTTCATGCGTTTTTCGATCAGGTCCAGAACCTCCAGGGAGAAAGTGCGCACCGTGCCTTGCAGCTCGCATGAATCGGGCACGACGTTGGTGGCTTCACCGGCGTGGATCATGGTGACCGAAAGGACGCCCGCGTCGACCGGCTTCTTGTTGCGGCTGATGATGGTCTGGAAGGCCTGCACCATCTGGCAGGCCACCGGGATGGGATCGATGCCGTTGTTCGGCAGGGCCGCGTGGCTGCCCCTGCCGCGTATGGTGATGCGGAAGTCGTTGCTGGACGCCATCACCGGCCCAGGGCTGACCGCAAAAGTGCCCATCGGCGCCCCAGGCCAGTTGTGCATGCCGAAGACGGCCTGCATGGGGAACAGCTCGAACAAGCCCTGTTCGATCATCACGCGGGCGCCACCGCCATCCTCCTCGGCTGGCTGGAAGATCAGGTAGACGGTGCCGTCGAAGTCGCGGTTTCGCGCCAGCTCCTGGGCTGCGGCCAGCAGCATGGCGGTGTGCCCATCGTGCCCACAGGCGTGCATCTTGCCGGCGTGCTGGCTCGCATGCGCAAACCGGTTGAGCTCTTGCAGGGGCAAGGCGTCCATGTCGGCTCGCAGCCCCAACGCACGGCCACTGGCACCTCCGTCGCGCCCATGCACCGTGCCCACCACACCGGTGCCCGCCAGCCCACGGTGAACAGGAATGCCCCATTCGGTGAGTTTGGTGGCCACGATGTCGGCGGTGCGCTTCTCCTCAAAACAGAGTTCCGGGTGGGCGTGGATGTCGCGCCTCAGAGCGGCGATGCCCGCGGCCTGCCCAACGATGTCGTCAATCAGTTTCATGCGATTCACACTCCTGGGCGTGCCGGCATTCAGCGGGCCAGCAACCCGATGCAATAACCCAGGGCAACGCCCAGTGCGGTACCAAACACCACCAGCCAGGCGGGCACCGGAGCGCCCAGACCGCCGCCACCGACCACCGTGGGCAACCCGGCCATGGGACCGCCAGGTGTGACCACCGCTGCAGGCTGCACCGCAACCTCGGCCCGTGGTGCGGCCTCACCCGTGAGCTGGCGCGCAAATGCACCAAAGAAATCGTCGGCGTTCTTCTTCGCCACCGTCTGTACGAGGCGACTGCCCACGCTGGCCAGCTTGCCCCCGATCTCGGCCTCGGCGGTGTAGCGCAGGCAGGTGCCCGCACCCTCGTCCAGCGGCTCCAGCGACACGCGGGCCGTCATGCGTGCGAAGCCGGCCGCGCCGCCTTGTCCGCGCCCTGTCAAGGTGTAGCCCCGCGGTGGGTCGAGGTCGCTCAGTTCGACCGCACCGCGGAAGGTGGCCGAGATCGGGCCCACCTTGGTGGTGACGACGGCGCTGAATTCGGTGTCAGAAAGTTTGTCGAGCTGCTGGCAGCCCGCGATGCTGGCCTGCAGCACAGCGGGGTCGTTGAGGGCTTCCCAGACACGCTGTTGCGCGACGGGCAGACGGTACTCACCACTGAATTCCATGTTCAGGCTCCGGCCAGGTAGTGTTGGAACAGTGCCTGCGTGCCTTGGCGCGACAGCCCTCGTTCAGAAAGTTCGGTGTAAAGCCTCTGCGCGAGTGAGGCACCGGGCAGCGCCAGCTTCATGCGCTCGGCCTCGGCCAGGGCAATGCCCAGGTCCTTCAGGAAATGTTCGATGAAGAAGCCCGGTGCGAAGTCGCCCTTGACGATGCGAGGCCCCATCACATTGAGCTGGAAGCTGCCCGCGGCGCCACCGCCAATGGCCTGCAACAGAACGGTCTCGTCGAGCCCGGCCGCGCGCGCATAGGCCAGCCCTTCACACACACCCATGATGGTCGAGGCGATGACGATCTGGTTGCTCATCTTGGTGTGCTGACCGGCCCCGGCAGCGCCGACATGGACGACGTTGGTCCCGAGCAGGCGCAGCACCGGCAATGCCGCCTGATATGCGGCCGGGTCGCCCCCGACCATGATGGACAACCTGGCCTCGCGCGCGCCCACGTCGCCACCGGACACGGGCGCGTCCAGTGCCTGGTGACCGCCCTTTTCTGCTTCGGCGGCCAGACGGACCGCCAGGGCTGGGCTGGACGTGGTCATGTCGATCAGCAAGGCGTTGCGCGCGTTGGCGATGATGCCCTCGCTGCCCAGCCACACCTGCTCCACATCGCTGGGGTAGCCGACCATGGTGATGACGATGTCGGACTGCGCCGCCACCTGGGCCGGGGTGTCGCACCACTGCGCGCCCTTGTCGACGAGGGCTTGCGCCTTCTCGCGGCTGCGGTTGTAGAGCGCCAGCGGATGGCCGGCGGCCAGCAGGTGGCCGGCCATGCTCTGGCCCATGATGCCCAGGCCGATGAAGCCGATGCGTGCAGTGGTGTTGGAAGTGATGTTCATGTGCTTGTCTTGTTGGGGTTCTTTTGCGCCTGGCGAATCAGGCCGCGCAGGTACATGGGGGTCAGGGGCTGCTGGTTGACCACCACCCCCAGGTGCGCCAGCGCGTCGTTGACGGCGTTGCTCAGCGCACCGATGGCACCCATCACGCCGCCCTCGGCCATGCCCTTGATGCCGGCCGGCGTGCTGCGGTTGGGGGTGTGCATGGGGATCAGCTCGAAGTGAGGCAACTCGTGCGAAGTGGCCACCAGGTAGTCGGCCAGCGAGCCCGACAGGTTCTGCCCGGTGGCGCTGTCGTATTCGACGTGCTCGAAAAGCGATCCCGAAAGACCCATGGCAATGGCCCCGTGCTGCTGGCCTTCCACCACCACGGGACTGAGCACGGTGCCGCAGTCCTCGGCCACGACATAGCGCTCGATGTGCACCGCACCGGTGGCACCATCCACTTCCACCACACAGGCGTGGGAGGCGTTGGAGTAGGTCATGGGCGGCGGCTCGTAGGTCAGGTGGAACTCCAGCCCCGGGTTCACGCCAGGTGGCAGCGCCAGCGGGTCCAGGTAGGCCACGCGGGCGATGTCGGCCAGGGTCAGCGCCGTGTCCGTCCATCGGTCTTCGACCTGCTGCTGCACCCGGCTCTCGAGCAGGCGCAGCGCCTGCGCGTCGGCCAGGCCCAACAGGTGCGCCGCAATGGCCAGAACGGTTGTGCGGGCCTGCTGCGCGCACAGGTAGAGCGTGCCGCCGCCAGCGGTTCCCCCACGCGCACCGCGGCTGCCCATGCCGTAGGGCGCGATGTCGGTGTGGCCCAGCAGCACGCGCACGTCGGCCGGTGACACGCCCAGGCCATCGGCCACGGCGTTGGCCAGCGAGGTCTCGTAGCCTTGTCCTGTGGCGCCCAGGCCCACCGACGCGTTGACGGCACCCGAGGGCTCGATGCGTATCCACGCCGCCTCGTGTCCCGAGCCAGCGATGCCGGCCGACTTGTAGAACTTGGAGCCGTAGGTGGTGGACTCGACCACGTTGCAGACGCCGATGCCCAGCCAGCGGCCATCGGCCCGGGCTTGCGCCTGGCGTTCGCGCAGACGGTCGTAACCGATCGCGGCGAGCACGCCGTCCATGGTGGCGTTCGGCGAAACATCGGCCAGCACCTCGCCGGTGGCCATGGTGTAGGGCAGTTCGTCGGGACGCAGCATGTTGACGCGGCGCACCGCCACCGGGTCCAGCCCGAGCTCGCGCGCGACAGCGTCCAGCGTGCCCTCCATCACCCAGCTCGTCACCGACATCGGTGCCCGCATGGGGCCGTTGCCCACTTTGTTGGACAGCACCACCTTCACGTCGTAGGCGTAGTTCGCGATGCGGTAGGGCCCGGTGACGATCATCGCCACCACCCGGGCCAGGTAGTTGCCGGGATAGAAGCTGTAGGCGCCGAAGTCTTCGACGATCTCCAGATCCAGCGCCAGCACCCGCCCCTGTGCATCCACGGCAACGCGGGTGCGACAGAAGTCTTCGCGCGCCTGCGACGAGGCCAGCAGGTTTTCCATGCGGTCTTCGCGCCAGCGCACCGGACGGCCCAGCTGCATGGAAATGGCGGCCACCGTGAGTTCTTCGCGGTACAGCGCGATCTTCTGGCCAAAGCCACCGCCAACGTCGGGTGACACCACGCTGACCTGTGATTCACTCAGCCGCAGGCGCGCGGCCAGCGTGGTGCGGTAGGGATGTGGGACCTGCGTGCCGACCTGGAAGTTCAGGTGCTGGCGCCCCACGTCCCAGTCGGCGATGCAGCCACGGGTTTCAATCGGCAAGTGGGTCTGGCGGTGCTGCGAAAAGGTCGACTCGATCACGCGGTGCGCACCCGCCATCGCACCGGCCACATCGCCATGCACCGCGTGCTGGTGCGACAGCAGGTTGTCGGGCAGGTCGTCGTCGACCTTGGGTGCATCGGTGGCCAATGCCTGCCACATGGTGCTCACCGCGGGCAGCACGGCGTAATCGACCTGCACCTGTTCGGCCGCGTCTTCGGCCAGGTAGCGGTTGGTGGCGATCACGCAGGCCACCGGGTCACCCTGAAAACGCACCTTGGTGGTGGGCAAGGTGTCCATCTCCATGGCACGCAGGCCTTCAATGGGGGGCGCCATGCGGTGGCGCGTGGTCCACTGCGCCAGGTCGTGCCCGGTGTAGATGGCCACCACGCCCGGCATGTCGAGCGCAGCCCCCATGTCCACACGGAGGATCTCCGCGTGGGCATGTGGCGAACGCACGAAGCACGCGTGCAGGGCGCCAGCGACCTCGATGTCGTCGATGTAGCGCCCGTGGCCGGTCAGCAGACGGGCGTCTTCCTTGCGCGGCTGGTGCGCGCCGATGTGGACAAAGGCTTCACTGGCCATGCTCGCTCGCCTCGCGCATGCGCCGCGCCGCCAGAGCGATGGCGGCCACGATGTTCTGGTAGCCGGTGCAGCGGCACAGATTGCCCGACAGCACCTCACGTATGTCGGCCTCGGTGGGTTCGGGGTGGTCCTTGAGGTAGGCCTCGAAGGTCATCACGATGCCCGGGGTGCAAAAGCCGCATTGCAGGCCATGGCACTCATGCAGCGCCTGCTGCAGGACCGACAGCTTTTGCGGCGTGCCCACCGACTCGATGGTCTGCACCTCGTGCCCTTCCATCTGGATGGCAAAGCACAGACAGGAACGCGTGGGCCGGCCGTCGACCAATACCGTGCAGGCGCCGCAGACGCCGTGCTCACAACCCGCGTGGGTGCCGCTGAGGTGGCAGTCTTCGCGCAGTGCGTCCAGCAACAGTTTGCGCGGCTCGGCGTCGAACTCGATGTTGCGCCCGTTGACGGTCAGGGTGATGCGCTGCTCGTTCATGGTCTGGTGTTCTTCAGTTGTTGCAGCGCGCTGTCCAGCGCTCGCGTCACCAGGGCGTGGGCCAGTTCGCGCCGGTATTCGGCGGGAATGCGGGCGTCGTCTTCCGGTTGCACGGCCTGGGTCACGGCGTCGGCCACGGCCGCCACCCAGGCAGCGTTTGCTCGCTGCTGTTCAAAGGGACGGGTGGTGCTGTCCAGTCGCTGCGGCACCGGCGCCACGCCACCAACACCCAGGCGCAGGCGCGCCACGCGATCACCATCCAGCGCCACGCAGGTGGCGACGGAGACGATGCCAAAGTCACCATGGCGGCGGCTGAACAGGCGCAAGGCCGAGGCCTCGCGGGCGGCGAACTTGGGGAAACGCACCGACAACAGCAGCTCATCGGGCAACAGCGCGGTGGTCATGGCGGCTTGCAGAAAGTCGTGCGCGGCCAGCTCGCGGCGCCCGCCGCGGCGCACCAGTGTGAGGGTGGCACCCAGCGTGGTGGCCGCCAGCGCCAGCTGCGCCGCCGGGTCGGCGTGCGCCAGGCTGCCACCCAGGGTGCCACGCTGCCGTATGGCGTAGTGGCCGATGCTTTGCGCGCACTGAACCAGCAACGGGCAGTGCTGGCTCAGCAAAGTCGAATCGGCCAGCTGGTGGTGCCGTGCCAGCGCGCCGACTTCGATCGCATCGCCCAGGTCGCGAATGCGGCCCAGCTCGGTGAGGTCGTTCAGGTCCACCAGGTGCGCGGGACTGGCCAGGCGCATGTTGAGCATGGGCCCCAGGCTTTGCCCGCCGGCCAATGGCTTGGCTTCGGGAGCCAGGTCGCTCAACAGGGCCAGCGCTTCGTCGAGCGTGGCCGGGCGGTGGTAGGTGAAGGCAGCGGGTTTCAACGCGGTCTCACGTCAAGCCCACAGCAGGCTCTGGGTGCTCTGCTTGTCGAACAGGTGCAGGCGGTTGGCGTTGATGGTCAGCGACGCGCTATCCCCTTCGCGGTAACGGCATTCCTTGCCCAGACGCAGGAACAGCTTGCTGCCCTCGACCTCCATCTCAAGGAACTGATCGGAGCCGACCGGCAGCACCGCGGCCACGCGCCCGCTCAGGGTGGCGTCAGCCACCGGCGACGGGTCCTCCACCACGTCTTCGGCGCGCAGGCCCAGCACCACCTCGCGCCCGGCCTGACCGCTGACCTTGGCCGCGGCCTCTGGCGGCAGCGCCACCCTCAGGCCGCCTCGCTCGACGGCCATGCCCGAACCCAGATCGACCAGCTTGCCTTCGATGAAATTGATCGGCGGATTGCCCAGGAAAGAGGCCACGAACATGTTGCGCGGGCGCTCGTAGATTTCGTCGGGCACGCCGATCTGCTGCACCACGCCACCACGCATCACCACGATGCGGTCGGCCAGTGTCAGTGCCTCGGCCTGGTCGTGGGTCACGTAGACGAAGGTGGTCTGCATGGCCTGGTGCAGCTGCTTGATCTCGGCGCGCATGGAGATGCGCAAGGCCGCGTCAAGGTTGGACAAGGGCTCGTCCATCAGGAACACCTGCGGCTGGCGCACCATGGCGCGACCCAGCGCCACGCGCTGGCGCTGGCCGCCCGAAAGCTGGTCGGGCCGACGCTCCAGCAGCGGCTCGATTTCGAGACGGCGCGCGGCATCGCGCACGCGGCGGTCGATTTCGTCCTTGGGGTACTTGCGCATCCTCAGGCCAAAGGCGATGTTCTCGTAGACCGACTTGTGCGGGTAGAGCGCATAGCTCTGGAACACCATGGCAACGTCGCGCTTGTGGGAGGGCACGGTGTTCATCACCGCGTCGTCGAACATCAGGTTTCCATCGGTCACGTCCTCCAGGCCCGCGATCATGTTCAGGGTGGTGGATTTCCCACAGCCTGACGGACCGAGCAGGACAAGGAACTCCTTGTCCGCGATGTCGAGGTTGAGGTTTTCGAGCGCAGCAAAGCCGTTGGGGTACTTTTTGCCAACCGCTTCAAACTTGATTCTGGCCATGGTGTGAACTCCTGTTGTCTGCTCAGCCCTTGACCGCGCCAGCGGTCAGGCCTGAAACGATGTAGCGCTCGAACATGATTGCGATGATCACGGGAGGCACGATGGCCATCACGCCGGCCGCGTTGATGAACGAGAAGCTGATGTTGAAATCCGATGTGAATGAAGCGACCACGATGGGCATGGTCTGCGAGGCCGGTGTCTGCGTGAACATCAGCGCCAGCAGGAACTCGTTCCAGCTGGTGAGGAAAGTGAACAGGACCACCGCCACCAGCGATGGCAGGGCCAGCGGCAGGTAGACCAGCACCAGCGTCTGCAACCGTGAGCAGCCGTCCACGCGAGCCGCCTTGTCCAGCTCGTCGGGCAGCGATTCGAAGTAGCCGGTGAGGATGAAGATGCTGAACGGCACGGTGATCGCCAGGTAGGTGATGATCAGCGCCCACAGGTTGTCCATCAGCCCCAGCTTCTGCACGAAGAGGAAGAAGGGCACCACCAGCGCGATGTCGGGGATGACCCGCGTGCTCAGCATGAAGTAGATGGAGCTGGTGCGACCGATGAAGCGGATCTTGGCCAGCGCATAGGCGGCGGGCACGCTGACCAGCAGATTGAGCACCACCACCGCCAGAGCCACGATGAAGCTGTTTTTCATCGAGGGCAGCAGGTTGACCGCGGTCGAAGGAATGAAGCCGCCGGTGGCCGTGTCGCCTTGTTTGCGGTTTTCGTAGGTCACCACTTCTTCGCTGGACTGGAAGATGGCCGCGAAGTTCTCCAGCGTGGGCTGCTCGGGGACCCAGTGCGGCGGCACCGAGGTGATTTCCGCCTCCGACTGGAACGAGGAAGAGACCAGCCAGGCGATGGGTGCCAGCACGTAGAGGGCAAACAGGAGCGAGCCGAAGAACAGCAGGGTGCGCCGACCCGGCAGAAATGAAGTCATGGTGTAGCTTTCGCTGGGGTGGCAGCGCTCAGAGCTTTCGGCTCGTGCTGCGAATGACGAAGTAGGCGAGAACGAAGGTCGCCACGGCCATGATGTAGGCCAGCGCCGAGCCCGTGCCGAAGGCCAGTTTCCGGAAGGTCTCGACATAGACCTGCCAGGCCACCACGTGCGACGCGTCCGCAGGACCGCCCTCGGTGAGGATGAAGAACAGGTCAAAGTGGCGGATCGCCATCATCGATTCGTAGATCATCACCAGCGCAAAGCCAGGCACCAGCTGCGGCAGCGTGATGTGCACGAAACGCTGCAGCACGTTGGCACCATCAACTTTCGCCGCGCTGTACAGGTCGGCCCGTATCGACTTCAGCGTGACCAGCAGCAAGATGGTCGCCAACGGCACTTCCTTCCAGACAAAGGCGTTGGTGATCAGCGGCATGGTCTTGGCGGTGTCGCCCAGCATCACCACATACTTCTCGATCAGGCCCATCTGCATCAACAGGCCGTTGAGAGCGCCATAGCCCGAGTCGTAGATCCATTTCCACATCAGCCCGTTGGCCACGTAGGGGATGGCCCATGGGATCAGCAGGATGGCCGACAGCACGCGGCGGCCACGGAAGTTTTCGTTGAGCAACAGCGACATCAAGGTGGCGATGACCATGATGGCCAGCACCGACATCACGGTGAAGCTGGCGGTTCGCCCGACCGATTCCCAGAACAACGGATCGGTGAACAACTTGACGTAGTTGTCGAACCAGACAAAGGGCACGCGGTGAGGCCGCGTGAGCTTGAGATCGTGCAGGCTGATCCAGAAGGAATACAGCACGGGAAACACGGCCACCACGCTGAGCACCAGCATCATGGGGGCGAGGAACAGCATGGCGCTGCGCTGGTCGTAGGCGCTGCTGGGCCGTACAAACCAGCGCCGCTGGGGCCGCTTAATGTCTTGCATCTGGAGGGTCTTTCGCACAGGCCTGGAAGCCGCAGGGTCTGCGGCCGCCGGGCACCACGTCATCAGGACTTGCGCAGGTCGTTCCAGGCCTCGGACGACTTCTTCAGCGCCGCGGCCACGGAAGATTTGCCCACCACCGCCGTTTGCCAGGCCGTGCCGTTCACCTCGTCCCACTCACCGAACCAGGGCGCGATCACGTCCTTCTTGCGCGCCAGCTTCTGCTGCGCTTCGTACATGGCGATGTCTGAGTACTTCTTGTAGTTGGCCTGCACTTCCGGATCCCGGAACAGCTCCTTGACGCCAAAGCCCGAGCCGAGATCGCTGAACAGCATCTTCTGGAACTGGTATTGGCTGCCGGCCTTGCCGCCGAACCACTCGATGAGCTTCGCGGCATTGGCAGCGCGCGTCTTGTCGGCTGCGGCCTGGGTGCTCATGCCGTGAAAGCGCATCCAGCCCACCGTGGCGTGCGACCCACCCGGGCCCATGGGCATGAGCGCCTGCTTGACCCGACCCGCAATCGCCGACTGCTTGGGGTCGTTGAGCGTGCGCACGCGGTAGCGGCTGAGCAGCGCAAACGCGTGGTTGCCGGCACCAAAGGCCTTCAGGCCATTGAGCTCGCCGGTTTCCACACAGGCGGGCGAGATGATCTTGTGCTTGTTGACCGCGTCAACCACCCACTGCATCGCCTGATGGGCACCGCGCTTGGGGTCCGCCATCACGGCAGCGCCGTCGGCATCGGTAAAACGGCCGCCATTGGAGAAGACCATCGCACTCAGGAACTCGATCAGCCAGCTCTCCCGTGCCATGGACAGCATCATCGGATACTCGGACAGACCGGCGCTCTTGATCTTGAGCGACTGCTGCAGCAGTTCGTCCCACGTGGTGGGCGGCGCCTTGATACCGGCCTTTTTGAGCATCTCTTCGTCGTAGAAGAAGGCCATGTAGTCGGTGTAGTAGGTCAGACCGTACTGCTTGCCCTTGTAGCGCATCGACTCGTTGCAGAAGGCATCGACGTCCGCGTTGTACTTCATCAGCGAGGGAAAGCCGTCAATGGGGGCGATCCACCCGGCTTCGGCCCACTCGGGCAGCCAGCTGTCGGATACCCACATCACGTCGAGCGGCGCTTTGCCGACGAACTTGGTGACCATGGTGTCGCGGTACTGCGCCCAGGGCGCATTGTTGTAGTTGACCTTGAGGCCTGTGCTGGACTCGAACGCCGTCAGGTGACTCTTGACCAGATCAACGGCGGCTGACCATGTGTAGAAGTTGATCGGCTGGCCCGCTTGCGCGGCAGCGTCCAGCGACAGGGCGCTGGTTCCTGCGACACCGGCTGCAGCCGCCAACTTGAGGAAGTCACGGCGCGAGGCATCGCCGTTCCAGATATTGCTCATTGGGACACGCTCCTTGAAGGAAAACCGCGGCCCGCACCAACGCCGCCGCACCACCAGGTACACAGACTGGCGACCCACTGCCACCTGTCCGACCATGGATTCATTATTCCGAGAAGTCTTTTTATCGTCAAGTGACGATAACCATTATTTTTGACCTTCAAGTCAGCAGGCGACGACATTCACAGCCAGTCCACCGAGCGAGGTTTCCTTGTATTTGGCGTGCATGTCGGCACCGGTCTGCTTCATGGTCTGGATCACTTTGTCGAGAGACACCAGGTGCTGCCCATCCCCCGCAAGCGCCAGGTGCGCCGCATTGATGGCCTTGACCGCCCCCATGGCATTGCGCTCAATGCATGGGACTTGCACCAGACCACCCACGGGGTCACAGGTGAGCCCGAGGTTGTGCTCCATGGCGATCTCGGCAGCGTTCTCGATCTGTTCGTTGCTGCCCCCCAACACCGCCGCCAGCCCCGCTGCCGCCATCGAAGAGGCCACTCCCACCTCGCCCTGGCAGCCAACTTCAGCGCCCGAGATGGACGCGTTTTCTTTGTAGAGGGAACCGATGGCGGTGGCGGTGAGCAGGAAGTCGCGGTTGTGGTGCGGCCGTGCGCCAGCACAGAACATTTCGAAGTACCGCAACACGGCAGGCACGATGCCCGCAGCGCCATTGGTGGGTGCGGTCACCACCCGCGCACCCGCCGCGTTTTCCTCGTTCACGGCCACCGCAAAGGCATTCACCCAGTCGAGCTCTCGCAACGGGCCGGCAACGCCCGCCCTCTGCATCAAGGCCTCGTGCATGCCCCTGGCCCGGCGACGCACGCCCAGTCCGCCCGGCAACACGCCTTGGGCGGTCAGGCCGCGATCCATGCAGGCCACCATGGCATCGCGGATGCGGTCGAGCTGGGCGAACACCTCGTCTGCTTCTCGCAACACGAGTTCGTTGGCCATTGCCAGCTGTGCAATGGTGCAGCCGTGTTCGTGGCACATGGCCAGCAATTCGGCGGCTGAACGGTAGGGATGGGGCCAGGCCGGGCCGGCGACCGGCTGGCCGGCCCGCAGCGTTGCTTCGCTGACCGTGAATCCGCCGCCAATGGAGAATCGTGTCTCGTCAGCCAGCACGGCGCCCGCGGCGTCCAGGGCAACCAATCGCATGCCATTGGGGTGCGCCTGCAGCGTCCGATCCTTGTGGAAGTGGATGTGTTGGCAGGCGTGGAAAGCCACCGCGTGGTGGCCCATCAATGGCAGGCGACCCACCATGCCTGCCGCCTGCAGCCACGTATCGATCAGCTCGATATCGACGCGTTCGGGTTCGTGTCCCATCAATCCCAGCATGACGGCCCGGTCGGTGGCGTGCCCGCGGCCGGTCAGGGCCAGCGAGCCATACAGGTGAACCTCCACGGCGGCCGTTGCCATCAGGGTTCGCTCACGCTCGAGCTGGCGGACAAACTCGAGGGCAATCCGCATGGGACCCACGGTGTGCGAACTCGAAGGCCCGATCCCGATCTTGAACAGGTCAAATGCGCTGACTGGCATGGACGGACCGGACGTTCAAGTCAGCGGCGAAAACGCCACGGGATTCAGGAAGACGCTTTCCTGGTGCACCAGGTAGGGCAGCATGCGGGGCACGAAGGCGCTCCATTCGGCGTCCTGCGCGAGCAGCGCACGCTGGCTGGTTCGGTGACCCAGGTCGTCGTAGGCCCAGATGAACACCGTCGAGTTCAACACGCCCGACTCCTTGGTCCAGCAACCGATCAGGCGCGCGTAGCGCGAGATGATGGGCAGCCCGCTGGCCTGGTACATCTGGAGAAATTCACCGGCCTTTCCAGGCTGCACTTGGTAAGTTCGCATTTCATAAATCACAGGAGCTCCTTTGCGCGAGTGGTTCGCTTTAGCCGAAATTTTCACATCATATATCGTCGGTTGACGATATAGATTTTTACGTTAAAGTGGGCCTGTGTCTACCCATTCCAAACGGTGTATCCGAGCAAGTTCATGCAAGCAAAATCCGACCTGCTGGCCGCCAAACGGCAAGATACCGCGACCAAAACCAAGGACAACAAGCCGCGCACGGGTCAGCGCCGCTCGACCACGCGCATGTCCGCGGCAGACCGCCGCGCTCAGATCCTGGGCAAGGCCTTTGAGTTTTTCTCTGAATATGGGCTCACGGCACAGACCCGCGCACTCGCGGATGCGTGCGGTGTGTCACAGCGGTTGCTCTACAGCGCGTTCCCCAACAAGGCCGCACTCATCAATGCGGTGTACGAATCCGACATCGCTGGCCCTTTCAAGGCCATCTGGTTCGTGCAATTGCGCGATCGCAGCGTGCCGCTGGAACAGCGGCTGCGCCAGTTTTATGGCGAGTACTACGACACCATCCTCACGCGTGGCTGGCTGCGGCTGTTTCTCTACGCATCGCTTGCCGAGGTGGAAATGGCGCCCACCTACATCGCCGACATCATTCGCGACCTGCTGGACATCATTGTTGAAGAGGCGGCGTTTGAGGCCGGCATGACATTGCCCGACGCCCCGGAGTTGCGCCGTGAGATGGGCTGGGTACTACACGGCAATATCTCGCACCTGGCGATCCGGCGACACATCTACAACGACAAGACGACGCTGCCGGTACAACGGGTGATCACCATGCATGTCGTCGCCTTTCTCGCTGCCGTACCGAGCATGGTCAACACCTTCGAGTAACCCGTTGGTGCTTGGCCCCATGCCCTGCGCCTTCCCGCCGGTGTTCATGACTTGAATGCGCGATGAAAGAAGTCTCCTGGAGCGCCCGAGAAAGGCCGCCAACGGTTGGGCAGCGGCATGCGCGTGTGCCCCATGCGGTGTTCTTGCCCCTGCGGTCCGGCCTCTTGAAGCGGTGGATGGCGGTGTGCACGGCCCTGTTGTCGATGACGGGGCACGCAGGCAGCCTCGCGCTGAATGGACTCGATGAACGGTTCGACTCGTCCCACCGGGACATCGTGCGGGGACCGCTGCGGCTGACCCAGGCTCGGTGCGAGGCCCGGCGGCATGCGGTCTGGGTGGCGCTGACCGTGAACAGGCCCGGCCAACCCCCAAGGCAGGTGGAGGGTTGCATTCGCTACTTTCCGAGCCCACGGGTCGCACCCGGTGAGCCTGTTCTCTTTTTCTTCCATGGCGACCGCGTGGAACCCGGCGGCCTGGCCGATGGCAGCTGGCGCCAGCAGATGGCGCAGGCCCAGCGCATCGAGCAGCGCTCGGGCATGCCCACGATCAGCGTGGCGCGGCCAGGGGTGTACGGCAGCACGGTGCTCAACCACCGGTATCAACGCCGCACCCACGAAGAGGTCGCGGTGGTATCGGCGGCCATCGACCAGATCAAGGCACGTCATGGCTTGGACCGGATCAGCCTGGCCGGTCAGAGTGGCGGCGGCTACCTGGCCCTGGCGATGGTGGTGTCGGGGCGGACCGACATCGACGCCGTGGCGGTCTCCGGCGCACCCGCGGCCGTGCGGGTCCGCGCCTCCCTGCTCCGGTCCAACCCGGTCTCCGACATCAGCACGGGACAGGACTGGCGAAATGTCTATGACCCGATGGACCACATTGCAGACGCACGGCCCGATGCGCGTCGCAAGCTGTATTTGATCGCCAACCGCGATGACCAGCGGATTCCCTACGCGTCGGTGCTGGCCTTCGTGAACGCCGCCGAACGGGGCAAGCTGCCCGTGGTGCTGCTGGATGGCGCCACCGGCGGCGGCCGACAGCACCACAACCACTCACGTTTGGCTCAACGCGTCATCCGCTGGCACCGGATGGGACTGGGTGAGCAAGAGATCGCGCGCAAGGTGGCAGAAGGGGCCGAGTAGCTTCAGCGCGGCCACAGCGCCCAGAGCTGCAGCGGCTGCTTGAGCTTGCCGGCGAGCTGGTAGGCGGGGTCGGTCCAGCCGCCCCAGCCGGTGAAGAGGTCGGCGCGCACGGCGCCGACGATGGCGCCGCCGGTGTCTTGCGCGAGCACGAGCTTCTGCTGGTTGAGCGCGCTGCCCTGCGTGGCAAGCCAGACCGGGGTGCCGTAGGGGATGCTTTGCGGATCGACGGCGATGGAGCGCCCGGGCGTGAGCGGCACGCCTTGCGCGCCGCGCGGGCCGAAGCGGGCGTCAAGCTCGCTCAGGGCTTCTTCGCGGAAGAACACCGTGCGCGGGTTGCTCCAGAGCATCTCGTTCAAGCGGCGCGGATTCTGCACGGCCCAGTTCTTGATGGCTTCCCACGAGGCTTCGCGGACGGCGCCCTGGTCGAGCAGCCAGCGGCCAACGCTCTGGTAGGGATGGCCGTTGTGGGCGGCGAAGGCGACGCGCACCTGGCGCTGGCGGCCATCGGGCTCGGTGATGTCGAGCCGGCCGGAGCCCTGGATCTGCAGGATGAGCGCGTCGATGGGGTCGGCGAGCCAGGCGATGGCCTTGCCCTGCAGCGCGGCCTGGGCGGCGGGCAGGGTGTCGATGTCTTTGCGGCTGTACCAGGGCTGACCGGCGCGCAGGCCGGCGGGCGGTGCGTAGAGCGGCGTGCGGTGGCTGGCGCTGGGCAGGCGGCTGGCGCCGAGGATGGGTTCGTAGTAGCCGGTGAGCAGGCCCTGGGGCAGGCTGCCGTTGGGCTCCATGACGCGGTAGGGCTGGAAGCGGCGCTCGATCCAGGCGCGCTGTTCGTCGGGCGTGGCGATGGCGAGCGGGCGGGCTTCGGCGCAGAGACCGGCGTGGCCGGCGACGGGTTTTTCGCAGCCGCGCAGCCAGGCGTTCCAGGCTTCGTGCAGGCTGTCCTGCCCCCAGCCGGGCAGTTCGCTCCAGCGCACCGGCGTCCACAGGCTCTTGCCGCGTTGCAGGGTGGGCGGCAGCGGGCCGCTGTCGACCGCGCCGGGCGCATCCACCGGCGCGCGCGGGGGCATGGGAACGGAAGAGCACGCCACGAGCAGGCTGCCTACAATGCAGGCCGCCAGCCAACCTCTCCACCCACTGCCCCCACCGGACCGACCTGACATGACTTTGCTGTTGCTTGAAGCGCTGGGCGCGCTGGTGTTGCTGGTGTTCATTGTGTGGTGGACCATGTTTTCCGGGCGCAAGAAGGGCGAGCTGCCCGAGGATGTGCAGCGCGAGCGGGACCAGGACAGTTCGCCCAAACCTTGAGGCGCCGCGGCGCGGACCGGGCGCTCACGCCTGCCGCAGGGCGTTGGCCAGCTCCACCGCCGACTTCACCCCCATCTTGTCGAACACGCGCGAGCGGTGCACTTCGACCGTGCGCACGCTGATGTTGAGCTGGTCGGCGACGAGCTTGTTGGGCAGGCCGGCAATGACCAGGTTCATGACGTCGCGCTCGCGCTCGGTGAGCGAGCGCAGCCGCTGCTGCACTTCGCGCTGCGCGCGGCGCGCGGCCAGCACCTGGGCCGACTGGTTGAGCGCCTGCTCGACGCGGTCGACGAGGGCGTTGTCGGAGAACGGTTTTTCGCAGAAGTCGAAGGCGCCGCGCTTGACCGCGTCGACGGCGGTGGGCACGTCGGCATGGCCGGAGAGAAAGATCACCGGCATGACGGCCTGCCAGGGCAGGGTGAGCAGGTGCTCGAACAGCGCGAGACCGCTGGTGCCGGGCATGCGCACGTCGAGCAGCAGGCAGCAGGGCGTGCTGGGTTCGGCGTGCCAGCGCGCGATCTCGGTCAGAAAAGCATCGGCGCTGTCGAAGCCTTCGCTGAGCAGGCGGCGCGTTCGCAGCAGCCAGGCCAGCGCGTCGCGCACACCGGCGTCGTCATCGACGAGAAAGATCCGGGCGTCGGGGTGCTGGGTCATGGCGGGATGATAGAGGAGGCAGCAACCCGCGCAACGGTGGGGCCGGGGGAATCCCCATCCTCAGGCCGCCGGCAGCGTGAACCGGAACACCGTGCCCCTGGGCTGGGCCGGCTCGTGGGTGAGCGCACCGCCGTGCTGCTCGATGACGGTGCGGCACAGGCTGAGACCCAGGCCCATGCCTTCGGCCTTGGTGGTGAAGAAGGGGGTGAAGAGCTGCTGGCGCACCGCTTCGCTCAGGCCGTGGCCGTGGTCGGTGACGGCGAATTCGACCCAGACCTTGCGCGGCGGGCTGCCGCTGGCGGCGGCTTCGTTGTCGTCGCTGGCGTGCAGGCGCGTGCGGCTGACCGCCAGCGTGAGCACGCGCAGGCCGGAGGCGGCCGGCGGATCGTTGGCGGGCATGGCCTGCACGCCGTTGCGCGCGAGGTTGAGCAGCACCTGCTCGACCATGGTGCGGTCGCACAGCACGGGCGGGCAGCCGGGCGCGATCTGGGTGTGCACGCGGATGCCCTGCTTCTTGGCCTGCAGGCCCAGCAGCGGCAGGATGGCGTCGATCAGGCTGGCGGGCGCGACGGCTTCGCGCACCTGCTCGCGCCGGCGCACGAAGTCGGCCACGCTCTTGATGACGCGCCCGGCGCGCTCGGCCTGTTCGCCGATGCGCTGCATGGCCTGGCGCAGCTCGCCCTGGGGCATGGCGGGCCCGCTGGTGCCGGGCGGCTCGTCGAGCAGGTTGAGCGTGCCGCTGGCGTAGCTGGCGATGGCCGCGAGCGGCTGGTTGAGTTCGTGGCTGAGCAGCGAGGCCATTTCGCCGACGGTGGCGAGGCGGGCGGTGGCCTGCAGGCGTTCCTGCGAGGCGCGGTTGAGGTCTTCGATGCGGCGCTGTTCGCTCAGGTCGAGGATGGCGCTCATGAAGCCGGTCTGCGAGCCCTGGGCATCGATCAGCGGGGCTTCGATGATGAGCACGGGGAAGCGGGTGCCGTCGCTGCGCTGGAAGACGGATTCGTAGCCCTCGCGCGGCAGGGTCTGACCGGCCAGACGCACGGCCTGGCGCTGCTGGTATTCGTCCACCAGCTCGGGCGGCCACCAGGGCGCGGGCAGGCCGGTGCCGATGAGCTTGTCGGGCGGCAGGCCCACCATCTCGCAGAAGGCGGGGTTGACGTAGGTGATGCGGCCGCTCATGTCGCGCGCGCGCAGGCCGGTGACGAGGGAGTTTTCCATCGCCTTGCGAAAGGCCAGGGCGTCGCCGAGTTCGTGTTCGGCGCGCTGGCGCAGGCGCATGTCGCGCCCGAGCAGGCCGAGCACGGCGAGCAGGGCCAGCGAGAGCGCGCCGACCACGGCGGTGAGCACGTTGGGCAGCAGCCCGAAGGCCGCGCCGGTGCCGATGCGCGGGCTCTCCAGGCGCAACACCAGGGTGTGACCGGGCAGGTCGAGCAGGGCGCGCGCGGTCTGGGTGCGGCGGCGGCCGGTGACGCTGCTGTGCAAAGCTAGGCGGGTGCCGTCGGTGTCGACGAAGGCCAGGCCGCGCCCGCGCAGCAGGTCTTTGTTGCCCAGCTCGGCGAGCAGGCCGGGCAGGGAATAGGTGGCAACGAGAAAGCCCGCGGGCTTGCCATTGCGCGCGACGGGCAGGCACATGTCCATGAGCTCCAGGCCGAGGCCGCCGTTCATGGGCCAGAAGTAGCTCGGGGAATACGAGGGACCGGAGCTGCGCTGGGCGTTGTCGCAGGCCTGGCGCATGTCGGGCAGGGCCTGGGAACGGTCGAGGTAGCTGAAGAGGTCGGCGAGGTAGGGCGTGTCGCGGTGGGCGATGAGCAAGCGGTCGTTGTCGCGCCATTCCAGACGCACCATCTCGCGGTGTTCGGCGAGCACCTCGCCGGCCGGCGCCGTCCAGCCACCGGGGCTGGACGCGACGTTGTAGAGCGACTGCAGGGTCTGCACGTTGCGCACCAGGGCACTGCGGATGTCGCTGCTGAGGGCTTCGGCGTCGGCTTCAAGCGCGGTCTGGTCGCGCACCTCTTCGTATTCGGCGGCCAGAAACACCAGCACGCCCAGCAGGGCCAGCACCAGCAGCAGCAAAGCCACCCACAGCAGCCGGCGGCGCGGGCGCAGGCCACCGGGCGTGGGAGCGGGAGGCGCGTTGGTCATGCCGGAAGAAATCACAGCCGAGCGAGGTGACCCACCCAGCACACACCGAAGAACCGGCTTTGCCGGGCCAAAGGTGGGGTCCCCCTGGGGGGCTGAGGGCTGCGGCTCCGAGCCTGCCTGCGCAGGCTCGGACAGCCCGAAGAAGCATGGGCTCTGTCCCATGCTGCGGCCTGCAAGGCGAGCGCAGCGGCGCAGGGGGGTGTCACAGCCGACGGTGCTGCAAGGCGGGCAGTTGTTCGCGCACGCTGTGCAGGCGCGCCATGTCCAGGTCGGCGAGCACGACGCCGGGGCCTTCGGCCTGCATCGCCATGACCTGGCCCCAGGGGTCGATGACCATGCTGTGGCCCCAGGTGCGGCGACCGTTTTCGTGGTTGCCGCCCTGGGCGCTGGCGATGACGTAGGCCTGGTTTTCGATGGCGCGCGCGCGCAGCAGGACTTCCCAGTGCGCCTGGCCGGTGGTGTGGGTGAAGGCGGCGGGCACGAGCAGCAGGTCGGCCGCGAGCATGCGGTAGAGCTCGCCGAAGCGCAGGTCGTAGCAGACGCTCATGCCGACGCGCCAGCTCTGGCCCTGGCGCGAGGGGCAGTCGAAGACGGTGGGGGTCTCGCCCGCGCGCAGCACGCTGGCTTCGTCGTAGCTCTCGCGGCCGTTGTCGTAGCGGAAGAGGTGGATCTTGTCGTAGCGGCTGACGCATTCGCCCTTGGGCGAATAGACCAGCGAGGCGTTGGCGGCGTGGGTGGGGTCGTCGGTGGCCATGGGCAGGGTGCCGCCGACGATCCACAGCTTGAGTTCGCGCGCGGTGTCGGACAGGAAGTCCTGCACCGTGCCCAGGCCGGCAGTTTCGGCCAGCAGCAGCTTGTCGGCGTCGTTCTGGCCCATGAAGCAGAAGTACTCGGGCAACACGGCCAGCTCGGCACCGCAACGGGCGGCCTGGTCCAGCAAGGCGCGCGCTGCGCTGAGGTTGGCGTCGAGACTGATGCCCGAGACCATCTGGATGGCGGCGACTTTCATGAGAACTCCTTTTTTTGAACCCAGCTACAAATCTGTTTGTACCCCAGTAACAGAAACCAGTCGCGCATCCGGCGCAAGTGCCTCACCCAGAACGCGGCGGAACTGGCTTTGCCAGGCCGCTCGCGTTGCCCCCTGGGGGTGACGCCGCAGGCGGCGCGGGGGGTCACTTTTTCTCCAGCTTCTCGACCTGCGGATCGGCCCAGCTGCCGGTGATGTGGAACTGTTGCGTGGTGGCGCTTTGCAGCGGTTGGCGCAGCAGGAACTGGGCCAGAAAGGTGCCCAGCCCGACGGCGGGGTTGATGGCGGTGGCGATCAGGGCCGCGGTGCCGGCGTTGATCTCGGGCACGACGACGACCTTGAGGTCCTGCTGCTCGCGCGCGATGTCGGCGCTGCCTTCCATGAGCACGGCGGCGTTGATGCCCTTCATCTGCAGGTTGTTGGTGTGGGCCACGCCCTGTTCGATGGTGGCGTCACCGCGCACGAAATCGAACGCGAAACCCTCGGAAAAGACGTCGCGGAAGTCGAGCACCAGGCGGCGCGGCAGCGCCTGCAGGCTGAGCACACCGAGCAGCTTGGCGGCACCGGGTTCGACCTTGAGGAACTGGCCGCGCTGGATGTCGGCGTTGAGCTGGCCGGCGAGACTGGGGTAGTCCAGCGTCATGGGCGAGCCGACCCAGGCGATGTTGCCGCTGATCTGGCCCTGCCCACCGCGCACCACCTCGGGCCGGCCGAAGCGCTTGAGCAGCAGGCCCGCGTCCTGGATGTCAAGCTTGAAATTGAGCGCGGTGCGCCGCGTGGTGCCGGCGCCGTTGTCGGCCAGGGCCCAGTTGCCGGTGGCGGAGAGCTGCGCTTCGGGGGTGTCGATGTTGAGTTTGGTGAGCCGCCATTCGCGGGTGCGCGCCGCGGTGCCGCGGTTCTGGGCCACGATCTCGACGCGGGACAGGCGGCGGTTGGAGAGCACGAGGTCTTCGATCGCGATGTCCAGCGCGGGCATGCTGGTGGGCTGTTGCAGCAGTTGCTCAACGTCGGCGGCGGCGGCCGGCGCGAGGTTGAGGTGGGCCAGGCGCGCGTAGATGTTGCCGGCGGTGTTGCCGGCGGGCTGGCGGTATTCGATATAGCCGTTGAGTTCGTCGGCGTCGACGTTGGCGCGCCACTGGTTGCCTTCGCGCGAACCGCCGACCACCACGTTGGTGAAGCTGCGCCCGCTGACCACGAGCTGGCTGGCGCGCACCGCCAGGCTCGACGGCAGGTAGCCCAGGCTGGCGCTGTCGGCGGCGCCGGGGGCGTTGCTGGCACGCACATCGGTGCCGGTGGTGGCGGTGAAGACGCGTTCCCAGGCGTCGGCGTCGATGCGCTGGAAGCGGATGTTGGCCTGCACGCCGCTGGCCGGCTGGGTGACGCTCTCGCCGGCGTCGAGCCCGACGGCCATGCTGCCGCGCAGCACGCGCGGTTCCTCGGTGGTGATGTCGCGCTCGTAGCGCAGTTCGGCCAGGGGCTGGCTGGGCGGGCCGAGGGCCACGGACAGGCTGTCGGTGCGCGCGACTTCGCCCGAGGGATCGGCCAGCACCGAGAGCACGCGGTTCTCGTAGCGCAGGGGCAGGCTGTCGGCGGCGACCTTGGCCAGCGGCGCGGGCAGGTTGATGGCGAGCCCCTGCAGGTTGCTGGTGACCACGAGTTCGGGCACGCCGGCGCGAAAGCCGAGTTCGGCGCTGTAGCTGGCGTTGCCGCTGGCCTGGCCGAACAGGCGCGAGACGAAGCCCAGCCCGCCTTCGCTCAGGCCCTGGGCGCTGGCGTTGCCCTGGCCGCGGAACTGGATGCGCGGCGTGCCCCGGGCCACGGGCACCATGCCCCCGCCAAACCGCAACTCGCCGCCGTAGACGCGGGCCTGGGCGTCGGCGATGCTGAAGCCGGTTTCGCTGAAGCTCAGGCGGCCGGTGGTGCGCCCGAGCAACGGCGCGTCGGGCGTGATCTGCAGGTCGTTGCCGGCGAACTGCACGCTGCCCTGCACGGTGGTCTTGTCGACCTGCTCCAGCGGCAGCTGCAGCTTGAACTGCACCTGGGCCGGGCCGTTGATGGTGGCGCGCTCCAGCGCCCGGCCGGTGAAGCCGTTGACCGGCGAGCTGCGCACGAAGCCCAGCACCTCGGTGGCCGGGCCCTGGGCACTGGCAGACACGGTGAGCACGGGGGCGTGGACCAGATCGGCGATGGCCACCTCGGCCTGGCTCAGGCGCACGCCGGGCGCGCCGTCGAGCCCGGCGTCGAGCTGGCTCAGGCGCAGGGCGGCGCGGTCGAGCACGAGCTGGCCGTTGACGCCCTTGAGGGCGGGCCAGGCGGCGTCGCCCTCGCTCTGCAGGAAAGGCGGCACGTAGGCGAAATTCACCGCCTTGAGCTGGGCGGTGATGCGGAATTCGCCGCGCGTACCGGGCTGGTTGAACGGGATGTCCCAGAGGTCGCCCTGGATGCGGAAGTCAACCGGGCCCACCGCCCCGCCTTGGACGGCGTCGCGCACGTAGCGCTGCGCGTCCGGGCCGACCACCAGCGGCAGGTAGCGGTGCACGCGGGTGGCTTCGCCGCGGGTCAGACGCGCCGTCAGGTCGAGCACGCCGGGGAAGCGCGCGTCCGAGGGGCTGGTGGCGGGGTCGCTGGTGTGCCAGTGCACGCTGGCCGTGCCTTCGGCGTCGGCGTTGGCCAGGCGCACCTTGTCCAGCCAGGCGTCGATGCGCTCGCCGGCGACGCGCCAGCGGGCGTCGGCCGTGAACCGGGTGAGCGGCACGCGCACCTCTTCGAACACGCCGGGCAGGTCGACCGACCCATCGGCGATCTGCAGACGCGCCTGGCCACCGTCCTGGTTGAGGTCGACATCGGCGGTGAGGCCCTGGACGCCGGGGCGCCCGGGCAGCGGGCGCTGGCCGGCCACCGGTGGGCGCGCCTGGCCCGCCAGCGCGAGACCGAGCACGCGGCCTTTGGCGCGGTAGCGCTCGGGGCGCCAGGCGGCGGGCGCAGGCGCGGACGCGACGCCGCTGCCCGCTTCGGCGCCGGCCGGTGCCACGCCTTCCCAGCTGGCGTCGAGGGCTTCGATGCGGCCAGCGGGCTGCAGGTTGGTCAGCAGGTTGCGGCTGGCTTCGGGCAGGGGCAGGCGCGTGGCGACGGCGGCCAGCGCGGCCAGCTCGATGCGGTCGGCGTTCAGGCTGGTGCTGGCGGGCTGGTTGCCGCGAGCGGCCTGGTGTCGCAGCCGCAGCTGCCCGCCCGGCCAGTCTTCGCCGCCCTGGGTGCGAAAGCGCAGGTTGTCGCTGGCGATCTCGAAGCCGGCGTCGTTCCACTGGGCACTCAGGCGGCCGCGCAGCTCGGCCAGCGCGAGTTCGGGCAGCTTCGGCCCGAGCCGCGTGGCCACCTCCTGCAGTGCCAGGTCGGTGATGACACCGGTGATGCGGCCCTTGGTGACATCGGCCCAGGCGCGCACGGCGCCCTGGCCGGAACGCACGTCGACCTGCCAGGCCGAGAGGTCGAGGTAGCCACGCAGGCGCGAGACGTCGGCCTTGGGGAAGTCGGCGTAGAGCTCGCCGCTCCAGCTGTGCCAGGGCGTGGTCTGGCTGTCGCCGCGGATGAGATCGAGCAGCGGCTCGCGCAGGCGGCCCCGCAGGCTGAAGCGGTCACCCCATTCGGGGCTCGGGGTGGCGTCGAGGCGGAACTGGTGGTTGCGGCCCCCGTTGCGGGCCACGAAGTCGAGGGCCGTCAGGATCAGCGGCGGCTGCGCGCGCAGGTCGTCGGTCCAGCGCACGACGCCGTTCTGGATCACGAACTCGGTCTGGGCAAAGAACCAGTCGGCGGCGGCGTTGTCGTCCGGCGCGGGACCGGAGAAGTCCAGGCCCGCGACTTCGATGCGGCCTTCGGCGGTGCGCCGCACGTCGAGCACGGGCGAAGCGATCACCAGCTGTTCGAAGCCCAGGCGCCAGAGCGAAGGGGCGGACACCGCGGCTTGCACACTGGGCAGGTGCAGCGCCTCGCGCCCCGCCGCGTCGAAGAGCCGGACATCGGCGATCTCGAAGGCCGGCACCAGGCTGGGCAGGAAACCGGCGCTCCCGCCGTCGCCCGCTACCGCCGTCCGGGCGCGGATGGCGCCGACCTTCACGGGTACCCCCACAGCCCGGGTGGCCCAGCTTTCCAGCTCAGGGCGCCAGTCGTTGATTCGCGGCACAATCCACAAATGCAAGGCGCCGACAGTGAGCGCAAACAGGCCCCAGGCGGCCAGCACCATCCACAACAGAAGCCGCGCGGTCACGGAAAGGGTTTGTTGGGGTGTTCTCGTGGCAGATGCGAGAGGTGCCGGGCTTTGATTCATATCCACTGCAAATTATGACGGCCAGCCCCAACATCGGTTCCCCAGCGCTCGATTCCGCCTTGTCAACAAATGTGCCACCGGTCGCACCCTGCATGGACGCCCTGACGCAGGCCCACCGCGAAGCCGCCTACTCCCGCTTCGTGCAGCGTGTGCGCCGGCGCTACGCCAGCGAGCTGGACTGCCTGCCGCCGGGTGCGCCGGTCCACGCCAGCATGCAGGCCTGTCTGGCGCAATTGCTGGAGCGCGGTCTGGCCATGCCCGCGGCCTTGCGCGTGCTGCGCCAGCTGGCGCTGGAACGCCTGGTGGTGCTCGACTGCGAGCAGGCCGCACCGCTCCAGGTGGTGACCCGCGCGGTCACCGAACTGGCCGAACTCGCGCTCGACGCCGCCTGCACCCTGGCCTTTGCCGAACTCGACGCGCTGCATGGCGCGCCGCTGGCTGAGGGCGGCACCCGGGCTCAGCTGTGGGTGATCGGCATGGGCAAGCTCGGCGCGCGCGAACTCAACGTGTCGAGCGACATCGACCTGATCTATGTCTACGACCACGATGGCGAGACCGCCGGCAACGAGCAGGGGCGCAACCGCATCAGCAACCACGAGTATTTCGGCAAGGCCGTCAAACACATCTACAACACGGTGGGTGAGACCACCGAACACGGCAATGTGTTCCGCGTCGACCTGGCCCTCCGGCCCAACGGCAACTCGGGGCCGAGCGCGGTGTCGCTGGGGGCGCTGGAAGAGTATTTCCTGGTGCAGGGCCGCGAATGGGAACGGTTTGCCTGGCTCAAGAGCCGGCTGATCGCACCGGCCGCCTGCGTGCGCGACAAGAGCTCGAACGGGTTGCGCAGCGCGGTGCTGCCCTTCGTGTTCCGCAAGTACCTGGACTACAACGTTTTTGATTCGCTGCGCAGCCTGCACCGCCAGATCCGCGACCACGCGTCCAAGCGCGCCGCGGGCAACCCCGGTCGCGCCAACGACGTCAAGCTCTCGCGCGGCGGCATCCGCGAGATCGAATTCACCGTGCAGCTGCTGCAGGTGGTGCGTGGCGGCCAGTTCCCCGAGCTGCGCACGCGCCCGACGCTGGACGCGCTGCAGCGCCTGTGCAAGGCCAACCTGATGCCCCCGGCCACGGCCGAGGCGCTGGCCACCGCCTACGACTTCCTGCGCCGGGTGGAACACCGCATCCAGTACCTCGACGACCAGCAGACCCACGTGCTGCCCACGCGCGACGACGACCTGGCGTGGCTCGCGGCCACCATGGGCTGCGCCACGGTGTGCGAGTTCCTGCGCACGCTGGACGCGCACCGCGAAACCGTGGCGCAGGAGTTCGACATCCTGCTCGGCGGCACGTCTGGCGGCGGCTGCAGCGGCGCGGGCTGCAACGGCCGGAACGGCGCCACCCGCAGCGCGGTCGACAGCCTGCAGAGCGTGTTGCCACAACTGCCCGAGGCCTTTGCCGCCAAGGTGGCGCAGTGGTGCGAGCACCCGCGCGTGCTGGCGCTGCGCGAAGACGCCCGCAAGCGCCTGGTGCGCCTGGTGGAACGCACCGGCGCCTGGCTGGAAGAAGGCCGCGTCAACGAGCAGGCGGCGCTGCGCCTGGCGGACTGGATCGAGCCGCTGCTGCGCCGCGAGAGTTACCTGGCGCTGCTGCAGGAACGGCCTTCGGTGCACGAGCGGCTGCTGCGCCTGCTGGGCGCGGCCAAATGGCCGGCGCGCTACCTGCTGAAACACCCGGGCGTGATCGACGAACTGGCGAGCCAGCAACTGCTGACCGACCGCTTCGATGCGGTGCAGTTCGAGGCCGAACTGGAAAACCGCCGCGACGCACTGCGGTCCACCGACGAAGACGACGAAGAAGCCCTGCTCAACCTGCTGCGCCGGGCGCACCACGCCGAGGTGTTCCGCACGCTGGCGCGCGATCTCGAAGGCGTGCTCACCGTCGAGCAGGTGGCCGACGACCTCTCGGCCCTGGCCGACACGATGTTGCGCGTGACGGCGCGCTGGTGCTGGGGCCGCCTGAAGAACCGCCACCGCGAAGAACCGGCCTTTGCCATCATTGGCTACGGCAAGCTCGGCGGCAAGGAACTGGGCTACGGCAGCGACCTCGACATCGTGTTCGTCTACGAGGACGAAGACGAGAACGCCGGTGAAATCTACGCCGCTTTCGTGCGCAAGATGATCAACTGGATGACGGTGAAGACCGGTGAGGGCGACCTGTTCGAGATCGACACCGCGCTGCGACCGAACGGCAACTCGGGCATGCTGGTGACCAGCTTCACCGCCTACGCCAACTACCAGCAGCAGCGCGGCAGCAACACGGCCTGGACCTGGGAACACCAGGCGATGACCCGGGCCCGCGCGGTGCTGGGCAGTCCGGCGATGTTTGCGCGCTTCGACGCGATCCGGGAATCGGTGATCACCGCCGCGCGCGATGCGCAGGCGCTGGCGGCCGAGATCGTGGCGATGCGCGAGAAGGTGCGTGCGGCACACCCGGTGCGCGGCGCCATGTTCGACGTCAAGCACAGTCACGGCGGCATGGTGGACGTGGAGTTCGTGGTGCAGTTCCTGGTGCTCTCGCAGTCGCGCGCGCACCCCGAGCTGCGCGCCAACACGGGCAACATCAATCTGCTGCAGCGCGCCGAAGCGGTGGGCCTGCTGCGGCCGGGCATGGGCCAGGCCGCGTCGGACGCCTACCGCGTGCTGCGCCAGATCCAGCACCGTGCCCGGCTCGATGAAACGCCCACGCAGGTCGACGCCGCGATGGTGGCGTCGGAATCGGCGGCGGTGCAGGCGCTCTGGCAACACGTGCTGGGCACGCCCGGCGCATGAAACGCTCGGGCAGCTGGCTGCTGCTGTGCGCGCTGCACGCGGTGGCCAGCATGTTGCTGTGGTGGGCGCGCGAGGGCGTTGTGGACGTCTTCATCTGGCGCGCCGATGGCTGGACCGCCCAGCCCTGGACGCTGTGGACCAGCGCCTGGGTGCACCTGAACACCCCGCAACTGATCTTCAACCAGATCGCGCTGGGCGCGCTGACCGCTTTTGCCTGGGTGATCCGGCCCAACTGGACCTGCACGCTGGCCTGGCTGCTGGCCTGGCCGCTGGGACAACTGAGCCTGTTGTGGTGGCCACAGATCGGCTACACGGTGGGCCTGTCGGGCCTGCTGCACGCGGGCGTCGCGGTGCTGGCGGTGCAGTTGCTGCGTCGGCGCATACCGATCCCGAAAGCGAGACGCTGGGGCGGTCTGCTGGCGCTGGTGCTGCTGGGCAAGCTGCTGCTGGAGCGCGGCTGGGCGTACCCGGTGGTGTGGGACGGCGCCAACGACATGTCGGTGGTGCAGGCTGGCCACCTGAGCGCCGCCGCCTGGGGGCTGCTGCTCGGCCTGGCCGCAACCTGGGGTCCGTTCTGGCGGCTCGCCGGTCTGCCCCCGGCGCCCAGTGCCGCGGGTCGCTGATCCAACGGCCTGCGCACGCCCTGTCCCGGGGCCTCCCAACTGAAACCATGCCGTGCTCAGGGTCATGCTGAAAAATCTTTCGGACAAATAGTGACTGATCGGTCACAATAGAGACGTTGAAGTTCAAATAAAGAACTCAGCGACTTCTTTGACCCCCGATCACACCGCCGGAAGCACCATGCACACACGGTTACGGAACTTTTTTCAACCGCCGGTCCTCCATACCGTCATGGCTGAGCGCAAGTTTGCGCGACCGACAGCCCACGTTTTTGCACTGCGAAGCCTTCCGGACGGGTGTCCGGATGCAATCCCGAGGCGGAACTCCTCCTCCTCCCTCCCTCCCTCCTTCGTTTCGGGGCGCTTCGCAGGCCTTTGTCTTCCGGCCCCTCGGGCCATGGGGGTCTGAGCCGTGTACGCCGACCCCCTCTCGTCGATGTTCGGCGGCCATGCCCGCCCGCCTTTGCGCCGGGTCGCCATCGTCGGCTCCGGCATCTCGGGTCTGGCTGCGGCCCACACCCTGGCCGGCCTGGCCGACATCACACTCTTCGAAGCAGGCGCTTACTTTGGCGGGCACACCCACACGGTCGACATGACCCTGCCCGACGCGCAGGGCCAGGCCGTCACCTTCGGCGTGGACACCGGTTTCCTGGTGCTCAACGAACGCACCTACCCCAACCTGCTGGCGCTGTTCGCGCAGCTCGGGGTGCCGACGGCCACCTCGGACATGTCGTTCTCTGTGCAGGCGCCGGGCGCCGCACCCGGCGGTGGCGCGCTCGAATGGAGCGGATCCAGCCTGGCGACCGTGTTCGCGCAGCGGCGCAACCTCGGCAACCCGCGTTTCTGGCGCATGCTGGCCGACATCGTGCGCTTCAACCGCGTCTGCACGAAGCTGGCGCAACGCGGCGAAGACCTGGCGCCCGACAGCCCGCTGCTGCAGCCGCTGGGCGACTTCCTGCGCGCACAGCGCTTCTCCGACGAATTCCGTGACTGGTACTTCCTGCCCATGATGGGCTGCATCTGGAGCTGCCCGACGGACCAGATGCTGCAGTTCCCGGTGGCGACCATGGTGCGCTTCTGCCACAACCACGGCCTGATCCAGATCACCAACCGCCCGCAGTGGCACACCGTGGCCGGCGGCGCGCGGCAGTACGTGGAGAAGATCGTGGCCGGCATCGCCGACAAGCGCCTGAACGCGCCGGTGCAGCAGGTGCTGCGCGACACCGAGGGTGTGCGCGTGGTGACAGAAGGCCAGGTCGAACGCTTCGACTCCATCGTGATGGCCTGCCACAGCGACCAGGCGCTGGCGATCCTGGGCGACGCCGCCTCGCCGGACGAACGCGCCGTGCTCGGCGCCATCCGCTACCAGCCCAACCGCGCCGTGCTGCACACCGACGCCTCGGTGCTGCCCGGCGAACGCAAGGCCTGGGCGGCCTGGAACTACGAGCGCGCAACCAGCGCGGACACAGCGTCCACCCAGGTCTGCCTGCACTACTGGCTCAACCAGCTGCAGCCGCTGCCGGTGCAGCAACCGGTGGTGGTGTCGCTCAACCCGCAGCGCGCCATCGACCCGGCGCTGGTGCATGGGGAATTCGAATACGCCCACCCGGTTTTCGACCTCGCCGCCATCCGCGCGCAGGCCCGGATGCCCGCGCTGCAGGGCCAGAGGCACACGTATTTCGCCGGTGCCTGGATGGGCTACGGCTTCCACGAAGACGGCCTGAAAGCCGGCCTGCACGCGGCCCGTGCGCTGATCGACGCGCACCTGCTGGCGCCCGCCAGCAGCGAAGTCGCCGCCCGCCGCGCGGCGCTGCCCGGGGTGTTTGCGTGAACACCGTGCGCAGCACGCCTTTCCAGCCGCCACAGATCGGCTTCGGCCAGGTGCGCCACACGCGCCACCGGCCGCAGCGCCACGCCTTCGCCTACCCGACCTACTTCCTGATGCTGCCCATGCGCAGCCTGCGCGCGCACGGCAACGGCGCACTCGCGCGCAACCGCCGCGCCGCGCTCGCTTTCCACGACGCCGACCACGGCAACGGCCGCAGCGACAGCCTGGCCTGGCTCGACGAACTGCTGCGGCAACACGGCATCGACGATGCCACCGGTGAAGTCTGGCTGCACACCTACCCGCGCGTCTTCGGCTACAGCTTCAAACCGGTGAGCTTCTGGTACGCCCACCGCGCCGACGGCTCGCTGCGCGCCGTGGTCGCCGAAGTCAACAACACCTTCGGCGAACGCCACTGCTACCTGCTGGAGCACCCGGTCTACGGCGTGCCCTGCACGGCGGACAAGGTGTTCCACGTCTCGCCCTTCTGCCCGGTGCGTGGCCAGTACCGCTTCGTCTTCATGCGCAGCACCGTCGACGGACACGACCGCACCGTGGCACGCATCGACTATTTCGATGCGCCCGGTGAACCGGTGCTGATCAACACCAGCGTCAGCGGCCAGCTGCAAGCGCTGGATGCACAGAGCGTGCGCCGCGCGCTGTGGCGCTACCCGGCCATGACCTTCGGCGTGATCGCGCGCATCCACTGGCAGGCGCTGCGCCTGTGGATCAAGCGCACGCCCTTCTTCCGCCAGCCCGAGCCACCGCGCGACTTCGTCACCGCGGGCGATGCCCCACCGCCCGTCCTCTGATCCTTCACCGCTGCCCACCGCCGCCATGAACAGCACCACCGCCCCCAACGCCGGTTTCGCCCTGCCCCGCAACGCCCCCGCCGCCGCCCGCAGCACGCTGCAACTGCTGCAGCGCCTGCGCCACGGCAGCCTCACGCTGCAACTGCCCGATGGTTCGGTGCAACGCTTTGGCAACGGCGAAGGCATCCACGCCAGCCTGTCCCTTCACAACTGGAAGGTGTTCGGCGCGGCCCTCAAATCGGGCGACATCGGCTTCGCCGAAAGCTACCTCGCTGGCGACTGGCACACACCCCACCTCACCGACCTGCTGCGGCTGTTCATCGCCAACCGGCGCGACATCGAAGACGTGATCTACGGCTCGTGGTTCGGGCGCCTCGCCTACTGGATCCAACACAAGCTCAACCGCAACTCCAGGACCAACAGCCGCAGGAACATCCACGCCCACTACGACCTGGGCAACGCCTTTTACGAGCTCTGGCTCGACGGCACGATGAACTACTCGTCGGCCCTGTTCGAAACGCCCGAGCAGGACATGGTGGCCGCGCAACACGCCAAGGTGCGCCGTGCGCTCAACATGGCCGGCGTGCAGAGCGGCCACCGCGTGCTGGAGATCGGCTGCGGCTGGGGCGCGCTGGCCGAGATGGCCACCACCGAATTCGACGCCTCGCTCACCGGCGTGACCCTGTCCACCGAGCAGCTGGCGTTTGCGCAGCAGCGCATGGAGCGGCTGGGCACGTCGTCGAAGGCTGACTTGCGGCTTCAGGACTACCGCGACATCCACGACGGACCCTACGACGCCATCTGCTCGATCGAAATGGTCGAGGCCGTGGGCCGCGAGTACTGGTCGACTTACTTCCAGTCGGTCGCGCGCCTGCTCAAACCCGGCGGCCGCGCCTGCATCCAGAGCATCGTCATTGCCGACGAGCATTTCGACCGCTACATCCAGGGCACCGACTTCATCCAGCAGTACATCTTTCCCGGCGGCTGCCTGCCGTGCCCGCGCGCGTTCCGCGCCGAGGCCCAGCGCGCCGGGCTGGAAGTGGTCGACCAGTTCGCTTTCGGCCCCGACTACGCGCGCACGCTGCAGATCTGGCGCGACGCCTTCCTGCACCAGCAACAGCGCGTGCTGCAACTCGGTTTCGACCAGCGCTTCCTGCGCATCTGGGAGTTCTACCTCGCCTACTGCGAAGCGGCGTTCGCCGAAGGCAACGTCGACGTCGTGCAGTTCACGCTGCGCAAACCCGCCTGACCACCCGCCAACGGAGGCCCGCCATGAACCCCCACCGCCCGAACGTTCCAGCCCTCTGGCTGGCGCTGGCGCTGGCCGGCGCGCCCGGCGCGGCGCTGCTCGCCAACACACCGGACCCCACGGTGGATGCGGCCCTCAAGGAACTCCGGGCGGTGGGCCAGGCGCGGCTGCGGGTGTGGGGATTCGAGGTCTACGACGCCAGCCTGTGGACCGCGCCGGGCTTTGACGCACAGCGCTACGCCGAACACCGCTTCGGCCTGGAGCTGAACTACCTGCGCCCCTTCAAGGGGCGTGACATCGCCGAGCGCTCGATCGACGAAATGCGCGGCCTCGCCAGCGTCAGCCCGGCGCAGGCTGCGCAGTGGCTGGCGGCCATGAGCACGCTGTTTCCCGATGTGCAACGCGGCGACCGCATCACCGGCGTGCACGTGCCGGGCAGCGGGGCCCGCTTCTACCTGAACGGCCAGTGGCGTGGCGAGATCGCCGACGCGGGTTTCGCCCGCCTGTTCTTTGGCATCTGGCTGTCGCCCAAGACCTCCCAGCCGCGCATGCGCGACAACCTGCTGCAGCCGCAGGCCCAGGCGCGCCAGCCATGAGCGCAGCGCCGGGCCGTCCCGTGAACCCCATGGCACCCGCCACCGAGCCCGCCGCCCGTTTCACGGCGCCCCGTGGCTGGCGTCACGGCCTGGGCTACGGGCTGCTCGGCCTGCCGCTGGCGTTCGTGGCGCTGCCGCTGTACGTCATCCTGCCCAACCACTACGCCCGCGAGTTCGCCGCGCCGCTGGCGGCGCTGGGTGCGGTGTTGCTCGGCGCACGCCTGATCGACGCCGTGCTCGACCCCTGGATCGGCCGCTGGTGCGACCGCCTCTTTGCGCACTCCACCGGCGCGGTGCTGGGCGCCGCGGCGCTGGCGGCGGTGGTGCTGGCGCTGGGGCTGTGGGGCCTGCTGTTTCCGCCGGCCGCCGTGCTCGACCACGGCATGGCGGCCCTGCTGGGCTGGGCCGGCGGCGTGATGGCGATCACCTACACCGCCTTCAGCGTCGTGAGCGTGGCCCACCAGGCCTGGGGCGCACGGCTCGGCGGCAACGAAGCGCAACGCAGCCGCGTGGTGGCGTGGCGCGAGGGGCTGGCGCTGCTGGGCGTGCTGCTCGCCGCGGTGCTGCCCGGCACGCTGGGGCTGGGCGCCACGGTGGCCAGCTTCGCCGTGTTGCTCGCGCTGGGCTGCTGGGTGTGGAGCCGTTCCATCGTGCCCTTGACGGCGCCAGCGACCCCGCATCGCGCGGCTGCACCACTGCGGCCAGGCCGCTCACCACTGCGCCAGCCCGCGTTCCAGAAGCTGCTCGCGGTGTTCGTGCTCAACGGCACGGCGAGCGCCATCCCGGCCACGCTGGTGCTGTTCTTCGTGCAGGACCGGCTGCAGGCCTCGCCCGCGCTGGAGCCGGCTTTTCTGGCGACCTACTTTCTGTTTGCGGCGCTCTCGCTGCCGATGTGGGTGCGCGTGGTGGCCCGGTTCGGCCTGGCGCGCACCTGGCTGGCGGGCATGGCGCTGGCGGTCGCGGTGTTCGTCTGGGCCGCCACGCTCGGCGAGGGCGACGCCGTGCCGTTCCTGGTCGTCTGTGCGCTCTCGGGCGTTGCGCTGGGCACCGACCTGGCCCTGCCCGGCGCCATGCTGGCCGGTGTGATCGGGCAGCTGGGCGAGCGCGGCCAGCGCGAGGGCGCCTATTTCGGCTGGTGGAGCTTTGCCACCAAGCTGAACCTGGCGCTCGCTGCCGGACTCGCCTTGCCGCTGCTGGCCTGGTTCGGCTACACGCCGGGCGCCCGTTCGCCCGAAGCCCTGCAGACCCTCACCGCAGCCTACTGCCTGTTGCCCTGCGCGCTCAAGCTCGCCGCGGGCGCGCTGCTCTACACCCTGCTCATCCGGCCAGAACGTCTGGCCGCTCCCACCTCAAACCCGCTGAAAGCCCACCCATGACAACCCTGAACCGGCGCCTGATGCTCACCACCGGCGTGGCCTCGCTGGCCGTCCTGACCGGCTGTGCCGGTCCCCAGATCGGTGACTACGCGAACGACCGGCCCACACTCGACCTGCGCAGCTATTTCAACGGCACCCTCGACGCCTACGGTGTCTTCACCGACCGCTCGGGCCAGGTGGTCAAACGCTTCACCGTGGTGATGCGCTGCAGCTGGACCGGCGAAGACGGCGTGCTCGACGAAGACTTCACCTACTCCGACGGCACGACGCAAAAACGCATCTGGCGCCTGAAGCACCTGGGCAACGGCCGCTACACCGGCACGGCCGACGACGTGATCGGCACCGCGCTGGGCGAAGCGCGCGGCAACGCCTTCCGCTGGGGCTACACGCTGGCGCTGCCGGTGGACGGCAAGGTCTGGCATGTCGAGTTCGACGACTGGATGTACCTCATGAACGACCACGTGATGCTGAACAAAGCCAGCATGAGCAAGTTCGGCATCCACCTCGGCGAGGTCACGCTCTCTTTCGTCAAACGTCCCGCCTGAGCACCCCATGACCCTTCCCCGCGCATTCGTTGAAAAAGCGCCTGACCCGTCGCCACCGGCCATCCGCCCGTCACACCCGGGCTGGTCGCTGCTGAAGCCTTTCAACCCGCCCATCACCGACTGGCGGGGCCTGCGGGTCTGGGTGATCGGCGCGTCCAGCGGCATCGGCCTGGCCACGGCCGAAGCGCTGATCGCGCGCGGTGCCAGCGTGCAGGTGTCGGCGCGCGGTGCGGCGGCGCTGGAGCGCCTGGTGGCGCAACACACCCGCTCCGGCGAGCCGTCCCCGGTGCAGGCCTGGCCGCTGGACGTGACCGACACCGCCGCTGTGGCGGCCACCGCGCGCGCCATCTTCGCGCATGGGCCGCTCGATCTGGTGCTCTACTGCGCCGGCCACTACCGCGAGATGCGCGCCACCCACATGGACCTGGCCGACATGCAGCAGCACCTGGCCATCAACTACAGCGGCGCCCTGAACGTGCTCGATGCCGTGCTGCCCGCGCTCATCGCGCGCGGCAGCGGCCACATCAGCCTGATCAGCAGCGTGGCCGGTTTTCGCGGCCTGCCCAAGAGCCTGGCCTACGGGCCCACCAAGGCTGCGCTCACCAACCTCGCCGAAACGCTCTACCTGGATCTGGAGCCGCTCGGCCTGGGCGTGAGCGTGGTGCACCCGGGCTTCGTGCAGACGCCGCTGACGGCGCAAAACCACTTCAGCATGCCCGCCTTGATCACGCCCGACCTGGCCGCGAAAGCCATGCTCGACGGCTGGGCACGCGGTGCCTTCGACATCCACTACCCCAAGCGCTTCACGCGCTGGATGAAACTGCTGCGCCTGCTGCCCTACCGCGCCTATTTCCCGGCCGTGCGCCGCTTCACCGGGCTATAAATCCGCATGCACACCGAAGACAGCCGCACCGCCGTGGCCGGCATCACCCGCTGGTTTGAATCCCTCACACCCGGCAATCTGGGGCAGCTGGAAGCGTTCTACGCCGCCGGCGCACGCTTCAAGGACCCGTTCAACGACGTGCGTGGCGTGCCCGCGATCACGCAGATCTTCAGACACATGTTCGTGGCGCTGCACGAACCGCGCTTCGTCGTGACGCAGCAGATCGTGGACGGTGCGCAGGCCTTTCTGGTCTGGGAATTCCGCTTCCGCTTCAAGCGCTTCGACACCGTGACCGAGCAGGTGATCCATGGCGGCTCGCACCTGACCCTGACCGAAGACGGCCGCATCAGCGAACACCGCGACTACTGGGACGCGGCCGAGGAGCTGTACGAGAAGTTGCCGGGGCTGGGCGCGCTCATGCGCTACTTGAAACGCAGGGCGAACAGCTGAAGCATCGGGTCAGAGAAAGCAGTGACATCTCCGGCGCGCGGGCTTGGACCCAGGATGCCGCGGAACTGGCTTTGCCAGGCCGCAGGCATCGCTCCCTTGAGGGGGTGACGCGCCCTTGGGCGCGGCGCGGGGGTGGGCCAATCAATCGCGCGGCGCGGGGGGGTCAATCCGGCTTTGTGTCCACAAAACTCTGGCGCAGCGCCAGCTTTTCGCCGAGCTTGGCCAGGTTGGGATACGGCGTGCGCCAGTCGATGGCCGGGAAGCGGAAGTCCAGGTAACCCAACGCACAGCCCACCGCCACATCGGACAGGCTGAAGTGGATGCCGGAGCAGAAGGGCTTCTCACCCAGCCCCTGGCTCATGGACTTGAGGGCACCCTGCACCTTGTCCATCTGGCGGTCGATCCAGGCGCCGCAGCGCTGCTCTTCGCTGCGACCGGGCCAGGTGGCTTCAAGCCGGGCGAGGATCGACGCGTCCAGCACGCCATCGGCCAGCGCCTCCCAGGTCTTGACCTCGGCGCGCTCGCGACCCGAGGCCGGGATCAGCTTGCCCACCGGTGACAACGTGTCCAGGTATTCGACGATCACGCGCGAGTCGAACACCGCTTCGCCGCCTTCCATGACCAGGCAAGGCACCTTGCCCAGCGGGTTGGACGCGGCGATCTTCGTGTCGGCGGACCACACGTCTTCCGGCAGGAACTGGTAATCCAGCTTCTTCTCTGCCATGACGATGCGCACTTTGCGCACGTAGGGGCTGGTGATGGCGCCGATGAGTTTCATGAAGCAGGGATGTGTTGGGACGGATGACCGTGGGCCGGCCATTTTAGCGAGCGATCGCCGGCGCGCAGCTGACAGGCGTGGCAGGGAAAACACCCGGTTGCTGCGGGCGATCGGTTTGACCCGTCCGCCTGACGGCGGCCGGGCGACAGGGCCGCCTCCTACAATGGCGGGATGCGCCCGACCTCCCCTTCCCCCTCTGCCTCGTCCACCTCGTCCTCCTCGGCCCTGTCGCCGGTTTCCGCCCTGTCGCCGCTGGATGGCCGCTACGCCGGGCGTCTGGCCCAGCTGCGCCCCTTCATGAGCGAACAGGGCTACATGCACCGCCGCGTGCAGGTGGAAATCGCCTGGTTCATCGCCTTGTCCGATGCCGGTTTTGCCGAATTTCCCACACTCTCGCCCGGCGCCCGCACCTACCTGATGGGCCTGGTGAAGAACTTCAATGAAGCCGACGCGGTCGCCATCAAGGACATCGAAAAAGTCACCAACCACGACGTGAAGGCCGTGGAGTACTGGATCAAATCCAAATTCGACGCCCGCCCCGAACTGGAAAAGGCCGCCGAATTCGTGCATTTCGCCTGCACCAGCGAAGACATCAACAACACCAGCCACGCCCTGCAACTCAAGGGCGGGCGCGACGCCGTGCTGCTGCCCGCGCTGGATGGCGTGATCACCAAGCTGCGCGAGATGGCCCACGCTTTTGCCGCCGTGCCCATGCTCAGCCGCACCCACGGCCAGACCGCCAGCCCCACCACCGTGGGCAAGGAGATCGCCAACGTCGTGGTGCGCCTGGTCGCGGCGCGCGAGAAGATCGCCAGCGTCAAGCTCATGGGCAAGATGAACGGCGCGGTGGGCAACTACAACGCCCACCTCTCGGCCTGGCCGGATTTCGACTGGGAAGCCTTCAGCCGCAAGGTCATCGAAACGCCCGAGCCGCTGGGCCTGGGCCTGACCTTCCAGCCTTACAGCATCCAGATCGAGCCGCACGACTACATGGCCGAGCTGTTCGACGCCGTGGCGCGCACCAACACCATCCTGATCGACCTGGCGCGCGACATCTGGGGTTACGTGAGCGTGGGCTACTTCAAGCAGCGCCTGAAAGCCGGCGAGATCGGCTCCTCGACCATGCCGCACAAGGTCAACCCCATCGACTTCGAGAACGCCGAAGGCAACCTGGGCCTGGCCAACGCGCTGCTCAAGCACCTGAGCGAGAAGCTGCCGATCAGCCGCTGGCAGCGCGACCTGACCGACTCCACCGTGCTGCGCAACATGGGTGTGGCCCTCGGCTACGCCGTGCTGGCCTACCACTCCATGGGCGTTGGCCTGGGCAAGCTGGAGCTCAACGAAGAAGCGCTGGCCGCCGACCTGGACGCTTCCTGGGAAGTGCTGGCCGAGCCGATCCAGACCGTGATGCGGCGTTTCGGCGTGTCCGGCGCCTACGAAAAACTCAAGGAAGTCACGCGCGGCAAGACCGTGACCGCCGAAGCCCTGCACGCGCTGATCCGCAGCCTGGACATTCCGCAGGCCGAGAAGGACCGGCTGCTGGCCCTGACCCCAGGCAGCTACGTCGGAAAAGCCACGGAACTGGCGCAGCGCGTCTGATCCCTGCGGGCCGGGGTGGTCCGTTTTGCCCAAAATGGCGTGAAAAAATCCTCGAATCCTTTTGTTTTTGTGGCCTTTTTATGTGACCATTTGGGCTGAAAGTGCGACTTTGCTGGCAAAGTGCACCGAACGGTTGATATGGCGCAAACCGGTCAATGACCGCGACGCCTACAGTCCCGCGCTTGCGTCGCGCCCTCCAAAACACCCAGAGCATTCCCCATGGCCATTGAACTGTTCAACAAAGACGGCCATGTGTGCCTGATGTTCGCGCACCTGAGCGACGAGGGCGGTGAAGCGGTGCAAGCCAACCAATTCCTGGTGATCGATGGTCAGCAAGGCGCCATCATCGACCCGGGCGGCAACGTGGCCTACAACGAGCTGCTGCTGACCATCGGGCGCTACTTTCAACCCAGCAAACTGACGGAGATTCTGGCGTCGCATGCCGACCCGGACATCATCGCCTCGCTCGACCGCTGGATGACCAGCACCCAGGCCACGCTCTACATCTCGACCCTGTGGGAGCGTTTCGCCCCGCACTTCTGCAAGCCGGGCAAGACCGCGGGGCGCATCGTGGGCATTCCGGACCCCGGCATGCGCATTCCCCTGGGCCGATCGGAACTGGTGGCGATTCCGGCGCACTTCATGCACGCCGAGGGCAATTTCCAGTTCTGGGATCCCGTGAGCCGCATCCTGTTTTCAGGCGACCTCGGTGTGTCGCTGGGCACTTCGGCCGACGCCGCCAAACCCATCACCTCGCTGGCCGAACACCTTCCCCGCATGGCGGGCTTTCACCGCCGCTACATGGTCAGCAACAAGGTGCTGCGCCTGTGGGCCAACATGGCGCGCACGTTGCCGATCCACATGATCGTGCCGCAACACGGCGCACCCATCGCGGGACCCGCGGTGCAGGAGTTCATCAACTGGATCAGCACGGTGGAGTGCGGCGTCGACAACGTGACGCAGGCGACCTACACCGTGCCGGCATAGAACGGCTCTCCCCGAAGCGCCTGCGGCGCCTCCCCCAAGGGCAACACCTGCGGCCCGGCAAAGCCGGTTCCGCGGTGTTCTGGGTTGTCAACCCTTCACACGCTGCTAGAGTGAGCGACGGCTGACGCCCCTTGTGCCCCTTGTTCTACAAGGCGCGCTCTGAATACCGGTTGAAGCGCCATGCGGTGCCTTCCAGCGTGATGCGCCGCCAGCTTGCGCGCTTTTCACCCGGCGTCATCTCGGTCCAGCGCTGCACTTCGTCAAAGCTGCGGCCGCAGCCCTTGCACACCGCATCCCCCTGGCTGGTGGAGCAAATGGCGATACAGGGGGTGTCTGGTGTGGTCTGGAACCAGGCCAGCCACGCCTCGCGCACAGGTGGTGACAGGCTGGCCTCTTCGATCTCGGTTTCGTGCCGGTACGCCATGCGCGCATACAGCTCGGCGAGCACACGCGTGGGATGGGCCAGTGACAAACCATCCGACGAGGGTGAGCGCTCACGCCAGTAGTTGATCGCGGCTTCAAGATCGGAGATGTGGATGCCTGCCATGGGGCCACGATGATAGCCAGCCGCGTCGCAGAAGCCTGTGGAAAGTCCGTATACCCCTGACAGGCGCGGAGCAGCAGGCCTCTATACAATCGCGGCACTCGAAGGGGAGTAGCTCTCCGGTCAGGGTGGCGGCCAACAGGCCCGCAGACCATGGCCGTTCGGACCGTCGTCAAGACGAAGCGATCAGCTTCCGGCGATCCGAGCCCGGTGATCCGTCACCGGCCTGAGCAAGACCTTTGATAGGCCCACCCAGGCCGATCAAGGCCTGCCTGCCCTTGCCACGCTGCGTTTGCAGCGTGCGCCAAGCGAATGTCAGCGCCTGCTGGTCGACCGAGGTCCGGGACTCTCCCCCCAACACCAAGAGGACCACATGGATTTCCTGACATCACCCCAGTTCTGGGTCGCCCTGGGACAGATCATCATCATCGACATCCTGCTCGGCGGCGACAACGCGGTCGTGATCGCGCTGGCCTGCCGCAAGCTGCCGCCGGCGCAGCGCACCAAGGGCATCATCTGGGGCACCGCTGGCGCCATCGTCCTGCGCGTCGTGCTGATCATGTTCGCCATGACGCTGCTCAACGTACCCTTCCTCAAGCTGGTCGGTGCGCTGCTGCTGGTGTGGATCGGCGTGAAACTGATCGCGCCCGACGAAGACGGCCACGGCGACATCCAGGGCAGCGACAAGCTGTTCGCCGCCATCAAGACCATCATCGTGGCCGACCTGGTGATGAGCGTGGACAACGTGATCGCCATCGCCGGTGCCGCACAGAACGCTGGCGAACACTCGACGCTGCTGGTGGTGATGGGCCTGCTGATCTCCATCCCCATCATCGTCTGGGGCAGCCAGCTGGTCATCAAGCTGATGGCGCGCTTCCCGATCATCATCACGTTGGGCGGCATGCTGCTCGGCTGGATCGCCGGCGGCATGCTGGTCTCCGACCCGGCCCTGGCCGACCCGGCCAACATGGCCTGGATGCCCAAGCTGTCTCAGAGCGCCACGTTCCACTACGCCGCCGCCGTGGCGGGTGCGCTGCTCGTGCTGGCCATCGGCAAGGCACTGGCCTCGCGCCAGAAGCCGGCCGACGAAGAAGCCAGCGCCTGATCGGGCGAATGACGAACAGGGCGGCACCTTCGGGTGGCCGCCCTTTTTCATGGGGTCGATGCTATGCTGCCCCCATGAAACTCATCGTCAAATGGCTGCTCGCGGCCTGCGCCCTGCTGCTGGTGGCCTACCTCTACTCCGGCGTGCAGATCCAGAGCTTCACTTCCGCCCTCATCGCGGCGGCCGTGATCGGCCTTTTCAACATCTTCCTGCGGCCCTTGCTCGTCATCCTGACGCTGCCGGTGACGGTGGTCACACTGGGCCTGTTCCTGTTCGTGATCAACGCCCTGCTGTTCTGGGCCGCGGCCAGCGTGCTCGATGGCTTCGGCGTCAACGGCTTTCTGGCCGCGCTGCTCGGCTCGCTGATCTACTCGGTGTTGATGCTGGTCGTGGACGCGGCGCTCAAGCCGGTGTTCAAGGGCTAGCAGGGAAACACCCCCCGCGCCGCTTCGCGTCACCCCCCTCAAGGGGGACGGCACTGGCCGTCTGGCAAAGCCAGCCCGGCGGTGCCTCTGGGTGATGTTGCTTCATGCATCGCGGGTGGCACTTCGGGGCCATGAAAAGCTGAAGTGGCCCTGGCTTGCGCTACTCGTTGCGCTCCAGCGCCAGTTCGCGCTGCATGCGCTCCACCTCGCGGCGCCGGCTGTCCACGATGGCCAGCTCCATCGGGTCCGCCGCCCGCTGGCCCGCCGGCAAGGCCTGAGCGGCCCGGAAGCGGTCCGCCGCGCCTTCGTAGTCCATGTGCGCGGCGCGCGATTCGGCTTCGGCGCGGATCGACCGCAACGTTTGCCCCTGCGCCTGATGCGCTCGCGCCAGCACCTGCCAGGCCATGGCGTCGCGCGGGTGCTGCACCACCCAGGCCTGCAGGCGCGACACCGCACGCTCTGGAACCCCCGTGGCCAGCGCGGCCTGCGCGCCCAGCAAGAGGTCGGCTCGCGAGTCGCCGGCCAGCGCCTGGTCGCGCAAGCTCGCCAGCAGGGCACCGCTGGGGTCCACGCGGCTGTTGCTGCCCGCGGTCAGCAGCAGTTCCAGCATCAGCGCATCGGCGGCCGGGCGGGCGCTCGCCGCCACCGCACCCCGCAGACGCTGCGCCAGATCCAGCGCCAGATCGCGCTGCCCCAGGCGCTGCGCCGACAGGGCCGCTGTGTAGCGCACCCCGGGCGAAGCGCTGGCGCCCTGACCGGTCTGCAGCCAGGCACGCAGCCGGTCCGGCCCGTTTTCCGCCAGCACACGCGCCCGCGCCGCCATGAGGGCGTGCCGCTCGGCGCTGACGGTGGGGGCCAATGCCACCAGTCCGGAGGGGGGCGGTGTGGCGCTGGACAGCGCCGGCAGGTCGAGCCGGAGGCCGGTTGGCCCTCCGCTCGCGGGCGCATTGGCAGCAGCGCCTGGCGCCGCAGACTGGAGCGGCCCCACACCCGGACCGGCCCTCGCTGTCGACAGCGGCAGGCGCGCCCGCATGTCGGCGATGCGCTCGCTGGTCAGCGGGTGGCTGCGCAGGTAAGGGAACGAACCGTCGTCGTTGAGGCGCGAGGCCTGCTGCAGACGGTCAAACATGTCGACAAAGCCCTGCCCCTCAAAGCCCGCGCCGGTCAGCACGCCAAAGCCCACCCGGTCCGCCTCGCGCTCCATGTCGCGCGAAAAATTCAGCTGGGTCTGCATCGCCACCGCCTGGCTGCCCACGATGGCGGCGTTGGCCACCTCGGTGTTGGCGCGCGCGGCCAGCGCCCCCAGGATCATGGCGCCCAGCATCCAGGGCGCCAAACGGTCCTGGCTCGACACCAGGCGCGCGATGTGGCGCTGCGAGACGTGGCTGAGCTCGTGCGCCATCACCGCGGCGAGCTCCTCGGGCCGCTCGGTCACCGCCAGCAGGCCGAGGTTCACCCCCAGATAACCGCCCGGCAATGCGAAGGCATTCACCCGCCGGTCACGTGAGATCATCAGTTCCCAGGCCAGCCGTTCCGACAGCTCGGGCGGCACATCGCCGCGCGCGCGCGCCGCGCCCAGCAGCGGCTGCCAGATCGCCGACAGGTAGTCGCCCAGCACCGGATCGTCCAGGTAATCCGGGTCGCGGTAGATGTCGCGCGCGATCCGGTCGCCCAGACGGCGTTCGGCCGCGATCGACATGTCCTGCTCGTCACCCAGGCTGGGCAAACCACCCCGTGTCGCACCAGCCCCCGGCGCGCCACTGGCCGCGGGATTCGTTTGTGCGTTCGACAGCGACACCGGTACCGCTGCCAGAGCGGCCAGCAGTACGGGGACTGAAAAGAGACGGCGGGACAACGGGAATCGGGGGGTCGTCAAAAGGCGCATCCTCGTATGATGCCGCCAACGCCCACAGGTTTCTGTAAAGACCGCGCAAAGATCCCGCCATGACCCACCCGACCACCCCAACCCCCAGCCCGCTCACCCATTTCGACGCCGAGGGCCAGGCCCACATGGTCGACGTGGCCGCCAAAGCCAGCACGCACCGCGTCGCCGTGGCCGAAGGCCGCATCCACATGGAGCCCGCCACGCTCGCGCTGATCCAGAGCGGTAGCGCCAAGAAAGGCGACGTGCTCGGCATCGCCCGCATCGCCGGCATCCAGGGCGCGAAAAAGACCAGCGACCTGATCCCCCTGTGCCACCCGATCGCGCTCACGCGCGTGGCGGTTGAATTTGAGGTGGAGCCTTCAGCGAACAGCGTGCTGTGCCGCACCACCGCCGAATGCACCGGCCAGACCGGCGTGGAAATGGAAGCCCTGACCGCCTGCAGCGTGGCCCTGCTCACGATCTACGACATGTGCAAGGCGGTGGACCGGGGGATGACGATTGGCGGGGTGCGCTTGATGGAGAAGCGGGGCGGGAAGAGTGGACACTTTGTGACCACATCGTGATCATCGCTCCCGATCAACAAAGTACCTCGTCAAAAACCATCCACCTGGGCATACCCTTTGATTTGAGCCTGAGCATCCAGCAGCACGATCCAGTCCGTGAGTTCCCGACTGGTCAATGGGAGATAGAAGAGAGTCGACACAGGCTCTCCTGTGCTGACAGCGGCCTCATCGACAAGCGACCGCTGGGGCTTCTCCAGTTTGGCTCGGAGAGCATCCAGCTTGCGCATCCGCAACTTCACATCGGGCACGCTCTCTTCATAGGGGATCCACCACCCCGGGCGAGCGCTGATCTGCAACCCTTGAAGGGACTGGGTCAGACTTAGGCTGGCTTCCTTCCCGTCGCGGGCCTTGCGAGTTCCCACCAGCTTGGGCCCGGTCCAGGACAAGAAACGCAGATCGGGTAACGCGTCGCTCAGCGAAGGTGTATCAACATCGACAGCGGGTACGGCGACAAAGCGGTCAATCTCGTAGGCGAGCACCACCGGGCGCGCCAGAGCCACCGAATACACCCCGTATATCAGTGCGCCGATTTGAATCAGCACCACGAGAGACAAGTCCAAGACCAGTTCACGGCGTGACTTTTGCGGATTGAAGACCACCGCTGTCAACAACGGCCCGCACACCACGTCCACGGCCATCACGGTCCAGAACAGCTGCTGGCCACCGGCCAGCTCCCGGTAGGGGAACGGATACCACCACCCAAAAACGAGCGCAGCGAGCGCAGCGGCAATCAGGGCGCTGAGGAGCAAATGAACAGAAGCAGCCCGGAAAGCCGATGGGAGCCGACGGTTCATAGGAGTTAGACACACTTCAGAAAGCGAAAAAGCCCCTGAAAGGGGCCTTTTCGCGCGGAGCGATTTAGCGGCAGCCTGAAGGAATCCAGGAAGCCTTGAAGTTAGCACCGGCACCGGTACATGTCCAACGCGAGATCTGGGTGATGTTTGGATTCAATGTCGGGGTAATGGTCATCACCACACCGCTCACAGTACCCGAATCAAACGTCACACCAATGGTGCCGCCAGCGGTCACAACAACACCGCCTGGAGCAAAGTACTTGCCATCCAGCAGGGCGGCCGAGGCGATCGTAGCAGCGGATGCAGCCAAGGCACCGGCTTCAGAGGTATCCACAGCGATGTCAGCCTGGACACCCGACGTGGCCTTCAGGCCTTCCGACATTTGCGAGCGGGCCGTGTAGTCCGAATACGCAGGCAGGGCAATGGCAGCCAGAATACCGATGATGGCCACCACGATCATCAGTTCGATCAGGGTGAAACCTTTTTGCATGGAACGCTTCATGAGAAAAACTCCTTGGGGGTTGTGGGACAGAGACGCAATCTCATGAGCAGGGTCCGTGCCAGCCGGAAATGACCTGGGTTTTGCGGCCTTTTTCACGCTTCGGCCGGCGCATGTGACGATTTGTGTCCTGTGATGCCTTTTGCTACCGACAATTTTTGTCACCCACCCCCGGGGTGACATTTTTTTGTCAGAGCTCGAAGGTCTGCCCGGCGCTGAGCCAGCGGATGTCGTGGCGCACGTCGTCCACGCGGCTGGGCGTCTGGTCGAAGCGCTGGATTTCGTCCATGATGAGCCCGGTTTCGGCGGGCTTGGTATGGGTGATGTAGATCGGGTAACGCCGGCCGCGGTCGATCTGGTCAAGCTCTTCGGCCAGGGTGCTGGGGGCGAGATGCAGGCTGCGCTTGGCCAGCGCTTTCTCGCGGTCGCTGAAGGCCGTTTCGATGATGAGCAGGGCCACGGGCAGCTGGTTGACGCGCTGCCAGAACGCGGGGTTGCGCTCGGTGTCGCCGCTGAAGACCCAGTGGCCCGAGGCGGTGGCGGCGGCGTAGCCGCAGGCGGGCACGGTGTGCACGGCCGGCAGCACCTCGATGGCCTTGCCGCCGACCTGCAACACCTGCCCCACGGCGATGCTCTCAAAGCGCACGAGCGGGGTGTCGGCGCTGGGAATGGCCGAAAAATCCGGCCAGATCAGGTTGTTGAAGATGTGGACCCGCAGGGCCGCAATGGTGCCGGGCAGGGCGTGTACCTGCAGCGGCGGTGCACCTGCGGCCATGCGCAGGGCCGCCACGGCGTCGATCATCAGCGGCAGGCTGGCCACGTGGTCCAGATGGGAGTGCGTGAGCAGCACGTGGTTGATGCGGGCCATCTCGTCCAGGCGAAGGTCGCCCACGCCGGTGCCCGCGTCGACGAGCACATCGTCGTCGAGCAGGAAGGAGGTGGTGCGGCAGCCTTGCGCGATGGCGCCGGAGCAACCCAGAACGCGTACCCTCATCGGTCTTGTCAGCGGTTGGTGACCCAGTGGGCCGGGTTATTTGGACTCGAAAGTGGTGGTGCCGTCCCAATCGGCATCGGGCGGAGACCGCCTCATGGAGGCTACCCGTTCGGCATACAGGCGGTAAAGGACTTTTTTGGCATTCTGACGCTGCAGGTTGAGCAGGTGCACGTCGCAGGCGTCCCAGTCCTGGGCCTGCCACGCCTTGAACGCAAGCTTCCACTGCGCCAGCTCCCCGGTTTGTTCGGCCGTGAGCTGCTCGCGGCGCCCCAGCGGGGTATAGATGGTGACGGCCTGGGCCTTGCCTTTGACGCGCACCCGGTCAAGCACCTGCCAGGCGAAGCCCGGCGCCTGGGCCTGGGTGGTTTCGCTGGCCACGATGTCCACGCCGTACAGGCGGGAGAGCCCCTCCAGCCGCGAGCCGAGGTTGACCGCGTCGCCGATCACGGTGTAGCTGCGGCGAACGTCGGAGCCCATGTCGCCCACACACATGTCGCCGGTGTTCAGACCGATGCCGAGCTGGATGGCGGGCAGGGCGCGGCTGGCCCGCTCTGCGTTGATCTCGCGGATGGTTTGCGCCATGTCGATGGCGGTCTGCACGGCCAGGCTGGCGTGGTTGGGCGTTTCGACCGGGGCGCCCCAGAAAGCCATGACGCAGTCGCCCATGTATTTGTCGATGGTGCCGCGGTGGTGGCGGATGAGCCGGGTCAGCCGGCTGAACACGGTGTTGAGCAGGGCCTGGAGTTCGGTCGGCGCCATGGTCTCGGCGATCTGCGTGAAGCCACGCATGTCGCAGAACATCACCGTCAGCTCGCGCGTGGTTGCGGCCATGCTGTAGCTGTCGGGGTCCTTCACCATTTCGTCGACCAGCTCGGGCGGCACATAGGTGCCGAAGAGCTGGGCCAGTTCGCGCTTGGACCGGCTTTCGACGAAATAGCCGTAGCTCATGTTGAGCGCAAAGGCAATGCCCGCCATCACCAGCGTGCTGGCCAGCGGCAGCGCCAGCCCATGGCCCAGGTACAGCCAGGTGTTGAGCCCGAGCACCGCCAGCACCACCCCCAGGCTCAGGACCACCGCCCGCGCCGCGCTCAACAACGGGAGCACCAGCGCCAGGACCAGGCCGGCGACCACCAGCATGACCAGTTCGTAGCCGAGCGCGTAGTCGGGCTTGACCAGGAGCTGGCCGTCCAGCAGGCCGGCGATGAGGCTGGCATGGGTTTCGACGCCGGGGTAGGTTTCACCCACCGGCGTGATCCGCAGGTCCAGCAACCCCGGCGCGGTGGTGCCGATGAGCACGATCTTGTTGGCCAGCAGGCCGGGCGCCACCCGCCCGGCGAGCACGTCGGCGGCGCTGAGGTAGGTGAACGACCCGCCCTGGGGGCCACCGGGACCGCGGAACGGCACCAGCGTGGCCACCCGGTCGTCCACCGGAATGGCCAGCGTGGACGCCCCCTGGCGCAACCGCACGCTCTCAAGCGCTTGGTATTGGCGGCCAACCACCCGCTCGGACGGGAAGCCCGGCTCGACGCCCGGTGAGCCGAGGACCATGCGGAACATGGCCAGCGACAAGGACTCGTAGTAGCGGCCACCGTGCTCGGCCAGCAAGGGCAGCGAACGGACCACGCCGTCCGGACTGCTGATGGCGTTGAAAAAACCGGCGCGCGGCGCCGCCTCGGCCAGTGGCGGGATGTTGGCCCCGTAACCATCCCAGCGCGTGGCGAGAATGGGGCGGCCGCCCAATGCCTCCGCTTGCATCACCGGCGCTGGCAGGACCCCGCTGGTGCGTCCGTCGCGGTCGCTGGTGAAGTAGTAACCCAGCACCACCGGGCGGTCCTTGAGGGCCCGCGCCAGCAGGGCGTCGCGGTCGAGTTCTGGTTCCAGTTGCCGGACCCGCTCGGCAAAGCCAGGCTGGTCGGCGAGCGCACCGCCGGCCAGTTGCTGCAGCTGGTGCAGGCCCGAGCTGTTGTCGGCTTCGGCGAACACGGTGTCAAAACCGAGCAGGGCGATGCGCTGGTCTTCAAACAGGGTGTCGACCAGCCGGGCCATGTGGTGCCGGGCCCAGGGCCAGCGCCCGACCTCGGCCAGGCTTTTTTCATCGATGTCGACGATCACCACACGTTCGTCGCGCGTGGCCGGCATGGTGATGCGAAGGCGCGCGTCGTAGATGATGTCGTCCAGCCGCTGCAGCACGCCCATGGGCAGCACACCCACCGCGTGCAGAACCGCCAGCAGCAAGGGCAGCAAGGTCACGGCGATGCGCGGACCGTGTCTGCTCAAGGCCGCCATGGTGGACGCCAATTGTGGGAGTGCAGGCCGTTCATGACCTGCGAATCGGGCTGCTGGCCGGGTCAGGCCTGAACGAACTGCATTTGCGTACCCGCGAGTTCGATCACGTCACCGTTGCGCAGGTTGACCGCGTCGGTGCCGATGGCGCTGCCGTTCACGGTGGGCTTGATGGCGCCTTCGACCAGCGCAACCACATAACCATGCGGGCGACGCGTGATGGCAGCCACCGCCACACCCGGTTTGCCGATGGTGGTGACCACCTTGACCAGCGGCACTTCACGACCCGCGGCGGCACCTGACATCACACGGATCGCCGCGTTGCCCACCGGGGCAGCGGCCTCGACGGCACCCACCACGGCACCGGAGTTGATGACCGTGGTCTTTTCAAAACTGTCGGCTGCGCCGTCGTGCACGTACTTGATCTTGTACTTGCCGATTTCGACCGTGTCACCGTTCTGCAGCTGCTGCTTCTTGATGGCCTTGCCGTTCACATAGGTGCCGTTGGTGCTGTTGAGGTCTTCCAGAAACACCTGGGCACCGGACATCTGCATGACCGCGTGCTCACCGCTCACCGCCAGGTTGTCGATCACGATGTCGTTGTAAGGGCGGCGACCGAGCGTGGTGCGATCTTTGGTGAGTTGCACTTCCTTGATGACGACACCATCGATGGAAACGATCATTTTCGGCATGGCCGACTCCTGTGGAACCTGATGAAATAATTCTTAAGAACTACTGTTGCCAAGCATACGCGACAACAAACCCCTGCGGACCTGTTTGGCGCGCGCAAGCGTCAGTATCACCGAAATATTATCGCGGCCTCCGCTCTCATTGGCGGCGTCTACCAAGGCGCGACACTTTTCCTGCAGGCTGCCTGTCGACATCAGTATCGCGGCAAGCTGTTGATCGGACACCATGTCGCTCAGGCCATCGGAGCAAAAGAGGTACAGGTCACCGTCTTCAACGCGGTATTCGTTGACTTCCAGCAACACCGTGTCCTCGACCCCCAGAGCCCGGGTGACGAGGTTCTTGTGGGTGGCGAACTGGGCCTGTTCCTGGGAAATCAGGCCGGCGTCGATCTGCTCCTGCAGCAACGAGTGGTCACGCGTGATCTGTTGCAGGGTGTTGCCCCGCAGGCGGTAGCAGCGCGAATCGCCCACATGGCCGATCATCGTTCGCGTTCCCATGAACACCCCCATGACCATGGTGGTGCCCATGCCGGCGTACATGGGGTTGGAGTTGGCGGCGTTGAAGATCGATCGGTTGGCGTTGTCGATGCAGATCTCCATCGCCCGTTTGAGCTCGCGGGCGTTGGCCTCGTGCCCGCCCTCGACCAGCCAGCGGCCCAGCTCTTCCTTGATGAAGGTGGTGGCCATGGCGCTGGCCACCTCACCCGCGTTGTAGCCACCCATGCCATCGGCCAGCACCACCAGATGGTTTTCAGCATCCAGGGCGACCGTGTCTTCGTTGTTGTCACGGACCAGGCCAGGGTCCGTGAGGGCGGCGTACTCAAAGTTCATGTTGAGCGGGTTTATACCTTTAGATGCCATCCGTCATCGTTCTTGATTTCCACTTTTGTCACATATTTCGCGACATCGGAGGCGGCGTCCAGGTGGGTTCAAGGACGGCGGGGTTCAACCTGTGTGGTTTCAAAGTGGGCAGACTGGCTGCTGGCATTGTCGCGCATTGAAATCCCGGTACCGATCAGGGTACCCGCCAGCGCTTGCAGCCGCTTCAGTTCGGCCGCCAGATCGGCACCGGTCTGGTAGCGCTCACCGGGCGACTTCGACAAGCTTCGGCTGAGGAGGTCTGCGATGCCGGCCGGCAGTTCGGGTCGGAGGGTCCGCACATCGGGTGGGCTCTGGTTGGCAATCTGGAACATCAGCGCGGCCATGGAGTCGGCCCGGAACGGCAGAACACCGGTGAGCAGCTGGAACAGCATCACCCCCAGCGAATAGAGGTCGGAGCGGCCGTCGATGTGCTGCCCGGCCAGTTGCTCGGGGGACATGAAGCTGGGGGTGCCCAGCACCATGCCGGTCTTGGTGCGGCTGGAGTCGGTGATGCGCGCAATGCCGAAGTCGGTGACTTTCACCGTGTCGGCATCCGGTGCGTACATGATGTTGGCGGGCTTGATGTCGCGGTGCACCACGTTTTGCCGGTGTGCATAGTCCAGCGCCAGGGCCACCCGCTCGCCAATGCCCAGCACCGTGGCCACGGGCAGCAGCTGGCCCGCGCGGGTGTGTTCCACCAGATCCCGCCCCGGCAGGAATTCCATGGCGATGTAGGCCAGATCGTGTTCTTCACCGGCATCGAAGATGGTGACGATGTGCGGATGCTGCAGGCGCCCGGCGGTTTCGGCCTCGCGAAAGAAACGCCCACGTGCGTCCTTGAGTTCCTCGCCTTCGAACTCGCTGCTGAGGGCCAGGGTCTTGATCGCGACCACACGACCGATCTTCGGATCGCGCCCCTGGTACACCACACCCATCGCGCCCTTGCCCAGCTCCTTTTCGATGCTGTAGCGCCCGAGCATGGGTTTCTCCACCCCGTTGCCGCTGAGCAGCAGGGTGCCCCCCGGGTGCGAGGCCGAAGCCCCCTGACCCAGCATCACCGTCTCCGAGAGGTTCTTCGCCCGCTTCAGCCGCGACCGCACGTCCGCATCGCCCCGGTCCAGCAGGGTCATGTGTTCGTACACCGACTGCGCCTTGTTGAACTGGCGCTTGCGCTCGAAGTCCAGCGCCAGCTGCTTGAGGTTGTCCATCACCGCTTCGCTGTGCGGCACACGACGCAGGCGGTCAAAGGCCATGTCGAGCTGGCCCTGGCCTTGCAGGGCCAGACCCATCATGCGGTTGGTTTCGGCGGACTCGGCATCGGCCTGCACCTTGCGCGCCTCGGTGACACCGAAGCGCCGTGTGACCAGGGCCAGATGGCCCATCAGCAGCAGCGCGGCCGGAAACACCAGCTGCAGCCAGACCGCCGAATAGGCGAGCAGGCCGTACTCGGTCCCGAGCAGCGCGACAAACATCCCGGCCGTCAGCCAGGCGCCGGCGGCGGCCGACAGGCGCGGCAACAGGAACACGAGGTAGGCCGTCACCAGGCCCAGCACCGCCAGCACCGCGGCGCCTCCCCAGACCCGCTGCGCAATGAAATGCCCGTTGAGGATGCTGGACGTGATGTGGGCCAGGATGCCCGCCGGCGACATGGCGGGCGAAACGGGCGTGGCAAACAGCGTGCCCACCCCGGCGGCGGTGGCGCCGATGATCACGACCTTGCCGGCGTATTTGGTGGCCGGGATGCGTCCCGAGACCACGTCGTAGAACGAGTCGGTGGTGAACGCCGGGCGCCCACCTCGATCGGCATAGAACTGGGGCAGCACAACACCCGAGGCATCGGTATCGATGCGCGTGCGACCCAGCATCACCCCTTCGCCGGGCAGCAGGCGGATGTCCTGAATCCCCAGGTTGAGGCTCTGGGCCGCCACCATCAGTCCCATGGAGGGAACGCCGTGCCCGTCGAAGTGCAGGAGCAGGGGTTCGCCGCGCACGGTCCCGTCGCGGTCGGGCAACTGGTTCAGATGGGCCACGGCGAGTGCCGCCTGGCCGATGGCTTCGAGGGGCTGCTGAGCCGCGGAAGCGGCCACACCGAAGCCCTGGGTGTCGGGCACAGCGCTTTTCTGCGCAAAGGCGGGCAGCGGTTGATCGGGTCGCCCCTGGGGTTCACCCAGGACGTAGAGCGAGGGCACGACCACGTTCCCTGCCTGGCCCAGACTGTTCACCAGACGGGCATCCGTATCGAGTTCCTGTTCAGCGGTGTCTATGAAGACCTGCAGGCGCTGGCGCGCATCGGGGCCCAGGTCGGTCCAGACGGGCACAGCGGTGTCGCCCGAAAGCAGTTGCTCGCGCAAGTCGCGCAAGCGGGTCAGCCCACGATCGGTCTGCGGTTCGAAGAAAAAGGCGGTGTGCGCCACCGTTTTGGCGCCCGCTGCTGCGAGCTGGTCGATCAGCCGGGCATGCACCTCGCGCGGCCAGGGCCAGCGCCCGATGTTGGCGATGCTCTCATCGTCGATGGCAATGATGGCCACGCGATCGCTGGGCGTTCTGTCGCTGCGGGTGCTGGCGAAATCGTAGTACCGGCGTTCCAGCCCACCAAACAGGTCGGTCGCAAAGTGCAGTGCGAAAGCCGCCACGACCACCATGAGGGCAATGATCGCGTCGGAAGGTTGACCGCGCCGGCGACGCGCCAACGCGGGCTTGACACTGGGGTTGCTGGACAAAGCCCGACGTCCTCTTGCTAAAGCGTATGGCCCGAAAGAAAAGGGCCCGGCCCGGCATCGCGCGATCTGACCCACGCCAACCGGGAACGGAATGCACCACATGGTGAAAATCTGGCAGTCTGTTTCATTCTGCCAGACCCCATCGGGCGGAAACCGGGCAAAAGCCACGGGTGGCGAGGTTTTGCACAGCCGAAAAAAAGGCAACGCAAGCGTTGCCTTTGTCACGTCAGCCTCAGGGCCTCTTTACAGCTGCGCCTTGAGCAGCTTGCCCAGCTCGGACGGGTTGCGGGTGATGATGAAGCCCGACTCTTCCATGATGGCGAGCTTGGCGTCCGCCGTGTCGGCACCACCGGAGATCAGCGCACCGGCGTGGCCCATGCGCTTGCCGGGAGGGGCGGTCACGCCAGCGATGAAGCCGACGATGGGCTTCTTCATGTTCGCCTTGCACCACATGGCGGCTTCGGCTTCGTCCGGGCCACCGATCTCGCCGATCATGATCACGGCGTCGGTGTCGGGATCGTCGTTGAAGGCCTTCATCACGTCAATGTGCTTCAGGCCGTTGATCGGGTCACCACCGATGCCGACGGCGCTGGACTGGCCCAGACCCACTTCGGTCAACATGGCCACGGCCTCATAGGTCAGCGTGCCCGAACGGGACACGACGCCGATGCGGCCCTTGCGGTGGATGTGACCGGGCATGATGCCGATCTTGATTTCTTCGGGCGTGATCAGGCCCGGGCAGTTGGGGCCCAGCAGCAGGGTCTTCTTGCCACCGGCGGCTTCCTTGGCCTTCATGCGGTTGCGCACTTCCAGCATGTCCTTGACCGGGATGCCCTCGGTGATGCAGACCGCCAGGTCCAGATCGGCCTCGACGGCTTCCCAGATGGCGGCAGCGGCGCCGGCCGGCGGCACGTAGATCACCGACACCGTGGCACCGGTCTGCTGCGCGGCTTCCTTGACGGAGGCGTAGATCGGGATGTTGAAGATCGACTCGCCGGCCTTCTTCGGGTTCACGCCAGCCACGAAACAGTTCTTGCCGTTCGCGTATTCCTGGCACTTCTCGGTATGGAACTGACCGGTCTTGCCCGTGATGCCCTGGGTGATGACCTTGGTGTCTTTGTTGATGTAGATCGACATGGTGTTTCTTCTCCGGGCTTATTTGACGGCAGCAACGATCTTGGTCGCCGCTTCGGCCATGGTGTCGGCAGCGATGATCGGCAGGCCGGATTCGGCCAGCATCTTCTTGCCCAGCTCTTCGTTGGTGCCCTTCATGCGCACGACCAGCGGCACGCTCAGGTTCACGGCCTTGCAGGCGGTGATCACGCCGGTGGCGATGGTGTCGCACTTCATGATGCCGCCGAAGATGTTGACCAGGATGCCCTCGACCTTGGGGTTCTTGAGCATGATCTTGAAGGCTTCGGTGACCTTCTCGGGGGTGGCGCCGCCGCCCACGTCCAGGAAGTTGGCCGGCTCGCCGCCGAACAGCTTGATGGTGTCCATGGTGGCCATGGCCAGGCCGGCGCCGTTCACCAGGCAGCCGATGTTGCCGTCCAGGCTGATGTAGGCCAGGTCAAATTTCGAGGCTTCGATTTCGGCCGGATCTTCTTCGTCCAGATCGCGGTAGGCCACGATCTCGGGGTGGCGGAACAGCGCGTTGGCGTCGAAGTTGAACTTCGCGTCCAGGGCCATCAGGTTGCCCTTGGAGTCGCAGTTCAGGGGGTTGATCTCCACCAGGGACGCGTCGGTGTCCATGTAGCACTTGTAGATCTTGGCGAAGATGTCCACGGCCTGGTCCACGGAAGCGCCGGTCAGGCCGATGGCGGCAGCCACCTTGCGGGACTGCGCTTCGGTGATGCCGGTCAGCGGATCGATCAATTCGGTGACGATCTTCTCGGGCGTGGAGTGGGCGACTTCTTCGATGTCCATGCCGCCTTCGCTCGAAGCGATCAGCGCCACTTTCTGGGTCGCGCGGTCGGTGACGAGCGACACATACAGTTCGTTCTTGATGTCGGCGCCGTCTTCGATGTAGAGGCGGCGCACCTTCTGGCCTTCAGGGCCGGTCTGGTGGGTCTTGAGTTGCATGCCCAGGATCTCGCCCGCAATGCGCTTGACGTCTTCAATGGTCTTGGCAACCTTGACGCCACCGCCCTTGCCACGGCCGCCGGCGTGGATCTGGGCCTTGACGACCCAGACCGGACCACCCAGTTTCTGCGCGGCTTCCACCGCTTCCTGCACCGTGAACGCGGCAATGCCACGCGGCACTGGCACACCAAATTGACGCAAGATTTCCTTGCCTTGGTACTCGTGAATCTTCATGAGGTCTCTCTCAGACTGGGGGTTTTCTTGAACCGACCGAACAGCGAACGGCCGGCGCGCAGGCACTGGACACAGCAACCGGGGAATGTATCATGCTGCGACGCACCAAAGAGGTGTCACCGCGTTCACATAATGCATAATTATATTGACGCATCTCTGAACCAGAACTGACAAGGCAACCAGCGTCATGGCCAAGATCTTCATCGACGGCGAAGCCGGCACCACCGGCCTGCAGATTCGCGAGCGTCTTCAACAGATGCCTGCTATTGAATTGCTGAGCATCGCCCCCGAACGCCGCAAGGACCCCGAGGCCAAGCGCGAACTCATGTCGCAGGCCGATCTGGTGATCCTCTGCCTGCACGACGATGCGGCCATCGAGTCGGTGGCCATGATCGACGGCCTGACGGGCCGGAAACCCCGGATCATCGACGCCTCCACCGCCCACCGCTGTGCGCCCGGTTGGGCCTATGGCTTCCCCGAACTCTGTGTCGATCAGCACGAGGCTGTGATGAAAGCCGATCGCGTGGCCAACCCCGGCTGCTACGCCACCGGTGCCATCGCTTTGCTGCGTCCTCTGGTCGATGCCGGGCTGCTACCCAAAAACTTCCCCGTCTCGCTGCCCTCGGTGAGTGGTTATTCGGGCGGCGGGCGCAGCATGATCGAAGCCTATGAAAAGGGCGAGGCGCCACTGCACGAAGCCTATGCGCTGGGTCTCGCGCACAAGCACATTCCGGAGATCCTTCGCTACACCGGCATGAGCCGGCGGCCGATCTTCATCCCCGCGGTGGGCAACTTCCGCCAGGGCATGCTGGTGCAATTGCCGCTGCACCTGGACGACCTGCCCGGCGCACCGAAGGCCAGCGACCTGCACGATGCGCTGGTGGCCCACTACGCGGGCAGCGTCTCGGCCGGCGGCTGGGTCAGCGTGGAGCCCGCCCCGGAGAGCGGCAAGCTCGACGCCACCGCCCTCAACGACACCAACCGGCTGGAACTGCGGGTGTTTGCCAACGAAGCCCATCGCCACGCCGTGCTGATCGCGCGCCTCGACAACCTGGGAAAGGGCGCCAGCGGCGCCGCGGTGCAAAACCTCCAGCTCATGCTCGGTCTCTGAGAGGAGCTTCCGCTCAGTTCGACCGACCGGGTTCGCTGCGGGACTGGTTCACCACCTGCTGCAACAAGCGCAGGTCTTCCGTCACCCGCTCCGAATAGGCCTCGAACTGGTCGGCCACCATGCGGCGGGCGTCGCCCCGCTTGCCCGCCTGTTCCAGCGTGAGCACGTTGCAAGCCACGTGGTGGAACATGCGGTGGTGCGAAAGCAAGGCGGTGAAGCCCGGGAAGGTGCCCAGGCGGGCACGGGCCTGGCCATGGATCCAGCGGCCCAGATCACAGCGGTCGTCGCGGCAGATGTCTTCGACGCCCAGTCTGGCCTCGGGGTGGTGGCTGGCCAGGTGCGCCAGCAGGTGTTGCTTCCACTGCTGGTGGGCGACCACGGCGGCGTCGATGTCCAGGCCTTGCGCAGCATCCGCCGCCTCTGCCTGCAGCTGGTTGTCGTGCACCGCCCCTTCAGCTCCAAAGAACCGCCGGAATAAAGCCATGGTTTGTCTCCAGGGACACGCATCAAGGCGTGTTTTTGAATACCCCGGATGGTACTGCGAACACCTGGCTTTCAGGCTCTCAGTCCGCGTCGCGTCCGCCCACCACTTTTCGGATGACATCCCCTCCAAAGCCTCGAGTGGCCAGGAAGCGCATCTGCCGGGCCTGTCCCGCGGCATCGGCGGCCGGCTCACCAAACTTGCGGCGCCAGATCTCGCGCGCGCGCTCGAACTCGGAACCCTGCAGATCGGCCACCGCCGTGGCCACGGCTTCGGCGCTCACGCCCTTGGCCTGCAACTCGTGCTTCACGCGCGACGCGCCGAGCCGGCTGGCACGCCGGTGCAGCACCGACGCCACCACACGCTGCTCATCGATGAAGCCCTTGGCCTGCAGCTCATCGAGTGCGCGGGCCAGTTCACCGGGCTCGGTTTCGTGGGGCTTGAGCTTGCGCTCCAGCTCGGCGCGCGAATGTTCGCGGCCGGCCAGCAGACGCAAAGCGCGGCCTTTGAGTGACGGCTGATCAAAGCCCATTTCAGCCTGCCTCTATCGATTGGCGCGTGCGATCCACCGGACCGCTTATTCGGCGATGGCGACTTTCTCCGCCTTGGCGGTCTTGCCACCTTTGGCCGGCGCGGCGGCTTCGTCGATGGGCAGGAGCGGCACGCCGAGCTCGGTGCGCACCTTGTTCTCGATCTCGACGCGCAGGTCGGGGTTCTCGCGCAGGAATTCGCGCGAGTTGTCGCGACCCTGCCCGATCTTCTCGCCGTTGTAGGCGTACCAGGCACCGGATTTTTCGATCACCTTGTGCAGTACGCCCAGGTCCAGGATTTCGCCTTCGCGGCTGATGCCTTCGCCAAACAGGATGTCGAACTCGGCCGTCTTGAACGGGGACGCCACCTTGTTCTTCACCACCTTGACCTTGGTTTCGTTGCCGATCGAATCCTCGCCTTTCTTGATGGTGCCGGTGCGGCGGATGTCCAGCCGCACGGAGGCGTAGAACTTGAGCGCGTTGCCACCGGTGGTGGTTTCGGGGCTGCCGAACATGACGCCGATCTTCATGCGGATCTGGTTGATGAAGATGACCATGCAGTTGGTCTTCTTGATGTGGGCGGTGAGCTTGCGCAGCGCCTGGCTCATCAGGCGGGCCTGCAGGCCGGGCAGGCTGTCACCCATCTCGCCTTCGAGTTCGGCCTTGGGCGTGAGCGCGGCCACCGAGTCGACCACGATCAGGTCCACCGCACCGGAGCGCACCAGGCTGTCCACGATCTCCAGCGCCTGCTCGCCGGTGTCGGGCTGGGAGATCAGCAGGTCCTGCAGGTTGACGCCGAGCTTCTGTGCGTACTGGATGTCCAGCGCGTGTTCGGCATCAACAAAAGCACACTGGCCGCCCACCTTCTGCATTTCGGCGATGGCCTGCAGGGTGAGCGTGGTCTTGCCCGAGGATTCCGGACCGTAGATCTCGATCACGCGACCCCGCGGCAGACCGCCGACGCCCAGCGCGATGTCCAGCCCGAGCGAGCCGGTGGACACGACCTGGATGTCTTCGATCACCTCGCCCTCGCCCAGTCGCATGATCGTGCCTTTGCCGAACTGCTTTTCGATCTGGGCCAGCGCGACCTGCAGAGCCTTGGCCTTTTCGCTGTTGACGGGGTTGTTCTTGACGGCTGCGTCCATTTGATGCTCCTGAGCGAGTGAGTGGGTGTTCGCTTCCAGCAGGTGTTTTTGTGTACAGGCTGGATGCTTGAACAGCAGTTTACAGCGATATACATTTCAAACAAGCCAATTTTTGGTCAGTTTGACTTACCATTTGACCACCCCCTGCGCCGCTGCGCGGCTTCCCCCCAGGGGGACCACGCCCTTGGCCCGGCAAAGCCGGTTCTTCGGCGTGTGCTGGGCTAAAAGACACCTCCTCCGACTGGCTGAACCGATGAACGAAGGACTCCCCTTGGCGGCTGGCGACGACCGCTGGCGCTCCGGACATCTGGGCCGTCTGATGGGTCTCGCCTTGCGCCGTTTTGACGAACGCGTGCTCGATCTGATGGCGCGCGACGCGGCCGTGCCGCTGGCGCTCTCCAACCTGGCCGCGCGCGCACAGGTGGGCGCGGCCCACATCCACATCACGCGCCACCTGGCGCTCAAAGGCTCGCGCCTGACCGAGCTGGCCCGGCAGGCCGGCATGAGCAAGCAGGCCATGGGTGATCTGGTGACGCAATGCGAGGCCTGGGGCCTGGTGCTGCGCGAACCCGATCCGCTGGATGCGCGCGCACGGCGCATCGTGTTCACCGAAACCGGCCTGCTCTGGCTGGAAGCGTTCCGCCAGGCGGTGGCCCAGGCCGAGACGGAGTTTCGCGCCCAGGTCGGCGCCGAGGTGGCCACCGTGGTGGCGCTGGGGCTGGAGGCGTACGGCACCTGAACGGCCGCTTGGCGCGCACTCCGGCGTCCCCCGTGCGCCGGGGGTTTATCCCGGAACCGGGCACGCCGGCGAGGCCTAAAATGACCTTGGAGACCATGTCGCCGCCAGCCGGTTGTGCGGCGACAGTGCCCCACAACAGGCCGCCCGACCGGCCGCAAAGGAAACCCGCATGCGCATCCTGATTGCCGAAGACGACCAGGTTCTGGCCGATGGTCTGCTGCGCAGTCTTCGCGCGGCCGGCGCGGCCGTCGACCACGTGGCCAGCGGCAGCGAAGCCGACGCCGCGCTGATGACCAACAACGAGTTTGACCTGCTGATCCTGGATCTGGGTCTGCCGAAAATGCATGGCCTGGAGGTGCTCAAACGTCTGCGCTCGCGCGGTTCGGCGCTGCCGGTGCTGATCCTGACCGCGGCCGACAGCATCGAAGAACGCGTCAAGGGCCTGGACTACGGCGCCGACGACTACATGGCCAAACCGTTTTCGCTGCAGGAACTCGAAGCCCGCGTGCGCGCCCTCACGCGCCGTGGCATGGGCGGAGCCAGCTCCACCATCAAGCACGGCCCGCTGGTGTACGACCAGGCCGGCCGCGTGGCCACCATCGACGGCAAGATGGTCGAACTCTCGGCGCGCGAACTCGGCCTGCTCGAAGTGCTGCTGCAGCGCGCCGGGCGGCTGGTGAGCAAGGACCAGCTGGTCGAACGCCTGTGCGAGTGGGGCGAAGAGGTGAGCAACAACGCCATCGAGGTCTACATCCACCGCCTGCGCAAGAAGATCGAGAAGGGTCCGATCCGCATCGCGACCGTGCGCGGGCTGGGCTACTGCCTTGAAAAAATCCCTGGATGAAGGCTCCCCCCGCGCCGGGCTTGCAGCCCGTCACCCCCCAGGGGGCAGCACTGGTGGCCCGGCAAAGCCGGCTCCACGGTGCTCTGGGTTGGAACCCGTCGCTCCGGACAAGTTTGCGATAAACCGCCGCAGCTGACATGTCCGCTCCCAAAAAGCACGACAACGGCCAGGTGTCGTTCGGGCTGTTCCAGCGCGAGCAGCGCAGCCTGTTTGGCGAGATCCTGGACTGGATGCTCACGCCGCTGCTGCTGCTGTGGCCGCTCTCGCTGGCGCTGACCTGGTTCGTGGCGCAGGGCATTGCCAGCAAGCCGTTCGACCGTGCGCTGGAGTTCAACCTGCAGGCGCTCACCCAGTTCGTTGTGAACCAGGACGAAAAGGTGAGCTTCAACCTGACGCCGCAGGCGCGCGACCTGCTGCGTGCCGACGACAGCGATCTCGTCTACTACCAGGTGCTGGACCCCCGCGGCGAGCTCATCAGTGGCGAAGGCGACTTCCCCCTGCCGCAGGACAACGAAACCCCCGAACCCGGGCGGGTGATGCTGCGCGACGACATCGTGCGCGGTGATGAGGTGCGGGTGGCCTACGCCTGGCTCTCGCGCAACCAGGACCCGAAACGCCTGGTGTTGATGCAGGTGGCCGAAACCAAGGGCAAACGCTCCACGCTGGCCACCGAGATCATCAAGGGCGTGATGGTGCCGCAGTTCGTGATCCTGCCGCTGGCGGTGCTGCTGGTGTGGATGGCGCTGGTGCGCGGCATCCGCCCGCTCAACGAACTGGAGCAGCGCATCCGCGCGCGCAAGCCCGACGACCTGAGCCCGATCGAAGAGTCTTTCATTCCGCAGGAAGTGGCGCCGCTGGTCTCGTCCATCAACGACCTGCTCACGCGGCTGAAGACCTCGCTGAGCACCCAGAAGCGCTTCCTGGCCGACGCCGCCCACCAGCTCAAGACGCCGCTGGCGGGGCTGCGCATGCAGGCCGAGCTGGCGCAGCGCGAAAGCGATCCGCAGGAAATCCGCGGCTCGCTGCAACAGATCGCGCGCTCCAGCACCCGCGCCACCCACACCGTCAACCAGCTCTTGTCACTGGCACGCGCCGAGACCACCGGCCGCGCGTTGCCGACAGCACGCATCGACCTTGCCCGGCTCGTGAAAGGCGTCGTGCAGGACTCCGTGCCGCGGGCACTGGAGCACGGGATCGACCTGGGCTACGAAGGACCCGAAGAGATGCCCGCGGACTGCCTGATGGAAGGCAATCCGACCCTGCTGCAGGAGATGACACGCAACCTGGTGGACAACGCCATCAACTATTCGGGCCGGGATGGCGTGGTCACGGCGCGTGTGCTGCTGGACCGTTTCAGCGGCGTGATGATCCTGCAGGTCGAAGACAACGGCCCCGGCATCCCGGAAAACGAGCGTGAACTCGTGCTGCAGCCGTTCTACCGCGCGCTGGGCACCAACGTCGACGGCTCGGGCCTGGGCCTGGCCATCGTGCACGAGATCGCCCAGCAACACGGCGCCGTGGTGTCCATGGAGGACGCCCAGCCAGACCGCGCCCACCGGGGTCTGCGCGCGTCGGTGCGTTTTGCGCCCCGCAAGTCCCCGGACAAGGACTGAGGCCGGGCGTCGCGGTCGCAGAAAATCAGGCCGCCGTCGGCTGGTAGACGTTGAGTTGGAGGCGCTCGCGCTCCACCGCGCGCGCCACGGCCGGCAGCGCCGCAAAACGCTGGGCCAGCGCCCAGGTGGCGGGGAAGGTGGTGGGATCGATGCCCGCGTAGCCGCCCCAGCGCAGCAGGGTCAGCGCATAGGCGTCGAGCGCGCCAGGCTTCTCGCCGGTAAGCCAGGGCGAAGCCTGGGTCGCCAGCGCCTCGATCTCACCCAGCAGGCCCCGGTAGCTGTTCGCTGCGAACGCACGGATCACCTTTTGCGTGCCTTCGTCGTCGGTGAATTTCTGCGGCATGAACACGTGGGTGAAGGTGGGGTGCACCGTGTTGTTCATCCAGGCCAGGGTGGACAGCGCACGCGTGCGCGCCAGACCCGACGCGGGAAGGATACCGGCCTGCGGCAGCTTCGCGTCCAGGTGCAGCAGGATGGACACGATCTGGGTGATCACCTCACCACCGTCCACCAGCACCGGCACCTGGCCACGCGGGTTCATGGCCAGGTAGTCGGCCGAGCGCTGCTCGCCCTTGTGCAGCTTCACGCTGACGGGTTCGAACGCCGCACCCGAGAGTTCCAGCATGCTGTGCGGCACGAACGAGCAGGCGCCGGGGGCGAAATAGAGTTTGAGGCTCATTGTGTGTTGTCTCCTGAATCAGCTGAGGTGTTTGCCCAGCACGCCGGCGATTTCAAACATGGTCACCTGCGGCTTGCCGAACACCGGTTCCAGCTTGGCGTCGGCGTTGATGTTGCGCTTGTTGGCCGCGTCCTGCAGACCGTTGGCCTTGATGTAGTCCCACAGCTTCTTCACCGCTTCGGGGCGCGACACGGCATCGGTACCGATCACCGCGGCCAGCGCCGCGCTGGGCTGCTTGCCGCTGGCGGCGGTGGTCTTGCGCGGCGCCTTGGGGGCTTTCACCGCGGGCGTCTTCTTGGCTGCGGCTTTCTTTGCAGGCGCGGCCTTCTTGGCCGGTGCGGCTTTGCTGGCGGTCGCGCGCACGGGTGCACCGGCCGCGGTCTTGCGCGGTGGGAACTTGCTGGTGCGTGGCTCGAACTCGAAGTTCACCTTGCCCGCTTCCTTGTCCCAGGCCAGGAAGGCCTTGAAGGCGCGGCGCGTGCGCATGGAGACGAACTTGTCGAGCAGGTCGGTCTTGCCGGTTTCCAGCAGCTTGTTCATCTGCTCGCGCGCCACCGGCTGCTGCAGGATGATCTTGCCGCTCTTGAAGTCGCAAGTCGGCGTGGCCTGCGCCATCGTGGGCACGGCCTTCTCGCAGACGTAGTTGGCGCCGTGCTCGAACACCGCCCCGCCGCACTTGGGACAGGCACCGAGCGATTCGCTGCCGGTGAAATCGACCAGCTCACCGGTCTCTTCGTTTTTCTTGTCGTCACCGAAATCGAATTCGAGTTTCCAGTTCTTCTCTTCTTCGTTGAACTTGATCACGATCTCGGCCACAAAGGGCCAGCCCGCCTTGGAGCGGAAGCCTTCCAGCGGGCCGATCTTTTTGGTCGCCAGCAGCTGTTCGGCCTCTTCGGGCTCAAAGGTGCGACCGGCCGGCGACTTGCCGAACGAGAAACCGCAACCCTCGCTGTTGCCGTCGGCACCGGTGCAACCGTAGCGACGGTAGTTCTCTTTCACCACGCCGCCGCAGTTGGGGCAGGGCGTTTGCAGGGTGGCGTAGTTGCCGGGGATGGTGTCGCGGTCGTATTCCTTGGCCTTCTTCACCATGCGCTCGGTCATGGCCGCGATCTCGCCCATGAAGGCGGCGCGGCTGAGCTTGCCGTGCTCCATCTGCGCCAGCTTGTATTCCCACTCGCCGGTGAGCTCGGGCTTGGAGAGTTCTTCCACGCCCAGGCCACGAAGCAGCGTCATGAGCTGGAAGGCCTTGGCCGTGGGGATGATCTCGCGGCCTTCGCGGAACATGTACTTCTCGGTCAGCAGGCCTTCGATGATGGCCGCGCGCGTGGCAGGCGTGCCCAGGCCTTTTTCCTGCATCGCTTCACGCAGCTCGTCGTCGTCCACCAGCTTGCCCGCGCCTTCCATGGCGCCCAGCAGCGTGGCTTCGGAATAGCGTGCGGGCGGCTTGGTCTTCAGGCCCTTGGTTTCCACCGATTCGGTGCGCACGGTCTCGCCTTCGCGCACCGGCACCAGGTTCTGCCCCTTGTCGCCCTCCTTGGCATCCACCACGTCTTCGGCGGCTTCCTTGCCATAGACCGCCATCCAGCCCGGCTTGACCAGCACCTTGCCTTCGGTCTTGAAGTGGTGGTTGACCACACTCGTGACGCGGGTCGTGACCATGAACTCGGCGCTGGGGAAGAACACCGCCAGAAAGCGGCGCACCACCAGGTCGTACAGCTTCTGCTCGGCTTCGCTCAGCCCGTGCGGCGCCTGCAGCGTGGGGATGATGGCGAAGTGGTCCGACACCTTGCTGTTGTCGAAGATGCGCTTGCTCGGGCGGATGTAGCCGTTGTTGAGCGCGGTCAGCGCATGCGGCGCCAGGTGCTTCATGCCGCTGCCGGCCAGCATCTCGAAGGTCTGCTTGACCGTGGGCAAATAGTCCTCGGGCAGCGCGCGCGAATCGGTACGCGGGTAGGTCAGGGCCTTGTGGCGCTCGTACAGGCTTTGCGCCAGCTGCAGCGTGGTCTTGGCCGAGAAGCCGAAGCGGCCGTTGGCCTCGCGCTGCAGGCTGGTCAGGTCGTACAGCAGGCCGCTGGCCTGCGTGGTGGGTTTGCTCTCTTCCTTGACACTGGCGGCCTTGCCGCGCACGGCGTCGGCGATCGCCTGGGCTTCGCGCTGGCTCCAGACGCGGTCGGCGCGCAGCTCCAGGTCGGCGTCGTCGCCGGTGGGCTTCTTGAACGCGGGATCGAACCACTTGCCCGGGTACTCGCCAGCTTCGGCAAGAAAGCTGCCGTGGATTTCCCAGTAGTCGCGGCTGCGGTGGGCGCGGATCTTTTCTTCGCGTTCGACCACGATGGACAGCGTGGGCGTCTGCACCCGGCCGACCGTGGTGAGGAAAAAGCCGCCGTCGCGCGAGTTGAAGGCGGTCATGGCGCGCGTGCCGTTGATGCCGACCATCCAGTCGGCCTCGGAGCGGCTGCGCGCGGCATCGGCCAGGCCCTGCATCTGCGCATCGCTGCGCAGGTGCTCAAAACCGTCGCGGATGGCCGCCGGCGTCATGGATTGCAGCCACAGGCGCTGCACCGGCTTGCCCAGCGTCTGGTACGAGCCGCCCTTCAGGCCACCGGCGTACTGTTCAATCAGCCGGAAGATCAGCTCGCCCTCGCGGCCCGCGTCACAGGCGTTGATGAGTTTCGTCACGTCCTTGCGCTTGGCCAGGCGCACCACCGCCGACAGGCGCGACTTGGTCTTGTCGATCGGCTTGAGCTCAAAGTAGGGCGGCAGCACCGGCAGGTGGGCGAAGCTCCACTTGCCACGTTTGACGTCGAACTCTTCGGGCGCGGCGATCTCCACCAGGTGGCCCACGGCGGAAGTGACGACGTAGGTGTCACTCTCGAAGTGGTCATCGTGCTTGTCGAACTTGCCCGCCACCGGGGTGAGCGCTCGCACGATGTCCTGGGCCACGGATGGCTTCTCGGCAATGACCAGGGTTTTGGCGAAACCTTCAGCAGTTTTCATCTCTACAATCAGCTTTCACGCGCACATGCACGCGCACACATGGGTACGCACACACACGCGCGCACCTGCATGAATCAACCTTACCAAAAATTCCGGCCGTGACGAAAACCGCAGGTTTCGCAAAAAGCCCCCGCCAGACGCGCGCCGCTTCCGCCACCAAAACGCCCGCAGCCAGCAGCCGGCGCATCCAGACGCGGCGCTCCGGCGTGCACGGCAAGGGCGTCTACGCGGTCGTGGATCTGGCCGAAGGTGAGACCCTGATCGAATACGTGGGCGAGATCATCAGCTGGGACGAAGCGCTCAGGCGCCACCCGCACGACCCCAGCGATCCGAACCACACCTTCTATTTCCATATTGACGAAGGCCATGTCATCGACGCCAAGGTGGGCGGCAACTCCTCGCGCTGGATCAACCACAGCTGCAACCCCAACTGCGAAGCCGAGGTGGACGACGGTCGGGTCTTCATCCGCGCCCAGCGCAACATCGCCGCGGGCGAAGAGCTGTTCTACGACTACGGCCTGGTGATCGACGAGCCCTACACCCCGAAGCTCAAGGCCGAATACCCCTGCTGGTGCGGCGCCAAGAACTGCCGTGGCACGCTGCTGGCGCCGAAGCGCGGTGGCCGTGCCACGAAACTGGGATGACCCCCCTGCGCCGCTTCGCGTCTTCCCCCCAAGGGGACAACACCAGCGCCCCGGCAAAGCCGGTTGCGCGGTGTTCTGGGCTGCAGGCACGTCTCTCCGGTCATGTCTGACCTGCTCGCCCACGTCGAAGCCGTCTGGCAGGCCGTCGTGCCCGACCTGCCGGGTTTTACCGTCGAGGTGCTGCCCAGCATCGACTCCACCAGCAGCGAGCTCATGCGCCGCGCGCGCGCCGGGTTGATGGAGCCGGTGCTGCTGGCGGCCGATGAGCAGACCGCCGGGCGCGGTCGTCTGGGCAAGGGCTGGCACAGCAAGGCCGGCCAGTCGCTCACCTTTTCGCTCGCGCTGCCGCTGGCGCCGGCCGACTGGTCCGGCCTGTCGCTGGCGGTCGGCGTGAGCCTGGCCGAGAGCCTGCACCCGGACGTGCGGCTCAAGTGGCCCAACGACCTCTGGCTGCACCAACGCAAGCTCGGTGGCATCCTGGTGGAAACCGCCAGCAACGGCACATCGGTCGGCGGCGCTGTCACGCACCCGCGTCTGGTCGTGGTGGGCGTGGGCATCAACATCGCCCGTCCCGATGCCGCGGCCGTGAACGCCCTGGCCAGCCCGGACGCGCTGCTGCCCGCCATGGCGCCCGCCGGTTTGTCCGAGGTGCTGGTGGGCCTGACCGCGGGCGAGGCGCTGGCACGGGTGGTGCCCGCACTGGTGCGCGACATCCAGGCCTTTGAGTCACAAGGCTTCACCGCCTTTGCCGAGCGTTTCGCCCGGCGCGATGCGCTACAGGGTCAAAGTGTGCGCCTGTCCGACGGCACCCAGGGAACCGCCTGTGGTGTGAGCCCGCAGGGAGCCTTGCTGGTTCAGACCGACCAGGGCATGCAGGCGGTCACCAGTTCGGAAGTGAGTGTGCGGCCGTGTTGAGGGTGGTGATCTGGTTGCTGGTGCTGGCCAACGCGGGCTATTTCGCCTGGACCCAGGGGTACCTGGGCGCCCTGGGCCTGAAGCCGCAGGTGCAGTCCGAGCCCGAGCGGCTGCGATCCCAGATCAAGCCCGAAGGCTTGCGCCTGCTCAACGCCCCCAGGCCCGCCGAGGCTCCATCGATCGCCACGGCACCGACGGCTGCGCCCCCATCGCCACCCGATCCGGCGCCAGAGGCAACGGCAGCGTCCACGGTTGCAGACGCCGAAGTCCCTGCCAAGCCCCAGACCGACAACACGCCCGCCACCTCTTGTTGGCAAGCCGCCATCTACTCGCCTGCGCAGGCCGATGTGTTGCGCACGGCCCTGCAACAACTGGGCCTGCCCGACGGCGCCTGGCGGCTCAACGAAGTTCTCAGCGGAGGCCGCTGGATTGTCTACATGGGACGCTACAACGACGAGCAGATGGCGCGCAAAAAGACCGAGCTTCGCGACATCAAGATCGAATTCCGGGAAGTCACGGTGCCAGCACTCGGACACGGTCTGGCGCTGGGCACCTTCTCCAGCGAAGCCTCGGCCGAGCAGGCACTGCAGGACCTGAGCAAAAAGGGCGTGCGCACCGCGCGCGTGGCGGTGGAGCGGCCCGAAGGCACCAACTTTGTCCTGCGCCTGCCCGCCGCCACCGAAGCGCAGCGCAACGCTGTGAGTGGCCTCGGCGCAGCTCTCGCGGGCAAAAGACTCCAGCCCTGCGAATGAAAAAAGCCGCTGTTTACACAGCGGCTTTTTTCATTCCAGGGCACCCGTGGAGCCGGCTCCGCCGGGCCACAGGGTGCGGCCCCCTCCGGGGGAAGCCACGAAGCGCAGGAGGTGCCTTATCCAGCAACCACGCGCGCCATCTCCAGGCACTTGTTGGAGTAGCCCCATTCGTTGTCGTACCAGGCCACGACCTTGACGAAGGTGCTGTCCAGCGCGATGCCGGCGTCGGCATCGAACACGCTGGTACAGGTCTCGCCACGGAAGTCGGTCGCCACGACCTTGTCGGTCGTGTAGCCCAGCACGCCCTTGAGCGCGCCCTCGCTCTGCGCCTTCATCTCGGCGCAGATCTCGGCGTAGCTGGCTTCGCTGTTGAGTTCCACCGTCAGGTCGACCACCGACACGTCAGAAGTGGGCACGCGGAAGGACATGCCGGTCAGCTTCTTGTTCAGCTCGGGAATCACCACGCCCACGGCCTTGGCAGCGCCCGTGCTCGACGGAATGATGTTTTCCAGGATGCCGCGGCCACCGCGCCAGTCTTTGTTGGACGGACCGTCCACGGTCTTCTGCGTGGCGGTCGCTGCGTGCACCGTCGTCATCAGGCCGCGCTTGATGCCCCACTTGTCGTTCAACACCTTGGCGACAGGGGCCAGGCAGTTGGTGGTGCACGAGGCGTTGGAGATGATGGCCTGGCCAGCGTAGGTCTTGTGGTTCACACCGTAGACGAACATGGGGGTGTCGTCCTTGGAAGGCGCGGACAGGATGACCTTCTTGGCGCCGGCGTCCAGGTGCTTCTGGGCCGTGACCTTGTCGAGGAAGAGGCCGGTGGACTCGATCACGATGTCGGCGCCGACGTCGGCCCACTTCAGGTTGGCCGGGTCACGCTCTTGCGTCAGGCGGATGGTCTTGCCGTTGACGACGATGTTGCCGCCTTCAACCTTGACGGTGCCCTTGAAACGGCCGTGCACGCTGTCGTACTGCAGCATGTAGGCTAGGTAGTCGGGTTCGAGCAGGTCGTTGATGGCGACGACTTCGATGTCGGCGAAGTTCTGGATCGCGCTGCGCAACACGTTGCGCCCGATGCGGCCGAAGCCGTTGATACCGATCTTGATGGTCATGTCCTGTACTCCTGTGGATGGATGAAAAATCAAACGAAACCGATTACTTGGTCAGCACGGTGCGCACCGTGTCGGCCACGTTCTGGGCGGTGAAGCCGAAGTGTTCGAACAGCACCGGCGCCGGTGCCGACTCGCCGTAGGTGTCGAGGCCGACGACCGCGGCCACGCCGTATTTCCACCAGCCGTCGGTGGAGCCCATTTCCACCGCGATGCGCGGCAGGCCCTTGGGCAACACGTCCGCCTTGTAGGCCGGATCCTGACGGTCGAAGGTCGTGGTGCTGGGCATGGAGACCACGCGCACCGCGATGTTGTAGGCACGGGCCAGCAGGTCCTGCGCCTTGAGCGCGAGCTGCACTTCGGAGCCGGTGGCGATGATCACCGCCTGGGCCTTCTTCTTCAGACCCACTTCGCTGGGCTCGGCCAGCACGTAGGCCCCGCGGCTGATGTCGCCGAGATCGTGTTTGGGCGCGTAGGGCAGGTTCTGGCGGCTCAGCAGCAGCGCGGTCGGCTTGTTCGCGTTTTGCAGGGCCACGGCCCAGGCCACGGCGGTTTCGGCGGTATCGCCCGGACGCCAGACGTCCAGGTTGGGGATCAGGCGCAGGCTGGCGGCGTGTTCGACCGACTGGTGCGTCGGGCCGTCTTCGCCGAGGCCGATGGAGTCGTGCGTGAACACGTGGATCACGCGCTGCTTCATCAGCGCGGCCATGCGGATGGCGTTGCGGCTGTAGTCAGAGAAGGTTAGGAAGGTGCCACCGTAGGGGATGAAACCGCCGTGCAGCGCGACGCCGTTCATGATCGCGGCCATGCCGAATTCGCGCACGCCGTAGTTGATGTGGCGGCCGCCCTGGCCGGCCTCGTTCTTCACCACGTTGCCCGCCAGATCGAAGCGCAGGCTGGGGGTGGACTTGGTGTTGGTGAGGTTGGATCCGGTCAGGTCGGCGCTGCCGCCCAGCAGCTCGGGCAGGGCGGCCGTGAAAGCTTCCAGCGCGATCTGACTGGCCTTGCGGCTGGCCACCGTTTCGGCCTTGGTGTGGGCGGCGAGCACGGCGTCCACGGCGACCTGGTGGAAAGCCTTGGGCAGCTCGCCTTTCATGCGGCGGGTGAATTCCTTGGCCAGCTCGGGGAAGGCGGCCTTGTAGGTGGCGAACTGCGCGTTCCAGGCGGCCTCGGCGGTTTTGCCGGCGGCCTTGGCGTCCCAGGCGGCGTACACGTCTTTCGGAATCGCGAACGGCGCGTGGTTCCAGCCCAGCGCTTCGCGGGTGAGCTTGATTTCTTCGGCGCCAAGCGGCTCGCCGTGGGCCTTGGCGGTGTTGGCGCGGTTGGGGCTGCCCTTGCCGATGCTGGTCTTGCAGCAGATGAGCGTGGGCTTGTCGGCGCTGTTCTTGGCGGCGGCAATGGCCTTGTCCACGGCGTCGGCGTCGTGGCCGTCGACCGCGCGGATCACGTTCCAGCCACAGGCTTCAAAACGCTTGGGCGTGTCGTCGATGAACCAGGGCGCGACCTGGCCGTCGATGGAGATGCCGTTGTCGTCGTACAGGGCGACCAGCTTGTTGAGCTTCCAGGCGCCGGCCAGCGCGATGGCTTCGTGGCTGATGCCTTCCATCAGGCAGCCGTCGCCCAGGAAGACATAGGTGTTGTGGTCCACGATGGCATGGCCTTCGCGGTTGAACTCGGAAGCCAGCAGCTTCTCGGCCAGCGCCATGCCCACCGCGTTGGTGATGCCCTGGCCCAGCGGGCCGGTGGTGGTTTCCACGCCGGGCGTGTGGCCGACTTCGGGGTGGCCGGCGGTCTTGCTGCCGAGCTGGCGGAAGTTCTTCAGTTCGCCGATCGGCAGCTTGTAGCCGGTCAGGTGCAGCAGCGCGTAGATCAGCATGGAGCCGTGGCCGTTGGACAGCACGAAGCGGTCGCGGTTGGCCCAGGCGGGGTTGGTGGGGTTGTGGCGCAGGTGGCGGCCCCACAGCGCAACGGCCATGTCGGCCATGCCCATGGGCGCGCCGGGGTGGCCCGAGTTGGCGGCCTGCACCGCGTCCATGGCGAGCGCGCGGATCGCGTTGGCCTGGGTCTGCGGTGACACAGTGGGTGCGGCGGCAGGGGCGGCGGCGGGGGCGGGGCTGATGGGGGTGTTGGCGTCGTCAGACATGGATGAACCGTGGTGAGGTGGGGTGACAGCGCCCAAGGCGCCAAACCCGAGATTTTATCGGGCCGCCCGTCCGGCCCCGGCGGCTCGTGAATAATGCAGACGTGACCTTGCCCCACACCACCGCGAAAGCCACCATCCCCGCCATGATCCTGGCCGCCGGGCGCGGTATGCGCATGCGCCCGCTGACCGACGTGACACCCAAGCCTTTGCTGCGGGTGCAGCACAAGCCGCTGATGCAGTGGCCGATGGAAGCCTTGCACCAGGGTGGCTTCTCCCGGCTGGTGGTCAACACCGCCTGGCTGGGCGAGCAGATCGAGCAGCAGTTCGCCAACTGGCCGCAAGCCCACCCGGGCGCTGAGATTGCGTTTTCACACGAAGGCCAGGACTTCGGCTACGCGCTCGAAACCGCGGGCGGTATTTCGCGCGCGCTGCCGCTGCTGGGCGAGGTGTTCTGGGTGCTGGCTGGCGACGTCTACGTGCCCGGCTTTCCCTTCACCCAGGCCCGCGTGGACCGCTTCAACGCCAGCGGCCTGCTGGCGCATATCTGGCTCGTGCCCAACCCGGCACACAACCCCCAAGGCGACTTCGGCCTGAGCGCCGACGGCCGGGCGCTGAACCAGGCCGACCAGAAACACACCTACAGCACCATCGGCCTGTACCGCCGTGCGCTCTTTGAAACCCCGTGGTGCGAAACCATCCCCGGCAACCCGCAGGGCACCGCCGCACCGCTGGCGCCGCTGCTGCGCCAGGCCATGGACGCCGGGCTCGTGAGCGCCGAGCTCTACACCGGCCCCTGGACCGATGTCGGCACACCCGAGCGCCTCGCCGAGCTGAACGCCAGTTGAAGCCGCTCCCCTGCAGTGCCCCCATTCAGCGCTGCGCCATCTGAAACCCGGAAAATGCCGACCATGGACGCCCACACCTCCCACGCCCTCTACTCGCAACGCCGCGCGCAGCTTGCCGCCCAGCTCGGCCCCGGTGGCATCGCCATCGTGCCCACCGCGCCCGAGCAGCAGCGCAACCGCGACAGCGACTTCCTGTTCCGGCACGACAGCTACTTCTATTACCTGACCGGCTTCACCGAACCCAAAGCCTGGCTGGTGATCACCGCCGAAGGCGAGAGCACGCTGTTCTGCAACCCCAAGGACGCCGAGCGTGAAATCTGGGATGGCCTGCGGCTGGGTCCCGACGCCGCGCCCGACGCGCTCGGCGTGCAGGCCGCGTTCTCCGTGGCCGAACTCGACCAGCGCCTGCCCCGGCTGCTGGAAAACCGCAGCGTGGTGTGGTACCCGTTTGCCACCCACGAGGGGCTGGAGAGCCGCGTCAACGACTGGTTGCAGCCGGTGCGTGCCCGCGTGCGCTACGGCGCCCTGTGCCCCGAATCGCAGCGCGACCTCTGCGCCCTGCTGGACGAGATGCGGCTGACCAAGGATGCGCACGAGCAGGACGTGATGCGCCGCGCCGCGCAGATCAGCGCGCGCGCCCACATCCGCGCCATGCAGCGCTGCGCCGCCATGCTGCGCGCGGGCCAGGACGTGCGCGAGTACCACCTCGACGCCGAGCTGCTGCACGAGTTCCGCCAGCAGGGCTCGCAGTACCCGGCCTACGGCAGCATCGTCGCCGCCGGCGCCAACGCCTGCATCCTGCACTACCGCGCCGACGCAGCGCCCATCCGCAGCGGCGAGCTGGTGCTGATCGACGCCGGCTGCGAGCTCGACGGCTACGCCAGCGACATCACCCGCACCTTCCCCGCCAACGGCACATTCACCGGCCCGCAGCGCACGCTGTACGACCTGGTGCTGGCCTCGCAGGAAGCCGCCGTCGCCGCCACGAAAGCCGGCGCGCGCTTCACCGACCCGCACGAAGCCACGGTCGCCGTGCTGGCGCAGGGCCTGCTCGACGTCGGCCTGCTCGACAGGAACAAGGTCGGCAGCGCGCAGGACGTGATCACCAACCGCAGCTACTTCCCGTTCTACATGCACCGCACCGGCCACTGGCTGGGCATGGACGTGCACGACTGCGGCGGCTACGTGGAGCCGGGCGAAGTGGGCACGTTCAACGAACGCAAGGACCCGCTCTCGGGCGAGCTCATCAAGGACCGCCCCAGCCGCATCCTGCGGCCCGGCATGGTGCTCACCATCGAACCCGGCCTCTACGTGCGCCCGGGCGAAGGGGTGCCGGAGCACTTCTGGAACATCGGCATCCGCATCGAAGACGACGCCATCGTCACCGCCACCGGCTGCGAACTCATCAGCCGCGGCGTGCCGGTGCAGGCCGACGAGATCGAAGCGCTGATGCGCGGCTGACGCTCGTCGCGGCGACTTCGTCAACGATGCGTATCCTGAGCGTCAACACCGGCATCGCCCGCCCACTGCGGGTGGGCACTCGCAGCTTTCTTTCGGCCATTGGCAAGACGCCCATCCGTGGCCAAGTGCCGGTCGGGCGGCTCGGTCTGCAGAGCGACGAGCAGGCCGACCCCACGGTGCACGGCGGGCTGGACAAGGCGGTCTACGCCTACCCGGTGGAACACCTCCCGTTCTGGCAAAAGCAGCGGCGCGAAGCTGGCGTCAGCCTCTTCGACGAAACGCTGGCGCCCGGCTTCATGGGCGAGAACCTCAGCATCGAAGGCCTGCTGGAGCACGAGGTCTGGATCGGCGACGAGCTGCACTTTCCTTGTTGCGTGCTGCGCGTGACCGCGCCGCGCGAGCCCTGCTTCAAGCTCAACGCGGTCATGGGGCTGAACCAGGCGGGTCGGCTCATGATGGAACGGCTGTGTTCCGGCTTTTACCTTGCCGTGGTGCGGACCGGCACCATCGAAGCGGGGGAGGCCTTCCAGCTGGTGGCGGGCACCCGTGGCCTGCGGGTCAGCGAGGCGTTCGCCGCCAAACGCCTGAAACACCTGCGTTGATCCGCCGATCGGGCGTCATGGTTTTCGGGTAGAACCCCAGCATGAACACACAAGAAGCCCATCTGCGCGTCCTCTGCCTGACGATGAATCCCTCGGTCGACCTGGCGACCGAAACCGAGCGCGTGGTGCCCACGCACAAACTGCGCTGCGGCGACACGCTGCACGACGCGGGCGGCGGCGGCATCAACGTGGCGCGCGTGCTCACCCGCCTGGGCGGCGAATGCACGTCGCTGTGTCCCACCGGCGGTTCGGCCGGCCACTGGCTGGAGACGCGCATGCGCGAAGAGGGCATCCCCAGCGTGTTCCTGCCGATCGCCGACGAAACGCGCGTCAGTTTCACGGTGCACGAGCACAGCACCGGCGCCGAGTTCCGCTTCGTCATGCCCGGCCCGCACCTGAGCGAAGGTGAATGGCAGGCCTGCCTGAGCCATCTGGAACAGCTGCCCGAATTCCCCGACCTGCTGGTGGCCAGCGGCAGCCTGCCGCCCGGCGCGCCGGTGGACTTCTACGCGAGGCTGGCGCGCCTGTGCCGCGAGCGCGGTGCGCGCCTGGTGCTCGACACCTCGGGGCCTGCCCTGGCCGCCGCGTTGGCCGAGGGCGTGTACCTCTTCAAGCCCAACCTGCGCGAACTCGCCGAACTCAGTGGTGAGACGCTGGAGACCCCCGAACAGTGGCTGGGCGCAGCCCGCCAGCTGATTCAACGTGGCATGACCGAAGTCGTGGCGCTGACGCTGGGCCACCTGGGCGCCCTGCTCGTCACGCGCGACGCGAGCTGGCGCGCCGCACCGCTGGACATCCCCGTGGCCAGCGCGGTGGGCGCGGGCGACAGCTTCGTGGGTGGCATGGTGGCCGCGCTGCAGCAATGCCAGCCCTTGCAGGAAGCCTTTGCGCTCGGGGTCGCCGCCGGTTCCGCCACGCTGCTCTCGATCGGCACCGGTCTGTGCAGCCCCGAGGATGTGCAGCGCCTGCTGCCGCAGGTGCAGATCCAGCCGGGGGACTGAACCGGTAGGCCCGCTCTTCGGAGCGCTGGCTCCGCCCATCCGCTCAGGCTTCGCGCGCCGCCGCCGGAAGCGACTCACCGTAACCGCTGAGCACGCGCTCCAGCGCCAAGCGGCTGGGTGTTTCCACGAACAGGCAGGGCTTGCCGAGGTGCTTGCAGTGCTCCTTCACGCGCCAGTAGGCGTTGTGGCTGATGCAACCCAGACCAGATGACCCGTTCGCCGGCTTCCGGATCGGGTTGACCTGCATCAAGCCAACTTCAGAGAGGCGCCATTCGGCGCAATAATTTAAACTAGAATCATTCTCATTCACTTTACGGAAGGAGTTTCCATGCAACTGCGAGCCCTGACCCTGGCGATGGCCACCCTGACCGCCAGCACGCTGTTCACCAGCCTGCCGGCCCACGCCGCCACACCCGTGGCCACCACGGCCGCCGCGGCCGCGGTGGACCACAAGGCGGTGGTCACGAACTACGCCGCGCTGGTGCACGCCAACTACGCCGACACCCTGGCCGCGGCCAAGGATCTGCAGGCCACCATCGCTGCCTTCGTCGCCGCTCCCTCGGCCGAAGGCCTGGACAAGGCGCGCAAGGCCTGGCTGGACGCGCGCGAGTTCTACGGCCAGACCGAGGCCTTCCGTTTCTACGGCGGCCCGATCGACGACGCCAACGGCCCCGAAGGCCAGATCAACGCCTGGCCGCTGGACGAGGCCTATGTGGACTACGTGACGGGCAAGCCCAAGGCCGGCATGGTCAACAACCCCAAGTTCAAAATCACCAAGGCCGCGCTGACCAAGGCCAACGAGCGCGGCGGTGAAGAGAACATCAGCGCCGGCTGGCACGCCATCGAGTTTCTGCTCTGGGGCCAAGACGTGAGCGAGACCGGCCCGGGCAACCGCTCGTTCGAAGACTACGTCAAAGGCAAAGGTGAGAACGCCGAGCGTCGCGCCCAGTACCTGACCGTGGCGACCGAACTGCTGGTCGACGACCTGTCGGCCATGGCCAAGGCCTGGGAGCCAAACGCGAAGAACTACCGCGCCAGGTTCGAGAAGGGTGGCAAGGAATCGGTGCGCAAGATCATCGTCGGCCTGGGTTCGCTCTCGCGCGGCGAGCTCTCCGGCGAACGCATGGAAGTGGCGCTGAACTCGCAGGACCAGGAAGACGAACACTCCTGCTTCTCCGACAACACACACCGCGACGTGGTGAACAACGCCAAGGGCATACAGAACGTGTGGCTGGGCCAGTACGCCCAGCGCGACGGCAGCAAGCTCGAAGGCCCGGGCTTGCGCGACCTGGTGGCCGCCAAAAACCCGGCCCTGGCCGAGAAGACAACGGCCCAGATCGCGGCCTCGGTGAACGGAGCCGAAGCCATTCCTGCGCCGTTCGACCGCGCCATCTTCAAGGGCTCGGCCGGCCGCCCGGCCGTCGAGAAGACCATCGCCAGCCTGGTCGAACAGTCCAAGCTGCTCGTGGAGTCCGCTTCCGCCATCGGCATCGCCAAGCTGACGCTCGTCGAGCCCTGAACCAACGGCCCACCCCTGCGCCGCGCCTAAGGGCGCGTCACCCCGCGATGCCTGTGGCCTGGCAAAGCCAGTTCCACGGCATCCTTGAAAACGCCCCTCCTTCTGCAGTCGGTCTGCATTTTTCGGACTTCTTCACCATGTCCACTTTTCCCACAGCCACGCGCACCGCGCTAGCCATGGGGGCGATCGCCGCCGGTTCGGTGGTGTTCGCCCTGCACGGACCGGCCACCGCGGAAACCGACCCGGACCCGCTGGGCGAGCGCACGGGCGGCCAGGCCACGGTCTTCGCCACCGGCCGCAACGCCTTCTCGTTCCCGCACGCCAACCTGAACGACCCGGAGCGCACCCGCTTCGTGATCGGCAACTCGTTCTTCAAACGCAATTGGGTGGAAGCGCCCGCCTCCACCACCGCGCGCGACGGCCTGGGCCCGCACTTCATCGCGCGCTCCTGCGCCGGCTGCCACGTGATGGACGGCCGCGGTGCACCGCCGGACTGGAAGCGCACCCTGGGCCCCGAGCCCGAGAACACCGTCGCGCTGCTGATCCGCCTCTCCAAGCCCGGCACGCCCGCCCCGCGCGCGGGTGTGGTGCCCGACCCGACCTACGGCGACCAGTTCAACAACGCCGGCATCCAGGGCGTCAAGCCCGAGGGCCAGGTTGAAATCCGCAGCACGCCGGTCCGCGGCCGCTTTGCCGACGGCACGCGCTACGCGCTGCAGCAGCCGCATTACCAACTCACCCAGCTGGGCTATGGGCCGATGAGCCCGGGCGTGATGCTCAGCCCGCGCATCGCGCCGCACCTGGCCGGACTGGGCCTGATCGAAGCCATTCCCGAGAGCGAGATCCTGGCCAACGCGCGCGACCAGGCCGCTGTGCCCGGCCCCATCAAGGGCCAGCCCAACCGCGTGTGGGACGCCTTCGCGCAGAAAGACGTCATCGGCCGTTTTGGCTGGAAGGCCAACACCGGCAGCATCGCGCACCAGAGCGCGGGCGCCTTCAATGGCGACATGGGCATCACCACCAGCGTGTTCTGGCAGGAAGCCTGCACCGCCGCGCAGAAGGACTGCCAGGCCGCCCCGCACGGCGGCGGCAAGCGCAGCGGCCACGACGGCCTGATCCCGTCCGCCCAGGCCACGGCGCAGGTGCCGGAGATCGACGACGAAACGCTGGGCCAGGTGGTCTTCTACACCGCGACCCTGGCCCCGGCCGCGCGCCGCCAGCCGGACAACCCGCAGGTGCTGCGCGGCCAGGCGCTGTTTGCGCAGGCACAGTGCGCCACCTGCCACCGGCCCAGCTACACCACCGGCAACACGCTGTTCCCCCGCTTGACCAGCGCCCGCATCAGTGGCCTGCGTATCTGGCCCTACACCGACCTGCTGCTGCACGACATGGGCGAAGCGCTGGCCGACGGCCGACCCGATTTCCTGGCCAACGGCCGGCAATGGAAGACGCCGCCGCTGTGGGGCATCGGCCTGTTCAAGGACGTCAACGGCCACCAGCGCCTGCTGCACGACGGCCGCGCCAACGGCGTGCTCGAAGCCGTGCTCTGGCACGGCGGCGAGGCGCAGGCGGCCAAGGACCAGGTGCTGAAGTTCAACCAGCGCGACCGCGAAGCGCTCGTGAAGTTTGTCGAGTCGCTCTGATGAAGCCCTCAGACAAACTGACGCGGCGCCGGCTGCTGGCGGCGCTGGCCGCTGGCGCGGTGCTGCCCGCCACCCCCGTGGGGGCCCAGACCAGCGGCCCGGTGGCCTTTCCCTACTACAGCGGCGAACAGGCCCTGCAAGGCCTGTACGGTCTGTACCTGCCACCCCTGGCGCGCGCTTTCGAGACCGCGGCACAGGCCCTGAGCGCGGCAGGCCGGACCCACTGCGCCGGTCTGGCTGCGCCAGCCCCCTTGCTGGACGCCTGGCGCCAGGCCCTGCTGGCCTGGCAAGCCCTCGCCACCCCCGGCCTCGGCCCGGTGATCGAGCGGCGCTCGCAGCGCCAGATCGACTTCTGGCCCGCGCGGCCGACCCTGCTGGACAAGGCCCTGGCGCGTGCGCCGAAAACGCTCGCCGACATGGAGCGCATCGGCACCCCGGCCAAGGGCTTTCCGGGCATGGAGCGGCTGCTGGCGGGCCCGCCGTCCGACACCCACTGCCCCTACCTCGTGCTGATCGCCGAAGGCATCGAAGCCGAGGCCCGCGCCCTGCGCGAGGGTTTCGATGCCCTGGCGGCCCGCGACTGGACCGCCGACGAAGACGCCGCCCGCGGCGCCTTCGCGGAATGGATCAACCAGTGGCTCGGTGGTCTGGAGCGCCTGCGCTGGATCGAGATCGAGCAGCCGCTGCAACGGGTCAAGACCGCCGGCCAAGGGCACCGGCCGGCCTTTGCCCGTCAGCGCATGGCCGACAACCTCGCCGAATGGCGCACCCAGTGGCGGTCGCTGAACGCCCAGGCCCGGCTGCAGCCAGCGCAACGCGCCGTACCCCCACAACCCGGCCAGGCGCTGATCCCGATCGAGGCCCTGCTGATGGGCAAGGGCCACATCGCGCTGGCCGGGCGCTGGGGGCAGGCACTGGACGCCGTCTCGGCCGCCCTGGCGGGTTTGCCGGCGCAGCCGGGCGAACGCGAACTCATGGCGCTGTCCCGGACCATGAAGACCGTGACCACGCTCTACCAGGGCGAGGTCGCTTCGGCGCTGGACGTGCCGCTGGGATTTTCCGATGCGGACGGAGACTGACCACCCCCGCGCCGCCTGCGGCGTCACCGGGCAACACCAGCGGCCCGGCAAAGCCGGTTCCGCGGTGTTTCTGGGCGAAGGCATTTCGCGCCGGCAAGTGCTTTTGACATTCGCTGGTGCTGTTGTGCTGTCGTCCGCACAAGCCGCGCGACAGGAACAAACCACCCTGCTCGCCGCCTGGCAACAGGACCAAGAGCAGCGCATCGGTCTGCTGTCGGCGGGCGCCAGCCAATGGTCGGTGCAGCGTTCGCTGGTCGTGCCGACGCGCGCGCACGGCCTGTGGGCCGAGGCGGGCGGCGGCGTGCTGGCCGTGGCGCGCCGCCCCGGCGACTGGCTGCTGCGCTGGCGACCCGGTCAGGCCAAAGCGCAGTGGCACTGGATCGACGGCGACCGCCGCTTCAACGGCCACGTGATCGCCAGCGCCGACGGCGCCACGCTCTGGACCACCGAGACCGACCTCGACACCGCGCAGGGCCGCCTGGGCGTGCGCGACGCGGCATCGCTGGACAAGACCGGCGAGTGGGCCTCGCACGGCATGGACCCGCACGAATTGCTGGCCCTGCCGCAGGCCGTGGGCGGACTGCCCGCGGGCACGCTGATGGTGGCCAACGGCGGCATACCCACGCTGCCCGAAACCGGCCGCAGCAAACGCGAACTCGGCCGCATGGACGCCTCGCTGGTGGCGCTGCACCCGGCCAGCGGCGAGCTGCTCGGTCAATGGCGCCTGGACGATCCGCACCTGAGCATCCGCCACCTGGCCTGGGACCCGGTCTCAAACACCTTGGGCATCGCGCTGCAGGCCGAACACCCCGACCCAGCGGCGCATCGGGCCGCCCCGGTGCTGGCGGTGTGGGACGGGCGCACGCTGCGGGCGGCCGACGGACAGCCCGCACTGGCCGGCTACGGGGGCGACATCTGCGCCCTGCCGCGCGGCGGCTTCGCCGTCAGTTGTCCGCGTGTCAACCAACTGGCTCTTTTTGGTGCGCAGGGCCAATGGCGCACAGCCATCGAACATGTCGAGGCCTACGCGCTGGCCTCGGACCGCCAACAGTGGTGGCTCGCCAGCAGCCGGGGGCAGGTCGGGTTGTTGCACAGTGGCATCGATGGCGCAGAGCCTTTGCACGTGCGCGCTCCGGACCGCGACACACCCGCCCCGCAGATCGAAAACCACTGGGTGCTGAAGGCCAGCTGAGACGCCGGCCGCTCAGGAACGCAGGGCCTCCGCATCGTCACCCACCCGGTCGCAGGCCTGACCGCTGCGCCGGCACTGGCCCTCCGCGTCCAGCCAGAGGTGGGCGTGGCCCACGCAGCCGGTCTGGCAGATCACCGCCTGGGCCTCCCGGGCGCCGGCCTCCACCGGTGGCCGCGACCTCACCGCCGGTGGTCGGGTACGGCGCAGCACGGCGGCCGCCCCCAACCCCCAGAACACGCTGGTGCGCAGCAGCACCAGCTCGGCGCGCAGACGCAGGTTCTCGCCTTCCAGCTCAGCGATGCGGCTGGACGAAGACCGCAGCAGCTCGGTGCAGCGGCTCTGAAGACCACCGATCTGGCGCATCAGCACCCCGTGTTCCTGCGCCAGTTCCCGCGCCATGGTCCATTCGTTGCAGGTCGCCTGTGGCACCACCGTGCAGCTGTGCTGGGTCATTCGGTTCTCCCTGTGCGGGGGTTGTTAAGGGGCCCGTCTGGCGATGGCCGCCGCGCGGACCAGTCCACACAATGGATCCCCTGGCCATCGATATCCGCGAAAGCAGATGCCCGCGCCCCCCAGGGCTGCAGGGCCGGCGTTTCAGCGGGCAGCCGGTGCGCAGGCATCGGTCCGTGGACCACGACGGCCAGCACGCCGGGAATGTGCTGTCGGCATTCGAAGCCCAGCACACCGGTGCAATCGGCCACGGCGCGCGGCAGGTCGGGTGTGCGCAGAACCCCGCTCACGGCCGCACGACCCCGCGCGGCGGAGCGGCTTCAGCGGGGGTCCGCGCGGCGGCCAGCAGGTCGTTCCGGGACGTTCCCGCACCCGCAGGCGCACCCCGCCTGCGCAAACGCCCCCCAGCGCTTGCCGGCCCCGAGCCAGCCCAGGCGACGAGCGAGTGCCTTTTCGGCACGCCTCTGGGCCAGGCGTTCGCGCACGGAGAGGGTGACGACATGCGGTTCATGGACGCGGAGAGAGGTCATGGGGGGTTGTCAGGCAGGCGTCCCGTGGGCGGGAAGTCCGGTGTGTTCTGGCCGATGTGCCAGCACACACCGGAGGGGTCGATGAGCACGAACTCGGTGACGCCCCAGGGCTGTTCCACCAACGGCGTGAGGCGCGCGCCACAACGCCCGGCCAGGTCCTGCGCCTTCTCGTAGAAATCCTGCAGCAGGAAGGCGCAGCCGTCGACGCATGAAGCATGCGACCCCGCCACCCACGGAGCACTCGGTGAAGCCCAGAACGGCGAAAAAGCGCCGGGACAGCGCAAAGTCCCTGGCCGGAACGAAGGCCCTGATCTCGGTCGCCCGCAGGGCGCTCGCGCGGCTCATTGCACGCGGACCGGTGCGGTGTGCCACAGCGGCGAGGGCTGCCGGTCCGGGCCCGCCATTGGCGCGGCTTCTGCGGCCGGCTGCCAGCGCGTGCGCAGGTTGGCCAGCAGGGTCCGCATGGGCGGCGAGACCTGGGGGTGCCCGGACAGGAAGAACAGGTTGGAGACCAGTTTCCGAGCCATCAGGCTGCGGTTCGGGCAGTCCGCCGGGGCCTGGGCGTAACCGGTCATGAGCGCCAGCGTACCGGCCGTCAGGGCCTCGACGGAAGGCAGATGGACGCCGTCTTCGTCCGGGTCTCGGGCTTCGTTGCCAGGTGGGTGCATGGGCTTCTCCGTGATGGGAAGGGCGTGTCGGGAATCCACAGCCTTCGAGTTCGATATCAAATCATATGAGAATGATTCGTATTTGTAAAGTAAACCATCAAGCCACCGTCGCAAAGGCGGTCGAATGACGACAATGGTTTTTGCCCCAACCCAAACACCACCCAGAAAGGAACCCCCTCATGAAAGGCGACCCCCAGGCCATCAGCCATCTGCAGGCGCAGCTGAAGAACGAACTCACCGCCATCAACCAGTATTTCGTGCACTACCGCATGCTCAAGCACTGGGGTTTCGACAAGCTGGCCAAGAAGGAGTATTCGGAGTCCATCGGCGAGATGAAGCACGCCGACTGGCTCATGGACCGCATCTTCGTGCTCGATGGCCTGCCCAACCTGCAGGATCTGGGCAAGCTGAACATTGGCGAGAACGTGCCCGAGATGCTGGCCAGCGATCTGGCGCTCGAACGCGGTGCCCAGACCACCATCAAGGACGGCATGGCCCACTGCGAGAGCGTGCGCGACTACGTCTCGCGTGACCTGCTGCAGAAGATTCTGGACGACACCGAGGAACACATCGACTTTCTCGAAACCCAGATCGACCTCATCGACAAGGTCGGCCTGCCCAACTACCTGCAGAGCCAGATGGGCGAGCCCAGCTGAGCGGGCGACCCCGCCCGAAGACCTCGCGCAGGCATGGGGTGCTCCGGCGCAAACCGGGATACCCCATAAAACACCCGGGTTATTTCACGAATTGAATGCGATCAATTATCATTTGCAGACCCATCCCTTCCCGGAGCCGCCTGCCATGATCGTTTGTGTTTGCCACCGCGTCAGTGACCAGACCATTGCCCGTGCAGCACGTTCGGGCATGGCCTTTGACGACATCCAGCTGGAGCTCGGGGTGGCCACGCAGTGCGGCAAGTGCGAGAGCTGCGCGCGTTCGGTGTGGTCAGAATGCCGGTCGGGTCAACCCACCGCGCACCTCAAGATCGACGAACTGAGGCAGCAGCTGGCCCGAGGGACGCTGCAACTGGCCCCGGTCTGAAGACCGTTTCTCCGCGCGCTCCAGGCGCGCAACCCGATTCGACGCAACTTTCCGCCCGTGCTTGACGCCTGTGCGGCCGCACGGTTCTGCGCCGCACCTGGCCATTCCATCTGAAAATGTCACGCCAGATTGACCCGCTACGCAATATTGCGGACTGGGCATTTCGGGGTCGCACATTTAGAATGCGCAATTCGCTTTCACATTGCAAGATGAGAACCCAACCGGAGACAAGGCCATGACCACGGAAAACAGCCAGGACAACAAACGTGCCGAACTCAAGCGCGCCGCGCTCGAATACCACGAGTTCCCCACCCCTGGCAAAGTGGCCATCGCCGCCACCAAGCAGCTGACCAACCAGCGCGATCTCGCCCTGGCCTACTCGCCCGGTGTCGCCGCTCCCTGCGAAGAAATCGTCGCCGACCCGAACAACGCGTTCAGGTACACCAGCCGCGGCAATCTGGTCGCCGTCATCACCAACGGCACCGCCGTGCTGGGTCTGGGCGACATCGGCCCGCTGGCCGCCAAGCCGGTGATGGAAGGCAAGGGCGTGCTGTTCAAGAAGTTCTCGGGCATCGACGTGTTCGACATCGAGATCAACGAAAAAGACCCTGACAAGCTGGTCGAGATCATCGCGTCGCTGGAACCCACCTTCGGCGGCATCAACCTGGAAGACATCAAGGCGCCGGACTGTTTCTACGTCGAGCGCAAGCTGCGCGAGCGCATGAATATCCCGGTCTTCCACGACGACCAGCACGGCACCGCCATCGTGGTGGGTTCCGCCATCTTCAACGGCCTGAAAGTCGCTGGGAAAGACCCGAAAAAGATCAAGCTCGTGACTTCGGGCGCTGGCGCTGCGGCGCTGGCCTGTCTGGGCTTGCTGGTCAAGCTCGGTATCCCCCGTGAAAACATCTGGGTGACCGACCTGGCGGGTGTGGTGTACGAGGGCCGCACCGAGCTGATGGACGAGGACAAGATCCAGTTTGCCCAGAAGACGGCCCTGCGCACGCTCTCCGAAGCCATCGAAGGCGCCGACGTGTTTCTCGGCCTGTCGGCCGGCGGCGTGCTGAAGAAAGACATGGTGGCCAGGATGGCGCCCAAGCCATTGGTCTTCGCGCTGGCGAATCCGAACCCCGAGATCACGCCCGAAGACGTGAAAACCGTGCGCGACGACGCCATCATGGCCACCGGCCGCTCGGACTACCCGAACCAGGTCAACAACGTCCTGTGTTTCCCCTATATCTTCCGTGGTGCGCTGGACGCCGGCGCCTCCACCATCACCGACGAGATGGAGATCGCGGCGGTGCACGCGATCGCCGAACTGGCGCAGGCCGAGCAGAGCGACGTGATCGCAGCGGCTTACGCAGGCGAACAGCTGATGTTCGGCCCCGAATACCTGATTCCGAAACCCTTCGACCCACGGCTGATGATGAAGATCGCGCCGGCCGTGGCCCAGGCCGCCGCCGACAGCGGTGTGGCGCTGCGCCCGATCGCCGACATGGACGCCTACCGCCAGCGCCTGCAGAGCTTCGTGTTCGCCTCGGGCACCATCATGAAGCCGATCTACGCCGCGGCCAAGACCGCCGCGAAGAAGCGTGTGGCCTACGCCGAGGGCGAAGAAGAACGCGTGCTGCGCGCCTGCCAGATCGTGGTCGACGAAGGCCTGGCCCGTCCGACACTGATCGGCCGCCCCGCGATGATTGTCGAGCGCATCGAAAAATTCGGCCTGCGCCTGAAGGAAGGCCTGGACTACGACGTCGTCAACGTTGAGCAGGACCACCGCTACCGCGAACTCTGGCAGGCCTACCACCAGATCATGGAGCGCCGCGGCGTGACCGAACAGCTCGCCAAGATCGAGATGCGTCGCCGCCTGACCCTGATCAGTTCCATGCTGCTGCGTCGTGGCGACGTGGACGGCGTGATCTGCGGCACCTGGGGCAACACGCAGCTGCACCTGGACTACATCGACCAGGTGATCGGCAAGCGCGAAGGTGCGAACTGCTACGCCGCCATGAACGCGCTCATGCTGCCAGGCCGCCAGGTGTTTCTGGTGGACACCCACATCAACTACGACCCCACGGCCCAGCAGCTGGCCGAGATCACGAAAATGGCCGCTCGCAAGATGATGCGCTTCGGCATCACGCCCAAGGCCGCTCTGCTCTCGCACTCCAACTTCGGATCCAGCAACCAGCCCAGCGCCCTCAAGATGCGCGAAACGCTGTCCATCCTGCAAACGAATGCACCATGGCTGGAAGTGGACGGCGAAATGCACGGTGATGTGGCATTGGACGCCGATGCACGGCTTTCGATCATGCCGCGCTCGGCCCTCAAGGGCGACGCCAACCTGCTGGTCTGCCCCAATATCGATGCCGCCAACATCGCCTACAACCTGCTCAAGACCGCGGCCGGCGGCAACATCGCCATCGGCCCCATGTTGCTCGGCGTGGCCAAACCTGTGCACATTCTCACGGCCAGCGCCACCGTGCGCCGGATCGTGAACATGACGGCCCTCACTGTTGCCGAGGCGAACGTTTCCCGCTGATCCCTTGGGAAAAAGCAAGCGCTAACTTTTCCACACATTTTTGCCACTGCAGATTGCCTGTTTATTCAGCAATCGCTTGCAATTTTGTAACGCTTCGGGCACACTAGCGGCCTTGGATTACAGGGTTAACCCGCCCCGTCAACACCTCCTCAGGACCTGTCTTGTCGGAGTGCCGGAGGCGGGTTGATCGCATCAGGAGCAGGGATTTCATGGGTCTGGATCGGATCCGGTGGACGGGGACTTGGGCGGTATCGGCCGTCCTGCTGGTGGCCATCAGCACCTTTGTGGTGCAAGCCCGATCGCCCACCTTCAGCAGCCTTCCGGGTTCGGCTGTTGCCTCCGTGGCTTATTCGGGCCTGCCCGTGCAGGGCCAGGAGGTGATGTCGCAGATACGGCAGGGTGGTCCTTTCCGGTATGAGAAAGACGGCACCGTGTTTGGCAATCGGGAGCGGTTGCTGCCCGGTCAGAAGCGAGGTTACTACCGCGAATACACCGTGCCCACACCGGGGTTGAACCACCGGGGGGCGAAGCGGATCGTGTGTGGAGGGCTGAAACCCCGGGCACCTGATGGTTGTTATTACACCGAGGACCACTACAGCAGCTTCAGGCTGATCGTGCAGTGATCCGGAGCGCAGTGAGCAGATTTTTAACTTTGACTTTAGAAAGAGACGCGGAGATGGACACGCCACTTCGTAACGTAAAACCCAATATCGTTCAGTCGATTCGCGCCTATGGCGTGAAAGACCTGCAGGCTGCGGCCGAGCAGTTGGGTCATCACTTTCTGTACGCCAACCTGGCCAAAGCCCAGAGCAAACAGGATGTGCTGGAGTTGATCGCGGCGCAGTACACCCTGCCGTCGCACTTCGGCAAGAACTTCGATGCGCTCTACGACTGCATGACCGATCTGGTCCACAAGTCGGGCCCGCAGACCGGTTTCATCGTCGTGCTGGAGCACATTCCGGCCCATGCCAAGTTCGACAAGGAAGCGCGCGAGCAACTGCTCGACATCTTCCGCGACACCGCCGACTACTGGAGCGACCGCAAGATCCCGTTCCGTTGCTTCTATTCCTTCTCGGTTGCGCGCGCCTCCAAAGGCGAAGCACCGATCGAGGTGGAAAACGAGGAGCCAATGCCAACCGACAAGCTCCTGGACGTGAGCCCGATGGCGCTGCGCATGAGCAGCCCGTTCAACGCCGGGTACTGGTTGGCGGCCGCGTAACTCCCGCGCCGCCTGCAGCGTCACCCCCCAGGGGGCGGCACTGGCGGCCTGGCGAAGCCGGTTCCGCTGTGCCCTTGGCAAAGAGGCCGCTGCACTTGCAGCGGCTTTTTCATGCCTGTCTATTTTCTATTGTTCTATTGAACAGCCTGGGCGAGCGCCACGTACTCGTGCACCGGTACTTCTTCGGCGCGGCGTTGCAGGTCGAAGGTACCGGCGAAGTTGCGGGCTTCCAGCCACCTGCCCAGCGTGTTGCGCAGGATCTTGCGGCGCTGGCTGAAGGCGGTCTGCACGAGTTCACCGTACAGCTTCAGGTCAATGGCCGGTGGCTTGGCCAGCGGCACCATGCGCACGATGGCGCTGTCCACGCGCGGCGGTGGATCGAAACTCTCGGGCGGCACGAACAGCACGTTGTCCATGGCGTAGCGCCACTGCAGCATGACCGACAGGCGGCTGTAGTCCGCCGTGGCTGGCCGGGCCACCATGCGGTCGATCACTTCCTTCTGCAGCATGAAATGCTGGTCCTGAATCACCGCCACATGGTCGAGCAGGTGGAACAGGATGGGCGTGGAGATGTTGTAGGGCAGGTTGCCCACCACCCGAACCCCGACACGATCCACCGGCCGCGGCTCTGGTGCGCTCCCCGGGGCCGAACACAGTTCATGCGCCAACGCCGTGAAATCCACCTTCAGCACATCGGATTCAACCACCGTCAACTGCGGATGGGCGCGCAAGCGCAGCGCCAGATCACGATCCAGCTCAATGACCGTCAAGTGGCCCAGGCGTTCGACCAGGGGTTGCGTCAGCGCTGCCAGCCCCGGTCCGATCTCGACCATGTGATCGCCCGGCAAGGGCGCAATCTGGCGCACGATGGCATCGATGATGCCCTGGTCGGTCAGGAAGTGCTGACCAAAGCGCTTGCGCGCAATGTGTTTCATGAAAGCTGCACGGTCCGCGATCAGGGCCGTGGATCTTCGCGGTACTCCACGAAGGCGCGTGCGCGGACGTCTTGTGACCAGCTCTGCAGCACCGACTGGGCTTTCTGATCCCGCAACCGGGCGCGGGCCACTTCGCGCTGCTCGCGTTCGCTCATGGCGGTATCGCGGCGCTCATCGACCCGGATGAGGTGCACGCCAAAGCGTGAAACCAGCGGCGGAGACATCTCGCCGGGTCGCAGCTTGTCCATCGCTTCTTCAAACTCGGGGACAAATTGCCCCGGGTTGGTCCAGCCCAGATCGCCACCTTGGCGCGCCGAACCGTCCTGGCTGTGCTCGCGCGCCAACGCTTCAAAACTGGCCTGTCCGCTGGCCACCTGCTGTCTGTACCGATTGAGTCGGGCGACCGCATCGGCCTGGCTGAGCTGGGGCCCTGTGCGCAACAGGATGTGGCGCGCGCGGGTCTGGGTGACGGTGAATGCGGGCGAAACGCCCTGGCGCTTGTCGATCAGCTTGAGCACGTGAAACCCGGCCGCACTGCGCACCGGCCCTGCGATACCCCCTGCGGTCAGCGAACGGGTTGACTCGACGAACAGCTCAGGCAACCGGGACACCGGACGCCAGCCAAATTCACCGCCGCTGGTGCCCTCAGGCGCATCGGAAAATTCCCGCGCCAGCGCAGCAAAGTCACCACCTGCGCGTGCGCGATCGGCCACGCTCTGGGCCCGGGCCTGCAGCTCGGCGATGCGCGCAGCACTGGCCGTATCGGGCACCTGAACCAGCACATGCGCCAGACTCAACTCCAGGGCGTCGGGGTTGTTGGCGCCCTGCTCCCGGATGAAAGCGTCGATGTCGGATTCGCTCACCTTCACCCGAAGTTCCACTTCGCGTTCGCGCACGCGTTGCAGCAACAGCTGGCCCCGCAGTTCGTTGCGCAGGCGGTTGATGTCCATGCCTTCGGCGGCCACACGCTGGCGAAACTCTTCCACGCTGAGCTGGTTCTGGGCGGCGATCGACTGCTCGGCCTGGGCGAGGGACGCCTCGTCCACACGCAGCCCCAACTCAGTCGCCTCCTGTTGCTGGGCTCGCTCGGCCACCAGCTGTTCCAGCACGAGGCGCGCCAGTTCCTCCCGCGGCGGTAGCGCGACGCCACGCTGGGCGTACTGTTGTTCGACGCGCAACAGGCGTTGCCGCACGTCGTTGTTGGTCACCGGCTCGGAGTTGACCAGCGCAACGATGTAGTCCACCGTGCGCGTGGCCACGGACGACGGTCTGGCGCCCGCCTGTTCAAGCTCGCTGCTCAACCGCAAGGACTGGGCGAACACCGGGTTCAGCGCGAACAGTGCCAGTCCACACAACAAAGCGGGCAAGGAGCGCGGGCGGGCAATTTCGGTCATGAGGGTCAAATGGATCAGTCGTACTGCTGGAAACGGCTTGGCGGGACGATCTCTTCACGCAGGTACTGGTATTTCGGTACGTTGCCCTGCAAGGTCTGAAGCGAGCTCGCGCCAACACGGGAGAAGCCGGAAAACTCGAGCTGGAACAAAATGCTCTGGTTGGCCGTGGTCCTGCTTTGCTGCAGACGGGACAACACGACGCGCCCCAGCCAGCAACCGGCATCGTATTCAAATCCGGCCACGAGGTCGATGATCTTGCGATCCGGCATGCTGTAGTTCATGCGCCCGACGGTATACCACTGGCCTGGCCCCAGCGCGCGCCCCGGCACACGCACCGAGGCTCCCCCCCACAGGTCGGCGATGGGCCATTGCCAGCCCAGATCAATCTGCTCGCTGGTGCCGCGCTGGATGCGATAGGCAGCGCTGAGCACCCGGAAGGGCCCCGGCGTGTAACGACCACCCATGGTGGTCCTCACGCTCTCCCCGCTCTTGGGGTTGTACTGCAGGTTCGTATCAAACGACCACAGGGGGTCCCACTGAACACGGGCGGCCAGCAGCATGTTGCTCAACCGCTCGGTCACCGGGACACCGCCCGGCAAAGTGACATTCTGGTCCTCGAGCAGCACGCGCTGGGCCATGCCCAGTCGGATCACCTCCGCGCCATTGTCGGCATCGAGCAGCCGGGAGTTGACACCCAGGGTCACCGCCCGGGTGTCCGAAATGCGGTCGTTCCCGTTGAAGGCGTTCTCGGAAAACATGGTCGCCAGGTTGAAGTCCCGCGCACCGGAATCGAAGTTGGGCAAGCCCGTCTGGTCACGGAAGGGCGTCCATGTGAAGAACGCCCGGGGCTCCAGGGTCTGGGTGTAATGGCGCCCGAAGTAGGCGGCCGGTCGTTCGAACACCAGACCGCTGTCCAGGCTGACGGTGGGCAGTGCCCGCGAGGCCGATGTGGATGCCCCGGTGGTGTTGTCAAACTGGTACTGGGTCGCATGCAGGCGCGCACGCGGCTGCACAAACCAGCCGGGGGACTGCCAGCGGCGGGTGAGCTCAGCCACCGCCAGGGATCGATCCCCCCCGGATTTGATCTCTCCGGCCGTGGCCAGAACGGAACGCTGGAAGCGGGTGAAATTGGTCTGCACCGACAGGTCCCACCCGGGCGACCCCAGCAGCGTCTGGTCGTACTTCTGATAGTTCAATGCCAGCGATGGCAGCCGATCATAGGGAGGGGTGAAGGGCGCGCTCACATCCTGCAAGGACTGCCATTGGTAGACCCCGGCATTCACCGACCAGGGGCCGCGAGCCCAGCCCAAATCAGCTTCGTTCCGCAGAAGACGCGAGGTCAGGGACGTGATCGAACGGGGAAAGTCGCGCCAGTAGTTGTCGTCGCCCACGCGGTTCAGGTTCGCACGCAGGCTGATCGGGCTTCCGCCACCAACGTTGTCTGTCAGTCGCTGGCTGTGCTGCAGCGAGTACGCCCAGCGGTCTTCGTCGCGCAGCCGGTCCGACGGCATGAACGCGGCGCGCAACCGCCCCGTGTAACTCGGCTGCAGGTAGCGGAACTCACCGGCCAGGTCCACACCCCGCTTCGTCATCAGGGACGGCGCGAGCGTGGCGTCCATGTTGGGCGCCAGGTTGAGGTAGTAGGGCGCTGTCAGCTGCACGCCACTCTGGTTGTCAATGGCCATGCTCGGCGGCAAGACACCCGACTTGCGCTTGTCCGACAGCGGGAAAGTGAAATAGGGCGCAGCCAGGATGGGCACGCCCTTGAACTCCAGCACGCCGCCCTTGGCCGTGCCCACGTCCTCTGCCGTGTCCAGTTCGATGCTGGTGGCCCGCACCAGCCAGTCCGGCATCCAGCGGCTGCCCGGTGGGCGCTCGCAGGTGGAATACCGCCCGTCGTGCACCACCATCGTGTCCCTGTCCAGGAAATCGATGCGGCTGGCATCGCCACTGGCCTGGTTCTTCAACAACTGGTAGGTGGGTTCCGAAAAATGGCCCTTGTAGGTTTCCACGTTCATCTGCAGTTCGGGGCCCTGGAAGCGGTCGCCGTTGCGGTTGATCAGGACATGGCCCGTGGCGAGCGCCTCATTCGTGCGCTGGTCGAATTCGACCCGATCCGCGCGAATGACCGTGTCGTGGCGCCGGAGCTCCACCTCGCCCTCCAGCACGGTGACGTCGTCGGTCTTGCCTTGCATGCGCTCACCCCACACGAAGGTCGGCAGCTGTTTGCTCGTTTCCGGCGGCAGCGTCTCCTGCAACATGGCGCCGGGTTTGAGTCGCACCGATTCCCCGGCATCGGCATCCTGCGCCCACACCGTTGCCGGCACGGCGCCAGCCCCCAGCGCCAGCGCCGCAATGGCGCCCTGCACCGCCCATGCCAGGCGGGTCGGTTCGGGACAGGTGCCGCTCGCTGCACGCGTGGTGCGGGAAGAAGCTGGGAAGGGGTTGTGAGCAGGTTTCAAGGCGGTGTGTGGCAAAACGGCCGACTCTGAATGCTGTAGGAACTCGGCACCGCTGCAACAGGTCGGCGGAACCACGAAACGCCCGCCCGGAACCAGGTCGGCGGCGCGATGGATTTGTAGAATCTGCGGCGATTATCCTATGCCTGTTGCCCCGCCCCGGCGACCGTCGCTGACGCCCCCTCCAACACCCTCCCCAGACATGCCCCCCATCACAAACGCCGTTGCGTGGACGGACCCGCAACGCGAAGCCGCTTTCACTGCCTGGCTGGAGCCGCTTGCCCGCCAGCACGGTCTGCTGGAGGGCTCGCTGCGCCCGGCTTCCGCCGACGCCAGCTTCCGCCGCTACCTGCGGCTGGACGGCCTGAGCGGTGACAGCCTCATCATCATGGATGCGCCACCGGCACATGAAAACTGCCGGCCCTTTGTACAGGTCGCCGCGCTGATGCGCGAGGCCGGCTTGCTGGTGCCCGACGTACTGGCCTGGGACGAGCCGCAGGGTTTCATGCTGCTGAGCGACCTGGGCCACCAGACCCTGCTGGACGTGATCAAACCGGACCAGCCGCAGGCCAACCACGCCCACTACATGGCCGCACTCGACAGCCTGCTGGCCTGGCAGCTGGCCTCGAAACCCGGTGTGCTGCCACCCTACGACGAGCCGCTGCTGCGCCGCGAGCTGCAGCTGTTCCCCGACTGGTACCTGGCCCAGCACCGCCAGACCACGCTGCAGGGCAAGGACGCGGAAACGCTGAGCAAGGCCTTTGACAGCATCGTGAAACGCAACCTGGCCGCACCCAGCGTCTACGTGCACCGCGATTTCATGCCCAGGAATCTGATGATGCCGACCCGGCCCGGCACCACGCCCGCTCAGCAACTCGGCGTGCTCGATTTCCAGGACGCGGTCTACGGCCCCATCACCTACGACGTGGCCAGCCTCATGCGCGACGCCTTCCTGAGCTGGGAAGAAGACTTCGTCATCGACGTCACCGTGCGCTACTGGGAAAAGGCCCGCAAGGCCGGCCTGATGGACTTCGAAGACTGGCACAGCGACTTCGGCGCCTTCTACCGCGCGGTCGAATGGATGGGCCTGCAACGCCACCTGAAAGTGGCGGGCATCTTCGCGCGCCTCACGCTGCGCGATGGCAAGCCGAAGTACCTGGCTGACGCGCCGCGCTTCATCCACTACATCCGCAACACCACGCACCGCTACCGCGAGCTCGGACCCTTCCTCCAGCTCATCGACAAGATCGAAGGCTTCGAGGCCGCTTCGGGCTACGCCTTCGGGCGGGTCTGAGCGCCACCACATGCCGCGCTTTCACTGTCCCGTCCCGCTCACCCTCGGCACCGAACTGGAGCTGCCTGCCGCTGCCGCGCGCCACGTCCAGGTGCTGCGCCTGCAACCCGGTGGCGTCATCACACTGTTCAACGGCGAAGGCGGGGAATACAGCGCCACCATCCTGCGCATGGGCCGCAGCGACGTGGCCGTGCGCATCGACAGCCAGCAGGCCACCGAACGCGAACCCGCGCGCCAGGTGCACCTGGCGCTGGGCATGCCGGCCAACGACCGCATGGACTGGCTGGTCGAAAAAGCCGCCGAACTCGGTGTGCGCAGCGTGCAGCCCCTGCACACCGCGCACAGCGTGCTGCGCCTGGTCGGCGAGCGCGCGACCAAGAAACAGGCGCACTGGCAATCGGTCGCCATCGCGGCCTGCGAGCAGTGCGGCGGCAACCGGGTGCCCGCCGTGATGCCGGTGGCCGATCTGGCGACCTGGCTGCCGGCGTCGGCCGGCGTGGCCGCGCTGCGCTGCGTGCTCTCGCTCTCGCCCGGCACCCGCCCCCTGAGCGAGGTGCTGGGCGATGCCCCCGCCGACGTGGGGGTGCTTTTCCTCAGCGGCCCCGAAGGCGGCCTGTCAACCAGCGAAGACGCGCAGGCGCGCGCGGCCGGTTTCGTGCCAGTCACCCTCGGGCCCCGCGTGCTGCGCGCCGAAACCGCGGCGCTGGCGGCGCTGGTGCAGGCGCTCAGCGCCGGCTGAAGAAGTCCCAGATGAGCTCGTTGGCAGAGATTGCGCTGGTGCCCGGCTGCTCGCCGCGCACCTTGCGCCCACCGGGCCAGGCATGACCACCGGTCTCGGTCACGCACAGCTTCACCTCGGTGCCACCCCGGCAAGGTGAACGCGTTTCACACCACGCGCCCGGCACCTCCAGCACACGCCGTGGCGCGGCCTCGCAGCCGTTGAGCCGGGCCCATCTGGCCACCGTGTCGGGCACCGACACGAAGTCCGCGTGGGTGTCCGACGCGCTGCCCGAACCACCGTTGAAGAGCACCCGGTCGTCGTCCAGCGCGTGGATGTGCAGCACCGACACGGGCGCTGAGGGCGCACAGGCCGGCGTGCCATCGGTGCCGGCCACGGAGGCGATGGCCTTGAAGGTATCGGCCATCTCACAGGCCAGCCGGTAAGAGAGCATGCCGCCGTTGGACATGCCCTGGGCAAAGATGCGCCCCGGGTCGATGTTCAGACGCTGGCGCAGATCGGCCACCACGGCGCGCACGAAGCCCACGTCATCGACCTGCCGGTCGCGCGCCTGGCCGCAGCACAAGCCGGCGTTCCAGGTGGCGAGCTTGCCCGAGCGCAGGCGGCTGGTGCCGTTGGGAAACACCACCACGTAGCCGGCCTGCTCGGCGTGCGAGACCAGCCCGTAATAACGGTCGTCGGCCTGGATGTCCATGTTGCCGCCGCCCCCATGGAAGGACAGCACCATCGGCATCGGTATCGCCGGGTCGTAGCGCGCCGGCACGTGCACGCGGTACTCGCGCGTCAGGCCACCGTGACGCAGGCTGAAGCGGTGCTCGCCGGGCCGGGTGATCGGCACCGGCGTGGCCGGCTCTGGCGCCCGGTCCTGGCGCTGCTGCAGCCAGTCGCGCAGGCGCGGGTGCTCGGGGCGCTCCTGCGCGCTGGCTGGCCACGGCGCCAGACCGCCCCCCAGGATCGGCAGCAAAAGGGCCAGCACCAAAGCTTTTGTGGATGTCATGCACGCTCCCGGCAAACGGTGGTGGCGTGATCTTGCCGCAGGAATGGCCCGGCACCGCGTGCTGCGGGTGGTCACCGCCGCGCTGGCGGCGCTGATCATCGCCTCGCAGGCCCGACGCTGCGCCGGTGCGCTTCAGACGGTCGTGGCGTACATGGCCTTGCCATCGTTGAGGTAGAGCCAGCCCTTGACGATGCGGTAGATGAACCAGACCAGGTTGCCCAGCAGGACGAAGGCGCCCACCACCAGAAACAGCGTGAGCACACCGATCACGCTCCAGAGCAGCGCGAACCAGAAGGTGCGGATCTGCCAGCGGAAGTGGCTTTCCAGGTAGGTGCCGGCCACGTCGTCCTTCTTCACATAGTTCATCACGATGGCCACCAGGCAGGTGATGCCGAGCAGCAGCGACGACGCGTACAGCGCGTAGATCACCGTCGTGAGGGTCTTGTTGGCGTCGTCGGCCTTCGGTTCAACGGTGGTGTTCATGGCTCCTCCTGAGTTGAGCGGTGTCTAGGACGGATGGTGTGAGAGGCCCGAGGGCTGTCCTTTGCACTATACCGTCGGCTCTGCGACCCCGGGCGCGAGCGCGGCCTTGTATAAACAGCCCCTTATGAATAAAAACCTCTGGCTCCTCGCCGCCGCGCAAGGCCTGTTCCTGACCAACAACGTGGTCTTCATCGCCATCAATGGCCTGGTCGGCCTCTCGCTCGCACCGCTGGGCTGGATGGCCACCTTGCCCGTCATGGGTTACGTGGTGGGCGGGGCCCTGTCCACGCCGCTGGTGGCGCGCACCCAGAGTGCGTTCGGCCGCAAGGGCTCGTTCCAGATCGGGCTGCTGGTGGCGCTGGCTTCGGCGCTGCTGTGTGCCTGGGCGGCGTTCGACAAAAACTTCTGGCTGCTGGTGACGGCCACCGTGATCGCCGGTTACTACAGCGCCAACGGCCAGCTCTACCGTTTTGCCGCGGCCGAACTGGCCGCCCCGGATTACCGCGAAAAAGCGGTCTCGCTGGTGCTGGCAGGTGGTCTGGTGGGCGCCGTGCTCGGCCCCAACCTGGCGAGCCGCACGCGCAACCTGTTCGAGGTGCCGTTCGCAGGCGCCTACCTGGCGCTGGCGCTGGTGGCGCTGATCTCGATCACCATCATGGCCTTCCTGAAGTTCCCGCCGCTGCCACCCAGGAAGGCCAACGCCGACACCGGCCGGCCGCTGCGCCAGATCATGAAACAGCCGGTTTTCATCGTGGCCACCGCTGGCGCCGCGCTGGGCTACGGCGTGATGAACCTGCTGATGGCGGCCACCCCGCTGGCCATGCAGGTGTGCGGCTTCGAGTTCGACGACGCGGCGCTGGTGCTGGAGTGGCACGTGATCGGCATGTTCGCCCCGGGCTTCTTCACCGGCCACCTGATCAAGCGCTTCGGCACGCTCACCATCATGGGCGTGGGTGTGGTGCTCAACATCGCCTGCATCGCCGTGGCGCTCACGGGCGTGAACCTGCACCAGTTCCTGATCGCGCTGTTCCTGCTCGGCGTGGGCTGGAACTTCCTCTTCACCGGCAGCACCACACTGTCGCTTCAAGCCTACAGGCCTGAGGAAAAAGACCGCGCACAGGCCGCCATCAACTTTTTTGTTTTTGCCACCATGGCCCTCACATCTTTCGCCTCCGGCGCACTGGTCACCACGCAGGGCTGGCTGTGGCTGAACGTGGGCTCACTGGTGCCCGTGGCCCTCACCGGACTGGCGCTGGCGTGGCTTGCGTGGGTCCGCCGGCAAGCCCACAATCCAGCCTGACCTCCTGCGCCGCTGCGCGGTTTCCCCCTTCCAGGAGGGCCACAAAGCCGGTTCCTCGGCGTGTGCTAGAGGGCATTTTCTCTGGTGTGCCTGGTGACACATGCACCCGTCATCATCGATCTCTTTTTTGTGGAGGTGTCCCATGGGACTGTTGGATTCACTGATGGGCGCAGCGCTCGGTGGCGGGCAAGGTGGTCAGGCACAAACAGGCACAGGCGGCCTGGATCCCCAGGTGCTCATGGGCATCGTCGCGGCGCTGATGAACAACGGCGGCGGCCTCTCGGGCATCCTGGCCAAGCTGCAGCAAGGCGGTCTGGGTGACGCGGCGGCTTCGTGGGTGGGCACGGGCGCGAACCAGCCGGTCTCGGCCGATGCCCTGGGCGGCGCCCTCGGCCCGGACCTGATGGGCATGATCGCCAGGCAGCTCGGTGGCAACCAGCAGCAGGCCGCCGGCACCCTGGCCGACCTGCTGCCAGGCCTGATCGACCAGCTCACGCCACAAGGTCGGCTGCCGACCGACAACGGCCAGGGTGGCCTGGGCGCGCTGCTCGGAGGGGGTGACGGCAGGCTCGATGCCGGCGACCTGATGGGCATGCTCGGCGGCCTGATGCGCAAATAAGCCCGTTCGACCCCAACTGAAACGGCCTCTTCGGAGGCCGTTTTCATTCGAATTCAGGCCGGCGCCTTCAGATCGAGCCACGCCTTCAGCGCCGCGTAGGCCCCCGAAGGATCTGCCTCGTTGAAGATCTCGTGGAACTGGCCATCCAGGCACTGGCTGGTCACCTGTTCGCGCGGGGCCACGGCGGCAAACGCGCGGCTGCCTTCCGGTCGCACCAGACGGTCCGCGCCCGCGTACAGCAGCAAGGTGGGCACGCGCCAGTGGGGCGCCGCGGCCACCACGGACGGGCCGTTGCTGTCGATGAAATGCGCCAGCCGCGCCGAGATGCGGTCGTGCACCAGACTGTCCTGCTGGTAGGCCTGCACCACGTCGGCGTCGTGTGATATCTGGCGCGCATCGAGTCCGTTGGACAACGCGAGGTTGGGCGCCCAGCGGTACAGCAGCCGCACGAGCCACTTCTGAAGCGGGCCGATGCCCGCGTCCAGCGCGGGCGACGACAGCACCAGCCCGTCCACCGGCGCCAGGTTGCGGTGCACGAAGGTGGCGGCCACCAGACCGCCCATGCTGTGCCCGAAGAGGATCAGCGGACAGGCCCAGGGGTTGGCGAGGTGGCGGCGGGTGTCGTCCAGCACCTCGGACAGATCGGTCAGCAGCGCATCGTCGTCGGGCAAAACACCCTGCGCGCCGCCGGACTCGCCATGGCCTCGCTGGTCGTACGCACGCACGCAAAAGCCCCAGTCGTTGAGCCGCTGGGCGAGCGCGTCGTAGCGCCAGGCGTGTTCGCCCAGGCCGTGCACGATGAGCACCACCGCCCGCGGGCGCATGCGCAAAGGCAGCGGCCAGTCGTAGAGGGCGAGGTTCAGTCCGTCACGCAGCGTGAACGGGGCTTGGGTGGTGTCGGACATGGGGCCAGCAGCTTCAGAGAGGGACCAGGGTTCAGAGGCCGAGAGTTTTTCGGGCGTGTCCGAGCAACGCGCCAAAACGTGCCCGATCAAGGCGCAAAGCACAGCCATAGCTTGAGCTATGGCGCGCATTTGCAACGCCGAGCGGGTGCGTTTTGGCGTGGTGAGCGGGCATGAGCGAAAGACTCTCAGCCTCTCAGGGCATGCGGGCCATGACCTGCGCCACCGCGGCCGTGAGGCGGCGCGCGTAGTCGAGGTGCAGGAACTCGTTGGGGCCGTGCGCATTGCTCTTGGGGCCGAGCACGCCGCAGACCATCATCTGCGCCCGCGGGAAACCCTGGCTGAGCATGTTCATGAGCGGGATGGTGCCGCCCTGGCCGATGGTGCCGCAGGCGGCGCCGAAGTGGGCCTGCGAGGCGCCTTGCAGCGCGTCTTCGAACCACGGCGCGGTACTGGGCGCGTTCCAGCCGGTGGCCGCGCCTTCGCCCTCGAAGGTGACGCGGGCCTGGTAGGGTGCGTTGTCTTCCAGCAGGGCCTTGAGCTGCTGCACGGCGGCGGGCGCGTCCACCAGCGGCGGCAGGCGCAGGCTGAGCTTGAACGCGGTGTAGGGCCGCAGCACGTTGCCGGCGTTCTGCAGCGTGGGGAAACCGTCGGCGCCGGTCACGCTGAGCGTGGGCCGCCAGGTGCGGTTGAGCAAAGCCTCCACCGGGTCGGTGGTGGTGGGCAGGGCGAACACGCTGGAGCCGCCGCAGTCGTGGTGCGCCCAGGGGAAACGTTTGTAGAGCTCGTCGCCCAGGATCGCGGCGGTGGCCTGCGCCTGCGCCAGCCGCTCGGCCGGCACTTCGCAATGAAAGCTGGCGGGCAGCAGCCGGCCGGTGGCGCTGTCTTCCAGACGGTCCAGCACCTGCCGCATGATGCGAAAGCTCGACGGCACCAGGCCCGAAGCGTCTCCGGAGTGGATGCCTTCGGTGAGGATCTCCACCTTCAGCACACCGCTGGCCATGCCGCGCAGGCTGGTGGTGAGCCAGAGCTGGTCGTAGTTACCGGCGCCGCTGTCCAGACAGATCACCAGGCCCACGTCACCCAGCCGGGTGCGCAGCGCGTCCACATAGGGCAGCAGGTCGTGCGAACCACTCTCTTCGCAGGTTTCGATCAGGCCGACGATGCGCGGGTGCGCCACGCCCTGGTCCTTGAGTGCCTGCACCGCAGCGATGCTGGCGTAGACCGCGTAGCCGTCGTCGGCGCCACCGCGGCCGTAGAGCTTGCCGTCGTCGATCTTGGGCGTCCAGGGGCCGAGGTCGCTGCGCCAGCCGGTGAACTCGGGTTGTTTGTCGAGGTGGCCGTACATCAGCACGGTCTGGCCGGATGCGGGCGCTGGCGTGCCGTCTTTCCCGGCGCTGGCCGGCACTTCGAAAAACAGCACCGGCGTGCGTGGCACACCGTTCGCATCGTTGAGCCGCACGATCTCCAGCGTGAGGCCAACGACGGCCTGCGCGCGCACCCAGTCGGCCGCGCTCTGCAACACGCGTTCGAGCAGACCGTTCCGGGCCCACTCGGGATCGAACATGGGCGACTTGGCCGGCACCTCGATGTAACGCACCAGCTCGGGCACGATGCGCTGCGCCCAGGCGGTATCGACATGGGCCTGCAGGGCCAAAGGGTCCAGCGGGGGCAGCGGTTGGGGCAGGCGGGCGTTCATGGCGTTGATCTCCGGACCGGGCCCAGCGGCCCGCGATCAACAAGTATAGGCAGGCCTGCCACAGCGCCGTGTGACAGGGCCATCGCAGCGCACGGCCCTGTCGCGAACGGGTTTTGTGCGCCCGGCTTCTCAGCCCGGCGCCGCCGCGCCGGCCAGCCGGAACACGCGGACCACCTGGGTCAAGCTGGCCGCCTGGTCTTTCAGGCTTTCCGCGGCCGCGGCACTCTGCTCCACCAGCGCGGCGTTCTGCTGCGTCATCTGGTCGAGCTGCGTCACCGCCACATTGACCTGCGCGATGCCCTGGCTCTGCTCGGCCGTGGCCGAACTGATCTCGCCCATGATGTCGGTCACCCGCTGCACGCTGGCCACGATCTCGTCCATGGTCGATCCGGCGTCGGCCACCAGGCGCGTGCCGGCATCGACCTTGTCCACGCTGGTGCCGATCAGGGTCTTGATTTCCTTCGCCGCTTCGGCACTGCGCTGCGCCAGGTTGCGCACCTCGGCCGCCACCACCGCAAAGCCGCGGCCCTGTTCACCGGCCCGCGCCGCCTCCACCGCGGCGTTCAGCGCCAGGATGTTGGTCTGAAAGGCAATGCCATCGATCACGCCGATGATCTCGCTGATCTTCTGGCTGCTCTGGTTGATCTGGTCCATGGTCGTGACCACCTCGGCCACCATGGTGCCCCCGCGGCGTGCGATGCTGGCGGCCGATTCGGCGAGCTGGTTGGCCGTGCGCGCGGCGTCGGCGCTGTGGCGCACGGTGCTGGTGAGCTCTTCCATGCTGGCCGCCGTCTGCTGCAGGTTCGACGCGGCCTGCTCGGTGCGGGCCGAGAGGTCCTGGTTGCCGCTGGCGATCTCCACCGACGCGGTGGTGATGCTGTCGGTGGCGTTGCGCACCTGGCCCACCGTCTGGCGCAGCGACGACACCATCTCACCCAGCACCGCCAGCAGGCTGCCGGCGGGCGCGTGGCGCAACTCCACCGCCAGATTGCCGTTCGCGACGTCCTTCATCACCGCCACCGCCTCGACCGGATCGCCACCGATCTGGCGCGTCACACTGCGCAGGGTCGCCCAGCCGATGCCACCGATGATCATCAGCGCCGCCAGACCCACCCCGAGGTTGGTGAGGAGCGCCTGGCGCACCTGCATGTCGAGGTCGTCCGTGTACAGGCCCGAACCCACCATCCAGTTCCAGCCGTCGACCTGGATCACGTACTGCAGCTTGGGAACCGGCTCGGTGCCGCCGGGACGTGGAAAGTTGGTCTGCACAAAGGCGCGCCCGTTGCCGCTGTTGCGCAGGCCTTCGACCAGCGCCACGATGATGTCCACACCGTTGCCGTCCTTGACCTTGCCGATCATGTCCTGACCCGACCATTCGGGCTTGAGCGGGTGCATCACACCGGCTCCCCCCAAGGTCCAGATGTAGTAATAGTCCTTGCCCTCGGCGCCGTAGCGCGCCATGCGCAAGGCATCCTGGGCGGCGCGCTGGGCCTCGGCCTCGGTCATCTTGCCCGCGGCAGCCTGGGCACGAAAACCCTCCACGATGGTGTGTGCCGACTGCACGCCGGTGACCAGCTGGCCCTGCAGACCTTCGGTGATCTGCCGGCGCGACTGCAACACAGACAGGGTGGCGATGACGGCGATGCCGACGACGGCAAAGAGAACCAGCGTGATGATCTTCTGGCGAAAACTCAGGTTGTCCAACATGGATTGTTCGGTTGATGGTTGAAAAAAAGGATCAGGCCTGCAGGCGGAACACCCGCACCACCTCGGCCAGGCGGGTGGCCTGGTCTTTCAGGCTTTCGGCGGCGGCGGCACTCTGTTCGACCAGGGCGGCGTTCTGCTGCGTCATCTGGTCGAGCTGACCCACCGCGGTGTTGACCTGGCCAATGCCCGCCGATTGCTCGGTGGCGGCCGTGGTGATCTCGCTGATGAAGGCCGAGATCTTCTCGGCATTGACCACGATCTCGTTGATGGTGCTGCCGGCCTCCGCCACCAGCCGGGTACCGGCGTCCACCTTGTCCACGCTGGTGCCGATCAGTCCCTTGATTTCTTTCGCCGCTTCGGCGCTGCGCTGCGCCAGGTTGCGCACTTCAGCCGCCACCACCGCAAAGCCGCGGCCTTGTTCACCGGCGCGCGCGGCTTCCACCGCTGCGTTCAACGCCAGGATGTTGGTCTGGAAAGCGATGCCGTCGATCACACCAATGATGTCGCTGATCTTCTTGCTGCTGTGGTTGATCTCGTCCATGGTCGACACCACCTGGCCCACGACGTGGCCGCCGCGCACGGCGACTTCGGCGTTGGCCACCGCCATCGCGCTGGCCTGGCGCGCGGCGTCGGCGCTCTGACGCACCGTGCCGTTGATCTGCTCCAGGCTGCTGGCGGTCTGCTGCAGGTTGCTCGCTGCCTGCTCGGTGCGGGTGGACAGATCCTGGTTGCCCGAGGCGATCTCCGCGCTCGCGGTACCGATGCTGTCCGTGCTGCTGCGCACTTCCCCGACGATGCGCACCAGCGCCGACTGCATGCCCCCGAGTGCGGTCATGAGCTGGGTGAGTTCGTCCCGGCCAACCGTGGAAATCGTCTGGGTCAGGTCACCCTGCGCAATGGCGGTGGCCACACGCTGGGCCTGGTCCAGCGGCTGGCAGATGCTTTGCATGTTCGCCAGCGTCGAGGGCACCACCACCAGCGCCGCCAGTGCCAAGGCAACGCCGAACCACAGCGTGGTCTGTCCACTGATGTAGGCCTCCTCCTGCTGCAGGCTGGCGGCCTCCTGCATGATGATGCTCTGGATTTTCTGCATGTCGACCAGCAAGGCGGCGTACTGATCGTGTGCCCGGCCCAGCATGCGGTTGGCCACGGTGGCGCTGTCATAGCCGCCACTCTTGATCTGGGTCACCACGGGTTCGACCGCCGCCACGTAGTCGTTCAGCCGCTTCTGCATCTCCAGCAGCAGGGTGTTGTCGCCGTCCGCATCACCCTGCAACATGTGTGCGATCTCCTTGTTGACCTCCTCGCGGGCCTTCTCCCACTGCAGATTGGCCAGCGACATCTGTTCCGGTGACTCGTACTGGATGACCATGTCCTTTTCATGGCGGCTCATGTCGGACAGTGCAACACGCAGGCGCGACAGCGTGAGGGTTTCCTCAAACGCGTGCCCCACGAACTCGTGACTGACCGCGGACTGGCGCGACATGCCCCACAGGCCCGCACCGCCGACGATGCCCAGCAGCAGCAGCACCACACCGATGGCACCGAGCATGCGCACGCGGATCGAGAACAGGCGCATCAAAGGTTGCAAGTACATGGAAAACTCCGAATAGCTGGAACGAATCCGAATCAGGATCCCCGGGATCCGTGATCAATCTTGAAAATCTGTACGGCCTGAGCCAGGTGCCGGGCCTGGTCCTTCAGGTTCTCGGCCGCGGCGCTGCTCTCTTCCACCAGCGCTGCGTTCTGCTGCGTCATCTGGTCGAGCTGGTTCACCGCGGTGTTGATCTGCCCGATGCCGCTGCTCTGCTCACCGCTGGCCGCGGTGATCTCGCCGATGATGTCGGCCACGCGCTGCGCGTTGGCCACCACCTCGCCGATCGTGCTGCCAGCCTCGGCCACCAGGCGGCTGCCCGCCTCCACCTTGTCCACGCTGGTGCCGATCAGCACCTTGATTTCTTTCGCCGCTTCGGCGCTGCGCTGCGCCAGGTTGCGCACCTCGGCGGCCACCACGGCAAAACCTCGGCCCTGCTCACCGGCGCGGGCCGCCTCCACCGCGGCGTTGAGCGCCAGGATGTTGGTCTGGAAG
>NZ_JBMBRA010000003.1:0-511307 GCF_048590325.1 Hydrogenophaga sp. ZJX-1
GTGGTCAGGCCGATGTTTTCATTGACCCGGCCGTCGCCCGCGATGTAGTGGGCGTCCAGCAGTTCGTTGTCGTAGGTGCCTGCCGCCACCGGGCCACCCGCCACGGTATCGGCGTCGGCCACCAGCGGGGCACCGGTCTGGCCATCGACGGGATTGGCGGTGTGGGCGATGTCGACCAGGAACGCGTGGCCGGAGCTGACCGCGTTGACCACGCTGATCGGTGCGGCCGGGTTGCCCTCGACCAGGGCGCCGCCCTCCATCACCACCTGCGGGAAGCCGTTGGGTCCGCGGATGAACTTGCCGTATTGGTCGGTGGCGAGCAGCGGCACGCTCAAGGCATTGAGGTCGGTGAGTTCGATGCCCAGGATGTCGCGTGCCTGCGCCTTCACGACCGCCCAGGTCGCCATGCCGCCGAGGATCACGTCGTCTGCGGTGCCGTAGATGCCATCGCCACCCAGATCGCGGTTGACGATCAGGCCACCGGTGGCCTGGGGTTCGCCGTTGGCGTCGAACTCGTAGGCCCGCAGGAACACCTGATGCGACGGGTGCGAGCTGTAGGTCTGGTTCTGATCGACGAAGGGCGAGGTGGTGTTGGTTTGTTCGTGGATGTCGTCGGCCGTGCCCAGAACTCCGTCTGCACCAGGCTGATTCGTCGCGCGGGTCACCACCATGAAATTGGTGGTACCGCCCTCCACATACAGCGGGTCATCGGGCTGCAGCGGGATGAACACCGTGCCATTGCCACCCTTGGCCACCAGATCCAGTCCGTGGTCAAAGAACTGACCGAAGAAGGTCATCCAGGCGTTGAACGGAGCGGAGAGTCCTTCGTCCGGTGCCGTGTTCGGGAGGAAGAAGGTCTCGAACGGTGTGCCGTCGGCACGCGTGCCACTCACCAGGCCCGCGCCGTCAATGCCTGCCGCGGCCGCCACGGCCGCCGGGTTGTTGGCCGTCTGGTCAACGATCAGGTTGCTGATGGTGCGGGGATCGGAATCGACCACGTTTTCCGAAAGCCCGTAGTCGTTGTTGGTGACACCAAAAAATGGCGCGTCATCGCCTTCGTTGAGGAAGTCGGGCTCCAGCAGGCGCGGGAAGGTGTTGTCGGACGCGCCGAACTCGGACTGACCCTGCACCAGGTTGTTGAACGAGCCGTCCACCGTGCGCAGACCCTGCGCCATGCGCGGGTTGTCTACCAGGTCGAGCAAGTTCTCTCCCGCCGCGTGCCGCTCCGCGATCTTGATCTGGTTCAGGATGAACTGCAGATCGGACCCGATGAAATGGACGCCGGGGCTGACGACGCCATCCTGCGGCCCGTTCAGCAGGGGCGCTGGGGCCGGTGGCGGCGTACCGACCCCCACCGAACCTGTGGCCGCTGAAAAGACCGTCTCCAGCACCCTGTTGCCGCCCTCAAAATGGGCTTTGACACGCAGGGCGACCCCCTGGAGATCCGCGGTCACGGTGAAGCTCGTTCCCAGCGCGGTCGGTGCGCCGCCGTTGGGGCCCGCGATGTCGCGGAACAGGCCGCTGCCCGCCACCGTTTCCGCCTGCCAGATGTAGCTCACCGGGTTGGTGATGCCATCGCCATCGACCACGCTGCCCAGGTTGACGGTGAGCGTCTGTCCCACGACAGGCGCGGTGTCCGACACCGCGAGCAGGCCCGTGGGCTGGAGGTTGGTGCCGGAGAGCAGCACCGTGCCGTCGTTGAACTGCAGCCGTTCGATGTTGGTCAGGCGGTCCACCCCATCCGACAGGAGCCCACCACCGACGGCGGGGTCCACGTTGTGGGTGACCGTGGTCACTCCGTCCACACCACCCACCGTGACCACGGTGTAGTCTGCGATGTTGCCCGAGAACACCGCCGTGTCGTAGCTGTTGTCGCCCGTGAGGATCTCGCGCTGGATCACCAGCTGGCCGGGGTTGATGGCGCCGGACAGCATGAACGGAATCAGGGGAATCATGCTGTCGTAACTGTCGAGCTCCGTCCCTGTACCGTCGTTGTTCGACATCACCTTGATGCGCACGTTGAGCCAGCGGTCGCCGTCGATGATGTCGTCGCCGCCGCGGCCTTCGATGATGTCGCTGCCCGATCCGCCGAGGATGATGTTGCCGGCATCGAAGCGGTCGTCCGCGTTGCCGGTGATGCCGTCGGCGCCCGCCGCCGCCGACCCGAGGAAATCGCGCAGGCCGGAAATGAGATCAAGGTTGGTCAGCACGCTGCCGTAGAAACCGGCCAGCGCCATCTGCGTCGCATCGACATCGTCGCCGCGCAGGATGTCGGCATGGGTCGAGCCGGACAGGCCTTCGACCTGCGCGAACCGGGCGCCCACGGCGGCGGACGATGCCGGTATCGGCGCGGCGTTGAGCGCGCTCTTGAACATGTCGGCATTGACACCGGCCCGGTCGTCCTTGAAGGTGACCCAGTCGAAGCCAGACATGCCGTCGTATTTGTCGGGTCCTTCGCTGCCGACGATGATGTCGTCACCGCCTTCGCCCAGGGCTTCGTCAAAACCGCCGTCGCCCAGGAAGACATCGTGACCGATCACCTTGTCCTGGTTGAAGGGGTCGAAGTTGTCGCCCGCGGCGCCGTCCTGCAGGCCCAGTTCGAGCCAGTCGTTGCCTTCGTTGCCAAACGGGAACGCATCAAGCCGGGAACCGAGGATGAAGTCGTCGCCGGTGCCGGCAAAGGTCTCGGTTTCGTCTTCGCCGGTGATGATGAAGTCCTTGCCCGGACCGGCCAGGATGAGATTGATGCCCGCGCCGCCACTGATGACGTCGTTGCCGGTATCGCCCTTGATGACGTCGTCCCCCCCAATGTCGGTGATGATGTCATCGCCCGCTCCGGCTTCGATCACGTCGTTGCCGTGACCACCTTCGATGCGGTCGTTGCCTTCGTCACCCCAGATGGTGTCGTCGCCGATGCTGGCAATGAGGATGTCATTCCCGCTGGTTCCACCCAGCACCACATGTTCATCGCCGGTGTACTGCAGGTAGTTGCCGTCGGGGCCCGCCGTGGCCGGGTTGTCGCGGATGACCAGCGGCACCAGCGGATCGGTGCCCAACGGGTCGGCACTGCCGAGATCGCCATTGAACTGGAAACCCTGGTTCACTTCGAGGATCAGGCCGGGCGTCTGGAACACCAGGGCCGGCAGGTGCACCGCATCGGTGTTGAGCATTATCAGCTTGGAGAACGAATTGTTTTCCAGTTCGGAGAGGAAGTTCGTGCCGGCCAGGCGGTGCAGGTAGTAGAGCCGATCACCGTTCTGCAGGGCTTCGAGCTGGGTTTCAAAGACAAAGTTGAAGGTGGAGCCGAGCATGCCGCCGAAGGGCATCTTCTGCTCGGCCAGACCGCCGATCCAGAAGTCGACATCGTCCAGGCCGGTGGTGGTCACACCGTCGACACCGCTGGCCCAGATGCCTGTGCTGTAGAGGAAATCGATGCGGTCGGCCGGCTCGCCTGCACCGCCCAGCACCAGCAGCGTGGCCGCGTTGCGCTTGTCCACCATCGTGGTGGCCGATGTGATGCTGTCGTGCGTGCCGTAGGCGGCAATGAAATTGATCAGCGACTCGGGGTGCTTGATGTGCTGCACGAAGTCGGCCCAGCTCTCGTAGGGACGCAACTGGTTGTCGCCGGTGCCTTCAAAGAAGGTGCGCCGGGCCGCGTTCAACGAGGGAATGCCGGCGTCACGACCGCGCGCGATGTTGATCGCGGGCAGGTCCAGCGGCAGCCCCAGCAGGTTGTTGCGCAGCGCTTCGGTCACGAACTCGTCGATCTCGTTGCCCACCTGGCGTGTCAGGCCGCGCACGATGGCACCGGCAGCCTCGTCGGGCGTGGCGCCGCTGGCGGCGAACTCCAGCGGGTTGAGAAAAGCCTGGATCAGACCGATCTCGGTCGAGCCAAAGTTCGGGTCAAGCCGGTCGATGGTTTCGGTCAGCATGGAGTGGCCGAAGCGGTACACCGTGTGCGCAAACTCGGCCACGATGGACGGATCGATGGTGGCGTCGAAATCGAGGAAGGCGTCCACATTGGGCTGGATGGTGCGCGCAAACTCCTCGAACACCAGGTGCTGGTATTGCATCTCGGTGCCGAACTTCGCGGCCTGGAACAGGCGCTCACCGTTCCACACCAGGGAGGACGGGTCGGCAGGAATGGTGTCCACCGGTGTCAGCAACCAGCTGTTGAGGAATTCCACGTTGCCCGACTCGAGCAGCTGCGTTTTCGTGTGCTCGACCAGGCGGTTGTGCTCGGAGTGGAAGATGTGGTGCACCGTGGTCAGGCCGATGTTTTCATTGACCCGGCCGTCGCCCGCGATGTAGTGGGCGTCCAGCAGTTCGTTGTCGTAGGTGCCTGCCGCCACCGGGCCACCCGCCACGGTATCGGCGTCGGCCACCAGCGGGGCACCGGTCTGGCCATCGACGGGATTGGCGGTGTGGGCGATGTCGACCAGGAACGCGTGGCCGGAGCTGACCGCGTTGACCACGCTGATCGGTGCGGCCGGGTTGCCCTCGACCAGGGCGCCGCCCTCCATCACCACCTGCGGGAAGCCGTTGGGTCCGCGGATGAACTTGCCGTATTGGTCGGTGGCGAGCAGCGGCACGCTCAAGGCATTGAGGTCGGTGAGTTCGATGCCCAGGATGTCGCGTGCCTGCGCCTTCACCACCGCCCAGGTCGCCATGCCGCCGAGGATCACGTCGTCTGCGGTGCCGTAGATCCCGTCGCCCCCCAGGTCGCGGTTGACGATCAGGCCACCGGTGGCCTGCGGCCGGCCGTTGGCGTCGAACTCGTAGGCCCGCAGGAACACCTGGTGCGACGGGTGCGAGCTGTAGGTCTGGTTCTGGTCGACGAAGGGTGAGGTGGTGTTGGTGTGTTCGTGGATGTCGTCGGCCGTGCCCAGAACTCCGTCTGCACCAGGCTGATTCGTCGCGCGGGTCACCACCATGAAGTTGGTGTTGCCGCCCTCGACATACAGCGGGTCATCGGGTTGCAGCGGGATAAACACCGTGCCGCTGCCTCCTTTGTTCACCAGGTCCAGACCGTGGTCAAAGAACTGGCCGAAAAAGGTCATCCAGGCGTTGAACGGTGGAGACAATCCTTCGTCGGGCGCGGTGTTCGGCAGGAAGAAGGTCTGGAATGGCGTGCCGTCGGCCCGCACGCCGTTCACCAGCTCGGCGCCATCTTTCAGGACGTCATCGGCGCTCTCGTCTTCGACGGTGTCCGGGTTGTCGCCCAGGATGCCGTCCAGCCCCGCGTCGTAGGCGGCCGCATAGGCCGCCGGGTTGTTGGCGGTCTGGTCAGAAATCAGGTTGCTGATCAGGCGGGGATCGGCATCGACCACATCACCACTCGAGGCGTAGTCGGTGTTGGTCAACACGCCGCCTGGCGCCCCTCCGTTGAGGTCGATGCTGTCGCCGTCCTGATCGTCTCGGAAGACTGGATCCAGCAGGCGGGGAAATGTGTTGTCGGCGGCGCCGAACTCGGTCTGATCCGGTATCAGGTGGTTGAAGGAGCCATCAACGGTTCGCAATCCGAAGGACACCTCCGTGCTCGGAACGAGCGTCACCAAAGGTTCCCCTGCCGCATGCCGTTCCGCGATCAGGATCTGTTCCAGAATGAATTCCAGATCCGATATGATGAATGAGGCCATTTTCAGCTCCTTTGCGCGCCTGCCACGCTAATTGGAAATATCAAAACAATGGACAACAGAAAGCTATCGACCCTGCTGCCATTTCAGCCGGAATCGTTTTATTTAAAAAATAGGATGTGAATCCCCAACCGGCCCTAACTCCATGTCAGATGACAAATGAGTTCGGCCATCAGGTGTCGTCGTCGACGGGCTTTTAAGCCGTTGTTATCAGCCAGAAAACGCTTGACCATCGTAGGCAATCAAGGCCCCTTGGAAACCGAATCCGCTGGACTCGGGGAAATCGCCGACTGCTTCCGCCAGCGTCCAATGGGTCTATCGTCAACCGGCATTCGCATCCCCCACCGTCGCCTGGTGGGTTGATGCGGTCTTTGCCGTTCTGCCGGGCTTCCCGCCTTGGGTCACGGCATCCACACACTTGTTTCAATATGTGCCGCGATGCGCAGAGTGTGAGATGTGTCTCTTAAGGCTTCAATACCCAAAATGCCTCCCACCTTGGCGCCGTTGCGCCACCCACTTTCTCCCGGATTGATGAGCCTGTTTTCCTTGTAATTCAAGCCTCTGCGCAACTTGTGTAACAGTTCATCCGCATTGGTGAACCTCCGGAACAACCGGGAAAACTGGGTAGTGTGATTTTGAATCAAATGTATCAAGACGTAATACTGACTTTCACTGAGGGTCATTTGATCGACCTCGGACGGGCAATGAATGGCTGAGCCTCAATAAATAATCCATCCCGCCAACATGGCTTTAATGCCATGCAGCAGGCCGGAGCCATCCATGCGGCCTGGAAAATACCAACGAGCCCATAAAGACCTATTGATATCGTGGTTTCTTGAATTGCGATTGTTTCAGGCAGGAAACCTGAATCGAATGCGGCAGAGCCCATGCGGCCGGGAACCAGGCCCTCAAAGAACCGCTCCTGGCGGGCCCCACTGACGAATCAGGCGACTGAACGCGTCGCCATCGGCACCAAGGGCAGCGTGAGCTCGACGCAGGTGCCCTGGCCAGCTTCGCCGAAGATGTCCAGCCGTGCGCCCATTTCCGACGCCCGGCGCTGCATGCCGGCCAGACCGTTGCCCACGCCGGCACCCTCTCCTTGTTCCAGTCCCCGTCCATCGTCCCGGATCGAGAGAAACAGGGCATTCGGCTCGGGCAGGTAGCGACAGCTCACCCACACGGTGGTGGCTTGCGAATGCCGCATGACGTTGGCCAGGCACTCCTGCGTGATGCGCAGGACCTGTCGGCTGCGCTCGTGGCACACCTGCTCCAACGGCCCGTCCACATCCACCGCCCACACCATGCGGATGCCCAACTGGTCCAGCGCATGTTGCACGCGGTAGCGCAGGCGGCCCAGCGAATCAAGGACACTTTCGCCCTTGTCCTCGATCGCGTCCACCAGCAGCTTGATGTCCACGAGACATTGCTCCAGGGCCGACGCCATCTCCCGCTGCTGGGGCACGCTGCGGTCCAGGGCCGAGAGCAGGCTCACGATCTGGGAACCCACGCCATCGTGCAGTTCCCGGGCAATGCGGCTGCGTTCCTGTGCCACCACGTCGCTCGATCCCGCGTCCGATACCGGGTCCGGAGGAAGCTCCTGGCTGCCTGCGCCGGTGCCCTGCAAAGGTTCCCTGGTCAAGGCCTCGTCCCACCGCGGAGCGCCTCCCCTGACACCCACACGCCCCGTGATCAGCATCCACATCATCAGCAGGTAGCCCGCAAAGACGTAGTGCGTCCAGGTGACGGCCAAGTCCCACGCCCGGGCATAGACCATGTCGTTCAGCCCGATCCCCAGGGCCAGCAGACTGGCTCCGAACACCAGCCAGGCATGCAGTCCACCGCTGCGAAGCAGGTGCTGGCGCAATGCGAAAAACATGCTGGCAAAGAACACCACATTGAACACCTTCCACGCCAGGTAGCTGAGGTCGTTTCCTCCGGGGCCGCCAAAGCTCCAAGCCAGCAGCGCCAGACCCGTGACGGCGTGCGCCAGCCAGAGCGCTCTCGCACGCACCGACGGTGCCGAGATGCTGACCAGCAGCAGATAGGCGACGGCGGCCACCGCCAGCTGGTAGGCGATGTGGGTCGCCAGGCCCGAGACATCGGTATGGCTGGCCAAACCCGACCAGGCAGCGATCAACGCTAGCACGAGCCAGATCAGCGCATTGACCACCATGGCCAGGTCTTGCGGTCGGCGTTCGCCAGGTTCTGCGCGGTATGGCAGCTTCACGGTGGCGACCACAGCGATCAGCCCCGCCAGCAGGCTCAATGCCCAGGTCGCATGGTGCAACAGCCGGGCCGGTGCCAGCCCTTCCTCAAGAAAGCGGGGCGCCAGGATCTCCACGAGGGCCGACAGCGTCAACGCGATCACCGAGGCCGCCCAGATGCGGGTCCCCGGGCTCGTGATGCTGTTCAGCATGGGCCATCGCAGCCGGTGTGTGCAATGCGCCTCATATCAACCCGCGATCGGAGGCGTAGCTGACGGCCTGCGCGCGGGTCTTGACCTGCAGCTTGCTGTAGATGCTGCGCACATGCGCGCTCACGGTCCGCACGCTGATGCCGAGCCGGCCCCCGATCTCGGCGCTGGTGTAGCCCGAGGCCACCATCTTCAACACCTCGCACTCGCGGCTGGACAGCTTCGTTCGGTTGACCGGGCCGGTTTGCCCGGCATCGCGCGAATCCAGGCGGTGCAACAGGCGCCGCGCCAGACTCGGTGTGATCGAGGCGCCCCCATTGACCACCTGGAGCACCGCCTGCGGAAAGTTGCCGAACCAGGCGTTCTTGAGCAGGTAGCCCGTGGCGCCCAACTCAAAGGCATGCAGCACCTGCGGTTCGTCCTCGATGGCGGAGATCACCACCACTTCGACACCCGGCCGGCTCCGCTTGGCAAGCTCGATCAGGTCGAACCCCGTGCCGTCGCCCAGGTTGAGGTCCACCAGCAGCACGTCGAACGCATGCTGGGCGATCTTGCGGCGCCCCTCGCGCACACTGCCCGCCTGGTCGACCAGGGTGATCCGGTCATCGGCCAACAACTCCTGGGCCATCACATGGCGCACCAGCGGATCGTCGTCCACCAGCAGAACCCGCGCCGGTTGTTCCGTCTGTCCCACCAGAAAGTCCGGCCAGATCGAGGGCGGGTTGTCGCGCATCGCAAAGGCGTTGCCGGAACGGTTCAAAAAGGCTATGTGCTTGACACCCGACGGCGTCGGTGGCGCGCAGGTTGTGTTCGTTGCGTCCATACATCCCTCATACGGTGATTGTTTCAAGCATGGCTCCAGCGCCTCAAATTAGAACGAAATTTATCGCCTTGCACTTGCGTCCGCTCAATGCGGGACCATTGGCTTTCATCCATTTTGAGGACCGTCCCTCCGCCGTTCCGTTGCCCGTGCTGGCACCCTCAACCTGGTTCAGCTCGGGTCCATGGGCCCGCGGCGCATGAACGCCGCTTCATATCAACCCACGGTCGGAGGCGTAGCTGACGGCCTGCGCGCGGGTCTTGACCTGCAGCTTGCTGTAGATGCTGCGCACATGCGCGCTCACGGTCCGCACGCTGATGCCGAGCCGCCCCCCGATCTCGGCGCTGGTGTAGCCCGAGGCCACCATCTTCAACACCTCGCACTCGCGGCTGGACAGCTTCGTTCGGTTGACCGGGCCGGTTTGCCCGGCATCGCGCGGATCCAGCCGGTGCAACAGGCGCCGCGCCAGACTCGGTGTGATCGAGGCGCCCCCATTGACCACCTGGAGCACCGCCTGCGGAACGTTGCCGAACCAGGCGTTCTTGAGCAGGTAGCCCGTGGCGCCCAGCTCAAAGGCATGCAGCACCTGCGGCTCGTCTTCGATGGCGGAGATCACCACCACTTCGACACCCGGCCGGCTTCGCTTGGCGAGTTCGATCAGGTCGAACCCCGTGCCGTCGCCCAGGTTGAGGTCCACCAGCAGCACGTCGAACGCATGCAAGGCGATCTTGCGGCGCCCCTCGCGCACACTGCCCGCCTGAGCAACCAAGGTGATCCGGTCATCGGCCAACAACTCCTGGGCCATCACATGGCGCACCAGCGGGTCGTCGTCCACCAGCAGAACCCGCGCCGGTTGTTCCGTCTGCCCCACCAGAAAGTCCGGCCAGATCGAGGGTGGGTTGTCGCGCATCGCAAAGGCACTGCCTGCGGTGCGGGACGCGGGCCGCGGACCGGCCTCCGACGTTGGATCGAATTTGTTGAAGATCTCCATGAGTGCCCCCTTGGGTGCTGCTGGCCTGGCCAGGTAATCAGCCGTGTTGGACGCTACAAAATCTTTTTGTTACGGAGCCAGCGAGCCAAAGGACGCCGCTTTCGTGTGCTTTTGGCCTCACCGAAACAGCGAATTTGATACAGACCGATGTATTTTTACATCTTACTTTCGTAATGTTTCTTCTGTTTCATTTAGAAACTAGTTACTTCTCACACCGTCGTACAGCCCCTTCAGAACGTTCAGAAACCGCAGATTCCGGGCGCTGACAAGGGATCCGGGCAGCCCCGGCATGTGGACACACCCCGACAAATGCAGTAGTCATTTGTGACGCTGGTTGCAATTTCGTCCCCTGCCCACACTGGAGCCAGACAACGCCAGACGGGCAGCCCAAGTCCTCCAGGACAGCATGCCCGCCTGGCCGAGTCGATCAGGCTGGTGGCCAGGAATCCTCCGAACCACCTGGGTAATGTGAATCCACTTATTGAGGAACCATCATGAAAAAGCTTGCCATCATCGCTTTCGCAGCCCTTGCCACTTCTGCCTTCGCTGGAGGCAGTGGCGGCGGCGGCGGCGGGGACACTTGCTCGGAATGCCCGGAAATCGTCATCGACGGGAAGTCGTTCCAGGCCGTGGCCGCCACCTCTTCCCTCTTCATGAACCTGGCCAACGGCCAAGACGCCTATGCACAGCAAAACGTGTCGAGCAACTCCGGCAACGTGACGGTTGAAAGCGGAGGCGAATCGCTGCAGCTGACCGCCGCCCGTGGCTCGGTCGTGGCCAACCTCGCACTGGGTGACGAGGCCTACGCCAGCCAGAACGTGTCGTCCAACATTGGCAACGTGACCATTGATGGCAAGTCGTGGCAGATCACCGCGCTGGACCGTTCCGGCGTCGTCAACGTGGCGACGGCAGGCACCAAGGCGATCCAGAACATCGCCAGCAACAACGGCTGCGTGGCCTGCAAGCCGACAGCCGCAAGCCACGGCGGCCCCGGCCACTGAACGTCCCCCTGCTCCAACGCCCCCTGCGTCTGTGCGGGGGGCGCTGTCTTCTGATTCCATGACTTCAGGAGGACAACAATGAAAAGCAATCCGATGCGGGCGGTGAAATGGCTGCTGACCATCACCATGGTCAACCTGCTCTGCGCCCAGCTGGCGCACAGCGCGCCGGGCGAAGACACGATTCAACTGAACGGCCCCGTCAAGTACGTGGCCATGCCCGGCGCACCACGGCCGCAGTCGGGCGGCATGGATGGCCCCACCGACATACCTGCCTGGATGCGTGCGCGCATCAACCGCTACGTGGCCAAAGCCTATTCGGCGACGGGTGAAGACGGCTCCATCTACACCGACAGCGATGTGGTGACCACGGTCCAGACAGAGGGTCTGCAAAAGACCTGTGTGCAGGAGGTTGGCTCCAGCACCGCTGCCGCCGATGGCAGCCTGGGCACGCGTTACGGTCCGCAGGCGCGCGATCAGGTTGTGGTTCTGCGCGGCGACCTGGTCAACGTCTGCCGATAAAACGAAAACACCCAGAGGGCGAGGACATCATGGACATCCTGCACATTGGCACCCGGGCACTGCGCCAACCAGGGCGACGCCTGATCGCATCACTGCTGGCAACCGCGTTGCTGATGAGTGGCTGCTCCACACCCATGGACGCCCGCAAGGACGCCCGCTACCAGTCCCATGCCCATGCGCTGGACCGTCCGGCCACCCGGCCGGTGCGTTCACTGTCGAGTTTCTCGGACTCGCTCATGTGCATGGACCGGCTTTTCCGTGATGCCCAGATCCCCACCACCCTGATCACCAGCAAACAGATCCCCGATTTTTCCGGGCGCGTCCCCGTCGCGACCAAGGACATGATCATCACCGCCATCTCGCAGATGTCGCGCCTGAGCAATGCGTTCAGGTACGTCGACTTCGAGGTGGACATTGCCCGCCAGGACACGGTGCAGAACCTCACCACCATCCTGCTCAACAACAACCAGATCCGGCTGCAGCGCCCGGCACTCTATGTCTCGGGGGCGGTGGCCTTCGTCGACCAGAACGTGATCAACAACCGTTTCGACGTGGGCACCTCGGCCTCGCGCCTGGAGACCGGCTACAGCCGGGACAAGAGCGCCACCATCATCGGCATGGAGCTGCACCTGGGTGATTTCCGCTCGCGCACGCTCATTCCGGGACTCGATTCGGCCAACGAAGTGATCGTGGGTGCCGGTGGACAGGGGCTGGACCTCGCGGGTCGCATCGGCGACTACGGCTGGCAATTCAACGTCGGGCGCGACTACACGCAGGGTTCGGGCGCCGCCGTGCGCACCCTGGTCGAACTGGCGATGATCGAGCTGGCCGGCAAGTGGGCACGCGTGCCCTACTGGCAATGCCTGACGCTGGAACAGAACCATCCGGACTTCCAGCGCCAGCTGCGTGACTGGCACGACGAAGGTGCGACGGCGGTGCAGCAGGCGCTGGTGATGAAGTCGCTGCGCAGCGGTGGCTACCTGACCACGGAAACCGTGAAGCTGCCGGTCAACCACCCCACCGTGCGAGCCGCCATCGCCAAGTACCAGGCCGACCAGGGCATGGTGGTCAACGGCGTGGTGGATTTCATGACCTACGAACGGGCCCTGAGAAACTATGTGACCCTGGGTGACAAGGGCCAGTTGCTGCGCGTGGGCTGGAACACGGGGAACACCGAGCCCGCGATCCCCAGCGTGGCCGATGGCCAGGTCACCGCGGCCCCCACGGGCCCCGCGCTGGGCGCAGAAGCCGACCCGCTGCACCTGAACCTGCAGATCGAGAACCTGGTGGCCGACAAGACGGTGTTCGAGCAAGGCACGCAGATCTTCCTCTCGGCCACGGTGTCGCGCGCTTCGCACCTCTACTGCTACATGCAGGCCTCGCAGGGCGGCATGATCCGCCTGCTGCCCAACGCGACCAACCCCTCGTCGCTGGTGTCGGCCAACCAGACCGTGCGCATCCCCGACTGGATGGTCCCCAGCCCCGGCTTTGTGCTGGACGCCGGCCAGCCGGGCGAAGAAGCGGTGATGTGTTTCGCCACGGGCGAAGACGTGCTGCCCCGCCTGCCCGAGAACATGCAGGCGCCGGGTCTGGCGGTGATCGCCGGCATGAGCGGCATGGACAGCATCGAAGCCGCGTTCAGCCAGGCCACCGAAGGCGGCATGCCGTTTGCGAAGCAGCGCATGCAGTGGCGGGTGACGCCCAAGCGTGTCGTGCCGGTGGCGGCCCCCGCACCAGCGCCAGCCGGGGCCAAGCGTTGAGCCGGCTGGCAGAGCGACGGCACACCTTCGGCTTCGCACGGCATCCGATCCCATGGGACCCCAGCCCACCGCCCGCAGCGGCGCACAACCGGCGCGCCGGCTGCGTCGCGTTTTCACTTCGTTGCTGCTCTCGGCGGTGGTCCCGCTCGCCCTGGCCACCGGTCCCGTCCCCGCTGGAGCGCCGATCAGAGCGGAACCCCTGGAGGCCGCGCCGATCGAGGCCGCACCCATTCCGTCTGAATCCATCGAGGTCACCCCTCTGAACCAGGCGCCGATCCGCCTGCAGGACGCGCCCGACGCGGCGGTGCTGGCCGAACTCGAGGCCTTGCGCCGCGTCGCCAACAGCCGCACGCGGGCGGCTGGACAGGCGGCCTGGCAACTGGGTCTGATCCACCTGCACGGCGCCGGTGTGCCGCAAGACAGTGGCGAGGCGCAGAAGTGGTTCGAACGGGCACACCAGCAGAACGCTGGCATCGCGCTGGCCGGGCTCGCCTGGTGCGAGATCGACGGTTGTCAGGGTCCGGCCAACCCGGCGGCGGCCCGCAAGTGGCTGGCACCGCTGCGCCGCACCCACCTGGCCCGCGCCCAGTACCTCGAATGGCTCGTGGCCGCCCGTCTGGCGCCCTTGCGCCTGGCCCGGCCAGGCGTGGACACCGACGCCATCGACGAACCGCTCCCGGCGAGAGCCCTGCTGCAGCGGGCGGCGCGGGCCGGCGACGTGCATGCCCTGATCGAACTCGGCATGGAAAGCATGGCGGCCGGGCGCGACACCGAAGCCCTGCAGTACTTCCGCGCCGCTGCGCCGAAATCGGTCGTGGCGGGCACCAACGCCGCCATCGTGGCCGACCAGTTGCAGCCCCCCCGGAAGCCTCAGCCCGATGCATCGCGCCTGCCACTGGAACTGCTGAATCAGGCCCGGCGCCACCACCGGGGGGAAGGCACGCCGGTCAACTACACCGAAGCCATCCGCTACTACCGCCTCGCCGAAGCACAGGGCAGCGTCGAAGCCAGGCGCATGTTGGCCCTGATCTTTTCCCGCCCGCTGGTCAACGGGGGCCTGGACGTGGCCTGGATCAAGCAGCTCGGCGAACTGGACCTCTCACAGGAAACACCCAGCCGGCGCATGGGCAGCGGCCAGCGCCAGTTGCAGCGCGAAGTGACACCGCTGATCGACTTCCTGCCCGAAGTCTGGCGCAACCGCATCCCGTGAAAGGTCGCGGCGCCGAGCGCGCCCGCAGCGCGTGAAACGGTCCAGCCCAGGGCACCGCCGGGCCGGCTTTGCCGGACGGCCAGTGCGCCTTGCAGGCCGCGAGCCGCGGCCCACAGCCCCATGGCGCGGGGTCGCGCAAAGCGCGGCGGGGGTGTTTCTTCTCAGAGATTGAGCTTCAACCCCGCCGTTGCCAGACGGCTGGTGTCGGGTTGGGCCCAGAGCGCGATCGCCTTGCCCGCACCATCGTGTCCCAGCACCAGGCGTACCTGCGTCCCACCCCCCATCGCAGCCACTTTCACCGTCTGGACCGGCATGGGCAACGAAGCCAGGAGCGCGCCCACCACCGGCTCCAGGCCGGCCAGGTACTGGATCCGGGTCTGTGACTGCTGAAAGGAAGGGGCATTGGTCAGTCGGGTGGCAAAGATGCCCGCCGGTGCCAGTTTGTCCGCCGTGCGCCGGGCCAGACGGGTCGCGCCTGTGCCGTTCGAGACTTCTATCCGTGCCGGGCGGTGTTGCTCCGCCCGGTCCACCGTTGAGCTCTCGATGGCAAGCTCCCGGCGCAGGGCCAGGGCTTGCGGCAGCGCCTCCTGTTCACCCGCGGACAACTCAACGGCCTTCGTCTGTGCCCTGGCCAGCGCTTCGATGGCTTGTGGCCCCGCGGTGCGAAGCTCAAACACATGGGGCGCCACGGTCACCAGCTGCGGCCCCGAGGCATGGTCCGCGTCCGGCAAGGCGTCAGCCCCTCCAGCCTGCACGCCCTGCGGCGCCTGCCGGTTGCGCTCGTCGTGCTCGATCTGGGCTTTCGCCAGCAGATCGAGGTTCTCAAGAATCTGCAGGCTGTTCGGGTCCAGCTCACGGGCCACCCGCAGCCTGAGTTCGGCTTCCTTGAGCCGGTTGGCACTCAGCAGCGCGTAGCCCATGTTGTTGTGGACATGGGCGGCCATGGGGTCGAGCACGCGCGCCCGGTCGAACAAGGCCAGCGCCTCGGCGATTCGTCCCGCCTGCGCATGCAACACGCCCAGCGCGTTCAGGGCACCCAGGTGGTCCGGCTTGAGGGTCAGCGTTCGTTCGTAATACGCCACCGCGCGGGCAAAGTGCCCAGCACCATGCGCAGAGCGCCCGGTGACATACAGCACCTCGTGCTCCGCCATCGCCGTAACGACCGCAGGCACAGGCGCCATCTTCACCGGAACCGGTGCGCCGGGGCGCGCGTTCGGGGTGCCGTTCAAGGTGCCCGGCAACATGCTGGAGCAACCCATCAGGCTGCCCAAAATGGAAACCGATGCCCATGTCTTGAGCTTCATGGTGATACCTCCTGTCAAAGTCAACGACCGCCCATGGTGGGCAACAACACGCGGTAAATGCTGATCATGGCGGGGCCCATCAGCACGACCATGAGCGACGGGAAAATGAAAAAGATCAGGGGGAACAGCAGCTTCAACGGAATCTTGGCCGCGCGCTCTTCAGCGCGCAAACGGCGGTGCGTCCGCATCGTTTCGGCCTGAATGCGCAAGGCCTCGGCCACGTTGGTGCCAAACCGATCGGCCTGCACCAGCATGGCCACAAACGACGAAATGTCGTCCACACCCGAGCGCAGCGCCAGGTTGCGCAAAGCCAGCTCCCGCTTGACACCCATGCGCAGCTCCAGCGCGAGCAGGTTCAACTCGTCCGACAGCGCCTCGCTGCGCATGCCGATCTCACTGGCGGCCCGGTTCATGGCCGCATCCAAGCCCAGACCGGCTTCCACGCAGACGATCATCAAATCCAGCGCGTCCGGCAGCGCGTTCTGCAGGCTCTCCCGCCGTTGGGCCACCATGTGCGCCAGCACGGCGTTCGGCAGGTAGTACCCGAAGGCCACCAGCAAGAGCAGCAGCAGCAGCCCCGTGTTGAGCTCCAGGGACACATTGCGCAGACCGGCATACAGCATCAGCAAGCCGGGCATGCCCAGCGCCAGCACCGTTTTGGTCGCGAAAAAGAGCGCCGGCCATGACGCTTCGCGCAACCCCGCCTGCATGAAGCGCACACGCAGGCTGGACGCCTCCCACCCTTCCTTGGGCGTCGAGAGCCGGGCCATGGGGCCCACGACCTTCACCACCTTGGCGTGCCATTCCGCGTTGCCTTCCAGGCCCAGATCATCGGGAGGCCGATGGTCGGTGATGTCGCCCAGGCGGCGTCTGACCGCCTCGTCCCGGTTCAGCCATTGGGTCAGACCGAGCGTGAACCCGGCCACCGCCAGAAACACCAGCCCAAGAAGTATCCATTGCGTGTTCATGGGAGTCGTCCTCAGACCTTGATGTCGATGATCCGCCACATGACGAAAATGCCGATGACCATCATGGTCAACGCCCCGTACACCACCAGGATGCCCGCCGGATCGGTGAACAGCACCGACAGGTACTTGGGGTTCAGGATGTTGATGGCCAGTGCCACGCAAAACGGCAGGCCCGTCAGGATGTAGGCCGAGAGCTTGCCTTCGGCGGCCAGCACACGCACCTTGGCGAACAGCTTGAAGCGCTCGCGCACCAGTTCCGAGAGCTTGGCCAGCAATTCCGACAGGTTGCCCCCGGTTTCACGCTGGATGATCACCGCCATGGCGAAGTAACTCATGTCGGGACTGGGCACACGCGTGGCCAGGTTGTTGAGCGCGTTGTCGATCGAGACCCCGAAGCCGATTTCGTCGGAGGTGATGCGGAATTCCCCCGCGATGGGTTCTGGCGCTTCGGCGCCCACCATGCTGAGGGTCGACGGAAACGAATGACCAGCGCGCAAAGCGCGCGAAATGAGGCCCAGGGCGTCGGGCAGTTGCACCTCGATCTTCTGCAGCCGTTTGTTGCGGCGCCGGATCAGCCACAACATCGGCAACACGCCCAGCCCCAGCGCCAGCGCCAGCGTGCTGTACCAGGGCCAGCGCAGCAGCAATCCAACCAGCAGGCCCGCGATCCCGAAGATGCCGCACATCGACAGCAGGTGCGACACCGTGTTGCTGTCGCCGGCCTGCTGCATCAGCCGGTCCACATGCTGGACGCGCGGCACGCGCAGCAGCAGCCGCTGCATCGTCGGGCTGTCGCTGAGCATGCGCTGCTTGAGCAGCTTGAGCTCCGTGGCATCGCTGTGCCCACCGGCCGAGATCGCCCGCAGGCGCTCGCTCACCCGGCGCACCTCGGGGCTCTTGGTGTCGCTCCAGTAGACGAACAAGCCCTCGATCAGCAGCACCACGGCCACAAAACCCACCACCACGAACAGGGCAAAACTCAGGTTCATGACATCACTCGTAGATCAGTGAAGGGTCGAAGGTCGACTCGGACACCTGCAGTCCGTAGCTCTTGAGGCGCTCCATGAACTTGGGCCGCACCCCGGTCGCACGGAAATGGCCCGCGACCGTCCCATCGGGTTCCACACCCGTTTGCGTGAAGCGGTAGACCTCCTGCATCGTGATGACCTCACCCTCCATGCCGGTGATTTCCTGCAGGCTGATGAGCTTGCGGCGGCCATCGTTGAGCCGCGCGATCTGGATCACCGCGTTGATGGCCGAACTGATCTGCTGGCGCATCGCGTCCTGCGAGATCACCGCGCCGCCATAGCCCGACATGTTTTCCAGGCGGGTCAGTGCATCGCGTGGGCTGTTGGCGTGCACCGTGACCATGGACCCCTCGTGGCCGGTGTTCATGGCCTGCAACATGTCCAGCACCTCGGCACCACGCACCTCGCCCAGGATGATGCGGTCCGGCCGCATGCGCAGGCTGTTGCGCACCAGCGCGCGCTGGTCCACTTCGCCCTTGCCTTCGATGTTGGGCGGGCGCGTCTCCAGGCGCACCACATGCGGCTGCTGCAACTGCAGTTCAGCGGCATCTTCGATCGTCACGATGCGTTCGTGGTGCGGGATGGACGCCGACAGCACATTGAGCAAGGTCGTCTTGCCGGTTCCGGTGCCGCCCGAGATCACAACGTTCATCTTCGCCTTCACCATGGCCGAGAGCAATTCGGCCAGCATGGGCGTGAGCGAACGTTTGTCGATCAGGTCGCGGATCGTGAGCGGCACGACGGCAAAGCGGCGAATGGACAGCAGCGGGCCGTCCAGCGCGAGCGGGGGAATGATCGCGTTCACGCGCGAACCATCCGGCAGTCGCGCGTCCACCATGGGGCTCGATTCGTCCACGCGACGGCCAATACGCGACACGATCTTGTCGATGATCTTCATCAGGTGGTCGCTGTCGGAAAACACCACCTCGGTCAGCTCCAGCTTGCCCCGGCGCTCCACGAACACCTGGTTCGGTCCGTTCACCAGAATGTCCGACACCGTGGGGTCGGCCAGCAGCGGCTCCAGGGGGCCCAGGCCCATGATCTCGTCCTGGATGTCCAGCACCATCCGCTTGCGTTCCTGCGCGTTCAGCGCCGCCCCCGATTCCACCAGCAAACGCTCGGTCAGAATGCCCAGCTCCTCGCGCAGGCGCTCGGGCTTCATGCTGCCCATCACCTCCAGATCAATGCGCCCGAGCAACTGGGCATGCAACTGGTCCTTGAGGGCGTGGTACTGCATCGCGCCCGACGTCGGAACACGGCCGTCCTCCTCCGACCCGTTCAGGCGGGTGGGGCTGCGCAGTTCGGGGGTTGTGACTCTCAGGTTCATGATGTCGGTGCTCCGCAATGGGGGATAAAAGGGCGCTGCGTCGTTCACAGGCGGCCCGCGAGCGTCGAAAACCAGCTCTGCTTGGCCGCATTCACCGCCACCGGCGAAAGCGCCTGAGCCCATTCGTACAGCGCGCGCGCCACGGGGTCGCGCGCGGCCAGCTTGGCCAGCGGAATGCCCTGGTTGATGGAGGCCAGCACCGCGTCGTCGCTGGCGGGCAGAACCCGGGCCACCTTGTAGCCCGTCGCCCGCTCCACTTCACCCAGCGGAATCTGGCTGCTCTTGGTGTAGCGGTTCAGCACCAGCTGAATCTTTTCCCGGCTGTAACCCAGACCTTCGAACACACCGATGATTCGCCGCGTGTCCTGCAGGGCGGGCAAGGTCTGCCCCGTCACCACGTAGATGCGTTCGGCCAGATCCAGCACCTTCACCGCCGCCGGATCCATGGTTCGCGCCATGTCGAGCAGCACGAAGTCGTATTCGGTGCGCGCCAGGCCCAGAATGGCCGCCACGGTTTCGGGCGTCACTTCCTCAAGCTGGTAAGGCAGTTCCGGCGCACACAACACATGCAGGTTCTCCCGCACCTTGAGCACGCTCGCCTCCAGCAGCGAGCCGTCGAGCCGGCGACTCTGGCGCGCCACGTCCACCACGCTGGCCTCGGACTTGCGGCTCGTGAGGTAGCTGGCCGCGTCCCCGAAATAGAGGTTCAGGTCCACGATCAACACCCGCTTGGATGCCTTGGCCAGCAGGTAGGCAAGGTTGGTGACGAGAAAGGTGCAGCCACAACCGCCCTTGGCCGGCATGAACGCGCAGAGCGTGCCTTCGTTGTCCACAAACCGGGATGTGATCGACTTCGAATCCTCGACGTAGTCCACGCCCACCTGGACCGCCGCGGCGCTCAGAGGCCCGGGCAAGACATCGCGCACCCCCGCCCGCATGGCGCGCTTGAGCGTGTTCATGCCGCCGTCATCGTTCACCAGCAACACCATCACCGCCGGATGCCGAAGCGTCGCGGCCTCGATCAGCTCGAAAGCGGTATCGTCGGGCCGCTGCAGCGCCAGCAGCACCACGTCCGGCTTCTCCTTGGACATCACGGCCTGCAGGCTTCGCGCGCCGCCCACGTGGGCACTGACGCTCACACCGGGCAGCGGCTTGAGCTTTCCGATGAACGCGTCGCGTTCCTCGGTGGTCTCGAAAATGAGGGCTACTTTGTGTGACATGGGGCTTTTGGTCTTATGGGCACACCGGGTTGCCTGCGCTGGTCATGTACTCGCGCGGCAGGCTGGTGGGGAACTGGGGAATCGGGAAGTTGCCGCCAAAGAAGGGGCTGACCGGGTTGAACGTGGCCCCGACGATGCGCGCCGTCACGGTCTGGCAACTGGACGCGTCGCAGTTCACCGGAAAGTAATCGAGCACCATGTTGGCGGCCGGAATGCCTCCACCGGTCATCGCACTCATGCGCGCCTTGATGAGCGTGAGGTTCCCTGGCGCCTCGACACTGCACACCACCGCCAGCCGGGCACCCAGGCGGGTGGCCTCATTGGCCCCGTTGAGCAGGAAGAGCCAGCGACCAAACTCCATGATGCCCAGCAACAGCGTGAAGAACAGGATGGCGATCAGCGCGAACTCGACCGCAACCACACCGCGCTGGGCATGACGCCTGGCTGGGGAACAAAAGAGGTTGCGGGTGAATTTCACGGCCGTGGCCTCAGTTCGTGCTCGACGCCATCGTGATGCCGATCGGGCCAAAGGTGATGCTCGGGACCACCCAGGGCACGATCGACGTGAAGTCGTAACCGTTGTCGCCGGCACCGATGGTCACCGTCACCAGGCTGGTGGTGCCCTCACCGGTTGGCACATTGGCATGCGTCCCAACGCAAGACACCGGGTCGCACACGGAGATCTGGGCCAGCGTGAGGTTGGGCACCAAGGCGGGTGTTTGATCGCAATTGAACGCACCGCACAGCGCCAACGAACGGGCCTTGAGGCGGATGCCGTCGGCGGTCTCCCCGGCGGGTGGGCTGGCCAGACTCTGCTGGGAGAGGTAACGCGCGGCACCGCGCGTGGCCTTGACCAGGCCGTTGTATTGGTACAGCGCGCGCCCCAGCTCGGTGATGCCGAAACAGAGCACCAGCATCGGGATCAGCACGATCGCCAGTTCGACAGCGGCGACGCCGTGTTGTGAATGGATGGGGCTGCGCATGGTCACTGCACCAGTTGGGGAACGAGCGGGCCGAAGGTGCCGGGCTCGCCGTTGGTTGAGCAGGGACTTCCGGCACTGGTGCTCAGGCCCAGGAATTCGAGGCCAGGGACATCTCCGACCGCCAGCATCGGGTTGAGCATCAGGACACAGGCCCAACCGTCCACCACGGGGTTCGCGCCGCCGGTGTTCCATGTCTCGCAATTCACCACGGGGGCCACCACCACCCGCCGGAAACGACCGAGGTTGTTGTGCTGGGTGGCCGTCAAGCGGCTGTAGGGATTGGGCGGATCGGTCTGGTAGGGCCGGTAGTTCGCCGCGGCATTCCCATAGTTGAACTGCCCCGCCACCGTCCCGGTGTAGGCGTTGGCTCCGAGCGTCCAGTTGGTCGTCGTGTAGCTGTACCCCGTCACATCCGGTGGCGCCGAACCCACCTGGGGATTCCCACCGCCTGGCTTGTACAAGCCAAACCGGGAGTTCCAGGCGACGTCCAGCGATGAGATTGCGCCCGGCTCACCCACCTCGGTGCCGATGGTGGTGCTGCACTGCCCTGGCCCCGTCAACAAATCCGCCAGTTCGGAGGCTCCCCCACCGGGAGGGGTGAAGTCGATCCAGCCAAAATTGCCGGTCCCATAGGGCGAGCCCGCCCCCTCTGGCGGGCTCATCCACTGTCCGACAGTCAACCCGAAGTTGGACGCCGCCGTGCTTCCTGGCGCCTTGCACACGGCCACCGGTATCGCGCACGCAGATGCCGAGGGTGCCAAGGTGGCGGCCGCCATGGCCGAAACGGTCTGCGTGCCCAGCACCGGGTTGAGCACCCGCATGAAAAAGATGGGCAGCCCGGTCAAGGGAAAGGTGCACTTGGCAAAAGCGGCTGTGTTGTAGTCGGCCGAACCAGCCTCTTCGTATGTACCGCCCAAAGTGTCCGAGAACGTGATCTGGTTGGCCGCGATATCGATCACCGTGCTCTGGAAGTTGGCGCGGTTCCTGATGGCCGCGATGTTGCCTTCCAGTGGGGCCGTGGCCGGATCATCAATGCCGCCGGTTGAAAATACACGGCCGTAGGCGATGGCCTTGGTCAACGCGGTGGGGTTGTTTTGTCCGGGTCTCAGCTGGGATGCAGCCGCCAGCGCACAGGCATCCATCGCGTTCTGCAGCTCGGTCTTGATCACGAAAAAGCGACCCAGGTCGATGGCCAGGCCGGCAAAACCGATCAGCACCGCCAGCGTCAGGCCCAGGATGATCGCCACCGCCCCCCGCTCGCGGCGGGCGGCAGGGTGCTGGCGTGGTTTCAACAGCATGGCGGTCTCCCTGGGCATCGGTTCATTGGCCCGTGATCGCGCCGCCGATGTTGATGATCTCGAAGGTCCTGGGCGGCGCCTGGAACGACTCCTGGTAACGCTGCTGCGCCGATGCCCCGGCTTTGCCGTCGATACCCAGCACCGGGTCGGTGTTCTCCGAAGCCTTGGGGTTGAGCGTCTGGGCCGTGCGGGCCTCGCGCACCGCATCGCCAAACACGGCGTCGAGCTGCGGTGTGGTGCTGGCGCAGGCCGTGAGCAGGCTGGTGGTGGCCAGCAGGGCGGCCAGGCGAAGGGACAAGGTGGTGGTGGACATGCTGATGCTCCTTACTTCACTTCCATGCCGCCGGTGCCTGCGGCCGGTGCGGGTGGCGCGGCGGCGGGTCGATCGGTGGGCACGTCGGCGCGGCCCGAACCTTCCAGCTGGTTGCCAAAGAAAAACTCCGAGCGGCTGGGCGGCTTGTAGCCATCGGTGGGCAGGATGTAGCCCGGGTCGATCGGCTTGACCAGGCGCGGCGTGATCACGAACATGAGTTCGCTGCGGTCGCCCTGAAACTCGTTGCTGCGGAACAGCGCGCCCAGGACGGGCACCTCACCCAGGCCAGGCACCGCGTCCATGGCCTGGCGCACGTTGTTCTTGATCAGGCCGGCAATGGCCAGGCTCTGACCGTCCATGAGCTGCACCGAAGTCTGCGCGCGGCGGGTGGTGAAGCTGGGCAGGATCGCCGTCTGGCCATTCACCGTGGTGAACGGCGTGCCGGTCTGTGACAGCTCCGACACCTCGGGCGACACCTTCAGGTGGATGCGGCCGCCTTCGAGCACCGTGGGGGTGAATTTCACGCCCACGCCAAACTCCTTCTCTTCCAGCGTGATCGTGGTGCCGCCCGTGGTTTCGTTGCTGCGCGCCACCGGGATGAAGATCTTGCCGCCCGCGAGAAAACTGGCTTCCTGGCCGCTGATGGCCACCAGGTTCGGCTCGGCCAGGATCTTCACCAGACCGTTGCTCTTCTCGGCGTCGATCTCGACACCATCGCCGTTGTTCTTGATGGCGCTGAGCAGGCCACGGCCATCGCCACCCAACGCCGAGGTGATGCCATACGCCCAGCTGCCGCCGGTGCGGGTGAAGACCAGGTTGGCGCCCATCTTGTCCATGAGGGTCTTGGACACCTCGGCCACGACCACTTCCAGCATCACCTGCTGGGCTTCGGCGATGCTCAGCAGGTTGACCACCTTGGCGCCCGCCGCGTTGGCCGCCGCTGCGCCACCGCCGCTGCCGCCGACACTGACCGCCAGCTTGGTGCCCGACTCGGCGCGGTTGTCACCCGCCACCACCGGCAACACCAGGCTCTTGTTCACATCGCGCACGAAGGCGGCGGCGATGTCCTCGGCGGCCTTGGCCTTGACGGCGCTCGACACCACCCCGGTGAGGATCACCGAGTCGGCCGCCGGGCGCACCTGAATGCCTTTTTCACCCGGCAGCAGCTCGCGCAGCTTGGCTTCCATGCGCTTGTAGTCAATGTTCACATTGACGTCGATGGCGGTCGGGCCGCCACTCTTGCGCCAGATGATGAGATTGGTCGAACCGTAGGTCTTGCCCAGCAAATACAGCTCGGTCGGGCTGATCAGCGTCACGTCGGCCACGGTGGGGTTGCCCAGCGAAATGCGGGACACGGCCGAGGGCATGCGCAGCAGGGTGGACTTGCCGATGGTCAGGTCCAGCGTCGGTCCGACGGTGGCCAGGTCGGTGCCGACGTCGGCCGACATCGGCGCGGCGGCCACCTTGCTGGTGGTCACGCCCCTGGTCACCGCGGTTTGCGCCCAGGCGGTCATGGTGAGCAGGCCCGCGGCCCAGATGGAAGCGCTCAGCGCACGCAGAACGGGTGTTTTCATGATCGCTTCCTTAGAAATGAGACGAAGACTTCTGGGTGCCACGGATCACCTCCACGGTGTCGGTCGGTTCGGCCGGGGCGCGGGGCGCGGGCGGGCGCGGGGCGGTGCGGCGGACCGGCGGCGCCTTCTTGACGGCGACCACGGCAACCGGTGCACTCACAGGCACTTCATCGCCGAAGAGGTCTTTGCGGGTGATGCCCGCCGTCGCGTTGTCTTGCGTGTCCACCTGGTTGCGCAACATGAGCGACAAGGTGCCCACGTTGCGCGCCAGGTCGATCTTTTCGGCCTGCTCGGGGGTCACTTCCAGCGTGACGGCGTTGACCACGCGGGCCTTGGTTTCCTCCGGGCGCCGGGCTTCCTGGGCCACCGCCAGCACCATGATGCGTTCCAGCACCACCCGCGAAATGGCCGTTTCGCGGTCGTCCTTGATGTTCACCAGCAGATCCACGTGACTGCCCGGCGCCAGAAAGCCGGCCACGCCCACCACCTCGTTGACCTTGACGGTGATGGCGCGGTGCCCCGGCTTGATGATCGAGTCCAGCCCGGCCTTGGTCCCTTCGGGGGCCAGCTTGGGCTCCAGCACCGGCTCGCCCTTGTAGATGCTGGTGCGCACCACCCGGCCTTCGAGCTTTGCTGGATCGTTGAACGAACCTTCCGGCTGGGCGCCGGCCGGCCAGGCAACGGGCTGCAGCATCTGGGCGGTGATCGCCTGACCGAGATCAAGATCGCTCGTGGCCACCAGCACGGTGGACCGTTCGCCCGACGCCTGCTGCCCCATCCAGCGGGCCGCCAGGATCACGGCGGCCACACCGGCCAGCACCGACAGGGTCAACATCACGAAAGCGCGTTTGCTTTGCATTTCATTCTCCTGAATTCTTCGGGGGGATGCCGGCCGCTTCGTGGCGCTCCTCGCGGCCGAAATAGGTGTTCCACGCCCACTCCAGCCGTTCGGTTGTCATGCGGGCGGGCTGGTCCAGGTAGCGGCCGTGGTCGGCGATCTTGCTGATCACATCAAACGGAATGCACGGGTAATAAGGCTGCCCGTCGCGTGGGTGCAGCGTGTGGATGAGGTAGTCCACCCCGGCCGCTTCCTCGGGCACGCCGGTGCGCTCGCAGGCCTGTGCGACCACGCTGCGGTAACGGTCGGCGTCGAGCGCGTCGATCCGGATCTTGTAGCCCAGGCGGCGGGCAAAGGCCGGGTCCACCAGGTCGGCGGGCGGCCAGTTGCTGGAAAAAATCACCCGCACATCAAACGGCACGGCGAACCGGGTGCCGGTGTTGAGCGTCAGGTAGTCCACATGGCGGTCCAGCGGAACGATCCAGCGGTTCATGAGCTCGCTCGGGCTCACACGCTGGCGCCCCAGGTCGTCGATCACAAAAATGCCGTTGTTGGCCTTCAACTGCGGCGATGCCGTGTGCAGGCGGGCATGGGGGTCGTATTCCAGGTCCAGCGTGTCCAGCGTGAGTTCGCCACCGGTGATCACCACCGGCCGCTCGCAGCGCACCCAGCGGCCATCGGCCGACAGGTCTCGGGCGAGCGCGCGATCGGGCACCGGCGCCAGGGTCACCCGCTTGTGCACGATCGGGTCAAACACCTGCACCACCTCGCCATCGACATACAAGGCGTGTGGCACCCAGATGTGGCCATCCAGCGTGTGCACCAGGTGCTCGGCCAGGTAGGTCTTGCCGGTGCCGCTGTCGCCGTGCAGGTAGATGGCCTTGCCCGAGTTCATCGCGCTGCCCAGCGTGGGCAGCAGCTCGGGCACCAGGACCATGTCCTTGAGCACCTGCTGCAGGCGCTCGGCGCGCACCGGCGCCTGGTGCTGGGCCTGGTCCCGAACTTGGGCCACGTAGTCGGCCAGCGGCACCGGCGCCGGCCCCACGTAATGGCACTTGTCAAACGCCAGGCGCGCCATGCGGTGGCCGGCATCGGTGAGCGCAAAGCTGATGTCGCCCTCCAGCGTGCCGCGCCGCGGCACCTCCAGCAGGGCCAGGCTGCGCATCTGGGTGAGCAGGTGGTCCACCACCGGCACCGGCAGGCCCAGCTGCTGGGCCACAGCAAAGAGCTTGAGCTCGCCCTTGCGCGCGAAATGGCGCAAGGCCAGGTCGGTCACAAACGACGCGGGCAGGCCCTCGATATCCACCGCATCGCCCAGGGGATCGGTCACGGCGGTCTTGAGCAGCGGGGAGGCGACGGGGAGTGAAAGCTCTTGCATGGTGGGCTTTCAGAAGTTCAGGATCGGGTCGTGGCCGCTGAACAGCCAGGCGGCATAGGCCGCAACGCCGAGCGCGATGGCCACCGCGTAGGGCATGCGCCAGGCGGTCTGGGTGCTGGCATCAAAAGAACCGGCCGAGCCCGGCAACATCTGGCCCAGAGCGGCCAGCGTGTTCCGCATCACCAGGCGGCTGTTGCGCACCATGGCCATGCGGACCAGCGCCAGCACACCACCTACCAGCAGCACACACAAGGCGAGGTTCACGCTGGCGGCGGGGCCGGCGAAGGCGCCCACGGCGGCAAAGAGCTTCACGTCGCCGGCACCCAGGACGTGCAGGGCATGGAAGGGCAGGAAGACCAACAGCGCCACCAGCGCGCCCAGCAGACCGGCGCCCAGACCGAGGGCACCGGGATACATGGCAAACAGGCCGTCGTTCTGGCGGAAGGGTTGCGGACCGAAGGCGTTCAACAGCAGGCCGGTCAGCAGGGCCACCAGCACCAGCGCGTTCGGGACGCGGCGATGCCGTGCATCGGAGAGTGCGGCCAGCGCGAGGCACGACGCCAGCAGGCCGAGGCCCAGTACCTGCCAGACGCGAGGATCCATGTCGATGGTCATCCCTCACTCCCAGTTCGGGTTTTGCGCCTGGCGCAAAACCGGTGATGGTCGTCTCTATCGCTCTCTCGGCAACCTTCCAGGGGTTGGACCGATCATTGTTCTCATTCGGGCGCACAGCCGTTGCCGACTGCACTGCTCCCGGCCTGCACGCAGGCCTGCCCGGTTCATGGAGGCGAAATCACGGCGAGCACCCGCGCCACCCACGCATCCCAACCCGCGCCATTGGCACCTCCCAGCGCGGTCATGCCCACGATGGCCACCAAGGCGATCAGCGCGGCGAGCAGGCCATATTCGATGGCGCTCACGCCTTTCTGCAGGTGGCGATATCCGCAGGTTGGTTTTGACATGGTTGGGACCCTTGATGTCCTTTTTCCGGATCAGCGGGAAAAATGCATCGTTGGCTGCGAGTGGACCGACCGCCCGCCCTTTTTGAGGGCTCTCGGTCGGCCACAACCAGCACCGGTTAGCCGCCGCAGATGGCTCCGGCCGGTGGCGTTGCCAGGCAGCCAGCGATATCGTTAAAGAGCGTATTGAGGTTGGTACCCACCAAGCCAGCGCCGACGATGATCACCACCGCAATCAGCGCCGCAATCAGGCCGTACTCAATCGCGGTCACACCCTCTTCGTCACGCAGGAACCGACGGGTCGCATTCAGGAACTTGTTCATGATCAGACTCCTAACTTGAGGTTGAAACATCGGCCCCATGAGCGACCGATGACTGCATGAGCTCCCTGGCGGGCCATGAAACCGATTACCTAGGCGCTCGGTATCAGACACTTCCTGTAACTCACGATTACATGATGAACATTACGTATCAAAATGCAATCGCCAGAAATAGGTACCGTTACAAGTTGGAGAGTTCCACCCCCTGGATTGTTAATTTTTCGTGACATTTTTCACAAAAAATACCACCAAACTAGGGGAAAACACCGACTACCGGGTTTTTTTGTAACAAAATCCGGTTCCTACATATGTATTGAGGCAACTCAATATTTACCTAAGACGATGGTTTATTGGCGCTCAGGCGCGCAACTGGGATTTGAGCGCGGAACCAATTTCCGGCCGCTCGACGAACGGATCGGGCGGATTGGTGCCGGCCACAATGGCGTCAAAACGCGACTGCGCATTGCCCAGCGCCTTGGGGTGGCTGTAGATGTAGAACTGGTCGTGGCGCATGGCGTGGAACACCATCTCGGCCACCGCCGCAGCGGTCACCTTGCCCGAACTCACCGCCTTGTCCGTCATCGCCTGGCCGATCAGCTGGCTCTGCGTGGGCTGTTCATCGGCGAGTCCGGCCGGCTTGTTGCGGTGGCTCTGGCTGATGCCGGTGGCCACGAAGTACGGGCACAACACGCTGGCGCTCACCTGGTCGTTCACCAGCTTCAGGTCCTGGTAGAGCGTTTCGGTGAGGCTCACCACGGCGTGTTTGCTCACGTTGTAGATGCCCATGTTGGGCGGCGTGAGCAGGCCGGCCATGCTCGCGGTGTTGACGATGTGGCCCTGGTACGCGGGGTCGGCTTTGGCGGCGGCGAGCATCAGCGGCGTGAACAGGCGCACGCCGTGGATCACGCCCCACACGTTCACGCCCAGCACCCATTCCCAGTCTTTCACCGAGTTTTCCCACACCAGCCCACCCGAGCCCACGCCCGCGTTGTTGAACACGAAATGCGGTGCGCCGAAGCGATGCACCACGTCGGCGGCCAGCGCCTCCATCTGCTCGGCGCTGGACACGTCCACGCGCTTGGCCAGCACGGCAGCACCCGCCGCCGTCATTTCCGCGGCGGCCTTGTCCAGCGCGTCCTGCTGCACGTCCACCAGCACGAGGTTCATGCCAAGCTTGGCGCCGATGCGCGCGCATTCGAGCCCGAAGCCCGAGCCGGCGCCCGTCAGTACTGCGGTCTTGCCTTTGAATTCTGAAATCATGCTTTTGTCTCCTGGTGTTTTGGGGTTTCAGCGGCGGAGCATTTCCAGATGGGGAATGCCGTCTTCGATGTAGGGCTTGTCGTCGGACACGAAGCCGTGTGCGTTGTAGAAGCGTTCCAGATGCGCCTGTGCGCCGATGCGGATGGGCTGCACGCCCCACAGGCTGTGCAACATGCGGATGGACTCGGCCATCAGTGCGTGGCCCATGCCGCTGCCGCGCGTGCTGGGTGCGGTGACCACCCGGCCGATGCTGGCTTCGGGGTATTTGAGGCCGGCGGGGACGAGCCGTGTGTACGCGAGCAGTTGCGGTTGACCATCCGGGCCGCTGGTTTCGCCGCCGGGCCGCCCCAAGGCGAAATGCGCCCCCTCGGGGGGCAACGAACCGCGCGCAGCGGAGAGTGTGGGGGCAACAGTCTCGCCCAACAGATGCATGCAGCCGGCATCGGCGCCGTCCAGGTCCTGGAACGCGCAGGCCTGCTCGACCACGAACACCGCGCTGCGCAGCTGGAGCAGTGCGTACAGCGTGCGCGGCAGCAGCGCGTCAAACGGCAGGCAGCGCCACGTCACCGGGGTCGGATCAGTCCGGCTCAAGCGCGCACTTCCCGCAAGACAAAGCCGATGCGCGGGAAATGCACATGCAACCGGCCGGCGCGCTCGTCTGTGCGCTCCAGCGTGTAGTGGGTGCGCGAGGCCGCGCGCAGGATGCCCTCGGTCGGCTCCTGGCCGAAGCTCTCGGCCGCCACCGTGACACGGCTGCCCAGCGCGATGCCGTGTTCGTCCTGAAAGGCTTCGTCGTGCAACGGGGCCGGCTCGGCCGCCGCCGCGATGGCGATGGCCTCAGGGGACGAGAGCTTGGCCAGGTGGCCGTGACCCATCGCAGCCATGCGGTCCATCCATGCCAGCACATCGGGCGTCGCGTCCAGGATGCCGGCCATGCTCGGGTTGATCACGCGGGTGAACCACAGCGGATGGTAGGCCGCGAAGTCGGCCACGCAGGATGCCGAGCCCAGCAGGAACGGCCGCTCGTGCAGCATGTTGGCCAGACGGCGCAGGTAGCTGCGGTAGGCGGCGGTGGCGTCGCCCGGGCGCAGGCTGGTCATGCCCGCGCGCATGGCGCCGCGGTCGGCCGCAAAGGCCTGGCCCACTTCGGGTGGCTGGTTGGCAAACAGGGCGGCGGCACCCTTGGGGCTGAGGGTGTAGGCCATCGCCGCCCAGAACAGCGTGCTGTCGGCCCACTGGGCCAGCACGCGGGCGATGCCCTTGTTGTGCTCGGGGTAAAGCGTGGGGGCGGGTTGGCGGTGTTCGAGCACATCGCAGATCAGCGCGGTGTCGCAGTAGATGTCGGCACCGATCTGCAGGAATGGCGTGCGCCGGTAACCACCGGTGAGCGCCAGCACGTCGGGCTTGGGCATCACGCTGGGAATCAGCACGCTCTTCCAGTCCAGCTGCTTGTGGCCCAGGATCAGCCGCACCTTTTCCGAAAAGGGCGACATGGGGTAGTGGTGCAGGATCAGGTCGGCCATTGGTCTCTCCAGAGTTCAGCGGGGTTGGGCCCGGGCAATGATGGCATCGAAATCGGTGCCCGCGCCCAGCGAGCCGAAGCTGTGGCCCCAGTGGCCAGCGAGCCGCGAGTCGCAGAAGGCGCCGAACACGGCAGCCGGCGCGGTCTGCGCGAGCAAGGCGGCCTGCACGGTCAGCGCGACGTCCTGGGCCAGGCGCCGCGCTTCCATCTCGGTGGCCATCTGTTCGACGCGGATGGGCAGGCTCGCGGCCAGGTGGTCCAGCGCCGGGTGCATGCCTTGGGCGGGTGCGAGTTCGTGCGCCAGCGCGGCGGCGGCATCGGCCTTGCGCAGGGCGCGCAGCAGGTCCAGCGCCATGATGTTGCCCGCGCCTTCCCAGATGCTGTTGACCGGCATCTCGCGGTAGATGCGCGCCATGATGCCCTCGCCGCCCTCCTCCACATAGCCGTTGCCACCCAGGCATTCCATGGCTTCTTCGGCGAAATGGCTGCCGCGCTTGCAAATCCAGAACTTGGCCACGGGCGTGAGCAGGCGCTGCATCGCGCGTTCGTGTTCATCCTCCGGGCGGTCGAAGCTGCGCGCCAGCCGCAGTGCCAACGCCGTGGACGCTTCGGACTCCAGCGCCAGATCGGCCAGCACGTTTTTCATCAGCGGCTGGTCGATCAGCTTCTTGCCGAACGCCATGCGCTGGCTCGTGTGGTTCAGCGCAAGGGACAGCGCCTGGCGCATGAGCCCGCTGGTGCCGAGCGCGCAGTCCAGCCGCGTCATCGTGCCCATGGCCAGGATCTGCGGCACGCCGCGGCCCTCTTCGCCCACCAGCCAGGCAGTGGCGCCCGCGAACTCCACCTCCGAGCTCGCGTTGGCCTTGTTGCCCAGCTTGTCCTTCAGGCGCTGGATGAAGAGCTGGTTCAGCGTTCCATCGGGCAGCACGCGCGGCAGGAACAGGCAACTCAAACCGCTGGGTGTCTGCGCCAGGATCAGGAAGGCATCGCACATGGGCGCCGAAAAAAACCACTTGTGGCCGGTGACGCTGAAGCGCTGGCCCCACTGATCGCTGCCAGCGGGCACCGCCTGCGTCGTGTTGGCGCGCACGTCCGAGCCACCCTGCTTCTCCGTCATGCCCATGCCCATGGTCACGCCGGTCTTGTCTTTCCAGAGCTTCAGCGCCGGGTCGTAGGCGCGGCTGGTGAGCTGCGGCGCCCAGTCGGCGTAGATGGCGGGGTTGTCGCGCAGCGCGGGCGTGACCGCGTAGGTCATGGAGATGGGGCACAGCGTGGACGGCTCCAGCTCGGTGAAGAGCATGAAAGCGGCCGCTCTGTTCACATGAGCCGTTCCCGAGGCCTGTTCAGCGTCGGAAAACGGTGTGCCGTGCAGACCGGCCCCCGTGGCCGCCGTCATCAGCGCGTGGTAGCTGGGGTGGAACTCCACCTGGTCGATGCGGTGGCCAAAGCGGCTGTGGCTTTTGAGCTGCGGCGTGAACACGTTGGCCAGCCGCGCGTGGGTCTGCATGTCGGCGCTGCCCAGCGCATCGCCCAACGCATGCAGGTGTGCCGTGTCCAGCGCGGGCGCGTTGAACTTCAGTGCCGCACCGAGCGCCTGATTGCAAGCAAACAGGTTGTAGTCAACCAGCGGCTCCACCTGATTGAACACGTCATGGGTAGCGCTCATGAAAACTCCTCAAACAGAAGCGGTGTCTTCAACCGAGGCCGCCGCGGAACCGGCTTTGCCGGGCGGCCAGCGGCGCCCCTTGAGGGGGTCGCGCGCAGCGCGGCGGGGGTGGTTACAGCTTCACCAGTTGCTTGCCAAAATTCTTGCCCTTGAGCAGACCCAGGAAAGCCTCGGGCGCGTTCTCGAGGCCTTGCGCAATCGTCTCGCGCGGACGCAGCTTGCCGGTGGCGACCAGCGTGCCCAACTCCGTCAGCGCCTCGGGCCAGACTTCCATGTGTTCGCTGACGATGAAGCCTTCGATCTTGAGGCGGTTCACCAGGATCAGCGCCGGGTTGGTCAACGGCAGCGGCGCGCCGTCGTAGCCGGCGATCATCCCGCAGACGGCGATGCGGCCGAAGGCGTTCATGCGCAGCAGCACGGCGTCGAGGATCATGCCGCCGACGTTCTCGAAATAGCCGTCGATGCCGTTCGGGCAGGCTTCCTTGAGCGCCTTCGCCAGCGAGTACATGTCCTTGTGTTGCTTGTAGTCGATGCAGGCGTCAAAGCCCAGCTCTTCGATCGCGTATCTGCATTTGTCGGGTCCGCCCGCAATGCCGACCGCGCGGCAACCGCGCGCCTTGGCCAGCGCGCCGTAGGCACTGCCGACCGCGCCCGTGGCGGCGCTGATGACCACCGTATCACCGGCCTTGGGGTTGATGATCTTCACCAGCCCGTACCAGGCGGTCACGCCCGGCATGCCGACCGCGCCGAGGTAGTAGGACAGCGGCACGTGCGTGGTGTCCACCTTGCGCAGCGCGCCCGGCTGGTTCGCATCGACCACGCTGTATTGCTGCCAGCCGCCCATGCCGACAACCTGGTCGCCGGCCTTGAACTTGGGGTGCTTCGACTCCACCACTTCGCCCACGGTGCCGCCGATCATGACCTCGCCCAGCGGCTGAGACGCGGCGTAGCTCTTGCTGTCGTTCATGCGGCCGCGCATGTACGGGTCCAGGCTCAGGTAATGGTGTTTCACGAGCACCTGGCCGTCGGACAGGGCGGGCGTCTCGGTGGTCACGAGCTTGAAGTTGCCGACGGTGGCTTCGCCTTGCGGGCGGTTGTCGAGCAGGATCTGTTGGTTGCTGGGCATGGGGAATGTCTCCGGGGTGGTGTTCAGGCAAGAGGGCGACGCAGCGTGGGCAGGCCGACGCCGGCGGCATCAAAGCCGCCGTCGACCGCCAGCACCTGGCCGTTGATGTAGCTCGCTTCCGGGCTGCACAGGAAGCCGACCGCGTTGGCGATCTCTTCCATTTGCCCATAGCGCGCGAGCGGAATGGTGTCGTGGTAATCGGCGCGGATGGCGGGTGTGTGCACCTTCTTCGCCATCTCGGTCTCGACCGGGCCGGGCGCGATCGCGTTGACACGGATGCCGGCGTTGCCGTACTCCACGGCCTGCTGGCGGGTCAGGTGGATCAGCGCGGCCTTGGAGGTGCCGTAGGCCACGCGCAGCGTGCTGGCGCGCAGGCCCGAGATGGACGCGATGTTGACCACCGCGCCACCGCCGTTCTTCAACATCAGCGGTGCGCAGGCCTGCACGCACAGGAAGGGTCCATCGAGGTTGGTCGCCATGACCCAGCGCCATTCGTCAAAGCTGGTGTCACCGATCGGCTTGAAGGTGGCGACGCCCGCGTTGTTGACCAGCGCGTCGAGCCGCCCGAAATCCGATTCGATGCGCTGCACGGCGGCGGTCACCTGCGCCGGGTCGGACACGTCGCCGTGGATCACCAGCAGGTGGTCCGCGCGCGCACCCAGTTCCTGGCGCAGCGTGGCTTCGGTGGCGGTCAGTGTCGGCGCGTCGTTGTCGATCACGGCGACGCGGTAGCCCTGGTGAAAGAACCAGCGGGCGATGGCCAGGCCGATGCCGCGGGCGGCCCCGGTGACGAAGGCGACAGGAGGGTGCGAGGAAGTCATCAGTCGGTCTTCAGGGTGTTCAATGCGTTGGTGGACTTGCCCACCGGCAGGCGCGGCACGAACTTGAAGGTGCCGGTGGCGTGGGCGCAGAGCTTGCCCTCGGCATCGAAGATGCTGCCTTCGGTGAAGGCCATGGTGGCGGTGCGGTGCAGCAGCTTGCCTTTGGCCAGCAGCGCCCCCTTGGCCGCGCGCATGAAGCTGGTCTTCATCTCGATGGTGACGCAGCCCATGGCCGGCTCCACCGAGCGCGCCGCGTGCGCCATCACCACGTCGAGCAGGGTCATGCTGGCGCCGCCGTGCACCACGTTGAAGGAGTTTTCATGCTCGGGCCTGGGCGCGAAAGCGATCTCCGCCTCACCGCCTTCGAATTTCTGCAGTTCGAAGCCGAGCAGTTCGACAAAAGGAATGTGAACCGAGAACTCCACTCAACCTCCTGTGATGACCGATACGCCACCATCCACCGCCAGCCACTGGCCCGTGATGTGTTTGCCCGCGTCCGACGCGTAGAGCACGGTCAGGCCCTTGAGGTCTTCGTCGTCGCCCAGGCGGCGCAGGGGGGCGTGTGAAGCCAGCTTCTCTTCACCCATGGCCTTGAGCGTGCCCTGCGTCATCTTGCTCGGGAAGAAGCCCGGGCAGATGGCGTTGACACGGATGCCATGTTCGCCCCATTCGGCGGCGAGCGCACGGGTGAAGTTGATCACCGCGCCCTTGGAGGTGTTGTAGGCAATGGTCTTCATGCCCGAGGGGTTGCCGCCCAGGCCGGCGATGCTGGCGGTGTTGATGATGCTGCCGGTGCGGCGTGGAATCATGCTCGCCTTGGCGATCAGCTGGCTCAGCAGGAAGTAGCTGCGCACATTGAGGTTCATCACCTTGTCCCAGGCTTCGAGCGGGTGGTCTTCGGCGGGGGCGCCCCAGGCCGCGCCCGCGTTGTTGACGAGGATGTCCACCTCGCCCACGCGCTGGAGGGTTTCGCTGGTGAGGCGGCGGATGTCTTCTTCGAGCGAACAGTCGGCGGCGATCCAGCGCGCGTCGATGCCCGCGGCCTGCAGCTCGGCCGTGGCCTCTTCCAGGTCGGTGGCCTTGCGCGAGCTGAGCACCACGCGGGCGCCGGCCTCGCCGAGCGCATGGGCCATCTGCAGGCCCAGGCCGCGTGAGCCGCCGGTGACGAGCGCCGTCTTGCCTTTGAGATCGAAGAGCTGCTGGATGTTTCGGGTCATGTGTTGTCTCCTGTGGATGGTTGTTCAGAAAGCGGCTTCGGGCAAGCTGGCGCAGGTCTGGTCGCGCGCGCTCACCACCTGCAGCCAGGCGCCGATTTTCGGCAGTTCGTAGTGGAAAAAATAACGCATGGCACCCAGGCGCCCGGTGCGCGCAGGCGATTCAGCCGAGGCCTGTGCCGCCAGCGCCACATCGAGCCAGATCCAGGCCAGCACCGTGTGGCCAAAGGCCTGCAGGTAGGGCACGGCGTTGGCCAGCGCGTCACCCGGGTCGCCGGTGGCCCAGGCGGCTTTCGTCGCTGCGCCCACCTGCGCCAGCGCCTGACCCAGCGCGTTGGCGTGCGCCGCGAGTTCGGGCACCTGGATCGCGCGTTCGATGGTGGCATTGATGCGGCCGGCCAGCAGCTGCAGGCCCTTGCCGTTTTCCATCAGCACCTTGCGACCCAGCAGGTCCATGCCCTGGATGCCGTGTGTGCCTTCATGGATCATGTTGAGGCGGTTGTCGCGCCAGTACTGCTCGACCGGAAAATCGCGCGTGTAGCCGTAGCCGCCATGCACCTGGATCGCCAGCGAGTTGGCTTCGAGGCACCACTCGCTGGGCCAGCTCTTGGCGATGGGGGTCAGCACTTCGAGCAACAGGCGCGCATCATCGGCGGCCTCAGGCGCTCCGGTGTGCTGCTCGTCCACCAGTCGCGCGCAATACAACTCCAGCGCCAGCGCGCCTTCGCAATAGCTCTTCTGCGCCAGCAGCATGCGTTTCACATCGGCGTGTTCGATGATGCGCACCTGGGGTGCGGCGGCATCTTTTCCGCCCGTTGAAACAGGCCGTCCTTGCGGCCGGTTCTTCGCGTAGTCCAGCGACGCGTGGTAGCCCGCCATGCCCAGCATGGTGGCGGCCATGCCGACACCGATGCGGGCCTCGTTCATCATGTGGAACATGCACTGCAGGCCCCGGCCCGGCTGCCCAACGAGGTAGCCCACCGCGCCGGCTTCACCCCGCACCGGGTACTTGCCCTCGCCAAAATTCAGCAAGGTGTTGGTCGTGCCGCGCCAGCCACATTTGTGGTTGAGGCCGGCCAGCGCCACGTCGTTGCGTTCACCGGTCAGCTGGCCTTCGGTGTCCACCAGTTTCTTGGGCACGATGAAGAGCGAGATGCCTTTGACACCCGGGACCAGCTTGCCGTGTTCATCGGGAATCTTGGCCAGCACGAGATGGATGATGTTCTCGGTCAGCTCGTGTTCGCCGGCCGAAATCCACATCTTGTTGCCCTTGAGGCGGTAGCGCGGGCCGAGCGGGTCGCTTTCAAAATGATCGCCGTCCGGCAGCGCCCGCGTCATCACGTCACTGAGCGAAGAACCGGCCTGCGGTTCGCTCAAACACATCGTTCCCGAGAAGCGGCCATTGAACTCGTTGAGCGCGAACACGCGCTTCTGCGCGTCGGTGCCGTGTTTCATCAGCAGGTTGGCGTTGCCCGTGGTGAGCATGCCGCTGCCGATGCTCACCGAGGCCATGGCGAAGAAGGCGTTGGCCGAAGCCTCCACCGTGTAGGGCAACTGCATGCCACCCACGTCGTAGTCCTGCGCGGCGCTGAGCATGCCGCTCCCGGCATAGGCCTTCTGCGCGTCGTGCGTGGCCTGCGGCAGGATCACCTTTTCACCATCGAACTGCGGCTCCTGCGTGTCCACGAGGCGGTTGAAGGGTGCGTACTTCTCGCGTGCGATGCGCTCGCAGGTGTCGAGCACGGCGTCAAAGGTTTCGCGGCTGTGGTCGGCAAAACGTTCGCGCAACTGCAGCGACGCCACACCGAGCCACTGGTGGAGCAAAAAATCAAGGGTGGGACGCAGACTCATGGAACTCCTCAACCAGGGAGCGCCAACTGTAATGCGCTCAGGCGCGCAGACTTGACCCCTGCATGACAGCGCGCGGCGTTTTCAGGGTTTCCACGGGGAGCTCGCCGAAGCGGCGCTGGTACTGCGCCGCGAAGTGACCCATGTGCAGGAAACCGTGCTCGGCGGCCACCTGCGTCACCGCCACGCCGGCCGGCGCCTGACTGGCGGCCCGGCGCAGCACCTCGCGCACCTTGTCCAGGCGCAGGTTGCGCCAATAGACCATGGGCGACTCGCCGGTGTGGGCGACGAAGGCCTGCTGCAGGCTGCGCGCGTTCACGTGCAAGTGACCGCACAGGTCGGCGAGCGTCAATGGCCGTTTCACGTTGGCCTGCATGAAGTCCTGCGCCCGTCGCACGGCGCGGGGCAGCAGCGGTCGGCGAGCGTCCCCGCACAAGGCCTCGCTGTAGTTGTGGGGCGCCTGCAGCAGCAACACGTTGAGCAGGTAGGCCTCGGCCTGCTGAGCCAGGGCGGAACCGGCGAACCCGCCGTCGCCTTCCAGGGTGTCCGCCAGGTAGCGCACGAAACCGGCCAGTGGCGCCAGCGCCGGCGTGTCCATGGCCAGACCCAGCCCGAACACCAGCGGCCGGTGCACGGCCGTTTGCGCCAGCTGCTCCACCTGCCGCACCACGGCGCCTTGCGAAATGCGCAGGATCAGGTGCGGGCTGTCGTCGGCCCAACGCATCTTCAGGTATTCGCTGGGGGACGGCAGGGAGGCCATGCCCTGTCCGGCCGTGACGTGCTGCCCGCCGCAATGCACCTCGGCACTGCCGCGCAAGGGCAGTTGCAGCAAGTAGAAGCTGCCGAGCGGCCCCGGTTCGATGTCGACCGCCGGGCCGTACTGCACGTAGTTGAGGCTGACGTCCTGAAACACCGGCGCGCTGTGGTGGCGCGCATCGAGCACCACGATGGGTCCACAGGGCTGGAGCACATGGGGACAAAACACGCGCGCCACCGCCTCGCGCGCCTGATCCACATCCCGTGTGTGAAACAGCGCATGACTGGCCAGCGGATAGCGGTAGGGCGACAACATGGCGCAGAAGCTAGCAAAACACGCGCCGGTCTGCTACGGGACTTTCCCGCGTCGATGCGCCATGAAAGGGCATGCCCTCGAATTTCTCGTTTTTGGGACAGTGGCTGCGCAAACGGGATGCCGCCAGAGCCTGGCGGTTTCTACATTGGCCCCAGCCGCCATACGCGGCGTGATTCCCAAAACAGGAGACCCCATGTCCAAAGCCACTTTTCTCGGTCTGTCCGGCAAAACCGCCATCGTCACCGGCGGCGCCACCCTCATCGGCGCCGCCGTGGTGCGGGCCCTGCACGCCCAGGGTGTTCGCGTCACGCTGGCCGACATCGACACCGCCGGCGGACAGGCCGTGGCCGATGGCTGCGGTGACGGCGTGTGGTTCCGAGCCACCGACATCACCGACGACGCCCAGGTGCGTGCCTGCGCTGACGAGACCGCGGCGCGCTTCGGCAGCGTCGACTTCCTTGTCAACCTGGCCTGCTCGTACGTGGACGACGGGCTGCAGTCGGGCCGTGCCGACTGGCACAAGGCCCTGGACGTGAACGTGGTCAGCGCGGTGATGATGCTCAAGGCGGTGCACCCGCACATGCAGCGGGCCGGACGCGGCGCGGTGGTCAACTTCACCAGCATCTCTTCCGGCGTGGCGCAAACCGGCCGCTGGCTCTACCCGGTCAGCAAGGCCGCGCTCGTGCAGCTGACGCGCAACATGGCCATGGACCTGGCGCCCGACCACATCCGGGTCAACAGCGTGTCGCCCGGCTGGACCTGGTCGGCCATCATGAACCAGCTCACCCACGGCGACCGCGCCAAGACCGATCGCGTGGCCGCCCCCTTCCACCTGTTGAAGCGCGTCGGCGACCCCGACGAAGTGGCCCAGGTGGTGCTGTTCCTGTGTTCGGACCACGCCAGCTTCGTCACCGGCGCCGACTACGCCGTCGACGGCGGTTATTCGGCCATGGGACCGGAGTCCTTTGAGCCGGCCATCCCGAAGCTGATGGACTGAGCCACCCCCCGCTTTCCCCACACCACAAGGAGACACCACCATGCGCAAGATCATGATCGTCGGCGCCGGCCAGGCCGGGCTGCAACTGGGTATCAGCCTGCTCCAGCGCGGCTACCGCGTCAGCATCACCAGCAACCGCACACCCGAGGACCTGCGCACCGGCAAGGTGCTGTCCAGCCAGTGCATGTTCCACGACAGCCTGCAGCTCGAACGCGACCGCGGGCTCAACTTCTGGGAACAAGACTGCCCACCGGTCGAAGGCATTTCCTTCACCGTGCCCCACCCCGAGCTGCCCGGCGAAAAGGCCATGAGCTGGGGCCACCGCCTGGATCACAAGGCGCAGTCGGTCGACCAGCGCGTGAAGGTGCCCGGCTGGATGGCCGAGTTCAGCCGCCTGGGCGGCGAGCTGCTGATGCACGAAGCCGGCATGGACGATCTGGAGCGCTGGACGCAGGACCACGACCTGGTGATCGTGGCCGCCGGCAAGGGCGCGATCGCCCAGATGTTCCAGCGCGACGCCAGCCGCAGCCCCTACGACAAGCCGCAGCGCGCCCTGGCGCTGACCTATGTGCACGGCATGGCGCCCCGCCCCGAATACTCGGCGGTCAACTTCAACCTCATCCCCGGCGTGGGCGAGTACTTCGTGTTCCCCGCGCTGACGGTCAGTGGTCCCTGCGAGATCATGGTGTTCGAGGGCGTGCCCGGCGGCCCCATGGACTGCTGGGCCGATGTGGCCACACCGGCCCAGCACCTGGCCCGGTCAAAAGAAATCCTGGGCAAGTTCCTGCCCTGGGAGGCGGCCCGCTGCACCCAGGTGGAGCTGACCGATGCCAACGGCATCCTGGCCGGACGCTTCGCCCCCACGGTGCGCAAGCCGGTGGGCCAGTTGCCCAGCGGACGCGTGGTGATGGGCATGGCCGACGCGGTGATGCTCAACGACCCCATCACCGGCCAGGGCTCCAACAACGCGGCCAAGTTTGCGAATGCGGTGGAACGTGCGATCGTGGCGCACGGTGACAAGCCCTTTGATGAAGCCTTCATGCAGCAGACCTTCGAGGATTTCTGGGCAAGCTATGGCCACTTCGCCACCGACTGGACCAACGCCTTGCTGTCGCCGCCACCGCCCCATGTGCTCAAGGTGCTGGGCGCGGCCTGTGGCGAACCCCGGGTGGCCCGGCGCATCGCCAACGGCTTCAACAACCCGACCGACTTCGTGAACTTCTTCATGACGCCGGACAAGGTCGACGCCTACCTTGACGCGGTGCCGGCATGAGCGCCGCCCGGCCGTTCCGAAGGCGCTCAGCCCCGCAGTGCGCAGCACGGAGGGTAGTCCAGTGACCGCCGCCGAACTGGGCACCCTGCCCCCCCTGCAGGCCCTGCGCCACAGCGCCAGCCTGCCGCTGTCCGACTTCCGCCTGGCCATGCGCCGCCTGACCGGCGCCGTGACCCTGGTGGCCACCCACGATGGCCAGACCCTGGCCGGCCTGACCGCCACCGCCGTCACGTCCTTCTCGGCCGAACCGGCGCGGCTGCTGGCCTGCGTCAACCTCAAGGGCTCGACCTTCCGAGCCATTGCCGAGAGCCGGCGCATGAGCGTGAACCTGCTGGCCTACCGCCACCTCGACCTGGCACAGCAGTTCGGCGGTGCGCCCACCCCGCAGTCGCAGCGCTTCGAGCCCGGCCGCTGGGGCACGCTGGCCACCGGCGCGCCGGTGCTGCTGGACGCCCTGGCCGTGTTCGACTGCGTCGTCGACGAAATGATGGTGGCCCACAGCCACGCCGCCATGATCGGCGAGATCAAGGCGGTGCTGCTGAGCCCCCGCAACGAGGCGCCGCTGCTGTACTCGGACGGCCAATACACCACCCTCGCAGACCTTGGAGAAACCGCATGACACCCACCGCCCCAAACATCCGCATCCCGGCCAGCGACGGCAGCGGATCTTTCGACGCCTACCTCGCCCTGCCACCTTCGGGCCACGGCCCCGGCATCGTGCTCGCGCAGGAGATTTTTGGCGTCAACGCCACCATGCGCGCCGTGGCCGACCACTACGCCGAAGAAGGTTATGTGGTGCTGGTGCCCGACCTGTTCTGGCGCCAGCAGCCCGGCATTCAGCTGGGCTACACCGAGGCCGATTTCCAGCGCGCCTTCGGTCTGTACCAGGGCTTCGACGAAACCCTGGGCGTGGCCGACATCCAGGCCTGCCTGAACGCGCTGCGCCAGCGCCCCGAGTGCACGGGCCAGGCCGGTGTGCTGGGCTTCTGCCTGGGCGGCAAGCTGGCCTACCTGGCGGCCTGCCACACCGATGCCGATGTCGCCGTGGGCTACTACGGCGTGGGCATTGAAAAGGCGCTGGACGACGCCCAGGGTCTGCGCGGCCATCTGGTGCTGCACATCGCCGAAAACGACGCCTTCTGCCCGCCCGAGGCGCGCGCCGCCATCCTGGCTGCGCTGTCTGGCCGCGAGCAGACCGAGTTGTACGTGTACCCCGGTGTGGACCATGCGTTTGCCCGGCAGGGCGGCGACCACTTCCACAAGCCCTCCGCGCTGATGGCGCACCAGCGCAGCGTGGCCGCCTTCAAGGCCGCCATGGGCCCCCACCCCGACTTCTCGGCCCTGTGGGACAAACACTGCGAACACGAGTTCGCCACCCGCGACGTGGCAGCCACCATGGCCACCATGGTGGCCGAGCCGTATGTGAACCACATTCCCACCATGACCGGCGGCGTGGGCCACACCATGCTCTCGCGCTTCTACCAGCACCACTTCGTCAACAGCAACCCGCCCGACACCACGCTGGTGCCGATCTCGCGCACCATCGGCGCGACCCAGATCGTCGACGAGCTGCTGTTCTGCTTCACCCACACCTGCGAGATCGACTGGATGCTGCCCGGCATCGCGCCCACCGGCAAACGCGTCGAAATCCCCCTGGTGGCCATCGTCAAGTTCCGGGGTGACAAGCTCTACCACGAGCACATCTACTGGGACCAGGCCAGCGTGCTGGTGCAGATCGGCAAACTCGACCCGACCGGTCTGCCGGTGGCCGGCATCGAAACCGCGCGCAAGCTGCTGGACGAACACCTGCCGTCCAACACCTTGATGGCGAGCTGGGCCCGGTCGGCGCCCTGACGAACGCCTCCGCGCCGGCGTCGGGGTTCCCGGTGCTTATTGCGGCTCGATCTTCGCGTCCTTGATGGCCTTGGCCCACTTGGCGGTCTCGGTCACGCTGCGCTTGGCGAGGTCGGCGGGGGTGCCGGGTTCGACCGCGAAACCGATGCCAGCGAAACGGTCCTGGATCTCCTTGCTGTTGGCCGCTTCGTTGACCGCCTTGTTGAGCTTGGCCACGATGTCGGGCGGCGTTCCCGCGGGCGCGAACACGGCGAAGTAGGCGATCAGTTCGTAGTCCTTCAGGCCCAGGGCTTCGTTCACCGTGGGCAGCTCGGGCACGGCGGGCGATCGTTTCGCCGACGTCACCGCCAGGCCGCGCACCTTGCCCGCTTTCACCTGCGGCAGCATCACCGCGAAGTCGGCGCTGAACATCTGCACCACGCCGCCGATCAGGTCGGTCATGGCGGCCGGGCCGCTCTTGTAGGGCACGTTGGAGAGCTGGATGCCGGCCATGCCGGCCATCATCTCGGTGGACACGAGCTGCGAGGTGCTGGCACTGGCGAAGTTGATGCTGCCCGGCTTGGCCTTGGCCATGTCCACCAGCTCCTTCAGCGTCTTGGCTGGTACGTCGTTGTTGACCGCCATGATCAGCGGCACCGAGCCCATGTAGGCCACGGGTGCGAAGGCGGTGTCCTGGTCGTAGGGCAGCTTCTTCATCAGGCTCTTGAGCGCGGCGTTGGTGCTGTTGGTGCCGATCAGGATGGTGTAACCGTCGGGTGCGGCCTTGGCCACCGCGTCGGCCCCCAGCAGGCCACTGGCGCCGGGCTTGTTGTCGACCACGATGGTCTGCCCCAGCGACTCCTGCATCTTCAGTGCGAAGGCCCGGCCGATGGTGTCGGTGGCACTGCCGGCGGCAAAAGGCACGACCGCCTTGATCGGCCGGTCGGGGTAGGCCTGGGCCAGGGCGGTGGATGAACACACCAGCGCGGCGGCGGTGGTGGCGAGCAATCGGAACACAGAACGCATCAGAGTCTCCTTTGGTTGGTATAAGAAAGGCGGGGTCAGTGTAGGGCTCAGAGCGGCAGATCCAGCACGGCGGCACTCAGGGTTTTACCGTGGGCGTCGAGGGCCAGCGAACGCGTGACGCCACCGCCCAGGGCGTCGAACATCACGAAATGCACCGCCGCGAGATCGGGCAAGGTGTAGCGTTGCACCGGGCCATGCACCACGCCTGCAAAGTGGGCCTGCACACGCTCGGCGCTGAGCAGGCGCTCCATCTCCGGGTAGTCCTTCGGATCCAGCGCGATCACGCTGAGCGTGGCGCGGTTGCCCTTGTCGCCCGAGCGTGCCAGCGCGATGTCGCGCAGCGTGCGGTGGGGGGATGTTGCCCCCACGCTTGTCACTTCATGTGCTGCGCTGCCCCCCGAGGGGGCACGAGCTTGCCTGGGGCGGCCCGGCGCTGCGCTCATGTTCATTGCGTCCACTCCAGAATGTCGCAGCGGGCACAAACCGCCGAACGCGGCACCAGGGCCGAGGCCGCGGCGATCACCTCGCGCACCGACTGCGTCACACCGCCACCACCCGCCGGTCCGTTGAGGTACAGCGCTTCCACTTCCTGGCCCACGGCTTCGGCCTGCGCGCGGTTGGTGCAGCGCACCGCCAGGCGCACGCGCACCTCGTAGGGCTCGCGGTCCGCGCCCAGCTGAGGGCCGTGCATCGCGTTCACGCCGATCAGCTCGGCGCGGTGTTCCAGACCAGCGAGACCGTGGGACAGCGTGGCGTCCTGCAGCCGGTGGCGCAGGATGGACAACGCCAGTTCCCCACGTGCACGAGCGCCCGGTCCGGCGTAGGAAATCTGCCCCTCGCCAATGAAGCCGTCGCGGTAGCCCAGCGTGGCCTTCAGCTGCTCGGGGCGCGGATGGCCACTGGCGCCCTGCGCCTGCACCCGGTCGGATTCAAGCTGCGTGAAATGGACTTTTGAAAAGTCGCCCACCACATCGGCCTGCAGGTAGTGCGCCGGGTCTTCCACTTCGTAAAGCAGTTGCGCGGTGCAGCTGAGCCGGTCCACGCGCCCGCCGGTGCCCGGCAGCTTGGTGATGACCGCGCTGCCATCGGCCGACACCTCGGCCAGCGGAAAGCCCACGCGGTGCAGATCGGGCACGTCCACGTGGCCCGGATCGGCCAGATAACCACCACTGACCTGGGCCGCGCATTCGAGCAGATGCCCCACCAGCAGGCCCTGACCCAGGTGGTGCCAGTCGTCCGCGGACCAGCCGAAGTGGGCCATGAGCGGCGCCACGAACAGCGACGGGTCGGCGACACGGCCGGTGATGATCACGTTCACGTCGGCCTGCAGCGCGGGCAACAAGGCGTCGGCGCCGAGGTAGGCGTTGGCCGAGATCAGGCGCCCGTCCAGCGAACGCACGGTGTCGGGCGAATCCATCAGCGGCACGTCGTTCGCCTGCATCCAGGGCAGCACGTCGTCACCCGTCACCACCGCCACGCGCAGGCGCGGCAGGCCCAGTTCGCGCGCCACGTCCAGCACCGCCTGCCCGGCCGCCATCGGGTTGGCGGCGCCCATGTTGGTGATGATGGTCACGCCGTTGCGCACACAGGCCGGCAGCACCGCGCGCATGCGCGCCTGGAGCATCGGGTCGTAGCCGGCTTGCGGATCGTGGGCGCGGCGCAGCTGGGCCAGCGCGATGGTGCGTTCGGCCAGGCACTCGAACACCAGGGCATCGAGCTCGCCACGTTCGGCCAGGTCCAGCGCGGGGTCGATGCGGTCACCGGCGTAGCCGGCACCGGAGCCGATGCGGTAAGGATTCATCGGGGCAGTATGGTTCGAAGCGCGCACGGTGGACATGGGGTGAACCCCGGCACCGGCACCCGTTCAGATTGGCGATGCCGGCAGCGCGGCAATCGTGCCCTGCGCCACCGCGCAGAGTTTTTCTTCTCCGTCTTTCACCACGAACACGTCGCAGCGGCAGACCGCTTGCGACTTGCCGGTGTGCACGGCTTCGGCGCGCGCGATCAGGCGCTCGCCGATGGCCGGCCGCAGGTAGTTGATCTTGAACTCGGAGGTGACCACTGGCACGCGCAGCGCCGTGCCACCCGCGTAGGTGAGCGCGTTGTCGGCCGCGTAGCTGAGCACGCCGCCGTGCACAAAACCGTGCTGCTGCTTGACCGCTTCCGTGATCGGAACATGCAGTTCGCAGCGCCCCGGCGAGAGCGCCACCAGCTCGGCCCCGATGAGCTGGGAGAAGGGCTGCGAGGCCAGGACCTCGCGACCCATCGCCAGGAACACCTCGGGGCTGACGGTGACGTCGCTCACCGGAAGTCCTTACAAGACTTCGAAGATGCCTGCCGCACCCATGCCGCCGCCGATGCACATGGTCACGCAGACGCGCTTGGCGCCGCGGCGCTTGCCTTCGATCAGCGCGTGGCCGGTCAGGCGCTGGCCCGACACGCCGTAGGGGTGGCCCACGGCGATGGCGCCGCCGTTCACGTTGAGCTTGTCGTGTGGAATGCCCAGCTTGTCGCGGCAGTAGAGCACCTGCACGGCGAAGGCTTCGTTCAGCTCCCACAGGTCGATGTCGCCGATTTTCAGACCCAGGCGCGCGAGCACCTTGGGAATGGCGAACACCGGGCCGATGCCCATTTCGTCGGGCTCACAACCCGCGACGGCAAAACCCAGGAAACGGCCGAGCGGCTGCAGGCCCTTCTTCTCGGCGAGGGCTTCGTCCATCACCACGCAGGCACCGGCGCCGTCGGAAAACTGGCTGGCGTTGCCGGCCGAGACCAGGCCGCCCGGCAGCGCAGAGCGCAGGCCATGGATGCCTTCGAACGTGGTACCGGCGCGGATGCCTTCGTCGTTCTCGACCGTGACCTGTTTGGTCATCAGGCCCATGACCTTGTCGGCCACGCCGGCGGTCACGGTGATGGGGGCGATCTCGGCCTTGAACAGCCCCGCTTCCAGCGCGGCCGTGGCTTTCTGCTGGCTCGCGGCGCCGTACTCGTCCATGGCATCACGACCGATGCCGTAGCGCTTGGCCACCTGCTCTGCGGTCTGCAGCATGTTCCAGTAGATCTCGGGCTTCTGCTTCTGCAAGGCCAGGTCCACCAGCATGTGCTGGTTCATCTCCTGCTGCACACAGGAGATGCTCTCCACGCCACCGGCCACGTAGACCGAGCCTTCGCCGGCGATGATGCGTTGCGCGGCCAGCGCGATGGTCTGCAGGCCGGATGAACAGAAGCGGTTGACGGTCATGCCCGACACCGTGATGGGCAGGCCGGCCTTGAGCGCGATCTGGCGCGCGATGTTGGCGCCGGTCGCGCCCTCGGGGTTGGCGCAGCCCATGATCACGTCTTCGACTTCGGCGGCGTCGATGCCGGCGCGCTGCACGGCGTGCTGCACCGCGTGGCCGCCGAGCGTGGCGCCATGGGTCATGTTGAAGGCGCCCTTCCAGCTCTTGGCCAGGGGCGTGCGGGCGGTGGAGACGATGACGGCGTTGGTCATGATGTATTCCTCAATTCAATGTTCGTGCGGTCATCAGAAAGTCTTGCCTTCGGCGGCGAGTTTCCCGAGCAAAGGCGCAGGCTCCCAGAACTTCGCATCGTCCAGCGGGTTCTTCGCGAAGCGCTTCATGGCCTGGACCACGTTGAACAGACCCACTTCGTTGGCGTAGTTCAGCGGGCCGCCGCGGTAGACAGGGAAGCCGTAGCCGAAGATGTAGACCACGTCGATGTCGCTCGCCTTGTTGGCGATGCCCTCTTCGAGGATGTGCGCGGCTTCGTTGACCAGCGAGAACACCAGGCGCTGCACGATCTCTTCGTCGGAGATCTTGCGCGGCGTGATGCCGGCGGCGGCGCGGTGGTCCTCGATCATCTTCACCACTTCGGCGTTCGGGATCGCGTCGCGCTTGCCGGGCACATAGTCGTACCAGCCGGCGCCGGTCTTCTGGCCGAAGCGGCCCTTCTCGCACAGCAGGTCGGCGGTCTTGCTGTACTTCATGTCGGGCTTTTCGGTGTAGCGGCGCTTGCGGATCGCCCAGCCGATGTCGTTGCCGGCCAGATCGCCCATGCGGAACGGACCCATGGCGAAGCCGAACTTCTCGATCGCCTTGTCCACCTGCGCGGGGGTGCAGCCCTCGTCCAGCAGGAAGCCGCCCTGGCGGCCGTACTGCTCGATCATGCGGTTGCCGATGAAGCCGTCGCACACGCCAGACACCACAGCCGTCTTCTTGATCTTCTTGGCCACCGCCATCACCGTGGCCAACACGTCCTTGGCGGTCGCGTCACCGCGCACCACTTCCAGCAGCTTCATCACGTTGGCGGGGCTGAAGAAGTGCATGCCCACCACGTCCTGCGGGCGCTTCGTGAAGTTGGCGATCTTGTTGACGTCCAGCGTCGAGGTGTTGGACGCCAGGATGGCACCCGGCTTCATCACGCGGTCGAGTTCCTTGAACACCGCTTCCTTGACGCCAATCTCTTCGAACACGGCCTCGATCACCAGATCGGCCGCACCCAGATCGTCGTAGCTCAGCGTGGTGCTCAGCAGGGCCATGCGCTGCTCGTACTTGTCCTGCTTGAGCTTGCCCTTCTTGACCTGGGCTTCGTAGTTCTTGCGGATGGTGGCGATGCCGCGGTCGAGCGCCTCCTGCTTCATCTCCAGCATCTTCACCGGGATGCCGGCGTTGAGGAAGTTCATGGAGATGCCACCGCCCATGGTGCCGGCGCCGATCACGGCGACCGACTCGATGCTGCGCTTGGGCGTGTCTTCCGGCACGTCGGGGATCTTGCTCGCCGCCCGTTCGGCCACGAACAGGTGGCGCAGCGAACGGCACTCGGGCGTCCACATCAGGTTGATGAAGATCTCGCGCTCGAAGGCCATGCCGTCGGCAAACTTTTTCTGGGTCGCGGCTTCCACCGCGTCCACGCACTTGGCGGGCGCCGGGAAATTCTTGGCCATGCCCTTGACCATGTTGCGCGCGAACTGGAAGTAGGCCTCGCCATTGGGGTGTTTGCAGGGCAGGTTGCGCACCAGCGGGAAGGCCGAACCGTCGGCGTGTTTCGCGGCCATCTCGCGGGCCAAGGCCAGCGCCTCTTCGGCCAGCGACTCGGGCGATGCGGACAGCTTGTCAAACAGCTTCTGGCCAGGCACCTGAGCGAGCATCTCGCTCTTCACCGGCTCGCCGCTGACGATCATGTTCAGCGCCACTTCGACGCCCAGCACGCGCGGCAGGCGCTGCGTACCACCGGCGCCGGGAATCAGGCCCAGCTTCACTTCGGGCAGCGCCACGTTGCAGCCCGGTGCGGCGATGCGGTAGTGCGCACCCAGCGCCAGCTCCAGGCCGCCGCCCATGGCCACGCTGTGCAAGGCCGCGATCACCGGCTTGGTGGTGTTCTCGACGCGGATGATCACCGACAGCAGGTTGGGCTCCTGGATCGCCTTGGGCGAACCGAACTCGCGGATGTCGGCACCGCCCGAAAACGCCTTGCCGGCGCCGGTCAGCACGACGGCCTTGACCGCCGCATCGTTCTCGGCTTTCTCCAGCCCGTCGACGATGGCCTGGCGGGTGGACAAGCCCAGACCGTTCACCGGCGGGTTGTTCAACGTGATGACGGCCACATCGCCGTGGACCTGGTACTCAGCGGTCATGGAATCTCCTCTGTGTGGATCGGGAAAGGATGCACGTCCGAAAAAACGAACGGTCGTGCGATTCTAGGGAATTTGTGCGGTGCGGCAAGAGCCACCTGTCGCAAGAGGGTCAGACCTCAAGCCACTCTTTTCTGGTGTACGGATCGGCTCTGAGACTTTCGGGCGTGCCGTGGAACACGATGCTGCCGTGGCCCATGACCAGCGCGCGGTCCGAGATCGCCATGGCGATGGTGAGCTTCTGCTCGATCAGCAGCACCGACACACCGCGGGCCTTGAGCTTCTGCAGGTATTCGCCCACCAGCTCCACGATCTTGGGCGCCAGGCCCTCGGTGGGCTCGTCGATGATGATCAGGTCGGGGTCGCCCATGAGCGTGCGGCACAGCGTGAGCATCTGCTGCTCGCCGCCCGAGAGCACGCCCGCTTCGGTGTGCTCCCGCTCCTTCAGCCGCGGGAACATCGCGTACATGTCGTTGAAGCTCCAGCGCACGTCCTTCCCCTTGCCTTTCTGGCCGAGCAGCAGGTTCTGGTGCACGGTGAGCTTGGGGAAGATGTCGCGGTTTTCCGGCACGTAGCCCAGCCCCAGGTGGGCAATCTCGAAGGGCTTCTTGCCCTGGATGGACCGCCCCTTCCACTCGATGGCGCCTTCGCAATCGACCAGGCCCATGATGGCCTTGGCGGTGGTGGAACGGCCCGAGCCGTTGCGCCCGAGCAGCGCCACGATCTCGCCCTGTCCGACACCGAAGGAGACGCCGTGCAGCACATGGCTCTTGCCGTAGTAGGCGTGGAGGTTTTCGATTTTCAGCATAGAGCGGTCCTCCTCAGTGTCCGACCGAAGCGGCCTGCTCGTCGGCCAGAACCGAACCGAGATACGCCTCCTGCACCTTCGGATTCGCGCGCACCGCCTCCGGCGAGTCAAAAGCGATCACCTCACCGTAGACCACCACCGCGATCTTGTCGGCCAGGCCGAAGACCACGCCCATGTCGTGCTCCACGGTCAGCAGGGTCTTGCCCACGGTCACTTCGCGGATCAGGTCGATGAAGCGGCTGGTTTCGCTCTTGCTCATGCCGGCCGTGGGTTCGTCGAGCAGGATCACGTTGGCGCCGCCGGCGATGGTGATGCCGATCTCCAGCGCGCGCTGCTCGGCGTAGGTCAGGTTCATGGCCAGGGTGTCGGCCTTCTTGTCGAGCCGGATCATGCGCATCAGCTCTTCGGCGCGCTCATTGGCGTCGTCCATCCCGGCCAGGAAGCGGAACAGCGTGTAGCGGTAGCCCAGACTCCAGAGCACGCCGCAGCGCAGGTTTTCGAAAACGCTGAGCTTGGGGAAGATGTTGGTGATCTGGAAGCTGCGCGAAAGGCCCAGGCGGTTGATCTCGAACGGCTTCTTGCCGTCGATGCGCGTGCCGTTGAGCAACACCTCGCCGCTGCTGGGTTCGAAACGACCCGAGATCAGGTTGAACAGCGTGGACTTGCCGGCGCCGTTGGGGCCGATGATGGCCACGCGCTCGCCGGGGCGCACCGCGAGGTCCACCCCGCGGATGATCTCGGTCTTGCCGAAACGCTTGCGCAGATCGCGCAGCTCCAGTGCATAGCCACCCGCGTGCACGTGGCTCATGGCCTGTTCGAAACGGCCGGTGTCGGCTGTGGACGTGGCGCTGCTCATTGGGTCTCCCGGCGCTTGATTTCTTTTTCGATGTCGGTCTGGATCGCGGCCCACTGGGCCATGAACTGGCGGCGTGTGAGTTCGAAGATGCCCAGGCCGGTCAGCGTCACGAAGGCGGCGCCGAACCAGCTGCCGGCGGTTTTGGAATGCAGCTCCATGCCGAGGTATTTCACCGAGTCGCCCATCGCCGCGTCGAGCTGCAGGTGGTAGATCATTTCGACCATCGCACCGCCCCCGAGCAGGACCACCAGCGCGGTCACGCCCAGCGCCAGGTACGCCACCCAGACTTCGCGCAGCTTGCCGAACGAGGCCACGCGCAGGTTCATCATGATCAGGCTGGCGATGCCGCCCGGTGCGTACATCACCATGAACAGGAACACCAGCCCGAGGTAGAGCAGCCAGGCCTTGGTCAGCTCCGACAGCAGCACAAAGGCCAGCACCATCAGGATGCCGCCGATGATGGGGCCGAAGAAGAAGGTCGCGCCGCCCAGGAAGGTGAACAGCAGGTAGCCACCCGAACGCGCCGCGCCCACCACCTCGGCGGTCACGATCTCGAAATTCAGCGCGCCCAGGCCACCCGCCACGCCGGCAAAGAAGCCCGCGATCATGAAAGCCAGATAGCGCACCTTCTGCGTGTTGTAGCCGATGAACTCGACGCGCTCGGGGTTGTCGCGCACGGCGTTCAGGATGCGGCCCAGCGGCGTGCGCGTGAACGCGAACATCAGGCCGACGCAGATGAAGGTGTAGACCGCGATAAGGTAGTACACCTGCCGTGGCGGGCCATAGGTGATGCCCATGAAAGCCTCGCCCACCACCCGGTTGCCCGACACGCCCGCCTCGCCACCGAAGAACTCCGAGAACATCAGCGACATCGCGAACACCAGCTCGGCCATGCCCAGCGTGATCATCGCGAACGGCGTGCCGGCCTTCTTGGTGGTCACGTAGCCGAACAGCACCGCAAAGAACAGCCCCGCCACGCCACCCACCAGCGGAACCAGGCTCACCGGAATCGGGATCTGGCCGTTGGTGGCCGCGTTGAGCGCGTGCATCGCCATGTAGGAACCCAGGCCGGTGTAGACCGCGTGGCCGAAGCTCAGCATGCCGCCCTGCCCCAGCAGGATGTTGTAGGACAGGCAGGCGATGATGGCGATGCCCATCTGCGAGAGCATGGTCACCGAGAGGTTGCTGCCGAACACCAGCGGCGCGAACACCAGCACCAGCGCAAACAGTGACCAGACGATCCAGCGACCGACGTTGAGGGGTTTGAATTCGTAATAGGCTTTAGACATGACCGGTCATCCTTCTCGCGTACCCAGCAAGCCTTTGGGCCGGAAGATCAGGATCAGCACGAGGAACAGGTAAGGCAGGATCGGCGCCACCTGCGACAGGGTGAGCTTGAGCACCGAGTTCTCCCTCATGGCGTCCGAGGCCTGCACGCCCAACTGCTCCACCAGGTGGATGAACGAGTAGTCCAGCCCCACGGCGAAGGTCTGGATCACGCCGATCAGCAGCGAGGCCAGGAAGGCGCCGGAGAGCGAGCCCATGCCGCCCACCACCACCACGACAAAGATCACCGAGCCCACCGTGGCCGCCATGTTGGGCTCGGTCACGAAAGTGCTGCCGCCGATCACGCCGGCCAGACCGGCCAGCCCGGTGCCGGCGCCGAACACCAGCATCAGCACCCGCGGCACGTTGTGGCCCAGGCTCTCCACCATCTCGGGGTGGGTCAGCGCGGCCTGGATGATCAGGCCGATGCGCGTGCGGGTCAGCAGCAGCCAGAGCGCCACCAGCATCAGGACCGCCACCAGCATCATGAAGGCGCGCGTGGCCGGGAACGGCGAACAGATCACCCCCGCGCCGGCGCAGACCTCGCTGCCGACAGCGCCCCAGAACATCTCCAGCGTGTCGTTGGCGTGGTGCACCAGCGTGAAAGCCGGACCGCGCAGGACTTCAGGCGGAACAAACTCCACCGCCGTGCGGCCCCAGATCAGCTGCACCAGCTCCAGGATGATGTACGAGAGGCCGAAGGTCACCAGCAGCTCGGGCACATGGCCGAACTTGTGCACCTTGCGCAGGGTCAGCCGTTCAAACAGCGCACCCAGCGCGCCCACCACCAGCGGGGCCACGAACAGCCCCGGCCAGAAGCCCACCAGCTGGGCGATCGTATAGCCGATGTAGGCGCCCAGCATGTAGAAGCTGGCATGCGCAAAATTCAGCACTCCCATCATGCTGAAGATGAGGGTGAGTCCCGAGCTCAACAGAAACAGCAGCAAGCCGTAGCTGACGCCGTTGAGCATGGAGATGATGATGAACTCCATGGATCCTGCCTTTCGAGGGCGATACGTGGGGGAGGGGTGGGCGGGGGGAGTATGGCCTGTCGGGAACGACACCGCTATCAGCAGCAGGTCAGACCAGCAACCCCGCGATGCAGCGGTCCAGCCACCTCACCGGAGCGAAGTGTCCCCCGTCCAGGAACGCGGCGGAACCGGCTCCGCCGGGCCGCACCGCGTTGCCCCCTTGAGGGGGTCGGGCGCAGCGCGGCGGGGGTGGGTCAATCAGCCCGGCCGCTTCATCTGGCAGCTCGTCGGCGTGCTTGACACGAAGGACGGGAATTCCTTCACCGGGGCCAGCGTCATACCGGTGTTTTCCGGGCTGTAGGGGTACTTCTTGTCGGCCTTCTGCCAGACCGTGAGGAACAGCGGCTGCTGCAGCTGGTGGTCCAGCTTGCGCACCTCCACCTCACCGTTGAAGTTGTTGACCTTGATGCCCTCCATGGCGGCGGCCACCTTCACCGGGTCGGTGGACTTGGCCTTGGCCATGGCCGCACCGAGCACGTTGAACGCCGTCGGGATGGCGCCGGTGTACATGTCGTCCTTGTACTTGGCTTTGAACTCGTCGCCCCACTTGCCCATCTGGCCGCCCATGTTGTAGTGCTGGTAGGCCACCTGGAACACGCGGCCTTCGCCGCCCGTGCCAAGCGCTGTGGGCGTGCCGGTCACGCCGGTGTAGTAGGTGTAGAACTTGCCGGTGTAACCGCCTTCGTTGGCGGCCTTGATCAGCAGCGCCAGGTCGGAGCCCCAGTTGCCGGTGATCACGGTGTCGGCGCCCGAGGCCTTGATCTTGGCGATGTAGGGCGCGAAGTCGCGCACCTGGGCCAGCGGGTGCAGGTCTTCGCCCACCACCTTCACATCGGGGCGCTTGCGGGCCAGGTTTTCCTTGGCGAACTTCGCCACCTGCTGGCCGTGCGAATAGTTCTGGTTGAGCAGGTAGACCGCCTTCACGTCGGGCTGGTCTTTCATGAAGGTGGTCATCGCCTCCATCTTCATGGACGTGTCGGCGTCAAAGCGGAAGTGCCAGTAGCTGCACTTGCTGTTGGTGAAATCGGGGTCCACGGCGGCGTAGTTCAGGAAGATCACTTCCTTGCCCGGGTTGCGCTCGTTGTGCTTGTTGACGGCGTCGATCAGCGCGCCGGCCACCGAGGAGCCATTGCCCTGGGCGATGTAGCGCACGCCCTGGTCCAGCGCGGCCTTGAAGGCGTTCAGGCTCTCGGCCGGGCTGAGCTTGTTGTCAAACGCCACCATCTCGAACTTCACGCCCGCCGGGTTGGTCGCACTGAACTTCTCGGCAAAGAACTGCCAGCTGCGCAACTGGTTCTGGCCCACCGGACCCATCAGGCCTGTCTGCGGGTCGATCAACGCGATCTTGACCGTCTCGCCCTTCTGGGCATGGGCGCTGAGCAGGGTCAGCGACAGGGCGGCGATGGCAACGGATTTCAAGACAAACGACATGACTGGGTCTCCTGAAGGTGGAAAACCTTAGCGTAGCCTGACAGTCCAGCAAACCCGTCAGGGATTGCCCCTAGCAGCTATCGCGCAGGCGACTGTGCGCTCGCACAAACCTAGCATCCGACGGACGGCACGAGCCCGCTGCCGCGGTTCGTGCGGGCAGGTGTGTCAACCGATCCGGGGTCAGGGCCGCTGCATCTGGCAGCTCGTGGGGCCCCTGATTTCCGATGCGCTCATGTAGCGCACCGGCGCAAAGGTGTAGCCCGTTTCCTCGGCGGCGCGCGGATACCGCTCATCCACCTTCTGCCAGCGTGAGACGTAGAGGCCCTGCTGCAGCTGGTGATCGTCGGCACGCATCTGCACCGGTCCGCTGAACCCCGGAAACACCATGCCGCTCAGGCGCGCCGCCACCTGGGCCGCATCGGTCGTCCTGGCATGGCGCATCGCCTGCAGCAGCATCACCGTGCCGTCGAACGCGGCGTACACCACCAGGTCTTCGCCGTAGCGTCGGCGGAACGCGGCGGCCAGTGGGGCGATGTCGCCCGCCTGGTTGGTGTGGTTGTTGGCCACCTGGTACACCGGCAGGCGGCCGTCGCCCGAGGCCAGCAGTTCGGGAACGCCCTTGAGCATCGGGTAGTAGGCGTAGAGCGGCAGCGTGACACCCTGCTTCTGCATCGCCTTCACCAGACCCCGCAGGTCGGCGCCCCAGTTGCCCGTGACCACGGCCTGCGCGCCGGACTCGGCGATCCGCCGCACATGGGTCGCAAAATCCAGGCCCACGAAAGCGGTGTGCAGCTCATCGCCCACGATCTGGATATCGGGGCGCTCCTGCGTCAGCGCCTCGCGGAAGTACCTCGAAAACTGTTGCCCATGGGCGTAGTTCTGGTTCAGCAGGTACACGCTTTTCAGATCGGACTGCGTGGCCATGAAGAGCGCCAGCGCGCGCGTCTTCATGGTCGTGTCGGCGTCGACGCGGAAGTGCCAGAAGCTGCACAGGTCGTTGGTCAACGCCGGGTCCATCGCCGCGTAGTTGATGTAGAGCACCGCCTGCTCGGGGTGGCGCGCGTTGTGCCGCGTCACTGCATCGGAGATCGCTGCCGCCACGCCGGAACCGTTGCCCTGCACGATGTAGCGAAAGCCCTGGTCGATGGCGGCCTTGAGCGCGTCCAGGCTTTCCTTGGGCGAACCCTTGTTGTCAAAGCCCGCCACCACGAAATGCACGCCCGCCGGGTTGCCCGGGCCGGCCAGCTGCTCGGCCATGAACTGCCAGCTGCGCAGGCTGTTGCGGCCGATGTCGGCCGCCGGGCCCGAGAGCGGATCGATGAAGGCGATGCGCACCACCTTCTGCGGCGCATCGGCGGCCCAGGCCGGTCCGCCCAGACCCGCCCAGGCGAAGGCACCCAGCAGCGCCAGCCGCAACCAGCGCCGCACGCCCGACGAACGCCCGCCACCCAACATCAAAGGCCCGGCAGCACGTAGTCCTTGAGCTGCTGGCGCAGCGTCATCTTCTGCATCTTGCCCGTGGCGCCGAGCGGGATCGCGTCCACGAACACCACGTCGTCGGGCACCTGCCACTTGGCGATCTTGCCTTCGTAGAACGCCAGCAATTCTTCGCGCGTCACCTCGGCGCCGGGCTTCTTCATGACCACCACGATCGGGCGCTCGTCCCACTTGGGGTGCTTCATGCCGACGCAGGCCGCCATGGCCACGGCCGGGTGCGCCATGGCGATGTTTTCCACGTCGATGGAGCTGATCCACTCGCCGCCGGACTTGATCACGTCCTTGCTGCGGTCGGTGATCTGCATGAAGCCGTCGGCGTCGATGGTGGCCACGTCACCGGTGGGGAACCAGCCCTTGCCCGCGTCGTCGTAGCGCAGCGGGTCACCGCCCTCGCCCTTGAAGTAGCTGGCGATGATCCACGGCCCGCGCACCAGCAGGTCGCCGTAGGCCTTGCCATCCCAGGGCAGTTCGTCACCGGCCTCGTTGACGATCTTCATGTCCACACCAAACACGCTGCGACCCTGCTTCAGGCGCACCTTGAGCTGGTCTTCGGGCGACAGCGCGAGCTGTGCGTTCTTCAGCGTGCAGACCGTGCCCAGCGGCGACATCTCGGTCATGCCCCAGGCGTGCAGCACCTCCACGCCGTAGGTGTCGTTGAAGGCGTTGATCATGGCCGGCGGGCAGGCCGAGCCGCCGATCACCGTGCGCTTCATGGTGGAGAAACGCAGGTCGTTCTGCTGCATGTGGCCCAGCAGCATCTGCCACACCGTGGGCACACCCGCGGCCATGCTCACCTTTTCGGATTCGATCAGTTCGTAGACCGATTTGCCGTCCATCGCCGGGCCGGGGAACACCAGCTTGCAGCCCACCGCCGCGGCCGAATACGGCAGGCCCCAGGCGTTGACGTGGAACATCGGCACCACCGGCAGGATGCTGTCGCGCGCCGAGCAGCCCAGCGCATCGGGCAGCGCCGCGCCATACGCGTGCAGCAGCGTGGAGCGGTGCGAATACAGCGCGGCCTTGGGGTTGCCCGTGGTGCCGCTCGTGTAGCACATGCTCGATGCGCTGTTTTCGTCCAGGTCGGGCCAGAGGTATTTTTCCGACTGCGAGCCCATCCAGGCCTCGTAGCTCACCAGCCCGGGCAGGCCACTGTCGGCCGGCAGCTTGTCGGCGTCGCACAGCGCGATCCAGTGTTTGACGCCCGGGCACTTGCCCGCCACCGCCTGCACCAGCGGCAGGAAGGTCATGTCGAAGCAGATGGCGCGGTCGTCGGCGTGGTTGACGATCCAGGCCAGCTGCTCGGGGTGCAGGCGCGGGTTCAGCGTGTGCAGCACGCGGCCGGTGCCGCTGACGCCGAAATACAGCTCCAGGTGGCGGTAGCCGTTCCAGGCCAGCGTGGCCACGCGATCGCCAAAGGCGAGGTGCAGGCTGTCCAGCGCGTTGGCCACCTGGCGCGCACGCCGCGAGACCTGCCCCCAGGTGCTGCGGTGGATGTCGCCTTCGACGCGACGGGAAACGATTTCGGTGCTGCCGTGGTGGCGCTCGGCGTGCGTGATGAGCGACGAAATCAGCAGCGGTTGGCTTTGCATTTGTCCCAGCATGGGGTTCTCCTTGAGTGTCTTGCTGAAAAAACGAACGGTCGTGCGTTTAATTCACCCAGCATCATGCCTCAACAACGCCCGCTGGCCGTAGCGGGTTGCCCCGTATAGCCCACCCGGGTGTGGGTGCAAGTCGTCCCGGTGACAATGCGCCGCATGACCCTGCCCCATGCCCTGCCGCCCGCGCCCGCCACCGATGCACCGACCGGCTGGACGCACCGCTTCGCCGGCCTCGGCCGCGAGTTCTACACCGAGCTGCGTCCCACGCCCCTGCCCGCTCCCTACTGGGTCGGCCGCAACCCGGCGCTGACGCACGAACTCGGGCTGCCCGACGACTGGATGGCCAGCGACGAAGCCCTGCAGGCCTTCACCGGCAACCAGCTGCTGCCCGGCATGCGCCCGCTCGCCAGCGTCTACAGCGGCCACCAGTTCGGCCAGTGGGCCGGCCAGCTGGGCGACGGGCGGGCGATCCTGCTCGGCGAACTCGCCGGCAGCGGTGGCCCGCAGGAGATCCAGCTCAAGGGCGCCGGGCTCACACCGTATTCGCGCATGGGCGATGGCCGTGCCGTGCTGCGCAGTTCCATCCGCGAATTCCTTTGCAGCGAGGCCATGCACGGCCTGGGCATCCCCACCAGCCGGGCGCTGTGCGTCACCGGGTCCGACCAGCCGGTGCGCCGCGAAGAGATCGAAACCGCGGCCGTCGTCACGCGGGTGGCGCCCAGCTTCATCCGCTTCGGGCACTTCGAACACTTCTCGCACAGCGGCCAGCACGCGCAGCTGCGCACGCTCGCCGATTTCGTCATCGACCACTTCTACCCGGCCTGCCGCGACCTGCCCGGCAACGCCTACGCCAACCTGCTCGAAGCCGTGAGCGAGCGCACCGCCGAGATGGTCGCGCAGTGGCAGGCCGTGGGCTTCTGCCACGGCGTGATGAACACCGACAACATGAGCATCCTGGGCCTGACCATCGACTACGGTCCGTTCCAGTTCCTCGACGCCTACAACCCGCGCCACATCTGCAACCACAGCGACAGCGCCGGACGCTACCGCTACATGCGCCAGCCCGGCATCGCGCACTGGAACCTGTATTGCCTGGGCCAGGCCCTGCTGCCACTGATGGAAGACCCGCAGCAGGCGCTCGACGCGCTCGAACCCTACAAGGCCCTGTTCCCCGCGGCGCTGCAGCGGCGCATGGGCGCCAAGCTCGGCCTGGGCACCGTGATGGCCGGCGACGAAGCGCTCACCGAGCAGCTGATGGCGCTCATGGCGCAGGACGCGGTGGACTTCACGCTCTTCTGGCGCCGCCTCTCGAACGCCGTGGCCGGCTTTGCGGAACCGGGCGCGGGCGCCGCGGCGGCCAGCGCGGCCATCGAACCGGTGCGCGACCTGTTCCTGCAGCGCGAAGCCTTCGACGCCTGGGCTCTGCAGTGGCGCGGGCGGCTGCAGACCCAGCCCGGTTTTGACGCCCGCCTCACCCAGGTGCTGATGCTCTCGACCAACCCGCACGTGGTGCTGCGCAACCACCTCGGCGAGATCGCCATCCAGCGCGCCCGCGAGGGCGACTTCTCGGCCCTGCAGCGCCTGCAGACCGCGCTGGAAACCCCGTTCACCGAGCTGCCCGGCCACGACGACCTGGCCGACTTTCCGCCCGACTGGGCGGCCCACATCGAAATCAGCTGTTCATCGTGAAGGACCCCGCCATGACGTTCCCCATCCAGAAAACCGATGCCGAGTGGCGCGCCCTGCTGGCTGAAAAAGGCGCCGAACCCGCCGCCTTCGAAGTGACCCGCCACGCCCACACCGAGCGCCCCTTCACCGGCAAATACGAAGAAGTCTGGGCCGACGGCAGCTACCACTGCATCTGCTGCGGCAACCACCTGTTCGACGCCGGCACCAAGTTCGACGCCGGCTGCGGCTGGCCCAGCTTCTGGAAGGCCATCCCCGGCGCCATCACCGAGATCACCGACCGCAGCCACGGCATGGCCCGCGTTGAAACCGTGTGCAGCCAGTGCGGCGCGCACCTGGGCCACGTGTTCGAAGACGGCCCCACGCCCACCGGCCTGCGCTATTGCATGAACTCCGCTTCGCTGGAACACCAACCCGAGTAAAGGGAAACACCCCCCGCGTCGCCTTCGGCGCCACCCCCTCTCTGGCGCCTTCGGCTTGGAGGGGGCGATACCTTGGGCCGGCAAAGCCGGACCCTCGGTCTCCCTGGGCTGGGGTTGCTTCATGCGCTGCGGGTCACGCGCCGGCGTGGTGTCCAATAGCCCCATGAGCACCGCTTCGACCCCACCCTCAGCCCCCACCGCCTTGCACCTGGAAGACCGCCTCACCGAACTGGAGATCAAGGCCAGCTACGCCGACGACCTGCTCGACACGCTGAACACCGTGGTGGCCCGCCAGCAGGAGCAGATTGACCTGTTGCTGCGCGAGGTGAGCCAGTTGCGCCGCCAGGGTGCTGACAGCGGATCACCCGGGTTTCGCAACCCGCGCGACGAACTGCCGCCGCACTATTGACGCGGGTACACCGCCTCAGGCGGGTTCGACCACACCCACCGGGCTTGCAGCGCTGACCACCGGCTCGATCGGCGCGTAATCGCCCAGGCCTTCGGGCCAGGGCGTGAGGATCTCGAAACCCGTCTCCGTCACCGCCACCATGTGTTCCCACTGCGCCGAAAGCGAGCGGTCGCGTGTGACCACCGTCCAGCCGTCCGACAGCTCCTTGGTCTCGCGCTTGCCCGCGTTGATCATGGGCTCCACCGTGAACACCATGCCCGGCGCCAGCTTCAGGCCCGTGTTGCGCTGGCCGTAGTGCAGGACCTGCGGCTCGTCGTGGTAGATCTGCCCGATGCCGTGGCCGCAGTACTCGCGCACCACGCTGAAACCCGCCGCGTGCGCCACCGTCTGGATCGCGTGGCCCACATCGCCCAGCGTCGCGCCCGGGCGCACCTGCTGGATGCCCGCGCGCATCGCCTCGTAGGTCGTGCGCACCAGGCGCTTGGCCAGAATGCCCGGCTCGCCCACGCAATACATGCGACTCGTGTCGCCGAACCAGCCGTCCTTGATCAGCGCCACGTCGATGTTGACGATGTCGCCGTCCTTCAGCTTCTTGTCCGACGGGATGCCGTGGCAGATCACGTGGTTCACCGAAGCGCAGATCGTCTTCGGGTAGCCGTGGTAACCGATGTTGGCCGGCACCGCCTTCAGCTCGTTCACGATGTGGTCGTGGCACAGCCGGTCCAACTCGTCCGTGGTCACGCCCGGCTTCACGTGTTCGCCGATCATGCGCAACACGTCGGCGGCCAGCTGCCCGGCGCGCCGGGCCATGTCGATCTCGGCCGCCGTCTTGATGGTCACCCCCCGCTTGTTGCCCGTCATGCCGCCTTCTCCAGGCTGGCGGACGGCACGCTCCTGAGGTTTGGCGGCTGCGCCTGCCGCTCCGACTCGATCAGCAGCTGGCAGATCTCGCCGTGGCACAGCGTCGGGTTCAGCTCCGACAACATGCCCACGCGCAGCCAGTGTTCGGCCTGCGCGTTCATGGAGCGGCTCAGCGCCCCACTGGTCAGACGCAGGTTTTCATGCATCTGCTCTGAAATCTTGATGATGCCCATGGTGAGCCTCCTTGTATACGGTTTGTAGCTGGTTCGTATATTACCAAGGAGAGGCGGCTGGAACAACGGCCGGGGGAACCGCCCTCAAATGGGAGGGACTTTTTTGAGCGCGCTTGGTGGATGCTGGCGGTGTCAGGCAGTGATCGGCCAGGAGCAGTCAATCCAACGGCGGAGGTGCTGGCGGACAGCAGGTGAAGGCCGCTGCCTGCCATTACCGCGTGCCCGATTTAGTATGTGCTGCCGTTTGCAAACTTTTTCCAGTGTTCGTTTTCAACAAGAGTTGAGCGATAAATTTTCACCTGGGAGCACCCGGGGATAGCCTTGAGCGTTTTCTTGACTCTATCGGCAACTGAATCGTGAAGCCACGGGCTCAATACAATTCGATCCACGGTACTGCGGGGCATTGGAATTCTGCGAATTGGAGGGCCGACTTCTTTAGAAGCGCAAAAAAGCCTGCGCTCGCCTTCATTTTGAAACGCATACCGCTTTAAAAATGGAAGTTCATTGAGGGTTGGATTCGTGCGTTTCAGTTCTTCTATGGTCTTGTACTGAACTGCTTCCGACCTTATCCCATCCACTTGGGAAATTGCCCTTGAGAATTTCTCAGGGTTGAACTGAATGCAAGCACCGCCTGATCCGTGAGAGAAAACCCGCCAATGATGGTAGGTTTCTGCGCAGTTAGCTAAGCAGAGTGCATATACAGACTTGGAACCAGAGCGACGGGCGTATTCCTCCATGTAAAATGAATCGTTTCGATCATCCCAGCTAGCCGGATTCAAAAGGGCGAGTTCTTCTGTATGCAAATAGTCAATGACAAATGGAAGCTCAGTGTATCTACGCAGCAATGTTTCCATCAAGTCCATCCTTTCATAACAAAAATAATGGCTTATGTGCTATAACCTGATTCTGATTCAGGTCGAAGTCACGAAATCCAGCGGAACATGAAATTTCGACCAAGAAAGGCCGACATCTTTCGCCAATGCTGTTGCTCACATTTTTTCGTTAGGACGTTCCGTTGGAATCAAGGTGTGGACTCTCACTTGCGGTTCTTCGCAATAACGTCTCTGAATTCTGCAGCAACAAGAAATCCTCTCAGTTGACCACTTGCGGCCCAAATGGAAGTGACGAAGAGTGCGACTCTCAGGGGAATAGATACTTCAACTATGAGTGCGGCATCTTGGGGTGGCAGTTGGGTTGTGAGGTAAACTGCGACGCCCTTTATGCTCCGTTCCAAAATTAGTAGAAAGACAATGAGGGCACCGTTGTACAGAACTTCCCGTTTCAACTGCGTGAGCTTCTCTTGTGCTATTGAATAGTTCGACCTGTTCACTTCGTTTCGTAGTTCTGTCAAATCCTTTGCAATGTTGTCAAGGTAAGTGAACATAGCTACTGACATGGCAGAAAGTAACATCGCGACAACAAGGAAGGCTGTCAGTATTTCCTCAAAAACAGAAGCAGCAAAACCGTTCGAAAGCTTGAGAATCCCATAGCATGCCGCCGCAGATATACCCATAAGCAAGAGTAACTTTACTAACTGCCTAGCGTTCACGGTAGCTTTCAATTTCATTAAGGATCTGATCTATCAGTGTCATCTCAGGCGTAATGGCTGTTTCCTTGATATCTGGTATTTCGAATTTCAGTTGCCCAACGGATTCAACGGTACTCTCTGCATCCACGTCGAGCAATGCTGTCACAATATTTTCGGAACTGCTGTGCTTCTTCTTGCCTCCGTGAACGCCTTCTGTTGTCAAGGCCCAAGTCCCTTCTCCTTCTTCGATGTACTCTAGGTAGCTGGCAACAGGTTCCTCTGGGACCTTAAGTTGCCCGGCATCGCTATTCAAGGTGACATCAACTTGGTCTTGCGCAAATAGTTGTTTTAATGCGGCTAGTGCTTCTCGCGCCCTCAAATTTGTCTCAAGGATATTTGGCGAGATAAGTCTCAACTCAAGTTTATAGATTCTCTTGTGCTGCCTGACGACCTTCCAAAATGATTCTCCTCTCGTCTTTCCCTCTACGAATACACGATGATTGTATCTAGCCAGAACAGGTTCCCTGAGACCACCCTGCATTGCGCGAACGGTTTGTTCTGGGGTGCCAAAACGCCAGTCCTTTGCTACAAATATGTACTGATCTCTTAAATCAAAAATTGTGAGCAATGGAAGCCAATCGTCCTCCTCAGTTTCTACGATGTCACCCGGAACCTTGACGCCCATATGGGCCTTCTTTCGTTTGGCAAATTTGCCAATAAAGAATCGTAAAGATTCGATCTTGGAATTTTGGAAATATCGTACCTCCGCAAAGCCAACGAAGCTGTAAAGAACTCCATTTAAAGTGAACTCTCGATCTTTAATTATCGAAGCGAGCACCGCCTGGCCTTTTGGAGATGGAAGTGATTCCGCATTAATCTGACTCTGATTCTCTTCAATGAGCGAGTACCGAAGAACCAAGAATTCTTTCTTATCTGGCATTTTATTTCCTCCTGCTGTACGTGCTTATACTATTTATAAAACCGGCTCTGCGTAGAGCTCACAGGCACTCAACCCAATAAAGGCGCTGGACTCCATCAATGGCCATCAATTCGCGAAGCGATGGTTCACATTGGCATCTCCGTGCAGTGATGGGTTATATTCGCTTCGGTGCAAACTTATCGAGTTCTTTGCTTACGAAGCCGTTTGAGCTAACCTTTTCGGCCAGGACTGAAATCGTTGCGAACGATCTAGAGCTTTGTATTTCCACAGTTGGAAGTCTGTATCTCTTGCCTATTTGCTGAAGACACTCGAGATAGTAGCGCAGACTGCACAGCAGTAGAAAGATACCAAAGTTTCCTGTCTCGTACTCAAGTTCCCCGATTCGTGTTTCATAGTCCGTGGATGAACCAACGATAAAGTCATTTAATATGTCTTCGGCATCGTGATGTGCTTGCGAACACATTGCCATATACACTGTTCGATAATCGACGGCCTTTCCAAGCGAGACGCAGATATCGTATGTACTTGGCCAGTTCTTTGACCCGGCAGAGTCGGTTTTTTGCATTCGTGCGAAGTGCTCAATGAAGGCTTTGTATCCGTCAAGGGCACTTAGTTTCACATCGATTCTGATCTGATGGTCGCTCTGCGTCTCTAAGTTTAGGCCGGGTAACTCGCCTTTCCATTTCTTGATTTGATCGCGTTCCGTTTGAATATAGTGTTTAAAGTACTTGACTAGTCGGTGACCAGTTTGTTGTGCCAGCGCATACTGAATTGTTAGGGCGCTCTCCATAATTGTGCGGGAGAGAATTTCCGCTTCTTGAATCCGGCCTAAGACTACGAGCGTGAGCGCGCCCGACGTTGTGTTGTGAAGGCGACGCAGTAGTGTTATCAGTATCCCGTCCACTGGATCAGTTGAGTCCGCCAGACCAGAGGGCTCGAGAAGTTCCAAAAATAGGTAAAACGGCGCCTCGACAGATGCAATAACAGTCTCTGTGGAAGGTGCGATGTCGGCTGAACTGATGCGATTGGTCTTGCAGAACATCGCGGCCAACGTCTTACGGGCGTGCGGTTTCATGACTTGCTCGAGTGGGTTAAGCAAACTAACTTTGAATCACCGAGATCACCGGTTTGACAGATCACTTTGCCAGTCTACTCGGGCACGTGTAACTACACAGGACTGCCCGATCACTGCCAATGGAACAGCGGTTTTGCGACGCTTTGTCAGACGGCCGCTCAGGGTCGACATGAGCCGGTGGAATCGCCCCCGGGCATGCGGACTCGTTTGCCTGCAGCCACTGTTTGCTGACCGCGTTCAAAGCCACCCAGTCATTTCCCCGCTTCCGTCTGCTCCAACTGTTTGGCCCGCTCAGCGGCCAGATCGTTGATGTAGCCCCCAACCTGCCGTTCAAACACGGGCACATCCTGGCGCCTCACGGGCATGGCGGGAACAGCCACATCGGAAGAATGGGGTCTTGCCTTTTGCTAGGGTCGGAATGTCAAAAGGGCAATACCTGACCCCGACGAACTCGCCCGCATCGCCGGGTTTCAATCCTTGGGCGGACAGGTTCAGGTTGAGCTTGTGGTGGGAGACGGAGTAGCGCATGGGGTAGGCGGCGCGGTGCGCTGTAGCGCACTGCACAGCCAGCCAGGTCATCTCAGCGATGCCAAGTGCGCGGCCAGCGACTCGATCTCGGCGTTGCTGAGGTTGGCCAAGAGCGGATCCGGCTTCGCGGCGGTTCCGTGCGACCGGGTGCCGCCCCGCATCAGTTGCAATGACCAAACGGTGTAACGCGCCTTTTGCCCAGCGAGCCGTGCCGCGCCGGCGTTCGTCCCCTGCAACGCCGGACCGTGGCAGTCAGCGCATCGCAAGCGATCGGCCAACGCGCGGCCGGCATCGCTACCGGCCGATTCCGGGGCGCGCGGGGGCAGCAATGCTGCGTAGTACTCGGCGAGGTCGTTGACATCCTGCTCGCTCAACTCCTCTGCAAGGCTCACCATCACCGGGGCGGTGCGCTTGCGTTCGCGGAAGGCACGCCACTGCGCAATGAAGGCGGCTTTTGGCTGCCCTTCGAGCAGCGGTAGCGTGGCGTGGATCGTTTCCGTCGACGAGTGGCAGGATACGCAGCGCGCGGCGGCGAGCCGTTCGCCAGCTGCCGGGTCGCCGGCCACCGTGCCGTGCGCGACCAGCAGGCATCCTGAAAGCGCAGCGGCTGGAACTGCGCGTCGAGCACGACTGGAGATCATGGCGAGTTCTCCCGTCCCTCTCGATGGAAAGGCTTGGCGCCACTGCTGCACGAGCCTCGCTTCGAACTTTGACATTCGGTTTGCTGTCATGGCGTTCTCCTGTATGCGACGGCACGCTGACTTGGCGGCGCATTTTCGCCATACGACGCTATGCCACCGAGCACCTTCGAACGGTTTCAAACGTTCTGGTTGTTATCTCTTTGCCAAATGTCCTTTCGAGCAAAACCATGAAAGCAGGGCCTTGCTCGTTTGGCACATAGGCCGAGAAAACTTCAGTGCGCTCCAGCTTGAGGATGGAGGCTTGCGACTTCTCGATGGGTAGCTTGATCTGCTCTTCGTGTGGCTTGCGCAGGAAGGTGATGACTGGTTTTGCGTTTGCAGGCAAGTCGAACTCAGCGAATGGCGCGCGTTCAACAAGCAACTGAAGGAAGGAAGAGGGTCTGACGATGGTCTGGAATTTCTTTCCAAGGTGTTTTTCCATGGCCGCTTCTGCCGTCTTTTCCAGGATGGGAACGATGGCTGGGCTCGCCGAAAACGCCACGTTTCCACTGGACAACAGCGTCTTGACATCACGAAATCCCGCGGCTTCGAAGCAGCGTTTCAGTTCTGGCATCTTGCAATTCATCGGGCTGACACCCCGAAGGAAAGCTACATAGCGCTGCATGGGAGCTCCAAGATTCCAAAGAATTTTCAGACCCCCGTCATTTCCCCGATTCCGCCTGCTCCAACTGTTTCGCCCGCTCAGCGGCCAGATCATTGACGTAGCCCTCCACCTGCCGTTCAAACCCGGGCAGATCCTGAGGCCTCGTGGGAACAGCGGGCACAGCGGGAACAGCCACATCCGAATTGGCCTCCGGCTTCTGGACCTGGACGGGCGACCCGCCGTCCAGTTGACGGGCCACGAGAAGCCCCACCACCAGAAGCGCCAACAACAAAGCCACCATTCTCATGAGAACCCACCTCTTTCAACGTCATCGAGCTTTCGAACCGGGCAGAACGCTACTCGATCATCGTGCCTGATCGCCACTTCGCCAAGGCCGCGTGTGTGGCCCTGTAGCCCGCTTCGATGGCATGCTCTTGCGAGGCATGGTCGGACATGCCGGGAACCGCCACAACGGGGGCGACCAACACATCCGCCTCCGCCATTTCCGGCGCCGCGATCAGGCAGCTTTGCGATTGCATGACTTTGGCGAGCACGGCCGGCACGTTCACAGCGGTGGCCCGGGGGCTCTGGCAGTAGATGTCGACCGCGACAACCACGTCCGCACCCATGGCCCGCGCGAACCGGACCGGGACCAGGCTGGTGATGCCGCCGTCGATCAGGTGCCCGCCCGGGTAGGCCACCGGCACCTGCATCCCCGGCACGGCGGAAGACGCCTGAATGACCCGCCCGGCCGAGCCGTTGTCCAGCAGCATGGGCTGCGCGCTCTGCAGATCGGTGGCGACGGCGGCGAACTTGATGGGGAAGTCCTCGATCCGGGTGTCACCGATGAGGGCGTTGGCCCAGTTCGCGAGCTTGTCGCCCCGGATGAACCCGCCGGCTTGCCAGGTGAAGTCGAGCAAGGACGACACTTTCACGCCGAGCGCGGCCTGCCGGATCTGCTCGACGCTCAGGCCACTGGCGTAGGCCGCGCCCACCACGGAGCCGGCCGACGTGCCGACCACGATGTCGGGGCGCATGCCGGCTTCTTCGAGTGCCCGCAAGGCGCCCACGTGCGCGAACCCGCGCAGCCCTCCGCCACCCAGGGCGAGCGCGACCGCGGGGCGCTGCCCTCGGGCCGGCGCGGTGCGCTGAACGTCGGACAGCGTTTGCGGGCGGAGGTCGGCGGGCGCGGGCTGCCCGGAGGCGGCGCAGCCCACCGTCAGCAGCAGCGCCGCGAGAGGGGTGGCCCACAGGGCATGGGCTTTCAGGTTGGTGTTCATGGCGGCTCGTTCGGGCATCACAAGGCGGCGCTGAGTTCGCGGGCCGCTCCCGCGAACAGCGGGTTGCGCGCTGCCAGCGCCACCGCATCGGCGCCGGCCGGGTAGCGCAACTGTGGCGTGGTGTCGTTCGCGGCCCGCCAGACGGCTTCGGCCACGTCCCGTTCGCTCGTGGTGGCGGCGGGCTGGCCCAGCGTGGCGAAGACGGATTGGGCGTAGGGCACATAGGCCTCGGGAACCAGGCCCTGCATGCGCTCGGCGCCGTTGGCAGTGAACCGGGTGGTGGGCGCATAGCCCGGCTGGACGAGCTTCACGCGCACGTTGAAGGCCTCCAGCTCAAAGGCCAGCGAAGCGGTGAACCCTTCGATGGCGGTCTTGCTCGCGGTGTAGGCCGCCACCAGCGGCATGGGGGCCAGCGTGGTGCTGGAGGTCACGTTCACCACCAGGCCGGCGCGGCGGGCGCGAAACTGCGGCAGCACCGCCTGGGTCATGGCCATGGTGCCGAAGGTGTTGGTCTCGAAGATGTCGCGCACCGTCGCCATGGGCGTGGCTTCGAAGGCGCCGAAGAGGCCGAGGCCGGCGTTGTTGACCAGCACGTCGATGGGGCCTGCGGCCTCCAGCGTGCGGGCGATGCTTTCGGGCTGGGTCACGTCCAGCGGCAGCACCTGCAGGCTGGCAGACGCCGGCAGCAGGTCGGCGCGCGGGCTGCGCATGGTGGCCACCACCTTCCAGCCTTGGGCGTGGAAGTGGCGGGCGGTTTCGAGGCCGTAGCCGGAAGAGCAGCCGGTGATCAGAACGGTTTTCATGTGAGAACTCCTGGTGGTTCGGTTGAGGGATGGCGCAACGATACCGGCCAGAAGCCGGATTTAATACAATCAATAGTCCACATTTAATTTGCAGGAGTCCGACCATGATCGATCCCCTCGCCGAAGTCATTGCCCTGATGCGACCGCGCGCGGTGTTCTCCAAGGTGATCAGCGGCGCAGGCGCCTGGGCCGTGCGTTACTCGGCGTTCGGCCAGCCGAGCTTCTGCACGATGCTGGAGGGGGAATGCGTGCTGGCGGTGGACCAGCAGGCACCGGTCACCCTGGAAGCGGGTGACTTCGTGCTGATGCCGGCCACGCCCGGTTTCACGCTCTCGGGCCTGGAGCCCGCGGTGCCGGTGTTCCTGAACCCGAAGGACAGACAGGGATCGGCGGCCGAGCTGCGCCATGGGCGGCAGGCCGGGCCGCCCGACGTGCGCATGCTGGGCGGCTATTTCGAGTTCGACTCACCCGATGCCGCGTTGCTGGTGTCGCTGCTGCCGGTGCTGCTGCACGTGCGTGGCATTGAGCGCCTGTCGGTGCTGGTGAAGCTGGTCCGGGAAGAGTCGCTCGACACGCGGCCAGGGCGTGAGCTGGTGCTGGGCCGGCTGGTGGAGCTGCTGCTGATCGAGGCGCTGCGCTCGACCACGGGGGACAGCGCCCCACCCGGTCTGCTGCGCGGGCTGGCCGACACGCGGGTGGCGGTGGGGCTGCGCCTGATGCATGGCGCACCCGCGCGCACCTGGACGGTGGATGCGCTGGCGAAGGAGGCCGCGCTGTCGCGTTCGACGTTCTTCGAACGGTTCTCGCGCGCCGTCGGTCTGCCGCCCATGGAGTACCTGCTGGCGTGGCGCATGGCGCTGGCCAAGGACCTGCTGAGCCGCAGCGGCGTGGCCATCGCCGAGGTGGCCGAGCGGGTGGGCTACAGCTCGGCCAGCACCTTCAGCACGGCCTTCAGCCGCCACGTGGGGCAGCCACCCGGCCGGTTTGCGCGCCGACACCAGGGGGCTGTCCCTGCCTGATTTGGGGTCGCCATGAGGCCGCTGGCGCGCGCACCCTGAGCACGCTGATCGGTCAGGCCTCACCCTCGACCGCGCGACGGGCGAGCAGGAAGGTGGCCGCATTCCAGCTTTGCCCGGCCATGCCCATGGGCTTGAGCGTGCGGCCGTGAAACCATTCGGTGAAACGCCAGGCATCCAGCTCGTTCGCCTGGGCGAGTCGCGTCAGTGCAGACCGTGCCTGCTCTCGCAGCCCGAGCCGCGCCAGCGCCATGACCCAGTAGCCACCCACGAACGGCCAGATGCCACCGTTGTGGTACTGGTGGACGCTGTTCTGCTGATGCCGCGCCATGTAAGGCCGCCAGAGCTCGTGCTGGCGTGACAGCGGATGTAGAACGACCCGCACCGGGTAGGGCTCGTCCGCGTGCGCGCTGGCGATGGTCTGCACGATGCGGTGGCACTTGGCGGTGTCGGCCAGCCCGTTCAGCACGGCCATGAGGTTGCCGAACACGTCACCCTCGTGGCCAGAGACCGCCAGGTTGACAAAGCTGAGGTACAGGCCCGGATCCCGCCGGCCGCGACGCGCGTAGTGGCGCAACAGCCGCGCCCGGTGGTACTCGGGCAGATCGCGCTGAAAGGGGTCGAAGAGGTGGTTGAAGTGGTGGTGCGAGGCCTCGGCGTCCGCCAGCCCATAACGCCGCTTGACGTCGTACCACAGCGCGTTGGTGTAGAGCACGTAGCCCGATCGCGGCATGATGTCGGCCCAGTCGCTGGCCTCGTTCTGCTGCAGCAGCCTGAAGCGCTGGTGCTCCTGCGCCAGCAGCCAGGTGATCGCGCGATCGACCCCGGCTTGCCAGCGATCGGGGCTCACCTGCCCGGCTCGCCGCACGTGGTCCACCGCGATCAGCCACCACAGGGTGGCGTCGATGCAACCGAGGTACCAGAAGTCGGCATCCTGCCCTTGCGGGTCGACGTACTTGGGTATCTGGCCATTCGGCGCCTGCTGCGCGACCAGCGCATCCAGGCTGGCGACCGCGCCCTCCTCCAAGGCGTCAACGCCGCTGCCACACATGGCCATGACGCAGATCGCCGCATCGCGCCCGAAGATGCGGGTGTAGCGGCGCGCCTCGGCGGCTTCGGTCCGAGCGGCGGCCAGGATGCCGTGCGGCGTCAGGTTGGCCTGCAACAGCTTCAGCGCGGCCTGGGTGCAGGCTTCGATGAGCGGGATGGTGGAGGCGTCAGGCTGTTGGGTCATGGGTTCCGGCGTCGGCGCTGAAGAGCGCCGCCACCGGAAATTCTCGCAGCACTTCGGCCAGCGGCAGCGTCGCCCCCAGTGGCCCGTGGCGCCGGCCGCTCACCGCATCGGTGAGCCAGGGGTCTGCGGGGTCCGGCATGCCGCCTTCAGGCCAGACGATCGCAGTGTCGCCCCAACGTTCGCCGACCGGTGCAGTGCCCATCGGCAGCCCGAATGCGGCGCTCAGGCGCGTGCCGACCACCACCACCCAGGACCGCCCCTGGCGCCGCGCGAACGCGATCACGTTGGCGCTGCGCTCGCCGCGCACCGCCAGCGGCAGGTAGTCCGCGTGGCGCAGCATGTCGGCATGGGCCTGCCGAAGTTGCAGCGCCTGCCAGGTGACCCAGAACTTGGCCCGACCGTCGCCCGCATGGGCCAGCAGCTCGCCCAGCGCAGCAGACCGGTCGGGCAAGGCTGCGATGGCCCGCGCCTCGGCGAGCATGTCCCGGCGCCGGGCGAAGTCGACCGGGCGCCGGTTGTCGGGGTCGACCAGCGAGAGCTGGATCGCTTCGTGTCCCTGGTAAAAATCCGGAACGCCCGGGGACAGGGTCTTGACCACCGCCATCGTCAGGCCATTGAGGGCGCCGTGCCACCCGACCACCGCCGCATTGCTCTGCAGGTCCTCAAGAAACAGGTTGTGCTCGCGGCGCCCCAGCACCGCGCGCACGAACGCGCTCAGCGCGCCTTCATACGCCACGTTGGGGTTCATCCAGCTGGTCACCGCCTTGGACTCGCGGGCCGACTTGAGCATCACCTGCTCGATCCGCAGCGCATAGTCGCCCAGCCCTGCATCGTCGAGCTCACCGTCGGGCAGACTGCCCAACAGCAGTTGATAGAGCAGGTACTCGTCGTTGCGCGTCGGTGCGCGCTCGCCGTCCACGGTGCGCTTGTGGCTGCGGTTCAACCGGCTCCAGCGCCGAACGGTCAGGCGCCAGGCCGCGGGCATCTCGCTGATGACGTCGATGCGCAGGCGCACATCTTCCGAGCGCTTGGCATCGTGGGTGGAGGTCGCCAGCATCGTGTCTGGCCATCGGATCGAGCGGTCAAGACTGGCGGCGTGGAAGGCATCGACGGACATGCCGAACGCATCGGGGTCGCCGCCCACGTCGTTCACCGAAACCAGCCGGTGGTGGCGGTACAGCGCCGTGTCCTCGATGCCCTTGGCCGCCACCGGCGCCGTGTACTGCTGCAGCCGGCGCGCAAACGCCCGATAGCGCACGCCCAGGCCGAGCGGAGCGCCGGTCAAAGGGCGACCGATCAGCACGCGCCGCAGGAAGTCGAACACACCGGGGGAAGCCACGAGACTGCGACGGCGGGCGCGGCCAATGGCCCAGTCGATGAACTTGCGATCCTGCGCGCTCGGCTTGTCGAGCATGTAGGTGCGGTAGACCGGGAACGACGCCACGACTTCGGCCAGCGCCAGCCGCAGCGAGTTCAGCGTGAAGTCGCGCGTGCGGCGATCCTCGCGGGCCAGGCGCAACAGCGAGGCGCTGAGCACCGTGAGCTCGCCGGCCAGCGTTCCATCCATCACGACGTGGCGGCAATGCCAGGCCAGGGTGTCGAAGTCCACGGCCTCCTCGCCCACGAACGAGCGCCACACCCGGTCCAGCCGGGTTTTCGCGGCGCCGTCGATCATCAGCCCGTTGATCACGTTGGCGAAGCGGTAGCCGGTGGTGCCGTGGACCGCCCAGTCGTTCGGCACCGCTTCGTGCGGAGCGACGATCTTCTCGATCACGACGTACAGCGGCAGATCGGGCGCCCCGTCACCCCGTCGCCCGGTGGGCGCTGGCAGCCCCGCCATCTGGGCATAGCGCAGTTGCAGGCGTTCGAAATAGCCCGCCGGATCGGCCATGCCGTCGGGGTGGTCGACCCGCAGGCCATCGATGGCGCCGCTGGCCGCCAGCTCGAGCAGCAGGCGGTGCGTCGCCTCGAACACGTCGGGGCGCTCCATGCGCAGCGCAGCGAGTTCGTTGATGTCGAAGAAGCGGCGGTAGTTGATCTCGTCGGCCGCGATACGCCAATGCGCGAGCCGGTAAGCCTGCGCGTCGATGAGTGCGTCGAGTGCATCGAAACTGCTGCGGTCCCCTGGTCGACCGTTCATCACGGTGACCGTTTGATCGATGGCCGACACCAGCGCGGGAAATTCGTGCACGTGCTGTGCCAGCGCCGCCTTCAATCGGGTCGTGTCCAGCTGACGGCGTTCGCGGGCGGAGGCCTCGGTTTCGTTGCGCGCCGGCAAGCGGTCGAACAGGGTGGCGAGGCTTGAAAGCCGGTTGACGCGCACGCCCGACATCGCGCCCGGCAACAAGGCGCGCTGCGCCAGCCGCAGCAGCGCGCCGTATCCACTCGGGTCGATCGGCAAACGGTGTTCGTGGTAGGCCAAGGTGAAGCACCCGCCAGCCGCATCAAAAGCCAGACGAATGTCACCCCGTTCGAGTTCTGCGCCGTACTGGTCACCCAGAACCGGCAACAACACCTTTTCCGACAGCACCGGATCGGCGTTGCGCCACGCGATGTCGAAGTGGTCGGCGTACGCCGACGCGGGGCCGTTCTCCAGCACGTCGAGCCACCAGGCGTTGTCGCCGCCGAGCACCCCCATGTGGTTGGGCACGATGTCGACCAGCAGCCCCATGCCACGTGCGTGCAGGCTCGCAACGAGCTGATCAAAATCGGCGCGCGTGCCCAGCTCGGGATTGAGCATGCCGTGGTCGACCACGTCGTAGCCGTGCTGGCTGCCAGCCCGCGCCCGCAACGGCGGCGAGATGTAGAGGTGACTGATGCCCAGATCGGCCAGGTAGGGCACGAGCGCCATCGCATCGGTGAAGCGAAAGCCGTTGTGCAACTGAACGCGGTAGGTGGCGTGCGGCACGATGGCCTGCCGCCGGGGGGAATGGGTTGTCATGGCGCCTCGATCGCGATCTGCACCGACCAGGGGGCCAGCCGCGCAGCGACTGGGTGGCTGCGATACACCAGGGCACCCGGCAGCTCGGTCGCCAGGCCTGCGGGGCTTTCGTGCGATGCCAGCTGCGCCAGCAGGTGCCAGCGATGCCCTGAACCCAGCGGCCAGGTGATGCGAAGCGTGCCGGGCGCCGGCAGCGTCATGACGCCGCTGCGTGCGCCCTGGAGCCAGGGTATGAGGTGCGCGTGCCGCCGTCGCAGCAGATCGCTGTACAGCGCGAGCCATTCGGCGTGCGGCGCCCGCTCGCGTTCCTGCCAGTCGAGCTGGCTCCTGGCGAAGCTGCTTTCGGCGTTCGGATCGGGGATGGCGTCGCGTGCGCCCGGATCGTTGAAGCGGGCGAAGCGGCCGAACTCCGCACGCCGCCCGTGGGTCACGGCCTGCGCGAGCTCACCCTGGTGGTCGCAGAAGTACAGGAACGGTGTGCCGGCCGCCCACTCCTCGCCCATGAACAGCATCGGCGGTGACGGCGCCAGCAGCACACACGCCAGCAGCGCGCGCAGCGCATCGCTGCGATCCGCGGCTGCGGCGAGCGTGGCGATGCGCTCGCCGAACGCGCGGTTGCCCACCTGGTCGTGTGTCTGCAGCGAGTTGACGAAGGCCAGCGGCGGCAGATGCGCCGAGGGCGTGCCGCGCCGCTCGCCGTCGCGGTAGGGTGAAGGATCGCCCTGGAATCCGAAACCCTCGGCCAGGGCGCGGCCGAAGAGTCGCACCGGCTCGACGGCGTAGTCGCTGTAGTAGCCGTCCGTCTCGCCGGTGGCCATGACGTGCACGGCGTGATGCACGTCGTCGTTCCATTGCGCGTCGGCCAGCAGCGGTCCACCGCTCTCGTCGCGGCGCAGGCGCGCCGCGTCGTTGAGGTCGTTTTCCAGCACCAGGTGCACGTGCCGCTCGCGCCCGGGGCCAGCGCGCACGGCAGACACGAGCTCGTCGATGAAGTGCGGCGTTCCGGTGTCGTGCATCGCGTGCACCGCGTCGATGCGCAGGCCGTCGAGATGGAACTCTTCGATCCAGTAGAGCGCGTTGTGGATGAAAAAATCGCGCACCACGCGGCTGCCCTCACCGTCGAGGTTGATGGCGGCGCCCCAGGGCGTGGTTACGTCTGGATTGAAGAAGCCGGGGGCATAGGCGTTGAGGTAGTTGCCGTCGGGGCCGAAGTGGTTGTAGACCACATCCAGCAGCACCATCAGCCCCCGCTGGTGGGCCGCACAGACCAGCCGCTTGAAATCGTCGGGCGAGCCGTAGGCGGCCTTGGGGGCGAACGGCAGCACGCCGTCATAACCCCAGCCGTGTCGGCCTGCGAATGCCGCCACCGGCATCAGCTCGATCGCTGTGATGCCGAGGGCGACGAGCGCGTCCAGCCGGGCGATGGCGGACGCGAACGTCCCCTCGGCGGTGAAGCAGCCCACGTGAAGTTCGTAGATCACCGCTTCGTGCCAGGGCCGGCCGCGCCAGGCGCCGTCGGTCCAGTCGAAGTTGCGCGGGTCGATGAAGGTGCTGGGTCCATGCACGTCGTCGCGATGGCTGCGGGAGGCGGGATCGGGCACCACCAGGCCGTCGTCGATGCGGAACGCGTAGTCGGTGCGGACCTGGGCTCGCGGCAATTCAAGCTCGAACCAGCCGCCCTCCAACGCATCCATGGGGAAGCTGCCCTGGTCCGGTCCGTCGCCGCTGCGCACCAGCACGACATCCGTTGCGGCCGGCGCCCACAGGCGAACCCGCGCGCCGCCCCGTTCGGTCGGCTGCGCCCCAAAAGGCATGTCGTGCAGACGCTTCATGGCGCAGGGTTCCTCTTGAAGCGCACGAGCGCGAGCGATCGCGCGGCCAGCACGTAGGGTTCGCCCGAGTCGAAGGGGGCGTCGGGTTGGTCCGCGCCGGACGAGGTGTCGATCAGCAATTCGCCCGCCGGTGGGACCAGGCCTGACGGCAGCACAAACTGCACTTCGTTCGAACTGGCGTTGAACATCAACAGGAAGCTGTCGTCGCGCACGGCGCGGCCCCGCAGGTCGACTTCATTGAGGCCATCGCCCGACAGAAAGACGGCCAGGGCGCGAGCGTGGTCTTCTCCCCATTCCTGCTCGCCCATCTCGGTGCCGCGGGGTTGCAGCCAGACAATGTCGCGCACGGTGCTGCCGTGCAGCGGCCGGCCCTGGAAAAAGTCGCGTCGGCGGAACACCGGGTGCGCCGCGCGAAGCGCCATCACGCGTTGCGTGAAGGCCAGCAAGGAGCGCTGGTCGGCGCTGGGCGTCCAGTCGAGCCAGCTGATGTCGTTGTCCTGGCAGTAGGCGTTGTTGTTGCCGCGCTGGGTGCGCCCCATTTCATCGCCGGCCAGCAGCATGGGAACGCCCTGCGAGAGCAGCAGCGTGGTGATGAAGTTGCGCTGCTGGCGCGCCCGCAGGGCACGCACGTCGACGTCGTCCGTCGGACCCTCGACACCGGAGTTCCACGAAAGATTGTGGCTGTGGCCATCGCGGTTCTCTTCGCCGTTGGCTTCGTTGTGCTTGTCGTTGTAGGCCACCACGTCGGCGATCGTGAAGCCGTCGTGGGCGGCGATGAAGTTGATGCTCGCGTAGGGCTTGCGGCTGCTGCGGTTGTAGAGGTCGCTTGATCCCGTGAGGCGCTGCGCGAATTCACCGATCACGCCGCCCTCGCCCTTCCAGTACGCCCGCATGGTGTCGCGGTACTTGTCGTTCCACTCGGCCCAGCCGACGGGAAAGTTGCCGACCTGGTAGCCACCGGAGCCCAGGTCCCATGGCTCGGCGATCAGCTTGACGCGAGACAGCACAGGGTCCTGACGCAGGATGTCGAAGAACGCGCTCAGCCGATCGACGGCGTGCAGCTCGCGCGCGAGCGCCGACGCCAGATCGAAGCGGAAGCCATCCACATGCATCTCCGTGACCCAGTAGCGCAGCGAGTCCATCAGCAGCTGCAACACACGCGGATGCCGCATGTTCAGCGTGTTGCCGCAGCCGGTGAAATCCTGGTAGTGGCGCGGGTTGTCTTGTGCCAGGCGGTAGTAGGACGCGTTGTCGATGCCGCGGAAGCCCAGTGTCGGACCGAGTTCGTTGCCTTCCGCCGTGTGGTTGTAGACCACGTCGAGAATGACCTCGATGCCGGCCTCGTGCAGCGTGCGCACCATGGTCTTGAACTCGCCGATCTTGCCGCTCGCGCTGTACCGGTGCTCGGGCGCGAAGTAGCCGATCGTGTTGTAGCCCCAGTAGTTGCGCAGGCCGCGTTCGACCAGGTGGCGGTCGTCCAGGAAGGAGTGCACCGGCATCAGCTCGACCGTGGTCACGCCGAGGCGCTTGAAATGCTCGATCACGGGCGCGCAGGTCAGGCCGGCATAGGTGCCGCGAAGCGCGGGCGGCACGTCGGGGTGGCGCTTGGTGAAACCGGCGACGTGGAGTTCGTAAATCACGGTCTCGTGCCAGGGAACGTTGGGCGGACGGTCGTCACCCCAGGTGAACGCCGATTCGATGACCTTGCAGCGCGGCAGGTAGGGGGCACTGTCGCGCCGGTCGAACGACAGATCGCCCTGGGCGCTTCCAACCCGGTAGCCGAACAAGGCGTCGTGCCAGCGGATGGTGCCGACGATGTTGCGGGCGTAGGGGTCCAGCAGCAGCTTGTGGCCGTTGAAGCGGTGGCCGTCTTGCGGACGGTAAGGCCCATAGACCCGATAGCCGTACAACAAACCCGGGCGCGCCTGGGGCAGGTAGCCGTGGAAGACCTGGTCGGTCTGCTCGCGCAGGGCCAGGCGCGCGATCTCGTTGCGTCCGCTCGCATCGAAGAGACACAACTCGACACGCTCGGCCGACTCGGAAAAGAGCGCGAAGTTGACACCCATGCCATCCCAGGTCGCCCCCCTCGGATAGGGTTTCCCGGGCCACAGGGCATCAATGAGGGCGGTGGTGGCCATCAGATCCGATCCGTCGGGTCGCGCGGGAACCAGCGCTCGATCAGTTGGGCAGCGCGCTCACGCGCGCCGAGCCCGAACGCCAGCGCCAGCGCGAACACGACGCCGCCCAGCAAGATCAGGAAGGTGTGCTGGATCAGCCCACCACCAATGTCCAGGTGGTCAACGGCCAGCAGCAGCACGAAGATCATGACCGCGTAGCGCACGATGCGGCCCAGGATCTCGGCATCGCTGATGCCCGCGGCACGGAAGTAGCGCTGCACCGTGTTCGCGACGAAACGCGAAAAATAGCTGCCGAACACGATCACCAGCAGCGCCACGAGCAGACGTGGCACGAACAACAGTATCTTGCCCAGCAGATCGGTCACCTGGGTCAGGCCCAGGGTGTTGAAGGCGACGATCAGTGAGGCGATCAGCACCAGCACGTAAGCGATGACGCCGAACCACGCGACCGTGTCCTTCTCGGTGCCACCCTGCTTCAGGAACCCGTCGATGCCGGCACGCTCGGTCAGGATGTGGAAGTTGAGCGCCCTCAACGCTTTCACGACACCCATGCGCAAGCCCTTGGCCAGCAGCCAGCCGACCACAATCACCGCCAGGGCCACGCCCAGGCGGGGCAGAAAGTTGCCAATTTCAAGCAGGAGCCCGCGCAGCGGGACCAGCATCACGTCGATGTTTTCCATCTCAACTCCTGGTGTCTAGTGTTCAACGCCGGCAAGCGCGGCAATTCCGGCGAGCGGGACGCCGACCCAGTCCGGCCGGTTGTCCAGTTCGTAGCGCAGCTCATACAACGCCTTCTCGAGTTCGAACAGGTCCAGCAATGCGGTGGCTTCGTCGAACGCGGCCGCATCCGCGTAGAGTCCTCCGGCCACCACGACCTGACGGTAGGCCCCCAGAAACGCCTGCCTGACGAAGCGCTCCCAGCGCCGGGCGCCTGACGCCAGCCGCTCCAGCTCGACGCTGCCCTGCGCGGTCTGGTGCAGCGCCGTGTGTCTGGCGTAGTCGAACGAGCGCAACATGCCGGCCACATCCCGCAGCGCACTGTGTTTGGCACGCCGCTCTTCGAGCGATCGCTGCGGCTCACCCTCAAAGTCGATGATCAGGAAGTCGTCTTGTGCGATCAACACCTGTTGCAGGTGCAGATCGCCGTGCAACCGGGTCTTCACGCCGGCTGGCGCTGTCGCGGCGGCCTGGGCAATCCGTGCATCGAGCGCGGCGCGGGCGGACACCACCCGGGAGGCCAGGACAGCCTGCGGCTCGCTCAATGCGGCGTGGCGCTGATCCAGCAGCGCGAGCGTGCGTTCGAACTCGACGCGCACGGCCGACGACCAGTTCACGAGGTCATCGACCCGGATGGGCTCCGGGTCGAACGCTGGCAACCCATGGGGTTGTGCCAGTGCCACGTGCAGCGCCGCCACACGCCGCGCCAGCACTTCCACCCGCTGCGCCATCGCGTCCATGCCGGCCTGCAGATCGGTGTCGACGTTGCGCAGCGATTCGAGCAACCGCGCCAGCTGGTCGACCGTGAAGTTCCATGCGTCGCCCTGGTTCTTCACCTGCGCCTGCAGCAGTGCCAGCGCCCAGACCGAGCCGTCCTTGGCGTGGAACTCGACGCTGCCGGCCACGGGCACGCAATGCTCGAAGTGCGCAACGTCGGTGAGAAAACCGCCCATTTCAAGTTCGGGGCTGACGCCGGCATGCAATCGCCGGTAGGCCTTCAGGAAGATCTGATCGCCCAACAGGCTGATCGAGTTGCTGCTCGTGGTCAGCCGCTGCAGCGGCGTGGCGCCCTGGAGCGCGTCGCCAATGACCGCGCTGTAGGCCTTGGTCGGCACGAAACGCACCACGCCGCCGTCGGCAACGGTTTCGCGCCGCGCGCCAATGGCGGTCACCATGGCCCGGCAAAAGAGCTCGTCGCCCATCGCGTCGGCCAGCACGCCCATCGTGGCCTGCTGGCGCACCTTGGTCACCGCCAAGGGCATCAGGGTGCGGGTGCGCTCTTCGTCGTCGTCTTCGAAGGCAATCACCAGGGGCGCGAAATAGCGTTCGGGTTCCGCTGGGCCCTGGGTGTCGATCAGCGCCAGCAGCCACTGCGACTTGCCTTCTTCGAGCAGGCCGTGCGCGGCCAGTGTGGCGCGCTCCAGGGGCTCACCTTTCGCGGCGTACCAGCGCTGGCGCAGCATGAAGCGGGGCATCAGTTCGCGTTCGAACTGGTTGCGCGTCTTCTCGGCCATGCCGATGCGCCACGGCACGACTTTGCCGCGGAAGAAGCTGTTCCAGTCGTCGAACAGCACGAGCACCGGCAGGTCCTCGAGCGCCAGGCGCTCTTCGTGCCACCGCGGCGGCGCGGCATCGGTGGCGAGGCGGAACCAGAAGAAGCCATAGGCCGGCAGCGTCAGCATGTAGGGCAGATCGCCGATGGGTGGGAACGGGCTGCGTCCCATCATCTCGACCGGTACGCGGCCCTTGTAGGCCTCCAGCGACAGCTCGACCGGCTGCGCGACGCGGCTGACGTTGAAGACGCACAGGATGACGTCTTCGCCGTGATCACGCACGTAGGCCAGCACCTTGCGGTTGCCCGGATGCAGCATCGTGAAGCGGCCGCGGCCAAAGGCCTGGGTCGCATTGCGCATGGCAAGCATGCGCTTGGTCCAGTTCATCAGCGACGACGGCTCGCGCGCCTGTGCCTCGACATTCAAGGCCTCGAAACCGTAGATCGGGTCCTGGATCGGGGGGAGGTACAGGCGCTGCGGATCGGCGCGCGAGAAGCCACCGTTGCGGTCGCTGGTCCACTGCATCGGTGTGCGCACGCCATCGCGGTCGCCGAGGAAGATGTTGTCCCCCATGCCGATCTCGTCACCGTAATAGAGCACCGGCGTGCCGGGCATCGACAGCAGGAGGCCATTCATCAACTCGATGCGCGCGCGGTCGTTTTCCAGCAGCGGCGCGAGCCTGCGGCGGATGCCGAGGTTGATGCGCGCCCGCGCGTCGGAGGCGTACATGCGGTACATGTAATCGCGCTCCTTGCTGGTGACCATCTCCAGCGTGAGTTCGTCGTGGTTGCGCAGGAACACCGCCCACTGGCAGCTGTCGGGGATCTCGGGCGTCTGCGCCAGGATCTCGACGATCGGGTGGCGGTCTTCCTGGGCAATGGCCATGTACATCCGCGGCATCAGCGGGAAGTGGTACGCCATCTGGCATTCGTCGGCGTCACCAAAATACTCGCGCACGTCCTCGGGCCACATGTTGGCCTCGGCCAGCAGCAGGCGACCCGGGTAGCTGGCTTCGATGCGCGCGCGGATCGCCTTGATCACCGTGTGGGTTTCGCGCAGGTTCTCGTTGCTCGTGCCGTGGCGCTCGATGAGGTAGGGGATGGCGTCGAGCCGGAAGCCGTCCACCCCCATCTCGAGCCAGAACTCCATGGTCTTGAGCACGGCCTCAAGGACCAGCGGGTTGTCGAAGTTCAGATCGGGCTGGTGGCTGAAGAAGCGGTGCCAGAAATACTGCTGCGCGACCTCGTCCCAGGTCCAGTTCGACTTCTCGGTGTCGGTGAAGATGATGCGCGTGCCCGAATACAGCGTGTTGTCGTCGCTCCAGACGTAGAAGTCGCGCTCGGGCGAGCCCTTGGGGGCTTGCCTCGCGGCCTGAAACCAGGGGTGCTGGTCGGACGTGTGGTTGACGACCAGCTCGGTGATCACGCGCAGGCCGCGCCGGTGTGCCTCGATCACGAAGGCCCTGAAGTCGTCGAGCGTGCCGTAGTTGGGGTTCACGTCCTCGTAGTTGGCGACGTCGTAGCCATCGTCACGCTGGGGTGACGGGTAGAACGGCAACAACCAGATCGTGTTGACGCCGAGCGACTGCACGTGGTCGAGACGTTCGGTCAGACCCCGGAAGTCACCGATGCCGTCGCCATTGGCGTCGGCATAGGCCTTGATGTGGAGCTCGTAGATGACCGCATCCTTGTACCAGAGCGGATCTGGTGCGGGATCGGCCGCCGATGTGTCAGGGATGATCGCGCCGATCTCTGCGAGCTGGGGTTCATCGATCACAGGCATCTCTCAAAGGAAGTAGTCAAAATCGTTCTCGCGCTTCAGGCGCGACCGGAGCTCCATCACATGGACGGGCGAGCGCTGGGGGTCCAGGCTGACAAAATTGCGCGCCCCGTGCCAGAGAAAGTGGGAACCACTGATCAGATCGTGCAACTGGTAGGCCTGCCCGGGCTGGATACCGAGGGTGTCCTGTTCGAGCTCGATCCAGCCGCTCTGCGTGTGGTGCGGATCGAGGTTCACCACACACACGACGGTGTTCGCACCGTCGGCAGAGGTCTTGGCGTAGGCGATCATCTGCTCGTTGTCGATGTTCAGGAATCGCAGGCCGGCATCGCTCTGCAACGCCGGGTTGCTGCGCCGGGCGCGGTTCAGCACCGCGATGAACTCGGCCAGCGAATCGGCGCGCGTGCGGTCCCACACGCGGCGCTCGAACTTCTCCGAATCGAGGTACTCCTCGCCACCGGCACGCAGCGCCTGCGCCTCCAGCAATTCGTAAGCCGGCCCGTAGATCCCATAGTTGGCGGCCAATGTCGCTGCCATGGCCACCCGGGCCATGAAGACCGGGCGTCCACCGTACTGGAGCGCAGCGGGCAGGATGTCCGGCGTGTTGGGCCAGACGTTGGGGCGGAAGTACTCGCGGCCCGGGCCGCGGGTCAGCTCGGTGAAGTAGTCGGTGATTTCCTGCTTCGTGTTGCGCCAGGTGTAGTAGGTGTACGACTGGCTGAAGCCCACCTTGGCAAGCCGGTGCATCACGCGCGGCCGTGTGAAGGCCTCGGACAGGAACACCACCTCGGGCTGCAGCGCGCGCACGCGGGCGATCACCCACTCCCAGAACGGATAGGCCTTGGTGTGCGGGTTGTCCACGCGAAACACGCGCACCCCTTCAGCGACCCAGTGCTCAAAGACGCCCGCCAGCGCGAGCCACATCGCGCGCCAGTCGGCGCTCTCGAAGTCGAAGGGGTAGATGTCCTGGTACTTCTTCGGCGGGTTTTCGGCGTACTGGATGCTGCCGTCCGCACGCTTCTTGAACCAGTCGGGATGCTCGCTCACCCACGGGTGGTCGGGCGCGCACTGGAACGCGATATCGAGCGCGATGTCGATGTCGAGCCGGGCGGCCTGCTCGACGAGCCGCCTGAAGTCAGCGGCCGTCCCGAGTTCACCGAGGATCGCCGTGTGCCCGCCCTCGGCGGCGCCGATGGCCCACGGGCTGCCCAGGTCGTCGGCCTTGGCGTCGAGCGTGTTGTTTTTTCCTTTGCGACGCGACCGTCCGATCGGATGGATCGGCGGAAAGTACAGCACATCGAATCCCATGCGCTTGACGTAGGGCAGCCAGGCTTCGCAGTCGGCGAACGTACCGTGCCGGCTGGCGTCGTCTGACGCCGATCGGGGGAAGAACTCATACCACGCGGAGAAGCGCGCCCGCTCACGCTCGACCGTGACAGCGTAGGTCTGGGGGTGGGTGAACGCGTGGCGCAGATCGGGGTGGCGGCAGGCGACGGCGGCACGCGCTGCGTCATCGCCAACGCGCTTCAACGCATCGACGTCGGCCTGGGCGTCGGTGGCGAGTTGCGCGAGTTCGCGCGACCATGCCCGGAGCAGTTCGGCATCGGCCACACGGTCACAACGCGCCGCGCATTCATCGATCAGGCCGACCCCGGAGGCGGCGGCGACCCGCACGTCGTCGATATCGACACGACGCGCGAAATCATGGCGCCAGGACTGGAACGGATCGACCCAGGCACAGACCGCGTATTCCCAGATGCCCAGCGCGTCGACGACGAAGCTGGCACGCCAGCGGTCGTTGCCGAGCGGCTTCATCGGCGTGCTCTTCCAGGCCGATCCGGCGCTGCGCCACTTCAGCATGCAGGCCACCACGTCGTGGCCGTCTGCAAAACAGTCGGCTTCGACCACGACCTCATCGCCGGTGATGCGCTTGACGGGGAAGCGACCGCCGTCCACCGCCGGCTGGATGTTCTCGATCACCACGCGGACACGGCCATCGGTCAGGGCGATGGGATGGACTTCTTTGTCGAGGCTCACGACGCAGCTCCTTCCAGTTTCAGGAACAGCACGCCCAGCGGCGGCAGTTGCAGGTTCAACGCGTGAAAGCGGCCGTGCGCCGCGACGGGCACGCTGTCGACGCCGCCCTGGTTACCCACGCCGCTGCCGCCATACAGCGTCGCGTCGCTGTTGAGCAGTTCGCGCCAGTATCCCGGCGATGGCACGCCCACCAGGTAGTTCTCGCGCGGCATGGGTGTGAAATTGGCCACCACGAGCACCGCGTCGCCTTCGCCCGACTTGCGCAGATAGCTCAGCACGCTGCCTTCGGCGTCGGCGCCATCGATCCATTCGAAGCCTGCGGCATCAAAGTCGAGCGCATGCAACGCGGGCTCGCTGCGATAGAGGCGATTGAGATCCCCGACCCACCGCTGCAGGCCGCCGTGCATTACGCTGCCGTCGATCAGGCCCCAGTCCAGTTCGCGGTCGTGGTTCCATTCGCGTCGCTGGCCGAATTCGCACCCCATGAACAACAGCTTCTTGCCGGGGTGTGCCCACATGTGGCCGTAGAGCAGCCGCAGGTTGGCGAACTTTTTCCAGTCGTCGCCGGGCATTTTTTCGATCAGCGACCCTTTGCCGTGCACCACCTCGTCGTGCGAGAGGGGCAGCATGAAGTTCTCGTTGAAAGCGTAGACGAGCGAAAACGTCAGCTGCCCGTGGTGCCACCGCCGGTGGATCGGGTCCTCTTGCATGTAGCTGAGCGTGTCGTGCATCCAGCCCATGTTCCACTTCATGCCGAAGCCCAGGCCGCCGACGTAGGTGGGCCGCGACACCATCGGCCACGCCGTGGACTCCTCGGCGATCACCTGCACACCGGGATGGTCGCGGTACGCCGATTCATTGAGCTCGCGCAGGAAAGTGATGGCTTCCAGGTTCTCCCGTCCGCCGTGCACGTTGGGGATCCATTCGCCGGCCTTGCGCGAGTAGTCGAGGTAGAGCATGGAGGCCACGGCGTCCACACGCAAGGCGTCGATGTGGTATTCGTCGAGCCAGAACATCGCACTCGACAGCAGGAAGGAGCGCACCTCGTTGCGCCCGTAGTTGAAGATCGACGAGTTCCACTCCGGGTGAAACCCTTGCCGCGGATCGGCATGCTCGTAGAGGTGGGTGCCGTCGAACTGCGCCAGCCCGTGTGCGTCGGCAGGGAAGTGAGATGGCACCCAGTCCAGAATCACCCCGATGCCCGCCTGGTGCAGCGTGTCGACGAGGAACTTGAAGTCCTGCGGTGTTCCGTAGCGCGAGGTCGGCGCGAAATAGCCGGTCGTCTGATAGCCCCACGAGCCATAGAACGGATGCTCCGTGATCGGCATCAGCTCGACATGCGTGAACCCCAGATCCGTCACGTGTTGCGCCAACAACCACGCCATGCTGCGGTAGTCGAGCATCTCCCCGCCCTCGCCGCGCCGCCAGGACCCGAGGTGTACCTCGTAGACGGACATCGGCGCATTCAGCGCACGGGTCGTCGCGCGACCCGCCATCCACGCACCGTCGGCCCACGCGTGACCATCCAGAGGCCAGGCCACGGATGCGGTGGCCGGCGCCAGCTCGGCGCGGAACGCAAAGGGGTCCGCCTTCTCGAGCCGCTCACCGGCTTGCGTGAAGACCGCGAACTTGTAGCGCTGCCCTGCCTCGACGCCGCGCACATCCAGCTCCCAGATGCCCGAGCCGTCTGAACGCGCCTGGGCTGGATGGGCATCGGCATTCCAGTCGTTGAAGTCACCGATCACCGAGACCGACCGGGCGTTCGGTGCCCAGAGCGCAAAGCTGGCCCCCGTCGCATGCAGGTGACACCCGAGCTTCTGGTGCAGCCGCGAATGTGTGCCCTCGCGGAACAGGTGGATGTCCTGTTCTCCGAGGGCTCTGCCGGGCCGGTCCGCGGTCGTCTGCAGGAGTGGCTTGTTCATTTCAGTTGTTTCCGGTTAGGCGGCGGCTTGAGGTGACCCGCAGTTCGTCGAGGATCGACACCATCGCGCGTTCGTTGTCGGCTGCATTGCGCATCGGTCGATCAAGAGAACGGGTGAGGAAGGCCAGCCCTTGCTGATCGGCGTACATGTAGAGCTGCCCCATCTTCTGGGCGACCTCGCGGTATCCGACCTCGATTTCAAGCACACGCCGTTTCAGTTCCACCAGCACCTGCTCGGGAACCGGGCCTGCTGCAAGCGTCATCAGGTTCTTCGGTTCCGCCGCAGAACGCTTGCGGCGCGATGCAGCGCCCGACTTCGTGTTCTCTTTCATATCTGCACAGTAACTTATGAACCCTGCGAAACTAAGCTGAATTTTGAAAGTCGAAGTTTGCAAAAATGATCATGTGAGCAGCCGGTTGCGCACCAGATACACCCCTATTCCCCCATGCGACAAGCAACCACCCATCCCGACGAACGGCGACTCCTGCTGAACTGGTCCGACTTCCAGACCGTGCTGGCGGTCTCGCGCCATGGCAGCGTGGCGAAGGCCTTCGCGCCACTCGGCATGACGCATTCGACCTTGCTGCGCAAGCTCGATCTGATCGAGTCGCGCCTCAAGACCAAGGTGTTCAATCGCGGGCGGCTTCGTTACACCCTCACCGCTGCGGGTCACGAGATCGAACGGGCGGCGCGAGAGTTCGAGCCACTGGCCATCGGCGCCGAGATGCGCGCCAGCGGTGCAGACCTGCGTCCCAGTGGCAACGTGCGCGTGAGCGTGTCGTCCATCGTCATCGATCATTTGCTGCCTTCGGTGCTGGCGCAGTTCAGGTCGTCGTTCCCGGACGTCCAGATCGAGCTGGTCAGCACCCGGGAACACGTCAATCTGAGAAGACGTGAGGCCGACATCGCGATCCGCATCGCCGACACGGTGCCGGACTGGCTGGTGGGTCGAAGGCTGGCCGACCTTCAGTTCAAGGTCTTCACGCGCCGGACAGGGCGAGGGAAATTGCCCCTTCAAAACATCGATGACCTGATGGGCCAACGACGCTGGATCGGTTTCGAGCACGACGCCCACGATCTGAAGTTCGACCGGTGGCTGGCCAGGCGCGTGCCCGCCGATCAGGTCGTGCTGCGCGTGGACAATTTCAGCCACGCCGCCAACATGGCACGCGCCGGCATCGGCATTGCCCTGTTGCCGGCGTTTGTCGAGTCGAGCATTCCGGATCTGCAACCGCTGACCGCCTCGATCGAGGAACTGGTGACGCCTCTGTGGCTGGTCACGCACCCGGAACTGAAGGACGCCGCGCGCATTCAGGTCCTGATGCGCGCGTTTGGCCCCGCGCTCGCCAATGCCGCCATCGCGTTGCGCGCCTCGTCGTAGCCCGCCCTCTACAATTCGCGCCCCCAAGCCATTCCCCGAACCCCGACTTCATGAACATCACTGTCAACCCGGAACTCAAAGCCTATATCGACCCCTTGACCCCGGAGGAACACGAGGCGCTGGAGCGCAGCATCCTGGCCGAGGGCTGCCGCGATGCGCTGGTGCTCTGGGGCGACGTGCTGGTGGACGGGCACAACCGCTACGGCATCTGCCAGAAACACGGCCTGCCCTTCGAGACGGTGCAGAACCCGCGCTTCCAGTCCATGGAGGACGTGCACCTGTGGATGATCGACCAGCACCTGGGCCGGCGCAGCGTGTCGGACTTCCAGCGCGGCGTGCTGGCGCTGCGCAAGCGCGAAATCATCGCCGAGCGGCGCGCCCGCTTTCTGGCTGCGCCGCGCGAGGAAACATCGCCCGAGCCGGATGAGCCGGACGCGCCTGCAGCCCACCCGGTGGCCACAGCGCCCGTGCCCGAGCCCCGGCCGCTGAACAGCCGCGAAGACATCGCCCGGGCGGCTCGGCTCAGCAGCAGCCAGGTGGTGATGATCGAAAAGATCCAGAAGCAGGCCGAGCCCGAGCTGGTGGCGGCGCTGAAGTCCGGGGCGATCTCGCTCAACGCGGCGGCCGCCGTGGCCAGCCTGCCGGCCGAAGAGCAGAAGGCCGCCGCGCTGGCCGGCAAGGACGAGCTCAAGCTGGCGGCCAAGCGGGTTCGCGACGCGAAGCGCAAACCGTCGGAAGCGGCGCCAGAGCAACCGGCCGATCAGCCGGCCGACGAAGCGGGCGATGAACTGCAGCGCCTGCGTGCCCAGGTCAGCGAGTTGCAGGCGGAAAACGCGGCGCTGCGTCAGCAGCTGGAGGCTTTGCGCTCAGGGCAAGAGGTGCCGTTCTAAAGGCTGTGTACGCGCCCGCACAGTCAAGCCGCTTTTTTTGGCGCGTACTGGCGCCACTGTTTGCCGTATCGTGTCCTCACGCGGCGGTTCGACGAACTGGGTAGGCGCTGGGATCCTGGAACACCTGACGCTCAGCGTCCAGCGTGAGAAAGGAAACCTCATGAACACCCCATCTGTCCTGCCGCGCGCTGTCTGCGACCCGGCAGCCTGCGCCTATCTGCTGCGATTCCTGTCGCACGATGGCCGTGATCAAGATGTCACCGTGCCCTGCGACGAAGCCGGCAACGTTGACATGAACGCCCTGACCGAGCACTTGCGCAACACCTACCTGGGGGCGCGCGCCATGGTCGGTCGTGACTATTCGTGCCCCACGGTGCAGACCACGCCTTCGGCCCCAGACCACCACGAGCCCCTGCTGCGGCCCTGTGCGGCCTGACGAACAGCCTGTTCACCGGCCCTGGCCAGCGCTCAGGCCGCGGCCCGAAACTGCCTGGCCGCAAAAGCCCAGACCATGCGCGACGCATCCGGCCCCTGGCCGTCGCTGAAGGCCTTGCTCGCGAGGCCTCCGCTCCAGGCGTGGGCCAATTTGCTCACGGCGACCAGCGTCGCCACGGTGCTGCCCTTGCGTTTGAAATCGGTGACCGACATCGGGTAGCGCTGGCCCCGTTGCACGCTGCGCGCCTCGCTCGCCTTCGCCCCGGCCGCGTGGGCCCAGACTTGCGCCGCGGCCTGGCCGTTCTTGGGCGAGACCACGGCGTCCGCGTCACCGTGGATCACCAGCAGGGGTGGCCAGTGGGCCTCCATCGCGTTCGGCGTGGTCATCAACGGGGTCGTCACGCGATGGCCATGCATGGCGCCCAGCGCCGACAGGGTGGAGTGCGCGGTGCCGGGCGGAATGCCCGAATGCATGACAACGGCCTTGAAGCGCCCCGGGTGCCGGGTGACCAGCAAGGCGGCCATGCTCGCACCAGCCGACAGGCCAGCGATGGCCACGCGGGTCTTGTCCACGGGATGCAGCAGGCAGACCTGGTCGACCGCCTGCATGATCAAGGCGGCTTCGCCATAGGCACGGCCGGTCTTGGTGTCGAACCAGTTCCAGCAGCCCTGCCCGTTGGCGAGGCGGTCCTGCTCCGGGTAGAGCACCAGAAAACGTTCACGCATCGCGATGCGGTTCATGCGCGTGCTCGCGGCGAAGCTGTTGGCGTCCTGACCGCAGCCGTGCAGCATCACCACCAGCGGCAGCTTCTCGCCAAACTCGACACCCGGCGGGCGGTAGACCCTGAAGCGCCGGGCGCCGGCCGCGCCCATGACGACGCCGGGCATCCACGCGCCGGCACCGGGCGGCGGTGCGCGCTTGGCCGCCGCGGGCTTGAGGGTCTTCTTGAGCGCCCGGGTACGGGAAGCGGTGGCCAGGCGTGTCATCGCCTTGAGGCTCCGCTCGAAGCTCTTGGCCCAAGCGGACGGGCGTGATCGTTTTTTCATTCGGGTCATTCTGCATGGCCCTTCGCATCCGTTGCGGGGTGCACGCTGGTGCCAGCATCGATCCGTAGGGGTATGCAAAACCCAGCCCACTTCGCGGCCAGGGTGATGAAGTTTTTCAGGATCGCCCGCCACGGGCGTCACGGCCTTTCGACGCTTTGGTCTACGCGAAGCAGTGTGCGAAAGCGAACAGACCTCCCTGGCTCGTGTCCTTACGGTCCGCCCTGCGCAAAGCACGAGGTGACGGAAGTCCCGGCACCCGACCCGCTCTTCGCCGAAAGGAGTTCCGATGGCCATTGCATCCACAGCAAACGCTGAAGACCTTGCCCGCGCCCGCGTGCTCCGGGGCAGCATCGCCGACAACACGAGGCCGCTCAGCAGCGCTGTCTCGTGGGGCGCCATCGCCGCAGGCGGGGCCGCTGCTGCATCGCTGTCCCTGATCCTGCTGATCCTCGGTGTCGGGCTCGGCCTGTCTTCCGTGTCGCCCTGGGCCCAGGATGGTGTGAGCGCAGCGACCCTCGGTATCTCGACCATCGTGTGGCTGACGCTCACGCAATTGTTGGCGTCGGGGATGGGTGGCTACCTCGCCGGCCGCCTGCGCACCAAGTGGACCGATGCGCGCACCGACGAGGTGTACTTCCGCGACACCGCCCACGGCTTTCTGGCCTGGGCCGTGGCAACACTGGCCACCGCCGCGCTGCTGACCTCGGTCATCGGCTCGATCATTGGCGGTGGTGTGCAGGCTGGTGCCCAGGTGGTCGGTGGCGTTGCCCGCACGGCCAGCTCCGCCGTCGGGAGCGCCGCGGCCTCGGCAGGCATGGCGCATGACGACGAAGGCGGTCCGATGGGCTACTTTGTCGACTCGCTGTTCCGGCGTGATGCCGCCACCGCAGCACCCGCCATGGGAACCGAAGGCATGCAAGTCGACACGGCGGCCAGTGAACGCGCCTCTGGCAGGGACACGGCCGAGGTCAGCCGGATCTTCATGAACGTCAGCCGCTCGGAGCCTCTGCCACCCGAAGACATCCGCCACGTGGGCCAGATCGTGGCCCAGCGCACCGGGCTGTCGCAGCCCGAGGCCCAGAGGCGGGTCTCTGAGGTCTACGCCAAGGCGCAGGCCAGGTTGAACGACGCGGAAGTGGCTGCGCGTGATGCGGCCGACAAGGCACGCAAGGCCTCGGCCTACAGCGCGCTCTGGCTGTTCGTTTCGCTGCTCGTCGGCGCATTCGTCGCCAGCCTGGCCGCCACGTTCGGTGGTCGGCGCCGCGACGCCTGAACCCTGTTTTCCCACAAACCCAAGGAGGCCACCATGCGATCCCTGCTCTTGCTGTTTCTCGGCATCCCCATCCCGATCATCATTTTGATCGCCCTGTTCACCTGACACCGTCCCATCTCTCCCCCCACCTGTCCAAAGACTCAACATGACCACCACCAAGACCACTGCCCCCGCACCGAAAGACGCCATCGCCATGCTCAAAGCCGACCACGCGGCCGTCAGCGAGATGTTTGCCGAATACGAAAAGAGCCGTTCGATCCCGAAGAAGAAGGCCCTGGTCGCCGAGATCTGCACGGCGCTCAGCGTGCATGCACAGATCGAAGAAGAAATCTTCTATCCCGCCGTGAAGACGGCGCTGAAGGACAAGCTGCTGGTGCCCGAAGCCACGGTGGAACACACCAGTGTGAAGGACCTGATCGCACAGATCGAAGGCCTCGAGCCCGACGGCGAGATGTACGACGCCAAGGTCAAGGTGCTGTCGGAGTACGTGAAGCACCACGTCAAGGAAGAGCAGAACGAGATGTTCCCCAAGGCCAAGTCCTCGTCGCTGGACATGGACGATCTGGGTGCACAAATGGCCGCCCGCAAGGACGAACTGCTGGCCCAGACCGCCTGACCAACCCCAGGAGCCCGACATGAACGAAACCATGCAACCCCATGCCGCACCGCCAGTCCCCTGGGTCACCAGCGATCACCACGAGCGTGTGCCCGACACCTCCATGCTGCCGGGGTCTGAGAAAGCCCCGCCAGCGGCCGTTGCCTCTTTGAACCGGGTGGTGCACGCGGCGCACGATGCCGTTGATCGCCTCGCCGGCAGCGCGGCGCCCAAGGTCAGGCAACTGGGCGAAAGCCTGTCAGGCGCTGAAGCGAGCTTGCGCGAAACCGCTCACCAGATGGGCACCACCCGCGACGAATGGGCCGAAGCCTTGCGCGGCACGGTCAGGCGTCATCCGCTGTCTGCGGTGGCCGCCGCGATGGTGCTGGGCGCGCTGATCGTGCGCGTCAGGCGCTGACGTTCGCCACAGGCCGCGGCCCTTGAAAACCATGGCCGCCACGAGGCGGCCATGGAGCGGGACCGCCCCCTGTGCCAACACGAGGTTCACCGATGAAAACACACACCTTGCTCAGGGCTCGGACCGCCGGAACTTCCGGCGTTCGCTGAGTCCTTCCACGTCAAACATCGAAAGCGCACCATGTCCAATCCCTGGCTGAAGAAAAACCCGTTCATGAGCATGTGGCTGAGCACGGCGAACAGCGTGGCCGGTTCGATGCGTGGCCAGGCCAGCGCAGAGGCGAAGCGGCAGGTGAACGCCGCCATCGCCGAGGCGACCCGCGAGAACCTGAAGGTCTGGAACGCCGCCGTCAAGCCCGCCGCCGCCAAACCCGCAGCCCGAACCAAGCGGACGCGATGAGCGCTTCTCGCCACACCCCTGCAGGCAAAGCAACGCCGCACCGTCCCGATAGAAGGTGACGCCGATGGCACGCTGGCCCCGCTGGACACACCTCGGGCGCATGAACAACCGGACGCACCGCAAGCCGATGATCGTCGACGGCCTGCTGGTCTCGGTGGGTTCGACAAACTTCGACAACCGCTCCTTCCGGCTCAACGACGAAGCGACGCTGAACGTCGTCGACAAGGCCTTCGCGAGCGCCTGGGTGAAACGCTGGCTTCCCTGTTGGGCACGCAGCTATGAGCCGTTTCGATCAGCACGCGCTGGGTCCTGCCGTTCGCGGAAACGTTCGGTTCCGCACAGACGCGACCGGCGCCGACGAAGAGCATGGTCCCCCTCGTGAACCCCTTCGGTTGCGCGCAATGGGCATGTCATCCGATGCGCGCGCAACCCACTCGCTCCATGAGCCTGCCAACCAACAGAGGAACTGCATGAACACGCCATTGACCTTGATCGCGCTCTGCGCATGTGTGGTGCTTTTGGGCGCCTGTGACAAGACACCGGAGGCCCCCACCGCGCCGGTGGTCAACCAGCCGGTGCCGGACGGATACGGTGCCACAGCAGGACCGGCCTCCGATCCGTCGTTGCCGCCCGCCGAGTCGGTCTTCCCGCCCGGGGCCGAAGCCAGAACGGATCCGGCGCTGGGGGAAACAGACGGCACAAGGAAGCCGAAGCAGGCGTCCGAACAGAAGCTGTTGCCCGGTCAGAACAACGACCACTCGGCACCGCTCAGCCCGGCGGTCAAGTGAGTCAGCCCAGCCATCACCCCATCGAGGTAACCCCATGTCCCTGAACGCCAGAGCCCGGCATCCCGTCGGCCGCCAGGTGGCCACACCGCCGCGTGGCGCGAAGCCGCCCAGGTTGAACCCCGACATGCCGCTGCCTCACGAACGCGACCAATCGGTCGACGCCACGGCCAAGGCGCCCGACCCCCAGATGGTCCAGGCCCAGCGCGACATCGACGCCGGCCTGGTCGACACCGACATGCGTGCCACCCCCGGCCTGGACGCGAAGCGCCGCGCCCGACTGGTGCCCGGCCCGGGTGGCAAGCCGCCACCGTCGGGCGGCTGATACCCCCTGCAGGCGAAGACGTCTGCGCATTTTTTTACCTTTCACGTCACGAGGTCTCCCATGAAGTCCACACCCAAGGTCAAGAGCGCAGGCGACCCGCGGCCAAAGAGCCCCCCGCAGGCGGAACAGCGCGCCGCCGCACAGGCGCTCGCCGCAGCGATGCCTCACAACGCCAACAAGGCGCTGGATTTCGGCCGCGAGAACGCTGTCACGCCGCCGCGTGGCGCCACCGTGTCCAGCGACTCGCCCACAGCGTCGGCCAGCACGCTGAGCGAGGTCAACGTGTCGGCCAAGAGCAGCCACCTGGATCGCGCACGCTCGGACGCATCGGGCCAGGTGCTGACCACGAACCAGGGCGTGGCCATCGGCGACAACCAGAACTCGCTCAAGGCCGGGCTGCGCGGCCCGACGCTGCTCGAAGACTTCGTCCTGCGCGAGAAGATCACGCACTTCGACCACGAACGCATTCCGGAGCGCATCGTGCATGCCCGCGGCTCCGCGGCCCACGGCTTCTTCGAGGCCTACGAGCCGATGACGGCGTTCACGCGCGCCGCGCCGTTCCAGGCGGCCGGCAAGATCACCCCCGTCTTCGTGCGCTTTTCGACCGTCGCCGGCGAACGCGGCTCGACCGACACCGCGCGCGACATCCGCGGCTTCGCCGTCAAGTTCTACACCGACGAAGGCAACTGGGACCTGGTGGGCAACAACATCCCGGTGTTCTTCATCCAGGACGCGATGAAGTTCCCCGACCTCGTGCACGCGGTGAAGCCCGAGCCGCACCACGGCATGCCGCAGGCCGCCTCGGCGCACGACACCTTCTGGGACTTCGCCTCGCTCAGCCCCGAGACCACACACACGCTGATGTGGGTGATGTCGGACCGCGGCATTCCGCGCAGCCTGCGCATGATGCAGGGCTTCGGCGTGCACACCTACCGGCTGGTCAACGCGGCGGGCGAGTCGCACTTCGTCAAGTTCCACTGGACCCCCAAACTCGGCACGCACTCGCTGGTGTGGGACGAGGCGGTCAAGATCTCCGGCGCCGACTCCGACTTCCACCGCCGCGACCTCTGGGAAGCGATCGAAGCGGGCGAGTACCCCGAGTGGGAACTCGGCCTGCAGATCTTCACCGAGGCGCAGGCCGAGGCCTTCAGCTTCGACGTGCTCGACGCCACCAAGCTGATCCCCGAAGAGCTGGTGCCGGTGACGCCGGTGGGCCGCATGGTGCTCAACCGCAACCCGGACAACTTCTTCGCCGAGACCGAGCAGGTGGCGTTCTGCACCGCGCACGTGGTGCCGGGCATCGACTTCAGCAACGATCCCCTGCTGGCCGGGCGCATCCACTCCTACATCGACACCCAGATCACGCGCTTGGGCGGCGCCAACTTCCACGAGATCCCGATCAACGCACCGCTCGCCGCCCCCCACAACCACCAGCGCGACGGGCTGCACCGCCAGGCCATCCCGCGGGGTCGTGTCGCCTACGAGCCCAACTCGCTGGGCGGGGGTTGCCCCTTCCAGGCCGGCGCTGCGGGCTTCGTCTCGTTTCCGCAGCCGCTGGAAGGCGACAAGCTGCGCGGCAAGCCCGAGAAGTTTGCCGACCACTACACCCAGGCCACGCTCTTCTATCAGAGCCAGACCGCCGTCGAGAAGGCCCACATCGCGGGCGGCTTCCGCTTCGAGCTGAGCAAGCTCACGGTGCCGGCAATCCGCGAGCGCATGGTGTCGTCGCTCGTCAACGTGTCCGAAGAACTCGCCGCCACCGTTGCCGCGGGGCTGGGCATCGCCGTGCCCAAGGCCATGCCGAAGGCACTGGCGCATCCCACGGCGCCCGAGGTCACCACGTCGGCCGCGCTGTCACTGATGGCCCTGCCGGGTGACGGCGGCATTCGCTCGCGCAGCGTCGCCATCCTGGTGGCCGATGGCGTGGACGGCAAGTCGGTGGTCACCGCGCAAGCGGCGCTGCGGGCCGCCGGTGCGCAGGTGCACCTGATCGCACCGCGCCTGGGGCCGGTGAAACCCGCCAGCGGCGAGCCGTTCGACGCCACCGGTACGCTGGAGAACTCGCCCCCCGTGCTGTTCGATGGTCTCGTGCTGCCCGACGGTGCCGCCGGTGTGAAGGCGCTCGGTGCGCTCATCGAGGTGATGGACTTCATCTCGAACCAGCACCGGCATGGCAAGACCCTGCTCGCGCTCGGGGCCTCGAAGGCGCTGATCGAACAGGCGGGCGCTTCGCCGACGTTGGCGAGCGGCGAAGCCGATCCGGGCATGGTGATCGGTGCCGCCGCCAAAGCAGCCCCTGCGGTGGCGGACTTCATCACCGCGCTGGGCAGACACCGCCATCCCGAACGCGAAGCGGGCGCGCTGGCGCCCTGAGTGAGGCACCGGCTGTCGCCGCCACGGTCCTATCGCTGGTCGAGAAAAGCGTGAACCGCTCGCAGCTCGATCTCAAAATCGGCCATCAGCGGATCGAGCACCGAGATGTGCGGCGTGGGGCGTGTGACGGCGGTCTCTTCGATGTCGGCACAGATCTGACCGAGGCGCGCCGCGCCGATGGCCCGTGCGGTCGACTTCAGCTTGTGGGCGAGATCCGACATGGTCCGCACCTCGCCGCCGGCGTGGGCCTGGGCCATCGCCAGCGCCGAGCCGGCCGTGCCCGCCCGAAAGGCCGCCAGCACCTCCTGCACCCCCTGCGTGTCATCACCGAGCAGATCGGCCAGCACGCCGAGGTTGACCGGTGGCGATGCGGTGGTGGCCGCTTCGTCGGCCACGGCCACGGCCCCGCTCGGCCGCGCTGACGCGGGCCGCAGCCAGGCATCGATGGTCGATTTCAGCTGTGCCAGGCGAACCGGCTTGCTCAGGTAGACGTCCATGCCGATCTGGTGGCAGCGCAGTTCTTCCTCGCGCAGGGCGTTCGCGGTCAAGGCGATGATGGGCAGGCGCGGACCGTCACCCTCCTCGGCCCGCACCGCGGCGGCCAGCGTGTAGCCATCCATGATCGGCATGTGCAGGTCGGTCAGCAGCAGGGCATGGCCCTTCTGGCGCCAGCAGGCCAGGGCCTCGGCACCGTTGGCCACCATCTCGGAGCGGAAACCAAGCAGCGAGAGCTGCTGGGCCAGGACCCGCTGGTTGATCTCGTTGTCTTCCGCCACCAGGATCAACGGTTTCGCTTCGTGGCGGCCCGCATCAGGCTGCGGCGCCGGATGCCGCGGGACCGGGACGGTGTCCTCCCCGGCCAGCGGCGGCTCGACCGGTGCCTCCGTCGGCTGGAGCCCGGCCGCCAGGGCCACGCTGTGCAGGAATTTGTCGCGGTGCAGGCATTCACCGTACAGCCACATCGGGTCCGCCTTTTGCAGGCGCGGCCGGCGCTGGCTGCCCCGCTCGATGACCACGAAGGCCAGCGCCAGCTCGGGGCGCTCCGACCCGACGGCACGGCAGGCCGCGAGCATCGGTTCGCTGCCTTCGGTGGCGTCTTTGGCGCCGGCGATGACGACGACGCACCGCCCGGGGCCGACACGGCGCAACCACGCCTGCGCCTGCGCCACGGTCTGCAGGCAGCTCGCGACGGCGCCCGCGTGGTTCAGGTAGTCGGCCAGATCGGCGGCCGGACCGGCGGCAGCGCTCACCACCAGGCAGGACAGTCCCGCCAGCGGCTGCGGCATCGGCGCGGGCTTCGTCCCGTTGTCGGACCGCTCCCGCACGATGGGCAGGTGCACCGTGAAAGTCGACCCCTCACCCGCCGCACTGCGCACCGTCACTTCGCCCCCCATCAGCGTCAACAGGCGGTGCGAAATGCTGAGCCCCAGCCCGGTGCCGCCGAAGCGCCGGGTGGTGCTGGCGTCGGCCTGGGTGAACGGCGAAAACAGGCGCGCCTGGGTGTCGGCGTCCATGCCGATGCCGTTGTCGGACACCTCCAGCGCCAGCGTGTCGCCGCCGGCCGGGCCGGCCACGCGCAGGGCGCGCAAGGACACCGAGCCGGGTCGCGACAGCCCGTGGCTGAACTTGATCGCGTTGCCCACCAGGTTCATCAGCACCTGCCGCAGCCGCGCGGCGTCGCCCAGCATGCCTGGCGGCAGGCGCGGGTCGGTGTACAGGTGGAGGCAGACACCCTGGTTCACGGCCAAGGGGTACAAGGCATCGCTGACCCCCTCGACAACCGCCGTCACGTCCATCGGCTCGTGATCGATGTCGAACTGGCCGGCTTCGATTTTCGAGAAGTCCAGCACGTCATCGACGATGGCCATCAGCGCGTAGGCCGATTCGCGCGCAGTCTTCACCAGCTCGCGCTGTTCCGGGTCCAGACGGCTCTCTTCCAGCACGTCAATCATGCCGACCACACCGTTCATCGGCGTGCGGATCTCGTGACTCATCGTCGCGAGGAAAGCGGACTTGGCGCGGTTGGCCTGCTCGGCCAGCTCACGCGCCTGCTCCAGTTCCAGGGTGCGGTGGCGCACCCGTTCTTCGAGCCCGGCGTTCAGCTCAAGCAGCGTCTGTTCGCTGCGGCGGCGTTCGCTGATGTCGCGTATGACGGAGACGAAGTGCGTGAAGCCCTCGCCGGCCGTGGCCACCGGTGTGATGTCGATCTCGACGGCGTACTCCCGGCCATCCTTGGTGGTCCGCATCAGTTCGGCGTGCACCGGCGCGAAACAGTCGACCGCGTCGCGGATGCGCGCCAGCTCGGCCGCGTCCGTCGAGGGGCCGTCGAGCAAGCCGGGGGACCGGCCGATCACCTCCTCCCGCGCGTAGCCGGTCAGGCGCACGAAGGCATCGTTGACGAACACGATGCGCCGGCCGTGCTGCAGTTCGGGTGCCGGCTCGGTGATGATGACGACGTCGTTCAACTGCGCCACGCTGGCTTCGAGCAGATTCAGCTGCTGACGCGCTGCGCGGGTGGCGGTGACGTCGCGGAAGTACACCGACAGCCCGTCGTCCGTCGGGTGGCAGTCGACGCCGAACCAGGCCTGCAACGCCGGGTAAAAGGCCTCGAAGGTGACCCCCGTTTCACCGCCCATCGCACGCTGGTAACTGCGGTCGAAGACCGTGCCCACCCCCTCGGGGTAGATCTCCCACAGCACGCGCCCGAGCATGGTGCCGCGCGTGCGCCCCCACAGGCGCTCGGCCTCGCGGTTGATGTAGGTGAAGCGCCAGTCGCGGTCGACGGTGAAAAAAGCGTCGCTGATGCTTTCGAGCGTGTTGCTCAGCCGTTGCGCCAGCTTCTGGGTCTCCAGCGCCGCCAGCTTGCGCTCGGTGATGTCCTGCAGCGCGCCCTGGATGCGCACGATGCGGCCCTCGGCGTCGCGCACCGCTTCGCCGATGGTGCGCACCCAGAAACGGCGTCCGGTGGCCGATACCTTCTCGGCTTCCAGGTCGTAGGGCGTGCCGGACGCGATGCAGCGCTGGACGGCTGCCTGGACAGCGGCGCGGTGCTCGGGGGCGAAGGCGGCCAGGCCCTGCTCCATCGAGGGCGAATAGCCGGCCGGTTCGTCGTGCAGGCCGGCAACCATGTCGGACCAGTGCAGGCGCCGCTGAACCACGTCGAAGGTCCAGCCGCCGACCTTGGCGCTGCGGCCCGCCATGTCGAGCATCGCCTTGCTGTCGCGCAGTGCCTGCTCGGCCAGCCGCTCGTCGGTGATGTCGCGGGCGACGCCGATGACGCCGATCACCTCGCCCCGGGCGTTGCGGTAGGGCGCACGCGTCGATTTGAAGACACGCCGGCCGCTCACGCCGGTGAGCCATTTTTCTGAGGTGTGCACCTCGCCCGTTGCGAACAACGTGCGGTCGTTCTCGACGATCTGCGCGGCCTCCGCTGCGTCGTACAGGTCCCGGTCGTCGCAACCCAGGATCTGTTCGACCGTGCGCCCCGTGAAATGGGCCAGGGCGTTGTTGCAGAGCAGATACCGACCTTGCAGGTCCTTGACATAGACGATGTCGGGCGTGCCGTTGGCCACGGCTTGCAGCAGTTCCGCACTGCGAACGTAGGCCTGCTCGGCCCGCAGCGCGGCTGCCACCGCCGGATCCCGGACCGTGAGCAGCAGCTTGCTGCCAGCCCGGTTGGTCACGGTGTCGATTTCATCCGCTGTCAACGCCTGCAGCTGCTGCTCCACATCGTGCAGGGTCTCGATGAGCGCGGCGATGCGCGCCTGGCGGCCGGGATCGGCGTCAGGGGGACCTGCCAGCATCACAGGACGCTGCGCGGCAGGCTCAGGGCACGCGCCGGGTTCCCGGCCTTGCCGGCGGTGGTGGCTGGAGAGAGCGGTGCGGTCATGGGATTGTTGGAGGGAATCGAACGTGTCGGTCTGGCCGAGCATCCTGGTTTCAGCGGCCAGCGCTGCTGGCCACGCAGGCCACACAGAAAACCCGGAGTGTAGAGATACATCGCCGAAAGCCCCATAGGCTCGCGTACTTATTGACCACGATCACCGCCGGGCACACCGGATTCGATGCGCATCCCGGCCGAGGTCCACTCCCGACAGCGCCGGGAGCGCATGAACACATCGTCATCGCCGACCAGGACCATCGGGCGAACCCCTTGCGTGACGGGCTGTTGGGTTCAGTATGGCGCGCGCCATCAAGGCGTCTGTGCGACAGCACACCCACTCCGGGCACTGGGGTGTGCGCAAGCGCACAGACCGGGGGCAACGGCGGGGTGAATGATCTCCTTTCCAGCCTCGGATAACCGCTTCCAGGCGCCCTCGCCCACCCTGAAAGGCCCGTTCCATGAACCGCCTCGCTGACCTGCCCGTCACCGCCCAACCGCCTGTCCTGGCGTCGATCCCGGTCCCGTCGCCCGTGCCCTGGCCCGAACCCGAGCCTTCGCTGCCGCCGGGGCAAGCGCCGTCACCCGACGGCGTGCCGCAGCCCCTGGAACCGCTGGACATACCGCCTCAGATCCCACCCGAGATCCGCGAGCCGCACCAGCCCGGCGAACACCTCCCTCTCAGCACCGACCCGGGCCTTTCACCCCCAACGCGCCACTGACGCACAGGAGCCAATCATGAATCCATCCACTTCTCCTCTGGCAAAGCCGGTACCGCTTGACGGCGACCTCGCCGAGCAGGCCCGTCCCGGCCACGGCATTCCGTCGCAGGACCTGAACCCCGCAGCCCAGTCCCTGCTGAACCCCGAGGACGCCCAGCGCGAGGCCAACTCGGTGCTGACGGGCGGCGGCGTGGTGGCCGGTGCGGCCGCCGGTGTGGCCATCGGCAGCGTGGTCGCTGGCCCCGTGGGTGCGGTGGTGGGCGGCACGGTGGGGGCCGTTGCGGGCGCCCTGGGTGGCGCCGCGGCCGGCAGCTTGGTGGGCCCTGAGGATTCAAGCGCAGTCGACCAAGCGCAAGCGACTGCGGTCCGCGCGGGCAACGCCGCAAAACCTGTGGCCTCACACGCCACCAACCTCAATCTGGAGAAGACGATGCAACGACTCAAAGACGTGATGAGCCACGACGTGCAGGTGATCGGCCCCGACGCGACGCTCCGGGAGGCCGCAGCCCGGATGCGGGACCAGGGCTTCGGGATGCTTCCCGTGGGCGAGAACGACCGCATGATCGGCGCGGTGACCGACCGCGACATTGCCGTGCGGGCCGTCGCCGAAGGCAAGGACGGCGACACGCTGGTCCGCGACGTGATGTCGAATGACGTGATCTGGTGCTATGACGACGACACCGTGGAGAAAGGCGCCGACACGATGAGCAAGTGCCAGGTCCGGCGCCTGCCGGTGGTGAACCGCGAAAAGCGCCTGGTGGGCATCGTGTCGCTCGGCGACTTTGCCGTCGCAGCCGACGACATCCAGCCCAGCGCTGACGCCCTGGTCGGCATCTCGCAGCCCTAGGGCCTGTTCACGGGCACGGTCGGCCGGCCTGGGGCGCGGAGGCACGGCCCTGCTGACCACCGCGTTCATCCTGCTGGTACTGATCGGACTCAGACGCCTCGAAGTGCGCAAGGCGCACAAGGCTTCCCGGTTGATCGCCTTGCCGAAGGTCGGCACCGATGACGCCATCGACACCGGGCGGAGGGTCGATCGGTATTGACCGTGACCTGCGGCTGCGCGGTGCAGGCGGTCAGCCCGGCCGCTGCGGAATGGCCGGTGGCGGGGCGACGGGCTTGGGCTTGCCACGTTGCGCGAACACCCAGGTGAACTCCGCGCCGAGCAGGAAGACCTGCGCCGAGTAGTACACCCACAGCAGCAGCACCACCAGCGACGATGCGGCGCCGAACACCGAGGCCACCGCGCTGCGGCCGATGTACAGGCCGATCAGCGTTTTTCCGACCGTGAACAACAGGGCGGTGATGAAGGCGCCGATCCACACGTCGCGCCAGGCGACATGGGTCCTGGGCATCCACTTGTAGATCATCGCAAACACCGCGGTGATGAACGCCAGCGTCAACACAAAGTTGACGGCATCGGCCACGACCGCGAATTCGCCGAACCAGGGCGCCCACCATTTGCCCAGCGCGGCCATCAAGGCGCTGAGCACCAGTGAAACCAGGAGCAGGAAGCCGATGCCCAGGACCAGCCCGAGCGAGAGCAGGCGCACCCGGAAGAAGTCCCGCACGCCATTGAAGTCGGGACGGGGCGGCACCTGCCAGATGCGGTCCATGGCGTTCTGCAGTTCGACAAACACGGTGGTGGCACCGACCAGCAACGTGCCCAGCCCCACCAGCATGCCCATCAGGCTCGCGGCGGGCTTGTTCAGGCTCTCGAGCACCGTGTTCAGGGTGGTGGCGCTGTCCTCGCCCACCATCAGGGATATCTGCGCAAAGATCTCCGCCCGGGCAGCCGCTTCACCAAAGAAAAAGCCGGCGACCGAAATGACGATCAGCAGCAACGGCGCGATCGAGAAGAGCGTGTAGAAAGCGAGTGCCGCACCCATGCTGGGCGCGTAATCGTCAAGCCACGCATTCACCGTCGAGGTGAGCAGGCGCCAGATCATCCAGGCTTCCGATCAGTGGGTTGGCGTCAAGAAGCACCCGCGCGCGCAGGTCGAGCAGGCTCCGAAATTTCGGCCAGGGTGAGCCCCGCCATTTCAGGGTCCGACCTGGCCGCCAGGTCGCCCAGCGAGAGCATGCCCACGAGCCGCTGGGCACCGTCCAGCACGGGCAGCCGACGGATCTGTGATGCCTGCATCTTCGCGATCACTTCTTCAAGCGCCTCATGTTCAAAAACGCATTCCACCTGTTCCGTCATCAACTCGCTGAGCGGGGTGGTGGCCATCGGCACCTCCAGCGCGACGCCGCGCACCACGATGTCGCGGTCGGTGATCACGCCCATCACGCGCGCGCCCTCAACGATCGGCAATGCGCCGACGTTCAGCGCCTCCATGGCCTTGGCCGCGAGCAACACCGTGTCCTGCGGCGACATGGACCACACGCCTCGCGTCATCACGTCTTTGACCTGTTGCATGGCGGGCTCCTGGTTGGGTTTGGCGTCGGAACGCGCGCTCATCCGGAGGGGTGCGCGCAGGGGGCGAATGCGAGGTTTGAGGCGATGCGGGGCCGGGATTTCAGAATTCTTGAATAACGGGCCGGTTTGCGTCGGTGCGATAGCGCACACACTAGAAACGGTCTTGCGCCGGCTCGGCTTCGCGCACGGCGGGACCGGTCTGCGCCAGCGTCATCCACACATGAAACGGCAGGCGCTCAATGGCGCGGCGCGGCGCTTCGCGGGCGATGCTGAGTTCGCCGTCGCGGGCGTACATCACGCCGCACTCGGGCGGCACCTCTTCGGGTTTTGCGATGGGCCGGCCCTTGGCGTCGTGCCCGAGCACGTACCAGCAGGCGCTGGCCATCTCCAGGTAGGCGGCGCGCTTGGCGGGCTTCTTCAGGTCGCCCAGCAGGTCGGCGCGGCTCACCTTGATTTCGTGCACCACCGGCTCCAGGTAGGACTCGACCGAGCTGCGGCGGATGGAAAACACATCGGGGCAGGCCATGCACCAGGCGTGTTCTGGGGCTGCAGAGTCGGGAATCACTTCGGATTCAAACGCCGCCATCTGCGCCGCCCAGCCGGGCGCGGGCTCCGCCGCCATGGGCGCGGCGGCCTCGCCCAGCAGCAGCGCGCGCGGCAGCGGCACGCGCAGCATCAGCCCGCGCCAGGCCAGGCGACCCGCGCGCGTCATGGCCACGGCCACCTGCTCGACCAGGGCCTCGTGCGGCGAGCGCGCGGCCTTGTTGCTGGCGAACACGCGCGCCAGCGTCTGGATGCCGGCGTCGGTCACGCGCAGGGTTTCGTGGCCGTCGGCGGACACCCGGCGCTCCAGCAAGCCGGCCGCCAGCAGCTCGACTTCCACCATGTCGGCGCAGGGCCAGCCGGCCGAACGGTAGATATCGCGCAGGCGCCGGTGGTGCTGGCGGTTGAGCGGGGGTGGTTCGGGGGACAGGGCGGACTCCATGAACTGACTATATAACCAGTACGATGACCCCTACAAGATGAGCCCGACCGAGAACACCGCCACGCCCCGACTGGTTGACGAAGCCGCCGCCGACGCCCCGCTGGGCGCCGTGGCGGTGCGCACGCTGTGCGATTTCGCGGCGCGCCGGGGCGACCTGGATCTGCGCTTCACGCCCTCGCCTTCCGGCAGCGAAGGCGTGGCCGGCCATGGCGAGGTGACGTCGCGTCGCGGCGCGGGCTACCAGCGCGAAGTGCCGCTGGCCAGCCAGTGGCATGGCCTGCGCGTGCAGGGCCGGGCGGACGGCTGGGATGCCAGCGCCCAGCGCCTGGAAGAGATCAAGACGCACCGTGGCGACGCCGCGCTGATCGCGGACAACGCGCGCGCCCTGCACTGGGCGCAGGCCCGGGTCTACGGCTGGATGCTGTGCGAACAGCTCGGGCTGGAGCGCATCGAACTGGTGCTGGTGTACTTCAACATCGACACCGGCCAGGAAACGCCGCTGTCGGAAACCCAGAGCGCCAGCGCCCTGCGCGCGCACTTCGAAGACCTGTGCGAACGCTACAGCGGCTGGGCCCGGCAGGAGCGCGCTCACCGCGCCGCGCGCGACGCCGCCTTGCGCGCCATGGCCTTTCCCTTCCCCGAGTTTCGCGCCGGCCAGCGCACGCTGGCCGAGGCCGTCTACCGCGCCCACGCGGCGGGCCGCGTGCTCATGGCGCAGGCGCCCACCGGCATCGGCAAGACGGCGGCCACGCTGTTCGCCGCGCTCAAGGCCGCGCCCGCGCAGGGGCTGGACAAGCTCTTCTACCTCACCGCGCGCACCACCGGCCGCCAGCTCGCGCTGGACGCGCTGGCGCGGCTCGGCGCCGCCGGCCAGGCGCCCACGCGCCCGGTGCTGCCGCTGCGCGTGCTCGAACGTGTGGCACGTGACAAGGCCTGCGAACACCCGGACAAGGCCTGCCACGGCGAGTCGTGCCCGCTCGCGCGCGGCTTCTACGACCGCCTGCCCGCGGCCCGCGCCGCCGCGGCGCAGGCCGGCTGGCTGGACAAGACCGCGCTGCGCGAGCTGGCGCTGGAACACAGCGTGTGCCCCTACTACCTGGGGCAGGAGATGCTGCGCTGGAGCGACGTGGCGGTGGGCGACGTGAACCACTTTTTCGACATCGGCGCCCACTGGCACGGCCTCACGCTCGAACACGGCTGGCAGAGCGCGCTGCTGGTGGACGAGGCGCACAACCTGATCGAACGCGCCCGCGCCATGTACAGCGCCCAGCTCGACCCGGCGGCCTTCCAGGCGCTACGCCGCAGCGCACCGGGCGCGCTGAAAACGGGCCTCGACCGGCTGCACCGGCAGTGGAACGCGCTGGCGCGGGAACAGGCGGGTGATTACACCGTGCTGCCCGAACCACCCGGCCCCTTCACCGCCGCGCTGCAGCAGCTCTGCGGCGAGATCGGCGACCACCTGGCGCTGCACCCGCAAGACGCCACCGGCGGTCCGCTGCAGGCCTGGTTCTTCGACGCGCTGCACTTCCAGCGCGTGGCCGAGCTGCACGGCGACCACAGCCTCTGCGACCTCACGCGCACGCCCCACCCTGCCCCGGGCACGCGCGTGGCGCAACCGCTGATCAGCCTGCGCAACCTCGTGCCAGGTCCGCTGCTGCAGGACCGCTGGAGCGCCGTGCGCAGCGCCACGCTGTTTTCGGCCACGCTCGCGCCCATGGACTACGTGGCCGACCTGCTGGGCCTGCCGGCCGACACCCTGCGCGTGGACGTGCCCTCGCCGTTTGCCGGCGAACAGCTCGCGGTGCGCGTGGCGCCGCACATCTCCACCCGCTGGACCGACCGGCTCGCTTCGCTCACGCCCATGGCCGACACCATGGCTGCGCAGTTCGCGGCCGAGCCCGGCAACTACCTCGCGTTTTTCAGCAGCTTCGACTACCTGGCGCAGGCGCTGGACCGGCTGCAGCAGCACCACCCGGCGATCCCGGTCTGGGCACAGTCGCGCGGCATGGGCGAGCCCGAGCGCGAGGCCTTCATCGCCCGCTTCACCGACAGCGGCCAGGGCATCGGTTTTGCGGTGCTCGGCGGCGCGTTCGGCGAAGGCATCGACCTGCCGGGGCGCCGGCTCATCGGCGCCTTCATCGCCACGCTGGGCCTGCCGCAGGTGAACCCGGTGAACGAACAGCTCAAGGCCCGGCTGCAGGCGAAGTTTGGCCGCGGTTACGACTACACCTACCTGTTCCCCGGTGTGCAGAAGGTGGTGCAGGCCGCGGGCCGCGTGATCCGCAGCGAGCAGGACCACGGCACGGTCTGGCTGCTCGACGACCGCTACGCGCGCGCCGAGGTGCGGCGGCTGTTGCCGGCGTGGTGGGTGGTTGACCGCCGACCCCTGGGCTGAATCCCCGGCGATCAGCCCCGCGGCGGCGCGTCGACCTGGCCCCGCAACCACTGCGCCAGATCGCTGAGCACCTGCCCGCCCAGCGGCGAGACCGCCGTGAAGTGGATGCAGGCGTGGATGCCGTCCGGGTAGTGGCGGTGCTCGGTGGCGACGCCCGCCTGCTGGATGCGCCGCGCCAGCGCGTGGCCTTCGTCGCGCAGCGGGTCGTGGCCCATGGTGGCGACCCAGCTCGGCGGCAGCGTGGCGAGTGTGGGCGCGCTCAGCAAGGCGAAGTCCGGGTGCCGGGTGAGTTCGCTGCGCCCCCCCAGGTAGCTGTCGATGAACCATTGCATGACGCCGAGGGTGAGGAACTTGCCCTCGCCGTTCTCGGCCATTGAGGCGCTGGGCTCGCTGTGGTGCTGCGCCACCGGGTAGATCAGGCCCAGGGCGCGCGGCTTGATCGTGCCGGCCCTGTGCAGGCAGGCGACGGTGGCCAGCTGGGCCCCCGCGCTGTCGCCCGCCAGGGCGATGCGCGACGGATCGGCGCGCAGCTCGCGCGCATGCGTGGCCAGCCATTGCAGCGCGCAGACCACGTCCTGCACGGCGGCGGGAAACGGGTGCTCGGGCGCGAGCCGGTAGTCCACCGCCACCACCACGGCGCCCACGTCGTGGCACAGGGTGCGGCACACCGCGTCGTGGGTCTCGAGGTCGCCGATCACGAAGCCCCCGCCGTGCACGTAGAGCAGCGCGGGCAGTGACCCGGTGGCGTCGGGGTGGTAGATGCGCAGCTGGAGCGGCCCGCCGGAGCCCGGGATGCTGCGGTCTTCCGTGGCCACCGCCGGCGGCGGCAGGCCCAGGCCCGCGGCCAGGTCGCGGTATATCTGGCGCCCGACCGCGGGCGGCAGCGACTCCAGCGGCGGGTTGCCCTGCGCGGCGGCCTGGGCCAGAAAGCTGGCGAGGCCGGGGTCCATGGGGGCACGGGGGAGCGTGGTGGTGACGGTCATGGTGTTCTCTGTTGGGGGGCAAAAAAACGCTCGGGCGCTCAGGCCGCAGCGGGTTCGGGGTGGGGCCCGGGCGCCTCGGCCGCTGGCGTGCGGGCGGCCTGGGCACTGGGCAGCAGGAAGTGCGCGAGCGCGGGCAGCAGCACCAGCGCGCCCACCATGTTCCAGACGAACATGAAGGCCAGCAGGATGCCCATGTCGGCCTGGAACTTGATGGGCGAAAACGCCCAGGTGCCCACGGCCAGTGCCAGCGTCACGCCGGTGAGCATCACCACGCGGCCGGTGAACTGCAGCGCGTGCGCATACGCTTCGGCCAGGCTGGCCCCGGCGCGCAGGCGGGTGAGCGTGACGCTGAGCACGTAGAGCGCGTAGTCCACGCCGATGCCCACGCCGAGCGCGATCACCGGCAGCGTGGCCACCTTCACACCCATGCCCAGGCCCACCATCAGCGCCTCGCACAGGATGGAGGTGAGCATGAGCGGCAACACCGCCACGATCACCGCGCGCCAGGAGCGGAAGGTGATCCAGCACAGGATCACCACCGCGGCGTAGACCCACAGCAGCATCTCGCGCATGGCCTGGCGCACCACGATGTTGGTGGCCGCGTCGATGCCGGCGCTGCCCGCGGCGAGCTTGAAGCTCAGCTCGGGCGAGTCGTTGTCGGCCTTGAAGCGTTCCACCTCGGCCACCACGCGCTCCAGCGTTTCGGCCTTGTGGTCTTTCAGGTAGACGTAGAGCGCCAGGAACGAGCAGCTCTGGTTGAACAGCTCGCGCGGCGCGCGGGTCTGCACCCCGCCCAGGGCGCTTTCGTTGGGCAGCAGATCGAACCACTTCAGGTGCCCTTCGTTGTAGCCCACCATGGCCAGCTTGGACAGCGCGGCCATGGAGTTGGTGGACTCCACGCCGGGCAGTTGCTCCAGCTGCCATGCCAGCGCGTCCAGCGTGGACAGCGCGCCGTAGCTGGTGCAGCGGTCGGGCGGTGTGGTGGCCATCACGGTCAGGATGTCGGTGCTGGCCGCGTAGTGCGAGATCAGGTAGGCGTTGTCCTGGTTGTAGCGCGAGTCCGGGCGCAGCTCGGGTGCGCCCGGGTCGAGGTCGCCGATGGACAGGTGCAGGCTCACCGCGAAGCCGGCCACGGCCAGCAGCGCGCCCGTGCCCACCGCGACGGCGGCGGCGGGCTGCCGGGTGAAGCGCGTCAGGCCCGACCACAGCCACGAGCGCTGCAGGGCCTCGGCCGAGTCCGCGCGCAGGCTGCGCGCGGCCGCCTTGGGGCTCACGCCCACGTAGGACAGCAGGATGGGCAGCAGCAGCAGGTTGGTCACGATCAGCATGGCCACGCCGATGCTGGCGATCAGTGCCAGGTCCTGGATCACCTTGATCTGGATGATGAACAGCACCGCGAAGCCCACCGCGTCACACAACAGCGCGGTGGCGCCGGCCACGATCAGGCGCCGGAAGGTGTAGCGCGCGGCCACCACGCGGTGTGTGCCGCGCCCGATGTCCTGCATGATGCCGTTCATCTTCTGCGCGCCGTGGCTCATGCCGATGGCGAACACGAGGAAAGGCACCAGCACCGAATACGGGTCGAGCTCGAAGCCCAGAAGGCTGAGCAGGCCGAACTGCCAGACCACCGCCACCAGTGAACACGCGACCACCAGCGCCGTGCTGCGCTTGCACTGCGTGTAGCCGTAGAGCAGGGCCGTGGTGATGGCCAGCGCCAGCAGGAAGAACAGCAGCACCTGCTGCAGGCCTTCGATCAGGTCGCCCACCACCTTGGCGAAGCCGGTCACGCGGATCTGCAGCGCATCGCTGTCGTAGCGCGCGCGCAGCGCCTCGATCTGGCGCGAGAGGTCTCCGTAGTCCAGCGCCTGGCCGGTCTCGGGGTGGCGGTCGAGCAGCGGCACGAAGACGATGCTGGACTTGAAGTCGCCCGCCACCAGCTGGCCGATCTCGCCCGAGCGTTCCACGTTGGCGCGCAGCTCGGCCAGGCTTTGCGGCGAGCCGTCGAAGGCATCGGGGATCACCGGCCCGCCGTCCAGGCCTTCTTCGGTCACGGCCACCCAGCGGGTGTTGGAGGTCCAAAGCGACTTCATGAACGGGCGGTCCACCCCGGGCAGCAGGAAGATCTCGTCGTTGATCTTCTGCAGCGTCTCCAGGTACTGCAGGTCGAAGATCGTGCCCTCCTTGGCCTGCACCACCAGGCGCAGCGCGTTGGTCTGGCCGCCCAGGTCGGCCTTGTGCGCCAGGTAGTTGGCGATGTAGGGGTGGCCGGTGGGAATGGTCTTCTCGAAGCTGGCGTTGAGCTGCAGCCGCGTGGCCTGCCAGCCCAGCACCAGGGTGAGCAGCAGGCTCAGCAGCAGCACCCAGGGCCGGTGGTTAAAGAAGGCGCGTTCGATGAGCGAGCCCGAGGCCGGGTCAAAGTCCTCCAGCCGCGTGACGACGGGCTGGGCGTCGAGGGGGGAATCGTGGTTCATGGAAACGGGTTCACTCGATGGGCAATGAAGCCAGGCGGCGCATGCCACGCAGGCTGGCCAGGACCAGGGCGCCGTCGGCGGCCAGGGCGGCGCCGGCGATGGGCACGGCTTCGCGCACCGGCAGGCGGCGCAGGGCGGCGGCGTCGGGTGGTGCGATCAGCACCTCGCCGACCTGGCTGACCAGCACGAAACCGCCGTTGGGCAGCACGGCGCTGGCGCCCAGCGTGGCCGCGGTCTGGCTCTCCAGCCGTTCCCAGCGCGACGCGCCGGGGCCGGCGCGGTAGGCCGAACCGCGCAGCCCGTGGGCAATCAGGTGACCCCCCGGGGTCTGCAGCAGGCCGAGGAAGCTGCCGTTGTAGGGCGATGGCAGGGCCTCGAAGCTGGCACCGTTGTCGACCGAACGCATCAGCAGGCCCTGCTCGCCGGCCACGACCAGCTGGCCGACCGTTGCCCGCAGACCGTAGAGGTGCAGGCCCTGCGGGTTGGCCGGTCGCGCCGAAAGCGGCCGCCAGGATTTGCCGCCGTCCGCCGTGGCGAACAGCAGCCCGTAGGCGCCTGCGGCAAAGCCGCGCCGGGCGTCGATGAAGCTCAGGTCGAAGAAGGGCTTGTCCGGGCCTTCGTCCACCAGGGCCTGTGCGCCGGCCAGGGCCGCGGCGTCGCCCGATGCGCGCGCCGCTTCGGCCACGCGCGCGGCGGCGGCGATGCCATCGAGCTGCTTGCGCCAGGTCTGGCCGCCGTCGTCGCTGTGCAGGATGGTGCCCAGATGACCGGCGGCCCAGCCGTGGCGCTCGTCGGTAAAAGCCACGCAGGTCAGCGTCACCTGCACCGGCACGGCCGCCTGCCGCCAGTGTTGACCGTGGTCGTCCGACAGCAGCACCGTGCCACGCTCACCCACGGCCACCAGGCGGCTGCCGGCCCGGGTCACCGCGAGCATCGCGGCCCCCAGGGCCTTGGGGCTCATCAGGGCCGGGCGCGCGAGCACAGCGGGGGCCGCGCCGGTCTGCGCCGCGCGGGCGCTGGCGGGCAGCAGGCCCACGACGGCCCAGCCCGCCAGCCCCGCCAGGGCGCGACGCCGCGCCACGCCAGGGTGCGACAGCCGATCGTTCATCACCTGCTGCCTTCGCTGGCCAGCAACTCGGGGCTGAACACCGAACGCAACAACGGCGGCATGACCTCGTACTGCCTGGGCAGTTCGTTGGAGGCCATGTTCAGGTAGTAGGCGCCGCTCTGCATGTCATAGCCGCCCCACATCACGAAGCTGGTCACGGCGGGGATGTCGGGCGCGGTCAGCATCAGCGAGTAGTTGGTGCGCCAGAGCTGGCCCTTGGCGTCCCAGCCATCGAACAGCACGATCTGCCACGAGTCTTCGTCGATGTAGTACTTGCGCATGGGCACCACGTGGCGCTTGCCCGCGGCCAGCGTGGCCTCGACTTCCCACACCCGGTGCAGCTCCCAGCGCACCTGGGCCGGGTTGAGCGTGCCCGGTGTCACCAGCTCCTCCACCTTGGCGGCGGCTGCGCGGTTGTTGTTGTAGGGGATGTAGACCTCTTTCTTGCCGACCAGCTTCAGATCGTGTTTGTCGATCGGGCCGAACAGGTTGAAGGCTTCGTCGAACAGGCCGATGCCCGAGGTCACGGAGTCGGGTGTGTCGTAGGCCACCGAAGGGGCCTTGCGCACGCGGCGCTGCCCCACGAGGTACTGCCACAGGCCGCGCGGCGCCGAGGCGTTGACGCCGTCGTGCGCGAGGATCGCCTCACCGGCCTTGGAGCCCGGGGCGTTGGCCACGAACTTGCCGAACTGGTAGAAGCCGTCGAACTTGTCCAGGCTGCCGGTCTTGTCGTAGTAGGTCTGGCTGATGGTCTGCACACCGCCCGAGGCCATGCTGCGCCGGCCGTCGGCCGTCACCACCCAGACGCGCACCGGCATGGTGTAGTTGCCGCCGCGCCAGGCCAGGCGGTGGTTCCAGATGGCTTCATAGCCGTCTTTCGGAATGGGAAACGGAATGCCACCGTAGGCGCCTTCGACGCCATGGCCCCCTTCCACCGTCTTCGCCCGGGTGGCATTCTGGAAGGTGTTGTCGTAGACGAACTGCGGCGCGGCGGCGCTGCGGCGCGTGGGGTAGACGTCGATGCGGAAGTCGGGGTGCTTCTTCATCAGCGCCTGCACGCCGTCGGTGAGCTTGTCGGCGTGTTCGGCCATGTTCTTCGCGCTGATCGACAGCACGGGCTTGTCGGCGGCAAAGGGGTCGGGGCGCGCGTCACCGTTGCGGTAGCCCGCGGGCGCCTTGCTCAGGCCGCCGTCCCAGGCCGGAATGGTGCCGGCCTTGTTGCCGGCTTTTTCCGCGCCCACCGGTGTCAGCGTGGACTTGAGCTTGGCGGCTTCCTCGGCCGTCACGGCGGCCTGCAGCGGGAGGGACGTGGCCAGCAGCGCGGCCAGCAGCCAGTGGGGTTTTGCGTTGTGCTTCATGGTGTTTCTCGGGTGGGGGTCAGAAGGTGCGGGAGACGTTGAAGGACAGGTAGTCGCGGTCTTTCAGGGTCTGGCCAAAGGACAACATGCGCGTGGGGGTGCGCGGGTCGGCCACGGTGAAGGTGTTTTCCTTGCCGAAGAAGGCCGTGTAGTTCAGGCCGACGTTCCAGCTGTTCTGGTACTTGGCCTTGATGCCCACGCTGACATCGCCCGCCTTGCTGGCACCGCCGGCGAAGTTGAAGATGGCCGAGGAGCGGCCGCCAAAGTTGTAGCCCAGGCCGATCGGCACCGACAGGTCCAGACCCGGCAACACCTGGAAGTACTGCGGCTCGAAGATCATGCGAAACGCCATGGCGCTGCGGGTGGTGTTGGGGTCGAGGCCACCAAAGCCCACGGCGCTGGGGTTCTTGTCCACGCTCATGACGCGGTTCCAGGCCAGTTCGGCCACCAGCGCGCCACCGTCCCACAGGCTGGACTTGTTGAGCACGTAGATGCCCGAGAGGTTCAGGTGCGCGGTCTTGCCGATGGCGTAGCAGGGGTTGCTGGCGGAGCCGCTGCAGTTGACCGGCGGCATGAAGGGTGCGCCACCGAGCACAGCGGGGTCGCTGGCCAGCGGTGCATCGGTGCGCACCGAGCCCTCGAGCGCCCAGTTGAGCTGGCCGATGGAGGACGTGACACTGGCGCCCACGGTCTTGATGCCCTCGGCATAGACCTGGTGCACGTTGCCGTTGACCAGATCGAACACCGGCACCGCGGGCGTCTTGTCGTGGTAGCGCGCGGCGTAGAAACCGAACTCGTAGTCACTGCCCGCGGGCGACCAGCGCAGCTGGGCGCCGAACTGCCCGCTGTCGCCCGGGCGCTGGTCCTTGCTGTTGTCGGTCACCAGCACCGGCGGCAGCGGCGGGCCGAAGAACACCTGGCCGCCTCCGATGTAGTCCTGGTTCGAGAAGTAGCTGCCCACGCCGGGGATCTTGCTGGGGCGCCACTTGAGCTGGTAGTAGCCGCCCAGGGTCACGCCCTCGGCCACCTGCAGGCTGCCCGAGACCTGCTCCACCGGCAGCAGCACTTCCTTGAACTGCCAGTTGGGCACCGAGACGATCTTGGCCACGTCCACCGGACCCTGGGCATTGGCGATGCCGTTCTGGCCGAAGAACAGGCTCTCACCGTATTGCAACGCGTGTTTGCCGACGCGGATGGAGCCAGGCAGATCGCCCACCGAACCCTTGGCGTAGACAAAGGCGTCGAGCACCTCGCCGCCCCGGCCGTGCCGGCTGCGCGTGGCCGGGATGAAGGCGTTGGCCGGCTGGCCCGGCTGGTTGCTCACGCCCATCGTGCCGGGGTTGTCGTTGCGGCCCAGGTACTTCGAGTCGTACCAGGCGGCGTGGCTCAGGCGCAGGCCCCAGTTGCCGCGGCTGTAGTCGAACTCGCTGAGCAGGTCCAGGCGGTTGGACACCACGCCTTTGCCGAAGTTGAGGTCGCCGTCGTTCTCGTTGGTCACGCCGCCGTCGCCGCGCGCGGCGGGCGAGGTCAGCAGGGCCGACGGGTCCTTGAGCCGGTAGGCCAGGCTGTATTTGGGCGTGAAGTCGAGCCGGATCCTGGTGTCCGGGTCGTCCGACGCCAGTTCCATGGCGAAGGCGGGCAGCGCGCAGGCCAGGCCGCAGGCCAGGGCCAGCGCATGGCGCCGGGGGTTGATGATGTGTCTGTTCATGCTTGTCTCCTCGTTGTGTTGGAAATCGGTCGTGGGGCGGCCTGGACGCTCCCGGGTGTTCAGATCACCGGGGCGACCTCGTCGCTGGCGGGAGTGCTTCATGCGTTGGGCTCCTTCTCCACGCGCACGCAGCCCGGCACCCGCGCGAAGTCGTCCCGGTGGGTGGAAACACCGGTGGTCCGCCTTGTGCGAGCGGACGCCGCTCAGGCCGCCGCGGTCTGGGCTTGCAGCCGAGCGGGTGAGGTCTCTTTGAAGAAGAGCGAGATCACGATGCCGCAGAGAAAGCCATAGAAGGCAAAGGTGAGCACCGAGGGCAGGCCAAAGTGTTGGGCGCAGTAACCGGCGACCACGGGCGACAAACCACCGCCGATGACCTCGCCCACACCCGACACCAGACCCACAGCCGAAGCGATCAGGCCGGAGGGCGCGCCTTCGGTGGCAATGGGGCCCGTGATCAGGCTGAGCAGGCCCAAGGCACACATGGCGGTCAGAAAGAGCATCGCGAACAGCATGCCGGGGTTCGCACCGGTTTTCTGAAAGAGGCTCACGAAGATGCTCGCGCCGATGAACGAGGCGATCGCCGCCGGCTTGCGACCGATCCTGTCGGATATGGCTGGGATGCCGAAGGCGCCAGCAAAGCCGCCAAAGCCAATGGCCGAGGTGACAAAGCCCATGTGTGCTTGCGAGAGCTTGAGCACTTGGGTCAGATAGACCGGCACCATGGCGCTCATCACGAAGATGCCCGCCATGGCGCACAAGATGCTCAGGCAGGCCAGCACCACATTGCGGCTCTTGAGCAAATCCACCCACCGGACTTTTGCCGGTGCGTTGGCGGATTTTGTGGGGGTGTCGTTCTTCATCGTCTTGGCGATGAAGAAGGCAATCACCAAGCCCGGGGCGATGGACAGCAGGTACACCCAATGCCAGTTCGGCACCACGTCCAAGAGCTGCGTCACCAGGATCGGCCCCAGCCCCAGGCCGATCAGGGAGAACATGGACAGTTGCAGGCCCTGGTTGAAGCCGCGCAGATGGGGGCGCGAAGCCTCGCCAACGGCGGCCACACTGGCGGGCGTGAAGGCCCCTTCGGCCACGCCCATCACGGCGCGGATCATGAGCAGGCTGGCAAAGCCGGTGGCCAGACCCGAGACGCCCGACAAGAGCGAGAAGACGACCATGGTCGTGACCAGAATCGACTTGCGGCCGATGCTGTCGGCCAGGCGGCCCGAGATGATCGCCACCACGCCCCAGGTCAGACCCAGGATGCCGATCAGCTCGCCCAGTTGCTGGAAATTGAGGCCCAGCTCGGCCATCATGGCGGGAAACAGGGGGGCGATCATCCAGCGGTCGAGCCCGACCAGTCCAAACCCCAGGCCCATGAGGACCAGGACCTTTCTTTCATACTTGACGTCGTGTTGCATCTTTGTCTCCTGTCGTTGAGTTTCTTGCTTGCATTGGCTTGAGGCGGGGCTGCACCGAACCCCACCCGCTCGTCTCGCGGTCTGCGGCGCAGCGGTGCCGCAGACCGTTCAACGTCATACGTAGGTCGATGCCAGACCGCCATCCACGGGCAGGTTGATGCCGCTGACCCAGCGCGAGGCGTCGCTGCACAGGAAGGCGATCACCGGGGCCACCTCGTCGCTGAAGGCGGGGCGCTTCATGCGGTGCGCGTCTTTTTCCACGCGCTCGTTGCCGAGCATCTGCACGAAGTCGCCCAGGATGGGCGTGAACACCGGGCCGGGCGCGACACAGTTCATGCGGATGCCACGCTCCAGAAACGGCTTCTGCGACTGGGTGTGGGTCCAGACGATCAGCGCCTCTTTGAAGTACTGGTAGCAGGTGGCCTGCGGCACCGGGTGTTTGGCGAGCCAGGCGGCGCCGGCCTCGAAGCTGGTGGTGGCGCCCAGTTCGCGGTGCAGCTCCAGCCGGGCCGGCCATTCGGCGCCGAGGATGGACGCGATGTTGACCACCGAGCCGCCCTCGCCCATGCGCTCCATCACGCGCTGTGTGAAGTGACGCAGGCCCAGGTAGTTGACCTGGCCCACGAGCTCGACCGGCGCCGTGCCGGGCACGCCGGCGATGTTGGCCAGCGCGTCGATGTGCGCGGGCAACTGGGCCATGGCCGCGTCGATGGCGGCGGGGTCGCCGAGGTCGATCTTGACGAAGCCGTCCAGCGTGAGCATGGGGTCGTTGCGGTCCACGCCGATCACGCGTGCGCCCTGCAGGCGGGCGAGTTTGGCGAAGTCCGAACCGATGCCCGAGCCGCAGCCCGTGACGACGATGGTCTTGTTGGCGAGATGCATGTCTTGTCTCCGGTTGTTTGGGGGTCGGGGTCAGAACGGGAACAGCGGTGGGGCGTCCTTGACCGTGATCCACTGCCACTGCGTGTACTCGTCGATGTCGGCCGGGCCCCCCACGCTGCCGCCGTTGCCACCGATGCCGGGGCCGCCGAAGGGGTTGGTGCACTCGTCGCAGACGGTCTGGTCGTTGATGTGGACCATGCCCGCGCGCAGGCGCTGGCCGATGGCCAGGGCGCGGCCGATCGAGGGGCTGATCACCGCCGCAGCCAGGCCGCCCTGGCTGGTGTTGGCCAGCTGCACGGCTTCGTCGTCGGTGCGGAACGTGACCAGGTTGACCACCGGGCCGAAGGGCTCTTCGTCGAACGAGCGGATGCCGGGCTTCACGCCCGAGAGCACGGTGGGCTTGTAGCAAAGGCCCTCGTAGGTGCCGCCGGCTTCGAGCACGGCACCCTGCTTCACGCTGTCCTGGATCACCGAGTCGAAGTGCGCCAGCTGCTTGGCGTCGATCATCGGGCCCAGGGCCACCTGGCCGCTGGCGCCGTCGCCCACCGGCAGGTGCGTGGCCTTGCCGACCATGCGCGCCTTGAAGCCTTCGGCGATGGACTCGTGCACCAGGATGCGGTTGGACGCCATGCAGATCTGGCCCTGGTGGAACCAGGCGCCGAACGCGGCGGCGCTGGCCGCGGCGTCGAGGTCGGCGTCTTCCAGCACGATCAGGTTGTTGGCGCCGCCCAGCTCCAGCGACACCTTCTTCAGGTGTTCACCGGCCAGCGCGCCGATGCGCCGGCCCACGGCGGGCGAGCCGGTGAAGGCGATCATGGGCACGCGCGGGTCAACCACCAGCGCTTCGCCGGCTTCGGCGTCGCCCGGCAGCACCTGCAACACTCCGGCGGGCAGGCCGGCTTCTTCGAACACGCGGGCGATGATGAAGCCGCCGCTCACGGGGGTGCGCGTGTCGGGCTTGAGCACCACCGCGTTGCCCAGCGCCAGCGCGGGGGCCACGGCGCGCAGGCTCAGGATCAGCGGGAAGTTGAAGGGCGAGATCACACCCACCACACCGTGCGGCACACGCCGAGCGAACGACAGCCGTCCTGGCCCGCTGGGCAGCACCTGCCCCTGCGCCTGCATCGGCAGGCCGGCGGCCAGGTGGCACAGCGTGATGGACTCGTTCACCTCGTGCTGGCCCTTGGGCAGGATGCCACCGGTTTCGCGGGCGATGGTCAGGGCCAGCTCGGCGAAGTGTTGCTGGAAGAGCGCGGCGGCGCGGTGGAACACGGCCGAGCGTTCGCGCGGGCCCATGGCGGCCCAGGCGGGCTGGGCGGCGTGAGCCCGGCCGATGGCGGCGCGCATGTCGGCGGCGCTGGCGATGCCCACCTGCGAGAGCACCTGGCCGGTGGCCGGTTCCTTCACGTCGCGCACGCTGGCGAGGGCGGTGGACCATGTGCCGTCGAAGGCTTTGCCCGACGTGAGGCGGCTGTCGAGCCAGGCCGGATTTTCGGAAACACCCATTGTTTTGCTCCTGTTGATCGTTCATGCACACCACACGGTGGCTGCAACAGGTTTCGCAACGGACGTACCAGCGCGGACGCGATGGCCGACCCGGAGGCCGGCATTTCCGGGTTTTTTCAGAGGGGCAGATCAGGACTTTCCCTAGGGCATTTTTGGGGGTCCACATGCCCTGCTGGAGCCCCAAAAAAGTTACTATAAATAAACAAATGTGATGTTCACATTTCATCAAAACATCCATCAATTGATGTTCTCCCATGCCCAGACAACGCATCTCCCTGGCCGATCTGGCCCGCATCGCGAACAGTGACCAAGACGAGCGCCGGACCGAACCCGGCGAGCGGGTGATGGCCGGGTTCGACACCAGCGGCATCAGCCAGCAGGCGCACCCGACGGTGGCCGATCTGAGCGAGTGCCTGTTCTTCTCGCCGGGCGACGGCCGCATCTGGCTGCAGGACCAGCGCATGGTGCTGCTGCATTCGGAATCGCTGGGTTCGCTGCGCCGCGAGCTGATCGACAGCATCGGCCTGGACAAGGCGCGCGGTCTGCTCACGCGCGCGGGTTACGTCAGCGGTGCGCGCGACGCACAACTGGTGCGCCAGCAGTGGCCCGACGCCGACCCCCCCGCGGCCGCCATGGCGGGCACGCGCCTGCATGCGCTGGAGGGCGTGGTCCAGGTGGAGCTGGTGCATGCGGCCTACGACGCGGTCACCGGCGCCTACGACGGTGAATTCCTCTGGCACAACTCCAGCGAGGACGACGAACACATCGCCGCCTACGGCGTGGGCGGCGCGCCCGCCTGCTGGATGCAGGTGGGCTACGCCACCGGTTATGTGAGCACGCTGTTCGGGCGGCTGGTCGTCTTTCGTGAAGTGAACTGCCGCTCTTCGGGCGACCCCCATTGCCGCGTCATCGGCAAATCGGCCGAACTCTGGGACGACGTGCAGCAGGACCTGCGCTACCTGAACGCCCAGGCCTTCGTGGGCGCGTCCGCTGCGGCCGGCGGCGCGGTGCCGGTGGTGGATCTGCAGGCGTATGCGGCGGCCAACCCCGGCACCGAGCAGAGCATGGTGGGCGCCTCCTCCTCGTTCAACGCGGCCTGCCACATGCTGCACCGCGTGGCGCCGACCACCGCCACGGTGCTCTTCACGGGCGAGTCCGGCGTGGGCAAGGAGATGTTCGCCAGCACCCTGCACCGCATCAGCCCGCGCAAGGACAAACCCTTCGTGGCGATCAACTGCGCGGCCATTCCCGAGACCCTCATGGAGAGCGAGCTCTTCGGCGTGGAGCGCGGTGCCTACACCGGCGCCGGTGCCTCCCGCCCGGGGCGCTTCGAGCGCGCCCATGGCGGCACGCTGTTTCTGGACGAGGTCGGCACCCTGAGTTTTGTCGCCCAGGGCAAGCTGCTGCGCGCCTTGCAGGAGGGCGAGATCGAACGCGTGGGCGGCACACGGTCGATCAGCGTGGATGTGCGCGTGATCGCGGCCACCAACGTGGACCTGCGCCAGGCGGTGCGCGAAGGGCGGTTTCGCGAAGACCTGTTCTTCCGCCTCAACGTCTTCCCCATCCACCTGCCCCCGCTGCGCGACCGGCGAGACGACATCCCGCTGCTGATGAGCCACTTTCTGGGGCACTACAACAAGCGCCACCAGCGCCAGGTGGCGGGCTTCAGCCAGGCCGCGGTGAAGGCCATGTACAACTACGGCTTCCCGGGCAACATCCGCGAGCTGCAGAACCTGGTGGAGCGCGGCGTCATCCTGGTGAGCGACGGCGAGGCCATCGACGTGCACCACCTCTTCAGCAGCGGCGAGTCGCTGGCGCAGGACGTGCTCTCACTCGCCTGGCGCGATGGCGGTCCGGCCACGCTGAGCCTGCTGGGCGCCCGCCGGACGGCCGCACCGGACGAGGCGGCGGGCACTGCGCAAGGCACGTCGAAAAGCGGTGCGCTGGAGCAGGCCGAACTGGCGCTGCTGCGCCAGGCCATCCGGCGCAGCGGCGGCAACCTCGCGGCCGCGGCGCGCGACCTCGGGGTCAGCCGCGCGACCGTGGCCTACCGGGCGAAGAAGTTCGGACTGGCGACTTGAATCCGGGCGCTGCGCGCCCTCAGGCGGCCAGCGCCGCCTTCACAATGCTCGCCGCATCGACCTGAAAGTACGCGCGCAAGGCCGCGCGCGTGTCGCTGCGGCCAAAGCCATCGGTGCCCAGGGTGGCGTAGCGCCGACCTTCGGGCAGGAAGGCACGCACGCTCTCGGGCACGGCGCGCACGTAGTCGGTGGCGGCGATCACCGGGCCTTCGCTGCGCGCCAGCAGCTGCGTGATGAGGGGCACGCCATCGTTGGCCACACCATCACGCGCCAGTTCGCTCCAGCTGGTGATGCTGAACACATCCACCCCCACGCCCTGTTCGGCCAGTTGCTGCGCGGCCCGAATCACTTCGGTGAGGATGGCGCCCGAGCCCAGCAGGGTGATCCGCTGCCCGCCCTGCGGCCCGAAGCTGCCGAAGTGGTAACCACCCTTCAGCACGCCCTCGGCCGCACCTTCAGGCAGATCAGGGTTGGCGTAGTTCTCGTTCATGAGCGTGACGTAATAAAACACGTCCTTCTGCTCCACCAGCATCTCGCGCATGCCGGCATCCACGATCACCGCCAGCTCACCGGCAAACGCCGGGTCGTAAGCCTTGCAGTTGGGAATGGTCGCGGCCACCAGATGGCTGCTGCCGTCCTGGTGCTGCAGGCCTTCGCCGCCGAGCGTGGTGCGGCCCGAGGTGGCGCCGAGCAGGAAGCCGCGCGAGCGCTGGTCGGCCGCGGCCCAGATGGCGTCGCCCACGCGCTGGAAGCCGAACATGGAGTAGTAGATGTAGAACGGCAGCATGGCCAGGCCGTGCACGCTGTAGCTGGTGGCCGCGGCCGTCCAGCTCGCCAGCGCGCCGGCTTCGCTGATGCCTTCTTCCAGAATCTGCCCTTCCAGCGCCTCGCGGTAGCTCAGCACCGAGCCGATGTCTTCCGGTGCGTAGCGCTGGCCCACGCTGCTGTAGATGCCGACCTGCTTGAACAAATTGGCCATGCCGAAGGTGCGCGCCTCGTCGGCCACGATGGGCACGATGCGTGGGCCGAGCGTCGGGTCTTTCAGCAGGGTGCCGAGCATGCGCACGAAGGCCATGGTGGTGCTCATCTCCTTGCCGCCGGCCTTCAGCGCGAACTGCGCGTAGGCGTCGATGGCAGGCACCGGCACCACGTCGCACGCGGTCTCGCGCCGTGGCATGGCGCCGCCGAGCGCCGCGCGGTGCTCGCGCAGGTAGCGCATCTCGGCGCTGTCGTCGGCGGGCTTGAAGAAGGCCAGGCCCTTGGCCTGTTCATCGGTCAGCGGCAGGTTGAAGCGGTTGCGGAATTCGATCAGGTCGCCCTCGTCGAACTTCTTCTGGCTGTGCGTGGTCATCTTGCCCTGGCCGGCCGCGCCCATGCCGTAGCCCTTCTTGGTCTGCGCCAGGATCACCGTGGGCTGGCCGGTGTGCGTGGCTGCGGCGGCGTAGGCGGCGTGGATCTTCACCAGGTCGTGCCCGCCGCGTTTCAGGCGGTCGATCTGCTCGTCCGTCATGCCCTGGGCCAGCGCCGCCAGCTCGGGGTTCTGGCCGAAGAAGTTGTCGCGGTTGAAGCGGCCGTCTTTGGCGGCGAAGGTCTGCATCTGGCCGTCCACCGTGTTGGCAAAGGCGCGCACCAGGGCGCCGCTGGTGTCGCGCGCGAACAGGCCATCCCAGTCGCTGCCCCATACGAGTTTGATCACGTTCCAGCCCGCGCCGGCAAACAGCTTTTCCAGCTCGTCGATGATGCGGCCGTTGCCGCGCACCGGGCCGTCCAGCCGCTGCAGGTTGCAGTTGACCACCCAGACCAGGTTGTCCAGCTTCTCGCGCGCGGCCAGCGTGAGCGCGCTCATGCTCTCGGGCTCGTCCATCTCGCCGTCGCCGAACACGCCCCACACTTTGCGCGCGCCGCAGTTCAGCAACTGCCGGTGCGTGAGGTAGCGCATGAAACGCGCGTGGTAGATCGAGCTGATGGGGCCGATGCCCATGGAGCCGGTGGGGAACTGCCAGAAATCCGGCATCAGCCACGGGTGCGGGTAGCTGGAGAGGCCGCGCGCGCCGCTGGCGGGGGCGGTGATCTCCTGGCGGTAGTGCAGCAGGTCCGCTTCGCTCAGGCGGCCTTCAAGGAAGGCACGCGCATACACACCCGGCGCACTGTGCGGCTGGAAGAACACCAGGTCGCCCTGGCGCCCGGCACGAAAGAAATGGTTGAACCCGGTCTCGAACAAGTCGGCCGCGCTCGCGTAGCTGGCGATGTGGCCACCGAGTTCGCCATACGCCTGGTTGGCGCGCACCACCATGGCCAGCGCGTTCCAGCGCATCAGCGAGGCCAGTCGCTCTTCCACCGCCAGGTCGCCGGGGAAGGCGGGCTGGTCTTCGACCGCGATGGTGTTGATGTAGGGCGTGTTCAGCTCGGGCTGCCAGCCGATGCGCTGGCTGCGCGCCACGCGGGCCAGCTCGTCGAGGATCTGGCGCACGCGCGCCGGGCCTTCGGTGGCCGCCAGCGACAGCAGGGCGTCGCGCCACTCCTGGGTTTCGTCGGGGTTGGTGTCGGTGTGGGCGGCGAGGTGCCAGGCGGGTGTCATGTGATTCATGGCGAAGGTCTCCTGATCCCGGGACTGTAGGCACAAGACGCAGGCAGTTGGTGTTTATTTGTGGGGTGTTGCGGCGGATGTGGCCCATAAAATGCCGCTGAAATGAGCAATCAAAGCACAAACCACCTTGACGCCACCGATCTGAGGATTCTGGAAGAACTCCAGGCCGACGCCAGCCTGTCCAACGTCGAGTTGGCCCGGCGCGTGCACCTGTCGCCCTCGCCCTGCCTGGCGCGGGTGCGTGCGCTGGAGGCGCGGGGCCTGATCCGGCAGTACGTGGCCCTGCTCGACGCGAAGCAGCTGGGTCTGCACCTCAACGTGTTCATTTCCATCAGCCTCAAGCAGCAGAGCCGCGAGACGCTGCAGGCGTTTGAGGAGCGCATCGTCCTGCGCGACGAGGTGATGGAGTGTTACCTCATGACCGGCGACGCCGACTACCTGCTGCGCGTGGCCGTGCCCGACATGCCGGCGCTGGAGCGCTTCATCCTCGAACAGATTTCACCGATTGCGCAGGTGGAGAAGATCCGTTCCAGTTTTGCGCTGAAGCAGGTTCGGTACAAGACGGCGTTGCCACTGCACGCGGCTTGAGCCACGCCCCCTACCGTTCTGCGGGGGGGCTGGGGTGGGGCCTGCAACCACCAAAGGGCTGCTTCATGGCGCTGCCTTGTACTCACACTGCCGGCCAGGAGCAGCCTGTGAAGTTCCCTGATTCCAACAACTTGCGACTTCCGTTGTTGGCCAAAAAGGCGACGTTAGTGCATAAGCCAAGCCTGCCAATTCTTCGGTAAGGCTCTAGTCGAGTTTGAACCGTCGGCGAAGTGCCAGTAATGCGAGAGCAATCAACCCAAGAGATAGAAGGGCATGTAGTGTCGAGAGTGACTTTAGGACTAGCTCGGAGGCTGTCGGGTCCGCTGGCATGCCGGAAGCAATCCCCAACTTTTTTAATGAATCGGGGGCCCATATCGAGAAGGGCCTTATTAATTGCTCCAGAGTGAAATTGATGACAAAACCAAATGAAGGTGGTTGACCATTTCCTACGAATAGGAAGTTAAGCGTATAAGCGAATCCAAATATAGCTGTAACTAAGGCTAAAAAAATAAAAGGGCGGACAAAGCTCTGTCCATAGTCAGACAGTATCCCGTACAAATGCGAGAAGATTTTCACAGAGCGCGATGTTGTAGGTTTCATCACACGGGCCTGCTGCTCCAGCGCGAAGAACATCGCTTGTTCATCACGTGCGCCCAAGCGCTCCATGGCCAACTTCAAGGTACGGTAAGCATGGTCCGCGAAATCTGATGACGTATCTAGGAATTTTGCCCCATCGAAATTCGCACTCTGATGAAAACTGCAGTTATGAAACTCCGGTGCTACTGAGAATTGCGCCTGTTGAAAATTCGGTCCAGATAAGAACACTCTGTCATTAAATCTGGAGTGTCCCAAGAACTTCGCGTGATGGAAAAGCGCCGTTCGGATCGATTCATCTGCCGGGTGAGACGGAAGGAAGGAGTGGTAAAGATTGTGCAGGGAGAAGTCCGCGGTCTCACTGAACTCGGCAGAGGCGAAAACCAGGTTCTGCTGGAACCGTGCTCCATAGAAAATGGCATTCTTCTCAAAGCGTGATTGGAAAAAATTTGCATCACCTTTGAACACGCTTCCAGAGAAATCAGCATCACTGGAAAAGTGCGTCATCGCAAAGTCTGCCTGATTTCCAAAGAACACATTTCTTGCATAAACCGGCTTGGCAAAGTGGAGTGTTTGGAAATCAACCCCTCTTGGAAAATGGGCTCCATCAAGAGCTAACGCCGGTAAATTTTCATAAGGGATTGTCTGAGCATCACTCAGATCATTCCCGTACGCCATCGGAAAAGACAGCCTATCCCAATGAACCAAGCCGCAAAGATCAATAGGTTTATCCTGCTTTCGCCTCTCTTCAATATATTGGAATAGCAGGCCGCCAAATTGCGCTTGAACGAAGAATAACCATGCTTTTTTTTCGGTACTATTCCCACTGCTGTCGGTTAATGGAAGATGAAATGGGCACCATTCCTTTCCATCTGACGAGATCATCTGAGTCTCTTCAAAAAAAGTAAACTGACACTTATTCCCGAACGCATTTTCGGAGTTCGGATCAAATGTCGAGCTTGGCTCAAAGGAACTTGCATAACTAAGCGAGAACTGGCAAGGCATGATTGATCGTCTCTTTCTTGGTTATGTCCGCAGGAACCAATGACATGTTAACAAGTCGCTCGCATGGCGTCGATTCGACCGACCATGTTGAGAGGCCCTCGGCTCGTGCTGGCGCCGGTTAGGAGCCAGAACCGGACATTGGCCTCCTAGAGGCCATCAGTCTGTTGAGGGTCGAGAGCACCAGTTCGCAATCGGGGGCGGCGAACGTTCAAGATGAAGTGCCGTACGGGCAGGCGTGGCCCCTCACCCCAGCCCTCTCCCCAGAGGGGCGAGGGAGTGAAGGCACGGCCTGCGCCTTGAGGTCATGTTGTGCGCGGTCGATGCATTCAGCCATTCCTGAACAAAAAGCTGTACGCATTGAGCGCCGGCACGCCACCCAGGTGGGCGTAGAGCACGCGTGAGCCTTCGGGGAATTCGCCGCGGCGCACCTTGTCGATCATGCCGTGCATGGACTTGCCTTCGTACACCGGGTCGGTGAGCATGCCTTCCTGCCGTGCGCAGAGACGGATGGCTTCGAGCGTGCCTTCGTTGGGCAGGCCGTATTCGGGGCCGCCGTAGCGCGTGTCCAGCACCACGTCTTCAGCCGTGATGTCCTGGTCCAGTTCCACCAGCTGGGCGGTGTTTTGCGCAATGCGCAGAATCTGAGCGTGGGTCTGCTCGGGCTTGGCCGAGGCGTCGATGCCGATCACTTGGCGGGCGCGGCCGTCCGCCGCGAAGCCCACTACCATGCCTGCCTGCGTGCTGCCCGTCACCGAGCAGACCACGATGTAGTCGAACTGGAAACCCAGCTCGGCTTCCTGCTGGCGCACTTCTTCGGCAAAGCCCACGAAGCCCAGGCCGCCATACGGGTGCTCGGAGCAGCCGGCGGGGATGGGGAAGGGCTTGCCGCCGGCCGCGCGCACGTCGTCCATCGCCTGCTGCCAGCTGGGGCGGATGCCGATGTCGAAGCCGGCCGCGTCCAGCCGCACGTCGGCACCCATGATGCGGCTCATCTCGATGTTGCCCACGCGGTCGTACACCGCGTCGGAGTAGTTGACCCAGTTCTCCTGCACCAGCACGCACTTCATGCCGAGGTGCGCGGCCACGGCAGCGACCTGGCGGGTCTGGTTGGACTGGATGCCGCCGATGGACACCAGCGTGTCGTAACCGCCGGCGATGGCTTCGGGGATCAGGTATTCGAGCTTGCGCGTCTTGTTGCCGCCGAAGGCCAGGCCGCTGTTGCAGTCTTCGCGCTTGGCATACAGGTGCACCTTGCCGCCCAGGTGGGCGCTCAGGCGTTTGAGCGGCTGGATGGGGCTGGGGCCGAAGGTGAGCGGGTGACGGGGGAATTTCTGCAGGTTCAGGGCATGGGTGGTGGTGGTCATGGCGGAGGTCCAGGTTGAGAGCAGCGGTTGCAGCCCGGGTGCGTACAGCGTCATGGCGGCAAAACACGAGGGCATGGGGTGGAACGTCGGTGGGTGGAAACGACGTTCATCGTAGGACTGCGGCGGTGCTACGAATTGCGAACTTTGCTTCGAAAAACAGCCTTGAATGCTCATTTCGTGTCTGTTGTCGAATAGATGGTGTGAAATCACGGTCTGACGCAACAAAAGAAAGTCCCGGCTATGGAAACGCCCCTCGACCGCATTGACCGCAAACTGCTCGAACTGCTGCAGCAGGACGCCTCGCTGCCCAACCTGGAACTGGCCGAACGCACCCACCTGAGCCCGCCAGCCTGTTCTCGGCGGGTGGCGCGCCTGAAGGCGTCGGGCGTGATCCGCAAGATGGTGGCGCTGGCCGACCCGCGCGCGCTGGGTTACACGGGGCTGGTGATCATTGGCGTGGTGCTGGACCGGTCCACGCCGGACTCGTTCGCCGCGTTCGAGAAGGCGGCGGCCAGGCTCACCGGTTGCCTGGAGGTGCAGCTGGTCACGGGCGAATTCGACTACTTCGTCAAGCTGCGCATCCAGGGCATTGATTCGTTCAACGACATGCACAGTGCCCAGCTGATCGCGCTGCCGGGCGTGCGCCAGGTGCGCACCTTCGTGTGCCTGAAGGAAGTGTTCGAGACCACGGTGCTGCCGGTATAGGAAACACCCCCACCGCGCTTCGCGCGACCCCCTCCAGGGGGCGATGCCCGTCGTCCGGCAAAGCCGGCCCGACGGTATCTCCGGGCTGGGTCATTTCGCGCCGGAAAGGGCTCCGCGCTGCCGATGCCGTGGGTCGACTCTGCCTAGAGATCGAGCACCAGTCGCGCGCTGCTGGCGCGCGAGCAGCAGGGCAGGAACTGGTCGTTCGCCGCCCGTTCCTCGTCTGTCAGGTACTGGTCGCGGTGGTCGGGCGTGCCCGCTTTCACGCGCGTGAGGCAGGTCCCGCACACACCCTGCTCGCACGACATGGGAATGTCCAGCCCGGCCGCCAGCAGGGCGGCCAGCGCGCTCTGGTCGGCGCGCACCGGGATCACGCGGCCGCTGCTGGCGATCTCGAGTTCGAAGCTGCCGTCGTTCGCATGGTCCACCGGCGCGCCGGCGAAGTACTCGCGGTGCAGGCGCTCTTCGGGCCAGCCGGCGGCGCGCCCGGCGTTCAGCACCGCGTCCATGAAACCTTGCGGGCCGCACACATACAGGTGCGTGCCTTCGGGTGCACGCTGCAGCGTGGCGGCGATGTCCAGCTTCTGCACCGCATCGCCATCGTCGAAGTGGTGGTGGGTGTGCCGGGCGAACGCCGATGCCGCGACCCGTTCCAGGAACGGCGTGCGGTCGCGCGAACGCGTGCAGTGGTGCAGCTCGAAACACTCGCCCTGGCTGGTCAGGCGCTCGGCCATGGCCAGCAGCGGCGTGATGCCGATGCCACCGGCGAGCAGCAGGTGGTGCGCCGCCTCGGTGGCGAGCGGGAAGTGGTTTTTCGGCGCGCTGATGTGCAGGGTCGAACCTTCGGCCACGGCGTCGTGCACGGCCTGCGAGCCGCCGCGCGAAGCGGCGTCGCGCAGCACCGCGATCTGGTAGCGGCCGGTCTCGCCGGGCGGGTTGCACAGGGAGTACTGGCGCACCAGGCCGTTGGGCAGGGCGACGTCGATGTGCGCGCCGGCGCTGAAGGCGGGCAGGCTGTGGCCCGGTTCGGCCACCAGGTCCAGGCTGCAGATGTCCAGCGCTTCGGTGTGCTTGCGCGCCACGCGCACCAGCAAGGGGGTCTGGGGTTCGCTCATGGGGGTTCAGGCGGTGGCGCCCTGCTCGGCCGCGAGCACGCGGTCGATCAGCTTGCGCGACTGCACGCCGCCGGTGTCGATGTTGAGCATGAGCAGCTTGCGGTCGGGGAAGTCGATCAGGTTTTTCTGCTGGCGCTCCAGCATCTCCAGGTCTTCCGAAAAAATCTTGCCCTGGCCTTCGCGGATCTGCTCGGTGAGCGACGCGTCCTGCGGCTTGAACTTGCGCGCCATGCCCCAGAAGTAGTGCATCGAGGTGTCGGTCTCGGGCGTGATGAAGTCCACCACCCAGCTGGCGGCTTTGACTTCGTCGGGCGCGGCGTGGCCGCCCTGCCCGGCCAGCGCCACGCCGACCTCGATCATGATGTGGCTGGGCGGCGTGAAGTGGCAGATCTGCCAGCGGTCCACCGGCTGGTCGTCGGGCAGGCCGTTCATGCGCAGCGCCATCTTCCAGAACGGCGGCGCTTCGATGCCGGCCATGTAGCGCTCGGTAATCACATGCTCGCCATCCACGCGCGTCTGGCACGGCACTTCGTCGATCTCCTTCTGGCCGATGCTGGTCGAGTGCACGTAGGTCTCGTGCGTCAGGTCCATCAGGTTGTCGATCATGAGCCGGTAGTCGCAGGCGATGTGGTACAGGCCACCGCCGTAGGCAAAAGCGGGGTTGTCCTGCCACTCGAACTTCGGCACCAGCGCGGTGTCGGCGAGCGCGGCGTCGCCCGGCCAGACCCACACGAAACCGTGCGCTTCGTGCACCGGGAAACTTTGAATGGCCGGAAACGCCCGCACGCGCTGGCACGGCATCGAGACGGTCTTGCCGTCGCAGCCCATGGCCAGGCCGTGATAACCGCAGACCAGGGTGTCGCCCTCCACCTTGCCCAGCGACAGCGGCGCGCCGCGGTGGGGGCAGAAATCGAGCACGGCGGCAACCTGGCCGGCGCTGTTGCGGAACAGGGCCATCGGCTGGTTGCAGATGCGCCGGCCGAGCGGCCGGTCGGCGGGGATTTCTTCGCTGCGGGCAGCGACGTACCAGGTGTTGAGGGGGAACATGTTGCGTCTCCGGAGGTGTTTCGCGTACTTCATTCAGTATGCTGAATGAAGCGGATTGTACGGACGCCAACGGGTGGTGAACAGGGGTTCAGACCTCGGGTTTTCCCGAGTACGGATCGCCGGACGATGGTGTGTTGAGGTGCACGAACTTGCGCAGCAGGCGCAGGAATTCGGCCTGCTCGGCGGGCTCCAGCGGCTGCAGCAGCTGGCGGTACATGGGCACCACGCGCGGCAGCATGTGGGCCAGCACGGCCTCCCCTTCGGGCGTGAGGCGCAGGGCGCGCTGGCGCCGCGGCAGCAGCTCGCGCACGATCCAGCCCTTGGCCTCCAGCCGGGTGGCGATGTCGGCGGTGGTCGAGGTGTCCAGCGCCACCTTGTCGGCCAGCGTCACCTGGTCGATGCCCGGTGCGTCCTGCAGGGCGCGCAGGATCGCGTACTGCACGGGCGTGATCTGGCGACCGTGCGTTTCGTGGAAGGTGGAGACCGCCAGCTGGTGCGCGCGGCGGATCAGGTGACCGGGCTCGGCCTGCAGGGCAACGACGCTGTCGGGCAGTGGGCTGGCGGTGGCCTGAGGAGTGGGTGTCATGGTGGTGGCGTTGCGGTGAGCGCCGACTATATGACAGGACCTCCGCCGTGCGGGATCGCTTCGTGTGCGCCGGCGTGCCGAGGTTGCTGCCGGCGTGGCGGGCGGCGTCTCAGTCCTTGCTGCCGCGGCCACGCCCCCGGCCCTTGCCCGAACCACCGCCGGACGATCCGCTGCCGGAGCTGCCACTCCCGGAGCTGCCGCTGCCGGACGACCCGCTGCTCCCTGACGTCCCGCTGCCTGAGCTGCCGCTGCCGGACGAATCGCCACCGGACGATCCACTGCCCGAACTGCCACTACCCGAGCTGCCACTGCCAGAACTGCCGCTGCCCGAGGAATCGCCGTCGCCACCCCGTCCGCGGCCCCGACCGCTGCTGTCGTCCGAGCCGCTGCTGCTCTTGCCGCTGCTGCCGGAATCATCCGGATCGTCAGCGTCAGCGTCATCGTTCGAACGGACCGAGGCCCGGCGCGAATTGCCACGGCGGCTTTCGCGCTGGAACTCCAGCAGCTCCACCATGACCCGCTGCTGCGCGTCGACGCGGCCCCGCACCCGCACCGCCTGCCCCACGCTCAGGGCCTCCAACTCGCCGCCCCGCACCCGGGTGGCATCGCTCAGGGTGAGCGCACCGTAGCCCAGTTGCAGCTCCCGCCCGTTGAGCGCGTGCACGTAACCTTGCAGCAGCACCTCGCGCACTTCGCCGACGGCCGACCGCGTGGGCTGGCGCTGCAGTTCGCTCGCGATCAGGCGGCCGTCCGCCCATTCACCGCGCACCGCCACTTCCCCACCACCGTCCGTGCCCACCAGCAAAGCCGGGTCGCGCGACACCACGGGCGTTTCGCCCACCCGCAGCGTGCCGTCGGGCGCCCGCCGCAGCGGACCGGTGACCTGCGCCTCGCCAGCCGTCCAGGCCTGCACCCGGGTGGCGCGGATCTCGCCGCTGGCGAGCCGTTGCCCGCTCACCCGCGCCCAGTCACCCGCCTGGAGCCCCGCGAGATCGGCCGCTTCGAGCGCCACCGCGGGCTGACCCATCACCACGAAACGCCCGCTGGCGGCGTCAACGCTGGACAAAGGCCCGACGGCCGTGTCCAGCACCACGATGCGCCGGGCCTGCAACTGCGCCCCTTGACCGCTGGCCTGAAGCGCCACCCATTGGCCCACCGCCAGATCGCTGAGCGGCGCCTGCGCGCCGTCGCGCTGCACCGGGGTTTCGGGCTGGTATCCCACTTCCACCCCATTGACACAGATGCTGGCAAAGCCGGTGACCACACCCACGATGCCGGTGCCCCCCAAACCGCCTTCGTGGGACAGACCGGCGGCGCCGGCCACCGCGCCGGTGCCACCGAGGCCCGGGCTGCCGGCCACCTGACCCGTGCCGCCCACACCGGGCCGCTGCGCGACCCGCCCGGTGCCGCCGATGCCGCCGGGGTCGGCCACCACGGCCGGGGCACCCGTGCCCCCCAGTCCCGGCGCCATCGCGGCGGGGTTGGTGAGCGAGGCCACGCGGCAGGCCGCGGCGCCGCTGAGTGGCGGGTCTGTGAGTCGGTGACTGCAGCCCGCGGCCAGGCACAGCGTCAGGAGCGCGGCCCATGCCGCGGGCGCGCGGAGGTGTTCCTTCATGGCCGCTCCCCTGGTTGGTCCGGCCCGGTGTCGGGTTCGGTGTAGAAGTACGCGCCCAGCGTGAAGCGCTGGTTGGCCTGGTCCGGCGCGAACGCCTTGTCCTGCGCTTCGGCCTGCATCGCGGCCTTGTTCACGGCCAGCAACGCCTTCATGCTCCATTGCTCGGCGAGCTTCGCCAACTTCTCGACCGAGGCCGCTGACAGGGCGTTGTAGTGCACGCTGCGCTCCATCAGCGCGGGCTGTCCGCCCAGCAGGTTGTGCACCGAAGCGGCGGCGTGGTCGTGCAGGTTGTGGCCGAAATAGAAGGCCTTTTCATCGGCTCCGCGCGTGGGCACAAAGGCCCCGGCGTTCAGGCAGACCAGACCGTCGTCGTCCAGGTGCACCACGCCCAGGCGCAGCCATTCGTCGAGCACCACGCGCGAGCGGATGTCGCTGTTGACGCCGGTCACCAGCGCCTCGAACGACTGCTCGCCGCCCTCGCTGATCAGGCGCGCCAGCGGCCGGGGTTGGCCGTCGGCCTGCAGGTAACGCGGATCGCTCATCCAGTGCGCCACCAGCTGCGCGCCGCGCGGCACCACCGAAGGTTCGATCGCCAGCTCGCTGTGCAGCAGCTGGCGCAGGCGGCTCACGTCCTTGCGGTGCACGCCGCTGATCAGGCTGATGCGGCTGTCGGTGGGCGGCTTGTCGTCGAGCCGGAAGTCGCGGTCGGCCACCTCGACGAACAGACCCTTGAGCATGTCCGACAGGTAGGGGTAGGTGATGCCGCGCGAGAGCATCAGGCGCACCAGCGGACGCAACACCTTGCGCAGGGCGCGCACCACCGCGGGCGAGGGTGCCCCCGCGATCCCGGGCGCGGTGTCCTGTTCGGCAACCGGAGGCGGTGTGGAGTGCGTGGGCATGGGCGGTGACGGTCCGGAGGGTGGGGGCGAAACGAACTTTAACACTTGCGTGGGAAAAAATCACACAAAAAGATTGACGCGGGAAATTTTCACACACATACTGCGGTCGTGCGTGGGAAATTTTCACACGCATTCAACCACCACCCTTCAGGAGAAAACCATGCGCACTTTCAACAAGTCCACCCTCGCCACCCTGATTGCCGCCATGGCACTGGGTCTCGCATCCAGTGCTGTCCTGGCCAGAGACGGGGACTCCGGCAGCGGCAAGAACCGCAGCGGTTCTTCATCGAGCAGTTCCAGCGATTCCTCGGGCGACAGCAGTGGCCGCGGCCGTGGCCGGGGTGGTGACGATGGCGGCAGCTCGTCGTCCTCGTCCTCGAACGGTTCGTCCGGCGACAGCGGCCGCGGGCGCGGCCGGGGTCGCGGCGGCGATGATGGTGGCAACGCCGGCAGTTCCTCGTCCAGCGGTTCCTCGTCTTCCAGCAACTCGGGCAGCGGACGCCGCGGTCGCGGCGCCGATGACGGCCCGAACCACCACGCCGACGGTCACATCAGCGGTCGCGACCGGCCCCGTGGCGTGGAAGACAACGGCGTGGACGCGCCGGACGACAGCGATGGTCGCGTGGGTCGCCGCGGCCGTGGCGCCGACGACGTGAACGATGCACCGGACGACAGCGACGGTCGCTTGAGCCGCCGCGGTGGCATGGACGACGTCTTCCAGAACTGATCCCCGTAGCGGGCGTGTGCGCCCCGCTCAGCGGTAGCTGGCCAGATGGATGCTGGTCTCCGTGCCGCGGATGCCGCTGATCAGGCGCACACGCTCCAGCACGTCAGACAGTTCCTTCATCGAGCCCACCTCCAGCTCGGCCAGCAGGTCCCAGCGGCCATTGGTGTCGTGCAGGGCGGCCACACCCGGCTCGCCCAGCAGGCTGGCGATCACCAGCCGGGTCTGGTTGCCCTCGACCTGCACACTCATCCAGGCGCGGATGCGCTCGGGCTGCGACTCGGGCCGCAGGCGCACGGTGTAACCCACGATCACCTGCGTGTCTTCGAGCTTGCGCAGCCGGTTGGTGACGGTGCCGCGCGAGACCTTGAGCTTGTGCGCGAGGTCGGCCACGGAGAGCCTGGCGTCCTGCCGCAACAGGGCAATGAGTTGCTGGTCGAGCTGGTCCATGGTCAAAACGCCAATCGAGGTTGCCGAATTGGCTGATTTTCTGCCATTTCTCTACTTTGTTGCCGATTTTCATTGTCTCTGCCCAGCGGCAAACTTCAAGAACCGGTTGGCGGATGCCTGTCCGCTCCGTTTTCCGCACCACAAGAGACGACCATGAAGAACACCGCACTCACCCAATTCCGTGACACGGGCACCCTGTACCTGAGCGCACCCGAAGCCGCCGAGCTGGTCCGCCGCCTCGGCCTGCCGCACTGCCTGCAGCACATAGCACAACACATCCACGCCGACTTCCTGCGCTGGGCCGATTTCGACAAGACCGCCCGCGTGGCCGCGCACTCGAAAGACGGCGTGATCGAGCTCATGCCCGTGGCCGACGACCACCGCTACAGCTTCAAGTACGTCAACGGCCATCCCGGCAACACGCGCTTCGGCATGTCCACGGTGATGGCCTTCGGCGTGCTCGCCGACGTGGACACCGGCGCCCCGCTGTTCCTGAGCGAACTCACGCTCACCACCGCGCTGCGCACCGCCGCCATGTCGGCCCTGGCCGCCCAGACCCTGGCCCGGCCCGACAGCCGCGTGATGGCCCTCATCGGCAACGGCGCGCAGAGCGAGTTCCAGGCCCTGGCCTTCCAGCACCTGGTGGGCATCACCAGCCTGCGCGTGTACGACGTGGACCCCGCCGCCAGCGTCAAGCTGGTGGCCAACCTGCAAGGCAGTGGCCTGCAGATCACGGTGTGCCAGAGCACGGCCGAAGCGGTCAAGGGCGCGGACATCGTGACCACCGTCACCGCCGACAAGGCCATGGCCCTGATCCTCACGCCCGGGATGATGGAGCCCGGCATGCACCTCAACGCCGTGGGCGGCGACTGCCCGGGCAAGACCGAACTGCACGGCGACATCCTCGACGCGGCCAAGGTGTTCGTGGAATACGAGCCACAGTCGCGCATCGAAGGCGAGATCCAGCACCAGCCCGCCGACTTCGCCGTCACCGAACTCTGGCAGGTGCTGCGCGGCGAGCGCGCCGGGCGCGACAGCGCGGATCAGGTCACCGTGTTCGATTCGGTGGGTTTCGCGCTCGAAGACTTTTCCGCCCTGCGCTTCATGATGGACAGCGCGGTCCGGCTGGGCATGGGCGAGCGCATCGCGCTGATCCCGCAGCTGGCCGATCCGAAGAACCTGTTTGGACTGCTGGCTGCACCGGCTTCTGTGGCCGATCAGCTGGTGCAGATCGCCGCGACCGCGCGCGCCTGATCAGCTCTCAGTCGTCGTCGTCCAGCTCGGCATTCCAGCCCATGGCCTTGGCGCGCTCCACCGCCGTCGCGTGGATGCGTGCGTGGCGCTCGGCCAGCTCGGGTGGCAGGCGGCTGGGCAACTGGCCGTAAGGCTCCCAGGCCTTGTGCACTGCCTCGAAAAGGTTCGACAGGTCGCCCGCGTTCTTGCCGCCAAAGCCATCGCCTTCGGGCAGCAATCCAAACACCCAGGCGTCGCGGATGATGCGCCCGGTCATGGTCATGCCATGGTGTTCTTCGTGGTCGATGCCGGCGTAGCTCTGGGTACGGCTGTGAATCATGCTCATGGTCTGTTCCTGGTTATCGGGTCAGGCCAGCATAGAGCACCGGCAACTTCTCGGGCAGTTTTTCCACCTTGTCCACCACCAGGTAGTTGCGTTCGCCGAAGATGCGGCGCACGTACTGGTCGGCGCGCGGGTCCAGGCTCATGCAGTAGGTCATGACGCCGTTGCGTCCGGCCTCTTCCACCGCTTTCTTGGTGTCGTGGCGCAGGTACTGCGGGTCGCGCACGTCCACGTCGGCCGGCTCGCCGTCGGTGATGACGAGCAGCAGCTTCTTGCTGCTGCGCTGCGCCTTGAGCGCCGCCGCCGCGTGGCGGATGGCCGCGCCCATGCGGGTGGACAGCTGCCCCTCCATGCCGGCCAGGCGCGCCTTGGCGGTGTCGTCGTAGGGCTGGTCAAAGTCCTTGAAGCGCCAGTAGTTCACGTCGTGCCGGCCGTCGGAGCAGAAGCCGTGGATGGCGAACGGGTCGCCCACCTTCTGGATCGCGTCGGCCAGCAGCGCGCAGGCGGATCGTGTGAGTTCAAGCACCGTGTGGTCCTGGCCCGCCACCTTGTCGTTCGTCGATTGCGACAGGTCGAGCAGCACCAGCACCGAGATGTCGCGCGTTTTGCGCACGCTGCGCATCATGATGCGCGGGTCGGGCTGGCGGCCCATTCGCAGATCGGTGAGCGAGGCCAGCGCGGCGTTGAGGTCGATCTCGTCGCCGTCCTCGAGCTTGCGGATGCGCTGCACGCCCTGTGGCTGCATGGCGTCGAGGATGTATTTCATGCGGCCGATCAGGCGCCGGTGTTCGGTGAGGATGCCGTCGATCACCGCCACGTCGCCCGCCTTGGGGCGGCGCTCCTGCACCGTGGCCCAGGCCGGGCGTTCGAGCTGGATCATGTGGTCCCACTCGCCATAGTGCACCGGCGGCAGCACCGGTTCGCGCCCTTCGCTTTCATTGAAGGACACGCCCAGGTCTTCGTAGGGGAAGAGCTCGGTGCCCAGCACCCAGATTTCCTGCGCGTCGTCGCCCGCGCCTTCCACCTCCAGCTCGTTGACGAACTCCATCAGGTTGACCTGCTTGCGCAGTTGCTGCGGCGGCTCGTAGCCGGCGGCCATCGATCGCTCGAAGTCGAAACCGTCGAAGGCCCAGAAGTAGCGGTTGTCGTCGCGGTAGGCAGCCGTCTGCAGGTCCGTGCGCGGCTGGTAGCTCGGGCCTTGCGTGAGTTCGCGGTAGCTGTGCGCCAGCTGCACGCCGATCTCCCACGACACGGTGTTGTCGTGGGGCCCGGTTTGCATGCGGGGCAACGCCTCGGCCAGCAGGGCGCGGCCTTGGGCGATCCAGGGGTGGGCGTCTTCGAAGGCTGGATCGAGCAGCGCGCGCGCCAGGCGGTTGAGCCAGTCACCGGCCGTGGCTTGCTGGGTGGCATGCACGGTGTGCAACTGCGCCCAGAGCGGGCGCATGCCGGGAAAGCGCGCGAGCGTGAGCGCCTCGACCCGCGCGTCTTCCACCAGACCGATCAGCGCCATCTGCCACGGGCTCAGCGACTCGGCCGAGATCGGCTGGCGCGTGAACACCACGTGCGCGGCGGCGTGCGTGGCGGCGGCGCGGTAGAGCTGTATGGCATCCACCGGACCGGCGTTGCCGTCCACCGCGTCGTAGGCGTCGGGCAGGTGGATGAAGTAGTCCTCGATGAAAGGGCGGTAGCCCTCGCGCGATTCGTAGTCGCCGGCCGTGGGCCGCATGAAGAAGTCGCGGCCCCAGAGCGCGCGCAGGTACATGTTGATGCGCCGTTGCACGTCCACCAGCAGCGTGCCCTTGCGCTCCTTCTGCAACATGGCCAGCGACTCTTTGGACTGCAGGCCGAAGTAGGCGACCTGCTCTTCATAGTTCGTGCGGTGCGCCTGCGCCCCCCAGGTGGCCCAGCGCCGCAGACCGCCCAGCGTGAGCTGGCCGAACAGCGCGTCGAGCTGACCCAGCATGGGACGCAGCCCGCGCGGCGCCTGCGCCACCAGGGTGTTGAGGAACTGCAGGTACTGCATGAACAGCGCGCCATCGGCCAGGCGACGCGCGGCGGTGGGCGCGGTGGCCAGCACCAGTTCGATCACCGAACCCGAGGTCTTGGACGCGAGCATGAGCGCGGTGGTGGCGAGTTCACCGACCACGTCCTCGCCGATCTCCTGCGCCACCTGCGGTGCGCCGTCGATCCAGGCGTCCACCAGTTCGTGGCCACGGCCCAGACCGCGCAACGCAGCGGCGCCTTTGACGTAGTTGTCCAGCCCACGCGCCGAAAACACCTTGGTCGCGTCCGGCCAGCTGCGCTCCAGCAGTTCGCGCGATGCGGGCTCCAGCTGGTCGGTCCACTCGGCGTGGTCGTGGAGGTGGACGCTCATGGCTCGTCAGAAAAACGTGGCTACCGCAGCGTCCAGCGCATCGCGCATGTCCGGGTCGTCGGTGATCGGGCGCACCAGGGCCACGCGGCAGGCGGCCTGGGCGGCCACATCCTTGGCGATCAGGCTGCCCGCGTAGATCAGCATGCGGGTGGAGATGCCTTCGTCCAGGCCATGACCCTTGAGGTTGCGCGCACGCTCGGCGATGCCAACGAGCTTGCCCGCGGTGTCGAGGCTCACGCCGGTTTCGTGCGCGACGATCTCGGCCTCGATGTCGTGTTCGGGGTAGTTGAAATCCAGCGCACCGAAGCGCTGCTTGGTGGACTGCTTGAGGTCCTTCATCAGGCTCTGGTAGCCCGGGTTGTAGGAGATGACGATCTGGAAGTCTGGATGGGCCCTGACCAGTTCGCCCTTTTTCTCCAGCGGCAGCACGCGGCGGTTGTCGGTCAGCGGATGGATGACCACGGTGGTGTCCTGCCGGGCTTCGACAACTTCGTCGAGGTAGCAGATGGCGCCATAACGCGCGGCCATGGCCAGCGGACCGTCCTGCCAGCGCGTGCCCTGCGCGTCAAGCAAGAAGCGGCCGACCAGATCGCTCGCCGTCATGTCTTCGTTGCAGGCCACGGTAATCAACGGCTTGTCGAGCTTCCACGCCATGTATTCGACGAAGCGGGTCTTGCCGCAGCCGGTCGGGCCCTTGAGCATCATGGGCATGCGCACCGAATACGCAGCCTCGTACAGCTCGACCTCGTCGGCCACCGGGCGGTAGTAGGGTTGCTGGACGACGCGGTAGGCGTCGAGGTTGTCGCTCATGTTCGTCTCCACAGACCTTGCACTCGTTGCATTGTTGCGTTGGCCTGCACCGCATGGTGCGGGGCGGCCAACTCCGTTCGTGTCCTCCGACGGCCTGCGGCCGTCTCCCCCTTTACCTCACTGCGTCGACCACCCCGCACCACGCTCAAGGGCGCTCCAGGAAGAAACGCCATCGAGCGTCCGGAGCGCGTGTCTCGGTTCAGAGATGCCGTGGAACCGGCTTGGCCGGGCCACAGGCATCGTCCCCCCTTCCAGAGGGGAAGCCGCGCAGTGGCGCAGGGGGGTTACACCGTCTTCCCGCGGAAGATGACCATGCTCGCGCCTTGCGACTGCTTGAAGTTGTCATAGCCGATCAGGCGGATGTGGTTCTCCGGGTTGGCCTGGCGGCAGGCTTCGCACTCGGCGAGCACCTTGTCCACGTCGGTTTCGCCGAACATGGGCAGCTTCCACATGTACCAGTAGGAGTCCATCAGGTACTTGGGTTCGGTGTGTTCGATCGCCGGGTTCAAACCCTTCTTCACCAAGTATTCCACCTGCTTGCGGATTTCTTCGGTGCTCATGGCCGGCAGGTAGGAGAAGGTCTCGAACTTGCGGCTGGCGGGATCGGAGAGGCGGCTGTTGTAGTCCTGCATGCTCATGGTGTGTGTCCTTTCAATGCTGTTGCTGTGATCACTTGTGGGCGATGTCGAGCTTGTCCACGGTGTCGAATTCGAACTTGATCTCTTTCCAGGTTTCCATGGCGATCTTGAGCTCGGGCGAGTGCTTGGCCGCGTCGGACAACACCGCCTTGCCTTCCTTCTCCACCGCCACGCCTTCGTTGCGCGCCTTGACGCAGGCTTCCAGCGCGACGCGGTTGGCGGCGGCGCCAGCGGCGTTGCCCCAGGGGTGGCCGAGCGTGCCACCACCGAACTGCAGCACCGAGTCGTCACCGAAGATGTTGACCAGCGCAGGCATGTGCCAGACGTGGATGCCGCCAGAGGCGACCGGCAGCACACCGGGCATGGAGCCGAAGTCCTGGTCGAAGAAGATGCCGCGGCTGCGGTCTTCCTTGATGAACTCGTCGCGCATGATGTCGATCCAGCCCAGCGTGGAGGCGCGGTCGCCTTCGAGCTTGCCCACCACGGTGCCGGAGTGCAGGTGGTCGCCGCCGGAGAGGCGCAGCACCTTGGTCAGCACGCGGAAGTGGATGCCGTGGTGCGGGTTGCGGTCGAGCACGGCGTGCATGGCGCGGTGGATGTGCAGCAGCATGCCGTTGTCGCGGCACCAGTTCGCCAGACCCGTGTTGGCGCACAGGCCACCGGTCAGGTAGTCGTGCATGATGATCGGCGAGCCGAGTTCTTTCGCGTACTCGGCGCGCTTGTACATCTCTTCGGGCGTGGGCGCGGTCACGTTCAGGTAGTGGCCCTTGCGCTCGCCGGTCTCGCGCTCGGCCTTCTCGATGGCTTCCTGCACGAAGTCGAATCGCTGGCGCCAGCGCATGAAGGGCTGGCTGTTGACGTTCTCGTCGTCCTTGGTGAAGTCCAGGCCACCGCGCAGGCACTCGTACACCGCGCGGCCGTAGTTCTTGCCCGACAGACCCAGCTTGGGCTTGATGGTGCAGCCCAGCAGCGGACGACCGTACTTGTTCATGATGTCGCGCTCGACCTGGATGCCGTGGGGCGGGCCACCGCAGGTCTTCACATACGCGATCGGGAAGCGGATGTCTTCCAGGCGCAGGGCGCGCAGGGCCTTGAAGCCGAACACGTTGCCCACCAGCGAGGTCAGCACGTTGACGACGGAGCCTTCTTCGAACAGGTCGATCGGGTAGGCCACGAAAGCGTAGAAGCAGGTGTCGTCGCCGGGCACGTCTTCGATGCGGTAGGCGCGGCCCTTGTAGTAATCGAGATCGGTCAGCAGGTCGGTCCAGACCGTGGTCCAGGTGCCGGTGGACGATTCGGCGGCCACGGCGGCGGCCACTTCTTCACGGTCCACGCCGGCCTGCGGCGTGATCTTGAAACACGCGAGGATGTCGGTGTCTTTGGGGGTGTAGTGGGGTTCCCAGTACGTGCTGCGGTATTCCTTGACACCGGCGCTGTAGGTTTTCGTAGCCATTGCGTGTTGCTCCTTCTCGGGTGGTCGAACGTCTCACTGTGGTGCTCAAAGCGCCCGCGATGTACTTGAATGGGGCGTGATTGCTCTGAACTGGTGCAGATTGTTGGCCACCACAACAATAAATAAAAGTAAAATGTTTTTACTGTTACGTTAGATTTTTATCTATCAATTCCGGAGACTCGAATGAACCTGCGCCACGCCACCCTGCACCAGCTGCGCATCTTTCTGGCCGTGGCGCGCCACAACAGCTTCGCGCGCGCGGCCGAAGAACTGCACCTCTCGCCGCCCACGCTGTCGCTGCAGGTCAAGCAGCTCTCCGAAACGGTGGGCCAGCCGCTGTTCGAGCAGTTGGGGAAGAAGATCTTTCTCACCGCCACCGGCCAGACCCTGGCCGACGCCTGCGCCGACATCGAAACCCGCATGGAGCGCCTGTCGCAAGACCTGGCCGCGCTGCAGGGCGTGGAGCGCGGCAGTCTCAAACTCGCGATCCTCACCACGGTGAAGTACACCGTGCCCAAGCTGCTCGGCGGTTTCTGCGCGGCCCACCCCGGCATCGAGGTGGCCATGCTGGTGGGCAACCGCGAGAACCTGCTGCAGCGCCTGGCCGCCAACCAGGACGATCTCTACATCATGGGTCAGCCACCCGAGAGCATGGACGTGGTGAGCGAGAACTTTGCCGACAACCCGCTGGTGCTGGTGGCACCACCCGACCACCCGCTGGTGGGCCAAAAGAAGATCGCGCCCAGCCGGCTGAAGAACGAGCCCTTCATCCTGCGCGAACCCGGCTCGGGCACACGGCTCACGGCCGAAAAGTTTTTTGCCAGCCAGGGCGTGACGCTGAAGAACCGGCTGGAGGTCGGCAGCAACGAGGCCATCAAACAGACCGTGGCCGGCGGCCTGGGCCTGGCCGTGCTGTCGGCCACCACGGTGGTGTCAGAGCTGGCGCTGGGCGAGCTGGTGCTGCTGGATGTGGTGGGCTTTCCGCTGATCCGCCGCTGGCACGTGGTCTACCCGCGCGGCAAGCGCCTGTCGGCTGCGGCGCTGGCGTTCAAGGACTGGTTGTTCGAACACCGGACGGTGAGCCCCACCCAGCCCCCGGCCTGATAAGGCCGAGGCGGCCAGCGGGCACCTTAGGCCACCGCTTCTTCGCCTTCTGGCAGGCGCGATATCAAAACCTGATCGATGCGCCGGCCGTCGAGCACCAGCACCTCGAAGCGCCAGCCCGCGCAATCCACGTGCTGGTGCTGCTCCAGCAGATCGCCTTCCACGGTCTGCATCAAACCGGCCACCGTGTTGTAGCGGCCCTTGTCCTCGTCGGGCAGTTCCTCGATGTCCAGCCGCGCCTTGAGTTCGGCCACCGGCATGGCCCCGTCCACCAGCCAGGCACCGTCCTCGCGCTGCGTGGCCCAGGCGTCCAGCGCCTCGTGGGGCGAGAGTTCGCCGGTGATGGCTTCCAGCATGTCCAGCGGTGTGAGCAGCCCCTGCACCACGCCGTATTCGTCCACCACCAGCACCATGCGCGTGGAGCGCTCGCGGAACTGCTCCAGCAGCTCCATGCCCGAGAGCGTCTCGGGCACGAACACGGCCGGCTGCACGTGCCGCATGATCGGCTCGTTGTTGCCCTCGGCCTGCAGCGCCAGCATGCGCGGCAGGTGGATCACGCCAACCACGTCGGCGAGGCCGCCACGGCAGACCGGGTACCACGAATGACCGGTGGTCCAGGCCCGCTGCACCGCGTCGTCGATGGCGCTTTCCGCATCCAGCCACTCGATATCGGCGTGCGGCACCATGATGGAGGTGAGCTGGCGATCATCGAGCTGGAACACGTTGCGAACCATCTGGTGCTCGTGCTCCTCGATCAGCCCGGCGTCGACACCCTCTTCCAGGCTGGCGTTGATTTCTTCCTCGGTCACGTGCTGCACGGCGTTGGTGTCGACGCGCAGCAGCTTGAGCGTGCCCTGCGTCGTCACCGACAGCAGCAGCACGAAGGGGCGCGCGATTTTCGCCACCCAGGCCATGGGCCGCGAGACCCAGCGCGACACCGTTTCCGGGTACAGCTGGCCGATGCGCTTGGGCACCAGTTCGCCGAACACGATGGTGATGAAGGTGATCACCACCACCACCACCGCGGTGGCGCTCACGCTGGCCGTGGCCGCGGTCAGTCCCAGGCCCTGCAGCCACGCCGCCAGGTTATCGCTGAAGGCGGCTTCGCCAACGATGCCGTTGAGCATGCCGATGGAGGTGATGCCCACCTGCACCGAGGAGAGGAACTGGGTCGGGTTTTCGAGCAGTTTCAGCGCTGTCTGTGCGCCCTTGTCACCGGACTCTGCCATGGCCGACAGGCGGGCCTTGCGGCTGGAGGCCAGCGCCAGTTCCGACATGGCAAAGGCACCATTGAGCAGGGTGAGAAAGATGATTAAGAGGGTATCCATAATGGGCGCATGGCACTTTACATGATTGGCGACGTGCAGGGCTGCGACGAGGCCCTCGGACGTCTGATGGACGAAATCGGTTTTTCACCCAGCCGCGACACGCTGTACCTGCTGGGCGACCTGGTCAACCGCGGTCCGGATTCGCTGGCGGTGTTGCGCCGGCTGATGGCGCTTGAAGGTGCGGCGCATTGCCTGCTGGGCAACCACGACCTGCACCTGCTCGCCGTGGCGCAGGGCGTGCGCAAGCCGCACCGCAGCGATACCGTGGCCGACATCCTGAGCGCGCCCGATCGCAACCACCTGCTGGACTGGCTGCGCACACGCTCCATGGCGCTGCAGGCGCACGGCTGGCTGATGGTGCACGCGGGCGTGCTGCCGCAGTGGGACGCGGCGCAGACCCTGGCGCTGGCGGGCGAACTGGAGGCGGCGCTGCGCAGCGCGGACTGGGGCGTGTTCCTGCACGGCATGTACGGCAACCAGCCCGACTTCTGGAGCGATGGCCTGCGCGGCGCGGCGCGGCTGCGTGTGATCGTCAACGCGCTCACGCGGCTGCGCTTCTGTTCACCGCAGGGTGTGATGGAATTCGACACCAAGGACAGCGCGGACAGCGCACCGGCGGGCTTCATGCCGTGGTTCGAGGTGCCGGGGCGGCGCACCGAAGGCACGCCGGTGGCGTTCGGCCACTGGTCCACGCTGGACGCCGACGTGCAGCGCCCGGGTGTTCTTGCGCTGGACACGGGTTGTGTGTGGGGGGGGTGCCTGACGGCGGCGCGGCTGGGGGCGCAACCGGGCGAGGTCGAGCGCATCGCCGTGCGCTGCCCACAGACCCGCAAACCGGGCAAGGGCTGATTGATTCAGCTGTTGTCGGTCACAGGGGCCACCGGTGCGCTCTTGAACAGCGCCGGCACCTTCTTGCGGGTTTTGATGTTGGGCGACAGGCGGCTGGTGGGCTTCTGCGCGGCTTCCCAGGACGGCGTGGCCTCGGCGGCCAGGCTGGGCTCGTAGGGCTTGTCGAACAAGGGATCGGCAGGCGCACGGGGTGGGCGCACCGGGCGGCTGGACGGCGCGCGCGCCTCGCGCTCGGGACGGCTGCCGCGGCTCTCGCGGATTTCACGCGCTTCGCGCGCCGTGTCGGGCTGCTGCCAGGCGCGCTGGCCGTCGTTGAAGTGCCCGGCCGGACGCTTGTCCGCTTCGAGTTCCAGCGCTTCCAGCTCCAGCTTCTTGCCCAGCAGTTTTTCCAGATCGCCCATCAGGCGCGCATCGCGCGCACTGACAAACGACACCGCCAGACCCGAGGCCCCTGCGCGGCCGGTGCGGCCGATGCGGTGCACATAGTCTTCGGCGTTGAAGGGAATGTCGAAGTTGAACACCGCCGGCACGTCCTTGATGTCCAGGCCGCGTGCGGCCACATCGGTACACACCAGCAGGTCGACCGCGCCGCTCTTGAAGGCTTCGAGCGCCTTCAGGCGTTCGTCCTGGCTCTTGTCGCCGTGCAGGGCCGTGGTGTTCAGGCCCTCGCGCTCCAGCGAACGCGCCAGGCGCGCACAACCGAGCTTGCTGTTGACGAACACGAAGGCCTGCTTGATGCCGCGCTCGCGCAGGATCTGCTTGAGCGTACCGCGCTTGTCGTCGTCGTCGACGCGGTAGAAGTGCTGCTCGACGGTGGACGCGGTGGCGTTGGAGCGTGCGACCTCGATGGTCACCGGATCCTGCAGGTAGCTGTTGGCCAGGCGCTTGATCTCGGTCGAGAAGGTGGCCGAAAACAGCAACGTCGTGCGCTGCTTGGGCAGGAACGAGAGGATGCGCTGCAGGTCGGGCAGGAAGCCGATGTCGAGCATGCGGTCGGCCTCGTCGAGCACGACGTATTCGACCTGGTTCAACACACAGTTCTTGGCTTCGATGTGGTCCAGCAGACGCCCCGGCGTGGCCACCAGCACTTCAACGCCCTTTTTCAATTCGGCGGTCTGCGGCTTCATGTCCATGCCGCCGAACACCACGGTGCTGCGCAGGTTGGTGTACTTGGCGTAAAGCTTGACCTGTTCGGCCACCTGGTCGGCCAGCTCGCGCGTGGGCAACAGCACCAGCGCGCGCACCGGGTGGCGCGCGGGCGAGGTGGAGGTGTTGTCGTGCTTCATCATGCGCTGCAGCAGCGGCAGCGTGAAGGCAGCGGTCTTGCCGGTGCCCGTCTGGGCGGCGCCCATCACGTCACGTCCCTGCAGCACCACTGGGATGGCCTGAGCCTGGATCGGCGTCATGTTTTCGTAGCCCATTTCGGCCACGGCGCGCTCCAGAGAAGGAGAGAGGGAGAGTTGGGAGAAGGATAGGGTCATTTCAATGCGCGTTGCGTGTTCATGCGCGCTGGGAGGGCTTTAGCCCGCTATTGTCGCACTTTGGGCGTTTTTTACCCAGCCCGGACGGCGAAGCCCCGGGTAACACCCTCACGACACCGATCACCGGGTGACGTCAGATCTGCCGCGTGTTGAAGGTGTCGCAGGCCTTGACGCTGCCGGTTTCGAGCCCCTTGTGGAACCAGCGCTGACGCTGTTCGCTGCTGCCGTGGGTGAAGCTGTCGGGCACCACCTGCCCCTGGCTCTTGCGCTGGATGGCGTCGTCGCCGATCGCGGCGGCCGCGTTCAGCGCCTCTTCCACGTCACCCGGCTCCAGGATGGCGTTGCTCTTGTGGTTGTGGTGCGCCCAGATGCCGGCAAAGCAGTCGGCCTGCAGTTCCAGCCGCACGGACAGCGCGTTGTACTCGCGCTCGCTCACGCGTTGCCGGGACTGCTCCATCTGCTGGGTCAGGCCCATCAGGTTCTGCACGTGGTGGCCCACCTCGTGCGCGATCACATAGGCCTGCGCGAAGTCGCCGGGCGCGCCGAGCTGGCTGCGCAGCGTCTCGTAGAAGCTCAGGTCGATGTAGACCTTCTGGTCGCCCGGGCAATAAAACGGGCCCATGGCCGACTGGCCGGTGCCACAGGCCGTGGGCACAGCGCCACGGAACAGCACCAGACGGGGCTTCTGGTACTGCGAGCCACTCTGCTGGAAAACCGCCATCCACACATCTTCGGTACCACCCAGCACGGCGGCGACGAACTGGCCCATTTCGTCGGTCGGCCGGCCCGCCGGGGCCGATGCCGGCGCGCTCTGCGTCTGCGTGAGATCGCCCGCGCCGCCCAGGACACCGAGGATGGTCATCGGGTTGATGCCGAAGATCCAGCCGGCGAGCAGCGCGATCACGATGGTGCCCAGGCCGATGTTGCGTCCGCCGGTGCGCCGCCCCCCACCGCCGAACATGCCGCCCCCCGAAGAGGAGCGGCGGTCTTCAACCTGGTCCGACTGGCGGTTGTTTCCCCATTTCATGGTGCGTTCTCCTCGGGTCTGGCGACACAGCCGGACCCATTATGCAAAGCTCCAAACAAAAAAGCGCTGCCGGCGGCAGCGCTTCCGTTGCGATCGGTGTGGCGATCTCAGGTCTTGGGCAGCGTCACACCGACCTGACCCTGGTATTTGCCGCCACGGTCCTTGTAGCTGGTCTCGCAGACGTCGTCCTTGTCGCTCTCGAAGAACAGCACCTGGGCGCAGCCCTCACCCGCGTAGATCTTGGCCGGCAGCGGTGTGGTGTTGCTGAACTCCAGCGTCACATAACCTTCCCACTCGGGCTCGAAGGGCGTGACGTTGACGATGATGCCGCAACGCGCGTAGGTGCTCTTGCCCAGGCAGATGGTCAGCACGTTGCGCGGGATGCGGAAGTACTCCATGGTGCGCGCCAGCGCGAAGCTGTTGGGCGGGATCACGCAGACATCCTTGTTGATGTCCACGAAGCTGTTCTCGTCGAAGTTCTTCGGGTCCACCACCGTGCTGTGGATGTTGGTGAAGACCTTGAATTCGGGCGCGCAGCGGATGTCGTAGCCGTAGCTGCTGGTGCCGTAGCTGACGATTTTTTCGCCGGCCACGTTTTGCCGGATCTGGCCGGGCTCGAAGGGCTCGATCATGCCGGTCTGCTCGGCCATGCGGCGGATCCATTTGTCGCTTTTGATGCTCATGCGTGCGTGCTCCGGGCGGTGTTGTTGCGTCCGATTGTAGGCACCCGCCTGTGCCGCGCGCCGCACAAAGGCCCGGTGCGCCAATGGAATGCCCCTACGGCTGTTCATGTAATTTCAGAACTTTCTGAAACTTCAGACACGACTGCCTAGACTCCAGCCCATGCCGCTGCAAGACCACCTCCCCCCGCTGAACCGCGAATTCGTTGCCCACTTTGGCGAGATGGGCAGCAAATGGGGCATCAACCGCACCGTGGGCCAGATCTACGCGCTGATCTTCGTCTCGCCCCGGGCGCTCAACGCCGACGAGATCGCCGAGCAGCTGGAGTTCTCGCGCTCCAACGTCAGCATGGGCCTCAAGGAGCTGCAGTCCTGGCGCCTGGTGCGGCTGCGCCACCAGCCCGGTGACCGGCGCGAGTATTTCGAAGCGCCCGCCGATGTGTGGGAGATCTTCCGCGTGCTGGCCGAAGAGCGCCGCCGCCGCGAAATCGAGCCCACGCTGTCGATGTTGCGCACGGCCCTGCTGGAGACGCCCTCGACCGACGCCGAGCGCCACGCACAGGCCCGCATGCGCGACATGCACGACCTGATCGACCGGCTCATGACCTGGTTCGACGACGTGCAGAAGCTCGCCCCCGAGACCGCCCTGCAGCTCATGGGCATGGGCGCCACCGTGACCCGCGTGCTCGAACTCAAGGACCGGCTCACCGGCAAGGGTGCGGCCCGCCCGACCCGCGCCGACAAGCTGTCCGACGCCGCCTGACGGCCCTTTTCGCCACGCACCCAACCACCTGGAAACCCCATGGACGCCTTGATCCTGTCGCGCATGCAGTTCGCGGCCAACATCAGTTTCCACATCCTGTTCCCCTCCATCACCATCGCGCTGTGCTGGTTCCTGCTGTTCTTCCGCCTGCGTTTCATCCAGACCCGCGAGCCGGCCTGGGAAGAGGCGTACTACTTCTGGACCAAGGTGTTTGCGTTGAGCTTCGCGCTGGGCGTGGTCTCGGGCATCGTGATGAGCTTCCAGTTCGGCACCAACTGGCCGGGCTTCATGGAGAAAACCGGCAACATCTCGGGGCCTCTGCTGGGCTACGAGGTGCTGACCGCGTTTTTCCTCGAAGCCAGCTTCCTGGGCATCATGCTGTTTGGCCGGGGCCGCGTGTCCGAGCGCGTGCACCTGCTCGCCACCGCCCTGGTGGCGCTGGGCACCACGCTGTCGGCGTTCTGGATCCTCAGCCTCAACTCCTGGCTGCAGACGCCCGCGGGCTTCGAGATCGTCAACGGCCAGTTCATCCCCACCGACTGGTGGGCGGTGGTGTTCAACCCCTCGTTCCCCTACCGCTTCGCGCACAAGCTGCTGGCCTCGGCGCTGACCGCCTCGTTCCTGATCGCGGGCCTGTGCGCCTGGCAACTCCTCAAGGGCAGCGCCACGGCCGGCACCCACAAGGCCATGCGTGCGGCCATCGTGGCGGCCGCGGTGGCCATGCCGCTGCAGTTCCTGGCCGGTGACCTGCACGGACTCAACACCCTGGAACACCAGCCGGCCAAGATCGCCGCCATGGAAGGCATCTGGGACACCGAAAAGGGCGCACCGCTCACGCTCTTCGGCATCCCCGATGAAGCCGCGGGCACCACCCACTACGCGCTCAAGATCCCCCGGCTGGCCAGCCTGGTGCTCACGCACGACCTCGATGGCGAAGTCCAGGGCATCCACGATTTCAAGGACGCACACCCACCGGTGGCGCCGGTGTTCTGGGGCTTTCGCGTGATGGTGGGCGTGGGCAGCCTGATGCTGGTGGTGGCCTGGTTCAGCGTCTGGCGCCTCTGGCGCCAGCGCCACCGGGGCGCTGCAGAAGGCCACGCCCCGTGGCCCCGGCCCTGGCTCTGGGTGTTGGCGGGCATGACGTTCTCGGGCTGGCTGGCCACGCTCTCGGGCTGGTACGTCACCGAGATCGGCCGCCAGCCCTTCATGGTCTACGGCCTGCTGCGCACCAGCGAGCTGGCCACCCACACGGCGCCGCCCATGATCGCACTCACCCTTGCCGCCTACCTGGTGGTCTACGGCCTGCTGCTGGTCACCTACGTGGGCGTGCTCAAGTACATGGCGGAGCACCCCGTCCAGCACGCGCCCTCCCCCACCCACGGCGCCGGACTCGGCAAGGCCGGCGTCTGACACCCCCTCGGAGAACCCCATGGACACAAGCTGGGCGCACCTGCTGCCGCTGATCTTTCTGGCCGTGATGGGCCTGGCCCTGCTGGCCTACGTCGTGCTCGATGGCTACGACCTCGGCGTGGGCCTGCTGCTGCCCCTGGCCGACGACGCGCAGAAGGACACCATGATCGCCAGCATCGGCCCGTTCTGGGACGCCAACGAGACCTGGCTGGTGCTGGGCGTGGGCGTGTTGCTGGTGGCGTTTCCGTTCGCCCATGGCCTGGTGCTGCAGGCGCTGTACCTGCCGGTGGCCCTCATGCTGATCGGGCTGATCCTGCGCGGTGTGGCGTTCGACTTCCGCGTGAAGGCGCCGCCGATCTGGAAGCCGTTCTGGAACCGGGCCTTTTTCGGCGGCTCGCTGCTGGCCAGCGCGGCCCAGGGCTGGATGCTGGGCAGCTACATCACGGGCTTCGACAACGGGCCGCTCGGGCTGGGTTTCAGCCTGGGCATCGCGCTCACGCTGCCCGCGGCCTATGTGCTGCTGGGCGCGGGCTGGTTGATCATGAAGACCGAGGGCGTGTTGCAGGAGCGCGCGGTGCACTGGGCGCGGCGCGTGCTGTGGCCCATGGGTGCGGCGCTGGTGGCCATCTCGGCCGCCACGCCGCTGGTGAACCCGGCGGTGGTGGACAAGTGGTTCGGCGTGCCCGAAGTGTTTGCGCTGATGCCGATTCCGCTGAGCTGTGCGTTCGCCTTCTTCGCGGTGCGCTGGGTGGTGACGCACCCGGGTGCGGTGAAGGCCGGCCACGGCTGGGTGGTGTTCGCCGCCACCGTGCTGATCTTCGTGATGGCCTTCTTCGGGCTGGCCTACAGCATCTTCCCGGACATCGTGATCGGTCGCATGACGGTGTGGGAAGCGGCCATCGGTACCGGGTCACTCACGGTGGTGTTCATCGGTGTGGCGATCACGCTGCCCATGATCATCGTCTACACGGCCTATATGTACCGCGTGTTCTGGGGGAAAGCGCGCGCGCTTTCTTATAACTAGGAACACCCCCCTGCGCCGCTGACGCGGCTTCCCCCCTCTCTTGCGCGCCTTCGGCGCTTGGAGGGGGGACGGCATCTCGGGCCGGCGGAGCCGGACCCTTGACGCCCCTGGTTGAAGTCGTTACTTCATGCGGTGCGGGTTTTGCTCCCTCTCCCCCTGGGAAAGGGCTCGGGTGAGGGCACGGTGGCGGGGCGCCGTTACTGTCCGGCGATCACCGTGCGTTCCACCACCCGGTCGTCCCCCAGCACGATCAGTGCGAACAGCAGTTCGTCGAGGCTGTTCGCCTGCGCCGTCTTGCGCGCCAGCAGCGGCGTGGACTGGAGGTTGAGCACCACAAAGTCGGCTTCGTTGCCGGGCTGCAGGTTGCCCACCACGCCGGCCAGACCCAGCGCCTGCGCGGCACCCGCGGTGTGTTGCCACCAGAGCTGGCCGGGCGAGAGGCTCAGGCCCGTCTTGCTCTGGCCTTCTCGGCCCACGTAATACGCTGCGAGCATGGTGTGGAAGGGCGAGAAACTGGTGCCGCCGCCCACGTCGCTGGCCAGGCCGTAACGCATGCCGGCGGCATCGGCGGCGGCGTAGTCAAAGAACCCACTGCCCAGAAACAGGTTGCTGGTGGGGCTCACGGCCGCTACGGCGCCGGTTTCGCGCATGAGCGCCCGGTCCTCCGCATCGAGGTGGATGCAGTGGGCGTACACCGCGCGCTCGCGCAGCAGGCCGAAGTCGCCATAAACACCGAGGTAGCTGCGCGCGTCCGGGAACAGCTCGGCCGCCCATTTCACTTCGTCCAGGTTTTCGGCCACGTGCGACTGGATCCACACGTCGGCGTACTTCGCCGCCAGCTCGCCCGCGCCGCGCAGCTGGGCGGGTGTGCTGGTGGGTGCGAATCGCGGCGTGATCGCGTAGCCCAGGCGGTCCACGCCGTGCCAGCGCTGGATCAGGGTCTCGGTGTCGATCAGGCTCTGCTCGGTGTCGTCGCGCACACCATCGGGGCTGTGGCGGTCCTGCAGCACCTTGCCGGTGATGAAACGCAGGCCGCGCGCCTGGGCTTCCTTGAACGCCGCGTCCACCGACTGCGGGTGTGAGGTGGCAAAGGTCAAGGCCGTGGTGACACCATGGCGCTGCAGTTCGTCGAAGAAGAAACCCGCCACCTCGCGCGCATGGTCTTCGTCGTGGAAACGCGATTCGTGCGGGAAAGTGTAGTTTTCCAGCCAGGGCAGCAGGCCCGCGGCGGGGGCACCGATCACGTCGGTCTGAGGGTAGTGGACGTGCATGTCCACGAAACCGGGGGCGATCAGGCGGCCGCGCAGGTCCTCCACGGCGACGCCGGGAAAGCGGTCCACCAGCGCGCTGTGGCTCCCCGCAGCCCGCACGACCCGGCGCCCGTTCGCGTCGGGGCCGACCACGAGCAGGCCGTCGGATTCGTAGAGGGGGGCGTGGTCGTTGTCGAAACGGAGAAGGGCGGCGCGGTAGGCTTTCATGCACTTCGAAGCTTACCGGCACCGTCCGCCTGCGGCATACGGCGGGGCAGATAACCCCATGACGAAAGTCACACGGTCCGCCGGGCGCACCCCGTTTTCAGCGCGCCAGCTTGCCCACCACGCCTTCGACCAGCCAGTTCATTTGGAGGATCGCGGCGTCGCTGAGCGACTGGCCAGCCGGAATCACCACCTGGCCTTCGTTGTTGCGCACATCGGCTTTGGCGGCAAACGGTTGCAGCCGGCCCGCGGCCATGTCGGCCTGCCGCGCCAGCACCTCCGCCTGCACGGCGGCGGGCACCTTGCTGCCGAACGCATCGACGCGGATCATGCCGTCCTTCACCCCGCCCCAGACGCGGCCACTCTGCCAGCTGCCGTCGAGCACGGCCTTGACGCGGCGGGTGTAGTAGTCGCCCCAGAGGTGGGTCACCGCCACCACCTGCGCGTCGGGCGCGACCTTGCGCATGTCCGAGTGGTAGGCCACGGCGAGCTTGCCGCGCTCCTGCGCCGCCGCCATCACGGCGGTGGAGCCGGTGTGGAAAGCCAGCACCTCGGCGCCCTGGTTCATCAGCGTCATGGCCGCCTCGCGCTCGCGCGGCGGGTTGAACCATTCGCCCAGGAACACCACGCGCACCGTGGCGGCCGGGTTCACCGAACGCATGCCGAGCGTGAACGCGTTGATGCCCTGAACCACCTCGGGAATCGGGAAACCGGCCACGTAGCCGGCCTGCGTGGCCATGCGCCCGGCCGCCACACCGGCCAGGTACCGGCCTTCGTAATAACGCGCATTGGACGTGGCCACGTTGGGCGCGGTCTTGTAACCCGTGACCGACTCGAACTTCACGTTCGGGAACTCGCGCGCCACCTTGAGCGTGGGCTCCATGTAGCCGAAGCTGGGGGTGAAGATGATCTGGTGCCCCTGCTGCGCGAGGTCGCGGATCACGCGCTCGGCGTCCGGGCCTTCGGCCACGTTTTCCACGAACGTGGTCTGCACCTGGCCGGACAGCGCCGCTTCCACGGCCTTGCGGCCCTGGTCGTGCTGTCGCACCCAGCCGGCGTCGGTCAGCGGCGCGACGTAGACAAACGCGGCCTTGACCGGTGGCGCGACGGGCGCCGTCTGGGCTTGTGCGGAGAAGGGAAAAGAAAAGAAAAAGCTGGTGACCGCCAAGGCGCAGGTGCGCCGGGCCACGAGGTTTTTGTACATGGTGTTCCTCTACATGGCTTCCGAAGGACAAAAAAAGCGAGCCGGGGAAGCACCGGCTCGCAGGGGGAGAATTGTACCGTGCGGCGTGGATGCCGCCCGTTCAGGCGAGTGCGGCCAGGCCGACCGAACGGTCCAGCGCGTCGACCATGGCCGCGCGCTGGTCATCGCTCACGAAGCTCGCCTCGAAGCTGTTTTTCGCCAGCGTGATCACGTCGGCCTCCGTCAGCGCCAGTGCCCGCACCGTCTGTTCGAAGTTCGCATTGAGGTAGCCGCCGAAATAAGCCGGATCGTCCGAATTGACGGTGGCGCACAGGCCCGCGTCGAGCAGCTGTTTCATCGGGTGGTCGGCCAGGTCGTCCACCACACAGAGCTTCAGGTTGGACAGCGGACACACGGTCAGCGGCGTGCGGCGCTTCGCCAGTTCGGCCACCAGCACCGGGTCTTCCAGGCAGCGCACGCCGTGGTCGATGCGTTCGGCCTGCAGCAGCTCCAGCGCTTCCCAGATGTACTCGGGCGGACCTTCTTCACCCGCGTGCGCGACGATGCGCAAACCCAGTTCACGGCAGCGTGCGAACACGTGCACGAACTTTTCGGGCGGGTGGTCCACCTCGCTGGAATCCAGCCCCACGCCGATGAAGTGTTCGCGGTACGGCAGTGCGGCTTCCAGCGTCGCGAACGCGTCGGCCTCGCTCAGGTGGCGCAGGAAACACAGGATCAGCGACGCACTGATGCCCAGCTTCGCCTGCGCGTCGGCGCAGGCGCGCGACAGCCCCTGGATGACGGTTGCCATGGGCACACCGCGCGCGGTGTGCGTCTGCGGGTCGAAGAAGATTTCGGCGTGGATGACGTGATCGATCTTGGCCCGCTCGAAATAGGCCCAGGCCATGTCGTAAAAATCGGCCTCCTTCAGCAGCACGCTGGCACCGGCGTAATAGATGTCCAGGAAGCTCTGCAGGTCGGTGAAGGCGTAGGCCGCGCGCAGGGCCTCGACGTCGGCGTACGGCAGCTGCACACCGTTGCGCTGCGCCAGCGCAAAGATGAGCTCGGGCTCCAGCGAGCCCTCGATGTGGATGTGCAACTCGGCCTTGGGAATGGCACGCGCCAGGGCCACGGCGCGTTCAACAGCGAGGTTTTTCATGGCTTGACTCCTTGCGACAAGAAAAAAGTATCCGTGTTCCATGGTCCCGGAGCAACACCCCGAAGCACGAAACGGTGCAGCGCAGGGCACCGCCGGGCCGGCTTTGCCGGACGGCCAGTGCCGCCCCCTTGAGGGGGTCGCGCGAAGCGCGGCGGGGGTGGTTCATCTCAACACACGCCCAAAGACACACCCAGCCGAGCCAGGTAGCGCCGGTAGGCGCTGGACATGCGGTCGGCCGGGCTGTGCACCTCGTTGATCGGTCCGTCCTGACCGATCGGCAGGGTCCTGGGCACCTGGGATTCGACGATGGGGCGGTCCTGCGCGAACACGGCGTCCTGGAAGGCGCGCAGTTCCTCGTCATCCGAGAGGTCGCCCAGCGTGGCCATGGCGAACCAGGCGGTGCAACTTGCCGCCGAGTCGGGCCGGATGAACAGCGCGATCGCGTTGCTCACCGGGTCGCCCTCGGCCGCGTCCTTGCGCAGCACCGCGGCAAACGGGTGCGGCACGGTGTAGCGGTAGGCGATGAAGCCACCTTCGCTGGCGCCCGCATACGCCCGCGGCTGCCAGGCCTTGCAGTCGCGGGCCACCAGGCCGTCGGCGCCCTCCTCCACCCGGCCTGTTTCCACCTGCGCATGGCTGCGCTCACCGAGCCAGCCCTCGTGCACAAAACCGAAATGGCTCAGGTCCAGGAAGTTCTCGACCAGGCGCGGCGCGCTGGTGTTCACCTCGTAAGGCCCGCACAGCACCTGGCGCCAGAGCGGATCGCTCCAGGGCTCGAAGACCGGCGGTTCCGCCAGGGCCACGGGCACACGGGTCCGATCAGGTCGCTGCAGGCGGACCCACACCAGCCCGTGGCGCTCCACCGCCTCGAACACCGTGGCGCAGTGGGACGCGGGCGGCTCAAACACCGGCGCCGCCGGCACATGCACACAACGCCCCACGGCCACCGGCGCTGCCGCCTGCTGGGCCGCGGTGTCGCCACCGAACTGCCAGCCGTGGTACGGGCACTCCAGCCGCGCGCCGTGCAGGTGGTTCAGCACGCGACCGAGCGAGAGACTCGCCCCGCGGTGCGGGCAGCGGTCGGCCCAGGCGTGCACCCTACCCGGCGCGCCCTCGTGCCCCGGCTCGCGCCAGAGAACCAAGGGCTTGCCCAGCAGCTCCACCGCCACCGGCGCATCGCGCACCATGTGCGATGCGGTCACCGGATGCCAGAGTTGTTTCTCGATCATGTGATCCTCCAACGAAAAAGCCGCTGCAGATGCAGCGGCTTTGGGCCAGGGCACCGCAGGTCCGACGGTCGTCGATCTGCCATGTGTCCGAAGCGAGTGGCTTTTCCCAGGATGCGGTGGAACCGGCTTCGCCGGGCCACTCGCATCGCCCCCTTGAGGGGGTCGCGCCCATGGCGCGGCAGGGGTGGACTCAGTTCGGCAGCTTGCCCTCGACACCCTTGACATAGAACTTGATGCCACCCATGAAGGCGTCGTCGGCGACCACGTCCTTGGCCAGCACTTCCTTGCCATCCTGACCCATGATCGGGCCCTTCCAGATCGCGAAGCTGCCGTCTTTCAGGCCGGCCTTGACTTCATTGATCTTGGCCTTGGCTTCGGCCGGCACGTCTTCGGCGATGGAGACCATGTCGATCGCGCCTTCCTTGTGGCCCCACCAGACACCGCCGGTGCTCCAGGTGCCTTCCAGCGCGTCCTTCACAGCCTTGACGTAGTACGGGCCCCAGTTGATCACGGCCGAACCCAGGTGGGCCTTGGGACCGTAGGCGGTCATGTCGGAATCCCAGCCGAAGGCGCGCTTGCCCAGCTTCTCGGCGGTCTGCAGCACGGCGGACGAGTCGGTGTTCTGCATCAGCACGTCGGCGCCGCCGTTGATCAGCGAGGTCGCGGCTTCGGTTTCCTTCGGTGGGTCGAACCAGCCGTTGACCCAGACCACCTTGGTCTTGACCTTGGGGTTGACCGACTGCGCACCCAGAGTGAAGCTGTTGATGTTGCGGATCACTTCGGGAATTGGGATCGACGCCACCACACCCAGCGTGTTGGTCTTGGTCATGGAGCCCGCGATCACGCCGGCCATGTAGGCGCCTTCGTAGGTGCGGCTGTCGTAGGTGCGCATGTTGGGCGCGGTCTTGTAGCCGGTGGCGTGCTCGAACTTCACGTCCGGGAAGTCGGGCGCGACCTTGAGCATGGGCTCCATGTAGCCGAAGGTGGTGCCGAACACCAGCTTGTTGCCCTGGCTGGCCAGATCGCGCAGCACGCGCTCGGCGTCGGCGCTCTCGGGCACGTTCTCGACGAAGCTGGTCACGACCTTGTCACCGAACTCGGCCTCGACGGCCTTGCGGCCGTTGTCGTGCGCGAAGGTCCAGCCGCCGTCGCCCACCGGGCCGACGTAGGCAAACGCGACCTTCAGCGGCTCGGCCTTGGGCGCCTCGGCCACGGCGGGTGCCGGAGCCGGTGCGGGCGCGGCTTCTTCCTTCTTGCCGCAGCCGATCAGCGCGGCGCTGGCCACGGCCGTCAGGGCCGCAAGCTTCATCAGGGAACGTTTGCTCAGGTCAGTCATGGAAACCTCTTTGTTGGGAGAGTTGGTGGTAGCAGAAACAGTGACAAAAACCAAAAAAGATTATGCGCCGGGATAGAAGGGCTTTCCGATGGACGTAGGCATGTTGATGCGGATCCAGGTCGGGTTGCGCGAGATCAGCACCAGCACCACGATGGTGGCCACGTAGGGCATCATGGTCAGGAACTGGCTGGGCACATTGACGCCGACACCCTGCAGGTGGAACTGCAGCATGGTCACGCCACCGAACAGGTAGGCACCAAGCAACACGCGTGCCGGACGCCAGGTGGCAAAGGTGGTGAGCGCCAGCGCGATCCAGCCCTTGCCGGCGATCATGCCCTCGACCCACAGCGGCGTGTAGATGGTGGACACATAGGCGCCCGCCAGGCCGCAGAGCGCGCCGCCGGCCATCACCGCCATCAGCCGGATGCGGCGCACCGGGTAGCCCAGCGCATGCGCCGACTCAGGGCTCTCGCCCACGCTGCGAAGCACCAGGCCGGCGCGCGTGCGGTAGAGGAACCAGATCAGGCCGAACACGATGCCGATGCAGATGTAGACCATCGGGTGGTGACGAAACAATGCCGGGCCCACGAGCGGGATGTTGCCCAGCACCGGAACCACGAACTGCGCCTGCTCGGGCAGTTTTTCCTGCACGTAACTGCTGCCCGCGAAGGCGGAAAACCCCGCGCCGAACAGCGACAGCGCCAGACCGGTGGCGTACTGGTTGGTGTTGAGCCAGATCACCAGACCGCCAAAGATGGCCGCCAGAAAAGCGCCCGCCGCCATGCCGGCGGCAAAGCCCGCCACCGTGCTGCCGGTGTGCACCACCGTGGCAAACCCGGCCAGCGCGGCGCAGAGCATCATGCCCTCGGCACCGAGGTTGACGATGCCGGCCTTCTCGTTGATCAGCAGGCCTAGCGAGGCGATGGCCAGCACGGTGCCCGCGTTGAGCGATGAGCCGATGAGGAGGGCAATGGATTCCATCATTTACTCCACTTGATGCGATAAGCGATGAGCGTGTCGCAGGCCAGCAGCGCGAACAGCAGCAGACCCTGGAACACGCCGGTGATGGACTTGGGCAGACCCAGGCGCGACTGCGCCAGCTCACCACCGATGTAGAACATGCTCATCAGGATGGCCGAGAACACGATGCCCACCGGATGCAGCCGCCCCACAAAGGCCACGATGATGGCCGCGAAGCCGTAGCCAGCCGGTACGTAGGGCGTGAGCTGGCCGATCGGGCCGGCCACCTCCAGCGCACCGGCCAGGCCGGCGGCGCCGCCCGAGGTGAGCAGCGCGATCCACAGCGCCTTGCGTGAGGAGAAGCCGGCGTAGCGCGCAGCCGCTGGCGCCAGTCCGCCCACCAGCTGGCCGTAGCCCGCGTAGGTGCGGAACAGGAAGACCCAGACCGCGGCCACGCCAGCCAGCGCGAGCAGCAGGCCGATGTTGACGCGCGAGCCCTGCATCAGCTTGGGGATCTGCGTGACCGCCTCGAAGGTCTTGGTCTGCGGGAAGTTGTAGCCCAGCGGGTCTTTCCAGGGGCCGTAGACCAGGAAGTTCAGCACCTGGATCGCCACATAGACCAGCATCAGGCTGACCAGGATCTCGTTGGCGTTGAAGCGGTCGCGCAGCAGCGCCGTGATGCCGGCCCAGAGCATGCCGCCCAGAATGCCGGCCACGATGATGGCCGGGATGATCCAGGGCCCCGTGGTCTTGTCGGCGGTGAGGGCGACACCAGCGGCGAAGATGGCCCCGATCAGGTACTGCCCTTCGGCGCCGATGTTCCACACGTTGGAGCGGAAACACACCGCCAGACCCAGCGCGATGATGAGCAAGGGCGTGGCCTTGACCATCAGCTCCGACAGCGCGTAGGTGCTCTTGATGGGTTCCCAGAAAAACACCTGCAGACCACGCACCGGGTCTTTGCCGAGCACGGCAAACAGGATCACGCCGATCACCACCGTGATGGCCAGGGCCAGCAGCGGCGAGGCGTAGCCCCAGCGCGCCGAGGGCTGGGGACGGACTTCAAGCCGCAGCATGGGCGGTCTCCTTCTTGTGGTGTTCCGAGGCGGCGCCTGAGGGTGCACCCCACAGGCCCGACATCCATTCGCCGATGCGTTCGATGGTCGCGTCGGCCCGGTCCATGCTGGGTGACAGGCGCCCCTTGGCGATCACGTGCAGACGGTCGCTGATCTCGAACAGCTCGTCCAGCTCTTCGCTCACCACCAGCACCGCACAACCGGCGTCGCGCAGCGCCAGAATCTCGCCGCGGATCTGCGCCGCAGCGCCCACGTCGACACCCCAGGTCGGCTGGCTGACGATCAGCAACTTGGGTTTGGCCTCGATCTCTCGGCCGACGATGAATTTCTGCAGGTTGCCGCCCGAGAGCGATTTGGCCGCCGCGTCGGGACCGTTGGCCTTGACGTTGTAGCGCTGGATGATGTCGGTCGCCTGGGCCTTGAGCGCGCCCAGCTTGAGCCAGCCGCCGGCGCCCAGCGCGTCGCGCCGCGTCAGCAACAGGTTGTGCGCCAGCGAGAGCGTGGGCACGGCGCCTCGGCCCAGGCGTTCTTCGGGCACGAAATGCAGGCCCAGGGCGCGGCGCTTGCCCGGCCCATAGTGCGAAGCGTCCTTGCCCGCCACCCGGATGCTGCCCGCCGGCGCGCGGCGGTCTTCGCCCGAGAGCGCAAACAGCAGCTCGCTCTGGCCGTTGCCCGACACGCCCGCGATGCCCACCACCTCGCCGCTGCGCACGGTGAGCGCGATGTCGGCCAGATCGGTCCCGAAGGGGTCGTCGCTGGCCAGCGTCAGGCCTTGCACCTCCAGCACCGCGGCGCCGGCGTGGAGCGCGCGCACTTCCAGCGCGGGCGGTTCGGCGCCGATCATCAGGCGCGAGAGCGAGGCGTTGCTTTCTTCGCGCGGGTCGCACACGCCGGTCACCTGGCCGCCGCGCAGCACGGTGCAGGCGGTGCAGAGTTCGCGGATTTCGTGCAGCTTGTGGCTGATGTAGAGGATGCTGCAGCCTTCGGCCGCCAGCTTGTTGAGCACCACAAACAGCTTCTCCACCGCCTGCGGCGTGAGCACCGACGTGGGTTCGTCGAGGATCAGCAACTGCGGGTGGGTCAGCAGCGCGCGGATGATTTCCACCCGCTGCATCTCGCCCACGCTGAGCGTGTGCACCGGCCGCTTGGGGTCGATGTCCAGGCCGTACTGGGAAGCGGTGACGTCGATGCTGGCGCTGACCTCGGCGAGCGTGAGCGACTTGTCCAGCCCGAGCCAGACGTTTTCGGCCACGGTCAGCGTGTCGAACAGGCTGAAGTGCTGGAACACCATGCTGATGCCCAGCGCCCGCGCTTCCTGCGGGTTGCGCACGTGCACCGGCCGGCCGTTGAACATGACCGCGCCCTCGTCGGGCTTGACCGAGCCGTAGATGATCTTCATCAGCGTGGACTTGCCAGCGCCGTTTTCGCCCAGCACGGCGTGGATCTGGCCCGGCGCCACGCTGAGCGAGACACCGCTGTTGGCCACCACGCCGGGATAGCGCTTGGTGATGCCGGTGAGTTGCAGTCGTGGCGCGGTCACGGGGTCTCCTCTTGGGTGTTCAGGCTGCGGCGGCGTCAGCGTCGGGGCGGCGCAGCGAAGCCGCCACGCCCTTGATCTGCTCACGCAGCCAGCGCCCCGCGCTGGAAGCGTGGGTGCGCTCATGCCAGAGCTGGTAATACATCATGCGGGGGAACTCCACCGGACACGGCAGCACCTGCACCGGCAGCACGCCGGTGTAGCGCTCGCAATACTGGCGGCCGGTGGTCAACACCAGCAGGCTGCCCGCCACCATGGCCGGGATGAGCCCGAAATGCGGGCAGCGCGCGGTGATGTTGCGCACCAGGCCCTTGGCGGCCAGGTGGTCATCGATCACGCCGCGCGCGCCGGGGTGGGTGGGCGTGGGCGCGATGTGTTCGGCGGTGAGCCAGGCTTCCACGTCCCAACCCCTGCGGACCGCCGGGTGCTGGTTCGACACCAGGCACACCACCTCGTCGCCAAACAACCGGCCCAGGTGCAGGTCACCGGGCGGCAGCGGCCAATTGCCGATCACCACATCGAAGTCGCCCTGGGCGAGGTGGTGACGGTAGTCGGAGTCGGCCGACAGTGGATGGATCTCGATCGGACACTGCGGCGCCAGGCTCTTGATCTGGGCCACCAGCTGCGGCAGGAACAGCGGGTCCAGGTAGTCGCTGGCGGCCAGGCTGAAGGTGTGGTGGGCCGTGGCGGGGTCGAAGCTGCGGGCGTCGGAAAACAGCACCTCGGCACTGCGCAGGATGTCGGCCGCCGGTTCGATCATGCGCAACCCGGCCACGGTGGGCACCATGCCGGAACCCGAACGCACCAAAAGCGGATCCCCGGCCAGTTCGCGCAGGCGTTTGAGCGACGCGCTGACCGCCGGCTGGTACATGCCCAGCCGCAACGCCGCGCGCGACACGCTGCGCTCGGTGAGCACGGTGTACAGCACGCGGATCAGGTGCAGGTCAATCTTGTCGAACATGGACACGTATTTCATACCCTGAGGCTATGCGTGTGGATGGTGGTTTGGGCATTCTGCCCATATGCCTGAGCATATGTTGTGCCATGGGGTGGGCGCTATGCTGGCGCGCATGAATTCAAAAATCTCCGCACAAACCCTGAGATTCGTGCGCCGCGGCCAGACCGTGGCGCTCGGCAATGTAGCACCCGACCGCACCCTGCTGGAGGTGCTGCGCGAGGACCTGCAGCTCACCGCCACCAAGGAGGGCTGCGGCGAAGGCGACTGCGGCGCCTGCACCGTGGTGCTGGCGCAGGCCGTCAACGGCCAGCTGCAATACCAGGCCATCAACAGCTGCATCCGGCTGGCGCATTCGGTGGATGGCATGGCGGTGTTCACCGCCGAAGACCTTTCCGCCCCCACGCTCAAGGCTGGCGCCTCCCCCGACCTGCATCCCTGCCAGGAAGCCATGGTGCAGTGCCACGGCAGCCAGTGCGGCTTCTGCACGCCGGGCTTCGTGATGAGCCTGTTTGGCATGTACCAGAACAGTGGTGGCGGACAAGGCATCACGCGGGAACAGGCCCAGGTGGACCTCTCGGGCAACCTCTGCCGCTGCACCGGCTACCGCCCCATCCTCGACGCCGCTGAAAAAATGGGCAGCCTGCCGCTGCCCGCCGGCTGTGGCGTGGACGAAGCGGCCACCGTCGCCGCCCTCAAGGCGCTGAAGCCGCGCCAGAAGGGCAATGAAAGCTACCTGCGCCCCACCACCCTGGCCGCTCTGCTGCAGGCCCGCTCTGCTCACCCCAAGGCGCAGGTCGTGGCCGGCTGCACCGACGTGGGCCTCTGGGTCACCAAGCTTCACAAGCGCTTCGAGCGCGTGCTGGACGTGACCGCGGCGCGCGAGCTGCAGCGCGTGGAGACCTACCCGCACCACATCGCCATCGGCGCGGCCGTGAACCTGACCGACGCCTATGCGGCGCTGGTGAAGGAGCGCCCCCAGCTTCAGACCTTCAGCCAGCGCTTCGCCGGCCTGCCGGTGCGCAACTCCGGCACGCTGGGAGGCAACGTGGCGAACGGATCGCCGATTGGCGATTCGATGCCGCTGCTGATCGCGCTGGGCGCCAGCGTGGTGCTGATGCGGTGGAGAAAAACCGCCGCCGGCGGCGAGATCGCGCACCGCGAGTTGCGGCTGGAAGACCTGTACACCGGCTACCGGACCAACGTGATGCGGCCCGACGAACTGCTGTGCTGGATCAAGGTGCCTCGGCCGGAAAACAAAGCGTTCATGCGCGTCTACAAGATCAGCAAACGCTTCGACGACGACATTTCCGCCGTCTGCCTCGCCATCCAGATGACCCTGAAAGACGGCACCGTGCAACAGGTCTCCATCGGCGCCGGCGGCGTGGCCGCCACCCCGGCCCGCGCGCGCCAGACCGAAGCCGCCCTGCTCGGCCAGCCCTGGAACGCCGACACCGTGATGGCCGCCAGCGCCGCGCTGCGCGCCGAGTTCCAGCCCATTTCCGACATGCGCGCCAGCGCCGCCTACCGCCAGACCGTGCTGGGCAATCTGCTGCAACGCTTCTGGCTGGAAAGCCAGGGCATGACGAGCATCAACCTGGAAAGTCTGAACGCGGTAACGCTGGAGGCCTTGGCATGAACGCGCCCGATCTGAAACTCGTCAGCGACAACACCCTGCGTGCCGCCGGACAGTCGAAATTTCATGAAAGTGCCCGGGCCCAGGTGGCCGGCGCCGCGACCTACATCGATGACATCCCCGAGGTGCGCGGCACGTTGCACGCGGCGCCGGTCTGCTCGCCCGTGGCGCACGGCATCCTGCGCAAGCTCGACGCCTCGGCGGCGCTGGCGCTCCCCGGCGTGCGCGCCGTGATCGACGCCGGCGACATCCCCGGCGACACCACGCTCGCCGCCTTTGCGCACGACGAGCCGGTGTTCGCGCTCGACACCGTGATGTTCACCGGCCAGGTGATCGCGCTGGTGGTGGCCGACGACGTGATGACCGCGCGCCGCGCCGCGCGGCTGGTGAAGCTCGAGATCGAGGAGCTGCCCGCCGTGCTCAACGTGCACGAGGCCCACGCGCTGGAAAGCTACGTGTTGCCGCCCGTGCAGGTGTGCCGGGGCGACGCGAAGGCCGCCCTCCGGCGCGCACCGCACCAGCTCGAAGGCCGCTTCGAAGTGGGGGGCCAGGAACACTTCTACCTTGAAGGCCAGATCGCCTACGTGCTGCCGCTGGAACAGAACCAGTGGTGGGTCTACACCAGCACGCAGCACCCCGGCGAGGTGCAGCACTGGGTGTCGCATGCGCTGGGCATTGCCAGCAACGCCGTCACGGTCGAATGCCGGCGCATGGGCGGCGGCTTCGGTGGCAAGGAAACGCAGGCCGGCCACCTGGCGGTGTGGGCCGCCATCGCCGCCAACCAGCTGAAGTGTCCGGTCAAGCTGCGGCTGGACCGCGACGACGATTTCATGATCACCGGCAAGCGCCACCCCTTTGCCTACCACTACCGGGTGGGTTTTGAGGACAGCGGCCTGCTCTGCGGGCTGGAGCTGGAGATGCTGGCCAACTGCGGTTTCAGCGCCGACCTCTCCGGCCCCGTGGCCGACCGCGCCATCTTCCACGCCGACAACGCCTACTTCCTTGAAGACGTGGCCGTGGCCAGCTACCGCTGCAAGACCAACACGCAGAGCCACACCGCCTTCCGCGGTTTCGGCGGCCCGCAGGGCGTGATCGTGATCGAGCGCATCCTGGGTGACATCGCGCGCACGCTGGACCTGGACCCGCTGGACGTGCGCCTGCGCAACCTGTACGGCATCAAGGAGCGCAATGTCACCCACTACCAGATGAAGGTGGAAGACAACATCCTCGACCCGCTGATCAATACCCTGGCGATCACCAGCGGCTACCGCGAACGCCGCGAACAGATCGCCGCCTGGAACGCCAGCAGCCCCGTCATCAAGAAAGGCCTGGCGCTCACCCCCGTCAAGTTCGGCATCAGCTTCACCGCCACCCTGTTCAACCAGGCCGGCGCGCTGGTGCACGTCTACACCGACGGCAGCGTGCAGGTGAACCACGGTGGCACCGAGATGGGCCAGGGCCTGAACACCAAGGTGGCGCAGATCGTGGCCGACGAACTCGGCGTGCCGTTCGAGCGCGTGCTCGCCACCGCCAGCGACACCAGCAAGGTGCCCAACGCCAGCGCCACCGCGGCCAGCAGCGGCACCGACCTGAATGGCCGCGCCGCGCAGTTCGCCGCGCGCCATGTGCGCGACAACCTGGCCGCTTTCGTGGCCGGTCTCGACGGCTGCGGCGCGGGCGCGGTGCGCTTCGAAGGCGGCCAGGTCATCACGGAGAAAACCACGCGCCGCTGGGAAGACGTGGTGGGCGCGGCCTACGCCAACCGCATCCAGCTCTGGAGCGACGGCTTCTACCGCACGCCCAAGATCCACTACGACAAGACCACGCTCACCGGCCGGCCGTTCTACTACTTCGCCTACGGTGCGGCGGTCAGCGAAGTGGCCATCGACACGCTGACCGGCGAGTACCGGGTGTTGAAGGTGGACATCCTGCACGACGTCGGCCACAGCATCAACCCGGCGATCGACATCGGCCAGATCGAGGGCGGCTTCATCCAGGGCATGGGCTGGCTGACGACGGAACAACTCGTCTGGAACGGCAAAGGGTATCTGCAGACCCACGCGCCCAGCACCTACAAGATCCCCGCCACCGGCGACGTGCCCGCGCACTTCAAGATCGAGCTCTGGCCCGAGGCCAACCGCGAGGACAACGTGCACGGCAGCAAGGCCGTGGGCGAGCCACCCTTCATGCTGGCCATCAGCGTGTACGAGGCGCTGCGCGACGCGGTCGCACAGGCGGGTGGCCAGCCGATGCAGGTCAACGCGCCGGCAACCGCCGAGGAGGTGCTGCGCGCCCTGGGCGCCTGACGGATCAGGCCGGCCGGGGTCGGGCGCCCAGCAGACGCTGTGCCTCGTTTTCCGCGTCGATCGCCCGATCGAAGGCGGGCAGGCCGATCTGGTTCAGCACCCGCTTGAAGGTCCGTGCCACTTCCGGGTCGAGCGCGGCCAGGGTGGTCGCGACCTGCCAGGACGCCGCATCGCGGTCCGCATCGTCCACCACCCGGTAGACCAGCCCCCAGTCCAGCGCCTGCGGGGCATCAAAAGCCTCACCCATCAGGATCAGCGACCTGGCACGGGCCAGCCCCACCATCGCCGACAGGGTCGCGCTCAGTCCGCCGGTGACGAACACCCCCAGCGAGGCTTCCGGCAGGCGAAAACGCGCGCTGGCGCCGGCGACCACCAGGTCCGCATCCAGCATCCATTCGAGCCCCGCGCCCAGCGTCCAGCCGTGCACCTCGGCCACCACCGGTTGCGGCAGGCGCACGATCGCCTGGGCCACCGCCTGCACCAGCGCCAGATCGCGTCCGGTCGGCGGCTCGCTCACGTCGCGGCCGGCGCAGAAGGCACGCCCCGCCCCACGCAGGCGCACCACGCGGACGTCCGGGTCCGCTGCTGCCGAGCCCAGGGCATCGAGCAGGTCCTGCGCCAGCGCGTTGTTGATCGCATTGAGCTTGTGTGGCCGGTTCAGTGTCAAGGTCAGCACACCGTCGCGCAGCGCCGAAATCAGTGCCATGTCCGCCCCTCAACCGCGCAGCACGCCGGCGCGCGCGCGCACCGCGTCTTCGAACGCCGCCACCATGGTGTCGCAGGCCGCGTCGTCAAACGGCAGCGACAGCGCCACCAGGCCGCGCTGCGCCATGTAGACGCCGCGCTCCAGCAGCTCGAAGTACAGCAGTTCCTTCATCAGGCCGCTGGAAGGGGCCAGATCGGCCACGCAGCGCACCGGACCGGTCATGCCATGCAGGTTCATGATCGAGCCCAGGCCGGTGAACTGGGCCGGCACGTCCTGCGCCCGCAGGACCGCGTTGAGCCGTTCACGCAGGCGTTCACCGCGCTGGTTGAGCGCCGTCAGCGCCGCTTCGCTCAGCACCTGCTGCAATCCGGCGAGCCCGGCCGCCATCGAGAGCACGTTGTTGTTGAAGGTGCCCGCATGGGCCAGCGCATCGGGGCGGCGCGGGTCGAAGCGCTGCATGCAGTCCTCACGCCCGCCGAAGGCGCCGAAGGACAGGCCACCACCAAAATACTTGCCGATCACCGTCAGGTCGGGCGCGATGCCCAGCAGCGCCTGCCGCCCGCCAAAGGACAGGCGCGAGGTCTGCACCTCGTCGAACACCAGCAGGGCACCACAGCGCCGGGTGAGATCGCGCAGCCCCTGCAGGAACGCCACATCGCCCGGAATGCAACCGCCCGCGCCCAGCATGGGTTCCACCATGATCGCCGCGAGCGCCGCACCGTGTTCGCGCACCAGCGCCTCGACCGCCGGCAGATCGTTGTAGGGTGCGATGAGGCAGTCGTAGGGTGCGTTGATCGGTGAGCCGCCACGGCCGAAGCTCAGCAAGCCGCCGTGGTAGGCACCGTCGAACACCAGGATCTTGCGCCGCCCCGTGAAAACCTGGGCCGTGGCCAGCGCCAGCAGACTGGCCTCGGTGCCGGAATTGGTGAAGCGCATCAGCGCCATCGACGGGAAGCGCCGCTGGATCTCGCGCGCCAGCGCCACCTCGCGGCAGTTGTGCGAAGACAGGCTCAGGCCATCGTCCAGCGCAGCGACGATGGCCTGCCGGATCGCGGCATTCGAATGACCGAACAGGCCGGCGGTGAACTCACCCAGCGCGTCGAGGTAGCGGTGCCCGTCGGCATCCCAGAGATGGGCCCCTTCGCCCCGCACCATGGTCAGCGGGAACGGCGCATGGAACAGCACGGTGCGGGTATTGCCGCCGGGCATGACCATGGCGGCCTCGGCCAGCTGGCGCTCGCTGGCCGGGTTGCCGGCACGGTAGCGTTCGCGTGCGGCATCGACGGCGTCTTTCAGATGCATGGGGGTTCCTTCTTGTCGTGGAGGCCCGCACAGCGTAACGGATGCGGGCAGCACCATCGCCCCCTCCTAGAATGAAATCATGAATGCTCCCCTGCCCTCTCCCCTCCAGGTCGCCGTCATGGGCGCTGGCGCCGTCGGCTGTTTCTATGGCGGCATGCTCGCCCGCGCCGGTCACCGCGTCACGCTGATCGGCCGCCCGCAACACGTGCAAGCCGTCGAGGCCCACGGCCTGCGCATGGAAACCCGCCACTTTGACGAGGCGGTCCGGCTCGACGCGAGCACCGCGGCCAGCGCCGTGGCGGGCGCGGACCTGGTGCTGTTCGCGGTGAAGTCGACCGACACCGAAGCCGCCGGCGAGCAGATCCGGCCGCACCTGGCGCCAGGGGCGCTGGTGCTGTGCCTGCAGAACGGCGTCGACAACGCCGAGCGGCTGCGCACCGTGCTGCCTGGCCACGCGGTGGCCGCCGCGGTGGTCTACGTGGCCACCGAAATGGCCGGACCGGGCCACCTGCGGCACCACGGCCGCGGCGAACTCGTGATCGAGCCGTCGCCGCACAGCGGACCCGTGGCGCAGGCGCTCATCGCCGCCGGCGTGCCGACCGAGATCAGCGACAACGTGCGCGGCGCGCTCTGGGCCAAGCTGATCCTCAACTGCGCCTACAACGCGCTGTCGGCCCTGGGCCGCACCGTCTACGGCGAACTGGTGCAACAGCCCGGCGTGGCGGCGGTCATGCGCGACGTGGTGGCCGAATGCCAGGCGGTCGCGCAGGCCGACGGGGTCACGGTTCCCGGCGATGTGGAAATGGCGGTGCGCCGCATCGCCGAGACCATGCCGGGCCAGTATTCCTCCACCGCGCAGGACCTGATGCGCGGCAAGCCCAGCGAGATCGATTTCCTCAACGGGTATGTGGTGCGCCGGGGCGACGCCCTGGGTGTGCCCACGCCGGCCAACCGCGCGCTGTGGACCGCCGTCAAGCTGGTTGAACGCCGCGTGGCCGACGCCGCCCCGGCTGCCGGCGCCTGAACCCGGCCTGCGGCGGGGACATCGGCGGTCGGCCGTGCGGTTCACATGGTTGATGGTCCGGCCGGGTGATGCCAGCCTCGGCCGGCCCAGGCCGCCTATCGCGCCGGCATCATGTCGGTCTGGGTCGGCCGTCCCGGCAATGCAAGGCGCGAATGGGCGGCAGGCGTCTCGGCCAGCAGCCGGCCCTGACGCCACACCCGCAGCCGTGTCGCGCGCAGGCGGATCGCCTCGACCGGGTCGCGCGCCTGCAGCAGCACGAAGCTGGCGTCCCTGCCGGCCTCGATGCCGTAACCGGCCAGCCCCATCACCTGGGCCGCGTTCGTGGTCACGGCCTCGAAGCACTGGCGCATGCCGGCCTGGCTGGTCATCTGCGCCACGTGCAGCCCCATGTGCGCCACCTCCAGCATGTCACCGCTGCCGAGCGAATACCAGGGGTCCATCACACAGTCGTGGCCGAAGGCCACCGTCACACCCGCGGCCATCAGTTCGGGCACCCGGGTCATGCCGCGCCGCTTGGGGTAGCTGTCGTGCCGGCCCTGCAGCGTGATGTTGATCAGCGGGTTGGCCACCGCGCTCACGCCGGCCTCGGCAATCAGCGGGATCAGCTTGCTGACGTAGTAGTTGTCCATGCTGTGCATGGACGTCAGGTGCGAGCCGTTGACGCGGCCCTGCAGGCCCAGGCGCTGGGTCTCATACGCCAGCGTCTCGATGTGGCGCGAGAGCGGGTCGTCGCTCTCGTCGCAGTGCATGTCCACCGGCAGGCCGCGTTCGGCCGCGATCTCGCACAGCAGCTTCACGCTGGCCGCGCCATCGGCCATGGTGCGTTCGAAATGCGGAATGCCGCCGACCACGTCGACGCCCAGGTCCAGCGCGCGCTTCAGGTTGTCGAGGCCGCCCGGGCTGCGCAGCACACCGTCCTGCGGGAAGGCGACCAGCTGCAGGTCGAGGTAGGGCGCGACGCGCTTCCTGACCTCGAGCATCGCCCGCACCGGCAGCAGGCTGGGGTCGCTGGTGTCGACGTGGCTGCGGATCGCCAGCAGGCCATTGGCGACAGCCCAGTCGCAGTAGGCCAGCGCACGCTCGACCAGCGCCTCCTCGGTCAGCAGCGGCTTGAGTTCGCCCCAGAGCGCGATGCCTTCGAGCAGGGTGCCGCTCTGGTTCACGCGCGGCAGGCCGTAGCTCAGCGTCGCATCCATGTGGAAGTGCGGGTCGCAGAACGGCGGCGAGAGCAGTTGGCCGCCGGCGTCCAGCGTCTCGTGCGCGGGCGCTTGCAGGCCGTGCGCCACTTCGACGATGCGGCCACCCTGTACCGCCACGCTCATGTCGGTGCGGCCGTCGGGCAAGTTGGCGTGGGTGATCAGCAGGTCCAGCATCGTGGTTCACCTTGGCGGCGGGGTTTCATCAGCGCCCGAGGATACGCCGCGGAGCGGTGCGCTATTTGGTGCCGAAGATGCGGTCGCCCGCATCGCCCAGACCGGGCAGGATGTAGCCGTGTTCGTTGAGCTGGCGGTCGATGGCCGCCGTGTAGATCGGCACGTCGGGGTGCGACTTCTGCAGCGCGGCCAGGCCTTCGGGGCAGGTCAGCAGGCAGACGAACTTGATGGACTTGGGCCGTGTTTCCTTGAGCCGGTCAATGGCGGCGATGGCCGAGTTGCCGGTCGCCAGCATCGGGTCGACCACGACCACGTCGCGCTCGTGCATGTCCGACGGCATCTTGAAGTAGTACTCCACCGCCGTCAGCGTCTTGGGGTCGCGGTACAGGCCGATGTGGCCCACGCGCGCGCCCGGCACCACGCTCAGCATGCCCTCCAGGATGCCGTTGCCCGCGCGCAGGATGGAGACGAAGACCAGCTTCTTGCCATCGATCACCTTGGCGGTCATGGTCTCCAGCGGCGTCTCGATCTCGATGTCCTGCATCGGCATGTCGCGCGTGACCTCGTAGGTCATGAGCAGGGCCAGTTCGTTGAGCAGGCGGCGGAAGCTGTTGGTGCTGGCGTCCTTGCGGCGCATCAGCGTGAGCTTGTGCTGCACCAGCGGATGGTCGATGAGGTGGACGTTGCTCATGGTGTTGCCTTGTGTTGTTGTGGTCAGAAAACCGTGCCATCGCTGACGATGTTCAGCGGCGGCAGTCCGTTGCGCAGCCGCTGCGCGAGTGCCCTCCCCGCGGCCCAGGTCCCGCCTTCGAGCACGCAGGCCAGCGGCATCTGCTGTGCGCTCAGGCCCAGCTCGGCGCGCACCAGCGGGGCCAGCTCGTCGAGCAGGGCCACGGTGAGCGCGCGCCATTCGACGATGAAGGCATCGCCGGCGGACCAGCGGCGCGTGGCCCAGTCGTCCGGCAGCGGACGCAGCACGCCCGCGTCGATCAGCAGACCGCCGTTGCGGTATTCGGGCAGGCCGGTCAGCGCATCCAGACCGGTCACCCGCACGCCCGACCATTCGAACGGTTCGAGCAGCGAATAGGTCAGCCATTGCGAGAGCTTGTGAAACGGCATCCACCCCGCCGTCAGGCCCTCGCCATCCAGCGCCGGGTGGGGCCAGCAGTCGCCCAGCGGCTGGCCATCGATCGCGTTCTGCGCCGGCCAGATCGCCGACAGCGTGTCCAGCAGCAGCACCAGCAGATCGTGCGCCGCCATGGTGCGCACCGTGTCGGTGCCCGGCAGCATGGCGTCGTACAAGGCACCGGGTCGCCCCGCCGGGCCATAGACATCCTGGCGGCTCGCCAGCACCACGCCCAGCCGGCGCAGCAGCTCGGTCCGGCCTTCGAGGCCCACCAGCGGGTTGCTCTCGCTGACCTGGAACGCCTCGCCCAGGCGCCCGGTGCTCAGCGCCGCGAGGCCCGCCGCGTCCACCCGCAGGGGCTGCAACGGGTCGCCCGAGAACAGCCCCGCGGTGAAGGCGTGAAAGCTCGCCACGCCCAGGCCTTCGGAGCGCGAAAAATCTTGCCCGCTGGCCGTTTCACGGTAAACCCATTGCGGACCGGCACCGGCGTCCAGCAACACGCTCACCAGCGCCAGGTCGATCTGAGCCCGCGCGCGGGTGGCCGCGTCCACCGGACCCAGCAACGCATCGAGCTGGCCAGCGCGGTCCACCCCGCCCGCTTCGAAATGGCGCCAGCGGCTGTGGTACGGGATGCGCCCGTCCGGAAAGCGCTGCCGCGTGAGTTCGGCGACGCTGCGTGCGGCCACGCTCAGTGCGGCATCGTCCACCGCAAAGGCATCCGAAGCGCCAGCGCGGGCGCGGGCCAGCAGCTGCTGCGCCCGTTCGCGCACCGCCGCAGTGGAGCGCAGGACGCGCACGGCAGCGGTCAAGACCCCAGCCCCCGTCCCTTGGCGATCTTCAGCTCGTCGGCATCGGGCACCACGCCCGGCGTGAAGTAGCCCGCCGCCATCTTGGCGTCCATCTCCACGCGCGCATCGGCGGGGATCAACTCGTCCGGGATGTTCACGCGCTCGCCGACCTCGATGCCCGAGCCGGTGATGGCGTCGTATTTCATGTTGCTCATCGAGACCAGCCGGTGGATCCTGGTTATGCCCAGCCAGTGCAGCACGTCGGGCATCAGCTCCTGGAAACGCATGTCCTGCACGCCGGCCACGCACTCGGTGCGCGCGAAATACTGGTCGGCCGTGTCGCCGCCCACCTGGCGCTTGCGCGCGTTGTAGACCAGGAACTTGGTCACCTCGCCCAGCGCCCGGCCCTCCTTGCGCGAGTACGACACGAGCCCCACACCGCCGCGCTGCGCGCCCTGGATGCACTCCTCGATGGCGTGCGTGAGGTAGGGCCGGCAGGTGCAGATGTCGGAGCCGAACACGTCGGAGCCGTTGCACTCGTCGTGCACGCGCGCGGTCAGCGTCACGGACGGGTCGGCCAGGTCGCGCGGGTTGCCGAAGATGTAGACCGTCTGCCCGCCGATGGGCGGCAGGAACACCTCCAGGTCGGAGCGCGTGACCAGCTCGGGGTACATGCCACCGGTCTCTTCAAACAGCACACGGCGCAACACCGCCTCGGTGCAGCCAAAACGCTTCGCCACGCCCGGCAGGTACCACACCGGCTCCACCGCCACCTTGGTGACGACCGCCGCACCACCCGGGGTAAGGAAGCGGCCATCGGGTTGGAGCCTGCCTTTCTGCAGCGCGTCGATCACCTCGGGCAGGATCACGTGCGCCTGGGTCACGGCGATGGTGGGGCGGATGTCGTAGCCGGCCTCCAGCTCGCTCGAATAGGCGTCGGCGATCACGGCACCCCACGGGTCCATGCTGACGATCTTTTCCGGGTCGGCCCACTGCGGGTAGGGGCCGATGATGTCGGTGGGCGCGGTGTTCGTCAGGTCGGCGCGGTGCTCGCGCTTGAGCGCACCGGCTGCCACGGCCAGCGCACGGTAGACGCTGTAGCTGCCGCTGTGGGTGCCGATCACGTTGCGGTTCGACACGTTGAGCGTGGTGCCCACCACCGGCCCGCGCTCGCGCGCACTGGCCGCGCCCCAGACGATGGGCAGCGCCCCGAAGCCGCCGGAGTGCGAGGTCAGGCGGATGTGGCGCGGGTGCGGCGTGTTGGGCGAAGCGGGTGCCACGGCCACAGCAACCTCTGGCGACGGGGAATCAGCTGACAGGGCATCTGCGGACATGGGCGGGAACCTTGAAAAAGACCAATCGCTGGCGAACCGGGCGGAGCCCACACGAGGTCGGCTCCGTCACCCCGGGGGCGTTAGCAAGTGCAGTGCCAACCGATGGCGCCGGGTCGCCGGCGCCATCGGTAAAATCGCGGCCCCTGGTGACCCGCACATTGGCGGGCCGCCCTGACCTGGCCACACACACCCGAAGCGCGCATGCACTATTCCGTCTCTCATCACAAACTCAAGCTCATCCTTTCGGCCCAGGGCATCAAGACCGGCGATGCCGGCGCCATCGACACGCTGTTCGGCGGCAAGGACGGCTACTACTGGTTTGGCACTTTGCGCGACATGTGTCCGGAAGGCAAGACCCTCTCGTGGGAAAACCAGTACGCGCTGGTCAACGCGGTCCAGGCGCACGAGAACGCCACCGCCGAAGAAGACGAGATGAAACCGCAGGTGCCCAGCGCGGCCAACATCGCGGCCATGTGCAAGCTGCTGGCCGATCCGATCTGACTCAGCGCTGTCGCAGCGCCTCGGCCAGCTCGCGGTCGTGGCCGTAGATGTCGGGGTAAAAATGCAGGCGTCCCTGCTTCACCAGTGCCGTGCCATAGGTGATCAGCACCGGCACCGGCGTGGCGAGCCGCACGGTCTGCAACTGCCCTGCGGCCATGGCTTCGCGCACCCGCGGCTCGGTCCACTGGGGCATGTCCTGCAACACGAACAGGGCCAGCGCCACCGGCTGCTCGACACGCACGCAGCCGTGGCTGAAGTCGCGGCGGCCCTTGCCGAAGAGCCGGGCCGCGGGCGTGTGGTGCAGGTAGATATGGTCGCGGTTCGGGAATGAGAACTTGACCGCGCCCAGCGCATTCTTCGGCCCGGGGCGCTGGCGTATGCGGGCGCGCCCGGCCAGCACCTCGGCCAGCACGTCCGGGGTGACCTCGGTGCTGACGAGGCCGTCGGGCAGCACGAATTCCATGTCCTCACGCGCCAGGTAGCCGGGGTCGTGCTGGAGCCTGGGGACGGTCTCGGTGCGCGCGATCGACGGCGGCACGTTCCAGTAGGGGCTGAACTCGATGCTGCGCATCTCTTCTTCGAACACCGGCGTGCGCGTGTCCATGGCCTTGCCCACGATGATCTTCATGGTCTGGTGGACGACGATGCGGCCCTCGCGGACCTCGTAGGCCCGCAGCACGAATTCCGGGATGTTGACCACGATCATGCGCCGGGCTTCGGTCAGCGGCGTCCAGCGCAGCCGCTCCAGATTGAGGGCGATCTGCAGCGCCCGCTCGCCTGGCGTCACCTGCAATGCGGCCCAGGTGTCCTTGCCGACCACACCGTCGACCTCCAGTCCATGGCGCTGCTGGAAGCGCTGAACCGCCTCCACCCAGACGCCCTCATAGACCGTCGGCAGCGGCCCGCCGGCCGCCATATCCCCCAGCAAGCGCAGCCGTTCGGCCAGCAGGGCCAGGCCGGCCCAGGTCTGGCCGGGCTCCAGCTTGCCGGGCCGGCCTGGCTTGAAGTGGGCCGGACGCGGCAACGGGGGCAGGTCCTGCCGCCAGGCGGGGTGGCCCACCAGGGTCCGCATCCGGACCAATGCCTGGCGCAGCGCTTCGTACTGCGACAAGCGCGGCGCGGCCTCGCGCACCACATCGGCCAGTCGCCCGGCCTGCAGACCCTCGCGCAGCCGTGCCGCCGGGTCGAAGCCGTCGCGGGCCGGTGGCTTGAACTGGTGGTTGATCCGTCGCGGGTCCAGCCGGCCCTGGTGCAGGTCGCTCAGGTAGCGCTGCATGGATGCGCTGAGTGCTTGCGCCAGCCGTTCCTGGGCCGCGTCATCCAGCGCCGGCTCCTGGGCCGCCCCGGCCACCTGCAGCCCCAGCGCATCGACGCCGTAGTCTTGGGCGATCAGCCCATGGCCAGGCGCCCCGGCCAGCAACTCCACCGCCTGCCAGGCCTGGGGCCTGGGACGGCCTGCGTCGAACCACAACGGCCGCTCGGACGCCCGCACGCCACCCGCGGCCAGGCCCAGCGCCAGAACCAGGCTGCACAAGGCGCGGGACACCGTGGGCGGTGTGGGCATGCGGTCAGGCGCCCGGTCTGGCGTCGGGCGCTGGGCAGGCACAGTTCAGGAACACGGGCACAAGGTGCGGCCCTCCATCACACGGAGACGGGGTGCCCGCCGAGCTTGGTGCAGACCCGGCGCAGGCGCTGCTCGGCCTCGTCGGCCACCGATTTCACCCCGGCGCCACCGACCAGTCCCACCATGACCTGAGGGTCCAGGAACCCCACCACGATTTCGTGGCTCGACACTTCGCGCACGATCACATTGCAGGGCAGCAGAAGCCCGATGTCGGGCTCCGCCTGCAACGCCTGAAAAGCCAGCGGCGGGTTGCACGCACCGAGGATGCGGTAGGGTGGCATGTCTTCGCCGAGCTTGTCTTTCATCGCGGCTTGCACATTGATGTCGCTCAGCACGCCAAAGCCTTCGGCCTTGAGCGCCTGCGTGGTCTGGGCGATCGCTTCGTCAAACGAGACGCCACTGAGCGTGGTGGTGAATCCATACATGGCAGGTTCCTTCCTTGAGGGTGGTGGTTCAGCTCCGAAGATGGCTGCTGTGGAGCAACGCGTCTGTTCGACACCGAACCGACGCATGAACCATGCCGGAGTCAGGGTCAGAATGCAAGCCTTGATCAGCGTTGCCGTTTTGTGGCTGCGCCAACCTTGAGGATGCCCTTGACCCCGCCCCAGCCCGCCACCCCGAAACCGCCCCCCGCGACACCGGCCCCTGACACCGGGGCCGGCCTGTCCGCGAAAGACGCCGCGCAGCGCCTCGCTGCAGACGGACCCAACGCCTTGCCCGGCGGACAGCGGCGCAGCCTGCTGTCCATCGCCCTGGACACGGTGCGCGAACCGATGTTCCTGCTGCTGCTCGCGGCCGGCACGCTCTACATGGCGTTCGGCGACCTGCAGGAGGGCCTGACGCTGTTCGGCTTCGTGGTCATCACGCTGGGGCTGACGCTGTACCAGGAGGGCAAAACCGAGCGCGCCATTGAAGCGCTGCGCGACCTGACCAGCCCGCGCGCGCTCGTCATCCGCGACGGGGAGCCGCAGCGCATTGCCGGGCGCGATGTGGTGCGCGGCGACCTGCTGCAACTGAGCGAAGGCGACCGGGTGCCGGCGGACGCCCTGCTGGTGTCGGCCGACGGCGTGCAGGCGGACGAATCGCTGCTGACCGGCGAGGCGGTGCCGGTGAGCAAGCGGGCAGCGCTGGCGCCGGAGCTGGCCGCGAACCCGCAGGCCGACGACGCCGCCCGCGCCCGCCCCGGCGGCGACGACTGGCCCACCGTGTACGCGGGCACGCTGATCGTGCAGGGGCACGCGCTGGCGCGTGTCACGGCCACCGGTGCGCGCAGCGAGATCGGGCGCATCGGCACGGCGCTGGGCACGCTGGAAAACGAACGTTCGCCCCTGCAGAAGCAGACGGCGCAGCTGGTGCGCCACCTGGCCCTGCTGGCGCTGGCGCTCAGCCTGGCGCTGGTGCTGGTGCACGGCCTGATGCGGGGCGACTGGTTGCAGGCGCTGCTGGCCGGCATCGCGCTGGCCATGGCGATGCTGCCGGAGGAATACCCGGTGGTGATGACCGTGTTCCCGGCGCTGGGCGCGCGCCGCCTGTCCACCGAAGGCGTGCTCACGCGCCGCATCAACGCGATCGAAACACTGGGCGCCACCACCGTGCTGTGCAGCGACAAGACCGGCACGCTGACCGGCAACCGCATGACGGTGACGCACCTGGCGGCGGGCGGTGTGGCGCTCACCGACCGCCTGATGCTGGATGCGGGGTCCGAATCACCGCTGCCCGAAGCCTTCCACACGCTGGTGGAGTTCTCGATTCTGGCGAGCGTGGTGGACCCGTTTGACCCGATGGAGAAGGCGTTTCACCAGCTGGGCGAACGCTTCCTGACCGACACCGAACACCTGCACCGCGACTGGCGGCTGGTGCAGACCTACGCACTCAGCCCCGCGCTGCGCGCGATGTCGCATGTGTGGGCGGCGTCGGAGCAGGGTGTGCAGACGGTGGCCGCCAAGGGCGCGCCCGAGGCGGTGGTGGACCTGTGCCACCTTGACGACGCGCAGAAGGCGCACATTGCCAGCGTGGTGGACGAACTGGCCGCCGAGGGCCTGCGCGTGCTCGCCGTGGCCAGCGGCCGCTTCGAAGGCCAGGACTGGCCCGCGAACGAGCACGATTTCGACTTCACGTTCGTCGGCCTGCTGGGCCTGGCGGACCCGGTGCGCCCGCAGGTGCCCGCCGCCATCGCCGAGTGCCGCGCGGCCGGCATCCGCGTGGTGATGATCACCGGCGACTACCCGGCCACGGCGCAGGCGATCGCGCGGCAGGCGGGCCTGGCGGAGTCGGCCGCCGAGGTGCTCTCGGGCGACGAGATGGCGACGCTGAGCGATGCCGCCCTGCGCGAGCGCATGGCAACCGTGAGCGTGTGCGCGCGCATCGCACCCGAGCAGAAGCTGCGCATCGTGCAGGCGCTGAAAGCGCGCGGCGACATCGTCGCCATGACGGGCGACGGTGTGAACGACGCGCCGGCCCTGCGCGCTGCCCACGTGGGCGTGGCCATGGGCCAGCGCGGCACCGACGTGGCGCGCGAGTCGGCCTCGCTGGTGCTGGTGGACGACGACTTCGCGGCCATCGTGCGCGCGGTGCGGCTGGGGCGCCGCATCTTCGACAACCTGCGCAAGGCGATGTCGTACATCCTGGCGGTGCACGTGCCGATTGCCGGCATGGCGCTGCTGCCGGTGCTGTTCGGCTGGCCGGCGCTGCTGTTCCCGATGCACATTGCCCTGCTCGAACTCATCATCGACCCGGCCTGCTCGATCGCTTTCGAGAACGAACCGGCCGAGAGCGACGTGATGCAGCGCCCGCCGCGCGACGCCAGCGCACCGCTGTTTGGCGGCGTCACCTTGTGGCTGGCGCTGCTGCAGGGCCTGGGTGTGCTGGCGGCGGTGATGGGCGCGTTTGCCTGGGCGGCGCCCCGGCTGCCCGAGGCGGAGGCCCGCGCTTTTGCCTTTGCCACGCTGGTGATCGGCAACCTGGCGCTGATCCTTTCCAACCGCTCGGCCACGAGGCCGCTCTGGGCCACGCTGCGCACGCCGAACACCACGCTCTGGGTGGTGGTGGGTCTGGCCCTGGCGCTGCTGCTGGCCGCGCTCTATGTGCCCTGGGCGGTGGGCGTGTTGCGCTTTGCGCCCTTGCCGGCGCACGAACTGGCCATCGCCAGCGGGCTGGGCCTGTTCAGCGTGTTCTGGTTCGAAGGCATCAAGTGGGCCCGAAGAGCCCACGCCGGTTCACGCCGACCATTCGTGGCGCAGTGACGTGACCGTGCCACGCCAGCAGGACTTGCGGCCTTCGGGCAGCAGCCAGTACCGACCGACACGGCGCACGCCAGGGCATCACGGCGACACGCGAACAGAGGGGACCGCCGCCTTACACTCGGACGCTGTTCAACCCCGGAGCACTCCCTTGAGATCTTTATTTGTTTTGGGCGCGGTGGCCCTGGTCTGCGGTTCTGCACTGGCCCTGGAGGCGAAAACCTTGCCCTCCGGCGTGAAGGTGTTGTTGACCGCGCCAGGCACGGGCGCCACCCCCAAAGCCACGGACACCGTGAAAGTGCACTACCGTGGCACGCTGGCCGACGGCAAGGAATTTGACAGCTCCTACAAGCGCGGAACACCCGCCAGTTTCACCCTGAACCGCGTGGTCCCCTGTTGGACCGAAGGCTTTCAGCACATCCCGGTGGGTGCAAAGGCCACCCTGACCTGCCCGCCGGCCAGCGCCTATGGCCAGCAAGGCGCGGGCGGTGTGGTTCCCCCGAACGCCACGCTGACCTTCGAAGTGGAGTTGCTCGGCATCGAACGCTAGCACCCGTTCCGGGCGGGCTGCGGCCCCCAGGAGGTCTGATCCGGCTTCTTCATGCCCCGCTTGCCCGCGTCCCCGCCGGGCGCCCTGGTTGGCGTTCTCTGAGCGGCTTGTTGACTCCTTGCACCAGAGGCGTGTGGGGCGACGTTGGCAAAGAACATGGTCGCGGCACTCCCGCTATACTGCGCACTGCTCCGGGGTGCACGGACTTGAAAAAGTCCGGCGCTGAGATGGTGTGAAACACCGAACCCGTGAACTTGATCTGGCTAGTACCAGCGAAAGAAGAGCGCAGCCCCCAGGGCCTGCATCCCCGACCCGTCCCTCGCGCGACGGGTCCGTCCACGCCACCCGTGGACCCGGGTGCATGTTTTGACGGGCGGTCTCCGGAGCATCCACAGCCCCACACAGGAGACCGCCGCCATGAACGCCCCCGACAAGATTCCCTTCGCAGACCAGTTCGCCCTCAGCCGCGAGCCCTTCCCCGCTTCGCGCAAGATCTACGTGCCCGGCTCGCAGGACAGCATCCGCGTGCCCATGCGCGAGATCGCGCTGAGCAACGGCGAGCGCGTCACGGTGTACGACACCTCCGGCCCCTACAGCGACCCGACCGCCACCATCGATGTGCGCACCGGCCTGGCCGACGTGCGCGGCCCCTGGATCGACGCGCGCGGCGACACCGAGCGTTATGACGGGCGCCAGCGCGCCGCGCTGGACGACGGCGTGAAGAACGAGGCGCAGAACAACGGCACCACCATCGAACGCATCGAGGCCCTGCGCGCCGAAGCGGCCGGCCTGCAGCGCACGCCGCGCCGCGCGAAGAGCGGCGCCAACGTGACGCAGATGCACTACGCGCGCAAGGGCATCGTCACGCCCGAGATGGAATACGTGGCGCTGCGCGAAAACGGCAAGCGCGAGTGGATGCGCGAGTACCTCGGCGATCCGGCGCGTGAAGCGCGCCTGCGCGGCAACCCCATGGGCGCGCGCATTCCCGAGGTGTTCACACCCGAGTTCGTGCGCGACGAGGTGGCGCGCGGCCGTGCCATCATTCCGGCCAACATCAACCACCCCGAGGTCGAGCCCATGGCCATCGGGCGCAACTTCGGCGTCAAGATCAACGCCAACATCGGCAACTCGGCCGTCACCTCCAGCATCGAGGAAGAAGTGGACAAGATGGTATGGGCCACGCGCTGGGGCGCCGACAACGTGATGGACCTCTCCACCGGCCGCAACATCCACACCACGCGCGACTGGATCGTGCGCAACAGCCCGGTGCCCATCGGCACGGTGCCGATCTACCAGGCGCTGGAGAAGGTGGGCGGCGTGGCCGAGGACCTCACCTGGGCGATCTACCGCGACACGCTGATCGAGCAGGCCGAACAGGGCGTGGACTACTTCACCATCCACGCCGGCGTGCGGCTGGCCTACATCCACCTCACGGCGCAGCGCCGCACCGGCATCGTCTCGCGCGGCGGCTCGATCCTCGCCAAGTGGTGCATCACCCACCACAAGGAAAACTTCCTCTACACGCACTTCGACGAGATCTGCGAGATCATGAAGGCCTACGACGTGAGCTTCTCGCTCGGCGACGGCCTGCGCCCCGGCAGCGCCTCGGACGCCAACGACGAAGCGCAGTTCGCCGAACTCAAGACACTGGGCGAGCTGACGCAGGTGGCGTGGAAGCACGACGTGCAGACCATGATCGAAGGCCCCGGCCACGTGCCCATGCACCTGATCCAGGCCAACATGGACGAGCAACTCAAGCACTGCCACGAGGCCCCCTTCTACACGCTGGGCCCGCTGACCATCGACATCGCACCCGGCTACGACCACATCGCCTCCGCCGTGGGCGCGGCCATGATCGGCTGGATGGGCACCTCCATGCTGTGCTACGTGACGCCCAAGGAACACCTGGGCCTGCCCGACCGCGACGACGTGAAGCAAGGGATCATTGCCTACAAGATCGCGGCGCACGCGGCCGACATCGCCAAAGGCCACCCGGGCGCCCGGGCGCGCGACGACGCGATGAGCAAGGCGCGTTTCGAGTTCCGCTGGCGCGACCAGTTCGCGCTCGGCCTGGACCCGCAGACCGCCGAGGACTACCACGACGAAACCCTGCCCAAGGACTCGTCGAAAGAGGCGCACTTCTGCTCGATGTGCGGGCCGAAGTTCTGCTCCATGAAGATCACGCAGGACGTGCGCGACTACGCCGCCGCCAGGGGCGTGAGCGAAGAGCAGGCCCTGAACGAAGGCATGGCGCAGAAGAGCGCGGAATTCAAGGCCGTGGGCGGCGAGTTCTACGTGCCGGTGGACGCCATCGGCAAGAAGGGCTGAGCCATGCATGCCCATCGTTCACGCATCGGCATCGCCGGCGCGGGCGTGCTTGGCCGGCTGCTCGCATGGCAACTGTCCCGGGCCGGGCACACTGTCACGGTGTTCGATCCGGCGGCGGGTCCGGAAGCACCGGCCACGGGCTCCTTGTCGGAACACGCGGCCTGCGCAGCCGGCTTCACGGCCGCCGGCATGCTCAGCCCCATCGCCGAACTGGACAACGCCGGCCCCGACATCGCGCGCCTGGGCTGGCGCTCGCTGGCCCTCTGGCGCGCGGTGGCGGCCACGCTGCGCGCAGAGGGCTGCAGCGCGCCGCTGTTCGAACAACACGGCAGCCTGATGCTCGCGCACGGCGCCGACCTGGGCGCGGCGCGACGTGTGCTGGCCCGGCTGGACACCGCTCCATCGCTGGCGGCCGAGCTGCCCGCGCCGCAGCCGCTGGACCGTGCGGCGCTGGCCGCGCTGGAGCCCGCGCTGGCACCGGGCCTGCACGCCTGGCTGCTGCCCGGCGAGGCGCAGGTGATGTCGCGCGACATGCTCCACGCGCTGGCCGTGCAGGCGCCGAACGTGCACTGGTGCTGGGGCGAGCGCGTGGAACGGGTGGCGCCCGGCGTCCTGCATGTGGCGGGCGAGGGGCCGGTGCACTTCGATCTGGCCATTGATGTGCGCGGTGTGGGCGCGAGGCCCGACCAGGCATTGCGGGGCGTGCGCGGTGAAGTCATCTGGCTGCACGCCCCCGGCGTACAGCTGCAGCGCCCGGTGCGCCTGCTGCACCCGCGCCACCGGGTCTACATCGTGCCGCGCCCGGGCGACCTGTTCGTGGTCGGCGCGAGCGAGGTGGAGAGCGAGGACCGCTCGCCGGTGAGCCTGCGCAGCGCCGTGGAGCTGATGGCCGCGGCGCAGAGCGTGCTGCCCGAACTGGCCGAGGCGCGCATCGTGCACATGGAGGCCAACCTGCGTCCCGCCCTGCCCGACAACGAGCCCCATACCCACGCCGAGCCCGGCCTGCTGCGCATCAACGGCCTGTTCCGCCACGGCTGGCTGCTGGCGCCGGCGCTGGCGCAGGACGCGCTTGTGCTGGCCGGTCTGGTTGAACACGAAAAGGAGACCGTCCATGCCTGAAACCCTTTCGCCTGCCGAAGCCCGGTTGCGCTTCAACGAACTCACCCTGCCCTGCCCCAGAGACCTGACGCTGGCGGCCCTGCTGGACGCGCAAGGCGTGGCCAGCAACCAGGTCGCCACAGCGGTGAACGGTGAATTCGTGCCCGCCCCCATGCGTGCTTCCACGGCACTTCAGGGCGGTGACACGGTCCTGACCTTTCAAGCCATCGTCGGAGGCTGATCAGATGGGCCATCCAACGCCGACCTGGGCGCCCTACGGCGTCGAACTCACGAGCCGCTTCCTGCTCGGCACAGCCGGCTACCCCTCGCCACAGGTGCTGGCCCACAGCATCGCCGCCAGCGGCACGCAGATCGTCACCGTGGGCCTCAAGCGCACACTGGCCGCGGGTGGCGACAACGGCTTCGTGGAGATCATCCGCACGGCCATGCAGGAACACCGCGCCCACCTGCTGCCCAACACCGCCGGCTGCCGCACCGCACGCGAGGCGATCACGCTGGCGCACATGGCGCGCGAGCTCTACGGCACGCGCTGGATCAAGCTCGAGGTGGTGGGCGACGAACACACCCTGCAGCCCGACCCCTGGGGCACGGTGGAAGCCGCGGCACAGCTCACGCGCGACGGCTTCGCCGTGTTCCCTTACTGCACCGACGACCTCGTCACCTGCCAGCGCCTGCTGGACGCGGGCTGCGAAGTGCTGATGCCCTGGGGCGCGCCCATCGGCTCGGGCCAGGGCCTCATCAACCCGTTTGCGCTGCGCACCCTGCGCGCGCGGCTGCCCGGCGTGCCGCTGATCGTGGACGCCGGCATCGGCGCGCCTTCACACGCCGCCGCCGCGATGGAACTGGGCTTTGACGCCGTGCTGCTGAACTCGGCCGTGGCCCAGGCCGTGGACCCGGTGCGCATGGCGCGCGGCTTCGGCCTGGCCATCGAAGCCGGTCGTGCGGCTTACGAGGCGGGTGTGATGGCACCGCAGGACATGGCGGTGGCGAGCACACCGGTGAGCGGACATCCTTTCTTGATCAACTGACCATGACCCCTGTGATCTGGAGCATCGCCGGCACCGACAGCGGTGGCGGCGCGGGCCTCGCGGCCGACCAGCGCGCGGCCGATGCGTTTGGCGTGCACCTGTGCCCGGTGGTGGCAGCCGTCACCGCGCAGAGCACCGTGGCCGTGACGCAGGTCCAGGCCGTGGCGCCCGAACTGCTGGATGCGCAGCTCGAAGCCCTGGCCGCCGACTTGCCGCCACGCGTGATCAAGACCGGCTTGCTCGGCAGCGCGGCCAACGCGCGCGTGGTCGCCCGCTGGGTGGACCGCCTGCGCGAGCGCGGGCCGGTGCAACTGGTGATCGACCCGGTGCTGCGGGCCAGCACCGGCGCGGCGTTCGCCAGCGATGAGCTGCTGAAGGTCTACCGCGAAGAGCTGTTGCCGCGCGCCAGCGTGGTCACACCCAACCAGCGCGAAGCCGCCATCCTGCTCGGAGCCGACACGGCGAACAACGTGCCCGGTCTCGCGAGGACCCTGCAGCGGCTGGGCACGCAGGCGGTGGTGGTGACGGGCGGTGACGCCGGCACGCCAGGCCTCTCGCTCGACTGGCTGCACACGCCCCACGCCCGAGGCTGGCTCAGCCTGCCGCGCGTGGACACCTGCAACAACCACGGCACCGGCTGCACCTTCGCAACGGCGCTGGCCGCCGCGCTGGCGCTGGGCTTCGTCGCGTCCGACGCCACCGTGCTCGCCAAGATGGCCACCACGCACGCGCTGCGCCATGCGCGCGCCGTGGGCCAGGGGGCCGGGCCGGTGGTGGCGCGGCCCGGGTTCGGCGGCGATCCGACCCTGCTACCCCGCCTGTCGCTGGACGAACAACCGCCCACGGGCTGGCCAGTGCGCGAGCCGGCCCGCACACCGGGCGTGTACGCCATCGTCGACAGCGCCGAGCGGGTGGAAGCTGTGCTGCGCGCGCAGCCCACGGTGCCTACGATCCAGCTGCGCACGAAGCGCCCGCCCGGTCTCGACAACGCGACCTGGTCCGAACGGCTGCACCGCGAAACCGAGCGCAGCCTGCGCGCCGCCGACGCGGCCGGCGCCACGCTGGTGGTCAACGACCACTGGCAACTCGCGCTGCGGGCCGGCGCGCAGGCCCTGCACCTGGGGCAGGAAGACCTGCTGGCGCTCACGCCCGGCGAACGTGCGCAGCTGCAGACCGCTCGCGACGGCGGCGTGCAGCTCGGCCTGAGCTCACACAGCCTGTGGGAACTCTGCCGCGCCGCCGCGCTGTTGCCCGACTACATCGCCTGCGGCCCGGTGTGGCCCACCACCACCAAGGACATGCCCTGGTGGCCACAAGGTCTGGACAACCTGGCCTGGTGGGCCCACATGGCGCCCGCGCCGGTGGTGGGCATCGGCGGCATCCTCGAACCCGCGCAGCTGCAGGCCGTGGCCGCGGCCGGTGCGGCCGGGGGCTGCGTGGTGCGGGGGCTGGGCGACGAGCCCGCGCAAACCCTCCCGGCCTGGCTCAGCGCCTGGCAAGCGGGCCTGGCCCGGCAAGACCGGACGGCGGTGCCGGCCCTGCCCCACCCCTCGCTGCCAGCGAACGGCACCCCCCGGTAACACCCAAGGGTTAACCCGAAGCTGGGGTATCGTTGAGGGGTTCGTCACCGCCGGGCGATCGGGGCGCCTGCCGCCACGGGGCACCGGCATTTTTCTTCCTCAGGAGTACTTTCGTGGATCGTCGTTCCCTCATCAAGAACGCTGGCATCGCTGGCGTGTTGACCACTGGCATCGCGCCCGCCGTGCATGCCCAGGCCGCGGTGCGCTGGCGCATGGCGTCGAGCTTCCCCAAGTCGCTGCCCACCATCTTTGGTTCGGCCGAGAAGTTTTCAGAGACCGTCAAGGCCCTGTCCGGTGGCAGGTTCGAGGTGTCGGTGCACGCCGCCGGCGACCTGGTGCCCCCCTTCGGCGTGGTGGACGCGCTGCAGAACAGCACCGTGGAAATGGCGCAGACCGCCTCCTACTACTTCACCGGCAAGGACGCCACCTTCGCCTTCGGCTGCGCCGTGCCCTTCGGCCTGACCGCGCGCCACATGGATGCCTGGATGGAACACGGCAACGGCCGCAAGTACATGGACGAGTTCTACGCGAAGTACAACATCACCTCCATGAGCGCGGGCAACACCGGCACCCAGATGGGCGGCTGGTACCGCAAGGAGATCAAGACCGTGGCCGACCTCAAGGGCCTGAAGATGCGCATGGGTGGCGGTCTGTTCGGCGAGACCATGAACAAGCTGGGTGTGGTGGCGCAGAACATGCCGGCCGGCGAGGTCTACCAGGCGCTGGAAAAAGGCACGCTGGACGCCACCGAATTCGTCGGCCCGTTCGACGACGAGCGCCTGGGCTTCCACAAGGTGGCGCCGTTCTACTACTACCCCGGCTGGTGGGAAGGCGGCGCGGAGCTGGAGTTCTTCATCAACAAGAAAGCCTTCGACGCGCTGTCGGCCGAGAACAAGGCCATCGTGCGCGCCGCCGGTGCCGTGGCCGCGCGCGACATGACGGCCAAGTACGACACGCAGAACCCGATGGCGCTGCGTCGCCTCGTGGCCAGCGGCACCAAGCTCAAGCCCTTCAGCAAAGCGGTGATGGACGCCGGCTTCAAGGCCGCCATGGAAGTGTTCGCCGAGCATGAGGCCAAGTCGCCCGAGTTCAAGAAGATCCACCGCGACATGCGCGCTTTCCAGCGCGACCAGGTGTTGTGGAGCAAGTTCTCCGAATGGCGCTTCGACGACTACATCGGCGCGGCCAAGATCTGACCGGCCGGCACCGCGTTCCCAAACAGAAAGGCGCCCCGCGGGGCGCCTTTCTGGTTTCCGGAAGCCCGCAGAGCGATCAGCTGCGCGCTTCGCCCAAGGCCATGTGGGTCACCTGCAGGTCCAGGATTGCTTCCGGTTCCTGTGCCTCCTGTGCGGTCGGGTGGTCCAGGCCCTGCTGCAGTCGCTGCATGTCGAGGTCACCGGTCCATTTCGCCACCAAGTGGAGCGCAGCGACACGCTGCACGGCGCACAATTCACGCGCTGGCTGCCCACGACATGAACCCCACCGTCCACCTGATCGACGACGACACGGACTTCCGCGAAGGCCTGGCCTGGCTGCTCGATTCGCGCGGCCTGCCCACGCGCAACTGGGCCGGGGGCGACGCCTTCCTGCAGGCCCTGCGCAGCGGTGAAGTGCCCAACGCCTGCTGCGTGCTGCTGCTCGACATCCGCATGGAGCCGCTCTCGGGCCTGGCCACCTTCGAACAGCTCAAGGCCCTGGCCTGGCCCTGGCCGGTGCTCTTCCTCACCGGTCACGGTGACGTCAGCATGGCGGTGGCGGCGGTGAAGAACGGCGCCTGGGACTTCCTGGAAAAACCATTCCAGAACAACCTGCTGGCGGACAAGGTGGAGGCCGCGCGCCAGGCCGCCGTGACGCTGCACACCGAATCGCAGGACCGGTTGCAGCTCCAGCAGGCGCTGGCCGCGCTGAGCGCGCGCGAGCGTGAGGTGCTGACCGAGCTGCTGCAAGGCCACTACAACAAGAACATCGCCGACCACCTGGGCATCACCCAGCGCACGGTGGAATTCCACCGCGCCAACATCTTCGAGAAGCTCAAGGTGCAGTCGGCCGTGGAGCTGGCCCACCGCTTGGGCCGGCTGGGCGGCAGCGGCAGCGGCGGCTGAGTCCCGCCCGGGTTTGGCACACTCGGGGCCCAGCCCCGTTTCCCCGCGCCCATGACCGCCCCCACCGACCACGACCTGCCCCCGCTGAACGCCACGCCGCCCGGCCTGTACCGCCACTACAAGGGCGGCTGGTACGAGGTCATCGAGACGGCGCGCTGCAGCGAGACACTGCAAGGCATGACGCTGTACCGCGCGCTGTATGGCGATTTGGGTCTCTGGGTGCGGCCGGCCGCGATGTTCAACGAGCAAGGCACCTTCGAAGGCAAGCCACAGCCCCGTTTCGCCCCGCAAGACCCGGCGCGCATCCCGCTCGGCGACCTGCCCACCGCGCACGCGCTCATCGCCCACCTGCGCGGCCGCGCGCTGCGCGAAAAACACACCGATCTGGACACCGCCCTGCGCCCGCCACCGCCCGAGCCCACGGCCTGCTGCGGCCGCGGCTGCAACGGCTGCGTGTGGGAGGGGTTCTACGAAGCACTGCACCACTGGCGGGTGGACGCGCTGGCGTTGCTCGGATCGCTGCCGCCAGCGGGCTGATCGGGGCGTGCCAATGCCCGCACGCCGGGCAAGGGCATGCTCAAGTGTGCTGCGGGGGTGTCGAAACAACCTGGACACACCAGGATTCGAGACACCATGACCCCCACTGCGCTTCTGGAGCCGCCGCCCGCCGAGGCGGTCGAAGGTCCATCCGGGGTTCCGACGGTACTGACCGTCGATGACGAACCCTCCGTTCTCAACGCCCTGCGTCGCGTCTTCCGGTCGCAAGGCATCGCCACGCTGCAGGCGACCAGCGCCGCCGAGGGGCTGTCCCTGCTGAAAACCCATCGGGTGGACCTGGTGATCTCGGACATGCGCATGCCCGAAATGGATGGCGCGCGCTTTCTGGAACGGGTGAAGATCCACGATGAAAGCATCGTGCGCGTGCTGCTGACGGGCTATGCCGACATGTCCTCCACGATCGCCGCCATCAACCGGGGCGCCATTCACCGGTACATCGCCAAGCCCTGGGACGATCAGGACCTGGTGCTGGTGGTGCGCGAGGCCCTGAGCCGGCGCGACCTGGAAAAGAAGAACGCCGAGTTGACCGAGTTGACCAAGCGGCAGAACGAGCAGCTGCGGGACATCAACCAGACCCTGGAAACCCGGGTGGCCGCGCGAACATCCGAACTCGAGCAGATCAACGGCATGCTCGACGCGGCCTACGCGGACCTGGACAACACCTTCGTGCTCGCGGTGAATGTGTTCTCCAGCCTGATGGAGATGCGGGGCGGCCACCCCGGACACTCACGCCGGGTGGCCGATCTCGCACGCGAAACCGCCAAGCGCCTGGGTTTACCGGACCGCGATGTGCGCGACGTGTACCTGGCCGCGCTGGTGCACGACGTCGGCACCATCGGGTTTCCCGACACCATGCTGGGCAAGCCGGTGTCCACCTACACCGCGGAAGAACACCAGCGCTACCGGCGCCACACCATCGACGGCGAAACCGCCCTGATGGCCCTGTCGCAGCTGCAAGGCGTGGCCAGGATCGTGCGACAGCATCACGAGCGGGTGGACGGGAATGGCTTTCCCGATGGCCTGGCGGGCGCCGAGATCGTGCTGGGCGCGCGCATTGTGGCCGCGGCGAGCGACCTGGACGAGCTGGCCCATGGCCACATGGGTGAGATCAACCACTCGGCGGAGCGGGCGCACAGCATGCTCCGTGGCGGCATGGACACGCGCTACGACCCGGCGGTGGTCGAGACCCTGCTCCAGGTCGTGGTCGACATGGCCGCTGCCGCCAAGGACGACGTGCAGATCGACGTGCGCGACCTGCGCCCCGGCATGGTGCTGGCGCGGGCCGTGCTGTCGGCCAAAGGCGCCATCCTGCTGGCAGCTGGCTACGTCTTTGACGAACGCGTGGTCAGGCAGGTGACGAATTTTTCGACCAAGGAAGGCGTGCACCTCACGCTGTGGGTGCAACGCGACTCCATCCCCGAGGGAACCCAGCTCATGGCACCGCCGAAGGTGCATGCCTGATGTCGTGCCCTGACAAGAAAAAATCGAACGCCATCGTGGCCAGGGAGGTCGTCCAGGCCGTGGCCATGCCCGCGGCCTTGCTGGGCAAGGGGCTGATCCTGACGGCCAACGACGCTTTCTGCCGGCTGAGCTCGCGCAGTGCTTCTGCACTTCAGGGCCTGTCGCTGCTGGACCTGGTGGACGCGACCACGCGCCCCCACCTGCAGGCGGCGGTGCTGGCCTGCACGGAGCACGGCGGCGCACCGCCCGTGGTGTCGGGCTCCATCACCACCCCCGACGGCGGACAGCGTCCGGTGGAGATCCATGCCCGAAGGATCTGTCTCGGTGACCTGACCAAGGTGGTCGTGACCTGCGTCGACCTCAGCGACGTGATGCACGTCCAGGGCAGCCTGCTGGGCATGACCAAGATGCTGTCGCAGATCATCGACGGTGCCCCGGTACCCTCGATGGTGATCGACCGGCACCATCGGGTGACCCACTGGAACACGGCCTGCGAACGCATGACGGGCATCAAGCGCAACGAGGTGCTCGGGACCCGGGACGGCTGGAAAGCGTTCTACCGGGAGCAGCGCCCCCTGCTTGCGGACATGATCGTCGACGGGGTCGACGAGGCGACCATGCAGTCGTTCTACGGCGTGGCCATGAACCGCTCAGCCACCATCGCCGGGGGTGTCGAGGTCGAGGCCTTTTTCCCGGGCTTCGGGGCCTCTGGCAAATGGCTGTTCTTCACCGCGGCGCCCCTGTACGACGCCGATGGCCAGGTGATCGGTGCCATCGAAACCCTGCAGGACGTCACCGCCCGCCGGACCTCGGAAGAAGAGGTGCTGCGGCACCGCAACGAGCTGGAAGAAATCGTCCGGCAACGCTCGGCCGAGCTGGCGGACACGGCGCGCGAGCTGAAATGGTTCGTCGCCAGTTCGCCCATCGGGGTGGCGTATTCCTCGGGGGGCATCATCAAGCGGATCAATCCCGCGATGGCCGAGATGTTCGGCTACGCCGGGCCCGACATGATCGGCATGCCCGCGCGCAAGCTCTACCTGTCGGACGGCGACTACGCGAGCTTCGGCCGCTACGCCGGCCCCCTGCTGTCACAAGGCGAGCCGATCCACAGCGAGATGTGGATGCGCCACGCCGATGGCCACCCGATCTGGGTGCAGATCGACGCCCACGTGGCGGACACGAAGGACACCGCCCGCGGCACCTGGTGGATGATGCAGGACCGCTCCGACATCCGGGATGCCCAGCTGCAGCTGCAAGCGCGGATCACCGAACTCGATGCCATGAACCACCAGCTCGAAGAAGCACAGAACCAGCTGCTGCAGCAGGACAAGATGGCCTCGATCGGGCAACTGGCCGCCGGTGTGGCCCACGAGATCAACAACCCGATCGGCTTCGTGAGTTCCAACCTCAACACCCTGCGCCAGTACGTGAACAGCCTCTTCAGCCTGGGCGAAGCCTGCGACGCGGCACTGGCGGCGCCAGCCGACGCCACCCTGGCCAGCGCACTGGCACAGAAGCGCGAAGAGGTCGAGATCGATTTCCTGCGCGAGGACCTTCCCCAGCTGCTGGACGAATGCGCGGACGGCCTCGGGCGCGTCAAGAAGATCGTCCAGGACCTCAAGGATTTCTCGCGCGTGGACCATTCCGACTGGCAGGAGGCCGATCTGAACGTGGGCCTGGAGTCCACCCTCAACGTGGTCCGGCACGAGGTGAAATACAAGGCCGAGGTGATCAAACACCTCGCGCCGCTCCCACCGGTCATGTGCCTGGCGGCACAGCTCAACCAGGTGTTCATGAACCTGATCGTCAACGCCGCACACGCCATCGTCGACAAGGGAACGATCACCCTGTTGTCGGGTGTCGAGCAGGACTGGGTCTGGGTGCAGGTCGAAGACACCGGCTCCGGCATGAGCGCCGAAGTCCAGCGGCGGATCTTCGAACCCTTCTTCACCACCAAGGACGTGGGCAAGGGCACGGGCCTGGGCATGTCGCTGTCGTTTTCCATCATCCAGAAACACGGCGGTGCCATCCAGGTGCGCTCCAGCGTCGGGCAGGGCACGGCCATCCGAATCTGGCTGCCGGTGGCCGGGCCACAGGCCCTGGCCAAAGACGCCAAGCCACCGGTGTGGGAGCACGAGCATGAACACACCGCCTGAGCTCACCACACGCCCCCATCCGCGCACGCTGCTGCTGGTGGACGACGAGGAGTCGATCCTCTCGTCGCTCAGGCGCCTGTTCCGCCGCGATGGTTACCACCTGCTCACGGCCACCAGCGGCGCCCAGGGGCTGGCGCTGCTGGCCCAGCAACCGGTGGACGTGATCCTCTCGGACCAGCGCATGCCCGGCATGACGGGCATCGACTTCATGCGCGAAGCCCGTCGCCTCCATCCCCACACGGTGCGCATGACCTTGTCCGGCTACACCGACCTGGAGTCGATCATCGAGGCGGTCAACGAGGGCGCCGTGTACAAGTTCCTCACCAAGCCCTGGGACGACAATCTCCTGCGGAGCCACGTGGCGCAGGCCTTTGAACAGAGCGAACTGGCGGCGGAGAACCGCCGCCTGGGTGAGGCGGTGCGCCAGGCCAACCGCGAGCTGGCCATGACCAACCAGCGGCTCGAAAGCCTGGTGCGCCACGAGAGCGAACGCAGCCGGGCCATGCAGAACGCGGCCGGCGCCTCCCGGGATGCCCTCGATGGCTTGCCGATCGCGGTTTTCGGCATCGGCGACGACGGCATGCTGGCGTATGTCAATCGCCTGGCGGTGCGGCAGTGGCCCCAGTGGTCATCGGCCCTGGGCAGCGATCCCGCGCCGGCCATGCAGCAGACGCTGGCGGCACTGGAGCTGCCATCGCTGCGCGCCGAGGCGGAAGGGCTGCGCACGGCCATCGAAGGTCGAAATGCCCGGGTCTGGCTCCGCCAGCTGACCGGGCAACAGCAACCCCTGGGTTGCCTGATGCTGGTACAGCTGTTGCAGGATGCCGCGGCAGCCGACCCGGAAAGCCCGGCGTGAACGTGCTTGAAACCGCGGCGGCTGGCGAGCCCCTGAACCCCGCCGAATGGGCACGGTGCATCCGGGAACTGCCCTCGTTGCCGAGCGCCTTCATCGCGGCGGTCGAGGTGCTGAGCCAGGACCAGGCGTCCGCATCGACCTGCATCGAGGCGATCGAGCGCGACCAGGCCCTGACCGTTCGGGTGCTGCGCCTGGCCAACTCCGCGTTCTACGGGGCGCCGGGCCAGGTCTCGCGCATCGGCGACGCCGTCCAGATGCTGGGACTGCGCACCGTCGCGAGCACGCTGGCGGCCATTTCCCTGCGGGCCACGCTGGGATCGTTGCACTGTGAGGGCTTCTGCTTTGACAGCTACTGGCGCCACAGCCTGTGCGCCGCCCTTTCAGCGCGAGAACTGGCCAGGCTCGCTGCGCTGGACACCGGCGAAGCCTTTCTGCTGGGTTTGCTGCACGACGTGGGCAAACTGATTCTGGCCATGACCAGTCCGTCGCAGGAAGCGCAGGCGCTGCAACTCTGCCACTCGGAAGCGCTGCCCATGCACGAAGCGGAATGGCGGGTGTTTGGCGTGTCCCACGCCGAGGTCGGTGCGGCGGTGGTCAGGCAATGGAACTTCCCGCCCAGCATCCCGGACGCGATTGCCGGTCACCACCGCCCCCTGGTCGTTCAGCCGCTGGAACGCCTGACCGCCTGCCATCTGGTGCGACTGGCCAACCACATGGCGCATGGCCTGGCGGCATCTTCCGGCGCCAGCGAGCCCTTCTGGACCGAGCCGCTGTGGTCCGACCTGGGCATCGGCGAGCAACACCTGCGCGATCTGACGGAACGCGTCAGTGGCGAGCTGGACATCATGTCCTGCGCCTGAAACACCCGACCGGAGCCTCCCATGAGCCAAGAACTTCAAGGCAGCATCCTTCTCGTCGACGACGAGGCCGCCATCGTCCGCGCCTTGTTTCGCACACTGCGCACTCCGCTGGGCAACCGGGTGAAGATCGTGACCTGCAACAGCGCTTCGGAGGCGCTCGCGGAACTGATGGCGCAACGATTTGACGTCATCGTCAGCGATCTGCGCATGCCCGACATGGGCGGCATGGAGCTCCTGGCCCTGGCGGCGGACATCCAGCCCGGGTGCGTGCGCATGATCCTGACCGGGACGGCCGATTTCACGACGGCGCAGGCAGCCGTGAACCAGTTCGGCCTGTACCGCTACCTCACCAAACCCTGGGAGACCGATGAACTGGTGCGCCACATCACATCGGCCATCGCCTTCGGTGTCGAGCAGCGCGCCCGCCAGGACCATGCCACACAGTGGGTCGCCAGCCAGGGCCAGGCCAGCCCCGAAGAGCGGGAACGGCGCAGGCTCGAAGCCATGGAGCCCGGCATCACCCAGGTGGAGTGGGATGCCGAGGGCTGCGTGATCCTGAGATAGCGAAGCCCCCCTGCCGCGCCGCGCGCGGCCCCCTCAAGGGGGGGCGGCACTGGCCGTCCGGCAAAGCCGGCCCGGCGGTGCCCTGGGTGGCACCCCCCGACCGCGCGGAAAACGGTTCAGAACAGATCGCCCTGCCCGCGCAGCGCTGCGGGCCGGAACTGCGTGGCGTCCAGCGGCTCGCGATCGCGGTTGAAGCCGAGCCGGTCACACGTTTTCACGAAGCGCTGGCGCAGCAGGTCGGCCCAGATGCCCTGGCCCTTCATGCGGGTGGCGAAATCGGCGTCGTAGTCCTTGCCGCCGCGCATGTCCTGGATGCGCGCCATCACGCGCGCGGCGCGGTCCGGGTAGTGCTGCTCCAGCCACAGGCGAAACATGTCGCTGAGTTCCCAGGGCAGGCGCAGCACCTGGTAGAACGCGCGCCGCGCACCGGCCTCATAAGCCGCTTCCAGCACCCGCTCCATGTCGTCGTTGATGAACGGAATCTGCGGCGACACGCTCACGCCCGTGGGCACACCCGCCTCGGCCAGCGTGCGGATGGTGCGCAGCCGCCGGTGCGGCGCAGCGGCGCGCGGCTCCAGGATGCGCGCGAGCTGCGCATCCAGCGTGGTGATGGTCACGTACACCGCGGCCAGGCGCTGCGTGCCCATGGGCGCGAGCAGGTCGATGTCGCGCTCCACGCCGCTGCCCTTGGTCACCATCGCCAGCGGGTGGTGCGCGGTGTGCAGCAGCTCCAGCACGGCGCGCGTCAGCCGCAGTTCACGCTCCACCGGCTGGTAGGCATCGGTCACGGTACCGATGGCCAACAGGTCGGGCGCGTAGGCCGGGCGCAGCAGCTCGCTGCGCAACACGGCGGCGATGTTGCGCTTGGCGATGATCTTCGTTTCAAAATCCAGCCCAGGCGAGAGGTTGAGGTAGCTGTGCGTGGGCCGGGCGTAGCAGTAGATGCAGCCGTGTTCGCAGCCGCGGTACGGGTTGAGCCCGAGGGTGAAGCCGATGTCGGGTGAGTCGTTGTGGGTGATGGCGCTGCGCGCGTCTTCGAACGTGACCTGCGTGGCCGGCGCGGCGGCTTCTTCGCCCGCGGCCGTGGCTTCGGCCAGCGTGCCCCAGCCGTCGTCGAACGCGGCGCGCTGGTCGCGCTCGAAGCGGTGCGGCTGGCGGTGGGCCACACCACGGCCTTTGATGGCCTGCACGGGAATGTGGACGGTGGTCATGCTTCAATACTGTACAAAATACCAGTATAGATTCACGCCCCCGCCGGGCACAAGGCCGCTGGTCAGAAGAGGTCTTAGCCCGAGCCCACCAGGCCCACGCGCACCGCAAACCGCGTGAGCCCGGCGATGTCGTGGATGTCCAGGCGCTGCATCAGCTGGGTGCGGTGGATGTCGATGGTCTTGGGCGATACCTTCAGCTGTCGGGCGATGCCCTTGGAGGTCATGCCTTCGGCGATCAGGCGCAGCACGTCGGATTGCCGCGCGGTGAGGGCGTGCAGCGGGTCGGCCAGCCGGAGCGCGGGCAGCACCTGCTGGATCAGCAGCGAGGCGGCCGCCGGGCTCAGGTAGCTCTGCCCCACCCGCATGGCCTGCACCGCGAGCTTCAGCTCGGCCGGCGCCGCGTCCTTCACCATGTAGCCGTCGGCGCCCGCGCTGAGCGCACCGCGGATGTGGTCCTCGTTCAGGTGCATGGACAACACGATCACGCGGGTGTCGGGCAGGGCCGCCTTGATCTGGGCGGTGGCCACGATGCCGTTCATCACCGGCATGGCGATGTCGAGGAACACCAGGTCGGGCCGGGTCTCGATCGCCAGCGCCACGGCCGCCGCGCCGTCGCCCGCTTCGCCCACGATGTCCATGCCGGGCAGATCGCCCAGCAGCGCCGTCAGCCCGGCGCGAAACAGGGTGTGATCGTCGGCCAGCAGCACCCTCACGGCGCCACCCCGTCGGTGTGGAACACCGCGTGCACCGTGGTGCCCTGCCCGGCTTCGGAGCGCAGCTCGCAGGTCCCGTCCGCCAGGCGTGCGCGCTCCTGCATGCCGGCCAGGCCGATGTGCCCGTCGCGCAAGGCGGCCATCCGTGCCTGTCCGGGTTCGAAGCCGACGCCATCGTCGGTCACGGTGAGTTGCAGCAGCCCGGGCGCCATGGTCACCCGGATGTGCACGGCCGAGCAGGCGCTGTGCTGCATCGCGTTGCTCAGCGCTTCCTGGGCGATGCGGAAGGCCGCCGTCTCCACCGCGGGCGGGTAGCGCAACTCCGCGCCCTCGGCCTGCAGCCGCACCACCAGCGCCGGCAGCCGGCCCAGCGAAGCCACCAGGCTGCGCAGCGCGGCCATGACGCCGAAGTCGTCCAGTTCCAGCGGGCGCAGGCCCAGGCCGATCTGACGCACGCGCGAGCCGAGCTGGTCCGACATCTGCAGCACATTGGTGGCGATCCCGGCCATCGGTCCGTCGCCGGCCATCTCGGCCATGTGCGCCAGGTGCAGCCGCATCGCCGCAACCACCTGGCCAATGTCGTCGTGCAGCTCCTGCGCGATGCGCTGGCGTTCGGCTTCCTGCACCTGCAGCAGCCGCTGCGACAGCGCGCGCAGGGACATCTCGGCACCGTGGAGCCGGTGCTCGGTGCGGTGCAACGCGGTGATGTCCTTGATGAGCACCAGGCAACCCGGGCGCGCGCCGCCACCGCCCTTCAAGGGGATGTAGGAGGTCAGCAGCACCTTGCGCACACCCTCCGTGGTCTCGATCTCCACCCGCTCGTCCAGCACCGCTTCGCCCGCCTTCAGGGCCCTCGTGGTGCCCCATTCGTCGTCGCCGATCGGGCGGCCGGTGTCGGCCCACCAGCCCAGGCAGCCGGGAAAGCGGCTCACGTCGGCGTCGCGCACACCGTCCCAGATGGCGATCGCCGCCGGGTTGCGGTGCAGGGTGTGGCTCTGCACGTCGCAGACCCAGATGCCTTCCGGCAAGTGGGCCAGCACCTGGGTGAACAGCGTTTGAGGCGGGGCATGGCGCGCTCGCGCAGGCAACGGGGACGTGATCATCGGGCGATGGTGTGGACCGGAGCCGGACGCCGTCTGTGCGCCAGCGCGCCAACAGACGGCGACGGGCAGCCGTTCAAATCTCGGACAGGCCGGCCAGCAAGCGCTTGGTGCGCTGGTAGAAACCCAGTTCGTTGATGGTGACGAGCGCCCGGTTGTCGACAAACATCTGCTCGATCAGGGTCTTCTGGGTGCGCGCCTGCGCGAAGCTGCCGCGCTTGGCCGCGACCAAGCCCAGCACCGCCCAGGGGTACGGGTCGTAGCGCCCATCGGCCCAGCCGGGGGAGTAGGTCTCCAGGAACTGGTAACCGCGGTCGAAGTACGGCGCCAGTTCGCTCACGCCAAAGGCCTGCGGGAACACCTGGCAGGTAGTGCCGGGGTAGAAGCTGGTCTCGGCCAGTGGGGTGTGGTCGCCCACCGCGAAGCCGCCGCGCGCGTTGTCAAAGCCGATCTGGAGAATGCCGTTGGTGATGCCGGTGGCAAACGAGTCGTAGTACGTGGCTTCGCTCGGCTCACCGCGTTCGCGCAACATCGCAGCAAAATCGCGCAGGCCCCGGTAGACCTCGCAGTTGTCCATGAGGTAGCCAATGCTGTTGCTCTGGTTGCGTGGCGCCTGGAACACGCTGGTGTAGCCGTCGGGTTTGACCATCACCGCCAGGTTGCGGTAGGCGATGAATTTCAGCTTCGCCTTGTTCGCGTCCCACCAGATCCAGTTCTTGCTGGCGCGCAGGTACTTCACCGCGAGGGTCAGCAGGGTGGCGGCGTAAGAATCGTCCGAGTCGGAGGGCACCATGGCGTAGGCGCCGCTCGTGCTCAGGCCCGAGGTGAAATCCACATCCTCGATCGTGCCGTCGGCCCGCACCGTCTTGAGGTAGAGGTCGAGGTAGGAACGGATGTAGAGCTCGCGGTCGGCCGCATTCAACAGTTGCACGACCGGCAGCAGGCCCAGGTTGGTGAAATACCAGTTGAGCCGACCGGCCGGTGCGATTTCATAGCCACCGGCCCACGGACCGCTCGGGATGCGCAAGGCCTTGACGGTGGCCACCACGTTGATGACCGGCGGTGCCAGCGCCGCATGGGCGGGAAGGGTGAATCCCGTGAAGGTGGTGGCGATGGCCGCGGCAGAGCCCGCGAAAAACTGGCGTCGAAGCATGAGCGAACTCCTGGAGAGGAAAGTCGCGATGGGCCTGGGCCGCGCGCAAGACGGCGTGGCGGGCCATCGCAAGAGCTCCGGAGTGCCTGCTTTGGAGGGCTTCAAAGAGGACCCCGGGGGGTGCCTTTGAATCTATAGAGAGCACGCTTTTTTCCCATACGAGGGCTTCCCTATGGGCCGGGGAAAGATGCCCTATCGGGGGACGGAAAATGCCCGCTCCGGGGAGGGCACGCTCAACCCCGGCGCTGCAAGGCCGCTCCCGTACCGGTATAAAGAGCGGTTACCAGAAAACTGCCGCCACCCCACAGAGGCTCAGACCCGTGCGGCAGCCCACCCCCTACCCCGCCAGCACACCATGACCCTACCCCCTGTCGCGGTCGCCATCACCGACGCCATCGTCAGCGTTCGCGGCGTCAGCAAGACCTACGCTGGCGGCTTTCAGGCGCTGAAAAACGTCAACCTCGACATCCGCCGCGGCGAAATCTTTGCCCTGCTCGGACCCAACGGTGCCGGCAAGACCACGCTCATCAGCGTCATCTGCGGCATGGTCAACGCCAGCGAAGGCACGGTCACTGCCGACGGGCACGACACCGTGCGCGACTACCGCGCCGCCCGCGCCGCCATCGGCCTGGTGCCGCAGGAACTGCACACCGATTCCTTCGAAACCGTGTGGGCTACCGTGAGCTTCAGCCGCGGCCTGTTCGGCAAGGCGCCCAACCCCGCCTACATCGAGAAGATCCTCAAAGACCTCTCGCTCTGGGACAAGAAAGACAGCAAGATCCTCGCGCTCTCAGGCGGCATGAAGCGCCGCGTGCTGATCGCCAAGGCGCTGTCGCACGAGCCCAAAATCTTGTTTCTCGATGAGCCCAGCGCGGGTGTGGACGTGGAACTGCGGCACGACATGTGGCGCCTGGTGCGCGAGCTGCGTGAAGCGGGCACCACCATCATCCTCACCACGCACTACATCGAAGAAGCCGAAGACATGGCCGACCGCATCGGCGTGATCCGCAAGGGCGAACTCATCGTGGTGGAAGAAAAGGCCACGCTCATGCGCCAGCTCGGCCAGAAGCAGCTCGCGCTCACGCTGCAGCAGCCGCTGGCCACCGTGCCCGCCGCACTGGCGCAGTGGCCGCTCACGCTGTCGACCGACGGGCTCACGCTCACCTACAGCTTCGACGCCCAGAAAGACGACACCGGCATCGCCGAGTTGCTCGCCGCGCTGGGCACCGAAGGCATCCACTTCAAGGACCTGCGCTCCAGCGAGAGCTCGCTCGAAGACATCTTCGTCAGCCTGGTCCACGAGAACAAAGAGGTGACGGCATGAGCTTGAACATGCACGGCGTGCGCGCCATCTACCAGTTCGAAATGAACCGCGCCCTGCGCACCTGGATGCAGAGCATCATCGCGCCGGTGCTCAGCACCTCGCTGTACTTCATCGTCTTCGGCTCGGCCATCGGCTCGCGCATGGGGGACATCGGCGGCGTGAGCTACGGCGCCTACATCATCCCCGGCCTGCTCATGCTCTCGCTGCTGAGCGAGAGCATTTCCAACGCCGCCTTCGGCATCTACATGCCCAAGTGGTCCGGCACCATCTATGAGCTGCTGAGCGCGCCGGTGAACTGGGTCGAGGTGCTGCTCGGGTATGTGGGCGCGGCGGCCACCAAGAGCCTCACGCTGGGCCTGCTGATCCTGCTGACCGCGCGCCTGTTCGTGCCCTACGAGGTGGCGCACCCGGTGTGGATGGTGGGCTTTCTGATCCTCACCGCCATCACCTTCTGCCTGTTCGGTTTCATCATCGGCCTGTGGGCCGACAGCTTCCAGAAACTGCAGGTGATCCCGCTGCTCGTCATCACGCCGCTCACCTTCCTGGGCGGCGCGTTCTACAGCATCAACATGCTGCCGCCGCTGTGGCAGACCGTGTCGCTGTTCAACCCGGTGGTCTACCTCATCAGCGGCCTGCGCTGGGCCTTCTACGGCGCGGCCGACGTGCACATCGCGGTGAGCACCGGCATGACGCTGGCCTTCATGCTGGCCTGCCTGACCGTGGTGTGGTGGGTGTTCAAGACCGGGCACCGCATCCGGCGCTGAGCGCTATCAGTCAGCCTTGAATGGCCGGCGCGACGGCGTCGCGCATCAAGGCCACGAAGCGCAGCAGGCGCGACGGGTAGAAGCGTGCGTGCGGGTAGGCGATGTAGACCGGCAGCGGCGCGGCATGCCAGTCCGGCGCCACATGCACCAGCCGCCCCTGGGCGATGTCGTCGGCCAGCATCCAGGCCGAACCCACGCAGACCCCCAGCCCCAGCAAGGCGGCACTGCGCAGGGCGAACAGGTTGTCGGTGCTCATCACCGGCCGCAGCGCGATGCGCTCGTTCTGGCCGGTGACCCGGTGGGTGAGTGCGATTTCGTTGCGGTAGTAGGTGCGCAGGGACAGCCAGGGCAGAGCGGCCAGATCGCCAGGAGCCTGCGGCACCGTCGCGCTGGCCAGCACCGACGGCGCGGCCACCGCGATGCGGGGCACCTCCGAGAGCTTGATCGCCACCACCGACGGGTCGGTCGGCGCACCCACCTGGATCGCACAATCCACGCCTTCGGCGATGAAGTCGCGCACCCCGTCCTGAAGCAGCCACTCGACCGAGACGCGGGGGCACTCGCGCAGAAACCGGGCCAGCGGTTCCACAAACTTCTCCTGGCCGAAGGCGTGTGGCACGCGCACCCGCAACAAGCCCTCTGGCTCTTCCTGCGCACCGCGCAGGTCGGCCTCGAAGGCGGCCCAGCTGGCCAGCAGCTCCTTGGCGCGCTCGAAACACCGCTCGCCGTCCACCGTCAGGCGCATCGCATGCGTCGAGCGCTGCAGCAGCCGCACCCCCAGTGATTGCTCCAGGGCCTGCAGGCGGCGGCTGACCGTGGGCTGGGTGGACTGCATCCGGGCCGCCGCGGCCGAGAGGGAGCCGGCCTCCACGATGCGCACGAACGTCGCCATCAGCTGCAGGCGGTCACCCGCGCCCACCTGCGGTGCTGGCGTTGCGGTGATCGCGCGCGCGGTTGTGGGTCTTTTGGTCATGCGTTCATCGTATGTCAGATGTTCAACCTTTGCACCTTCACACCGTGCATCAAAGCCTTGAAACTCGATCCACACCAACAAAATTCACCACCCATTGACCATGAAATCCATACACGAATCGAATGGGAACTTCGCCGCCGCCCCACTGGAAGAAGCGGGCGCCTGCGCCGTGCACCTGCCAACACCCCTGGTGCTGCTGCTGGCCAGCGGCGCCGGTCTGGCGGTGGCGTCGATCTACTACAGCCAGCCCATGCTGGGCGAACTGGCCGCGGGCATGGGCGCCTCGACCAGCACCGTGGGCCTGGTGCCCACGCTCACACAGCTGGGCTACGCGCTGGGCATCCTGCTGCTGGCGCCGCTGGGTGACCGCTACGACCGGCGCCGCATCATCCTGCTCAAAGCCGCCGCCCTGGTCGCGGCCCTGCTCGCCGCGGCCGCCGCCCCCTCCATGGCGGTGCTGCTGGCGGCCAGCCTGGTGATCGGGCTGGTGGCCACCCTGGCCCAGGACATCGTGCCCGCCGCCGCCACGCTCGCACCCGATGCGCACCGTGGCAAGGTGGTGGGCACGGTCATGACGGGGCTGCTGCTGGGCATCCTGCTCTCGCGCGTGGTCAGCGGCTTCGTGGCCGAACAGTTCGGCTGGCGCACGATGTTCGCGCTGGCCGCCGCGAGCATCGCCGCCATCGGCGTGGCCCTCTGGCGGGCGCTGCCGCGTTTCCACCCAACCACCCAGTTGCCCTACGGCGCCCTGCTCGGCTCGCTCTGGCAGCTCTGGATGCGCCACGCGCCGCTGCGCCGGGCGGCGCTGGCGCAGGGCCTGCTCTCGGTGGGGTTCAGCGCCTTCTGGTCCACGCTGGCCGTCATGCTGCACGACGCGCCGTTCCACCTGGGCAGCGCCGCCGCCGGCGCCTTTGGCCTGGCGGGGGCGGCCGGCGCGCTGGCGGCGCCCGTAGCCGGCCGCTTGTCCGATCGCCACGGACCGGAACGCGTCACCCGCCTGGGTGCGGGCCTGGTGGTGGCGGCGTTCGCGGCCATGGCGCTGGGGCCGCTCCTGACACCGCACGCGCAGTTGCTGCTGCTGGCGGTGGGCGCCATCGGCTTTGATCTCGGCGCGCAGGCCATGCTCGTCGCCCACCAGACCATCGTCTACGGCATCGACCCCGCCGCCCGCAGCCGCCTGAACGCCGTGCTCTTCGTTGGCATGTTCATCGGCATGGCCAGCGGCGCAGCACTGGGCAGCCTGCTGCTCGCTCACGGTGGCTGGATCGCGGTCGTGCTGCTGGCCACGACCAGCGCCCTGGCGGCACTCGCCGTCCGCCTGTGGCCGCAGCGGCGCTGAGCGGTGGCGGCTAATCCCGGTCCCGCCCGCCCTTCTGCTTCTTGTAGTTGTGCAAGAAGCGGCCGAACGCGCGGTCCTTGTTGCGCCGCTCGGTGAGCGACAGCTCGTGAAACTCGGACTCCTTGCGCAGCTTCAGGTAGTTGCGCAGGTGTGCTTCGCTGACCTCGTTCCGGTCGATCGCGGCACGCACCGCACAGCCCGGTTCGCTGCCATGCGTGCAATCGGGAAAACGGCACTGGCGCGCCAGCGCGGCGATGTCGGCGAAGCTGTCTTCGATGCCTTCGCCCGCACCGAGCAGGCCCAGCTCGCGCATGCCGGGCATGTCGATCAACAGCGCGCCGTGCGCCAGCACGATCAGGTGCCGCCGCGTGGTGGTGTGGCGGCCCTCGCCGGTGTGGCTGACCTCGCGGGTTTCCAGATCGCCGTCGCCCAGCAGGCGGTTGATCAGCGTCGTCTTGCCCACGCCCGATGAACCCAGCAGGCAGTAAGTCTTGCCCGGTGTCATGAGCTCGCGCACCTGCTCGACGCCCGAGCCGGTCACGCTGCTGACGCAAACGATCCGGGCCTCCACGCCCACGCGCCGTATCTGCCCGATCAGCTGCTCCAGCGCTTCCGGGCTGATCAGGTCCGTCTTGGTCAGCAGCACCACGGGTTCGATGTGGCCGTCCCGCGTCATCACCAGGTAACGCTCCAGCCGGGGGATGTTGAAATCGAAATGGCACGACATCACGATGAACGCCGCGTCGATGTTCGCGGCGATCATCTGGAACTCCACGTCGCGGCCAGCGGCCTTGCGCCGCAGGAACGAGCGCCGCGGCAACACCGTGTGGATGCTCGCCTGGGTGCCGCCATCGCGGTAACGCACGCCCACCCAGTCGCCCACGCAGGGCAGATCGGCCGAGCTTTCGGCCAGATGCAGCAGCTTGCCCGTCAGCTCGGCGGGCACCTCGCCCGCTTCGTTGCGCACCAGGTAACGGCCCCGGTCCACCGCCGTCACCCGGGCAGCACACAGGTCCAGCGCCGCCAGTTCGCTGATGCTGGGGGCGAGCCATGCATCCATGCCCAGTTCACTGAGTTCCATGGGCAAATTTTCGCCCATGCCGTGGGAGCCTTGCTTGCGCTGGCTCAAGCATCTCCGGCCAGGCGTGGACCTTGACCCGAACGCCCGGCTCCCAGGCGCGGCAAAGCGGCGCTTATCCCCGTTGTGGCGCCAGCGTCTTGCTGAAGAGCGAAGCCCCTGCGAGGTCTTTCAGCGTCACCGTCATCGCGCGCGTCCGGGCGTCGATGTCGACCTGGCCGAAAAACTGCAGGCCATTGGTGGGCGGTGCGTTCACCTCGGTGGGCGCCTTCTGGTACACCACCTGCATGCCGAACGTGGTATCGGCCTTGTTGGGGCCGAAGCCACCCGCGTTGAGCGGGCCGGAGACAAATTCCCAGAACGGCGAGAAATCGCTGAACTGCGCCTGGGCCGGATCGAAGTAGTGGGCCGCGGTGTAGTGCACGTCGGCGGTGAGCCACACCACGTTCTTGATCCCCGCCCGCTTGATCGCGCGCAGCAGACCGGCCAACTCCAGCTCCCGGCCTTTGGGTGCGCCGTTTTCGCCGTTGGCAATGGCTTCCCATTTTTCCTTGCCGTCGGCCACATGCAGGCTGAGTGGCATGTCGGCGGCGATCACTTTCCAGACCGCTTTTGAGCGTTTGAGTCCGTCCAGCAGCCAGTCCAGCTGGGGCTTGCCCATGAACACGGTGTCGGCGCTTTCGCTGGTCTGCATGTTCGCGGTGTTGGGGCCACGGTAGCTGCGCATGTCCACCACGAACAGATCGAGCAGCGGGCCCTGCGGCAGGTGGCGGTACACGCGCTCGGACTCCACATCGGCCGTGCGGCGCATCGGTGCGAACTCGTTGAAGGCCTTGGTGGCCCGCGCCACCAGCAGCGGGACGTTCTTCTCGGTGTAGCGCTTGTCGTCGCTCAGGTCCTTGGAATCCGAGTAGTTGTTGCACACCTCGTGGTCATCCCACTGCCAGATCTGGGGCACATCGGCGGCCATGCGGCGCACGTTGGCGTCCATCAGGTTGTAGCGGTAGCGGCCACGGAACTCGTTCAGCGTCTCGGCGACCTTGCTCACCTCTTCGGTGACCACGTTGTTCCACAGGCTGCCATCGGCCAGCTTCACCTGTGCGCTGATCGGGCCGTCGGCGTAGATGGTGTCACCGCAGTGCAGGAAGAAGTCCGGGTTGGTCTTGCGCATCTGCTCGTAGATCTTCATGCCGCCCCAAGCCTCGTTGATGCCCCAGCCCTGCCCGGCCGTGTCACCGCTCCAGACGAAGCGCACGTCGCGCGTGGCCCGTCCATGGGTGGCCGCCGGTGGCAGGCGCAGATGGCCTTGCAGGGGTTCCGAGAGCACGCGCTCGTTGTGCAGGTCCTGCAGCACCACGCGGTAAAAGATGGCCTGACCGGCGGGCAGCCGGGTGAGGTCGACGCGGCCGGTGAAGTCGGAGTCCTCCAGCATGTGCTGGCCGCGCACGCGGGTGGCATTGGCAAAGCTGGCGGTGGTGGCCCACTCCAGCCACAGGCGTGCCGGGCGGTCGCTGCGCGTCCAGATCACCGCGCCATCGGCCTTCGGGTCACCACTCTGGATGCCATGGGCCATTTGCGGGCGCACGCCATCGCGCGTGATGATGGCGGGTGCGGCGGCGCCCTGCGCCCAGACACGCGACACTGGTGCCACCGCGGCACCCCCGAGAAGGGCCCCTTGGGCCATGAAAAGACGACGATCCATCGAAACACTCCAAAGACAATTGCAACAGCGCTGCAGTTTTCAGGGTTTCGATGTCAGGCGTATGAAGCTGGCGTGTCAGTTCGCCAGGCGTGTAGCCGCACCAGCGGCCGGACTACCGCGAATCGGACTCCGGCCCGCCACCCAGCGCCGCCTGCTTGCGGCTCACGTGGTAGGCCGTCATCACCTGCGCGGCGATCAAATCCAGGCTTGGGCGGGCAATGCCCTGCTTGTCGGTCCACACCTTGGGCGTCAGCGCGCCCGACAGCGTGAGCGCCTCGCCATCGGCCAGGGCCAGCAGCGCGGCGCAGGGCGCCTCGTCGAACGCGATCACGTTGACGATGAACTCCTCGTCCATCTTGTTGCGCGCCAGCACGCGCGCCACGATGTAGGTGCGGCCCGCCTTGTCCACGCGGCGGGAGGCGTCGCCCATCAGGCGGCCGGCAATGAGTCCGTCGATCATGTGCGCGGCTTTTCAAAACCCGAGACCACCCAGGCCTCGGCACTGGCCGTGTTGAGCCTGAAGTTCGGCGGCGCGGACACCAGGGCCAGCTCTTCGTCAAACTCGTTGAGTGCGCGCAGCGTGGCGGTGGCGCCCTCTTCGTCGGGCACGATGGCCAGCTCCACGCGGATGCGCTGGCCGCCCACCGTGATGCTCACGTTCTTGTTCAGCTCGGCATGGCGCTGTTGCTCCGAGCGGCGGATCACTTCCTTGGCCGTCTTCACCAGCGTGTTGAACGCACTGGTGTCCAGCGGCTTGGGGTCCTTCTTGTTGCGCCCCATGGTCCAGGGGCCGACCAGCGCGGGCTCAACCTGGCCGTCCAGGAACATGGCCACCGCCCAGCCATCGTCGTCTTCGTTCTTGATCACGCGCGCGGTCCAGTGCTCGTCGCTCCACACGCGGTCTTCGTGGATCGGGTCTTGAATGTCTTGGGTCATGGTGGGGATGGTAAACGGCGGCGCCCGCGGCGCGGAGGTTTGCGATGTAATGCCAAGCCATGACCGCCGCACCCGCCCCGCTGCTCTACACCTACCGGCGCTGCCCCTACGCCATGCGCGCACGGATGGCCATGTTGCAGGCGGGCGCGGCGTTTGATGCGTTCGAGATCGTGTTGCGCGACAAGCCCGCCGAAATGCTGGCCCTCTCCCCCAAGGGCACGGTGCCCGTGCTGCGGCTGCCAGACGGGCAGGTGCTGGAACAGAGCCTGGACATCATGCGCTGGGCCTTTGTGGAAACCGGTGACGTCGAGGGCTGGTGGGCGCGTGCGCAAAGTCCGGTGAACCTCGATCTGCTGGCCATCTGCGATGGCGGATTCAAACACCACCTGGACCGGTACAAATACCCCGAGCGTTTCGATGGTGTGGATTCCAGAGCGCGCCACCGCGAGCAGGCGGTGGACATGCTGTTGAAGCCGCTGGACGCGCAGTTGCAAAGCACCGGCCAGCTCGGCGGCCCTGCCCCGTGCGCCACCGACATCGCCATCTTTCCGTTCGTGCGGCAGTTCGCTGCGGTGGAGCCGGGGTGGCTTGAGGGGCAGCCTTTGCCGGCGCTGAAGGCTTGGCTGAGCGATTGGCTGGCGCGCCCCCTGTTCCAGGCGGCGATGCCCAAACTGACCAACGGGCGCGCGCTGCCGTTTCCCCTATGAATTGCGTGGCGGTCGAAATCGAGATCCTTCACCCTCAGCGAAAGGCCTTCGGTCAAACGCAAACCCGTGCCATACAGCAAGCGAGCCAGCAAACCCTCGTCGGCCGTCATCAGGCACAACACCCGTTGGACTTCTTCTTGGGTCAACACCACCGGAATGCGCTTGCGCTCTGCAGGGCGGCCTATTTGCTGCATCCATGGCAATTCCATACCCAGGACCTGCCGATACATGAAAAGGATGGCATTGAGCGCTTGCCTGTGTGTCGCGGGTGAAACCTGTCGCTCGTTGGCGAGCATGGTGAGAAAGGCCTCCACCTCGCCAACACCCATGTCGCGTGGATGCCGCATGCCACCCTGACTGCCGGACCAAAGCAAAAAAAACGCGTCCAGTGCACATAAGCTCTCTCAGTCTGCCAGCTATCGTGCAAATACCTGATTCGTTCGCGAACCTGATCCAGCAAACGTTTGGACTGCAGAGGGGCGGCAACACCCTCACGAACTTTGTCAGATCTGCTATACCTGTCCATGCATCCGGTATGCCGATGTAACCTCATGAATGCAAACACAATTTTCAGACTGAGGTGCCATGTCATCTCGTGGCTACTGTGGGTATCTGGTGAAACACGAACTACATCAAAGTTAGGCGTCTGACCCCATGACCTTAGACATTCAACCGTTGAATGAAGATCGCTGGCCCGATCTGGAGACGATCTTCCATGCAAAGGGATGCTCAATCGCCCGTGGTTGTTGGTGCATGTATTACCGGCGCAGCGGCAAGGCGCCTACATTGCAGCCAGATGAAAGCCAGAGTAGCCGAAATCGCGCAGATTTGTATGCACTCGCTTCAGGCGATGTTCCCCCAGGGCTGCTCGGATACAGGAATGGAGTTCCTGTTGGATGGGTATCCCTGGGGCCGAGGGAGGGCTTTTCCAAACTGGCGCGCTCTACAGTGATGAAACCTGTAGATCAATTACCGGTATGGTCCATCATCTGCTTTGTCGTACCTTCACAGTATCGTGGTCAAGGTGTCGCTAGGCAACTTTTGACTGGCGCAATTGAATATTCTAAGGCTCAAGGTGTTCAATTGCTGGAAGCCTATCCAGTCGATCTTTCTGAAACACCCGAAGCCGAGTCACTGTGGTTCGGTACGAAGACCATGTATGACCGAACTGGGTTCCAAGAGGTCGCCCGCCGAAAACCCGGCCGGCCAGTTCTTCGCTTGAAACTAGTTGATTCCTAGGCGTGCTCGCACAGCCGCCTAACCATTCGCTCAACCGGACATTTTTCGGCATAGGGAAATTGGACTTCATTTCATTCTCGCCCAATTTCCCTATGCCGAAAAATGCCGGTTAGCTCAAACGTTTGGCCCTCGCGGAATACGCCGCGTGCGCAGGCCACACGAGCCGCCTCCTCGGTGGCCAAGCCACTGCCGTAAACTAAACGCCAACTCGTCAACAAAGGCCACCCCATGAGAGCACTGATTGCAATGGTTGTTCTTGCATCGTCCATCGCTGGCTGCGCCGTCTACACGCCGTCGGGCTCGGTTGTCGTCGACCCCGCCGGCCGGCATGACTCTGGCGGCGGGAAGTTCTGTCCGCCTGGTCAAGCCAAAAAGGGCAACTGCTAAGCATGCAGTCATGCGCCATCCACCAGCGCCTAACTTGGCGTTGCAGGGGACGCCTCCACCAGCGCACGCTTCGGCCACGCCAAGCGCGCGCCCTTGAACTTGAGCGTTGATCGACCGCTTACTAGCTTGATCGATGGCCGCCCGTGGCCGAGATGTTGAGTTCGTCGACTCGAAGACCCGCCGATCTGTCGGCGCCTGATCGGATGACGGTTATAGGCGGGTGGCCGCGAGCCCGCGATCCCGGCCTGGAGCGGTCACCGAATTCAGAACTCTCTACCGATCAGTCGACGACATCTCAGGTCGAGCGAATCGGGTTCGGCCTGTTTCGCCCAGCTATCGAGTCCCAATTCCCATTTCAAACTTGAAATCTCTATCGGCCACGCTGCAATGGGGTGGACTGCGGTAGCGAGGTGGCCGCTGTTTCCAGAGCCTGCATGCGCTCCCGCAACCGAACCACTGCAAAGTCGATGAATGCCCGGGTCTTCATGGGAAGTCGCCCCTGCCCAGGGTAGATCAGGCTCGCAGGCACCGCTGGAGGCTCGTTGTCGCTCAGCACACGAACAAGGCGCCCATCGCTCAAGGCATCGGCGACCTGATACGACAGCACGCGCGTCAGGCCCAGACCAAGGGTCGATGCTGCAATGGCAGCGTCTGCTGTATTGACCGTCAGGCGCGTGTGGATGGCAACTTGCCGCTTCTCGCCGTCCTTGCCAACGAATGTCCAAGCGGTGGCCGAGTCCAGACCGTCGAAGCTGATGCAGCGGTGAACCGCAAGATCGTCCGGTGCCAACGGGGTGCCGAACCGAAGCAAGTAGTCGGGGCTCGCGCACACCACTCGGCGAATGGCACCGACCTGCGTCGCGACGAGGCCGCTGTCGGGCAGCGTGCCGATGCGCAGCGCCACATCGACATGTTCCTCGATCAGGTTGACGTTGCGATCGCCGAGCCGGAGTTGGATGTCGATCTCGGGATGCTGTTCGAGAAATTCGGCGGCCACCGGCACCACGTGCAAACGGCCAAACACGATCGGCGCCGCAACCACGAGCTGGCCCCTGACCTTGGCGTACGCACCGGCGGCAGTGCGTTCGGCTTCGTCAACCTGCTCGAGGATCTGCCGGCACGCGGCCAGGTAGTCACGCCCGGCATCCGTCAGCACCAGCTTGCGCGTCGAGCGTGTGATGAGGCGCGTCTTGAGGTACGCCTCCAGATCCGCCAGCTTGCGGCTCACGGTGGCCAGCGGGACGCCGAGCTTGCGCCCGGCCGCCGACAGGCTGCCGCCATCAACGATGGCGGCGAAAACGGTCATGGCTTCGAGTCGGTCCATTATTTCAATAATCGAGATAAACATTCCAAAGATGACAGTCTAGTGCTTGGCATTGGGAATATCTACAGTCTCCTTCACCGGAATGCACCGGCCCAACCCAACCAACCCCTGGAGTCAACACCATGTCCCGCATCCTCACCCCCGCCAACATCGAAGCTGCCCCTGTCGCTGCGCAAGCGCAACTCGAGGCGGTCAACCAGCAGCTTGGCGTTGTGCCGAACCTCTTCCGCCTGATCGCCAACAGCCCCTCCGCGCTGGAGGGCTACCTGGGGATGTCCGGCGCGCTCGCCAAAGGCAGTCTGCCGGCACAAACCCGCGAGCGCATCGCGCTGGCGGTGGCACAGGTCAACGGTTGCGACTATTGCCTGTCGGCCCATACCTACCTGGGCAAGAACCTGGCAAAACTGAGCGACGCCGAGATCGCCGCCAATCGCCATGGGGGCTCGCTTGACCCCAAGGCCGAAGCGGCGGTGCGCTTCGCCGTCAAGGTGGTTCGCGAACGCGGGCACGTGTCCGACGCCGATGTGCAGGCCGTGCGCATGGCCGACTACGACGACGCGCAGATCGTCGAAATCGTCCAGCACGTGGCGCTGAACACCTGGACCAACTACATCAACGAAGTCGCAAAAACCGAGATCGACTTCCCGGCGGCGCAGGCCCTCGCCGCCTGACTATCCAAGATTCCCTCGCAGGGACGACGCTGCCACGGCGCACGTCGTCCTCAGAGACACCGAACGATCCACCAGAGGCTTGACCATGTCCCGTCCACCCTTTCCACCGTTCACGCACGAGACAGCCATCCAGAAGGTGCGCATGGCCGAGGATGCCTGGAACGGCCGTGACCCCGCGCGCGTGGCCCAGGCGTATTCGCCCGACAGCCGCTGGCGCAACCGGTCCACCTTCCTGCAGGGCCGCGCCGAGATCGAAGCCTTTCTCGAGCAGAAATGGCAGCGCGAACGCGACTACCGGCTCATCAAGGAGTTGTGGGCGTTTTCCGAGGACCGCATCGCGGTCAGGTTCGCCTACGAATGGCACGACGCGAACGGGCAGTGGTTTCGCAGCTACGGCAACGAGAACTGGGCCTTCGACGCCGAGGGCCTGATGCACACCCGTATCGCGAGCATCAACGATCTGCCGATCGCCGAGGGCGAGCGCAAGTACCACTGGCCGATCGGTCGGCGACCGGACGACCACCCCGGGCTTTCCCGGTTGGGGCTGTGATCATGGACCGCCACACAACGTACACCAGCGACGTGGCATTCACCGACGTCGTCAAGGCGATCCAGACCCGCAAAGGGTCGCGCGACGCATACGCCCGCATGGAACAAGGCGGCTCTTGGGAACGGTTGATCACCGCCGAGCTGAAGACCGAGATCGAAGCGCAGAGAAGTGTGTTCCTGGCCACTGCAAACGCGCAAGGTCAACCCTACATCCAGCACCGCGGTGGGCCGGTCGGGTTCCTGCGCGTGCTGGACAACCAGACCATCGGGTTCGCCGACTTTGCGGGCAATCGCCAGTACATCACGCAAGGCAACCTCGAACAGAACCCGAAAGCGCACCTGTTCCTCATGGACTATGCGAACCGGCGCCGCATCAAGATCTGGGGCACGGCTCGCGTGGTCGAAGGTGATGATGCACTCGTCCAGCAACTCATGCCGATGGACTATCGTGCGCGGCCCGAGCAGGTTCTGCTGTTCACGGTGACCGCGTGGGACGTGAACTGCCCACAGCACATACCGCAACGGTTCGAGGCCGCGGACGTGGAGGCCGCCATCGAATCTCGTGACCAGCGCATTGCCGCGCTGGAAGCCGAAGTCAGGCGCCTGCGCCAAGACCGGGCGACCTGAACGCCGTCGAGGACGGGCCCGATGGCAGGTGTTCGACGTACATTCGTCTCACCTGATGGGCTGTCACTTCGTCGGCAACTGGTGGTGTGGTGCATTCGCGTTTGATCGCATGTGCCAGTTGGTCACAGACGGCTACTCGCTGCCCCCTGTTCCGCGCTCGTTGGCGACTGGCATTCTCGGTCATGACCGACGCCTCCAGGTCGGGAGCACCAGTTCATCATTGGCGTGAGCAGTCGTTCCAGCGAGCCTGTCTGCCTGGCTTCGATCGTGTGACCGGTCTGGTTGGTCAAGCAGTCGTTTGAGGCCCGGCTCTGCCAATGCCAGGTGACAAAACTCGTGAACGTTCAAGCGTCAGTTTCCAATACCTGGACCCAGCCTATCGCCGTCCCTCAAGTGGGTCGCCACCGAGGCCGGCCACGCATTCATCGGCTTCAACAACTTCAGCCACGAGCCTGAAACTGGCCCGGCGCCCCCTGAAGCTCGGGCCGTGATTCGCGCAGAAACAGGCCTTCACCGCGATCAGGATCCGGCTTTGGTCCGCCTGGTCACGGCTACGCAATCCGCGGGCCGACGAGGCCGAAAACAGCGCCTTGCGGGTCGCGCGCATGGAGGGTGTATTCGCCACCGGGGATCTGGTGCGGGCCATTGAGCACCTGGCCGCCGCCCGTCTGGATCCGCTCCATCGCCGCATCGATGTCACCGACCCCGATGTAGTACATCCAGCGCGGCTCCTGGCCGGCCGGACTGCGCATCAATGCGCCCATGCGGACGCCGTTGGCGGCGAGCAGGTGGTAGTCGCCCATCGCGCCCATGGGCATCGCACCCACAACCTCCCAGCCGAAGCGCGCCTTGTAGAAACCGAGCGCCGCCGCATCGTCCTTGGCGGCGATCTCGTTCCAGCGCACATGGCGCGCATCGGCGACGCGAAACGCGGTGCTGCTCGCATCACTGGCGCCACGCATCACGTACAGCGGCACGCCGTCCGGATCGGCGAGCATGGCGATCCGCCCGACGTTCGGGATGTCCATCGCGGGCATCTGCACGCTGCCGCCTGCGGCCGTCCAGTCGGCAACCGCGGCGTCAACGTCGGGCACGCCGACATAACCGAGCCAGACCGGCTTCGCACCGGGCATCTGTTCGTTGATCTGCATCAGGCCGCCCGCCTGGCCGTCACCCGCGTCGAGGATGCGGTAGTCCATGCCCGGCTGGCCGCTGTCGCTTGCCTTCCAGCCGACGACATCGCCATAGAAGCGCTGCGCGGCGTCGGCGTCGGTGGTCAGCAATTCGTACCAGATGAAATCGCCCTTGGGGTTGCTCATGTCACTTCTCCAGCGTCACGACCGGGGTGAACCCGGCATAGATCATGCGCTTGCCGTCGAACGGCCAGTCCATGCCCTCGGGCGGCTTCATGCGATCGTCTTTCATGATCTTTTCTTGTGCGGCGTCGCAGACTTCGCGCGACGGCCATTCCATGAAAGCGAACACGATGTTCTCGCCCGGCTCGGCCTTCACGGCGCGACGAAAGTCGGTGAGCTTGCCATCGGGCACGTCGTCGCCCCAGGCTTCGACCACGCGCAGCGCACCGTAGTCCTTGAACAGCACCCACGCCTCTTCGGCCATCTGGCGGTAGTCTTCGCGCCGGCCCGCCGGCACCGGGATGACGAAGCCCTGGACGTAGCAGTCGGGGGCCGCCTCGCCTTGCTCGACGATCGGCTCGAAGCCGCCGTAGATCAGCCGCTTGCCGTCGAACGGCATCGGGTTCTTCGCCGGGTCAAAGCGCTGGTCGGTCTTGGCCAGTTCGTCCATCCGGCCCATCACCCCGTCGCGCGTGGCCTTGTCGGGCCACTCGATCCACGCGAACGCCACCGTCTCGTCGTCCTGCGCCGCCACCGCGCCCTGGAAGTCGGTGGTCTTGCCCTTGGGCACATCGGCCCCCCAGCACTCGACCACCCGCGTCGCGCCGTGATCGATGAAGGCGCTGTCAACCGCGCTGGCGTGGGCGATGAACTGCGACTGCTTCCCGGTCGGGACCGCGATCACGAAACCATCGATGTAAGACATGGGGGCTCTCCTGTGTGTTGCACGGCGGGGCCCGGCCCCGACGCGCGGTGGCGATGCCGAACGGCTGAATTTTCATCTCCTCAGCGTGCAAGTTCAAGCATTGCGGCCGTCATTGACCAGCGTCCAGTTTCTCTCGCCGTCGGGTGTCTGATCTTTGCGCCAGGACACCGACGCACACCACCCCAGACGGCAAAGCGTCTTCTGCACCGAGCCGAGGTGAACCCCGCGCTTCCTCGGCCGATGACCTGAAGCTCAATCCGCGCTGCCCAACATCGAGAGAAAAAACAGCGCGGTCTGGCGTCCCGCGCCTGCGGCCTGCTCCAGCAGCGCCGTGGCCCGCGCCAGATCGCGGGGAATCTGCGGGCCGTAGGCCGCTGCGCCCTGCAGCAGCATGTAGCCCGCGCGTTCGGCGGCTTCTGCGTTGCCTTGCGCAGCGAGCCGTTCGTAGAGCACCAGCGAGCGCTGGTACTCGCCGCCGTGGTAGGCCTGGTGGGCCGCGTCGATGCGCAAAGGTTCGGCACTCGCGAAGCTGGCGGCCGCCAGCAGAATTGCGCCGATGAGGGGGGTGTGGAGTGTGTGTGAGCGGGTCATAGGCGTTTCCTTTGAGGTGGTGATCGTTGTGGTGGTGTTTGTAGGGGGCGTTCCATTCAGCTCCATGGCTGGAGTTCCCGGCACATGAAGGCCGGCAGGGGTGGCCGTTCGGATGGCACTTCGGCCTGCTCCAGCACGGCCACGATGTCGAGCAGGCGCGCCTCTGCGGCTCGCCTGCCGGCTTCGAACAGGTAAGGCATGGCCGACGTTTCCCAGAGGCCGACGGGGCGGTCCAGGTCGAGCTCGATGGCGATCACTTTCTGCCCCGCAGCCTGCGCGGCGTCGGTGCGCGCCTGCATCAGGTTGTTGATGAGCGTGGTGCTGGTCTGGGCCACCAGGCGCGAGAGGCGGTCCACCCGGCGCGGCATGCGGCCCCGAAAGCCGAGCGTCACCACGACGCGCGCATCGGCCGCGGCCGCGATCGGCAGGGGATCGGAGAGTGCGCCATCGACCAGGCGCCGGCCGGCCACCTCCACGCTCGGGAAGATGATGGGCACCGCCATGCTGGCGCGCAGCACGTCCACCAGGCGTCCCTGCGTCAACACCACCGGTTCCCCGGTGGTTGCGTCGGTGGCGGCCACGCGCAGCGGCGTCGGCAGTTGCTCCAGACGGACGTCACCAAAAGCGCTTTCAATGCGCTCAGCGATCAAGCGGTCGTCGCGCAGGGCAAAGCCGGCGCCGAAGCCGGCGAGCTTCGGCGCAACGAGCTGCGGGTAGGCGCGCCAGCGGCGTTGCTGCGTCAGCTCGGCGGACCACAAGGTGGTGGCCAGGCACACCGCTTCCTCGCCGTGCATGCCGTGCGCGATCTGCGCGCCGAACAGGGCGCCCGAGCTGCAGCCGACGATGAGATCGGGACGTATGCCTTCGCGCGCGAGGCGCTCTGCGATGCCCAGCGCGGCGATGCTGCGCACGCCGCCGCTGCCGAGCACGAGGGCCAGCTGGCCAGCGTGCGCACGTCCGGAGGGAACAACAGGGTGTTGCATGCGAGGCTCCTAGTGGGCGACAAAGTCCACCACGCGGCGGATGACCCCGGCGTTGCGCACCACCCGGTGGTGGCCCAGACCCCGTGTGCGCTCGAACTCCGCATGATCGATCGCAGAAGCGATCTTCAGGCTGTGTTCGAAAGGCACTTCTTCGTCGGTCTGGTCGTGGACGAGCAGGGCCGGCAGCCGGGCCTGGCGGGCCATCTCGACCACCGACATGCGGCCCCAGTCGAAGTGGCCGCCCTGGCGCTGAACCTGCATCTCTCGCACGCGCTCGATCACTTCGGGGGTGAGTCCGACGTGTTGCGCAAACAGGTCCACGAACCAGTTGCAGTGGTCGAAGCTGCTGATGAGCACCAGCCGCGACGTGGCCAGGCCCCAATCTCGCGCGGCGTACAAGGTCATGGCAGCACCGAAGGAATGGCCGACCACCGCATGCAGGGGTCCCGCGTGCCGGGCCACCGCGGTCACTGCGTAGGCGAACGCCACCATGTCGGTTCTGCGGCCGGACGATTGGCCATGCGCGGGCGCATCGAAAGCGATCACCCGGAACCCTGCGCGCAGCAGCGGCAGCACCATGCGGCCCATGCACATCGCGTTGGAACCCCAGCCATGGACCAGAAGGACCGCCGGGCCTCGACCCCACTCGTAGACCGCCAGCTCGCCCACACCGCAGGGCAGGCGGTGCGAGCGCATCGGCGCATGCAGGGAAGAAGGCCAGCGACCCGCCGCCGCGCGTGGCGGTGTGGCGAGCTGCCGGTACGCCAGGTGGGCGGCCAGCCTTGGCGTGAAACGGCAAAGCGCGCTGTAAACGCGGCGCACCGCCTGGGTACCGGGCTCCTCGGCAAAGCGGCCTGCACGGCGGCGCTGCGGCGGTGTGATGGCGGGCACCGCTGCGGGCACCTCGTGGACAGGGGAGAACAGGATCCTCATGAAAACTCCTTGCGTTGACCCGGCACACGGCGTGCGCGGGGTGGTCTTCAATCTACCGACGCAAGGTGGTCCTGAACACGTGAAATTGGTCATGCCCTGGTGCCAGGCCGGGCGGCCTGCAGGGGGCTCAGAAGTCCTGCAGGGCGGTGAGCAGCTGCGTGCACGACACCGGCTTGATCAGCAGGCGCAGCTGATGCCGCCGCGCCGCGTCGCGCAGCGTGGCCTGGGTCTCGCCGCTGATCAGCAGCACCTGCTTGCCCGCCTCGCGCAGGGTGATCGCGAGCTCCAGGCCGGACGCGGCGTGGGGCAGCCGCACATCGCAGATGGCCACCTGGCCGTAGGCCGCGTGTTCAAGGGCTTCGGCCGAGGTTTCCACGTGCCGCACCCGCAAACCCCATTGCGTCAGCAGGTCGCTGGTGGCGGCGGCCACGAGCGCGTCGTCCTCGACCAGCAACACCTCCTGCACCGCGAGCAGCGGCACGGGCAATGCCGGGCGGAAGGCGGGCATGAGCGCACTGGGTACCGTCACCGGGTCGTGCGCACCGCTCTGCGGCGGGTCCACCTGGACGGCGGGTGCGGCGCGCGACAGCGTGAGCGTCATGCAGCAACCCTGGCCCGGCGCGGAACGCACGGCAATGTCGCCGTTCATCAGCAACGCCAGACGACGCGCGATCGCGAGGCCCAGACCCAGGCCCTGGCGGCGGTCGCGCGCTTCGTTGTGGCCCTGAACAAATTCCTCAAAGATGCGCGCCTGTCCGGCCTGCGCGATGCCCGGCCCTGCGTCGCGCACCTGCAGGCGCCACCGCCCGACGCCCGGCCGCAGGGCCAGCAGCACGGTGCCGCCCGGTGGTGAAAACTTGATCGCGTTGTCCAGCAGGTTCGACAGCACGCGGATGAGCATCAGGCCATCGGCCATGGCGAACGCGCCGGGCTGGACGAGCGCGACGATGCGCACACCCACCGCCTCAGCCACCGCGCTGTGCTGACGCACCAGGCCAGCCACCAGCGGAGCGAGCTCGGTGGGCTGCAGATCGGCCTGCACCACGCCCGAGTCCATGCGCGTGAGGTCCAGCACTTGCGACAGCAGGTCATCGAGTGCCCGCCACGACTGGGTGATGCCATCGATGGCGCGCAGGGCCGCGCGGTCCTGCGTGGCCTGTGCCAGGCCGGCCAGCGGCGCGAGGTAGAGGCCGATGGCGTGCACCGGCTGGCGCAGGTCGTGGCTCACGGCCGCGAAGAAACGCGATTTCGCCACCCCGAGCGCGGCGACGGCATCGGCCGCGGCTTCGGCGCGACGGCGCTGCTCGACCTGGCGCATCACGCCGATCTCCTGCGCCCGCGAGAGGAACACCATGGTCACCGTCATGAGCATGCCGCCGGTGCCCATCATCACCAGCAAGGCGTGGTCGCCGCGGATGCCGTCGACGATGAGGCGGATCGAGGTGGGCAGCACCGCGAGGCACAGCGCGATGGTGGTGCGCACCACATCGCCCGTGAGACGCACCGCGATGAGGGTGGCGTTGCCGAGCAGATAGCTCATCAGCACCGCCAGGATGGGCACGTTGCCGGGCACGTAGAGGAACCAGCAGGCGCTGCCCACAAAAGACATCAGCACCCACATGTAGATGCGGTAGACGCGCTGGCGGTCGCGCTTGGGCAACGCCCTGAAGGCCGGCCGGTTGACGTGCCACCAGCGCAGCACGCCCATGGCCGCGATCACGGAGAACCAGGCGAAAGGCTGTTGCCAGGGCAGTGCCGTCGCGAACATCAGCGCGCACACCAGCTCGCAGGCCCGCAGGGCCCAGAGCGATGCGACGGTGTGGGCGTTGTCCTCCGGGTCGGGGCGCTCGTCCCTGAGCGGCGTCATAGTGTGTCGGGATCGAGCTGGGCGGCCTGTGTGCGGTTGGACACCTGCAGCGCCTTGAAGATCTCGCTCATGTGATTCTTCACCGTGCCCTCGCTGATACCCAGGGTGCGCGCGATGAGTTTGTTGCTCATGCCCTGGCGCAGCAGCTGGCGCACCTCCTCCATGCGCGGCGTGAGCACCACCTCCGGGCGCTGGGCTTCGACGGCGCGGTGCGCGAACGGCAGCTTCTCGCCGCGCAGCGCGGCCCCGATCGCGGCACATATCTGTTCGGTGGGCGAACTCTTGGGCACAAAGGCGTGCACGCTCGGTATCTCCAGCGTGCGGCGTACCACGTCGGGCGAGGTGAGCGCCGAAATCACCACAAGCGGAAGGCCCGGGTGGTGGTGCGCGAGCTCGGCCAGGCGAAAGCCCCGCTCCATGCCAGGCATGTTCAGGTCCACCAGCGCCAGCCGGGCTGGCGGCTGGGTGCGTGCTGCGCGCATCAGCGCGTCGCCATCGCCGACCTCGATGACCCCCACCTCACCCAGCACTTCGATGACCAGGCCGCGCATGCCGTCGCGCACCAGGGCGTGGTCGTCGGCGATCAGCACCGTGATGTCCTCCGCGGACACGGCAACGCAGCAGGGGTGGGGTTGCTGGGTCACCTTCGCATCCTCTGCTCGGCGCAGACCTCAGACCGGCTGCCGATGCTCCGTGATGTGCGCGGCCACGCAACGCCAGTCGCCGCCTTGGCGGTGCCAGATGTCGGTGTAGCGGCTCACGCCCTCACGCCCGTCCTTGAGCGTGTAGGCGTTCTCGGCGTGGATCAGCGCGAGCTCGCCGAAGCGCCGCACCGTGACCCGATCCACCGGGAAGTCCCGCATCTCGGTCGCAAAGGACGGCAAAGCAAACCGGGCCAGGGCCGCGGACCGGTCACACACCGTGCCATCGCCCTGCACGGCGTTGTAGTCGGGCGCAAAGTGCGCGTCGTACCAGGCCACGTCGGCGTCGCGGTAGGCCTGTACGTACTGCGCGTTGAGTGCCTGCAGCACCGCGAGTTCGTCACCCTGCGGGTCTTGCCCGCTCCAGGGCAGGTGCCGCGGCACGACGCCGGTGCGTGACGACATGGGCACGCCCACCTGCGCCAGTGTGTGCTGGCTGTTCACCAGGCTCCAGGCCCGGCCGCGGAGCGTGTACACGTCGCTGTAGCGCAGCCGGGAGACCACCCCATCGTCCAGCGGCGTCTGAACCGTTCCCTGCACCAGCGCGACTGTCCCGTACAGGCGCACGCGGACGCCCTCACACGAAGCACTGTGCAGCCTGGCGGGCGAGCGCATGCGCGCGAGGTAACCGTCGCGATCGACCCATTCGCCGTCGCTGGCCGTGAAGCGGAAGTCGTCATCGACGAGTGCGTTGATGAATGGGGCGTCGGGCACCACGAGCGCGTGCACGGCGCGGTGGTTGATGGCACGCAACTGGGCATGTGCCAGGCTCACGGGTACAGAAGAGGTAGCCAGCATGACGAGGGACTCCTTATGGCCGTGGCGCGCGCTCCTGCCAGGCCGGCATGGCGGCCAGCAGGGCCCGCGCCATCTCGCGCGCGGCACCCGGGTCCAGGCCTTGCTGGCGCACGAGGTAGTCGGCGTTGGCGCTCAGCACCTCGTCGTAGGGCCTCAGCTGGCCGGCTTCATCGCCGCAGGTGCTGCAATAGGCCGCACCGGGCTGGCCGCCGGCGAAGTCGGCCGGCTCGCGCATCGGAAAACCGCAGGAGCCGCAGGAAGGGCAGAGATCGGGTTGGGACATGGGAACTTCTCCTCAGGGTTGAAGCACTTCGAGCAGCTGCGCCTTGAGTTCGGCGCCGCGCAAGGCCACCACGCTGCCGCCGGGTGCGAACAGGTCACGGTTCATCAGGTAATGGTTGGTCAACGCGATCCACAGGTTGGTCAACGCAACCGGGTTCATGGCGCGCGCCACACCGCGCTCGACATCGCGCGCGTGGGCCTGACGCAATCGGCTGCCGACCGCGGACTGCAAGGCGAACACCCGTGCGCGCGCCGACAGCGGCAGCGCAGGCGCTTCGCGCAGCAGGCGCGAATACAGCACTTCCTGTTCGCCGAGCGCGACCAGGTGCGCGTCAAGCACCTCGCCCACGCTGCAGGCGTCGGCCGGCAGGACCGAGAGGCGCTGCGACATGGCCTGCCCGACTTCGGCCACCAGGGCCTCCACCAGCGTGTCGCGGTTGGCGAAGTGCACGAACACCGTGCCGTGGGCCTTGCCCGTGGCCTGGGCGATTGCCGCGGTGGTCGCACCTGCAAAGCCGTGCTCGGCCACGACACGCAGGCCCGCTTCCACCAGTTGGCGTCGCGTGGCCTCGCGTTGGCGAGTGCGGGGTCGGGAGCTTGATGGGAGGGTCATCCTGATTTTATTGAGCAGACACTCAGTGAGTGTTGACTCATTATAATCAGACCCCATCCCGATGGGGGGCTATTTTTTCGGCCGCGCGGCCTTCACCACCTTGCCCTTGCCCGCCGGTGCCTTGAGCTGCCCCTGCGCCTGCTCCAGCCAGAGCAGGGTTTCGGTGTGCGAGAGGAAGCGCCGCAGGTAGTGCGGCGAGAGCTCGCGCATGAGGCCGAGCGTGCGCAGCACGAGCATGTGGGAGTTGAGCGGGCCGGCGTTTTCAGGGGCACGGTGCGTGGCCTTCACCACGGCTTCTTCGGCACCCAGGCGCTCCCAGGTTTCGCGGAAGCGCTGGGCGCTGCGCAGTTCGGGCCACTGGCCTGCGCTTGATCTGGGGACACCAGCAGCGGCCTGGCTGGCCTGGGCGATGTGGGCGTTGAGGGCTGCGAGGGGGGAGGGTTTGGGAGGCGGAGAGGCTGCCTCACGCTGGCCCCCACCCCTGCCCGCCCCCAGAGGGGGAGGGAGACGATCAGGATCGCCTTGGGTGTTCATGGCTTGGCGGTAGCGGCCACGGGCGCGGCCGTGCTCGGCGTGGGCGCGGCGCGCGGCACGGGGGCCATTTCCACCCGGCGATTGAGCGCCCTGCCCTTTTCATCGGCGTTGCTGGCCACGGGCTGTTCGGCGCCGAAAGCGGCGCTGAACACGCGCTGGCGCGGCATGCCTTCTTTGACGAGCGTGCGCGTCACGGTGAGCGCGCGCTGGGCCGAGAGCTCCAGGTTGTCTTCGAAGCGCTGGTGGGGGCCTTTGACGATGGGCTTGTCGTCGGTGAAGCCGCTCACCATGAGCATCTCGTCGCGCTCGCCGAGGTACACCTCCAGCGGCGGCACCAGGCTCTTGAGCAGTTGCTGGCCTTCGGGGCGCAGCTCGTCGGAGTTGAAGTCGAACAGCACGCTGCCGCTGATGCCGATGCGGCCGTTGTTGAGCGTGACGCGGCCGCTCTGCAGCGGAATGGCGAGCGCTTTTTCCAGCGCCATGCGGCGGGCTTCCTCCTGCTGGCGTTTGGCGATCTCGGACTGCAGGCTGGCCATCAGGTCCATCTGCACCAGCAGCACGCCGATGAGGATGAGCACGAACGCGCCAACCACACCGGACATGAGGTCGCCGAACACGGCCCAGACGGGCGCGGTCTCACCCAGGCCGTCGTCGATGGCGGTGTCGTCCACGCTGCTGCTCATCGGACCACCCTCCGTGCGGTGCACTGCGGGGCTGAGCGCCTTCGGAACGGCCGGGCGGCGCTCATCAGGCGGCTCCCTGAGCGGAAGAAGGTGCAGCGGGCGCGGCGGCTTTGGCGGCGGCGGGCTTGGCGGCACGCAGGCTGCGCATGTCTTCCACGATGCCCTGCTGCGCGCTGATGCTGAGGTCGATCACCTCGCGCGCCTGCGCCACGTAGTAGGCGAGCTGCTCGTCGCTGCGCGCCATGTGCTGGCCGATGGCGCCTTCCACGCGCTGCAGGCCGTCCACCAGCTTTTCGTTCGTGCTGCTGAACAGCGCCACGCCCTGCTGGAAGGCCTGGCCCAACGCGGCGAGTTCGGCGGCGCTGGTGGCCATCTGCGCGGTCTGCTCGTCGGCCCGACCGGCCTGCGCACCCAGGGTCTGCGCGAACTGCGCGCCGGTCTGGTTGAGCACGGTGGTGGCCGACGCGACCAGCGATTCGATGGCGGCGCGCTGCTCGCTGGTGGTCTGCTGCACGTTCTGCAGCAGGCTGCTGATGTGCGCCACCAGCTCGGTGCGCTCTTGCAAAGCCAGGTTGTCGCGCTCGGTGAGTCGGCTCATCTCCTGCCGCAGCTGGCCAATGACTTCGGCCGCGGCCTTGGGCGCCTCGGACGCCGTTTCGAGCAGGCGCGACATGGGCGCTTCGAGCGAGGTGCCGAGCGTGGCCAGGTGTTCGGTAACGGCGGCCTGCAGCTCGCCCAGGCGCTGCACCGCGGCCTGGCCGCGCGCGGCCTCTTCGCTGCGCAGGGTTTGCAGGTGGGTGGCTTCTTCGGCGCGCAAGGCTTGCAGTTGTGTGGCCAGCTCGGTCTGCAGGGTGGCGAGGCGGTCCACGGCGGCTTGCTGGCGGGTGGCTTCTTCTGCGCGCAGGGTTTGCAGCTGCGTGGCCAGCTCGGTTTGCAGGCCGCTCATGCGCTCCACGGCGGCCTGGCCGCGGGTGGCTTCTTCGCTGCGCAGGGTCTGCAGGTGCGTGCTTTCTTCACTGCGCAGGGCGCTGAGTTCGCTGCGCCAGAGCGCGGCGAGTTGATCCATGCGCTGGCCGTGTTGCTGCGTCCATTGCGCTTCCGACTCGGTGCGGGCCAGCACGAGCGCTTCGCTCTGCGCCAGCAGGCGGGCCACGCTCTCCATGCTGCGCGTCGCCTGCTCGCTGGCGCTGTGCTGGATGGCGCTGGCGGTCTGCTCCAGCGTCTGGCACACGGCCTGCTGCTGCGCAAGGTTGGCCGTGCCCACCTGCTGCCATTCGGCCTGCAGGCTGCTGGCCATGCCCTGCAGCGCTGAGGTCCACGCGGCCTGCTTGAGCGCTTCGGCCTGGGCCTGCTCGCTGTGCTGCTGCGCCGTGGCCTGTTGCACGTTGGACAGCAGCTGGGCCGCGCGGGCTTCGAAGCTGGTGTTGAACTGGTCCAGGGCGCTGCCCAGGCCGTTCACCAGTCGCTCGCTGGTGCGCGCGTGGTTCTGCAGCGCGGACTGCCAGCCTTCGGCCACGCTGCCGGTGGTGGCGGCGAACTGGGTGGAGAGGCCGGTCAGCTGCGTCTGCACCGCCGCGCTCACGCGCTCGTGCAAGCGGGTGGACTCTTGTGCGATGGCGGCCATGGCGTTTTCCACCACTGGCTTGATGCTGTCGCTGGCCACGCGGGCGCTCGACGACAGGCTGTCGTTGAGCGTCTGCGCCACCGACTGGCCCAGGCCGGTGTACGCGGCGGCGGCTTCGCGGTGGAACTGGTCTTGTCGTGCGGTGAGCTGCTCGTCGAGCTGCTGGTGGCGGCGCTCGACCTGCTCCATCAGCGCCTGCAGCTGCGCGACCACCTGGGGCAGCGCGTCGGCCTGGCGCTGCAGGGCGGCGAAGGTGTGGTCGCGGTTCTCTGCGGCGATGAAGGCGGCGGTAAAGGGGCGCAGCGCGCCGGCGGTGTGCTGCTCCAGCGCGCGGGCCACGTCCATGCGCTCGCGGCGGGCGATGGCGGACATGAGGCCCAGCATGGCCGAGCTGGCCACGCCGGCCACCGAGGTGCCGAACGAAATGCCCAGACCCTTGATGGGCGCGGCCAGCGCGCCTCGGATGGCGCCCAGGTCGGCCGAGCCCTCGAGCGCGAACACGGCGCCCTTGAAGGTGACCACCATGCCGAGGAAGGTGCCGAGCATGCCAAGCATGACCAGCAGACCGATCAGGTAGGGCGTGAGTGACAGGCCGGGCAGTGCGCCGCGCCCGCTCTCGACGCGCTGGCGCACGGCGTTCTGCAGTGGGGCGGGCACGCGGGCGAGCCAGTCGGCGAGGCTGTTGAGCGGCTGCGGAATGTGGGCGAGCGCCTGGGCCAGGCCGGTGCTGGCAAGGCGGAAGCGGCGGATCTCGAGTGCGCCCACCAGGTAGGCGACGGCGATGGCCACCGTCATGCCCAGGGCAAGCCAGCTGCTGGTGCCGGTGAAGCCGAAGCCCACCCAGGCGATGGCGAACAGGCCGAGCAGGAAGGCGCCGATGAGCAGGGCCCGGCTGGAGAAGGAGGAGGAAGACATGGCTTGTGTTTTCAAAGGCTCAAATTCGGTGTGGGGCGCTGGCCTGGCGCTTTGGGCTGGGGGATTCATGAATCCATGGCCTCAATCATTCCGGCGACCGGCTGCAGGCGGTGGTCGAGCTCGGCGAGCAGGGTCTGCTCCAGCTCGGTGTTGAAGGTGGCAAGCCAGTTGTCTTCGGAGGTCAGCAGCTGGCGGCGCAGTTCGGTGAACCGCAGCTTCAAAAAAGCAGGCACGTTGTTCAACAGGCGCTGCTCGCGCCCGCCAAGCATCTCGCCCAGCACCGCGTCGAGCGCTGCGAGCTGGGCCAGGCGCGGCGGGCCTTTGGCCAGGGTCTGGCGCACGTGTTCGCGCAGCGCGTCCACGCTCATCTCCAGACGTCGCTGCTGGTCCTGGTAGCGCTGCAGGCAGAGGGCGAACTCGGTGTCGAGGTCGTCCGGGTCGGGCTGGTGGCGCGCGTCGCGCGTGTTGATGGACTGGCTGAGCACGGCGCGCACGCGCTCCAGCTCGGCCTGCAGCGCTTCAGCGCTGGTGGCCAGGTGGCCGGGGGTGCGGGCGGCCTGCCGTCCGGCGGCGGCGATGGCCGCGTGCGCCGAACTCAGGCTGATGGCGTCGGCCACGTTGAGCCACTGCCCCAGGCGCTCGGCCACGTCCTGCCGCGCCGCGTCACCGGGCGCAGACGCCCCTGCGGGCTGAAAGCCCGCCAGCTGGCGCACCAGGGCGGTGGTTGGGGAGTGGAAGAAAGAACTGCGCAAAACGGTCCGCAGCGCCCCGCAGGGCGCCTGAGCGTGGAGGAAAACAGGGGATTTGCCGGCCCGAACGGGGGGCTGGCGCCGGTCCGGCGGTTTCGCCGGCGGCCAGGCCACTATTAGAAACGATTCACCGGCCTACCCCGGCGCCGCCGGGCGGGCGGCCTTGAGCACCTGCGCGCCCTGCTTCGCCAGCGCCTTGAGGGTCTGGAAGTCGGCGTCGTGTTCGACCACGAGGTGATCGATCTCGCGGATGGGCGTGACACGGTAAGGCAGCTGCAAACCCAGCTTGTCGTTGGTGGCCATGGCGACACAGCGGCGGCTGGCCGCGCGCAAGGCGCGTTTGAAGGCGGCATCACCGGCATCGACAGTGCAGATGCCGGCTTCGACCGTGACCGCGCAGGCGCCGAGGAAGCAACGCTGGATGTTCATCTGGCCGACGGCCAGCACCGCGGTGGCATCGACGCAACCGCCCACCAGCGGGTCCACCGCTCCGCCAACCATGATGAGCTGCACGTCCTGGCGGCGCAGCAGGGCAGCGGCGATGTCCACCGAGTTGGTGGCCACGGTGAGGGCGTGGTCCTCGGGCAGGCAGGCGGCCAGCGCCAGGTTGGTGCTGCTGCTGTCCAGAAAGAGGAACTCACCTGGCTCGATGACGGCGACCGCCGCCCGCGCCAGCGCAGCCTTGCGTTCGCGGCCTGCGTCCATGCGCACCACCATCGGCAACGCACCGGGCAGGGGCGGCAGCGCCCCGCCGTAGACGCGGCGGCAGCGCCCTTCGGCGGCCAGCGCGCGCAGGTCGCGCCGGATGGCGTCTTCCGACACCTGGAATTCAGCGGCCAGCGCAGCGGCCACCACGGTCTGGCCCTGGGCCAGGCGTTGGGCGATCAGATCGCGGCGCTCAAGAGGGATGTCCGTGTGCATGCGCACATCATATGCGTGCACAAACAAGAAAATAACATGCACAAACGTGCATTTCAGTTGCCGCCGCTCACACCACCAGAACGCCGCGGACACCGTCAAGAGCCCACCTCACCCCTTGGCAGGGGACCGGATGTGCTTCTCGAACAGATCCATGGCCAGCGACGCACCGGGGCTGACGTAGGCCCCGGTGCGCCAGATGATCCCGAGCTCCCGCTTCGACGACCACCCGCCCCCGGGCGAGACCGCCGCCAGCCGGGCCTGCACCTCGGGCTCGCGCACGGCAGAGCGCGGCATGAGCAGGATGGCATCAAGCGCCAGGCACAGCAAGAACTCGCGCCCGGAGGATGAGGACAGCACCGCCGGCACCGGCGCCGCGATGCCGCGGGCAGCGAAGTTGGCCTCGAACTCCCGGAAGGTGGCGGTGGGGCGACCCGTGACAATCCAGCGCGCCTGCGCCAGTTCGGACCAGGGCACGCTGCGGCGCGGCCGGGCCATGGCATGGCCCTTGGGCGCCATGGGCTGCATGGGGTCGTCGGTGAGCACCCGCCACGACAGGTCCTGGGGCGGTGCACCGGTCTGGCCCAGCACGGCGAAATCAAGTTCGCCACGCAGCGCGGCCTCCTTGAGCGAGTCGGTCATACCGCCGCTGAGCTCCACCGAGATGCCGCGTGTCACCAGCGCCTGGACCACCGGGCGCACCCAGCGGTCCGGCAAGCCGTTGCCCACCCCCACGCGCACCACGCCGGCACGGGCCTGGCGCAGGTCGCGCAGTTCGGCAAACAGGTCCTCGGCCGCGAGGTCCATCTGGGCGGCGCGCTGCAGGAAGGCAGCGCCGAACGCCGTGGGCCTCATGCCGCGCGCCATGCGCTCGAAGAGCTTCACGCGTGTCGAGCGTTCGATGCGGGCGATGGCCTTGCTCAAGGTGCCGGGCGAAATGCCCAGCGTGACGCAGGCCGCGCTGAGGCTGCCCTCGCGGCCCACCACCACCGCCCAGTGAAGATCGTTGAGGTTCATGGTTTTCCAATCTGGAAAGGGTCTACACGTATTTTGAGTTGCTCGCCCACATCGCCCATCCTATCGTTGGGGCGTTCACCCACAATCAGGAGACAAGCCCATGACAAGCCCTTCACCCCACAGCCTGTGGCTCGCGGCGGCCATCGCCACCACCGGCTTTCCCGCCGCCGCCCAGGACGCCTACCCGGTCAAACCCATCACCCTTGTGGTGCCTTTCGGTGCAGGCAGCGGCACCGACCTGATCACCCGCCTGGTCGGCAAGAGCCTGCAGGAGAGCCTCGGGGTCCCGGTGGTGGTGGATAACAAACCCGGCGCCAACGGCGCCATCGCCGCCACCAGCGTGGCCCGGTCCAAGCCAGACGGCCACACGCTGCTGGTGGGCAGCGCCACGACCAACGCCGCCAATTTCGCGTTCTTCCCCGGCAAGCTGGGCTACACCCCGGGGTCGTTCGACATCGTCTCGGGCCTGTCGGCGAGCCCGATCTCGCTCTATGTGCCCATCGATTCGCCCTGGAAGTCCCTGGCCGACCTGAAAGCGGCCAGCCAACAACCCGACCGTGGACTGACCTGCGGCAGCGGCAACGCCGTCACCCAGGTGGCCTGCGAGGTGTTCCGCCTGCAAGCCGGCTTGCCGATGACCAACGTGCCCTACAAATCCAACCCCAACTCGCTCATCGACGTGGCCGGCGGACAGATCTCGTTCGCATTCTCGGACGCTGGCGCTGCCCAGCCCCTGCTGGAGGGCAAACGGCTGCGACCGCTGGCGGTGGCGGCAACCCAGCGGCATGGAACCTACCCCGACACCCCCACCTTCGAAGAGCTGGGCGTGCCGCACTTCGAGTTCACCGGTTGGACCGCGGTGTTCGCGCCGGCCGGCACGCCGGCGCCGGTGATCGAGAAGCTCCACCCGGCGATCCAGAAAGCGATGACCTCGCCCGAAGCCAGGCAGTTCCTGAAGCGCTCGGGCGGCGTGGCCAAGACCATGAGCCTCGCGGAGAGCCGCCATTTCGCGGCCGGCGAAGTGACTCGCTGGACCCGGTACATCAAGGAATCCAATGTCCAACCCGAACAGTGAACTGACCGCCGCACAGGGCCCGCTGGCCGGGCTGCGGGTGATCGACTGGACCCATGTGCTCGCCGGCCCGTTCACCGGCTACCAGCTGGCGCTGCTGGGCGCCGAGGTGATCCGCATCGAACGGGCCGACGGTGACGACATGATCCGCACCAAGTCGCTCGACCCGCACCTGGCCGCCCAGGGCCTGGGCGATACCTTCGTGGCGCAGGGCGGCGGCAAGCAGTCGCTGGCCATCGATGCCCGGGACCCGCGGTTGCAGCAGGCGCTGCACGCGCTCATCGCGTCAGCCGACGTGCTGGTAGAGAACTTCCGCCCCGGCAAGCTGGCGTCGCTGGGTTTCGATCCGGCGGCGCTGATCCGGCGCCACCCTCGGTTGACCGTCTGCTCGATCACCGGCTTTGGCCCGGGCTCTGACCAGCGGGCCTACGACCACGTGATCCAGGCCGCCAGCGGGCTGATGCAGGCCAACGCTTCGGCCGACGGCACACCACAGCGCATCGGCTTTCCACTCGTCGACTACGCCGTCGGCCAGCAGGCCGCGCTCGCCATCATGACCGCGCTGCTGCGCCGCGAACGCACCGATCCGGCGCGGCGCACGCAGGGTGAATGGCTGCAGGTGAGCATGCTCAACGCCGCGCTGACGCTGATGGCCCCGGTCTACGCCAACGAGCTGGTCAGCGGGCACAAGGTCCCGCGCAGCCGCTCGACCGCGTTCTCCGGCAGCCCGCTGTCGGGGACCTTTGCGGTGCGCGACGGCCACCTGGCCATCGTGTGCAACGCCCGGGAACAGACCCTGGGCCTGCTGGCGGCGCTGCGCGATGCGGGTGTGACCGAAACGGACCTGCAAGGCCTGGCCCGCGTGGCAGGTGAGGGCCTGGTGGACGAGGCACAACAACTGCTCGGCAGCTGGCTCGCGCGGGACAACAGCGCGAGCTGGCTGGACCGGCTGTCGCGCCACGGCGTGCCGGCGGCCATGGCGATCGACGCGATACAGGCGGTGCGCGCGGTGTGCCACGACTGGCCCGAGATCGAGCTGCCGACCGCCGAGGGCGGCACACGGCGGGTGCGCGTGCCGGGCATTGGCTTTGCTTCGACCGAGCCGGTGACCATCGGCCTGCGGCCACCACCCCGTCGGGGCGAGCACAGCCGGCAGTGGCTCGAATCGGCCGGCCTCCAGAAAGACGACATCGACCGGCTGTTCCAGGAAGGCAAGGTGCACAGCAGCAACGCCTGAAGCTCAGACCACGAGCACGGCCCGGAAATCGTTCACGTTGGTGTGGGTTGGCCCGGTGATGACCAGGTCACCCAGTGGCTCGAAATAACCGTAGGCGTCGTTGCGGGCCAGGTGATCGGTGACCTTCAGGCCCAGCGCGGCGGCGCGGGCCAGGGTGTCGGGCGCGACCAGCGCGCCGGCGTTGTCTTCCACGCCGTCGATGCCGTCGGTGTCGGCGGCGAGCGCCCACACACCGCCCTGACCGCCCAGCGCGTGGGCCAGACCCAGGCAGAACTCGCCGGCCCGGCCGCCGCGACCTTTCTTCCGGCCTTCGGCGCGCGGGCGCACCGTGACGGTGGTTTCACCGCCGCTGAGGATGACGCAGGGTTTGGCGAAGCTGCTGCGGCCGAGCGCCGTGGAGCGCGCCAGCGCGGCGTGCACCTTGCCGACCTCGCGCGACTCGCCTTCGATCTCGTCGCTCAGCACATAGACATTAAGGCCCAGCGCGCGGGCGGCTTCGGCGGCGGCGTCCAGGCTTTGCTGGGGGGTGGCGATGAGGTGGGTTTCAATGCCGGCGAGCGAGGCGTCGCCGGGCTTGGGTGTTTCAAGCGCGCCGCTCTCCAGCTTCGCGCGCACGGCGGGCGGCACCTCGATGGCGTAGCGGCGCAGGATGTCCAGCGCTTCGGCGCAGGTGGACGCGTCGGCCACGGTGGGGCCGCTGGCGATGACGCTCACGTCGTCGCCCGGCACGTCGCTGATGGTGAGCGTGACCACGCGGGCCGGCGCGCAGGCCGCGGCCAGGCGCCCGCCCTTGATGGCGGACAAGTGCTTGCGCACGGTGTTCATCTCACCGATGTGGGCACCGCTTTCCAGCAGCTGGCGGTTGATGCGCTGCTTTTCTTCGAGCGTGAGGCCTTCGCAGGGCAAGGTGAGCAGCGACGAACCGCCGCCCGAAACGAGGCACAACACCAGGTCGTCGGCGGTCAGGCCCTCGGTGAGTTTCAGGATGCGCTGCGCGGCTTCGAGGCCGGCGGCGTCGGGCACGGGGTGCGAGGCTTCGACCACCTCGATGCGCTCGGGCACGCCCGCTGGGCGCGGCGGGATGTGGTGGTAGCGCGTGACCACCAGACCCGAGAGCGGCGCGTCGGCCGGCCACAGCGCTTCGACCGCCTGCGCCATCGCGCCACCGGCCTTGCCGGCGCCGAGCACCAGGGTGCGTCCCTTGGGCGGCGACGGCAGCCAGGCGGCGGTGTTGTGCAGCGGCAGGGCGCGCTGAACGGCCACGTCGTACAGGTGGCGCAGCAGGGCGCGGGGGTTGGCCAGGCTGGGGGCGGCGTGGGATGTGGTTTCGGTCATGGGCGGGAAGTGTAGAGATATGACCGGTGTCTGGCTGCCGTGTTGTTACGTAGGCGATGACCCTCACACCAGCCCTCTCCCGCGTGCGGTGGACGGTGGAGCCTGTCAGGCACTTCAGGCTGCGGGGGTGGGGGCGATCTGGTGATTCGCCATCAGTTCAAGACTGCGACACAGCGCCGAATGGTCCAGACCGGCCCAGCCGTGCGCGGCACAACTCTGCATCAGCTGCGCAGCGCTCGCCGTGTTGGGCAGGCTCACGCCCAGCTCTTTCGCGCCCTGCAATGCGAGGTTCAGGTCCTTCTGGTGCAGCTCGATGCGGAAACCCGGGTTGAACGTGCGCTTCACCATGCGCTCGCCATGCACCTCCAGGATGCGGCTGGCCGCGAAACCGCCCATCAGCGCCTGGCGCACCTTGGCCGGGTCGGCACCGGCCTTGCTGGCGAACAGCAGGGCTTCGGCCACGGCCTCGATGTTGAGCGCCACGATGATCTGGTTGGCCACCTTGGTGGTCTGGCCGTCGCCGTTGCCGCCCACCAGGGTGATGTTTTTTCCCATGGCTTCGAACAGGGGCTTGACGCGCTCAAAAGCCGCTTCCGGACCGCCGACCATGATGGTCAGGCTGCCGGCCCTGGCGCCCACCTCGCCGCCGCTGACCGGCGCGTCCAGGTAGTCACAGCCCAGGGCGTTGATCTGCTGTGCGAACTGTTGGGTGGCCATCGGGCTGATGGAGCTCATGTCCACCACGGTCTTGCCGGCGCTGAGCCCCTTGGCCACGCCGTTCTCGCCGAACAGCACGTCCTGCACGTGCGGCGTGTCGGGCACCATGGTGATGACCACGTCGGCCCGCTTGGCCACCTCGGTGGCGTTGGTGCAGACCGTCGCACCCGCCTCGGCCAGCTCGGCCGGGATCTTGCTGCGGCTGCTGACGAACAGCCGGTGCCCGGCTTTGATGAGGTTCAGCGCCATGGGCGTGCCCATGATGCCCAGGCCGATGAAGCCGACATTGGTGCCGCTCTTGGTCATTCTTGGTCTCCTTTTTGCGGGGGTTTGCGCGGACTCAGACGGCCGCGTCGTGGCAGGTCATCCAGCCCAGGCCCCGATCGGTGCCGCCGGGCGATGAGTCCTTGGGTTTGTATTCGCAGCCGATCCAGCCGCGATAGCCCAGGGCGTCGACGCAGTGAAACAGGAAGCGGTAGTTGATCTCGCCGGTGCCCGGTTCGTGGCGGCCGGGTGTGTCGGCCAGCTGCATGTGGGCGATGCGCGGCAACAGGTCCTGGATGGTGTTGCACAGCTCGCCTTCCATGCGCTGCGCGTGGTAGATGTCGTACTGCAGGAACACGTTGTCGGCACCGACCTCGTCCATCAGCGCGATGGCCTGGCGCGGGCGGTTGACAAAGTAGCCCGGCATGTCGAAGGTGTTGATGGGCTCGATCAGCAGCGGGATGCCGAGCTTCTTCGCCTCGGCCGCGGCGTAGCGCACATTGGCCACCCAGGTGGCGCGCGCCTGGGCTTCGCTCACGCCGGCGGGCGTGAGCCCGGCCATGCAGTGCCAGCGCTGCACGCCGATCACCGGCGCGTATTCGGCGGCCTTCGCCACGCCGGCGCGGAACTCGGCTTCGCGCCCGGGAATGCAGGCGATGCCCCTCTCGCCTGCGGCCCAGTCGCCGGGCGGCAGGTTGTGCAGCACGAGTTCCAGCCGGTGCTGCCTCAGCAACTGCGCGATGGTCTCGGCCGGGAAGTCGTAGGGGAACAGGAACTCCACGGCCTTGAATCCCGCTTTCGCGGCAGCTTCAAAACGGTCGAGAAAAGGCAGCTCGTTCCAGAGCATGGAGAGGTTGGCGGCGAAACGTGGCATGTTGGTGTTCTTTCAGTTCATTCGAGCAGACCTGCGGCAATCAAGCCCTCTCGGCCTTCGGGATGCAGGCATTCGATTTCTTCAAATTCGTTGATCGCGTTGATTTCGGTGCCCATGGCGATGTTGGTCACTTTCTCCAGGATCACCTCCACAACCACCGGCACACTGTACCGGCGCGCCATCACCTGTGCCTCGCGCAGGGCGCCCTGGATGTTGGCCGGATCGGTGACGCGCAGCGCCTTGCAGCCCAGTCCCTCGACCACGGCCTGGTGGTCCACGCCGTAGCCCTTGAGCGTGGGGTCGTCCACGTTCTGGTTCTCGAAGGCGAGCTGCACGCAGTAGTCCATGTCGAAGCCGCGCTGGGCCTGGCGGATCAGGCCGAGGTAGCTGTTGTTCACCAGCACCTGCACGTAGGGAATGCGGAACTGCGCACCGACCGCGAGTTCTTCCACCAGGAACTGGAAGTCGTAGTCGCCCGAGAGGCCGACCACGGTCTTGGTCGGGTCGGCCGCGGCCACGCCGAGGGCGGCGGGGATCGTCCAGCCCAGCGGGCCGGCCTGGCCGCAGTTGATCCACTGGCGCGGGCCGTAGACGTGCAGGAACTGCGCGCCAGCGATCTGGCTCAGGCCGATGGTGGACACGTAGACCGTGTCGCGGCCGAAGGCGGCGTTCATTTCTTCGTAGACGCGCTGCGGCTTGATCGGCACGTTGTCGAAATGGGTCTTGCGCTGCATGAGCTTCTTGCGCTCGGCGCAGCGGGCGGCCCAGGGGCTGAAGTCTCTCAGCTGCCCGGCTGCCTGGCGCTCGCGCGCCACCTGCACGAAGAGCTCGAGCGCGATCTTCGCGTCGGACACGATGCCCAGGTCCGGGTTGAACACGCGGCCGATCTGGGTCGGCTCGATGTCCACGTGCACAAACGTGCGACCCTGGGTGTAGACCTCGACCGAGCCAGTGTGGCGGTTGGCCCAACGGTTGCCGATGCCGAGCACGAAGTCGCTCGCGAGCATCGTCGCATTGCCGTAGCGGTGGCTGGTCTGCAGGCCGCACATGCCGGCCATCAGCGGGTGGTCGTCGGGGATCGCGCCCCAGGCCATGAGCGTGGGAATCACCGGCACGCCGGTGAGCTCGGCCAGCTCGACCAGCAGTTCGGAAGCATCGGCGTTGATGATGCCGCCACCGGCCACGATCAGCGGCTTCTCCGCCGCGGCCAGCATGTCCAGCGCCTTCTCGATCTGCTTGCGCGTGGCGGCGGGCTTGTAGACCGGCAGCGGTTCGTAGGTGTCGATGTCGAACTCGATCTCGGCCATCTGCACGTCGATCGGCAGGTCGATCAGCACCGGGCCGGGGCGGCCCGAGCGCATGAGATGGAAGGCCTGCTGGAACACGCGGGGCACCAGCGCGGGCTCGCGCACCGTCACGCTCCATTTGGTGACCGGCTTGCTGATGGCTTCGATGTCCACCGCCTGGAAGTCTTCCTTGTAGAGCCGGGCGCGCGGCGCCTGGCCGGTGATGCAGAGGATCGGTATCGAATCGGCGCTGGCCGAATACAGGCCGGTGATCATGTCGGTACCGGCCGGGCCGCTGGTGCCGATGCACACGCCGATGTTGCCGGCGCGTGCCCGCGTGTAGCCCTCGGCCATGTGCGAGGCGCCTTCCACATGCCGCGCCAGCACGTGGGCGATCGTCTGGCGCTCGCGCAGCTGGGCGTAGAGCGGGTTGATGGCGGCGCCGGGCACACCAAAGGCCTGGGTGATGCCTTCCTTTTCCATCACGAGCACGGCGGCCATCGCGGCCTTCATCTTCGGCATGTCTGTCTCCGGTTGGGTTGAATCACTGGAGCCGATGCTATGGACGTCATACCGTCTTGAGAATGCCATTGGGGGTACTTTGATTCGATACTCCAGGTATGGAATCTCCCGGATAACATGCCGCCATGGACCGCTACAAAGAGATCGAAGCCTTTGTGCAGGTGATGGAACACGGCAGCCTGGCCGCGGCCGCGCTGCACGCGGGCATCACCCCGGTGATGATGGGCCGGCGCATCGACGCGCTGGAAAGGCGCCTGGGCACGCAGCTGATCCACCGCTCCACGCGGCGGCTGGCGCTGACCGAGCAAGGCGCGAACTTTCTGGACGAATGCCGCGCGCTGCTGGTGCAGTGGGCGCAGGCCGAGGCCACCGTGTCGGCCCAGAAACACAGCGCCAGCGGCCACCTGATCGTCTCGGCCCCGGCGGCGTTCGGGCGGCTGCACGTGGCGCCGCATGCGGCGGCGTTCCTGAAGGCCAACCCGGCGGTGAAGCTCTCGTTCAACCTCACCGACCGCGTGGTCGATCTGGTGCGCGATGGCTACGACCTGGGCCTGCGCATCGGCGGCGTGATCGATCCGAACTTCGTGGCGATCAAGCTGGCCACCAACCAGCGCGTGGTCTGCGGCACGCCGGCCTACTTCCGCAAACACGGCAAGCCCAAAACGCTGGACGACCTGAAGGCCCATAACTGCCTGGCCTTCAACCTGCAAGGGGGTCAGCAACGCGGCTGGTATTTCCAGGACGGCGGCAAGACGGTGACGGTGCGCGTGGACGGCAACCTGGACTGCAACGACGGCGAGCTGCTGCACCGCTGGGTGAGCGAAGGCATGGGCCTGGGCTGGCGCAGCACCTGGGAGATCCAGGCGCAGCTGCAGCGCGGCGAGCTGGTGACCGTGCTCGACAGCTTCGCCCTGCCGGCCTATGACATCCTGGCCGTGTACCCGCAGCAAAGGCATTTGCCGGCCAAGGTGCGGTTTTTCATCGAACACCTGAAGAAAATCTATTCAAAGCCCGGCTACTGGTTGAAATGACATGAACACCCTGCTGATCCACAACGCCACCTGCATCGCCACCTTCGACCACGCCGACCCATCCAGGGGGCGGGAAATCAAAGACGCATCGCTGTTCGTGCGAGACAACGTGATCGAGTGGATCGGCCCGACAGCCGAGCTGCCGCGCGCCTTGCTCGAATCGGCGGGTGAAACCATCGATGCGCGCGGCCACCTCGTCACACCCGGTCTGGTGAACACGCACCACCACATGTACCAGTCGCTCACGCGGGCCATCCCCGGCGTGCAGGACGCCGAGCTGTTTTCCTGGCTGCGCGGCCTCTACCCGATCTGGACCGGGCTCACGCCCGAGATGGTGCAGGTCTCGACCCAGGTGGCGATGGCCGAACTGCTGCTCAGCGGATGCACCACCAGCAGCGACCACCTCTACATCTACCCCAACGGGGTGCGGCTGGAAGACAGCATCGAAGGGGCACAGCAGATCGGCATGCGCTTCCTGGCCACGCGCGGCAGCATGAGCGTGGGGCAGAGCGCGGGCGGGCTGCCACCTGACAGCGTGGTGGAAAACGAAGACGCCATCCTCAAGGACGGCCAGCGCCTGGTCGAGACCTGGCACAGCGCCGCGCACGGCGCCATGGTGCAGGTGGCACTTGCGCCGTGTTCGCCGTTTTCGGTGAGCCCCGATCTGATGCGCCAGAGCGCCCTGCTCGCGCGCAGCTTCAAGGGCCAGGGCGTGCGCCTGCACACCCACCTGGCAGAGAACGACCATGACATCGCCTACAGCCGCGAGAAGTTTAACCAGACCCCGGCGCAGTACACGCAGGAACTCGGCTGGCTGGGCGACGACGTGTGGCACGCGCACTGCGTGAAGCTGGACGACGAAGGCATTTCGCTCTTCGCCGCCAGCCGCACCGGGGTGGCGCACTGCCCCTGCAGCAACATGCGCCTCGCCTCCGGCATCGCCCCCATCCGCCGCATGCTGAACGCGGGCGTTCCGGTGGGTCTGGGTGTGGACGGCAGCGCCAGCAACGACGCGGCGCACATGGTGAACGAAGCGCGCCAGGCGCTGCTGCTGGCCCGCGTGGGCCGCGCGCTGATGCCGCCCGAGACCCGCAGCGGCAAAACTTTCTTCGGCTGCGACCTCGGCCCGGCCGAGATGACCGCGCGCGACGCGCTGCACATGGCCACGCGCGGCGGTGCGATGGTGCTGGGCCGCCAGGACATTGGCCACCTGTCGGTGGGCATGTGTGCCGACTTCGCGCTGTTCGACCTGCGCACCCTCGGCTTTGCCGGTGGCGCGGTGCACGATCCGGTGGCCAGCCTGCTGCTCTGCGCCAGCCCGCCCGCGGCCTACACCATCGTCAACGGCCGGGTGGTGGTGCGCGAAGGCCAGCTCACCACCGTCGATCTCGGGCCGCTGGTGGAACGGCACAACCGGCTGGCCAGGGTCTTGGCTGAAACGGCACGCACGGCCTGAGCCGCTGCGGGACAATGGACCCGATGACCCCTTCCCACTCCATCTGGAGCCCCCTGCGACAGCCCGCTTTCCGCGGGCTGTGGCTTTGCGGCGCGGTCTTCTTCATTGGCGCGGGCATGCAGACCATGGCGGCGGCCTGGCTCATGGTCGAGCTCACCGGTTCGTCCTTCCTCGCCGCGCTGGTACAGACCGCCGTGTTCCTGCCGATGTTCCTGCTGGCGCTGCCCGCGGGCGTGCTGGCCGACACCACCGACCGCCGGCGCCTGATCTCGGGCGCGCTGATCGCGCAGGTGGTGGCCTGTGTGCTGCTGGCCGGGCTGGTGCTCGGCGGCTGGGGCGGGCCGGCGTCGGTGCTGTTCCTGGTCTTCGTGTGCGGCTGCTGCACGGCCGTGCTGACCCCGGCCTGGAACTCGTCGGTGATCGACCCGGTCCCACGCGACGAATGGCCACAGGCGATCACGGCCATCGGCATCGCCTACAACGCGGCGCGCGCGATCGGCCCCACGCTGGCCGGCCTGCTGTTCGCCTGGATGGGCGCGGGCTGGGTGTTTGTGGTCACGGTGTTCACCACGGGGGTGATGTGGGAGTCGATCCGCCGCTGGCCCCCGAAAGCGCACCCGCCCTCGCGCCTGCCGGCCGAACGCCTCTGGGGCGGCACGCTGAGCGGCCTGCGTTTCGCCTGGCACTCGCGCATCATCCTGGCCCAGCTCGTGCGCGTGATGGCGTACAGCGCGGCCGGCTCGGCGCTGTGGGCGCTGCTGCCGGTGATCGCGCAGCGCCAGCTCGGCACCGGGGCGCAGGGCTTCGGCCTGCTGATGGGCTGCATGGGCACCGGCGCGGTGGCCTCGGGCCTGGTGATCGGCCGCCTGCGCAGCCGCTTCGGGCTCGACGCCATCATCGCCGCGGCCTGCGTGGCGTTTTCCCTCGTCATGCTGCTGGCCGCCTGGGTGCGTGTGCCGCTGCTGGTGTACGCCGCCATGGCGGTGGGCGGCGCGGCCTGGATGGCGGCGATGTCCACCTTCAACACCGCCACCCAGGCCAGCGCCCCGCCCTGGGTGCGCTCGCGCGCGGTGGCGCTGCACATCGTGGCCTCGCTCGGCGCGTTCGCCATCGGCTCGGCGTTCTGGGGCGCGGTGTCCGACATCGCCGGCCTCACCGCCGCGCTGGTGGCCGCCGGGGTGCTGATGGCCGCGGGCCTGCTGCTGGCGCGCCCGTTCCCGCTGCGCGTGGGCGAGGCGCACGAGGTGACCCAGGGCACACCGTGGGACGAGCTGTTTGTGAACGACGAACCCAGCCCCGAGGCCGGCCCGGTGGCGGTGGAAGTGGGCTACCGCATCCGCGCGGGGGAAGACAAGGTCTTCCTCGACACCATCAGCCGCATGAAGGCGCCGCGCCGGCGCGACGGCGCCACCTTCTGGCGCATCTACCGGGACCTGGGCGAACCCTCGCGCTACGTCGAACGTTTCATCGTCACCTCATGGGCCGACTACCTGCACCAGCGCGCCCGCGCCACCGTGGCCGACCACGCGCTCGAAGCCGAGGTGCGCGAGTTCCTGGCGCCCGGCGAGAGTGCGCACATGTCGCACTACATCGCTGAGAGGTGACCCCGTAGCGCTTCGCGCTGCCGCCCAGGGCACCGCCGGGCCGGCTTTGCCGGACGGCCAGTGCCGCCCCCTGGGGGGGTAGCGCGAAGCGCTGCGGGAGGGGGGGCAAGTCAGACCACGCTCAGAACCCCGATCAGCCAGGCCTCCACATCGGCCAGCTCGGTGTCGCTCACCTCGTGGCCCATGGGGTAGCTGTGCCACTCCACCAGGTGGCCCATGACCTGCAGGACGGTGCGCGCGGCCCGGGCGCGGTCAATCGGCACCACCTCGTCGTACTCGCCATGCGCCAGGAAAATGGGCAGGCGCTGGTTGGCGGAATGGGACTCGCTCTGGAGGGTGCGGGCGCCCAGGGGCAGGTAGCCCGAGAGCGCCACGATCGCGGCCAGGCGCTGGGGCGCTCGCAGGCCGGCGTGCAACGCGAGCACGGCACCTTGCGAGAAGCCCATGAGCACGATGCGCTCGGACGGCATGCCCTGGGCTGCTTCCTGCTCGATCAGCGCCTGAACCAGGCTCTGCGAGGCGCGCAGGCCCCCCTCGTCCGCCGGCAGCGGCGCATGGCGCGGTGCGTCGGACGGCGCGGCGTCGTACCAGGCGTGCATGTCGCTGCCGTTGAAGCTCACGGTGCGCAGGGGCGCATCGGGAAACACGCAGCGCACCGGGCCCACGGCGGCCAGGTTCATGCTGCGCAACAGGGGGATGAAGTCACCGCCCGTGGTGCCCAGGCCGTGCAGCACGATGAGGCTGGCCACGGGCGTGGCGGCCGGATCGCGCCCGGTCACGAAGGTCTGCGGCCGAAGGGTCTGGTTCAATGAAAGATCTTGCGCGTACATGCGGCCAGCATAAGCGCCCGCGCGCACCGATGAAACGAAAACAGTCCTTCAGCGGCGCCGCGGTTGCATCCGGATGCAGACTTCACAAACAAAAGCGAAGTCAACACCCGTCAAGGTGGTGGCTGGCTCAGCCCGACGCCAGCACCCGCAGCAAAAAGGCGTTGAGGTCGGCCACCTCTTCGGCGCAGACCGAGTGCCCCATCGGGTAGCTGTGCCAGGCCACGGCGTATCCCAGCGCGGTCAGTGCGTCGCGTGCCGCGGTGCCGCGCGACATGTCCACCACATCGTCTTCTTCGCCGTGGGCCAGGAAGATGGGCGTGGCGCGGTTGGCGGCGTGCACTTCCGATGCGGTGCGATCGGCCAGGGCGAGGTAGCCCGAGAGCCCCACCAGCCCGGCCAGCCGCTGCGGCGCGCGCAGCCCGGCCATGAGCGCGACCACACAGCCCTGCGAAAACCCCATCAGCACGGTGCGCTCGGCGGGCACGCCGCGCCCGGCCTCGCGGTCGATCAGGGCCTGCGCGATGGTCTGGGCCCGGCGCAACCCGGCTTCGTCTTCCCGGCGCGGGACAGCGGGGTCGGCGCCCGGCGGGTAGATGTCGTACCAGGCGCGCATCTCGTAGCCACCGTTGATGGTGACCGGCTGCACCGGCGCGTTGGGAAACACGAATCGCACCGGGCCGATGGCGCTGAGGTCAAGCTCCTGCGCGATCGGCACGAAGTCGCTGCCGTCGGCACCGAGGCCGTGCAGCACGATGATGCTGGCCGCGGGCTGGGCGGCGGGGTCACCACCGGTGACGAATTCGCGAAGCTGGATGGACGGGTTCGGGCTCATGGCACCAGCATAACGCGGTGCGGTCACCCGAGGGCCTGACACGGGGGCCGCGCCAGCCTATGATGCCGAACACCCCGTTTTCAGGCCGCTGCCATGTCGCCTCAGGATCTGCTCACCCACCTCGACCAGGCCCGGCTCTGGAGCGCCCCGCCCAGCGCCGACCCCGCCTTCGATCTGCCCACCGCCTACGCCCGCGCGCTGGCAGTGCGCGCGCTTCGGCAGGCGCGTGGCGAAGTGCCCCGCGGCTACAAGGTCGGTTTCACCAACCGCACGATCTGGCCCCGCTACAACGTGTTCGAACCCATCTGGGGCACCGTCTACAGCAGCACACTGGCCTTCTGCGAGGGCGAAGGCACGGTCTCGCTGGCGGCCACCTGCCAGCCCCGGCTGGAGCCCGAGATGGTGTTCGGCCTGCGGGCCACCCCGGCGCCCGCTGCCACGCTGGCGCAGCTGTTCGATGCCATCGCCTGGGTCGCCCCCGGCTTCGAGATCGTGCAGTCGCACCTGCCGGACTGGAAATTCCAGGCCGCCGACACGGTGGCCGACGGCAGCCTGCACGCGCGCCTGCTGGTCGGGCGCCAGACCCCGGTGCACGAACTGGCCGCCAGCGCCGCCCAGCTCGACGCCCTGCTGGCGCAGACCCTCGTCGTGCTGGACCGGCAAGGTCAGGCCGTTGAACAGGGCCAGGGCGCCAACGTGCTCGACAGCCCGCTGCGCGCCCTGCACGATTTCATGAACACGCTGCGCGCCTGCCCGGGCGCGCCCGACCTGATGCCCGGCGACGTCGTGACCACCGGCACCTGGACCGACGCCTGGCCGGTGCAGCCGGGCGAACACTGGTCGGCCACCTTTTCCCTGCCCGGGTTCAGCCTCTCGGCCACGTTCACGGTCTGATCCCTGCGCAGGCCGTTTGAGCCTGATCAACGATGACCGTCACGCGGCGGTGCATGCTGGGCAATGGCAGGGAAAACCCACTGACCCAAACGCCTGTGACCGGGTAGCTTCCCCGGAGGCGATACGCCCTAGACCAGAAAAACAGGAGACCCCACCATGAGCCTCGTCGCGCCCGAACTGCTGTCCCTGCAACGCCTCTACCATTGGGAGCAGACCGCACCCAACCGCGTGGCCCTCACGCAACCCCTGGGCAGCGGTGCGGTGCAGGACTTCACCTGGGGCCAGATCGGCGACCAGGTGCGGCGCATGGCCGCGCACCTGCAGTCCCGGGGCTGGGAGCCGGGCTCCAAGGTGGCCATCCTGTCGAAGAACTGCGCCTGGTGGATGATGAGCGACCTGGCGATCTGGATGGCCGGCCATGTGTCGGTGCCGCTGTACCCCACGCTGGCGGCCGAGACGGTGCGCCAGATCCTGACCCACAGCGAAGCCAAAGCCTGTTTCATCGGCAAGCTCGACGGCTGGGAGGGCATGAAGCCCGGCGTGCCCGACGGCCTGCCCTGCATCAGCTATGCGCTCTCGCCGCTGGACGCGATCGAAAGCTACGAAGGCTGGGACGCGATCTGCGGCCGCCACGAGCCCCTGCAGGGCACACCGCTGCGCCAGGGCGACGAGCTGGCCACGCTGATCTACACCTCGGGCACCACCGGGAACCCCAAGGGCGTGATGCACAGCTTCGAGAATTTCGCCTGGGCGCTCGACTCGGGCCTCAAGCGCATCCCCATGTCGGCCGACGACCGCATGCTGTCCTACCTGCCGCTGGCGCACGTGGTCGAGCGCATGCTGGTCGAACACGGCTGGCTGCGCACCGGCATGCACGTGTATTTCGCCGAGTCGCTCGACACCTTCGCCGCCGACCTGCAGCGCGCGCGCCCCACCATCTTCTTCTCGGTGCCGCGGCTGTGGGTGAAGTTCCAGCAGGGCGTGCACCACAAAATACCGCCGGCCAAGCTCAACCGGCTGCTGGGCATCCCCATCCTGGGCGGCATCGTGCGCAGGAAGGTGATGAAGGCGCTGGGCCTGGACCAGTGCCAGTTCGCCGCCGGGGGCGCTGCCCACATGCCGCTGGCCCTGCTGCAGTGGTACAGCCGGCTGGGCCTGCACATCAACGAGGGTTACGGCATGACCGAGAACCTCGCGCTCTCGCACATCACCGAGCCGGGCAAGAACCAGCAGGGCACCGTGGGGCCGGTCTACGAGGGCGTCGAGCACCGCATCGACCCGGCCACGGGCGAGGTGCAGATGCGCAGCCAGGCGCTGATGCTGGGCTACTACAAAGACCCGGAGAAGACCCGCGAGGCCTTCACGGAGGACGGCTGGCTCAGGACCGGCGACAAGGGCGAGATCGACGCCCGGGGCCTGCTGCGCATCACCGGCCGGGTGAAAGACCTGTTCAAGACCGGCAAGGGCAAATACGTGGCGCCCGCGCCGATCGAGGACAAGCTGGTCGAGCACGAAGCGGTGGAAGCCTGCGTGGTGACCGGCGCCAACCTGGGCCAGCCGCTGGGCATCGTGATGCTCAACCCCGAAGCCGTGGCCCGCGCGGCCCATCCCGGCGCACGCGCCGAACTCGAAAGCTCGCTGGCGCAACACCTCCAGCGCATCAATGCCACCCTCGACCCGCACGAACAGCTGCAATGCATCGTGCTGGTGACCACCGCCTGGACGGTGGACAACGACGTGATCACGCCAACCTTCAAGGTCAAGCGCAACCGCATCGAAGACCTGTACGCGAAGCACTACGAAGCCTGGGAAAACACCGGCAGCAAGATCATCTGGTCCGATTTCTGAGCCCGGACGCCAAAAAAACAGTTGGGTCATCGGGAATAAACGGGCTCGCTGTGGTGTTCACCGCATGTCAGTCCCTGTTTAACCTCTGTTCAAGGAGCCTGCTCATGCAACGCCGATCCCTCCTGTTTTCAACATCTGCCACCCTGCTGCTGGGCGCCGCCCTGCTGGTGGGCTGCGCCGGCCCCCGAGGCATGGGCGGGCCCGGCTACCACGGCATGATGCAGCGCCCCGGCTACGGCATGGCCCCGGCGGCTGCGGCCTCCGCACCCGCGGGTGCGCCGATGATGGCCAATGGCATGTTGACGGGCCCCAACGGCATGACGCTCTACACCTTCGACCGCGACATGGCCGGCAGTGGCAAGAGCGTCTGCAACGGCCCCTGCGCCGCCAACTGGCCGCCGCTGATGGCCGGCAACGCCGCAGCCGCGGGCGACTACAGCGTGATCACGCGCGATGACGGTGGCAAACAGCTGGCCTACAAAGGCAAGCCGCTGTACTACTGGGTCAAGGACACCAAGCCCGGCGACAAGACCGGCGACGGGTTCAACGGTGTCTGGCACGTCGTCAAGCCCTGAAGGCGGCCAGGTTTGGGTCCGGAAGGCGCGCTGACCCACATTCCCCGACTGCGGCGCTATGCGCGCCTGCTCACGGGGGATGCCAGCCGTGCCGACGACCTGGTGCAGGACACGCTGGAACGGGCCTGCCACAAGTGGTCGCTGTGGCGCCCGCGCGAAGACGGCAGCGGTCTGCGCGGCTGGCTGCTCTCGCTGATGCACAACCTGCACCTGAACCAGGTGCGCGACCAGGTGCACGAGCGCCAGGCGGTGGAACTGGACGAGGGCAACGAGCCCAGCCACGACCCGTTCCGGTACACGCCGGAGCGCATGGACCTGGAGCAGGCGCTGCACCAGCTCAGCCCCGCGCTGCGCGAGGTGGTGTTGCTGGTGTGTGTGGAAGAACTGCCCTACGCAGAAGCCGCCCAGGTGCTGGGCGTGCCGGTGGGCACGGTGATGTCGCGGCTGTCGCGCGGACGCGAACAACTGCGCCACCTGATGGACGGTGGAGCCCCGGTTCAGACCCGGACACCCCGTTTGAAGATCGTGAAATGAAAACGCATCGCGCATGACCACCGACAACCCCACTCCCGTGACCGACGCCGAGCTGCACGCCTGGGTCGACGGCCAGTTGCCCCCCGGGCTTGTCCCTGCGGTGTCGGACTGGCTGTTGCAAAACCCCGACGCCGCTGCCCGGGTCCAGGCCTGGCAGGTCCAGCGCCTGGGCCTGCAGGCGCTGCAGCGCGGTGTGCTCGACGAACCCGTGCCGCTGGCACTGGTGCGCGCCACCCGGCCGCGCCGTTCGCGGCCCTGGTTGCAGGGCCTGGTGGCCAGCCTGATGCTGGGTCTGGGCTTCGCGGGCGGCTGGTGGCTGCGCCCGGTCGACGCGCCGCTCGCCGGCGCTGGTGAACCCGGCTTCGTGCAGGAAGCGCGCGTGGCGCACGCGGTGTATGTGCCCGAAAAACGCCACGCGGTCGAGGTCGGTGTGCAGGAGCAGGCGCATCTGGTGCAATGGCTGTCGCGCCGCCTGGGCACGCCGCTGAAGGCGCCGCTGCTGGAAGATCAGGGCTTCGGGCTGATGGGCGGGCGCCTGCTGCCCGGCCAGGCGGGTGAACCGCGCGCGCTGTTCATGTACGAGAACCCCGCGGCCGGGCGCATCACGCTGCATGTCTCGGTGCTGCCGGGTGACGCCGCCCCGGCGCCGGCGGCGTTCCGCTTCGCGCGGGTGGGTCAGACCGAAACCTTTTACTGGGTCGAGGGTTCGCTCGGCTACGCGCTCAGCGGCGATCTGCCCCGGGAACGGCTGGCGCAGCTGGCCGAAGTGGTCTACCGGCAGCTGCAGCAGCCCGGCGCCCTGCCCGGCTGAGACCGCTCAGGCTTGCGCCAGCGCCTGCGCGTGGTGGCGCAGGTGGTCTTCCATGAAGGTGCCGATGAAATAGTAGCCGTGGTCGTAACCCGCGTGGCGGCGCAGCGTGAGCGGCTGGCCGGCCTGCGCGCAGGCGGCTTCAAAGGCTTCGGGATACAGCTGCTCGGTGAGGAATTTGTCGGCCAGGCCCTGGTCGATCAGGATGCCGCCAGGGTACGGTGCGGTCTTCTGCGCGGCCATGAGCAGGCTGGCATCGTGTTCCGCCCAGAGGCTTTCATCCTGGCCGAGGTAGCCGGTGAAGGCCTTGTGGCCCCAGGGGCACTTCGTGGGCGCACAGATGGGCGCGAAGGCCGAGAGGCTGCGGAACACACCCGGGTGGCGCAGCGCCAGCGTGAGCGCACCATGCCCGCCCATGGAGTGGCCAAACAGACCCAGGCGTTCACGGTCCAGCTGGAACTCGGCGGTCACCGCTGGCTGCAGTTCTTTCAGCAGGTAGCTCTCCATGCACCAGTGGCCCGACCACGGCGCCTGCGTGGCATCGAGGTAGAAGCCGGCACCGACACCGAAGTCCCAGTGGTGGTCTTCGCTGTCCACACCGGTGTTGCGCGGGCTGGTGTCGGGCATCAGCAGCGCCAGGCCGAGCTGGGCGGCCAGCCGCTGCGCACCCGCTTTCATGGAGAAGGTTTCTTCGGTGCAGGTCAGGCCCGCCAGGAAAGTGAGCAAGGGCACTTTTTGCCCGGCCAGCGCCTGCGGCGGCAGGTACAGCGCAAAACGCATCGGCAAGCCGATCTCGCTCGATGCGTGTTTGTAGAAACGCTGCACGCCGCCGAAGCAGCCGTGTTCGCTGACCAGTTCAAGGCGCTCAAAACCCATGGTGTTTTTCTCCGTGAGGGTGCCCGCCCTCAACGGCGGATCAGTTCCAGTATGGCGTCGGCAAAGACGCGCGGCGCTTCCTGCGGCAGGTTGTGACCCACACCAGGCAGGATGCGGTGCGAGCGCGGCCCGGTGAAACGGTGGGCATTGGCTGGCGCCAGCTCGGCCGGCCGCACGCCGTCTGCCTCACCGTCCAGCGTGATGACCGGCACGCCGATCACCGGCTGCGCGGCCAGGCGCCGCTCCACCGCGGCCACCGCCGGGTCGCCCGTCACGAGGCCGAAGCGGTGGCGGTAGGAGTGGATGACCACCTCAACGAAATCGGGGTTGTCGAAAGCGGCAGCGCTGCGCTCGAAGGTGGCTTCGTCGAAGACCCAGGTGGGCGACCACATCTGCCAGAGCAGCTTGCAGAGCGCGCGCCGATCCTGCTGCAGCGCGGCGCGGCCGCGCTCGCTGTGGAACAGGTACTGGTACCAGAGCCGGTGTTCATTGGCCGGCGTGTCCGGCACCATGGCGCGCGCGATGTTCTGGATGTTGTAGCTGTTGACCGAGACCAGCCCCGCGCAGCGTTCGGGCCACAGGGCCGCCACCACGCAGGCCGCGCGGCCGCCCCAGTCGTAGCCGGCCAGCACCGCGCGATCTATGTGCAGCGCATCGAGCAAGGCCAGCAGATCGGCCCCCAGCGCCGCCTGCTCGCCGGAGCGGGGCGTCGAAGCTTCCAGGAACCGCGTGGCGCCGAAACCGCGCAGGTACGGCACCACCACGCGGCAGCCGGCGTTGGCCAGCATCGGCGCGACGTCGACGTAGGCATGGATGTCGTAGGGAAAGCCGTGCATCAGCAGCACCGGCGGGCCGTCGGCGGGCCCGGCCAGGTGGCAGGCCACCTCCAGCACGCCGGCGCGCACGCGGGTGTCAGCGTTCAGGGTGGGCAGCGCCATGGCGGGCTCAAAGGCAGATGGTCTCTTAGAACTCGACCACCGAACGGATCGACTCGCCGCTCTTCATCAGGTCAAAGCCCTTGTTGATGTCTTCCAGCTTGAGCTTGTGGGTGATCAGGTCGTCGATGTTGATCTTGCCTTCCATGTACCAGTCCACGATCTTGGGCACGTCGGTGCGGCCGCGCGCGCCGCCGAAGGCCGAGCCTTCCCACTTGCGGCCGGTCACGAGCTGGAACGGGCGCGTGCTGATCTCGGCACCGGCCTCGGCCACGCCGATGATGATGCTGCGGCCCCAGCCCTTGTGCGTGCACTCCAGCGCGTCGCGCATCACCTTCGTGTTGCCGATGCACTCGAAGCTGTAGTCGGCGCCGCCGTCGGTGAGCTGCACGATCGCATCGACCACGTTGGCATGGTCCTTGGGGTTGATGAAGTGCGTCATGCCGAACTTGCGGGCCATGGCCTCGCGCGCGGGGTTCAGGTCGACGCCGATGATCTTGTCGGCGCCCACCATCCTGGCGCCCTGGATCACGTTCAGGCCAATGCCACCGAGGCCGAACACGACCACGTTGGCGCCGGCCTCCACCTTGGCCGTGAAGATCACGGCACCGATGCCGGTGGTGACGCCACAGCCGATGTAGCAGACCTTGTCGAAGGGTGCATCCTCGCGGATCTTGGCCAGCGAGATCTCCGCCGCGACCGTGTAGTTGCTGAAGGTGCTGGTGCCCATGTAATGAAAGAGGGGCTTGCCGTCCATGCTGAAGCGGCTGGTGGCGTCGGGCATCAGGCCCTTGCCCTGCGTGCCGCGGATCAGCTGGCAGAGGTTGGTCTTGCGGCTCAGGCAGAACTTGCACTGGCGGCATTCGGGCGTGTAGAGCGGGATGACGTGATCGCCTTTCTTGAGCGAGGTCACGCCCGGCCCCACGTCCACCACGATGCCCGCGCCTTCATGGCCCAGGATCGCCGGAAAGATGCCTTCGGGGTCGGCGCCACTGAGCGTGTAGTAGTCGGTGTGGCAGATGCCGGTGGCCTTGATCTCGACCAGCACTTCGCCGAATTTTGGCCCCTCGAGGTCCACGGTTTCGATGGTCAGGGGCTGGCCTGCTTTCCAGGCGACGGCGGCTTTGGTTTTCATGGTGTGGGGGGTGGTGTTGTGACGGCGGCACCGAGGTTACCGCAGATCAAACACGCCCGCCGGGCCGGGCCTTCACTCGGTTTTTGCGCCGTCCATGAACCACTGCGCAAACAGGGCACGCTCGGTGTCGGTGATGCCTGTGGCGTTGTTCATGGGCATGGCCTTCATGAGCACCACCTGCTGGTAGATCATCTGCGCGTGCTGCTTGACGGCGGCTGGCTGGTCCATGCGCACCCCCTTGGACTGCAGGGCTTCGCCGTGGCACATGACACAGCGCTGCTCGATCACCGGCTTGAGCTGCGCATAACTCACCGTCTCAGGAATCGCCACCGCAGCCACCGGCGCGGGCTTGAGCCAGACGATGAGCGCGAGCAGCGCCACCACGCCCACCGCCGCGTAGGGCCAGGGGTGGGCGTTGCGGCCGAGCTTGAAGCCGTGGCGCATGACGAAAAACTGGCGGATGGCGGCACCGGCAAACATCATGCCGATGAGGATCAGCCAGTTGTGTTCGTTGGCGTAGGTGAAACTGTAGTGGTTGCTCAGCATGGCGAACAGCACCGGCAGCGTGAAGTAGGTGTTGTGCACGCTGCGCTGCTTGCCGCGTTTGCCGTGGATCGGGTCCACCGGGCGCCCGGCTTTGATGTCGGCCACCACGGTGCGCTGGCCGGGGATGATCCAGAAGAACACGTTGGCGCTCATCGAGGTGGCGAGCATGGCGCCCATCAGCAGGAAGGCGGCGCGCCCGGCAAACATCTGCGTGGCTGCGTAAGCCGCGATGCATACCAGCACCAGCACCAGTGCGCCGACCTTGGCGTCGCCGTTGTCGGTCTGGCCCAGCGTGCGGCAGATGGCGTCGTAGAGCAGCCAGAACACCACCAGGAACGCCAGCGCCGCAGCAATGGCGCCGGCCGGGCTCCATTGCATGATGTTGGGATCGATCAGGTAGACGCTCGGGCTCCACAAGTATGAAATGAGGAACAGCGCAAAGCCCGAGAGCCAGGTGGAATAACTTTCCCAGTAGAACCAGTGCAGGTGCTCGGGCAGCCTGGGCGGCGCGCCCGAGAACTTGACCGGGTGGTAGAAACCGCCACCGTGAAGCGCCCAGAGCTCGCCGGAGACGCCGTCTTTTTTCAGCTGCTCGTCTTCGGGCGGTGTGAGGCTGCTGTCGAGGAAGACGAAATAGAAGGAGGAGCCGATCCAGGCGATGGCGACGATGACGTGCAGCCAGCGCAACAGCAGGTTGGCCCAATCGAGCAGATAAGTTTCCATGGCACCTCAACACGACGACGGACACCCGCCAGGGTTTGCGACTCACCACCGCGGGCGCTCTGAGCCGACTGAGGGCCGCGTTTGAGCGTCGATGCTGTTGAACGACGCCCGCTCCGCTGCGACCAGACCGTCAAAGTGTATACACTTTTTGCAAACAGTCGACTGCGTGATAACCCGCAGATCCCGCCCCGTTTCAGCCCTTGACGGCCCCGGACCGGACTAGCAACAACTGCGCCACAACCGAGGCCGCGATCACGGCGGGCTCCTTGCCGGTGATGCCCGGCAGACCGATCGGACAGGTGACCCGGGCCAGCTCGGCATCGCCGAAGCCGCGCTCGGTCAGGCGGTGCCGGAAGGTGGCCCACTTGGTGTGGCTGCCGATCAGGCCCACGAACGGCAGGTCGGCCGTGGTGCGCTGGCGCTGCAGGCAGGCCGCCACGATGTCGAGGTCTTCGGCGTGCGAAAAGCTCATGATCAGCACCAGCGAACCCGGAGCGAGATCGCCCACGGCCGCCTGCACCGGGTCGGAATGCTCCGCATGCACCTGCGGCGGCAAATCGCCGGGAAACACCTCGTCGCGGCTGTCGATCCAGGTCACCTCAAAGGGCAGAGGTGCCAGCGCCTGCACGATCGCCCGCCCCACATGACCGCCGCCGAACAGGGCCAGCGGCGTCAGCCGGGGGCTCAGGCGCTGGCGCAGGGAGTCGTGGTCCGCCGCCTGGACCGGCTCGAACCGCAGGCGCATCCGGCCGCCACAACACTGCCCGAGGCTGGGCCCCAGGGCCACCTCAAGCTCCCACGCGCTGCCTCCCGCTCGGTCGCCGGGCAACGCCAGCCGTTCTCGCGCCTGGCGAACAGCGCTCCATTCGAGTTGGCCACCACCGATCGTGCCCACCAGGGCATCGACAAACACCGCCATCCAGGCGCCGCGCTCGCGCGGCACCGAGCCGCGCGTCTCCGACACGCTGACCAGCACCGCCGGCGCTTGGGCCAGGTGCCGAAAAAAACCATCCAGCTCGGGGGTCATGTGTGGTGCGTTTGCCTACAGAAACTGTGTGAATACGTAACGCACGGAGCGTGCTGCGAAGTATCACCGCGACCAGCAATCACGCCCAGGCGAAAGCCACATACACTTCATCAGATTGTCCGTATGAGCCCGACATCGCCACCCCCGCTGGCAGCCCGTGCGGACCTCGCATCAGGAGACCTGGCACCATGAACGACACCACCCCCGCCCACCTGGGACCGGTCGGCCCCGAAAAGACCGACTCCAGCCGCCTGCGCAGCGTCTGGGGATCGCTCGCGTTGTGCGCCGCTGCCCTGTTGGGCGCCTGCGCTTCGCCAGTGGCAGCCCCCCCCACAACACCACCGGCCGTCGAACCCATTGCCTTGCCAACGCCCCCAGCCGAGGTGCCCCCGAGCTTGGTGTCGCAGGCGGACAATCCGCGCGCCTACCGTCAGGACGGGGCCCGCCACATTTATGGGAAAAACGCCCACCGCATCTTCAAAGGCCAGCTGCCGCCGCTGATGCACGCCGTTGGTGTGCTGCAGGTGGATCTGGACAACCGCGGCAACGTTCGGCGCCTGAACTGGATGCGTGCCCCCTCCCATGCCCCCGACGTGGTGCGCGAGATCGAACGCACGGTGCACGAAGCGGCCCCGTTTCCGGCACCGGTACAGCTGGGCAGCGTGATCTACACCGACGTCTGGCTGTGGGACAAGAGCGGCAACTTCCAGCTCGATACGCTGACCGAAGGACAACGCAGCAAGTAGCTGGAGTCACCCCCGCGCCGCCTGCGGCGTCACCCCCCCAGGGTGCAACGCGGTGCGGCCCGGCAAAGCCGGTTCCGCCGCGTTCTGGGTGAAGACACGTCGCACCGGAGGGGGAGTTTGCCCAGGGCACCGCCGGGCCGGCTTTGCCGGACGGCCAGTGCCGCCCCCCTTGGGGGTGACGCCGCAGGCGGCGCAGGGGGCCAGCGTCAGCTGCCTCTGTATGTGGAATAGCTCCACGGACTCACCAGCAGCGGCACGTGGTAGTGCTGGTCGGTGTGCGCCACGCCGAAGTCCAGCGCCACGCGGTTGAGGAAGTTCGGCTCAGGCAGCGCCACACCCCTGGCCGCGAAATACCCCTTCACATCAAACACCAGCCGGTAGGTGCCCACCTTCAGGCTGGCGTTGTCGTAGAGCGGGCCATCGGGGTTGCGGCCGTCGGCGTTGAGTTCGAAACGCTTGACCAGCGTGGCCTGCTCGCCCTCGGTGGTGTAAAGCTCCACGGCCATGCCGGCGGCCGGACAGCCATGCATGGTATCCAGAACGTGTGTACTCAAACCCATCGCAGATCCTTTCAATTGCAGTCGACTGAAAGTGTATACACTTTTTGTTTTTCTGGATATGATGACCGCATGGAAACCTCCAGCACGCGCCAGATCGTCGAGTCCCTCACCAAGGCCATCGTGGAGCACCGGTTGCATCCGGGCACCAAACTGGCCGAGCAGAAACTCGCCGACCACTTCGGCGTCTCGCGCACCTTGGTGCGCCAGGCGCTGTTCCAGCTCTCGCAAAACCGCCTGATCCGCCTGGAGCCCGCGCGCGGCGCTTTTGTCGCGGCGCCCTCGGTGGAGGAAGCCAAACAGGTGTTCGCAGTGCGCCGCATGCTGGAGACCGAAATGACGCGTGCCTTTGTTCGCCAGGTCACGCCAAGCAAGATCAAGGCCCTGCGCGAACACGTGGCGCAGGAAAAGCGGGCCGTGGACAACCAGGATGTGCCGGGCCGCACCGAACTGCTGGGCGATTTCCACGTGCGTTTGGCCGAACTGATGGGCAACCAGGTGCTGGCCGAACTCTTGCGCGAGCTGATCTCACGCTGCGCCCTCATCACGCTGATGTACCAGAGCACCAACGCGGCCGAGCATTCCAACGAAGAACACGTGGACATCGTCAAGGCGCTGGCCGCCAAAGACGAAGAAACCGCCGTGCGCCTGATGAACGAACACCTGATGCATGTCGAAGAAAACCTGACTTTCGACCGCAAGCTCCCGAGCAACGACATCTCCCTGGCGCTTTCTTAGACCACCCCCATCGCTTGCTCGCTTCGCGTAGCCGCTCCGCCCCTCCAGGGGCAACACCAGCGGCCTGGCAAAGCCAGTTCCGCGGTGTTCCTGGACAAGACACTTCGCTCCGACTGACATGACGATTTACGACAGCACCGCCCCCTACCCCCGCGATCTGGTCGGCTATGGCCGGGACGTGCCGCACGCGTGCTGGCCGAATGGCGCGCGCATTGCCGTGCAGTTCGTGCTGAACTACGAAGAAGGCGGCGAGAACTGTGTGTTGCACGGCGACGCGGGCTCGGAGCAGTTCCTCTCGGAGATGTTCAACCCGGCCTCGTTCCCGGAGCGCCACATCAGCATGGAAGGCATCTACGAGTACGGCTCGCGCGCCGGCGTCTGGCGGTTGCTGCGCGAGTTTGAAAAGCGCGGCTTGCCGCTGACCGTGTTTGGCGTGGCGACCGCGCTGGAAAAACACCCCGAGCTGACCGCCGCGTTCCAGGAACTGGGCTACGACATCGCCTGCCACGGCCTGAAGTGGATCCACTACCAGGCCATCGACGAAGCGACCGAGCGCGCCCACATGGCCGAGGCGATGGCGATCATTCAGCGCCTCACGGGCGAGCGCCCGCTGGGCTGGTACACCGGCCGCGACAGTCCGAACACGCGCCGCCTCGTGGCCGACTTCGGCGGCTTCGAATACGACAGCGACTACTACGGCGAAGACCTGCCGTTCTGGATGAAGGTGAAGAAAACCGACGGCAGCGACGCGCACCAGCTCATCGTGCCCTACACGCTGGACTGCAACGACATGCGCTTCGCGCTGCCCCAGGGATACTCTCACGCCGACCCGTTCTTCCAGTACATGAAGGACACTTTCGACGCGCTCTATGCCGAGGGCGACCCGGATGGTTTGGACCGACCCAAGATGATGAGCATCGGCATGCACTGCCGCCTGCTCGGCCGCCCAGGGCGCATCACCGCGTTGCAGCGGTTTCTGGACCACATCCAGTCGCACGACAAGGTCTGGGTGGCGCGCCGTCTGGACATCGCGCGGCACTGGAAGGCCACCCACCCTCTTCTCGCTTCCTGAGCACAGCCATGCCCATCACCCTGGACCAACTCAACGCCGCACCGCTGGCAGAGGCCGCGCTGATGCTCGACGGCCTGTACGAACACTCGCCCTGGATCGTCGAGGCCGCGCTGAAACAACGTCCGTTCGCCTCGCTCGCCGCACTGAAACACGCCATGGTGCGCGTGCTCAATGAAGCCGGCGTCGAGCCACAGCTCGCCCTGATCCGCGCCCACCCCGAGCTCGCGGGCAAGGCGATGGTCAGCAAAACACTGACGGCCGAGTCCACCAACGAGCAGTCGAAAGCGGGCCTGACGAACTGCACGCCCGAAGAATTCGCGCACATCCAGCGGCTCAACGCCGACTACAACGCAAAGCACGGTTTCCCGTTCATCCTGGCGGTGCGCGGCCCGCGTGGCACCGGCCTCAGCAAGGCGGAGATCATCGCCACCTTCGAGCGCCGCCTGCACAACCCGGTGGACTTCGAGCGCGCCGAATGCCTGCGCAACATCCACCGCATCGCCGAGATCCGCCTGAACGACAAGTTCGGCTTCGATCCGGTGCTGGGCAACGCGGTGTGGGACTGGCACGAAGACCTTGCGCGCCACACCGACCCGGGCTACGCCGAACTCGGCCAGCTCACCGTGACCTACCTGACCGATGCGCACCGCACCTGCGCAGCGCAGCTGCAGCGGCAGATGCTTGCGCTGGGGTTTGACGAAGCGCACATCGACGTGGTGGGCAACGTGGTGGGCCGATACCACGGCAACACGCCCGATGCGCCCGCCTTGCTCACAGGCAGCCACTACGACACCGTGCGCAACGGCGGCCGATACGACGGGCGGCTCGGCATCTTCGTGCCCATGGCCTGTGTTCAGCAGTTGAAGCAGGCAGGCCAGCGCCTGCCGTTCGCCATCGAGGTGGTGGGTTTTGCCGAAGAAGAAGGCCAGCGCTACAAAGCCACTTTCCTGGGCTCGGGTGCGCTCACCGGCCATTTCAACCCGGCCTGGCTGGACCAGCAGGATGCCGATGGCATCACCATGCGCGCGGCCATGCAAAACGCCGGCCTGCCCGCAACGCTGGAAGCCATCACAGCGCTGCAACGCGACCCATCGAAATACCTCGGCTTTGTCGAAGTGCACATCGAACAGGGCCCTGTGCTCAACGAGCTCGACCTGCCGCTGGGCGTCGTCACCTCCATCAACGCCAGCGTGCGCTACCTGGGCGAAGTGATCGGCATGGCCAGCCACGCCGGCACCACGCCCATGGACCGCCGCCGCGACGCCGCCTGCGCCGTGGCCGAGCTCGCGCTCTACGCCGAGCAACGCGCCGCGACCGACGGCGACTCGGTGGCCACCATCGGCATGCTGCAGGTGCCCAATGGCTCCATCAACGTGGTGCCGGGCCGCTGCAGCTTCAGCCTCGACCTGCGCGCGCCCAGCGATGCGCAGCGCGATGCGCTGGAAACCGATGTCCTGGCGCAGCTGCAAGCCATCTGCGCGCGCCGCGGTGTGCGCCACACGCGGGAAGAAACCATGCGCGCCGCCGCCGCGCCCAGCGCTCCCGCCTGGCAGGCGCGTTGGGAAGCGGCTGTGAACGCGCTCGGCGTGCCGCTGCACCGTTTGCCCAGCGGCGCCGGCCACGACGCCATGAAGCTGCACGAAGTGATGCCACAAGCCATGCTGTTCGTGCGCGGTCTCAACAGCGGCATCAGCCACAACCCGCTCGAATCCACCACCAGTGACGACATGGACCTCTGCGTGCGCGCCTTCGCGCACCTGCTTGAACAACTCGCCGCCGAACACCCCAACTGAACACCCCATGACCACACCACAACAGCAACTCGACGCCTGGATCGACGCCCACTTCGACGAAGAAGTGGAGTTTCTTCAGGAGCTCGTGCGCGTGCCCACCGACACACCGCCCGGCAACAACGCGCCGCACGCCGAACGCACGGCCGAGCTGCTGGCCGCCATGGGCCTGACCGCCGAAAAGCACGCCGTGCCCGAAGACGAGGTGAAGGCCGCCGGCCTGGAGACCATCACCAACCTGATCGTGCGCCGCCGCTTTGGCGATGGTGGCAAGACCATCGCGCTCAACGCGCACGGCGACGTGGTGCCGCCCGGCGAGGGCTGGACGCACGACCCCTACGGCGGCGAGATCGTGGACGGCAGGATCTACGGTCGCGCCACCGCGGTGAGCAAGTGCGACATCGCCAACTTCACTTTCGCCATACGCGCGCTCGAATCGCTCGGCGCCCCACTCAAAGGCGGTATCGAACTGCACGTGACGTATGACGAGGAATACGGCGGCGAAGTCGGCCCGGACTGGTTGCTCAAGAACGGTCTGACGAAACCCGACCTGATGATCGCCGCCGGCTTCAGCTACCAGGTGGTGGTGGCGCACAACGGCTGCCTGCAGCTGGAGGTGACGGTGCACGGCGACATGGCGCACGCCGCCATTCCCGACAGCGGCACCGACGCGCTGCAGGGCGCGGTGCACATCCTCAACGCGCTCTACGCACTCAACGCCGACTACCTGAAAGTCACATCGGCCGTCGAAGGCATCACCCACCCGTACCTCAACGTGGGCCAGATCAGCGGCGGCACCAACACCAACGTGATCCCCGGCAAGGTGGTGCTCAAGGTGGACCGCCGCATGATCCCCGAAGAAGACCCGGCCGAGGTGGAAGCGGCCCTGCGCCGCACCATCGAGGCGGCCGCCGCCAGCTACAGCCCGCCACGCGGCGGACGCACCATCAGCGTGGACGTGAAACGCATCCTGCTGGCGCGTGCGCTCAAACCCCTGCCCGGCAACCAGCCGCTGGTCGAAGCGATCCAGAAACACGGCCAGGCCGTCTTCGGCGAGCCCATTCCCGCCGTCGGCACACCGCTCTACACCGACGTGCGCATCTACGGCGAACACGGCATCCCGGGCGTGATCTACGGCGCCGGCCCGCGCACAGTGCGCGAGTCGAACGCCAAACGCGCCGACGAGAACCTGCTGCTCGAAGACCTGCGGCGCGCCACCAAGGTGGTCGCCCGCACCCTGCTGGATGTGCTGCAGGCCGCCTGAGCCACCTGTGGAATGTCCCAGCAGATGGCTGGCCGCCTGCGTGCCACAATGACCGCCCGCCCACGCCGGGCGGCCCGATTCTGGAGACAACATGACCCCCGCTGAACAAGCCCTGCGCGACGCCGCGTTCGAATACCACCGCTCGCCCGGCAAGGGCAAGATTTCTGTCCAGCCGACCAAACCGCTGTCCAACCAGCGCGACCTGTCGCTGGCGTATTCACCCGGCGTCGCCTACCCCTGCCTGGCCATCGAGGCCGACCCGTCCCTGGCTTCCGAGTACACCGCGCGCGGCAACCTGGTCGGCGTCATCACCAACGGCACCGCCGTGCTGGGCCTGGGCGACATCGGCCCGCTGGCGAGCAAGCCGGTGATGGAAGGCAAGGGCTGCCTGTTCAAGAAGTTCGCCGGCATCGACGTGTTCGACATCGAACTCGCCGAACGCGACCCGGACAAGCTGGTCGACATCATCGCCGCGCTGGAGCCCACGCTGGGCGGCGTCAATCTCGAGGACATCAAGGCGCCCGAGTGCTTCTACATCGAGAAGAAGCTGCGCGAGCGCATGAAGATCCCGGTCTTCCACGACGACCAGCACGGCACGGCCATCATCTCCAGTTCGGCTCTGATCAACGGGCTTGAACTCGTTGGCAAAGACATCGGCCAGGTGAAGATGGCGGTGTCGGGCGCCGGCGCCGCCGCCATCGCCTGCCTGGACCTGATGGTCAACCTCGGTGTGAACATCGAGAACATCCTCGTCTGCGATTCCAAGGGCGTGATCCAGACCGAGCGCGCCGACGCGCTCGCCGGCAAGCTCGACGAGTCCAAGCAGCGTTACTGCCGCACCTCGTCCGCCCGCACGCTGGCCGACGCCATGAACGGCGCCGACGTGTTCCTGGGCTGCTCCGCCGCGGGTGTGGTGGACGCCGACATGGTGAAAAGCATGGGCACGCAGCCCATCATCCTGGCGCTGGCCAACCCGGAGCCCGAAATCCGCCCCGAAGTGGCCAAGGCCGCGCGGCCCGACTGCATCATCGCCACCGGCCGTTCGGACTACCCGAACCAGGTCAACAACGTGCTGTGTTTCCCCTACATCTTCCGCGGTGCGCTCGATTGTGGAGCGACCAAGATCACGGAAGAGATGAAGATGGCCTGCGTGCGCCAGATCGCGGACCTGACCAAGAGCGAGATCAGCGACGAGGTGGCCGCCGCCTACGCCGGGCAGGAGCTGGTGTTCGGCCCCGACTACATCATCCCCAAAGCCTTTGATACGCGCCTGATCCTCAAGATCGCACCCGCCGTGGCCCAGGCCGCGGCCGACTCCGGCGTTGCCACGCGGCCCATCGCCGACATGGAGGCCTACAAGGAGAGCCTGGGTCGCTTCGTCTACCAGACCGGCATCCTCATGCGGCCGATCTTCAACGCGGCCAAGGCCCTGCCCGACAACCGGAAACGCGTGGCCTTTGCCGACGGCGAAGACGAACGCGCACTGCGTGCTGCCCAGATGGCCATCGACGACCACCTTGCGGTGCCGATCCTGATCGGGCGCCCGGCCGTGATCGCCGCGCGCATCGAAAAAGCCGGCCTGCGCATGCGCCTGGGGGTGGACGTGCAGAACACCAACCCCGAAGACGACCCGCGTTTCCGCCAGTACTGGGAGCACTACCACAAGCTCATGGCGCGCAACGGTGCCACGCCCGAGGTGGCCAAGGCCGCCGTGCGCCGCTCCAACACCATCATCGGCTCGCTGATGGTTTCGCTGGGCGATGCGGACGCCCTCATCTGCGGCCTGGTGGGCAGCTACAACACCCACCTGGAGCGCATCGACGCGATCCTGGGCAAGCAGCCCGGCGTGAGCAACTACGCCGCCGTCAACGCCCTCATGACCGAGCGCGGCCCGATCTTCATTTCCGACACCTACGTCAACGAAGACCCGAGCGCCGAACAGCTGGCCGAGATCGCCTGGATGGCCACGCAGCAGGTGCAGCGCTTCGGCATCCCGCCCAAGGTCGCCTTCCTTTCGCATTCGAGCTTTGGTTCCAGCAAGCGGGCCTCGGCCAAGAAGATGCGCGCCGCGCGCGACCTCTTCGTGGCGCAGCACCCCGGGATCGAATGCGATGGTGAACTGCACGGCGACGCCGCACTGCAGGAAGAAATCCGCCGCAGCTACGACGCGCAGACCACGCTCACCGGTTCGGCCAACCTGCTGATCTGTCCCAACCTGGATTCGGCCAACATCCTCTACAACGTGCTCAAGACCACCACCAGCGGCGGCGTCACCGTCGGCCCGGTGCTCATGGGCGCGGCAGCCACGGCCTACATCCTCACGCCCGCGGCCACGGTGCGCCGCGTGCTCAACATGACGGCACTGGCCGCTGCAAGCCACAAGGCCTGACAGCATCGGAAACCGCGCATGAAAAAGCCGCTCATCGTCAGGCACAAGGGTCGTGCCGGCAATCGGCTTTTCCAGTATTTCTTCTGTGCGGAGCTGGCCAGGCGCTCAGGCAATCACTGCGTCGCAGACGTCTACATTCCGGACCTGGGCATTGAAATCGGCGCCAGGGATGCCGAACACGGCAGCCTCTTCTGCATCGAAGGCATGCACGAGTTCGACATCGCCCGCCTTGCCGCAACGCTGCGCGATGGCGGCTACACGGGAGCGACGTTCCGTGGCTTTGCCATGCGCCTCGAATACTACGACCGCGCCTTCTGCAAGCACCTGCTCAACATGAAGGCGGGTGCGGGTACCGGATTCGGGCCGGAGTTCCTGGTCATCAACATCCGCGCCGGTGACGTCTTCAACGGACCCTACCCTGACCTGGTTTCCCAGGGCTATGGTGGCCCCTATGGGGCCGACCACATGTACAAAGGCGTGCACCCGGACTACCGGCCGCTGCCGCTTTCCTACTATGAAAAGCTGATCAAGGAAACCGGTCTGAAGCCCGTGTTTGTCGGTGAAGCCGGCAGCCACAAGGCTTATGAGGCAGCCTTGCACCGCCGATTCCCCAACGCGGTGTTCACCGGCACGAGGACCCCGAAAGAGGACTTCCTCACGCTCATGGGGTCGTCACACATCGCCTTGGCCATCAGCTCCTTTTCCTGGCTGGGTGCCTGGCTTTCGGAGGCACACACCATTCACATTCCGGTGGCGGGCATGTTCGACCCGCAACAACGGCCGGACGTCAATCTCCTGCCTCCGCCATCCGACACCCGATACGTCAGGCACCCGATGCCCCGACTTCAATGGCAGGGGTCACCGGAGCAGATCGCAGAACTCTTCGCCTGATCTAGCCGACCGGCAGGTCTCGCTCAAGCGGCTCGGTCATGAGGCCTTCTTCGGTCACACCGACAATGTCGAATGTGTCGACGACCACTTCGGGATCGAGTGGAACGAAGGCCTGGAAACCCGAGCCTTCGGGTGCCTGGGGACTCAGGTATCGCTGCGGCCCTTTGAGCTGCGGATCTGGTTTGTGCGCATCAAGCAATGGCGCGGGCTCGAATCGCTGAACGGCATGGATTTGCCCATTGATGACGGCCACCAGCTTCCCGATCTGGTGGCCCCGCCATGCATGGCACCAGCCCCGGATCAGCACGCCCTGCCTGGAGCGTTCGACAACGCCCACGCGCCCCCCCAGGGGGAGACGGTGGTGACCAGATACCCCGGCTGGCGGGTCTGACCATCCTGCCTTGTCCAACGCCGCTTCGATACGATCGATCTCGGCGTGCAACCGCTCCAGATAAGCCGGGTCGGGAAGTGTCTGGACCTCATCGTTTTCATGCCAGAGAAAATAGCTCTGGCTCAGGATGCGGGGGACAAATGCCCGGCCTTTGCTCCGCTTGCGTTGATCGAACTCCTGGTAAGACTTGACCACATAGTGGTTGATGCGGAACCCTTCCCAGCAAACGCGCTCACTTCGGATGTAGCGTTTTTCCGGAATATCGGCGTAGTCCGGGTGGGGTTGTCTGGGGCCGCCATCCGCGTGGAGGTGGCGGCATCCCGGCTTGAGAAGCGCATTGTGGGAACAGGTGAACTCCGCAAATTCGCTCGGACGCAAAATCGATTTGATGGGCGCGTTGGCGAAGTGGTCCTGCTGTGCATGCCAGGTAAATCGTTCAACGACCAGTTCCGGCCTCTGGTGCAGCTGTCCGCTTGACCCATAGGCAGCCCAATTGAGCACCAGCGCGCCCATGTCGGGATGTCGCTGGGCCAAACCCTGCACAAAGGCGGGCAACGAACGCTCTTCACCCATGGGCCAGATGAATTCATCGGCGTCGATGAAAGCCAGCCAGTCCACCTCATGGCCGTGTTCGCGCAGCAGCATCCTGTAGGCCGACAACTGGGGCCCGGCGCCGACCGGGTTGGGAAAGTGGTGACAGGTCAGGAAACCGCAGACAGCCAACGATTGCAGCAGCTCGGCGGTCCCGTCATCGCTGTCGTTGTCGGCGATGAAAAAACGATCGACGCCCAGCAGGCGATGATGGGCAAGCCATTCGACGACATAGGGTCTCTCGTTCTTGAAGATGGCGGCAACGCCGACGGTGGGAAGCCTGCTCATGGGTTCGGGTTGGCAAGGTCTCGCCGGTTGGTTCTCTTGATGAAGAAGTGGCTCATGGGTTCAGGACGGGATCCGACCTGGACGGATCAGTGGCACCTCCTCAGGCAACAGATGCGGATGGCGGTGCAGCTGGAAATGAACGCTGTGGTACAGCGCTGCAAGCCGTGAAAACAGCGCCTGTTCCTGAATCAGTTCCAGGGTAAAGCTGTTCGAGGCATCCGCCTGGTCAACCCGGGACCGCATGTGGCAGACCACTTCCCTGCGGAACTCCGTCGTGCAATGGCGCAAGGGATCTCTGCCAGCGTCGTGAAAAGGAACCACCCTGAGCGCGGGATGCAAGGACAGAAAGGTGGAGAAAAGCCGCTCCGTGATGAAGGGAAGAAAGGGCGCCTCGACCGTGTGGGGCGCCGCATCAAACACGGCCCTGGCTTCGGGAGCATCCGGGTTGGTTTCGAGAAAACGCGCGATCGGGTCCAGCACCCCGCCCACGTACGCCTGCCAGAACGCGGGCGTGCCGACCCAGAAGTTGCCGTAGCACAGGTTGGCCCCGTTGTGTCGCGGCGTGGCCGACAGATCCCAATCGATACCCGACGCCGCCAGAAGCGCCTGCGCGCGCTGCAACAGACCAGGATGCGTCGACTCGCCCTGCATCCAGACGTTGTAGGAGTAATAGGGGATGGTCGGAAAGACGTTGATGAAGCACACATCGGCTTCGGCATGCGATTGGGCGAAGTCGATGAACTGTTGCCCGTTGATGTTCGACTTGAGCTGGAACTTGGGCGAAAAGATGCCGGTCATGTCCGCGTTCGTGTGACCGCCCCGCCGGAAAAAATCGACAAAGATGCGGAACTCGCGCCAGGACGCGTACCGGTTGTCCGGCAGCGGCAAGGGCAGAAATGCCGCGTTCCTCAGGACCTGACCCGGGCGCCAGAGGGGCTCGTGGATGTCGACCCTGAATCGCTGCGATGGAGCGTTGTCGTTTCTGGGCAATGGGGGCACGAAGAACAGCTGGAAGAAAACGGTTGCGATAACACCAGGGGCCCACACGCAGACCATTGATCGAACCGGACTCGGCATCGCTCTTGGTGTTCGCGGGGCCCTTACTGACGAACGGTCAGTATAGAGGCATGAACGGTTATTGACATCACAGGTGTCTGCGCATTGCTACAGCAGGCCTTCCAGTTCGACCGGCACGCCAATTGCAAGGGTTTTCCCTATTCGACGCCCATATCGATGTACACATAATTTGTATACAGTTTTGCATGCGATGTTCGGATGCCATGCCCCGTGTCATCTGATGCGTCCCACCCGTCCCGCCCATCCCCACCCAGCACAAGGAGCTCCCCCATGACAACCACGGTCCATCCGGTTGACGAACGCCTGCCCGCCGGCAAGCTGGCCGCGCTCGGCCTGCAGCACGTGCTGGTGATGTACGCCGGCGCGGTGGCGGTGCCACTGATCGTGGGCCGTGCGCTCAAGCTCAGCCCGGAGCAGGTCGCGATGCTGATCTCGGCCGACCTGTTCTGCTGCGGCCTGGTGACGCTGATCCAGTCGCTCGGCGCCACCCAGTGGTTCGGCATCAAGCTCCCGGTGATGATGGGTGTGACTTTCGCTTCGGTCGCTCCCATGGTGGCCATGGCCAACAGCAACCCGGGCACGCAGGGCGCGGGCCTCATCTTTGGCTCCATCATCGGCGCGGGCGTGGTCTCGATCCTGATCGCGCCCATCGTCAGCCGCATGCTGCGCTTCTTCCCGCCGGTGGTCACCGGCACCATCATCGCGGTGATCGGCATCAGCCTCATGCGCGTCGGCATCAACTGGATCTTCGGCAACCCCTTCGGCCCCACGGCGCCGAGCATTCCCAGTCCTGAACACCTGGCCTGGCTGGAGGGTGTGAAGCAGGCGTCAGCCACCGGCGCCGTGCCCGCGGTGCCGCAGGGCCTGGCCATCGTGGGCAGCGTGCCCAACCCCAAATACGCGCAGCTCCCGCACATCGGCATCGCAGCCATCGTGCTAGCGGCCATCCTGCTGATCGCCAGATTCGCCCGGGGCTTCGTCGCCAACATTTCGGTGCTGCTCGGCATCGTCATCGGCGGCGTGATCGCCACCGCTGCCGGCCTAATGACGTTCGAGAAAGTGGCCAAGGCCCACTGGTTCGACATCGTGCTGCCGTTCGAAATCGCCGCGCCGGTGTTCGACCCCGTCCTGATCCTGACCATGAGCCTGGTGATGATCGTCGTGATGATCGAGTCCACCGGCATGTTCCTCGCGCTGGGCGACCTGACCGGCAAGAAGATCGACCAGAAAATGCTGACCGCCGGCCTGCGCACCGACGGCCTGGGCACCCTCATCGGCGGCATCTTCAACACCTTCCCGTACACCAGCTTCTCGCAGAACGTGGGCCTGGTCGGCGTGACCGGCGTCAAGAGCCGCTTCGTCTGCGTGGCCGGCGGCGTGATCCTGATCGTGCTCGGCCTGCTGCCCAAGATGGCGGCGCTGGTGGAATCGCTGCCGACCTTCGTGCTGGGTGGTGCGGGTCTCGTGATGTTCGGCATGGTCGCCACCACCGGCATCCGCATCCTGGCGGGCGTGGACTACAAGAGCAACCGCAACAACCTTTTCATCGTCGCCATCTCCATCGGCGTCGGCATGATCCCGCTGATCGCCCCCAACTTCAAGCAGTGGATGCCGCACACGATCCACCCGCTGATCGAGTCCGGCATCCTGCTGGCCTCGATCTCGGCGGTGGCGCTGAACCTGTATTTCAACGGCGGTCGGGGCGACGCCTCGGCGGCGATCGAAGCGGCGAAACACGCGGACGCCCATTGAGCAAGGCCCTTCGGGGCCTTTTTTGTGCGCATGCACATCTTGTTTTGGTGCATGCACGCGTCCACATGCACCGTTTCAGGGTTAGTCAGGATGACGCGCGGCGCCTCGCGACCAAGAATGTGTATACACATTTTGTGTGCGCCCGCCCCTGTCGACCGCTGCTGGCATCGTTTTTGCTCGATGACTGGCGTGCACGGGCTGCCGGCCCATGCCCTCAACGCATCCCCCCAACGGAGAAAACATGAACAAGCGCCACTTCATCCAGACCGCCGCCGCCCTCGCCACCTGGGCCGCTTTCGGCTCGGCCCAGGCCCAGACCGCCCTCAAGTTCCAGCTCGACTGGCGCTTCGAAGGCCCGGCCGCGCTGTTCCTGCAACCCGCCGCCAAGGGCTATTTCAAGGCCGCCGGCCTCGACGTGACGATCGACTCGGGCAACGGCTCCGGTGGCACCGTCACCCGCGTGGCCTCGGGCACCTACGACATGGGCTTCGCCGACATGGCCGCGCTGATGGAGTTCCACGCCAACAACCCGGACGCCCCCAACAAGCCGGTGGCCGTGATGATGGTCTACAACAACACGCCCGCCGCCGTGCTGGCGCTCAAGAAGAGCGGCATCACCAAACCCGCCGACCTGAACGGCAAGAAGCTCGGCGCCCCGGTGTTCGACGCGGGCCGCAAGGGCTTCCCGATCTTCCAGAAAGCCAACGCCGTGAGCAACGTGGCCTGGACCTCGATGGACCCGCCGCTGCGCGAAACGATGCTGGTGCGTGGTGACATCGACGCCATCACCGGCTTCTCGTTCACCTCGCTGCTCAACCTCGAAGCGCGCGGCGTGAAGGCCGAAGACGTGGTGATCCTGCCCTACGCCGACCATGGCGTGAAGCTCTACGGCAACGCCATCATCGCCAGCCCCAAGCTGATCAAGGAGAACCCGGCCGCCATCAAGGCCTTCCTGACCGCGTTCGCCAAAGGCGCCAAGGAAGTCATGGCCAGCCCGGCCGGCACCATCGGCACCGTGAAGGAACGCGACGGCATCATCAACGTGGCGCTGGAAACGCGCCGCCTGCAGCTGGCGGTGGACTCGGTGCTGGCCAGCCCCGACGCGCGCAAGGAAGGCTTCGGCCAGGTCAACCCCGGCCGGCTTTCTCTGATGGCCTCGCAGGTGTCGGATGCCTATGGCACCAAGACCCGCGTCGATCCCAAGGCGGTGTGGAACGGCAGCCTGCTGCCCAGCGCCGCCGAACTCAACGTGCTGCCGCCGGCCAAAAAATAAGCCCTTTCCAGACCAGGACCTGGGCCAGACACTCTGCGGAGCGGCTGGCCTTTTTTTCGGAAACCCGCATGTCCAACGCCTCCACCGCCGACAAACCCTTTGTCGATTTCGACCAGGTCTGGCTCGCCTACAACGACGACCTGCTGGCCAAGAACATCTTCGCGGTCGAAGACATCAACCTCAAAGTGAAGAAGGGCGAGTTCATCGCCATCGTCGGGCCTTCGGGCTGCGGCAAGTCCACCTTCATGAAGCTCACCACCGGGCTGAAGATGCCCAGCATGGGCAAGATCCTGATCGACGGCCAGCCGGTCACCGGTCCGCTCAAGATATCGGGCATGGCTTTCCAGGCACCCTCGCTGCTGCCCTGGCGCACCACGCTCGACAACGTGCTGCTGCCGCTGGAGATCGTCGAGCCTTTCCGCAGCCAGTTCAAGGACCGGCGCAAGGAATTCGAAGAGCGCGCCCGGAAGCTGCTGGAATCCGTGGGCCTGGGTGGCATGGAGAAGAAGTTTCCCTGGGAGCTCTCGGGCGGCATGCAGCAACGCGCCAGCATCTGCCGCGCCCTGATCCACGAGCCCAAGATGCTGCTGCTTGACGAACCCTTCGGCGCGCTCGACGCCTTCACACGCGAAGAACTCTGGTGCACGCTGCGCGACCTGTGGGAGGCGCAACGCTTCAATGTCATCCTGGTCACGCACGACCTGCGCGAAAGTGTGTTCCTCGCCGACACGGTGTACTGCATGAGCAAGAGCCCGGGCCGCTTCGTCGTGCAGCGCGAGATCGACATCCCGCGCACGCGCGATCTGGAGGTGACCTACACGCCGCAGTTCACCAACATCGTCCACGAGTTGCGGGGCCACATCGGGGCGATGCGCAAGGCCGGAACCGTGATCAACCAGTGAGAAGCACACCATGAACAAAAAACAAGTCGAACGCTGGTCGCCCTTTCTGCTGCTGATCGCCATCATCGTGATCTGGGAAGTGATCACCAGCGGCTTCGGCGTCTCGGAATTCATCTTCCCCAGCCCCTCGCGCATCTGGGAGCAGACGCTGGAACACAAGGTCACCATCCTGGGCCACGCCTGGCGCACCTACTGGGTGACGATGGCTGGCTTCGGCATCGCCATCGTGGTCGGTGTGCTGCTGGGCTTCCTGATCGGCAGCTCGCGCCTGGCCTACGCGGCGGTGTACCCGCTGATGACGGCCTTCAACGCCCTGCCCAAGGCGGCCTTCGTGCCCATCCTCGTGGTCTGGTTCGGCATCGGCGTCGGCCCGGCCATCCTGACCGCCTTCCTGATCAGCTTCTTCCCCATCATGGTCAACATCGCCACCGGCCTGGCCACGCTGGAGCCCGAGCTGGAAGACGTGTTGCGCGTGCTGGGCGCGAAGCGCTGGGACGTGCTCACCAAGGTCGGTCTGCCGCGCTCCATGCCCTATTTCTTCGGCTCGCTCAAGGTCGCGATCACGCTGGCCTTTGTGGGCACCACGGTGTCGGAAATGACGGCATCGAACGAAGGCATCGGCTACCTGCTGATCTCGGCCGGCAGCTCGATGCAGATGGGTCTGGCCTTCAGCGGCCTGCTGGTGGTGGGCGCGATGGCGATGGCCATGTACGAGCTGTTCAGCTTCGTCGAAAAACACACCACGGGCTGGGCGCACAGGCGGGCTGAATAGGCTCCCCCCCGCGTCGCCTGCGGCGCCACCCCCCAGGGGGCGACACTGGCGGCCCGGCAAAGCCGGTTCCGCGGTGTCCTGGCAAACTGCCCCTCCCTCCGCCGAGTTGGGTCACTACATGAACCAAGATCAAGTTTTACGTCATCTGCGGCGCGCCAACGAGGTGGCGCTGCGTGCGGCCATCATAGGCCGCCACCCTTTCGGAGCCTTGCTGGTCGCACCGGATGGCGAGACGGTGCTGGCCGAGCAGGGCAACATCGACACCGTGAACCACGCCGAGTCCACACTCGCTCGCACGGCGGCGGACAACTGGCCAGGGGAATACCTCGCGCGCTGCACGCTGGTGACCACCTTCGAGCCCTGCGCCATGTGCACCGGCACCGCTTACTGGGCCAACATCGGACGCATCGTCTACGGCGCCAGCGAGGAAACCCTGCTCGAGCTCACCGGCGGCCACGCAGAAAACCCCACGCTGTCGCTCCCCTGCCGCGAGGTCATCGCGCGCGGGCAGAAGGCCATCGAAGTGATCGGTCCGGTCGCCGAACTGGAGGCCGAGCTGCTGGCGCCGCACCGAGACTTCTGGAAATCATAGAGTCACAGAGCCCAAGTCATCCCGAGCCTTGACGGTACGGCCCATCACACCAACAAGAAGCGGGGAAGCCCCCCAGGGCACCGCCGTGAACCTAAACTCACGCTATGCCCTGGCACGCCCAACTCTTGCTCGACTACCGCCTTGACGCCCAGCGCACCGTTCTGCGCCACGAACACAACGGCCCGCTGCGCATCTTCAAGAGCCTCTACCCCGAGGGCGACGCGATCTGCCACAACGTCATCATCCACCCGCCCGGTGGGCTCGTGGGTGGCGATGTACTGGATGTGCGGGTGCACGTGGGCCGCGGCGCCCACGGCCTCATCAGCACACCGGGCGCCACGCGCTTCTACGCCTCCGACGGCCTGCCCACCACACAGCAGGTGAACCTCGTGCTGGACGCTGGTGCCCGGCTCGAATGGCTGCCGCTGGAAGCCATCGCCTACCCCGGCTGCCAGGCCCGCAACAGCCTGAGCGCCACGCTCGCCGAAGGTGCCGAACTGCTGGCCTGGGATGTCACGGCGCTCGGCCTGCCCACCGCCGGCCAGGCGTTTGACCAGGGCAGCTTCAACCAGCGGCTGGAGATCCCCGGCCTCTGGCTGGAACAGGCCCGCATCGACGCGGCCGACACCCGCCTGCTCGAATCGCCGCTGGGCCTGGGCGGTCAGCGCTGCCTGGGCACCCTGTGGCTGGCCAGCGGCACGCCGTTCAGCCGCGAGCGCCGCGAGCAACTGCTTGACGGGGTGCGCGCCATGCTCGACACCGCACCCGCGGGCGTGCAGGCCGGCGCCACCTGCCCCAACCCGCAGCTGCTGGTGGTGCGCGCCGTGGCACCCCTGGTGGAGCCCCTGATGGCGGCCTTGCAGCAGGTCTGGGCCGCCCTGCGTCCACTCGCCTGGGGCCTGGACGGCACCCCGCCTCGCATCTGGCGGGTCTGAGAAAAGCACCCGCATGGCCGGGCAATTCCGGCGATTGCGCGTGCCCGAGGCTGGGCAAAATGCACCAAGACCTCGTCCGCACATGTCCATCCACGCCAGCCCTCCGTTCATGTCCGCCCACCACACCGATCTCCACGATGCGCGTGCCCTGGTCATTGACGGCAATCCGCGCTCGCGCTCGATCCTGCTGTCGCAACTCAAGGAGTTCGGCGTCGGCACCATCGTGCAATGCTCCAGGCTGGTGGATGCCCGCACCAAGCTGGAGATGGGCACTTTCGACGTCGTGATCTGCGAGCACTATTTCGAGCGCGAGGAGTTGACGGGCCAGGACCTGCTCGACGACCTGCGGCGCAACCAGCTGCTGCCCTTCTTCACCGTGTTCGTGATGGTGACGTCGGAGTCGTCCTACAGCAAGGTCGCCGAGGCGGCCGAGTCGGCGCTCGACGCCTACCTGCTCAAACCCCACACCGCCATGGGCCTGGTCAAACGCATCTACCAGGCGCGCAAGCGCAAGATGGCGCTCAAGGACATCTTCACCGCGATCGAGGCCGAAGACTTCGAACTGGCGGGTCAGCTTTGCAAGCAGCGGTTTGACTCGCGCAAACCCTTCTGGCTGTATGCCGCGCGCATTGGTGCCGAACTCATGCTGCGCAGCGGCCACCTGAGCGAGGCCCAGCAACTCTACGAAGCCGTGGTCGCGGCCAAGACCCTGCCCTGGGCCAAGCTCGGCGTGGCGCGCGCGCAGCTCGAAGCCGGCTACCCGCAACGCGCCACCACCACCCTGGAGAGCCTGATCGAGACCGACCCGGGCTACACCGATGCCTACGACGTCATGGGGCGCGCGCAATTCGAGCTCGGCAATTTCCAGAACGCGCTGGCCACGTTCAAGATGTCCACCAAGCTGACGCCCTCGTCGGTCAACCGCCTGCTCAAGCACGGCATGATGGCCTGGTACGCCGGTGAGCGCGAGGAGGGCATCGAGCTGCTCGACAGGGCCACCCGCATCGGCCTGGACTCCAAGCTGTTCGACCCGCAGGCCCTGGTGTTGCTCGCCTTTGCGCGCCTGGACGACAACGACCAGCGGCGCCTGCTGCGCTGCGTCGAACATCTGGAACACCTGCGGGACCGCAACCCGGACAAGCCCCGGATCCCCCGCCTGCTCGACGTCGCACAGGCCCTGGTGGCCATCCAGGAATACCAGACCGCCCGCGCACTCGATGAAGTCCGGCGCATGGCCAAGACCATCCTCGAACCCGGGTTCGATTTCGAGTCCGCCAGCAACCTGCTCGCCCTCATGACCCGGCTGGCGAACAGCTCGATCCAGCTCTACGAAGTGGATGCCGCGGTGGACACCATGGGCCTGCGGTTCTGTACCAGCCGCGCGCTCACCGAATTGCTGGCCTGCGCGGCCACCGGGCGGACAGATTTCATCAACCGCATCCGGGCCGCCCACGGGGACATCCTCAAGCTCACCGAAGAAGCCATGTCACTCAGCCTCAAGGGCGACCCGCAAAGCGCGGTGCAACACCTGCTGGCCGATGGCGAGCGCACGCTGAACGCCAAACTCATCGAGTCGGCCCATCTGGTGCTGCTGCGCTACGAAGGCCGCATCGCGGACCATGCTGAGCTCAAGCAGCGGGCCCAGATGCTGCGTGAGCGCTACCGCACGACCGACATCCACGCGGGACTGGGCGAACAGGCGGCCACGGGCCGGGCGGCGGGCGGCATGTCGCTGCCGGCGGGCTACAAGCCGCCGCAGAAAACCGAAGGTCTGCTGGCGAAAGTCAATGCCACCGGGTAGACATGACCACCCCCATCGCGGCTCACTTCGTGTAGCCGCTCAGCCCCTCAAGAGGCAACAGCAGCGGCCCGGCGAAGCCGGTTCCTCGGCGCCCACTTGGTCAGGCACGCGCGCCGGCCGAGCTTCGGCCATCAGATCGCAACGAGCTGGCGAATGCCCTTGGCCTGCATCTCGCTGCCAGGACCGCTGGCGATGACTTCGCCGCGTTCCATCACCACGTACTGGTCGGCCAGTTCTTCGGCGAAGTCGTAGTACTGCTCCACCAGCACGATGCCCATGTTGCCGCGGTCGGCCAGCATGCGGATCACCTTGCCGATGTCCTTGATGATGTTGGGCTGGATGCCTTCGGTGGGTTCGTCCAGGATCAGCAGCTTCGGCCCGGCGGCCAGCGCACGCGCGATGGCCAGTTGCTGCTGCTGCCCGCCCGAGAGGTCGCCGCCCCTTCGACCCAGCATCTGCTTGAGCACGGGAAACAGCTCGAACAGTTCGGCCGGGATCGGTGTGCCGCCGCTCTTGTAGGCCAGGCCCATCTGCAGGTTTTCCTGCACCGTGAGACGGCCGAAGATCTCGCGCCCCTGCGGCACGAAACCCACGCCCATGCGGGCGCGTTCGTAGGGCGTGGCTTTGTCGATGGCCACGCCGTCGAGCGTGATGCTGCCGCTCTTAATGGGCACCAGGCCCATGAGCGATTTCAGCAGCGTGGTCTTGCCCACGCCGTTGCGGCCGAGCACGACGGTCACCTTGCCGAGTTCGGCGGTGAGGTTGACGTTGCGCAGGATGTGGCTGCCGCCGTAGTACTGGTTGACTTGTTTGACTTCTAGCAGGCTCATGGTGTGCTCCGTGTATGCCTCAACGGCCCAGATAGACCTCGATCACCCGTTCATCCGCCTGCACCTCATCCAGCGTTCCCTCCGCCAGCACCGACCCGTCACACAAGACCGTGACCTTCTCCGAGATGGTCCGGATGAAGCTCATGTCGTGCTCCACCACCATCAGCGAATGTTTGCCTTTCAAGGTGAGGAACAGTTGCGCCGTGCGCTCGGTCTCTTCATCGGTCATGCCCGCCACAGGCTCATCCAGCAACAGCAGCTTCGGGTCCTGCATCAGCAGCATGCCGATCTCCAGCCACTGCTTCTGCCCATGGCTCAGGTTGCCCGCCAGACGCGCCGCGCTGTCGGCCAGGTGGATGGTGGTCAGCACCTCGCCCAGGCGGTCCTTCTCTTCGCCGGTGGGGCGGAACACCATGCTGTGGCGCACGCGCTTGTCGGTCGCCAGCGCCAGCTCCAGGTTCTCGTACACGCTGAGCTGTTCGAACACCGTGGGCTTCTGGAACTTGCGGCCGATGCCCAGCGCGGCGATCTCCGGCTCGCGGTAGCGCAGCAGGTCGATGGTGCTGCCGAAGAACACGTGGCCGCTGTCGGGCCGCGTCTTGCCGGTGATGATGTCCATCATCGTGGTCTTGCCCGCGCCGTTGGGGCCGATGATGCAGCGCAGCTCGCCGGGCGCGATGTCCAGGCTCAGGCCGTTGATGGCCTTGAATCCGTCGAAGCTCACGTGCACGTCTTCCAGGTAGAGGATGCGGCCGTGCGTGGTGTCCACTTCGCCGGGCGTGTGGATGCGGCCGTAAGCCGCGGCGCGGCCACCCGATTCGGTCCGGCCCAGGACGCCCGCGGTCTGCAGTTTCTCGTAGCGCTGCGCGCCTTCTTCCATCAGGTCGGGCGTCATGCTCTCGCTCCACGGATTTTCTTCACCAGACCCACCACACCCTGCGGCATCCACAGCGTGACCGCGATGAACAGCGCGCCCAGGAAGTAGAGCCAGAACTCGGGAAAAGTCACGGTCAGCCAGCTCTTGGCGCCGTTGACGATGAAGGCGCCGATGATGGGCCCGACCAGCGTGGCGCGGCCGCCCACCGCGGCCCAGACCGCGATCTCGATGCTGGCGGCGGTGCTCATTTCACCGGGGTTGATGATGCCGACCTGCGGCACGTACAAGGCGCCGGCGACGCCGCACATCACGGCCGAAATCGTCCAGATCGTGAGCTTGTAGGGCAGCGGGTTGTAGCCGCAGAACATGACGCGGCTCTCGGCGTCGCGCACCGCCTGCAGCACGCGGCCGAACTTGCTGTTGACCAGCCAGCGCGCCCACAGAAAGAAGCCCAGCAGCGTGACACCGGTGAGCACGAACAGCGTCATGCGCATGTTCTGCGTGGCCAACGGCATGCCCAGGATGCGCTTGAAGTCGGTGAAGCCGTTGTTGCCGCCAAGGCCGGTTTCGTTGCGGAAGAACAGCAGCAGCGCGGCGAAGGTGAGGGCCTGCGTGATGATGGAGAAATACACGCCCTTGATGCGCGAGCGGAAGGCGAAGTAGCCGAACACGAAGGCCACCAGGCCCGGCACCAGCACGATCAGCAGCAGCGTGGCAATGAAGCTGTCGGAGAGCGCCCAGTGCCAGGGCAGTTCCTTCCAGTCCAGGAAGACCATGAAGTCGGGCAGCTCGCTCTTGTAGTTGCCATCGGTGCCGATCTGGCGCATGAGGTACATGCCCATCACGTAGCCACCGAGCGCAAAGAACAGGCCATGGCCCAGGCTCAGGATGCCGGTGTAGCCCCAGATCAGGTCCATGGCCAGCGCGCAGATGGCGTAACACATGATCTTGCCCAGCAGGCCCACCATGTAGTCGCTCAGGTGGAACGCGCTGCCTTCGGGCACGAACAGGTTGAGCAGCGGCGCCACGGCGCAGACCACCAGCAGCGCCACGATGAAAGTGCTCCAGCCGGTGCGGGTGAGCAGCGGGCCGGCGTGCGGCAGCGTCACGGACGCAGGAACGGGGGGTGTGGTCATGTTGGTCATGCTTCGGCACTCCGGCCCTTCATGGCAAAGATCCCTTGCGGCCGCTTCTGGATGAAGACGATGATGAACACCAGCACCGCGATCTTGGCCAGCACGGCGCCCGCCCAGCCTTCGATGAACTTGTTGAGCAGGCCCAGGCCCAGCGCGGCGTACACCGTGCCGGCGAGCTGGCCCACGCCGCCGAGCACCACCACCATGAACGAGTCCACGATGTAGTTCTGCCCCAGGTCGGGCCCGACGTTGCCGATCTGGCTCAGCGCACAGCCCGCCAGCCCCGCGATGCCCGAACCGAGCGCGAACGCGTAGGTGTCGATGCGTGCGGTGTTCACGCCCATGCACGATGCGATGGGCCGGTTCTGCGTCACGCCGCGCACGAACAGGCCAAGCCGCGTGCGGGTGATCAGCAGCGTCACGCCGATCAACACGGCCGCCGCGAAGCCGATGATGACGATGCGGTTCCAGGGCAGGTTCAGGTTGCCCAGCAGGGTGACGCCGCCGCTCATCCAGCTCGGGTTTTCAACGCCCACGTTCTGCGCGCCGAACAGGCTGCGCACGCCCTGCATCAGCACCAGTGAAATGCCCCAGGTGGCGAGCAGCGTCTCCAGCGGGCGGCCGTAGAGGAAGCGGATCACGGTGCGCTCCATCGCCGCGCCGACCAGGGCCGAGGCCATGAAGGCCACGGGCAGCGCGGCCAGCAGGTACCAGTCGAACGCGCCCGGCAGGTAATTGCGGAACAGCGCCTGCACGCCCCAGGTGGCGTAGGCGCCGATCATGATCAGCTCGCCGTGGGCCATGTTGATCACGCCCATGAGCCCGTATGTGATCGCCAGGCCGAGCGCGGCCAGCAGCAGGATGCTGCCCAGGCTGATACCGGTGAAGGCCTGCGCCAGCGCGCTGCCGATGGCGAGCGTGCGGTCCAGCGCGTCCAGCGACGATTGCAGGGCGCTTTTGACGGCATCGCTGGTTTCGCTTTCCAGCCGTTGCAGCAACAGCGGGCGCACCTCGGGTTTGCGCGTCTCACCCAGCTTCTGCGCCGCGGCGAGGCGCTGCGCTTCGTCCTCGCTGGCCAGCAGCACGGCGGCCTGCGCCAGTTCCAGCGTCTGTCGGGCCTGGGGGTCGAGATCGGCGGCCAGCGCGCGTTCGATCAGCGGCAACTGCGCCACATCGGGTTCGTCAAAGCTGCCGCGTTGCAGGCTCAGCGCCGCTTCGCGCTGGCGCTCGGGGTCGCCGTCCACCAGCTGCATGCCGGCGAGCGCGGTCTCGAGCGCGCCGCGCATGCGGTTGTTGATGGTCACGTCCTGCGCTTCGTCGGTCAGCGCCACGGCCTCACCGGTCACGGCGTCCACCGCCGTTTCATCGCGCACGATCAGCACCTGCGTGCCCTGCACGCGCACGGCCTCGTCGGCCATGGCCTGGATCAGGGTGGCGGCGGCCTTGTCGTCCGTCGCCACGGCCAGCCGGTTCAGGGTGGCGATGCGCTCGTCGCTCTCGCCGGTGGCGAGCACCTGGGCATCGGCGGGGGTGAGCGCATAGGCCAGGCCGCTGGCCGCCAGGCAGCCCACCGCCAGCAGGCGAAGGGCGCTGTGCAGCAATCGGCCAGAAAAATGGGGGCAAGGACGCATGGGTCCGTCTTTCTCGGTTGGCTGCACAAGGGGCAGAAAGACTCGGGGGAAACAACGGAAAAACCAGGGGCCGGCTTGCAGCAGACACCGCCACACGGCGGCGCCCGCGCACCCGGCCCCTCCAGGGCCGGAGCCCCGGTTTACTTCATCATGGGCACGTTCTTCTTGCCCTTGTTTTCGGCGATGTAGTCGCTCCACGGGTCCGCGACCACCGGGCCCGGCGTCTTCCAGACCACGTTGAACTGGCCGTCGGCCTTCACTTCACCGATGAACACCGGCTTGTGCAGGTGGTGGTTTTCCTTGTCCATGGTGGACGTGAAGCCGCCCGGCGCCTTGAAGGTCTGGCCGGCCATGGCGGCGATGACCTTGTCGGTGTCGGTGCTCTTGGCCTTCTCGACCGCCTGTGCCCACATGTTGATGCCGATGTAGGTGGCTTCCATCGGGTCATTGGTCAGCGGCTTGTCTTTGTGGCCGGCAATGTTCTTGGCCTTGGCGTAGGCGGCCCACTTCTTGGTGAACTCGGCGTTGGTCGGGTTCTTCACGCTCATGAAGTAGTTCCAGGCGGCCAGGTGGCCCACCAGCGGCTTGGTGTCCACGCCGCGCAGCTCTTCTTCACCCACCGAGAAAGCGACCACCGGCACGTCTTTGGCCGACAGGCCGGCGTTGCCCAGTTCCTTGTAGAACGGCACGTTGGAATCGCCGTTGATGGTGGAGACCACGGCCGTCTTCTTGCCGGCGGCGGCGAACTTCTTGATGTTCGCAATGATGGTCTGGTAGTCGGAGTGACCGAAGGGCGTGTACTCCTCCATGATGTCTTCTTCCTTCACGCCCTTGGCTTTCAGGAAGGCGCGCAGGATCTTGTTGGTCGTGCGGGGGTACACGTAGTCGGTGCCCAGCAGCACCCAGCGCTTGGCCGAGCCGCCGTCTTTGCTCATCAGGTATTCGACCGCGGGAATGGCCTGCTGGTTGGGGGCGGCACCGGTGTAGAACACGTTCTTGGACAGCTCTTCGCCTTCGTATTGCACGGGGTAGAACAACAGGTTGTTCTTTTCTTCAAACACCGGCAGCACCGACTTGCGCGAGACCGAGGTCCAGCAGCCAAACACCGCGGCGACCTTGTCCTGGTCGATCAGCTGCTTGGCTTTTTCAGCGAACAGCGGCCAGTTGGAAGCGGGGTCGACCACCACGGGCTCCAGCTTCTTGCCCATCACGCCACCCTTGGCGTTGATCTCGTCGATGGCCATCAGGGCCACGTCTTTCAGCACGGTTTCCGAAATCGCCATCGTGCCCGACAGGCTGTGCAGCACACCGACCTTGATCGTGTCGGCAGCGTGGGCGGAAAGACCAAAAGCGCCCAGGGCGGTGGCGACCGTCAGGGCTTTGAGGGTGAATCGGCGTTGCATCATGAAGACTTCTCCAGGTTCGAAAACATCCGTTGAGGGGGTGACTCTTGCCGCCGTTGTCTCCCTTGTTCGGGCGTTTCACAGCGGACAGACGGATGCTAGGGAGAACCCGGACCAGCGTATGTACGCCGGGTGGCGTATGTGGGGCGTATGGGCGCCTCAGCCTCCGTGCTGCGGCTGCAGCAACGGCACGCGGTTGATCGCCATCGCCGCCGCCGCCGTGCGGGTTTCCACGCCGAGCTTGGCGTAGATGCGCTCCAGATGTTTTTTCACCGTGGCGGGACTCGACCCCAGGATGTCGCCGATGTCGCGGTTGATCTTGCCCTTGGCCACCCAGTACAGCACTTCGGCCTCGCGCGCGGTGAGGCCAAAGGCCTGGCCCATGGCTTCGAGCACGCTGGCGTCCGAGGTTTCCTGCATCACGATCAGCCAGTCGCCGCCTTCGCCCGGCGCTTCGACGGTTTCGCTCCCGTCCTGGTCGCCCACGCGCTGGTGCAGCCGGAAGGTGAGGCGGCGTGGGCCGTGGTCGAGCGTGAGGCGCGGCGGCTCGCGCTGTGCCTGGGCGTCTTGCAGGTGGCGGCGCAGCCACTGCAGCACGGCGGCCGGGGTCTCGGGTGCGGTGGTACCGCAGTAGCGCTGCAGCAGGTCGCGCGCCAGCGGGGTCTGCCACATCAGGCGGCCGTCGCGCTCGCGCACGGTGATGGTGGCGTAACCGAAGGCGTCGAGCGCGTAGCGCGCCTGGCTGCGCTCGACCGCGCCCTGGCGCACGTGGCGCGCGGTGCGCAGGTGCACGCCCATGCGCGCCATCACCTCGCGCGGCTTGATGGGCTTGGTCACGTAGTCGGCGCCGCCGGCGTCGAGCGCGGCCACCAGGTGCTCGGTCTCGGTGAGGCCCGTCATGAAGATGATGGGAATGGCCGCCGTGGCCGGGTCGGCCTTGAGGCGGCGCGCCACCTCAAAGCCGTCGATGCCGGGCATGACCGCGTCAAGCAGGATCACATCGGGCAAGGCCTGCGTGGCACGGCGGATGGCCGACTCGCCATCGAGCGCGACCAGCACGGTGTAGCCGGCTTCGTCGAGCGCGTCGTGCAGCGGTGCCACGTTGTCGGGCACGTCGTCCACGATCAGCACCACCAGGGCATCGGGCGGGGGCAGTTGCGCCGACAGGCGCTCGGGTGAAGGGGTGTCGGTGTTCATGGAAGCGTGGCGCTTTGTTGCAGGCGCTGTTCGATCGCTTCGAAGCGGAACTCGCGCGCCAGGGTGCGCAGACCCTGGGCAAAGTCGGCCTGCTCGGGGCGCTGGCGCACCCAGTCGTCGAGCCAGTTGACGATGCCCTTGTAGTAACCCAGGCGCACCAGTTCCAGCAGCGGCGCCAGCTCGGCCGCGCTGCTGGCGACCGGAGCCTGAGGCGCATGCGCCCGCTGTCCGGCCTGCATCGCGCCCTCTGCCGTGATCCATTGCAGGCCCAGGCGCTGGCCCAGCCAGACCAGCAGGTCTTCGCGCCGCACCGGCTTGACGAAGAAGTCTTGCGGGCTGTGGCCGAGGTCGTTGTCCAGGCCCTTGTCGAAGGCGTTGGCCGAGACGATGGCCAGCGGCACCCCGCCCCAGCCGCGCGCGCGCAGCCGGCGCAGGGTTTCCCAGCCGTCGATGCCGGGCATGGCGAGGTCCATGAAGATGGCGTGGGGCGCGCCCTCGCCCGCCGGGTCGAGCGCCTCGACGATGGCCAGCGCATCGTGGCCGCTGGTGGCGAGCAGCACTTCGAAGCCCAGTGGCTGCAGCCAGCGCGCGATCAGTTCGCGGTCGCTCTCTTCGTTGTCCACCACCAGCACGCGCCGGCGCGCGCCTTCGTAGGCGGTGATCGACGGCGCCACCGTCTCGCGCCGCACCACGGCGCCGTGCAGCTCCGGCAGAAACAGGCGCACGCTGAACACCGTGCCCTCGCCCAGCGTGCTGCGCACCGTCATCTCGCCGCCCATGAGGTCGGTCAGCATCTTGGCGATGGTCAGGCCCAGGCCGGTGCCGGTGCTGCCCGCACCGGTCGCGGCAGCGGCCTCGGCCTGGCCGCGCGCGAAGGGTTCGAACACACGGTCGAGTTCCTGCACGGCCATGCCCGGGCCGGTGTCGTGCACCTCGAAAACGGCCATCTCGCGCGCGTGCGTCACGCGCAGCCGCACCTCGCCCTGGCGCGTGAACTTCACCGCGTTGCCCAGCAGGTTGATGAGGATCTGGCGCAGGCGCTTCTCGTCGGCGCGCACGGCGTCGGGCAGGCGGCTGCCGCTTTCGAACGTGAAGCGCAGCCCCTTGGCCGCGGCCTGCAGCTCGAACATGCTCGCCACTTCCTGCATGGCATCGGCAAAGGCCATGGGTTTCACATCGAGCTTGAGCTTGCCGGACTCGATGCGCGCGATGTCCAGCGTGCCCTCGATCAACGACAGCAGGTGTTCGCCGCCGCGGTGGATGACCTTGATGGCCTGCGCGCGGTGCGGCGCGATGTCGTCGTCTTCCTGCAGCAGCTGGGCGTAGCCGAGGATGCTGTTGAGCGGCGTGCGCAGCTCGTGGCTGATGGTGCTGATGTAACGGCTCTTCGCCTGGTTGGCCAGGTCGGCGGCCTGGCGCGCGCGCTGCAGCTGTTGGTCGGTCTGGCGGTGCGACTCGATCTCGTGCATGAGCAGGCGCGTCTGGCGGTTCGACTCTTCCTGCGCCACCAAGCGGCTCTTGTGCGCCAGCACCAGCCACCAGGCCACCGTCGCGGCGATCAGCAGCAGCGCGGCGTAGACCCGCAGGAAGCCGGTGCGCAACGCGGCTTCAAGCAGGCTGGCGTCGGCCACCGCCTGCAGCCCCTGCCCCAGGCCCTGCACCTGCTGGCGGTACAAGAGCCCAAGCACGGCCGCCAGCACCGGTGCCACCACCAGCATGAGCAACAGGTAGTGCGCGAGGCCCGCTTCGAGATAGCGCCACATGCGCTGCGGCAGCACCGTGCGCAAGGCACCCTGCCACTGCTCGGAGAGGCGCGCGTGGGGTTTGCACAGGTCACCGCAGCGCGCATCGAGCGTGCAGCAGAGCGAACAGATGAAGCCTTGATACGCTGGGCAGTGCGCCATGTCCGGCGCTTCGTACTCGCGCTCGCAAATCACACACTTGAGAACTCCCCCCGCGCTGGACTTGGATGCACCCCCCGCGTCGCCTGCGGCGTCACCCCCCTCCAGGGGGGCAACACCAGCGGCCGGGCGAAGCCCGTTCCGCGGTGTTTCTGGGTGGCCTCCCCCTTTCACGTCGCATCCTTCGCATGATCTTCCTCCGCAGGTTTCGCTTTGTCGTGCGATGTAGTACTTCCCCTGCGTTGCCCATGCGATCAGCGGCGACGCCACCAGCGCCGTCACCATCGCGATCACCGCCGAAAACGCCCGCGCCGTGTCGCCCATCAGGCCCAGGTGTGCCGCAATCGACAGCGCCGAAGCCAGGCCCATGGCGCCCACGCCCACGGGGTTGATGTCGTACAGGTGCGCACGCTTGAACTCGATGCCCGGCGGGCTCCAGCCCAGCGGCTTGTTGATCACCAGATCGGCCACCACCGCCATGATCCAGGCGATGGCGAGGTTGCTGTAAAGCCCCAGCACCTCGCCCAGCGCGCGGAACACGTTCATCTCCATCAACATGAAGGCGATCAGCGTGTTGAACACCACCCACACGACGCGCCCCGGGTGGCTGTGGGTGAGGCGCGAGAAGAAGTTGCTCCAGGCCAGCGAGCCGGCGTAGGCGTTGGTGACGTTGATCTTGAGCTGCGACACCACCACGAACAGCGCCGTCGCCACCACCGCCCAGCCGTAGTTCGGGAACACGTACTCGTAGGCCGCGAGGTACATCTGGTTCGGATCCACCGCGCGGTCGGGCGGCACCATGTGGCTGATGGCCAGGTAGGCCAGCAGCGCGCCGCCCAGCATCTTGAGCACCCCCAGGATCACCCAGCCCGGCCCGCCGGCCAGCACACCGGCCCACCAGCGCCAGCCCTTGCCCGGCTCTTTCGCGGGCATGAACCGCAGGTAGTCGGCCTGTTCGCCCATCTGCGTGATGAGCGCGATGCCAACCGTTAGGGCGGCACCAAAAAGGTGCCAATCAAAAACCGCGCCCGCACCAGATTCGCCACCGTAGTGCACCACATTGGAGAATGCACCGGGATCGAGCGTCCACACCGCCCCGAAGGGCACCAGCATCATCACCAGCCAGAGCGGCTGGGTCCAGACCTGGAAGCGGCTGATGACCGATACCCCGTAGGTCACGAGCGGGATCACCACCAGCGCGCAGATCAGGTAACCCCAGGCCGGCGGAATGTCCAGCGCCAGCTCCAGCGCGTAGGCCATGACCGCCGCTTCGAGTGCGAAGAAGATGAAGGTGAACGAGGCGTAGATCAGCGAGGTGATGGTCGAGCCGATGTAGCCGAAGCCCGCGCCGCGCGTGAGCAGGTCCATGTCGACGCCATAGCGCGCGGCGTAGATGCTGATGGGCAGGCCGGCCAGAAAGATGATCAGCCCGGTGACCAGGATGGCCCAGAACGCGTTGACGAAGCCGTACTGCACCAGCAGCGTCGCGCCCACCGCTTCAAGAATGAGGAACGAGGCGGCACCGAACGCCGTGTTGGCCACGCGCCATTCGCTCCACTTGCGAAAGCGCTGCGGCGTGTAGCGCAGCGCGTAGTCTTCCATGGTCTCGCTGCCCACCCAGCTGTTGTAGTCGCGGCGCACCTTGATGATGCGTTGCGGCGCCTCGCCCAGGGGTGCGGCGCTGACGGGGGCGGGAATGGCGGACTCGGGGTTCACCCCAGGGCCGGTGCAGCTTTCATGCCACGGCTGCCAGAGCGACGGGCATCTGCGAAACTGCAACGTCCATCACCGGACGGACACCTTCAGCATGCGACAACTCTCCCCCCAGGGTCAGCAGACCCTCAACGACATCGCGCAGCGCCACGGCTTCAGTTTCGACGCCACGCTCTCCATGCTCGAATCCGTGATCAACGGCAACGGCAGCATGGCCCAGTTCAACCACCCCGAGTTCAGCGGCTCGGGCCAGTGGATGCGCGGCGGCATGACCATGGTGTCGGACATGTTCAACAACTACCTGAAGGGCCGGGTCGACAACCTGTGCAGCGAGCTGTCCAACCTGATCGCCAACCAGCCCGACCTGCTGCGCAGCGGCAGCTTTCAAAGCCAGAGCCAGGGCGGCAGCGCCTACCACCAGATCCAGGCCAACCACGCTGGCGACGGCGTGCAGAGCCAAAGCGAAAACGGATCACAGGTGAGCGGCTTCGGCGCCAACAGCCTGTTTGTGCCGCCCGCCCCCGGTACCAGCGGCGACTGGTGGCCCGCCGACCTGCGCTGGCCCAACAGCACCGGCGCCCAGAACAACGTGCGCTACGCCTATTTCGCGCAGGCGCGGCGCCTGGCGATCGAAGTCCATGGCTCGGTCACGGTGTACGACACGCTGGACCACCAGATCGGCAGTTTTTCGCAGCAGCAATCGGCGGGCGGCACGCTGTCGTTCTCCAGCCAGTACGGCCTGATCGACGTGGCCAGTCTGCCCGTGATCTCGCGCGACGGCATGGCCGTGCCAGCCCCGGCACCGTTATCAGGCGGCTTTCAGCCCAACAACCCACCCGATGCCGGTTCGCCGGACATCTTTGCCGCCATCGAGCGCCTCGCCGGCCTGCACGCCAAGGGCCTGCTGACCGACGGCGAATTCAGCACCAAGAAAGCCGAGCTGCTGGCCCGGCTCTGAGCGCGACAAGGGCACGGAATTTGCTCACAGGCTTCACCAAACGACCACAGAACGCGCCATGGAACTCACCCCTCGAGAGAAAGACAAGCTGCTGATCTTCACCGCCGCCCTGCTGGCCGAGCGGCGCAAGGCGCGCGGCCTCAAGCTCAACTACCCCGAGGCCGTGGCCCTGATCAGCGCCGCTGTGATGGAGGGTGCCCGCGACGGCAAGACCGTGGCCCAGCTCATGAGCGAAGGCCGCGACGTGCTCACGCGCGCCGACGTGATGGAAGGCATCGCGGAAATGATCCCGGACATCCAGGTGGAGGCCACGTTCCCGGATGGCACCAAGCTGGTAACGGTGCACCAGCCCATACCTTAACCCCCCCGCCGCAGTATTTGACCCACCCCCGCCGCGCTGCACGCGACCCCCTCAAGGGGGCGATGCGAGTGGCCCGGCGAAGCCGGTTCCACCGCATCCCTGGATTCAGACATTTCGCGCCGACCGCCTGCTTTTTATTTTGGAGCCCTGACATGAAATCGCTGCTCACCATCGCCGCCTCCCTGACCGCCCTGCCCGCCCTCGCCCACGACGGCCACGGCCTGTTCGGCAGCCACTGGCACCCCACCGACGCGCTGGGTTTTGTGGCGGTGGCCGGCCTGATCGCGCTGGCGGTCTGGTTGTCGAAGAAGTGAGGGGCGGCCATGATCCCCGGTGAATACTTGGTGGACGCGGGCGAACACGCCCTCAACCCCGGCCGCCGCACGCTCACGCTGGTGGTGCAGAACACCGCCAACCGCCCGGTGCAGGTGGGCTCGCACTACCACTTTGCCGAGACCAACGCCGCGCTCGGCTTCGATCGCGACGCCGCCAAAGGCATGCGCCTGAACATCGCGGCCGGAACCGCCGTGCGCTTTGAGCCCGGGCAACAACGCACGGTGGAACTGGTGGACTTTGCCGGCGACCGCGTCGTGATCGGTTTCCGTGGTCTGGTACAGGGCGCCGTCTAAGCAGTCAGGATCAACAACATGGCAAGCATCCCCCGCAGCGCATACGCCGACATGTTCGGCCCCACCGTCGGCGACCGTGTGCGACTGGCCGACACCGGCCTGATCGTGGAAGTGGAAAGAGACTTCACGCTCGCCGCCGGCGGCTACGGCGAAGAAGCGAAGTTCGGCGGTGGCAAGACCATCCGCGACGGCATGGCGCAGAGCCAGCGCACGCGCGCCGAAGGCGCCGTGGACACGGTGCTGACCAACGCGCTGATCATCGACCACTGGGGCATCGTCAAGGCCGACATCGGCTTGAAGGGCGGGCACATCGTGGCCATCGGCAAATCGGGCAACCCCGACACCATGCCCGGCGTGGACATCGTCATCGGTCCGGGCACCGAGGTCATCAGCTGCGAGGGCAGCATCGTCACCGCCGGCGGCATCGACAGCCACATCCACTTCATCTGCCCGCAGCAGATCGACGAAGCCCTGGCTTCGGGCGTGACCACCATGCTCGGCGGCGGCACCGGCCCGGCCACCGGCACCTTCGCCACCACCTGCACGCCCGGCCCCTGGCACATCGAGCGCATGTTGCAGGCGGCCGACGGCTTCGCCATGAACCTGGGCTTCCTCGGCAAGGGCAACGCCAGCCAGCCCGCGCCGCTGCGCGAGCAGATCGATGCCGGCGTGATCGGCCTCAAGCTCCACGAAGACTGGGGCACCACGCCCAGCGCGATCAGCAACTGCCTCGATGTGGCCGAGGAAACCGACACCCAGGTGGCCATCCACTCCGACACCCTGAACGAGTCGGGCTTCGTCGAAGACACCATCGCCGCCACCAAGGGCCGCACGCTCTGCGCCTTCCACACCGAAGGCGCCGGCGGTGGCCACGCGCCCGACATCATCCGCGTCGTCGGCGAGGCCAACTTCCTGCCCTCGTCCACCAACCCGACCATGCCCTACACCGTCAACACGCTCGACGAACACGTCGACATGCTGATGGTCTGCCACCACCTCGACGCCGGCATCCCCGAGGACCTCGCCTTCGCCGAGAGCCGCATCCGCCGCGAGACGATCGCGGCCGAAGACATGCTGCACGACATGGGTGCCATCAGCATCATGAGCAGCGACAGCCAGGCCATGGGCCGCGTGGGCGAAGTGGTGATCCGCACCTGGCAGACGGCCGACAAGATGAAGAGCCAGCGCGGCACGCTGCCCGAAGACAGCAGCCGCAACGACAACTTCCGCGTCAAACGCTACATCGCCAAGTACACCATCAACCCCGCCATCGCGCACGGCATGTCGCACATCGTCGGCTCGCTCGAAGTCGGCAAGTGGGCCGACCTGGTGATCTGGAAGCCGGCCTTCTTTGGCGTCAAGCCCGCGCTGGTCCTGAAGGGCGGCAGCATCGCGCTGGCCGCCATGGGCGACCCGAACGCCTCCATCCCCACGCCGCAGCCGGTGCACTACCGGCCGCAGTTCGGTGCCTTCGGCCGTGCACTCGCCAAGGGCAGCCTCACTTTCGTTTCGCAGGCCAGCCTGCGCGCGGGTGTGGGCGAGCGCTACGGCCTGCAGAAAGCCACCGTGGCGGTGCAGGGCTGCCGCAGCATCACCAAGGCCAGCATGGTGCACAACAGCTACCTGCCGAAGATGGAGATCGACCCGCAGCGCTACACCGTGCGCGCCGACGGCGTGCTGCTGACCTGCGAGCCCTCCAGCAAACTTCCGATGGCCCAGCGATACTTCCTGTTTTGATAGCAACACGGGAAGGTATTTCAATGCTTCAGGTCTCCAAGTTGGTCCCACAAGGCCAAGGGCTGGCGCCGGTGCTGGTTCGCCGCGCCGCCACCCTCACGCTGGACTGGGACCTTCGCCAGAAGAGCCGTTTTGACGCCGAATCGTCGGACGGACGCCGCGTCGGCGTGTTCCTGCCCCGCGGCACCGTGGTGCGCGGCGGTGATGTGCTGATCACGCAGGATGGTTCGCTCATCCGCGTGGTCGCCGCGCCGCAAACCGTGCTGAAGATCACAGCCTGCACCGCGCACGATCATCACCACGAACACAGCGGCGCCTTCGACCTCATGCGCGCCGCCTACCACCTGGGCAACCGGCACGTGCCCATCGAACTGCAGCCCGACCACCTGAAGATCGAGCCCGATCATGTGCTGGCTGACATGTTGCGCGCGATGCACCTCACCGTGGCCGAGGTGCGCGAGCCGTTCGAACCCGAGAGCGGCGCCTACGGGCAGCAGCACGCCAGCGGGCGCGGCCATGCCCATGGCGACCACCATGCGCACGCGCACCATGCCCACGGACACGATCACGCCGCTGGACATGGACACGGCTGAGGCCAGCGCCGGCTCGTCGCCGCGCTCGGCCGCGGGTTTGCTGCAGATCCTGTGGCTGGCCTCACCGGCCTTGCCAGTGGGCGGCTTCTCCTACTCGGAAGGTCTGGAAGCCGCGGTCGACGCGGGCCTGGTGAGCGACGAGGCCAGCGCGGCCCGATGGCTCATCGACCAGCTCCACCTGGGCCTGGGCAGGACCGACCTGGCCGTGGTGGCCCAGGCCATCCCTGCCTGGCGCATCGACGATCTGGCCCGCATCCAGGCACTCAACGCCTGGGTCCTGCAGACCCGGGAAACGTCGGAGTTCCGCTTGCAGACCGAACAGATGGGGCGCTCGCTGCTGGAGTGGGCGCGCAACCTGGGCGAACTCGGCGCGGGCGTGTTTCAGCGCCTGCAGTCGGCTGCACTCAACCCCGCCAGCTACCCCGTGGCCATGGCCTGTGGCGCCGCCAACACCGACGCCAGCGTGCGCGACAGCCTGATCGGTTTCGCCTTCGGCTGGGCCGAAAACATGGTGCAGGCGGCCATCAAATCCGTGCCGCTGGGCCAAAGCGCGGGCCAGCGCATGCTGGCGCGGCTGGCGCGCGAAATCCCGACCGCGGTGGACCACGCGCTCGGATTGACCGACGACACACGCCAGGCCTTCACGCCCCTGCTGGCCATCCACTCGGCGCGCCACGAAGTCCAATACTCCAGACTCTTCAGGTCCTGACTTTCCCCTTTCGGGCTGAGCCTGTCGAAGCCCCCACCAAGGTACATCCCATGAGCGCCCTGCACCACATCCCGAACCGCACCAAGCACCTGCCCCCGCTGCGGGTGGGCATCGGTGGCCCCGTCGGGTCCGGCAAGACCACGTTGCTCGAAATGCTGTGCAAGGCCATGCGCGATCAATACGACCTGATCGCCATCACCAACGACATCTACACCAAGGAAGACCAGCGCCTGCTGACCGTCAGCGGCGCGCTGCCGGCGGACCGCATCATGGGCGTGGAAACCGGTGGCTGCCCGCACACCGCCATTCGCGAAGACTGTTCCATCAACCTCGAGGCCATCGACCGCATGCTGGCGGAACACCCCAATGCCGACATCGTGTTCGTGGAGAGCGGTGGCGACAACCTCGCCGCCACCTTCAGCCCCGAACTGAGCGACCTCACCATCTACGTGATCGACGTCGCCGCGGGCGAGAAGATTCCGCGCAAGGGCGGACCCGGCATCACCAAGAGCGACCTCTTTGTCATCAACAAGACCGACCTGGCCCCGCACGTGGGCGCCGACCTGGAGGTGATGAAGGCCGACACCGCCCGCATGCGGCCCGACAGCGCGCGCCGCCCCTGGGTCATGACCAACCTGAAGACGCTGGACGGCGTGGCCGAGGTGGTGCGCTTCATCGAAACCCGTGGCCTGCTGCACCAGAAAACACCGGCCAGCGAAACGACCACCGCCTGATTCCCGGGCTTGGGTCTGCGATCAGGCAGGCCACAGGCTAAAATCCCGGTCGCAACAACCGCAACCGGAGACTTGGGTGAGTGGTTTAAACCAGCAGTCTTGAAAACTGCCGACGGGCAACCGTCCGTGAGTTCGAATCTCACAGTCTCCGCCACCCGGCCTCACCTTCTGGGGCCGCCCGGGCAGTCCGATGCCACTGCCCTCACCGCCACCCGTCGCCGCATTGCCGCCGGCATCGCCTGCGGACCCGATGTTCCTGCCGCTCGACACGAGATGAAAGTTGTTTTTAATCAACGACTTACAAATGGACATCCCGGCTGAAGGCCCACTCTCGGGTGGTCTTCAGCCCCCGATAGCCCCCTGGCATCGAGGCCATGGAACTATTCAATTAGCACTCACTCATATGGAGTGCTAATATTTGAGAAAGACCAACCTGAGGAGGGTTCTTCTATATGACCACTGCACTACTTGCACCCAACGCCTTGCCATCCGCCACACTGGCCGTGGCCAGCCCGTGGGCGAGCCGTTCGCTGACGCTGCCCGCGGTGGGCAACCTGGACGCCTACATTTCGGCCGTCAACCGCATGCCGCTGTTGACGCTGGAAGAGGAACAGGGCGCTGCGCGCCGCCTGCGCGACCACAACGATATCGACGCCGCCGGGCAGCTAGTGATGTCGCACCTGCGGCTTGTGGTGTCGATTGCCCGTCAGTACCTGGGTTATGGGCTGCCGCACGGCGACCTGATCCAGGAGGGCAACGTCGGCCTGATGAAAGCGGTCAAGCGCTTCGATCCCGAACAGGGCGTGCGCCTGGTGAGCTACGCCATGCACTGGATCAAGGCCGAGATCCACGAGTACATCTTGAAGAACTGGCGCATGGTCAAGGTGGCGACCACCAAGGCCCAGCGCAAACTGTTTTTCAACCTGCGCTCGATGAAGCAGGGCTTCCGCGCCGAAGCGCTGGACGGCGACACGCACCGGGAAGCGTTTTCTGACGGCGAGGTGGACATGGTCGCTCGCGACCTCAAGGTCAAGCCGGAAGAAGTGCGCGAAATGGAAACGCGGCTTTCCGGCGGCGACGTGGTGCTGGACCCGAGCCCAGGCGATGACGGCGAAGACAGTTACGGCCCCATTGCTTTCCTGGCCGACGCGACGCACGAACCCACGGCGATGATCGAGTCGGCCCAACGCGACGTGCTGGCCACCGAAGGCATCGCCACCGCCATGAGCGAGCTCGACGACCGTTCGCGCCGCATCGTGACCGAGCGCTGGCTCAAGGTGAACGACGACGGCTCGGGTGGCATGACGCTGCACGAACTGGCGGCCGAATACGGGGTGAGCGCCGAGCGCGTGCGCCAGATCGAGGTTGCGGCCATGAAGAAGATGCGCAAGGCGCTGGCCGCTTTCGCCTGAAGCCAGCGGCGCCACGCTCACGCAAAGCCCTGGATGGCCACCGTGCCGTCCGGGGCTTTTTTCTGTCTGGCGCTGTGGTCAACCGGCTGCAACCGCGTCGATATGCAGTGGCTACGCCAACTTTGCACGTTGCGCACGTCCAGCCGCACGCCACAATCCGTGGCATGCCAACCCCGCTCCAGGCACATCTCACCTCCAGCGCCCCTCTTTCCAGACCGCGAGCCTGGTTGTTTCTGCTGGCCTGTCTGGTCTGGCTGGCGCTGTCGTCATCGGGCGGTGCCTTCGCTGCGCACACCCCCGGCAGCAGCTCCACCCCGGTGGTGGTGCTCAACGGCGAGCAGTCCAGCGTGCCGCTGGCGGGGCGCAGCACCTGGTGGGTGGATGCGTCGGGCCAAGCCAGCGTGCAGGAGGTCGCGCAGCGGTACGCTGAACTGCCCTTTGTGGTGCGCGACAGCCTGCACCGCGTGCGCCTCACCGGCGATGCGGCGCTGTGGGTGCGGTTCGAGGCCTGGACGCAAGACAGCCGTTCACACTGGGAGCTGGAGTTGGCCCGCTCGGGCACAGATCGCATCAGCCTGCACAACCAGCGCGCCGACGGCAGCTGGCTGGAACAGCACGCGGGCGACAGCGTGCCAGTGAAGGACTGGGCGTCGCCCGACCGCTATCCGGTGTTTGCGCTGGAACCCCGTGTGGACGGCCCGGTGACCTACTGGGTGCGGATCCAGCACGCGCGGGTCCCGTTTTCGGGTGAGCTGGTCGTGCACAGCCACAGCCGCTTGCGCGAGCAACGCATGGTGCAGCAGTTCCTGCTTGGTGGGTATTTTGGCATGGCCATGCTGCTGACAGCCATCGCGGTCGTCAACGGGCTGGTGTTCCGGGACACCAGCTTCGGGGCCTACGCCATCTACATCACCTTGCTCGGGCTGTCGCTGGCGGCGTCTCTGGGGGTCGGAGGTCAATTTCTGTGGCCCAACGCACCGCAGCTGAACGGTTCGGCCGAGTTTGTTCTGCTCCCGCTGGCGGCCGTCGCGGGCCTGCTATTTGTGCGCCATGTCGTGCAGCCACGCCGCATCGGCCGCTGGCTGGACCGCGTCTCGCTCGCGCTGGCGACCGTCTTGCTGGCGCTGGTGGTCTGGGACCAACTGGTGCTCGACCAATGGAGCTTTCAGGCCATCAACCTGGTTGGGTCGCTGACCATGACTGTGGTCTACGCCATGCTCTGGGCCGCCTGGCGCACCGGGGACCGCTGGGTGCGCTGGATCGCGCTGGGCGTCCTGCCGGTCCTGCTGGCCGGCGCGCTGCCGTTGCTGCGCAACTTCGGCCTGATGTCGTCGGGTTTTCTGTCCCAGTACGGCATGGTGATCGCCGCCGCCATCGAGGCCCCCCTGCTGATGTACGCGCTGCTGCAACGCTCGTCCATGCAACACGAGGCCCAGGCGCGAGCCAAGGCGCTCGCCCTGACGGAACCGCTCACCGGCCTGACCAACCGCCACAACTTCATGCTGCGCCTGCATGAGAGCCTGATCCGGTCCCAACGCTACCGCCACCACAGCGCGCTGCTGCTGATCGACCTGGACAACCACGCCTGGTTCGTGCAGGAGCACGGCCGCGAGGTGGCCGACCGCGCCCTGGTGCTTACCGGCTCGCTGCTGCGATCGGTCGCGCGCGATGTGGACACAGCCGCCCGGGTGGATGACCGCAGCTTTGCGCTGTTGATGGAAGGACCGGTCCGGTCGGCGCAGGCGGTAGCCGCGGCCACGAGCATCGTGGCGGGTGGCCTGCGCCCGTCTTCGCAACTGCCCGTGGGCACCACGCTGCGCTGCAAGGTGGTGGTGGCCCTGCTGCCCGAAGAGACGCTGGGTCTTCAGGAAAACGCCCAGGCACACCTGGACTGGCTGCGCATCACACTGGACGAGTTGAAGAACACCCCGCGCAAGAGCATCCAGACGCTGAACTGCTGAGGCCGCTCATGCCGTTTTGCACTCTGAGTGAGAACAAGGTGCGAAGCCGCAGACGGCTGCTTCAGCACGGCAAGGCTGAGCAACGCCGTTATCGCTTTGAAGGCAAATCGGTATCAGGGCTTGAGTTCGACCAGTTCGATGGTGGGCATCACGGCCAGACGTGCCGGCAAACCGATCGTCCCGATGCCAGGTGTGACCAGCAGCGTGCCCATCGGGGTGTTGTAGAGGCCGTTCCACCAGGGTTGCCGCGTGTTCGTGTTGCGCAGTACCCAGGGGGTGAGACCGGGAATCCAGATCTGTCCACCATGGGTGTGTCCGGCCAGCGAGAGGTGGGCCGCGCCCGGCGGCAGCAGCGCCACCGTGTCGGGCTGGTGGGTCAGCACCAGGCGGTTGCCCGGAGCGGTGGCCGATCCGGACGCCTCAGGCCAGAACGCGCGAATCTGCGCCTCGGGCCGGCCACCCCAGCCGTCGTCCAGACCCACCAGCTCCCAGCCTTTCCAGGCAACGCGCCGGCCTTCCAGCAGTTGCACGCCATGGGTCTGCAGCGCCTCGCGCAGCGGTTCGGTCAGGTCCGGCCCTGGCGCCTCGACATCGTGGTTGCCCAGCACGCCAAACACCGGATGACGGATGCCGGCCAGCGGGGCGAGACCGGTCTTCAGGTCCAAGGGAGGTTCATGGGTCCAGTCGCCGGCCACCAGCACCGCGTCCACCTCCAGCGCATTGAGCTGGCGCACCAGGCGTTCGAGCTGGTGATCGCGGAAGAACAGGCCCCAGTGGATGTCGGCGATGACCGCCAGGCGCACCGGCTGGGCGCCCGGGGGCAAGCCGGTGATCGTCGTCTGCCGCACCCGCGAAAGACCGGGTTCCACCAGCGAGGACCACAGGCCCACCATCACCAGCAAGGCCGCCACCCCGGCTTTCCAGCGCAGGAACCCGCGCCCGGTCACCGCGACCCCCACCAGGCCGATCAGCAGGAAAGGCCCGGCCAGCCGGGGCGCCCAGTAGAGCCAGAGCATCACCAGGTTGCGCAACCAGAATCCCGGCGTGTGCCAACGGTCCTGGTAGTCCCAGAGGCTGACGGCCAGCGCCAGCACCAGACCCAGCGCAAACAGCCGCCAGACCCAGCGCAGCGCCCGGCTCATGGGCGGCATGCCGGAGCCCGCGTCAGGCCTCGCGGCGCAGCGCAGGGAAGAGGATCACGTCGCGGATGCTGGGGCTGTCGGTCAGCAGCATCATCAGGCGGTCGATGCCGATGCCGCAGCCACCGGCCGGGGGCATGCCGTATTCGAGCGCGCGGATGAAGTCGGCGTCGTAGTACATCGCCTCTTCATCGCCGCCGTCCTTGGCCGACACCTGCGCGTGGAAGCGCGCGGCCTGGTCTTCGGCATCGTTCAGCTCGCTGAAGGCGTTGCCGAACTCGCGACCGGTGATGTAGAGCTCGAAGCGCTCGGTCACTTCCGGGCGGTCGTCGTTGGCGCGCGCCAGCGGCGAAATTTCCGTCGGGTGCTCCATGATGAAGGTCGGGTTCCAGAGCTTCTCTTCCACCGTTTCTTCAAAATACAGCACCTGCAGGCTCGCCAGGCTGCGGGTGCTGAGCTGGTGTTTCTGCTCCGACAGGCCCAGCTTCTTCAGCGCGGGAATCAGCCACTCGGCACTGTCCACGCCCTCGCCGGCTTCGGTGTATTTCAGGATCGCTTCGCGGATGGTCAGGCGTTCAAACGGCGAATACACGTCCACCGGCTTGCCGTTGTAGCTCAGCGGTGTGTCGCCGTGCACCTGTTTGACGACATGGCGGATCAGCTGCTCGTTGAAGTCCATCAGGTCCTGGTAGTTCCAGTAGGCCGCGTAGAACTCCATCATGGTGAACTCGGGGTTGTGGCGGACGCTGATGCCTTCGTTGCGGAAGTTGCGGTTGATCTCGAACACACGCTCAAAACCACCGACCAGCAGACGCTTCAGGTACAGCTCGGGCGCGATGCGCAGGAACATTTCCTGGTCGAGCGCGTTGTGGTGCGTCTTGAAGGGCTTGGCGTTGGCGCCGCCGGGAATGGGGTGCAGCATCGGCGTTTCCACTTCCAGAAAACCGTGGCTCACCATGAAGTCGCGGATGCTGGAGAGCGCGTGGCTGCGCGTGACGAAGCGCTTGCGCGCACTCTCGTCGGTCATCAGGTCCACATAGCGCTGGCGGTACTTGATTTCCTGGTCGTGGATGCCGTGGAACTTGTCGGGCAGCGGGCGCAGGCTCTTGGTGAGCAGACGGATCTTGTCGGCGTGGATGGTGAGCTCGCCGGTGCGGGTTCGCATGAGCACGCCTTCGGCCGCGATGATGTCGCCCAGGTCCCAATGCTTGAAGGTGTTGAGCGCCGCTTCCCCCACGCTGTCGGTGTTCAGGTAGATCTGGATGCGGCCGCCCGAGGGACCGAACGACGCGTCCTGCAGCGTCGCAAAGCTGGCCTTGCCCATGACGCGCTTGAGCATCATGCGGCCCGACACGCAGGCGCGCACCGGGTGGGCTTCCAGCGCTTCCTTGGTGGCCTCGCTGTGCGTGGCAAACAGGGCCTCGGCCTTGTCCACCGGCTTGAAGTCATTCGGGAACGCCACGCCCTCGCCGCGCTGCTGCGCCTCACGCAAGGCCTTGAGCTTCTCACGCCGCTCCGCAATCAGCTGGTTGTCGTCGGTGGCAGGGGTGGCGTGGGCGTGTTCGGTGGTCATGGTTTGGGCAAGAAAAAAACGGGTTGCGCCTGAAGAAGCGCAACCCGCTATTGTAAGTTTGTCGATGAACTCAATGCCCGAGGTATGCCTCGCGCACCTTGGGGTCCACCAGGAGGTCCTGTCCCGACCCGGTCATGGTGATCTCTCCGGAGTCCATCACGTAGCCGCGGTTGGCGATCTGCAGAGCGCGCTGGGCGTTCTGCTCGACCAGCAGGATGGTCACACCCTGGGCCGACACATCGCGCACCACCTCAAAGATCTTGTCGACCATGATGGGCGAGAGACCCATGGAGGGCTCGTCGAGCAGCAGCACCTTGGGCTGGCTCATCAGCGCGCGCGCCATCGCCAGCATCTGCTGTTCGCCGCCCGACATGGTGCCGGCCAGCTGGTCCTTGCGTTCTTTCAGGCGCGGGAAGATGCCAAACATGCGCTCGATGTCGTTGGCGATGCCCGCCTTGTCCTTGCGGATGTAGGCGCCCATCTGCAGGTTTTCCGTGATGGACATGCGGGTGAACACGCCGCGGCCTTCCGGCACCATGGCCAGGCCCTGTTTGACCAGGTCCCAGGCGCCCTTGCCCTTGATGCTCTTGCCCAGGTATTCGATGTCACCGCCTTCAAAGGCCAGCGAACCGGTCACGGCCTTCATGGTGGTGGTCTTGCCCGCGCCATTGGATCCGATGAGCGAGATCAGCTCGCCTTCCCGCACTTCCAGATCGACACCCTTGACGGCCTTGATGCCGCCGTAAGAGACCTTCAGGCCGCTGATTTTGAGTAGTGTGTTTGCCATGTTCTTGTGTCCTCAGCTGCCGCCCGTGCCCAGATAGGCCTCGATCACTTTGGGGTCCTTCTGCACATCGGCGGGCGTGCCCGAAGACAGTTGCTTGCCGTAGTCGAGCACGGTCACGCGGTCACACAGGCCCATGACCAGCTTCACGTCGTGTTCGATCAGCAGGATGGTGCGGTTGTCCTTGCGAATGCGGTCGATCAGTTCGCGCAGCAACACCTTTTCGGTGGCGTTCATGCCGGCGGCCGGCTCGTCCAGCGCGATCAGCTGCGGATCGGTGGCCAGCGCGCGCGCGATCTCCAGACGACGCTGGTCGCCGTAGCTCAGGGTGCGCGACTTGTAGTCGGCGAATTTTCCGATGCCCACGTAGTCGAGCAGTTCGCGGGCGCGGGCCGTGATCTCAGCCTCTTCACGCTTGAAACCCGGCGTGCGGAACACCGCACCGATCAGACCGGAGTGGGTGCGCACATGGCGGCCCACCATCACGTTTTCCAATGCCGTCATTTCCGCAAACAGGCGGATGTTCTGGAAGGTGCGTGCGATACCGGCCTTGGCCACCTCGTGCACGGCCGAGGGCGTATAGGGTTTGCCGGCCAGTTCAAACGTGCCACTGTCGGGCGTGTACAGCCCGGTCAACACGTTGAAAAAGGTGGTCTTGCCCGCCCCGTTGGGGCCGATCAGGCCATAGACCTGACCGCGCTGGATTTCAATGCCGACATCGCTCAGGGCCTGCAGGCCACCGAAGCGTTTGGAGACGTTGGCGACTTTGAGAATGGTTTCAGACATGCGTGTTCTCTCCGCTCATTTCGCCAGCGATTTGCCATGCTCCGGCGAAGGCCACAGGCCCTTCGGACGGATCAGCATCACCACCACCATGGCCAGCGCAATCAGCAACTGGCGCAGAATTTCAGGGCCCAGTCGACCACCGGTCCACTCGGTCAGCGGCCCGGCCACGTGGCGCAGCACTTCGGGCAGGCCGGCCAGCAACAGGGCGCCCAGAATGACGCCAGGGATGTGGCCGATACCGCCCACCACCACCATGGCCACCACCATCACCGACTCCATCAGCGAGAAGGACTCGGGCGACACGAAGCGCTGGAATGAAGCGAACAGCACGCCCGAGACACCGCCAAACGTTGCGCCCATGCCAAAGGCCAGCAGTTTGAGGTTGCGGGTGTTCAGGCCCATGGCCTTGGCCGCGATCTCGTCTTCACGGATGGCCATCCAGGCGCGGCCGATACGCGAGTCCTGCAGGCGGTAGGAAAGGATCACCGCACCGACGACGAAAAACATGAACAGGTAGTAATACAGCGTGACCGGCTGGAAGGTGTAGTCGCCAATGGTCAGGCGTTTGCCCAGGTCCAGGCCAAACACCGAAATGGTGTCGATCTGGCTGATGCCCTTGGGGCCGTTGGTGATGTTCACCGGGCGGTCCATGTTGAGCAGGAAGATGCGGATGATCTCGCCAAAGCCCAGCGTGATGATGGCCAGGTAGTCACCGCGCAACTTGAGCGTGGGCGCGCCCAGGATGATGCCGACGAAGCCCGCGATCGCCGCAGCCAGGATCATCACCAGCCAGATGCTGATGTGGATGCCGTTGGGGAACATGGCTGCGATGGCCGGGAAGGTGTCGGTGAGGTGGGGCGAACCCACCAGCGCGAAGATATAGCCTCCCACGGCGAAGAAGGCGATGTAGCCCAGGTCGAGCAGGCCCGCGTAGCCGACCACGATGTTCAGGCCCAGCGCCAGCAGCACATAGAGCAGCGCGATGTCGACAATGCGCACCCAGGAGTTGCTCCCGGTCGATTGCAGCAGGATGGGCAGCAGCAGCAACGCGGCAGCGCCCAGCAGGTAGGCGATGAGTTTTCCGGATTTGGTGTTCATCATGATGTGTTCCTTGGCCCTCAGGCCCGGTCGGCCACACGCTCGCCGAGCAGACCGGACGGACGCAGCGTCAGCACCAGGGCCAGCACGATGAAGGCGAAGATGTCGGTGTACTGGCTGCCCAGCACACCACCGGTCAGCTGGCCCAGGTAACCCGCGCCCAGCGACTCGATCAGACCCAGCGCCACACCACCCACCACCGCACCCGCGAGGTTGCCGATGCCGCCCATGACCGCGGCCACGAAGGCCTTCAGGCCGGGCATGAAGCCCATGGCGTGCTGCACCGTGCCGTAGTTCGAGGCCCACATCACGCCGGCGATGGCCGCGAGCATGGCGCCGATGATGAAGGTGGCGGAGATCACCACGTCGGGCTTGATGCCCATGAGGGCGGCCACACGCGGGTTCTCGGCCGTGGCGCGCATGGCGCGGCCCAGGTTGGTGCGGTTGACCAGCCACATGAGGAACGCCAGCGTGATGACCGTCGTGGCCAGGATCGTGATCTGAGTCACCGAGATCACGGCGCCCCCGAACTCGATCGGCTCACGCGAAAGGGTCGAGGGGTACGACTTCGGATTCGGCGCCCAGATGATCATGGCAAAGGTCTGCAAAAGCAGCGACATGCCGATGGCGGTGATCAGGGGCGCAAGCCGCGGTGAGTTGCGCAGTGGCCGATAGGCCAGCTTCTCGATCGCGTAGTTGAGGGCTCCACAGACCACCATGGCGATCAGCGTGGCCACCAGCAACAGCAGCCAGCCCGGCATGTCCGCCCAGGCGCTCGACATCCAGCCGATCAGCGTCCAGCTGGTGAGCGCACCCACCATGAGCACGTCACCGTGCGCAAAGTTGATCAGGCCGATGATGCCGTACACCATGGTGTACCCCAGCGCCACCAGCGCATACATACTGCCCAGAACCAGACCATTGATGATCTGCTGCAGCAAAACGTCCATACAAACTTCTCCGTGTTTTTTCCAGCCGGGCGGGTGCCCGGTCTGTCTGCCTTGAGTTAGCAAAAAACCCGCCAGGCTCGACCTTGGAACAGGACAGACTGCGGGTTGGTGGGCGGATTGTAGCTAGGCGTTTCAGAGGGCCAGATGCGTGTAAGCCCTTATGCGGCGCGGGTTTACCCTGATTTTTGATTTCCCGGCACGGCTGCATCAGCGCGATTCGCGCTTCATTAGTTATTTTGATTGTTCAGTTTTTTGAGTTCGCGCAGCTTATCGGCGATGCGAATCTCGAGCCCACGCTCCACCGGACGGTAAAAATCAGGCGCGGCCATGCCTTCGGGCAGGTAGCGTTCGCCCGCGGCGAAGCCGCCCGCCTCATCGTGGGCGTACCGGTAGCCTTTTCCATAGTCCAGCGCCTTCATGAGCTTGGTGGGTGCATTGCGAAGGTGCATGGGCACCGGTCGCGTGCCGTCTTTCTTCACAAAGGCCTTGGCTTCGTTGAAGGCCTTGTAGACCGCGTTGGACTTGGGCGCCACGGCCAGGTAGACCACACATTCGGCCAGCGCCAGCTCACCTTCTGGCGTGCCCAGGCGCTCGTACACCTCGGCCGCGTCCAGCGCCAGACGCAGCGCGCGCGGATCGGCCAGGCCAATGTCTTCACTGGCCATGCGGATGAAACGGCGCGCCATGTAGCGCGGATCGGCACCACCGTCGAGCATGCGCACGAACCAGTAGAGCGCGGCGTCCGGGTCGGATCCGCGCACGCTTTTGTGCAGCGCGCTGATGGTGTCGTAGAACTGCTCGCCACCTTTGTCGTAGCGGCGCATGCGTTCACCCAGCACACGCATCAGCCAGGCATCCGTCACCTCGGCGAGTTTTTCGCGCGTGGCCGCCACCGCCAGCGTCTCCAGCGTGTTGAGCAGGCGACGGGCATCGCCGTCGGCGTAGGCGATCAGGCGGTCCGCCGCAGCGGCTTCGACCGCGGGCACCGCCCCGATGCCTTGCGCCCGGGTGATGAGCTGGCGCAAGTCGTCCTCGCCCAGCGGCTGCAGCACGTAGACCGCCGCGCGTGACAGCAGCGCCGAGTTGACCTCGAACGAGGGGTTCTCGGTGGTCGCACCGATGAAGGTGAACAGCCCGCTTTCCACGTGCGGCAGAAAGGCGTCCTGCTGGCTCTTGTTGAAACGGTGCACCTCGTCGACAAACACGATGGTGTGCTGCGCATGAAGCCCATCGCGCGCGATCTGCGCCTGCTCCACCGCCTCCCGGATGTCTTTCACGCCGCCCAGCACCGCGCTGATGGTGATGAACTGCGCGTCAAAGGCGTCCGCCATCAAGCGGGCGATGGTGGTCTTGCCCACGCCGGGTGGGCCCCAGAGGATGCAGCTGTGCGGCTGGCCCGACTCAAACGCGAGCCGCAGTGCCATGCCCTCGCCCAGCAGGTGCTGCTGCCCGATCACCTCGGCGAGCGTGCGCGGGCGCAGGCGCTCGGCCAATGGCGTGTGCGGCGCGGCGGGTGAACTCAAGGCGTCGTTTCCATCGCAGAGGGCGCTCTCAGGGCCGGATCACGTCGGCACCGGCTGGCGGCTGGAAGCGAAACCGCTCAGCCTTCAGCGGCGCGTTGTCCTGCCACTGGTTGAACGTCAGCACCGAGCGCTGGCCCAGGCTGTCGGCGATCTCCAGCGCCGCGAGCTGACCAGCGCGGAATCCCACCCGCACGCTCTGCAACTGCCCGTCCTTGTTGCGCGGTCGGGCTTCCAGCCATTCAAGTCCATCCGCAGCGGGCGCAGCCTTGAGTTCAAACACCTCGGACAGGGCACGCAGGTCGGTGCCCGCCGCGATCAACGCCGCGGGCGTGCTGCCCAGCACGTCCTGCTGCTTGCGCGCAGTCACCTGGTTCAGGTCCACGTCGTACAGCCACAGCGTCTCGCCATCGGCCACGATGGTCTGCTCAAACGGTTTCGTGTACTCGAAGCGGAAACGGTTCGGGCGCAGGAACTCGAAACGCCCGCTGGACGTCTTGCGGCGCGCCACGGTTTCGCCGTTGCGCACCGGGGAGGTCACCACCTGAGTGAAGCCGGCTTGCGCACTGCCCACCTGGCGCAGGAACTGCTCCAGGTCTTTCAGGCCGTCGGCCTGAGCGGGCAGGGCCGCGAATGTCAGCGCAGTGACCGCGGTCACCGTTGAAAGCAATTTTTTGATCATGTGGGATGGGACCCGGCCACGGCCACAAGGTTCAGGCCCGTGCATCATTCGCTGCGCGAGGGCACCAGAATATCGCGTTGACCACTGGAAGTCAGTGCACTGACCATGCCGGCTTTTTCCATGTCTTCGAGCAGGCGCGCGGCGCGGTTGTAGCCGATCTTCAGCTTGCGTTGCACGTAGGAGATGCTGGCCTTGCGATCCTTCAGCACGATCTCCACCGCCTGGTCGTACAGCGCATCTTTTTCACTGCCGTCGCCGCCGCCTTCGCCAAACATGTCGCCGCCCTCGCCATCGCTCGCAGGGCCTTCCAGCACGCCGTCGATGTAGTTGGGTTCGCCGCCCTGCTCTTTCAGATAGGCCACCACGCGGTGCACCTCGTCGTCACTCACAAAAGCGCCGTGCACCCGCACCGGGAAGCCGGTGCCGGAAGGCATGTAAAGCATGTCGCCCATGCCCAGCAGGCTCTCGGCGCCCATCTGGTCGAGGATGGTGCGGCTGTCGATCTTGCTGCTGACCTGGAACGACAGGCGGGTGGGAATGTTGGCCTTGATCAGACCGGTGATCACGTCCACGCTGGGCCGCTGCGTCGCCAGAATCAGGTGGATGCCGGCGGCACGCGCCTTTTGCGCCAGGCGGGCGATCAGTTCCTCGATCTTCTTGCCCACCACCATCATCAGGTCGGCCAGTTCGTCGATCACGACCACGATGTAGGGCAGGCGCTCCAGCGGCTCGGGCTGTTCGGGGGTGAGGCTGAACGGGTTGCCGATGATTTCGCCGCGCGCATTGGCCTCGTCGATCTTGGTGTTGAAGCCCGCGAGGTTGCGCACGCCGAGCTTGCTCATGAGCTTGTAGCGCTTCTCCATCTCGGCCACGCACCAGTTCAGGCCGTTGGCCGCGTGCTTCATGTCGGTGACCACGGGCGCGAGCAGGTGCGGAATGCCCTCGTAGACGCTCATCTCCAGCATCTTGGGATCGATCAGCAAGAGGCGCACATCCTTGGCATCGGCCTTGTAAAGCAGCGACAGGATCATGGCGTTGATACCGACCGATTTGCCCGAACCGGTGGTGCCGGCCACCAGGCAGTGTGGCATCTTGGCCAGATCGGCCACGATGGGCTGGCCACCGATGTCCTTGCCCAGGCCCATGGTCAGCAGCGACTTGGCGTCGTTGTAGACCGGCGAGCCCAGGATTTCGCTGAGCTTGATCATCTGCCGCTTGGCGTTGGGCAGCTCCAGCGCCATCAGGTTCTTGCCCGGAATGGTCTCGATCACACGAATCGACACCAGCGACAAGGAACGGGCCAGATCACGCCCCAGGTTCACGATCTGAGAACCTTTGACGCCCGTGGCCGGTTCGATCTCGTAGCGGGTGATCACCGGGCCGGGCGCTGCAGCCACCACGCGCACGTCGACGCCAAAGTCCTTGAGCTTCTTCTCGATCAGGCGGCTGGTCATCTCCAGCGTCTGGCTGTCCACGCCGGCCTGGTGCAGCGGCGCGCTGTCCAGCAGGTCCACCTGTGGCAGCTTGCTGTCGGGCATTTCGACGAACAGCGGCTTTTGCCGTTCCTTGGCCACGCGCTCACTTTTCGGCACGTCCACCAGGGTGGGCTCGATCAGGACCGGGGTGGGGTGGTGCTCTTCGCTCTCGACACGCTCGACCTTGACCACTTCTTCGCGCTCTCGCGCAGCCACCTCCCCGATGCGCTGGTCTTCGACCGCCTCGCGTTTCTCGCGGCGCGATTCAAACCAGTTGTCCAGCCAGGCGCCCAGGTGCTCGGCCCATTGGCCCCAGGAGAACCGGAACACCCTGGGCAGGCAGATCACGAGCAGCGCCAACATGCCCAGCGCCGAACCGGTGAAACCGAGCCAGTGCACCGCAACAGGGCCGAGCGCATGACCGAGCACGCCACCCGCCGTTCCTGGCAGGTGCGGCTCCAGCCGGTACAGCCGGCTCCACTCCAGAACCACACTGGCGCTCAGCAAGACCAGCAACGCTAGCACGTAGGCAAGACGACGCGCCCAAGGCGTTTGCCACCAGCGCACAGCCCCGTGTTCATCCCGCGAAACTGCCTGGGCTTGCTGGCCACGCAAGCGCCCTGCCAACGCCGACAGCCAGGCCCGCAAGCCGGCGAAAAAGCACCACCAGACCGACCAGCCCAACAGGTAGTAGCTCGCATCGGCCAGCAGCGCACCCAACTGGCCGCCCCAGTTGCCCACTTCGGGCCGCGACCCTGTCGTGCTCCAGGCCGGATCGACCAGCGAATGGCTCAACAACGCAAGCAGCCAGAAGGCCAGCGCCGCGGCGCCCACCACCAGCCCGATTTCCTGCGTGAAACGGGCCACACCACCAGGCGTGGCTTGGGCCCGATCGGTGTTCAGTGTGTTGAGTGAATAGGTCATGGTCCTCGCTGCGGTTCGGCAGCAAGCTTACCCCAAGGCCACACGAGACAGGCGCCGGAAAACCGGTAACACGTGTAGCGCTGGCGAGGAGAACCCGGGGCCGCGACCAGCGCGGCCACGCCGGACTTCAGCCCAGCGAGCTGAGCCGTTCCTTGATCACGGTAGCACCGTCTTCGCCCACTTCGATGAAGCCCCGGTCCTCCAGGTCTTTCATGACCCGGCTGACCATTTCTCGCGATGCGCCGATCATCTTGGCCACATCCTGGCGAGACACCCGCTCCCGAATCACGAGCTGCCCGTCCTTGTCAGGCCGCGCAAACTCCAGCAAGGCCCGGGCGACGCGACCGTAGACATCCATCAACGCCAGCGACTCGATCTTGCGGTCGGCGTGGCGCAGGCGCTGCACCAGTCCTTTCATCACGGCGTAGGCCATGGAGGTGTTCTCGGGCAGGCAACGGGCGAATTCAGGGCGCCCCAGGATCAGGACGTCGGTCTGCACCTCGGCACGCACCGTGGCCGAATGCGGCTGGTTGTCGATCAGACTCATCTCGCCCACATAGTCGCCCGGGTTCATGGTGGCCAGGATGACCTCCCGGCCACGGGCATCGGTGGTCACCACGCGGGCACGCCCCGTCAGCACGATGGCCAGAAAATTGGACTTCTTGCCCTGTTCAACGATGCACTCTCCGCGCTTGAAACGCCGTTTGGTGACCGCATCTGCGACGGACTCGGCCTGCGCCTGCGTCAGCGTGGAAAACAGCGGGACCCGGCGAATCAAATCCAGATTGGACAGGATGGACATGCGTATATACCTCTGGTCAGACTGCTGCCGCAGCGCTCTTCCATACAATGCTTCGAGTAGCCGATCGCCCACCTGGCCAACGGCGCCAGGCCCCGAACGCAACACAGCATTTCTCGACTCTAAACCACACAACCCCACTCCCTGATGGGAATTTGCACCATGAAGCACACCAAAGTACTTATTCTAGGTTCCGGCCCCGCGGGCTACACCGCTGCAGTGTATGCGGCACGTGCCAACCTGAATCCGGTGCTCATCACCGGGATTGCCCAGGGTGGCCAGCTCATGACCACCACCGACGTGGACAACTGGCCCGCCGACGTGGACGGCATTCAGGGCCCTGAGCTGATGCAGCGCTTCCAGGCCCACGCCGAACGCTTCAAGACCGAGATCGTGTTCGATCACATCAATGCGGTCGACTTTTCCAAGCGGCCTTTTGTGCTCAAGGGCGACAGTGGTGAATACAGCTGCGATGCGCTGATCATCGCCACCGGCGCCTCGGCCAAGTACCTGGGCCTGCCCTCTGAAGAAGCCTTCATGGGCAAGGGCGTGTCGGGTTGCGCTACCTGTGACGGCTTTTTCTACCGCGAGCAAGACGTGGCAGTCGTGGGCGGCGGCAACACCGCCGTCGAAGAAGCCCTGTATCTGTCCAATATCGCCCGCAAGGTCACCCTGGTGCACCGCCGCGACACCTTCAAGGCCGAACCCATCCTGGTCGACAAGCTGATGGAGAAGGTCGCTGCGGGCAAGATCGAGCTCAAAACCCATTTCACGCTCGACGAGGTGCTGGGTGACCAGAGCGGCGTGACCGGCGTGCGCCTGAAAAGTGTGAAAACCGGCGAGACCGAAGACCTCGTGCTCAAGGGCTGTTTCATCGCCATCGGCCACAGTCCCAACACCGATATCTTCAAAGGCCAACTCGAGATGCAAGACGGCTACATCGTCACGCAATCCGGGCTGAAAGGCATGGCCACCATGACCAGCGTGCCCGGTGTTTTCGCTGCGGGTGACGTGCAGGACCATGTGTACCGCCAGGCCATCACCAGTGCCGGCACCGGCTGCATGGCGGCCCTCGACGCCCAGCGTTTTCTGGAGCAAAACGAGGCCTGAGCGCTTCCCGCCGGGCGGCGCTGGCCGAACCAGCCTGCCCGCGCTATAATTCAAGGCTTTGCTGCGATTGGCCAGTTCTGGTCATGCGCAGCAAGTTCGGGTTACCGCCACCCTTTTCTGGCGAGGTGAGGCTGGGTTGCCAGATGCGGAACGGGAATACCGTCTCCAGCGTCCTGCGTGACCAGCTGTTTAGAAGTATCGGAGTGTCCTCATGGCACGCGTCTGCGACGTCACGGGCAAGAAGCCCATGGTCGGGAACAATGTTTCCCACGCCAACAACAAAACCAAGCGCCGGTTCCTGCCGAACCTGCAATACCGCCGTTTCTGGGTCGAAAGCGAAAACCGCTGGATTCGCCTGCGCGTGTCGGGCGCTGCCCTGCGCCTGATCGACAAAAACGGCATCGATGCCGTGCTCGCAGACCTGCGCGCACGCGGCCAAGCTTAAGGAGCACGCACCATGGCAACCAAAGGCGGACGCGAAAAGATCAAGCTGGAATCCACTGCGGGTACCGGCCACTTCTACACCACGACCAAAAACAAGAAGACCACGCCCGAGAAGATGCTGATCAAGAAATTTGATCCCAAAGCTCGCAAGCACGTGGACTACAAGGAAATCAAGCTGAAGTAATTCAGCCGGTTCCCCCAACAAAAAAGCCGCTGTGAAAACAGCGGCTTTTTTGTTGCCGACCCAGAAGGCACAACCATATTTCCGGAGCGCAGTGCCTAACCCAGAACGCCGCGGAACCGGCTACGCCGGGCCGCCAGCGTTGCCCCCTTGAGGGGGTCGCGCGCAGCGCGTCGGGGGTGGGTCAAATCCTATGCGTGCGCGGAGCGCAGGCGAATCGAGAAGTCCCGCAGCGCCGCAATGCCGCTTTCCTCCGCCCGGCGGCACCAGGCCTGCAGGTCGCCGGCCAGTTGCTCACGGGTGGCGTTCGTGCTGGACCACAGGGCGCGAAGCTCTTCGCGCATGGTGACCATCTTGTCGAGCACCGGGTGTTCCGCCCGTGCCAGGGCCAGTTGTGGCTTGATGTCCGCGGGCACCTTGTCGTCATCACGGTGCAGCCAGCGGCGGGCCGCATCCAGCACCGAAGCGTCGGCGCTGCGGGCCTTCAGGCCTTCGACTTCACGCTGGCAGGCGGCACGCATCTCACGCGCGTAACCGGCCATCACCTCGTAGCGGTTGGCGATGATGGCTTCCAGGGTCTTTTCGTCGGCCACGGGCTTCACGTCGCCAAACGCCATCCTGGGCGGCAGCTTCTTCACGGTGGCCAGTCCAGCCGACTGCAGGATGGTGATGTACATCCAGCCAATGTCGAACTCGTAAGGCTTGACCGACAGCTTGGCCGACGTCGGGTAGGTGTGGTGGTTGTTGTGCAGCTCCTCGCCACCAATGAGGATGCCCCAGGGTGACACGTTGGTGCTGGCGTCGGTGGCTTCAAAGTTGCGGTAACCCCACCAGTGGCCGATGCCGTTGATGATGCCGGCGGCGGTGATCGGGATCCACATCATCTGCAAGGCCCAGACCGACACCCCCAGCACGCCGAACAGCGCGACGTTGATGATCAGCATGAGACTCACACCCAGGCGCGAGCGACCGGTGTAGAAGTGCCGCTCCACCCAGTCGTCCGGCGTGTTGTGGCCATAACGGTCCAGGGTTTCCTGGTTCTTGGCTTCTGCGCGGTAAAGCTCGCTGCCTTCGAAGAACACCTTCTTGATACCGAAGACCACCGGACTGTGCGGGTCGCCTTCGCGCTCGCATTTGGCATGGTGCTTGCGGTGGATCGCCGTCCACTCCTTGGTCACCATGCCGGTGGTCATCCAGAGCCAGAAGCGGAAAAAGTGCGAGGGAATGGGGTGCAGGTCCAGCGAACGGTGCGCCGAGTGGCGGTGCAGGTAGATCGTGACGCTGGCAATGGTGATGTGGGTGAACACCAGAGCGACCAGCAGCACCTGCCACCAGGCGGCACCGGTCAGACCATGGGCCAGGAACTGGATCAGGCCATCCCACAAACTGGAAAAAAAATCGGAGTCAGAAGCAAACATCAAGGTCCTATTCAACCGCCCACGAAGGCGACAGACTGCCAAACGCCCTGTCCAAGACAGGTTCGCGGCAACTTCTCATTTTAAATCGGAGGGTGCAAATCAACAATCGCCCGGCAGAGCCCTGTGAGGGAACTGCTCAGGCGAAATAGCTCATTTGCCGGGCTTTCAGCCCTTTTTCCGCCAGACGGCAGCAAAAAATCCATCCGTTGCATGCCGATGCGGCCACAAACGGAGCCATTGCCCATCCTCACCCTGGCACAGGCTGTCTGCCTGAGGCACCTGAGCCAGGGCCAGCAGGCCTGCCACCGGCACGGGCTCAAAGTCCTTGTGGGCCTCTGAAAAGGCCGCGGCAACCACTTCGTTCTCTGCCGGCAGCAGGCTGCAGGTGGCATACACCAGCCGCCCGCCCGGCTTGAGCAACCGGGCCGCGCTGTTCAGAATGGCCTGCTGGAGCTCAGCCTGTGCCGCCACCGTCTGCGGCGTCTGGCGCCACTTCAGGTCGGGGCTGCGGCGCAGCGTACCCAGCCCTGAACAGGGCGCATCAACCAGTACGCGATCGATCTTCCCGGCTAGGCGTTTGATGCGGTCATCGCGTTCGTGCGCAATCGCCACCGGGTGCACATTGGACAAGCCGCTGCGCGCCAGCCGCGGCTTGAGCGCATCCAGCCGATGGCCGGAGGTGTCGAAGGCGTAGAGCCGGCCGCTGTTGCGCATGGCCGCGCCGATGGCCAGCGTCTTGCCACCGGCGCCGGCACAGAAGTCCACCACCATCTCGCCCCGTTTGGCATCCAGCAGCAGGGCCAGCAGCTGCGAACCTTCGTCCTGCACCTCCACGTCGCCCTGCACAAAGGCGGGCAGTTTGGCCAGCGAAGGTTTTCCCTGCAGGCGGATGCCCAACGGCGAGTAGGCCGTGGGCTCACACACCAGACCGGCCTGGCGCAACTCGGCCAACACCGCTTCGCGCTTCTTCTTGAGCACATTGACGCGCAGGTCCAGCGGCGCGGGCTGGTTCAGGCTCGCCACCAGCGCGTCGAACTCGTCGCCCACCTGATCACCCAGCGCCGTGGCCAGCCAGTCGGGCAGGTTGTGGCGGTGCTGCGCCATGAGGTCGGCATCTTTCACCGCCAGGCAGTGGTCCCACCAGGTCTTTTCCACCTCGGTCAATGCACTCTTGAGAAAGTCGCGGTCGCCTGGAAAGCCCAGAATAGCCAGGCGCCGCCATTTGGAGCCGGTGCCGGAGCGGGCCAGCCATTCGAACTTCAGGCGCTCGCGCAGGATGGCGTACACCGTGTCCGACAGCGTGGCGCGCTCGCGAGGGCCAAGCGACCGGTTCTCGCGGAAATGGCGCGCGACCACGGCGTCGGTGGGGTGGTCAAATTTGAAAACCTGTTCGATCAGGGCGGAACATTCGTCCAGGAGGGCTTTGGGGTGCATGGCTCTATTGTCCCACCCGCGATAATCATGGGCTATGTCCGAAATTGCCCAACAGGTGAAGCGTCGCCGCACCTTCGCCATCATCTCCCACCCCGACGCGGGTAAAACCACCCTGACCGAGAAGCTGCTGCTGTTCTCGGGCGCCATCAACATCGCTGGCTCGGTGAAGGCGCGCAAGGCTGCGCGCCACGCCACCTCCGACTGGATGGAGATCGAAAAGCAGCGCGGCATTTCCGTGGCGTCGTCCGTGATGCAGATGGAATACCGCGACTGCGTGATCAACCTGCTCGACACGCCGGGTCACCAGGACTTCTCTGAAGACACCTACCGCGTGCTGACCGCCGTGGACGCCGCACTGATGGTGATCGACGCCGGCAACGGCGTGGAACCGCAGACCCGGCGCCTGCTGCAGGTCTGCCGCGCGCGCAACACGCCCATCCTGACCTTCGTCAACAAGATGGACCGCGAGGTGCAGGCGCCTCTGGACCTGATGGACGAAATCGAGCGCGAGCTGGGGATGACGGTCGTGCCGTTCACCTGGCCGGTGGGCATGGGAAAGACCTTCCGAGGCGTGTACGACCGCCGCACCGACCAGATGCGCGTGTTTGCCGCGGGCGAAGACCGCCGTGGCGGTGACGAAGACGTGTTGTCCGGGCTGGACAACCCCGAAAGCCTGAAGCGTTTTGGCGCGGAGTTCGAACAAGCCAAAGGCGAACTGGAACTGGTCGAGGGCGCTTCGCCCGCGTTCGACGAAGAACAGTTTCTGGCGGGCAAACAGACGCCCATGCTGTTCGGTTCGGCGGTCAACAACTTCGGCGTGCGCGAAGTGCTGGACGCGCTGGTGGACCTGGCGCCGCCCCCGGGCGACCGCCCCGCTATCCAGCGTGTGGTGCACCCCGAAGAGCCGAAATTCACCGGCGTGGTGTTCAAGATCCAGGCCAACATGGACCCGGCGCACCGCGACCGCATCGCCTTCGTGCGTGTGGCCAGCGGCCACTTTGAACGCGGCATGAAGCTCAGGGTGGTGCGCAGCGGCAAGGACCTGCGGCCCAATACCGTGGTGAGCTTTTTGTCGCAGCGGCGCGAGCTGCTGGACGAGGCGTTTGCCGGCGACATCATCGGCATCCCGAACCATGGCGTGCTGCAGCTCGGCGACACCTTGACGGAGGGTGAAAGCCTGCAGTTCACCGGTCTGCCCTTCTTCGCGCCGGAAATCATCCGCAGCGTGGAAGTGGCCGATCCGCTGCGCAGCAAGCAGCTGCGCGCGGGCCTCACCCAGCTGGGTGAAGAAGGCGCGATCCAGGTGTTCCGCCCGGTGGCTGGCTCGGTGCTGTTGCTCGGCGCCGTGGGCCAGTTGCAGTTTGAAGTGGTGGCGCATCGGCTGGAACACGAATACGGCGTCAAGGCACGCATCATGAACAGCCCCTACCAGGTGGCTCGCTGGGTGACCTGTGCGCCCGAAGACGGTGGCGAGATCGAACTCAAGAAGTTCATCGACGCCAACAGCCACCGTGTGGCCCTGGACGCGGTGGACGCGCCCACCCTGCTGGTGGACCACGCGGCCACGCTGCGCGCCGTGGAGGCCAACTGGCCGAAGATCAAGTTCCACGCGATGCGCGAGCACGCGGGGCTGGTGTTTCAAAAAGCCATGTAACCCCAGAAACAGGACCCACCCCTGCGTCGCACCTACGGCGCGTCACCCCCTCAAGGGGGCAACGCGAGCGGCCCGGCAGAGCCGGTTCCGCCGCGTTCTGGGCTGACTGCCCTTCGCTGTTCTGCCGGAATGCCTGACCTATGCCGTTTGCGCCAACAAGCGTTCGATTGCTTGCGGGTAAATAATATGCTCCTGCGTCAACACGCGCTCGGCCAGCGTTTTCGCCGTGTCGCCCGGCAGCACCGGCACCACGGCCTGGTCGAGGATGTCGCCGTGGTCGAGCTCGGACGTGACGCGGTGCACGGTGGCGCCGGCGAATCTGCAGCCCATGTCGATGGCGCGCTGGTGGGTGTTCAGGCCGGTGAAAGCGGGCAGCAGGCTGGGGTGGATGTTGATCAGCCGGTCTTCATAGTGCCGGACGAACCCGGGCGTGAGGATGCGCATGAAGCCGGCCAGCACCACCAGTGCCGGATCGTGGCGGTCGATTTCGGTCATCAGCGCGGCATCGAAGGCCTCCCGCGATGCAAACTCCTTGTGATCCAGGACCGCGGTGGGAATGTGGTGCTCGCGGGCAACGCCCAAGCCGCCCGCCTCGGCCTTGTTGCTGATGACGGCCGCCACGCGGGCGCCGTACCGATCACCCCAGTGACGCCGCTCGGCGGCCTTGACGATGGCGGCCATGTTCGAGCCGCTGCCTGAGATCAGAATGACGATGTTTTTATGAACGGCTGACATGGCCACGAAGTGTAATGACCCTGGAACACCCAACCTCTCCCGCCGGTCCCCGCGTGCACCGCTTTGACCTGCGCCCCCTGTCCATCGCCGAGGCCCGTGTCCTGGGGACCTTGATGGAAAAGGCGCGCACCGTGCCCGACAGCTACCCGCTGACGCTCAACAGCCTGCAGAGCGGCTGCAACCAGAAGTCGAGCCGGGAGCCGGTGCTCTCGCTGACCGAGGGTGAAATCGGCGAGGCCATCGACGGCTTGCGTCAGCTGCACATGCTGGTGGAGACCAGCGGTGGCCGCGTCACGCGCTACGAACACAACTTCCAGCGCGCCGTGGGCGTGCCCGAACAGTCCGCTGTGCTGCTGGGCATGTTGGTGCTGCGCGGGCCTCAGACCGCGGGCGAGCTGCGCCTGAACACCGAGCGCTGGTACAAGTTCCTCGACATCGCCTCGGTGGACGCGTTCCTTGAAGAGCTGCAGGACCGTTCACCTGAAAAGGGCGGTGCGCTGGTGGTGAAGCTGCCGCGCGCGCCAGGCGCCCGGGAACAGCGCTGGGCCCACCTGCTCTGCGGCCCCGTGGACGTGAACGCGCTGAGTGCTCCCGCCAGCCACAGCGGCGGCGGCGCCACCGAAGACGAAGTGATCGCCCTCACACGTCGTGTGGCCAGTCTGGAGGAGACGGTGGAGCATCTGCGGGCCCAGCTGCAAAACCTGCACGAGCAACTCGGCTTGTCGCAGCCCGGACAGGGATAAAACGAACGGTCGTGCCAAACTGTGCGCCGTTGAGCGAGAACCCACCACCTGGGCCGCGCCACACACAAGGAGACAAGCATGGATTTGGCATTCACGCCCCAGGAACAGGCGTTTCGCGAAGAAGTTCGCGCCTGGGTCAAGGACAACCTGCCCGCCGACATCGCCCACAAGGTCCACAACGCCCTGCGCCTGAGCCGCGACGACATGCAGCGCTGGGCCAAGATTCTGGGCAAGAAGGGTTGGCTGGGTTACGGCTGGCCGCAGCAGTTCGGTGGCCCGGGCTGGACCGCGGTGCAGAAACACCTGTTTGAAGAAGAATGCGCGCTGGCCGGCGCGCCGCGCATCGTGCCCTTCGGCCCGGTGATGGTGGCGCCGGTCATCATGGCCTTCGGCAACAAGGAGCAGCAGGAGCGCTTCCTGCCCGGCATCGCCAGCGGTGAGGTCTGGTGGAGTCAGGGCTACAGCGAGCCGGGCTCGGGCTCGGATCTGGCCTCGGTCAAGACCCGCGCCGAACGCCAGGGCGACCACTACCTCGTCAACGGCCAGAAGACCTGGACCACGCTGGGCCAGTACGGCGAATGGATCTTCTGCCTGGTGCGCACCAGCACCGAGGGCAAGCCGCAGACCGGCATCAGCTTCCTGCTGATCGACATGAAGTCGCCGGGGGTGAGCGTGCGCCCGATCAAGCTGCTCGACGGCGAGTGCGAAGTCAACGAGGTGTTCTTCGACAACGTCAAGGTGCCAGTGGAAAACCTGATCGGCGAGGAGAACAAGGGCTGGACCTATGCCAAGCACCTGCTCTCGCATGAGCGCACCAACATCGCCGACGTGAACCGCGCCAAGCGCGAGCTGGAGCGACTGAAGCGCATCGCCAAGGCCGAAGGGGTCTGGGACGACAGCCGTTTCCGCGACCAGATCGCGCTGCTGGAGGTGGACGTGGTGGCCCTGGAGATGCTGGTGCTGCGCGTGCTGAGCGCCGAGAAGTCGGGCAAGAACTCGCTCGACATCGCCGGACTGCTCAAGATCAAGGGCAGCGAAATCCAGCAACGTTACGCCGAGCTGATGATGCTGGCCGCCGGCCCCTTTGCCACGCCCTTCATCGAAGAAGCCATGGAAGCCGGCTGGCAGGGCGACTTCCCGGGTGGCGAGGTGGGCAACGCGCCCCTCGCTTCCACCTACTTCAACCTGCGCAAGACCACCATCTACGGCGGTTCGAACGAAGTGCAGCGCAACATCGTGGCCCAGACGGTCCTTGGTTAAGGAGACAGACATGGATTTCGATTTCAGTGACGACCAGGAACAGCTGCGCGACGCCGTCCGCAAGTGGGTGGACAAGGGTTACGACTTCGAGCGCCGACGCGCCATCGTCAAGGCCGGTGGCTTTCACCGCAGTGCCTACAACGAGCTGGCCGAACTGGGCCTGGCCGGCCTGTACATCAGCGAAGCCGATGGCGGCCTGGGCATGGGCCCGGTCGAGGGCATGGTGGTGATGGAGGAGCTGGGCCGCGGTATCGTGCTGGAGCCGCTGGCGCAGACGCTGATCTCGGGTGGCGTGATCGGTGGCTACGCCGGCGCGGACGTCAAGGCCGCCTGGCTGCCGAAGATCGCCTCGGGCGAGGCACTGGTGGTACTGGCGCAGCAGGAGCGCGGTGCGCGCTACCGGCTGGATGCCTGCAAGACCACCGCCACCCCGGCCGGCAGTGGCTGGACGGTGAGCGGCGCCAAGAGCGTGGTGCCCGCCGGTGACCAGGCCGACGCCTTCATCGTGCCCGCCATGGCCAACGGGCAGATCGCCTTGTTCCTGGTGGAACGCCGTGCTGCCGGCGTGAGCACCCAGGGCTACGGCACGCAGGATGGCGGTCGTGCGGCCGAAGTGAACCTGAAAAACACACCCGCCAGCCTGATCACCACCGACGGCCTGGCCGCGCTGGAACACGCGGTGGACATCGGCATCGCGGCTGTTTGCGCCGAGGCCGTGGGCGTGATGGACAAGACCGTGGCGCTGACCGTGGAATACATGAACACGCGCAAGCAGTTTGGCGTGGCGATCGCGAGCTTCCAGGCGCTGCGCCACCGCGTGGCCGACATGAAGATGCAGCTGGAGCTGGCGCGCTCCATGAGCTTCTACGCCAGCCTGAAGCTGAACGCCCCGGCGACCGAGCGCCGCCGCGCGATGGCTCGCGCCAAGGTGCAGCTGGGTCATTCGATGCGCTTCGTGGGCCAGCAGTCGGTGCAGCTGCACGGCGGCATCGGCGTGACCGACGAGTACATCGGCAGCCACTATTTCAAGAAGCTGACCCAGCTGGAGTTGACCTTTGGCGACACGCTGCACCACCTGGGTGAGGTGTCGGCGCGGATGGAGGACACGGCGGGGGTGTTTGCCTGAGTGTTCTGCTGTTGTCTATTCTGGAGGCCCCGCTTTGCGGGGCATTTTTTTCGCTCTAAGGTTTCTGCTGGATCGGTGAGATGCCAGGCCTTACTCCGCTCATGTCCCCCGGTGCCGCTGCGCGGCCCCTCCTCCTTTACTTCGCTGCGCAAGACCTGACACCTCGCCGATCCGCCGACACGTGTGCGCTCCACCGCTGGCACGCCCGGGCGGTCGCGGCCTGAGGGCGCTGGGTGAGTGACGCAGCGAAGTAAAGGAGGATGCAAGGGCGCAGCCCTTGGCGGGGGACATGAGCGTAGTTACTCACCCAGCGCCCTCAGGCCATCGAAGAAGCACAAGCAAGCCCAACAGAGTCAGGCGTGAAGACGGGACGTCTTGGGCAGATGAGACATCAGGAACTCCATCTGGTCCGCCAGGATGCGGCGGTTGCGCAGGATGAAGTCTTCCCACAGGCTGGGCACGTAAGGTGCGTAGATCAGCGGCATGTGGGCCTGCTCGGGCGTCCGGTTGCCTTTGCGGTGGTTGCACGACTTGCAGGCCGTCACCACGTTCATCCAGATGTCCAAACCACGCTGGCCCAGCGGCACGATGTGCTCGCGCGTCAGGTCATCTTCGTGGAAGCGCTCACCGCAGTAACCACACAGGCAACGGTCGCGTGAAAACAGCTTGCTGTTGGTGAGCGAGGGACGCAGGCCAAACGGGTTGATGCGTGGCACGCCCTGGGTGCCGATGATGGAATTGACGGTGATGATCGACTGCCGCCCGGTGACGGCGTTGTGACCGCCGTGAAACACCGCGACCTCGGCCCCCATTTCCCAGCGCACCTCATCCGCGGCATAGTGCAGCACCGCTTCTTCCAGGCTGATCCAGGACTGGGGCAGCCCCTGCGCAGACAACTTCAAGACCTTCAAGACCCACCTCCACGTTGATATTCAACCGGACAATCTGTCTTCAGGTCAGGCCCCGCGCCACTTGGGGCCCGCCTGTCATGTGTCAATATACAGCGCTTCTGTGACAAACACCTTGAACCGCGCCCGACACCCGGCATGGGGCGGGCATCGCCCATGAAAATCATCCGAGGACTCTGGAACCTGCAGCACGGCACCACCAGTGGGTCGCCACCCGGCTGCGCGCTCACCATCGGCAACTTCGATGGTGTGCACCGGGGCCACCAGGCCATGCTGGCGCTGCTGAACAACGAAGCCCGGCACCGCGATGTGCCCAGTTGCGTGATGACTTTCGAACCCCACCCGCGCGACTACTTTGCCGCCCTGCACCACAAGCCCGACCTGGCACCGGCGCGCATCGCCACCCTGCGCGACAAGCTCGAGGAACTGGAGCGCTGCGGTGTGGACCAGTGCGTGGTCCTGCCCTTCAACGCCCGGCTGGCCGGGCAGCCGCCGCAGGCCTTCATCGAAGACATGCTGGTCGCCGGCTTGGGCGTGCGCTACGTGCTGGTCGGCGACGACTTCCGCTTCGGCGCTCAGCGCGCGGGGGATTACGCCATGCTGGATGCGGCGGGCTCCCGGCTGGGTTTCGACGTCGCGCGCATGCAGAGCTACGAAGTCCATGGCATCCGGGTGTCCAGTTCCGCCGTGCGCGATGCGCTGGCCGCGGGCGACATGGACCGCGTGGCCACCCTGCTCGGTCGCCCCTACGCCGTGAGCGGGCACGTGGTGCATGGCCGCAAGCTCGGGCGCCAGCTGGCCGAAAGCCGCCCCGGCGCTGGCGACGGCTTTCGCACGCTCAACCTGCGCTTTGCCCACTGGAAACCGGCGGCGAGCGGCATTTTTGCGGTGCACGTGCACGGACTCACGCCCCAGGGCCAGCCCCTGGCGGGCGTGGCCAACCTCGGCGTTCGCCCTTCGCTGAACCCCGATGACGTGAACGGCGGGCGTGTGCTGCTGGAAACCCATTGCCTGGACTGGCCGGCCGACATGGCCGCCAGCCTGCCCGGCGGGGAGGCCTACGGTAAAATCATCCGCGTGGAACTGCTGCACAAACTGCACGACGAGCTGAAGTACGACGGTCTGGACGCCCTCACCCGGGGCATCGCCAAGGACCGAGACGATGCGCGTGCCTTTTTTGCGTCGCTGCACACCCAGACGCACCGCCAGACCACCCGCGACCGAATTTGAAGCCGCTGCCGGGGCGCCGAGCCCCGGGCCGCGCGCCCTCTGACAGGCTCGGGGCGACCCGCCCCCCCCGTGCGCCACGCCGCACCACCGAGCCCACCTTTGCCGATCCCGAATTCGAAAGCCGACCACCATGTCTGAAAAACCTGCTGCCCCGAAGACCGAGGCCAAGCCCGAAGCCAGCGCCTACCGCGCCACGCTGAACATGCCCGACACGCCGTTCCCAATGCGCGGCGACCTGCCCAAGCGCGAGCCCGCCTGGGTCAACGACTGGAACGGCGGTGGCCTGTACAAACGCCTGCGCGATGCCCGCCAGGGTGCCCCGCTGTTCGTGCTGCACGACGGCCCGCCCTACGCCAACGGCCAGATCCACATGGGTCATGCGGTCAACAAGGTGTTGAAAGACATGATCGTGAAATCGAAACAGCTCGCTGGTTTCGATGCCCAGTACATCCCCGGCTGGGACTGCCACGGCTTGCCAATCGAGAACGCGATCGAGAAGAAACACGGCCGCAATCTCAGCCGCGACGACATGCAGGCCAAGAGCCGCGCCTTCGCCACCGGGCAGATCGATCAGCAGCGCGAAGACTTCAAGCGCCTGGGCGTGCTCGGAGACTGGGAACGCCCCTACCTCACGATGAACCCGGGCAACGAAGCCGGCGAAATCCGCGCCTTCAAGCGCGTGATCGAGCGCGGTTTTGTCTACCGCGGCCTGAAGCCCGTGTACTGGTGTTTCGACTGCGGCAGTTCGCTCGCCGAGTTCGAAATCGAATACGCCGACAAGCAGAGCGACACGCTGGACGTGGCCTTTGAAACCGACGACGCGGTCAAGCTGGCCGCCGCTTTCGGGCTGACCGGCCTGCCCGCGGGCAAAACCGCCTTCGCCGTCATCTGGACCACCACCGCCTGGACCATCCCCGCCAACCAGGCGCTCAACGCCCACCCCGAATTGATCTACGCCCTGGTCGACACACCCATGGGCTGCCTGGTGCTGGCCGAAACCCTGGTCGAGAAGTGCCTGGAGCGCTTCGGCCTGCAAGGCAACGTGCTCGCCACAACCCAGGGCGACCAGCTCGGCGGCCTCAACTTCCGCCACCCGCTGTACGATGTGGACGCGGGTTACCAGCGTCTCGCCCCTGTCTATGTGGCCGACTACGTGAGCGACAGCGACGGCACCGGCATCGTGCACTCGGCGCCGGCCTACGGCGTGGACGACTTCAACTCCTGTGTCGCCAACGGCCTGGCCTACGACGACATCCTGAACCCGGTGCAAGGCAATGGCGCCTACGCGCCCGACTTCCCGCTGTTCGGCGGCCTGCACATCTGGAAAGCCGTGCCGGTCATCCTGGACGCGCTGAAGAACGCCGGCCGCCTGCTGGCCACGGTGAAGATCACCCACAGCTATCCGCACTGCTGGCGCCACAAGACGCCGGTGATCTACCGCGCCGCCGCGCAGTGGTTCGTGCGCATGGACGAGGGTGAAGGGGTGTTCACGAAAGACAAGGCGCCCAAGACCCTGCGCCAGCTGGCGCTCGACGCGATCGACCACACCCACTTCTACCCCGAGAACGGCAAGACCCGCCTGCGCGACATGATCGCCAACCGGCCCGACTGGTGCATCTCGCGCCAGCGCAGCTGGGGCGTGCCCGTACCCTTCTTCCTGCACAAGGATACGGGCGAGCTGCACCCGCGCACCATGGCCATCCTGGACCAGGCGGCCGACATCGTGGAACAAGGCGGCATCGAGGCCTGGAGCCGCGTGACGGCCGAAGAGATCCTGGGGGCTGACGCCCCGCAGTACACCAAGAGCACCGACATCCTCGAAGTCTGGTTCGACTCCGGCTCCACCTTCTGGCACGTGCTGCGTGGCAGCCACGCCCACGCCTACCCCAACGGCGCCGCGCACGCAGAAGGACCCGAGGCCAACCTCTACCTCGAAGGCCACGACCAGCACCGGGGCTGGTTCCACAGCTCACTGCTGCTGGCTTGCGCCATCTATGGCCGCGCGCCGTATCGCGGCCTGCTCACCCATGGCTTCACCATCGACAGCCAGGGCCGCAAGATGAGCAAGTCACTGGGCAATGGCCTGGACCCGCAAGAGGTCAACAAGAAGCTGGGCGCCGAGATCATCCGCCTGTGGGTTGCCTCTTCCGACTATTCGGGCGATATCGCCGGCGACGACAAGATCCTCGCCCGCGTGGTCGATGCCTACCGCCGCATCCGCAACACGCTGCGCTTCCTGATGGCCAACGTGTCGGACTTCGACCCGGCCACCGATGCCGTGCCGCTGGACCAGATGCTGGAGATCGACCGCTACGCGCTGGCCCGCGCCAGCGAGCTGCAGGCGCAGATCCTGGCGCACTTCGATGTCTACGAGTTCCACCCGGTGGTGAGCAAGCTGCAGGTCTACTGCTCGGAAGACCTGGGCGCGTTCTACCTCGACGTGCTGAAGGACCGCCTGTACACCACGGCGCCCAAGAGCCTGGCGCGCCGCTCGGCCCAGACCGCACTGCACCAGATCACCAACGCCATGCTGCGCTGGATGGCGCCGTTCCTGAGTTTCACGGCCGAAGAGGCCTGGGGCCATTTCGCCGGTGAAAAGAGCCAGGGCTCGATCTTCTTTGAGACCTTCTCGCCACTGCCATCAGCGAACGAAGCACTGCTGGCCAAGTGGAACCGCATCCGCGCCATCCGCGACGTGGCCAACAAGGCCATCGAAGACCTGCGCACCGCGGGCCAGGTCGGCGCCTCGCTGCAGGCCACGCTGGTGATCACCGCCGGCGCCGACGACGCGGCTCTGCTGCGCTCGCTGGGCGACGACCTGAAGTTCGTCACCATCACGTCCGCCGCCACGGTGATGGACGGTGCCGAACTGCAGGTGGCGGTGGCGCCCAGTGCGGCTCAGAAATGCGAGCGCTGCTGGCACTACCGCGACGACGTGGGCGCCGATGCGGCCCACCCCACGCTCTGCGGCCGCTGCGTGAGCAACCTGCACGGCAGCGGTGAACAGCGGGTGATCGCCTGATGGCCAGGATCAAAGGCTCTCTCTGGCCGTGGCTCGGACTGGCGGTCGCCATCGTGCTGCTGGACCAGTTCACCAAGGTGCTGATCCTCGGCAACTACCGCCTCGGCGACAGCACCACCGTCACCAGCTTCTTCAACGTGGTCCGCGTGCACAACACCGGCGCCGCGTTCTCCTTCCTGGCCTCGGCCGGGGGCTGGCAGCGCTGGTTCTTCACCGCCGTGGGCGTGGCGGCGGCGGTGTTCATCGTCTGGATGCTGCGCTCGCACCCGGGGCAAAAGCTCTTTGCGTTTGCGCTGGCCTGCATCCTGGGTGGCGCCATCGGCAACGTGGTGGACCGCGTGCTGCACGGCTACGTGGTGGACATGCTGGACTTTCACTGGGGTTTCCTGTCGGGCCTGTTCCCGGGCGGGCACTTCCCAGCCTTCAACATCGCCGACACGGGCATCACCATCGGCGCGATCGCGCTGATTCTGGACGAGATCCTGCGCGTCAGGCGCAGCCGCTGATCCTGCCGGGGCTCACGGCCAGTGGGCACCCGCGCCAGGGGCGTTCTGGCGGGGCGTATAGTTTTCCCCAGACATGAAACACTTGCTGAATCTGCTGGCGGCCATTGCGCTGCTGGTCTGGGGCACCTACCTTGTTCGCACCGGCGTGCTGCGCGTCTTTGGCAGCAACCTGCGCCAGATGCTCGCCGCGAGCATGGGCAACCGCTTCACCGCCGCGCTCTCCGGCCTGGGCGTCACGGCCTTGGTGCAGTCGAGCACCGCCACCGCGCTCATCACCGCGTCCTTTGTGGGCCGCGGGCTCATTGCCTTGCCCGCCGCGCTGGCCGTGATGCTGGGCGCCGACATCGGCACCAGCCTGATGGCGGTGGTGTTTTCCTTCGACCTCTCCTGGCTTTCACCACTGTTCATCTTCGTCGGTGTCACGCTGTTCATCTCGCGCCAGGGCACGCAGGTGGGCGACGTGGGCCGCGTGCTGATCGGCCTGGGCCTGATGCTGCTGGCCTTGCAGCTGGTGAGCCAGTCCACCGCCGTGCTCACGCGCAACCCGGCGGTGCAGCTGATGCTGGAGTCGCTCACCAGCGACCGCATGCTGGAGATCCTCGTCGGCGCCACGCTGTCGGTGCTGGCGTATTCGAGCCTCGCCGTGGTGTTGCTCACGGCCGCGCTGGCCCTGCAGGTGGTGGGCGTGGACGTGGCGCTGGGTCTGGTGCTGGGTGCCAACCTCGGCAGCGGCCTGCTGGCCGTGATCACCACCGCCCAGACCAACCGCGCCACGCGCCAGGTGCCCATCGGGAACCTGCTGTTCAAACTGATGGGCGTGGCCATAGCGCCCTGGCTCATCCCGATCTGGCTCGCGCTCGTGCAACCCCATGTACCCGACCCGGCGGCGCTCACCGTGCTGTTCCACCTGAGCTTCAACCTCATGGTCGGCCTGTTCTTCATCGGCCTCACGCAGCCTGTGGCCGGCTGGGTGGAGAAGCTGCTGCCGCTGCAAGAGGCGGGCGGCGCCCTCAACCGGCCCAACCACCTGGACCCTTCGGCCCTGGCCACGCCGTCGCTGGCCATCTCGTGCGCGGCGCGCGAAGCGCTGCACCAGGCCGACGTGGTGGAGACCATGCTGCGCGGCGTGATGACCGTCATCAAGACCAACGACCTGCAACTGGCGCAGGACCTGCGCAAGATGGACGACACGGTGGACAGCCTGTACTCGGCCATCAAGTACTACCTGACCAAACTCTCGCGTCAGCAATTGAGCGAAACCGAGAGCCGGCGCTGGACCGACATCATCAGCTTCACCATCAACATGGAGCAGATCGGCGACACGGTGGAACGCGTGCTGCTCGACATCGAGGACAAGAAAATCCGCAAGGGCCGCGAATTCTCGGAAGCCGGCCTGACCGAGATCAGCGCCATGCACGCGCGCCTGCTCGACAACCTGCGCCTGGGCATGAGCGTGTTCCTCGACGGCAACGTGCGCGATGCGCAGCGCCTGCTCGAAGAGAAAGTGCGCTTCCGGGAAATGGAGCGCGCCTACGCCAGCAGCCACCTGGAGCGGCTGTCCGATCAGACCATGCCCAGCATGGAGAGCAGTTCGTTGCACATCGACCTGATCAGCGACTTGAAGCGCATCAACTCGCACATCTGCTCCATCGCCTACCCCATCCTGGACTCGGCCGGCGTGCTCGCACCCAGCCGCCTGCGCACCCCACCGCCGCCCGCCAGCCGACACTGATTTCGGCTTGCTGTGCTAATCTGACAGACCCGCTTCCAGAGCGACCTGCCAGGAGACACACATGCCCGGATTGCTGCCCCACATCGACCCCGATGGCTTGCTCGAATTTTCGGTGGTCTACACCGACCGCGCGCTCAACCACATGTCCAAGCGCTTCCAGGGCGTGATGACCGACATCTCGGCCATGCTCAAGCGCGTCTACGGCGCGCACTCGGCCGTGCTGGTGCCGGGCAGCGGCACCTTCGGCATGGAATCGGTGGCGCGCCAGTTTGCGCACGGCCAACATGTCATGGTGATCCGCAACGGCTGGTTCAGCTACCGCTGGACGCAGATCTTCGACATGGGCTCGATCCCCGCCAGCCACACCGTCATGAAAGCGCGCCGCACCGCCGAGGGCGCGCAGGCCGCCTGGGCGCCTGCACCGATTGAAGACGTGAAGGCCACCATCGCAAAAGAGAAACCTGCCCTGGTCTTTGCGCCGCACGTGGAAACCGCCGCCGGCATGATGCTGCCCGACGACTACCTGCGCGCGGTGGCCGACGCGGTGCACGCCGTGGGTGGCCTGTTCGTGCTGGACTGCATCGCCTCGGGCGCGATGTGGGTGGACATGAAAGCCACCGGTGTTGACATCCTGATTTCAGCGCCGCAAAAGGGCTGGAGCAGCTCACCCTGCTGTGCCATGGTGATGCTGAGCGAACGCGCCCGAAAGGCCATCGACACCACCCAGAGCACCACCTTCGCCATGGACCTGAAGAAGTGGCTGCAGATCATGGAAACCTACGAAGGCGGTGGCCACGCTTACCACTCCACGCTGCCGACCGACGCCCTGCTGCGGCTGCGCGACACCATGAAGGAAACCGAGGCCTACGGCTACGCCAAAGTGCGCGATGAACAGATCGCCCTGGGTCGCGCCGTGCGCGCGTTGCTGGAAGAACACGGCTTCCCCAGCGTGGCGGCGCCGGGCTTCCAGGCGCCGGGGGTGGTGGTGAGCTTCACCACCGATCCCGACATCCAGTCGAGCAAAAAATTCCTCGCCGCCGGCCTGCAGACCGCCGCAGGCGTGCCGCTGCAGTGCGACGAAGGTGCGGACTTCAAGACCTTCCGCATCGGCCTCTTTGGTCTCGACAAGTGGCACGACGTGGACAGCACCCTGGACCACCTGCGCACGGCCTTGCGGACCGTGGCACAGCAACCGGCGGCGGCGCTGGCCTGATGGGAGAACACGGTGCGCTGGCGGCAGACCTTGCTGACGCTGGCCACACTGGCCGGCGCGGTGCCGGCGGTGGGCGCTGAAACCGGCATCGTCATTGCCTTGCGCACCCTTGGCGACCACACCCCTGAGGTGGCCACCGACGGCGGGCCTGCCCTTCCCCAGTTGCTGGAGCAAGGCCAGGCGGCCATGGGCGCATTGGACTTTCATCTGGCGGCGCAACACTACTGCAGCGCTGCGCGCCAGGGCAGCGTGGACGGACAGTACCGTCTCGGCCGCCTGCTGCTGCTGCAGCGCAGCGTGCCGAAAGCGCAGGCCCAGGGGCGCTTCATGCTGGCGCTGGCGGCCCGGAATGGCCACGCCGAAGCCCTCCAGTTCTTCGACGAGCCCGGCCTGGTCCCAATGGACGAGCAGCGCCCGCAGTGCCTGCCCGAGCCGGTGGCCGGGTCGCTGGAGGACCGCACCGAGCCCGTGAGCCACGAAGTGGTGAAACGCTATCTGGACCAGCTGAACCGGGAACGCCGCCGCTGGGCCCAGCGGGTGCAGGAACGCGCGCCCTACTACGGCGTGGACCCGCGCCTCGCGGTATCCATCGTGCGCGCGGAGTCGAACTTCAACCCGTTAGCGGTGTCGCCCAAGAACGCCCAGGGGCTGATGCAGCTCATCCCCGCCACGGCCAAGCGGTTTGGGGTGCGCAACCTGCTGGACCCCCAGCAGAACATCGAAGGCGGACTGGCCTACCTGCGCTGGCTGCTGCTGCGTTTTGACCACGATGTGGTCAAGACCTCGGCAGCCTACAACGCCGGCGAAGGCGCGGTCGATCGCCACCAGGGTGTGCCACCCTTTCCCGAGACGCAAGCCTATGTGGCGCGCATCCTGGGTTTCTATCTGGCCACACGGCACCAGCCGCCGCCAGCCCCCAAGGGCAAGGCGGCGCCGCTCAAGACCGACCGGTCCTCACCCAGGGGCTGATCGCCCCTGGCGGCCCGGCTATGGCAGCAGGATGGTGCAGCCCGTGGTCTGGCGCGCCTCCAGGCTGCGGTGCGCGGCCTGCACGTCGGTCAGCGCAAAACGCTGGTCGATGCGGATCTTCACGTCGCCGCTGCCCACCACCGCGAACAGCTCGTCGGCCATGGCCTGCGTGCGCTCACGGCTGGTGATGTGGGTGAACAGCGTCTGGCGCGTCACATACAACGAACCCTTGGGGCCCAGGATGCCGGGCGCGAACGGCGCCACCGGGCCGCTGGCGTTGCCGAAACTCACCATCAGGCCAAACGGCATGAGGCAGTCGAGCGATTTGTCGAACGTGTCCTTGCCCACCGAGTCGTAGACCACCTTCACGCCTTGGCCACCGGTGATCTCTTTCACGCGGGCGGTGAAGTCCTCGGTCCGGTAGTTGATCGTGAACTCGGCGCCATGCTCGCGTGCCAGCGCGCATTTTTCGTCCGAACCCGCGGTGCCGATCAGGCGCAGACCCAGCGCACGTGCCCACTGGCAGGCGATCAGTCCGACGCCTCCGGCCGCGGCGTGGAACAGCACGAAATCACCCCGCTCCAGTCCCTCGACCGGCTTGCAGCGCTTCAGCAGGTACATCGCGGTCAGGCCCTTGAGCATCATGGCCGCGCCGGTCTCGAAGCTGATCGCGTCGGGCAGCTGGCAGACGTTCATGGCTGGCATCACGCGCACATCGCTGTAGCTGCCTGGCGGATTGGCGGCGTAGGCCGCGCGGTCACCCACTTTCAGGTGCGTCACTCCCTCGCCCACGGCCTCGATCACGCCCGCGCCTTCCATGCCCAGGGCCAGCGGCATGGCGTTCGGGTACAGGCCGGAGCGCTGGTACACGTCGATGAAGTTCAGGCCGATGGCTTTGTGGCGGATGCGCACCTGGCCCGGGCCGGGCTCGCCCACGTCCAACGTGTCGATCACCAGTTGTTCGGGGCCGCCGGTGGCGTGGATGCGCACGGCGCGGGTGGTCTGGGTCATGGGAATCTCCTGTTTTTTTGAAACGACCCACATGCTGCCACGAAACGGCCGTGTCGCCTGCGGGGCAGATGCACAGGCCCCGCTCCAGCGCGGGACATGACCGTGTGGGTACAGTCGCCGCATGTCCGCACACGCACCGCGCCTCACGCCGTCCACCATCGCCCTGCTGCTGATCCCGCCACTCATGTGGGCGGGCAACGCCATTGTCGGGCGGCTGATGCAAGGCAGCGTGCCCCCCATCACCTTCAATTTCCTGCGCTGGGTGGTGGCGCTGGTGCTGCTGTTGCCCCTGGCGGGTGCGGTGCTGCGACCCGGCAGCGGCCTGTGGAGCCATTGGCGGCGGTTTGCCCTGCTGGGTCTGTTGAGCGTGGCGCTGTACAACGCGCTGCAATACATGGCCCTCAAGACCTCCACCCCGATCAACGTCACCCTCGTCGCGGCGAGCATGCCGGTCTGGATGCTGCTGCTCGGGCGTGTGTTCTATGGCGTGCCGATTGCGCGCCGTGCCGCGCTGGGCGCCGCGTTGTCCATCACCGGTGTGGCCGTGGTGCTGGCGCGCGGCGACTGGCGCCAGCTGATGAGCGTGCAGCTGGTGCCGGGCGACGCCTGGATGCTGCTGGCGGCCATCACCTGGGCCGCTTACAGCTGGCAGCTGGCGCGCCCACCGGCGGGCAGCGAACCGACCCATATCCGCACGGATTGGGCCGCTTTCTTGCTGGCACAGGTGGTGATGGGCCTCGTCTGGTCCGGCGCCATGACCGCCGGCGAATGGGCCCTGCTGCCCGCGCCGCCCGAAGGCCAGCACCACCTGCAATGGGGCTGGCCGCTGGCGCTGGCCCTGCTGTATGTGGCCGTGGGCCCTTCGCTGCTGGCCTACCGCGCCTGGGGCGCCGGCGTGGCCCGCGTCGGCCCGACCACCGCCGGCTTCTTCAGCAACCTCACGCCACTGTTCGCCGCCGTCATGTCCGCCACGTTACTGGGCGAGTTGCCGAAGCTGTACCACGCGGCAGGATTTGTGCTGATCGTGGGCGGGATCCTGGTCAGCTCGCGGCGGTGAGCCTCAGAAGGTGCCGGGAAACGCTCCGCCGTCGGGCAGGATGTTCTGGCCATTGAGATAGCCCGCCGGCACGCTGCAGAGGAAGGCGCAGATGGCGCCGAACTCGGCCGGCGTGCCAAACCGTTTGGCCGGAATCTGCGCCATCTGTGCCGCGCGCACCTCGTCCACGCTCCGGCCGGTCTTGCTCGCCGCGCCAGCCAGCGTGCCTTTCAGACGGTCGGTATCGAACTTGCCGGGCAGCAGGTTGTTGATGGTCACGCCTTGCGCCGCGAGGCCGCTGCGCGCCACGCCGGCCACGAAGCCGGTCAGGCCGCTGCGCGCACCGTTGGAGAGGCCCAGGATGTCGATCGGCGCCTTCACCGCGCTGCTGGTGATGTTGACGATGCGGCCAAAGCCGCGCGCCGCCATGCCGTCCACCGTGGCCTTGATGAGTTCGATGGGCGTGAGCATGTTGGCGTCCACGGCCTTGATCCAGGCTTCGCGGTCCCAGCTGCGGAAGTCGCCGGGCGGCGGGCCACCCGCGTTGGTGACCACCATGTCGAATGCCGTACCCGGCCCGCCGGCCACGCCCAGCGCCGCGGCCCGGCCTTCCGTGGTGGTGATGTCGGCGGCCACGGCGATCACCTGCACGCCGGGCGATGCGGTGCGGATGCCGGTGGCCGAAGCTTCCAGCGCCTCACGCCCACGTGCCACCATCACCAGGTTCACGCCCTCGCCCGCCAGCGCCTGCGCGCAGCCCAGCCCCAGTCCCTTGCTCGCGCCGCAGACCAGCGCCCACTTGCCTTTGATGCCGAAATCCATGTCTGTGTCTCCTTGTCAAAAAATCACTGGCCCACTGCGGGCTTGCCAAAGCGCGTCACCAGGAACACGCCCGAGAGCACCAGCGCCGTGCCCGCCACGATCCAGCCGTTGAACGGTTCGTCCAGGATCAGCACGCCCATGGCGATGGTGGACATGGGGCCGATCATGCCGGTCTGCGCCGCCAGACCCGCGCCGATGCGCTCGATCGCCATCATCACCATCAGCACCGGCGCAAAGGTGCACAAGGTGGCGTTGAGCAGCGAGAGCCAGATCACCTCGGGCGCCACATCGGCCGCGCTCAGCGGGCGCAGGAGAACGAACTGCAGCAGGCACAGGCCGCAGGCGACGCTGGTGGCCAGGCCCACCAGACGCAGCGAGCCCAGGCGTTTGACCAGTTCACCGCTGTAGACGAGGTAGATCGCGTAGCTGATGGCGCTGCCGAACACCAGCAGCGTGCCCAGCACGGCGTTCGGCCCCTGGAAGCCGGCCTCGTGACCGAACACCAGCAACACGCCCGCGTAGCTCACGGCCATGGCCAGCGCCTGCAGGCCGCTGATGCGCCGCTGGTAGACGAACCAGCCGAGCACCAGCACCAGCGTGGGGTTGAGGTACAGGATCAGCCGCTCCAGGCTGGCGCTGACGTATTGCAGACCCCAGAAATCGAGAAAGCTCGCGAGGTAGTAACCGGTGAACCCCAGGCCGGCGATGCCGAGCCAGTCCTTGCCGGTGAGCGCGGCCTTGCCCCGGCTGGCCCACCAGGCCAGCGCCAGGAACAGCGGCAGTGCGAACAGCATGCGGTACATGATCAGCGTGACCGCGTCGACGCCGTGGCGGTAGGCCAGTTTGACAATGATGGCTTTGCCGCTGAAGGCGATGGAGCCTGCGCTGGCGAGCAGAAGACCGGTGGCGAGATGGGGGGCGGGAGTCACGGAGGGAGCAGGCATTGCTCCGATTATCGGTAGACCCCGCGCGACCCGCTGTCGCGCCAGGGCATGACCGCTCGGGAGAGCGGGTCCGCCCCTCAGGCTTTGGGCGCCGACAGCAGCGCGGCATCCACCACGCGGTAGGTGCGGCCCTGCTTGTCGAGTGGCTCGATCAGTCCCTCGCGTTCGAACGCGGAGATCGTGCGGCTCACTGTCTCCAGCTTGAGGTCGAGCATGGCACCCATGTCTTCGCGCGAAAACAGGTTGGCCACCGTGGGGTCGTGCTCCGCCCGCATCTTGAGAATGAGGCCGGCCACGCGCTGGCGCGCGTTGCCGAAGTTGAGCTCGGCCAGCCAGTCGTCCGCTTCTTTCAGGCTGCGGTGCCACTGCTCCATCAGGCGCTGGTGCAGGCGCGGCGTTTCGCGGTTCAGGCGCTGGATCACCTGCAGCGGCAGGCGGCACACCTTGATGCTGGTCAGCGCAATGGCGTCGGAGTCGTACACCGGACCCATCAGGGCTTCCAGGCCGATCACGTCGCCCGAGCGCAGCACGCGCACGATGCGCTGGCGCCCGTCGACGGTGTTGCGTACCAGCTTGATCACCCCCGAACGCAGGGTGTAGAGCGACGTGGCCGTCTCGCCCATGCGCACCAGCGGCTGACCCGCGTTGAATTCGAGGTCATCGATGGGCGCGTGGATCAGGTTGAAGTCCTCTTCGCGCAGGTCGGCAAACAGCACCATCTCGCGGATGCCGCAGTTGCGGCAATCGGCGGTGCCGCGCCAGGCGGATTCGGTCTTGATCGGGATCATCTCGGACATTTCAGCAAGCGGACGTGTGGAGACCGGAATATAAGCCCTTGCTGAAAATCATGGACAACGATCCGGTCAAACGTTTGGCACATCGCGCAGCCGCGGCGTGAGGGGCATCGTTTCGCCGCAGGGCCGCCCCAAGGCGAAACAGCCCCCTCGGGGGCAGCGACCCGCGCAGCGCGGTGACAGTCCGCAAGGGGACCATGGCCCTCACCCGCTCACAGGCGGCGTGCAGGCCAGCACCTCGTCCATCGTCGTCAGGCCTTCGGCCACGCGCGCGGCCCCGGCCAGGCGCAGCGGCCGCATGCCGTCCTTCACCGCCTGGCTGCGCAAGGCTTCGAGCACGGGCTCGCGGCTCACCTTGCTCTTGAAAGTTTCGGTGACCACGAGCAACTCGTACAGGCCCGAGCGACCGTGGTAACCGGTCATGCGGCAATCGACACAGCCCACCGGCCGGTAGGGCTGGTACTTGCCGCTGACCTGCCAGGGTTTGACCAGCTCGGTCAAGGCTTCGCGCGATGCGTTGGTTTCGGCATCGTCCTCGCGGACGCGGCAGACCGGGCAGAGGGTGCGTACCAGGCGCTGCGCCAGCACACCGAGCACGGTGGCGTTGATCAGGTAGGGTGGGATGCCCAGCTCCATCAGTCGCATGATGGCCGACGGGGCGTCGTTGGTGTGCAGCGTGGTGAACACCAGGTGGCCGGTGAGCGCAGCCTGCACCGCCATCTCGGCGGTGGGCAGGTCGCGCACCTCGCCCACCATGATGATGTCGGGGTCCTGCCGCATCAGGGCACGCAGGCCCTGCGCGAAGTCCAGGTCCAGGTGCGGTTGCACCTGGGTCTGGTTGAAGGCCGGCTCGATCATCTCGATCGGGTCTTCCACCGTGCTCACGTTGACCTCTTCGGTCGCCAGGCGTTTGAGGGTGGCGTACAGCGTGGTGGTCTTGCCCGAGCCGGTCGGACCGGTCACCAGCACGATGCCGTGCGGCTTGCTGGTGAGCGATTCCCAGCGCTGGGCATCGTGCGGTGAAAAACCCAGCGCGCTCAGGTCTTTCACCGTGGCTTCGGGGTCAAAAATGCGCATCACCAGTTTTTCACCAAAAGCGGTGGGCAGCGTGGACAGGCGCATTTCAACTTCATCGCCCCGCACCGCCCCAACGCCGGGGCGCAGGGTCTTGATGCGGCCATCCTGCGGCCGGCGCTTTTCGACCACGTCCATGCGGCCGAGCAGCTTGATGCGCGCGATCATCGCGTTCATCACGCCCATGGGCATCTGGTACACCGGGTGCAACACGCCGTCGATGCGGAAGCGGATCACGCCCTGCTCGCGCCGCGGCTCCAGGTGGATGTCGCTCGCGCGCTGGTCGAAGGCGTATTGCCAGAGCCAGTCCACCACCTGCACCACGTGCTGGTCGTTGGCGTCGAGCTGCTTGTTGGCCTTGCCCAGCTCCACCAGTTGCTCAAAGCTGCCAAAACCCGCCTGGCCACCCAGCTTGCTCGCCGCGCGAACCGATTTGGCCAGCGCAAAAAACTCGGCCGTGTAGCGCGCCACGTCCTGCGGACTCGCCAGCACCAGGCGCACGCTCTTGCGCGTCTGGCGCTCCACCTCGGGCACCCAATCCTGGATGAAGGGCTCGGCCGTGGCCACCACCACCTCCGCCACACCCACCTGCACCGGCAACACCTTGTGGCGCTCGGCGTAGGCCGCGCTCATCACGTCGGCCACCTTGCCCACGTCAACCTTCAGCGGGTCGATGCGGAAGTAATCGATACCGCTGCGCCTGGCCAGCCACTGGGTAAGCTGCTCGATGTCAAGCACATGGCCATCGGCCTCGCGCGCCACGCCCACCACCGCGAGCCGCTGCAGCGGGTGCTGGGCGCTGTGCGCCGAGGCACAACGCGCCACCGTGCGGGCCGCCTCGTCCGCCGAGATCACGCCATCATCGCGCAGCCAGCCCACCAGCGTGCGCCAGTCGAGCGGCCCAGGTTGATGAACAGGCTTGGGCGTCGGGGCCTTGGTGGTGGTCTTCATGGGGGTTCAGGCAACCGGTTTGAAAATGCGCAACCATTTGACCGCTGGCAGGCGCCAGCGCGACTGGATCTCTTCGGCCCGCGCCAGCAGCGCCATGCGTGTGGGGCGGTCGGCGGTGCGCTGCGCCAGCACGATGGTGTTGCCCTCGCGCGTGGGCTTGAAGGCCCACACCGCGTCATCACCAAACGCCGCGCAGATGCTTTGCAGCGAGCGCTCGTAGCTCGCATCGCGGCCAAAGAGATTGACCGTCATGACGCCCTCGTCGGTCAGCACCGAGCGGCAGTCGGCGTAGAAATCGGGGCTGTCGAGCACGGGCGCTGCGGCTTCGTGGTCGTACAGATCGACCTGCAGCGCGTCGATCTGGCCGGTGTGCGCCGGATTGCGGATTTCCTGCTCCGCATCGGCCAGCAGCACGCGCAGGCGCGGGCCGTCGGGCGGCAGCTTGAACCAGCCACGGCAGGCAGCCAGCACCTGCGGGTTGATCTCGATCGCCGTGGTGTCCATGCGCAGCTGCTTGTAGTGGAACTTGGTCAAAGCGGCCGAGCCCAGCCCGAGCTGCATGGCCCGGCGCTTGCCCACGGAATCGGGCTCCACGAACAGCAGCCAGGCCATCATGCGCTGCACATAGTCGAGCTCGATATCGAACGGCGCGTCGATGATCATCGAGCCCTGGATCCACTCGGTGCCCAGGTGCAGGAAACGCACTTCGCCGTCTTCGGACATGGTCACGTCGGGCAGCGTCTGCGGCCCGGTGCGGCGGCGGGCCGCTGCGTTGGCTCCGCTCTTCATGCGCGGACTCCTGTGCGGTCACCGCCCAACAGGCGGGGGAACCATGCCCCGGGGTGGCGGGCGGGCAAACCCCCTGAATCCGTCGCTGCGCGGACCGGCAACCAATACTGCATCTTTGTCACTTCTGGAACTGCAAAGCGATCATTATGAACATGGAGTTCGTCATGGCTTTCTCGCGCCGGGTGGCTTTTCTCCTGGGCCCGTGTTTCTGGCCTGCATGGTGCCGGGACGATGAAGCCGGGCCGGGGGACATGAGCGGCGCAGCAAGCCCGCGAGGTCTACGCCCTGGACCTACGCAACCCCATGCCGCCGCAACACCTCAGCCCAGGCCATCAGCTTGCGATCAAACGACCAGCTCGCGTTCGCCGGGCTGGTCGATGGCAACTTGTACACCGGCAGCCCGAACGCCGACGTGTGCTTGGCGTGCCGGTAACTCTCACCCCCGTTGTGCGCAATTCCCTCCAGCAACGGACACTGCCGCTGCGCCCACGCGAAGTCATTGAGTTCGGCGGCGCGGATGTCGGCGTCCAGACTGCCCTCGCGTTCACAGGCGCCGTACACGTCCCACAGCCCCAGACCGTGCCCGTGCAGCGCGGCGATGCGTTCGGCATACGGCAGCGTGATCAGTGGCTGCTGCCAGAGCGCCCCCAGGATCTTCCAGAACTGGTTCTGCGGGTGGCCGTAATACTGCTGCGCGCGCAGCGAAGCCACGCCCGGAAAACTGCCCAGCACCAGCAGGCGCGTGCGCGCGTCCAGCACCGGCGGCAAACCCTGCAGGCGGCTCAAGCCACGGCCCCGCCAGCCGCCAACGCCGCCAGTTTGGGCAGCGCCACCAGGGCGTTGGCACTGGTTGCCCGCGCCAGCGCGTCGGCCGGCACACCCCGCAGATCTGCCACCACCTGCCCGATGTGCGGCACTTCGGCGGGCGTGTTCACGCCCTGCGAACGGCCCGCAGCGCGCTCGGCCGCCGTTGCATACAGCCAGTGCGGCGGGATGTCGGGGGCATCGGTTTCCATCACCAGCGCCGACAGCGGCAGTTCAGCCGCCAGCCGACGCAACTTCAACGCAGCCTCAAACGTCACCGCACCACCAAACCCGAGCTTGAAGCCGAGATCCAGAAAGGCCTGCGCCTGCTGCGCGCTGCCGTTGAAGGCGTGCGCAATGCCGCCCGCCACCGGCAGCTCGCGCAACGCGCCCAGCAAGGCGTCGGCGCTGCGCCGCACGTGCAGGATCACCGGCAGGCCGTGCCGGCGCGCCAGCCGCAGCTGCGCGCGGTAAAAGCGGGTCTGGCGCTCGCGCATGGCGGGCTCGCACAACGCGGGCAAGAAGAAGTCCAGCCCGATCTCGCCCACCGCCACCAGCTGCGGATCGCCGCGGTGTTCGGTCAGCGCCGCGTCCAGCGCATCCAGGTCTTCGTCCCGCGCGCGCGGCACGTACATCGGGTGGATGCCCAGCGCGTAGGCGTCGCCCAGCCGGTGCGCCAGCAGGTGCACAGTGTCAAAGTTGCTGCGCTCCACCGCCGGGATCACGCACCAGCCCACGCCCAGCCCGCGCGCGCGCTCACGCGCCTCCACCGCCAGCGCATGGTCGGCGCCGAATTCGGGGGCATCAAGGTGGCAATGGGTGTCGATCCACATGGCGGTATAACCGCGATTGTGCCGCCTGGTCCTCGCCCGTTGGCGGGGCGACCGACACAACCTCAGAGGATCTCCATGAACACTGCGCTCCCCAACCTTCTTCGCCCTTTCGCCTGGCTGGGCCTGTTGCTGGCCGTTTCCCTGGCCGCCTGCGCCGGCCAGCCCGCCGCCGCACCCTCCCCGGTCTCGCTCGTCGGCACCGAATGGCGGCTGGAAGCCCTGGGCGACAGCGCCGTGATGGAGCGCTCGCAGGCGACGCTGACCTTCCCCGAGGCGGGTCGCGTCGCCGGCAACGGTTCGTGCAACCGCTTCTTCGGTTCGGTCCGCATCACGCAGGGCCACATCGGCTTCGACCAGATGGGTTCGACCAAGATGGCCTGCATGGGTCCGGCGAACGAGCAGGAGGTGCGCTATCTCGCGGCCCTGCAGAAGGCCGAGCGCTACGAGCTGCGGGGCCGCACGCTGCTGATCCACGTGAAGGGCATGGCGCAGCCGCTGCGCTTCGCCCAGACCGCGCCCTGAGTACTCAGGTCAGCACGCCGGCCGTCAACCGCAGGACGCGCCCGCAGCGCGCGGCCAGGGTCTCGTCGTGCGTGACGACGATGAAGGCCGTGCCCTGGTCGCGGGCGAGCTGCATCATGAGCTCGAACACGCCGTCGGCGGTGCTGCGGTCGAGGTTGCCGGTGGGCTCGTCGGCCAGCACGCAGGCCGGCTGTGTCACCAGCGCGCGCGCGATCGCCACCCGCTGACGCTCGCCGCCCGAGAGCTCGGACGGCCGGTGGTGCAGGCGGCCAGCCAGTCCGACGCGCGTCAGGGTCTGGGTGGCGATCTCGGCCGCTTCGGCGCGTGGCAGGCGGCGGATCCACAGCGGCATCGCCACGTTGTCGCGTGCGCTGAATTCGGGCAGCAGGTGGTGGAACTGGTAGACGAAGCCGAGGTGCCGGTTGCGCAGCGCGCCCTGCTGCGCCGCGCTCAGGCCCGACATTGTCTGCCCCATGAGCTGCACGCTGCCGCTGGTGGGCGCGTCCAGGCCGCCCAGCAGGTGCAACAGCGTGCTCTTGCCCGAGCCGGAAGCGCCGACGATGGCCACGGTTTCGCCCTGGCGCACCGACAGGTCCACGCCTTGCAGCACCGTCACGTCGAGCCGGCCTTCGGTGAAGCGCTTGGTGAGGCCGGTGGCCTGAAGTACAACTTCACTCATAGCGCAAGGCCTCTGCGGGATTGACGCGACTTGCGCGCCAGCTCGGGTAAATGGTCGCAACGAAAGACAGCGCCAGCGAAATCAGTCCCACCGGCAGGATGTCACCCTGCTGTGGGTCGCTGGGCATGCGGCTGATGAGGTACACGTCCTGCGGCAGGAAGCTCGCGCCCAGCAGGCGCTCCAGCGCAGGCACCAGCGTGTCGATGTTGAACGCCACGCCCAGGCCCAGCAGCAGGCCGGCGCCGGTGCCGATGATGCCCACCATGGCGCCCTGCACCATGAACACACCCATGATGCTCTGCGGGCTCGCGCCCAGCGTGCGCAGGATGGCGATGTCGGCGCGCTTGTCGGTCACCGTCATCACCAGCGTGGACACCAGGTTGAACGCCGCCACCGCCACGATCAGCGTGAGGATGATGAACATCATGCGTTTTTCCAGCTGCACGGCGGCGAACCAGGTGCGGTTCTGGCGCGTCCAGTCGCGCACCAGCAGACCCGGATCGAGGTCGGCGGCGATGGCAATGGCCACCTCGCGCGCTTCGTGCAGGTTCTTGATCTTCACACGCACCCCCGTCGGCCCCTCGACGCGGAAGATGCGCGCGGCGTCGTCCTGGTGCAGCAGCGCCAGCGCCGAGTCGTACTCAAAGTGGCCCGAATCGAAAGTGCCCACCACGGTCATCTGCCGGATGCGCGGCACCACGCCCGCGGGCGTGACCTGCCCGCTGGGCGCGATCAGGGTCACCGTATCGCCAGTGCCCACGCCCAGACTGCGCGCCAGCTCGCCACCGAGGATCACGCCAAATTCGCCCGGCACGAGCCGCGGCAGCACGGTGTCGGCGAGGTCGGCCACGAGGTCGGTCACCTTGGGCTCCAGCGCCGGGTCGATGCCGCGCACCAGCGCGCCCTTCATGTCTTCGCCGCGCGCGATCAGGGCCTGCGCCCCCACGAACGGCGCCGCGCCCAGCACTTCGGGGTGGCGCTCGATGATGGCCAGCGTGTCGGCCAGATTGGGGATCGCCTGGCCACCCGGCTCGAAGACCTCGATGTGGGAGAGCACGCCCAGCATGCGGTCGCGCACCTCTTTCTGGAAACCGTTCATCACCGACAGCACGATGATGAGCGCGGCCACGCCCAGCGCGATGCCCAGCATGGACACGCCCGAGATGAAAGAAATGAAGCCGTTGCGCCGGGTGGCGCGGCCGGCGCGCGTGTAGCGCCAGCCGAGAATGAGTTCGTAAGGGGTTTGCATCGTTGGAGTCCAGCCGGAGATTGTGGCATCCCCGACAATCGCCTCCATGCCCGTTGCCCCCATGGCCCCAGAAGCCCCGCCTCCATTGCCCAACCGCCTGCTGATCCCGTTTGCCAGCGCCAGTGCGCCGGAGTGCCTGGCGGTGCTGAACGGCCTGCGCCTGCCGAACCTGCAGGCCCTGCTGGCCGAACTGGCGCCCGCAACCACCGACACTGGCGACGACCACAGCCTGAGCCTGCCGCACGAGCGCGCGCTGGCGCGGGCGCAGGGGCTGGTGAAGGCGGACGGATCCGCCTGCGAAGACGGTCAGATCCCGTGGGCCGCCGCCGCCAGCGCCGACCCGACCACGCCGCAAGCCTGGTTCAGCCCCTGCCATTTCCAGATCGGCACGGACCATGTGAGCCTGCTGCCGGGCGATCAGATCGGCTTGACCGATGAAGACGCCCGCGGCCTGTTCGACGCGTTCGCGCCCTATTGCGCGGAAGACGGCATCACCCTGCGCTTTGAGAGCGCCACGCGCTGGCACGCCAGCGGCGAACCGCTGCGCGGCATCGCCTGCGCCAGCCTGGACCGTGTGAGCGGCCGCCCGGTCGACGGCTGGATGCCCCAGAGCCCCGCCAACCCGACCGGCAGCCAGTTGCTCAAGCGCCTGCAAAGCGAGGCGCAGATGCTTTTCTACACGCACCCGGTGCACGATGCGCGCACCGCCCGCGGCCTGCTGCCGGTCAACGGTTTCTGGGTCAGCGGCGCGGGTGCCCTGGAAACGCCCACACCCTTGCAGCCGGCACCAACCGTTCCCGACACCCTGCGCCAAGCCGCGCTGCGCGCCGACTGGGCCGCCTGGCAACAGGCCTGGGCGCAGCTGGACGCCACAGCCATCAAAGCCCTGCTGGAAGCCGCGCGCCGTGGCGAGCCGGTCACACTCACACTGTGCGGCGAGCGTGGCGCGCAAACCTGGGTCAACGCACCACGCGGTGCCGGCCCACGCCTCGGCCGCCTGTTCAAAAACCTGCTGGGCACGCCCCCGGCCTGGAAAGCCCTCGAAACCCTATGAAGATCATCACCCGCGATGTACCGCCCCGCGCCGCCTGGGCGCTGGAACAGGGCGGCGTGCACCCGCTGCTGGCCCGCCTGTTCGCCGCGCGCGGCATCACCAGCAAGGAGCAGCTCGACGACGCGCTCTCGCTGCTGCTGCCGCCCGCTTCCATGAAAGGCGCTGCCGAAGCCGCCCGCGCGCTGGCCGACGCCATGGCCGCGAACAAAGCCATCTGCATCGTGGCCGACTACGACTGCGACGGCGCCACCGCCTGCGCGGTCGGCCTGCGCGGCCTGCGCCTGCTGGGCGCACCCACGGGTTTTGACCGCGTGAACTACCTCGTGCCCGACCGCGTGACCGACGGCTACGGCCTCACACCCGCCATCGCCAGGCGCGTGAAGGCCCAGGGTGCCGACGTGCTGGTGACGGTAGACAACGGCATCGCCAGCCTCGATGGCGTGCGCGCCGCGCGCGAGCTGGGCCTGCAGGTGATCGTGACCGACCACCACCTGCCCGCGCTGAAAGGCGGCGAAGTCGTGGTGCCTGCCGACTGCGTGATCGTCAACCCCAACCAGCCGGGTTGCGACTTCGAGAGCAAGTCGATCGCCGGCGTGGGTGTCATGTTCTACGTGCTGCTGGCGCTGCGCGCCGAATTGCGTGAGCGCGGCGTGTTCGATGCGCAATCACAGCCCAAGATCGACACGCTGCTGCCCCTCGTGGCGCTCGGCACGGTGGCCGACGTGGTCAAGCTCGACGCCAACAACCGCCGCCTCGTGGCCCAGGGCCTCAAACGCGTGCGCGCCGGCGCCATGCCGCCGGGCATGACGGCGCTGTTCAACGTGGCGGCTCGGCAGCCGCAAAAAGCCACCAGCTTCGACTTCGGCTTCGCCCTCGGCCCGCGCCTGAACGCCGCCGGGCGTCTGGCCGACATGACGCTGGGCATCGAATGCCTGACCACCGACGACGGCCTGCGCGCCGACGAATTGGCGCGCACACTCGATGGCATCAACCGCGAGCGCAAGGCGATTGAAGGCGAGATGCGCGACCAGGCGCTGCTGCTGGCCGAAGAAATGTTCGACGAATCCGAAGAGCCGCCGCCGGCACTGATCGTGTTCGACCCGGACTTCCACGAAGGCGTGGTCGGCATCGTCGCTTCGCGTCTGAAGGACAAGATGCACCGACCCACCTTCGTGTTCGCCGCCAGCGGCGCCGAGGGCAAGGAAAACGAGCTGAAGGGCTCGGGCCGGTCCATTCCCGGCTTCCACCTGCGCGACGCGCTCGACCTCGTGGCCAAACGCCACCCGGGCGTCTTGTTGCGCTTCGGTGGCCACGCCATGGCGGCGGGTTGCACCATCGACGAGGAACACCTGGACATCTTTGAGGCCGCGCTGCAGCAGGTGGCCCACGAGTGGCTGGATGCCGCCACGCTGCAACGCCGCATGGAGGCCGACGGTGTGCTGGACAAGCAGTACCGCCGCACGGATCTGGTGGACACGCTGCACAAGGAGGTGTGGGGCCAGGGTTTTGCGCCGCCGGTGTTCTGCGAAGAGCTGCAGATCGTGTCGCAGCGTCTCGTGGGTGAGAAGCATCTGGCGCTGAAGATGAAGCACCAGGGCGATCCGGTGGACGGCATCTGGTTTGGGCACACCGAGCCGTTGCCCGAGCGCGTGAAACTGGCGTTCCGGCTGGATGCGGACGAGTGGCAGGGGCAGCGGCGGGTTCGGTTCTTGATTGAGGCTGCGGAGGTCTGAGGTCGAGGGTCATTCCTCTCGCCGAACTTGCACGCTGGCGAGACCATGGCGCTCTGCGCCGCTCATGTCCCCCGGCCCGGCTTCGCCGGCCCTCCTCCTTGACTTCGCTCTGCAGAACACCATGGTCTCGCCAGCAAGAGTCGGGCGGGCACTCAAGCATTGAGCCGTCCGAGCGCAGGTGAGGTCATCGGCGAGCGGGGTGACTGATGCAGCGAAGTAAAGGAGGAGGCGGCTTCAGCCGCCGGGGGACATGAGCGGAATCGGTTACCCCGGTTGCCGATGACCGAAGCTTCCGGAGCCCCAAGCCGCAAAAAACTCAGCTCATCAGCGCTTCACGAACAGCCGCCAGCTGACGACGCGAAACCGACAACCGCTCGTCCACCCCATCGAGCCTCACCGTCCAGCCCTCACCCTCCACCGGGTCGGTGTACTTCTCCACCGCCCGCACTGCGCGGCGCGCCACCAGCGCATTGCGGTGCACACGCACGAACAGGTGCGCGTATTTTTGCTCCAGATCGCTCAAGGCACCGTCGTAGATGTGCTCCTTCTCCGCCGTGCGCACTGTGATGTATTTCAGTTCGGCCTTGAGGTAGATCACGTCCGACAGCGCCACGCGCTCGCTGCGCCCGCGCTCCTGGATCAGCAGGCTGTCCACGGCGCCAGAAGCTTCCGCGCCCTCGCCGCCCACATTGCGCAGGCGCTGCGCTTTCTGCAGCGCCTGCTGCAGGCGCTCCAGCCGGACCGGTTTGGTCAGGTAATCGATGGCCTCCAGGTCAAAAGCCCGCACCGCATGCTCGGCATAGGCCGTGACAAAAATGATCTGCGGCGGCGATGCCATCTGGCGCAAACTGGCGGCCAGCGCCATGCCGTCGACACCGGGCATGTGAACGTCCAGCAGCACCAGATCACAGGCCGTGCGCTGGATCTGCTCCATCGCCTGCACCGCGTTGGCCGCTTCGCCCACGATCTCGGTGCGCGGATCGGCGCAATCGCCCAGCAGCGTGCGCAGCCGCGTACGGGCCAGTGTCTCATCGTCGACGATCAAAACCTTCAATGCCATGCCACGCTCCCTTGCTGTCAGGCTCGAAACAACAGCTTATACCGGTATTTCAAGGCGAACCTGAAACACGTCATCGACCAGTGCGCTCTGAAACCGGCCCTGCACGTCGTGCAACAGGGCCAGGCGCTGGCGCACGTTGTCCAGCGCCAGCCCGTTACCCCTGGTGCCGCTGCCCGCCGGCACGGTGTTGGTCACCTTGATCACCACCACGCTGCCACGCCGCTGCGTGCTGATGCGCACCACGGCACCGGTGGGGCTGGGCTCCACGCCGTGCTTGACCGCGTTTTCCACCAGCGGCTGCAGGATCAGCGGCGGCAGCCGGGCCCCGGAGGCCGACTCGTCGATGCTCCATTCCAGCCGCAGGCGAGCACCAAAACGCACCTGCTCGATCGCCAGGTAGTGCCGTGCCAGCTCCAGTTCCTGGCTCAGCGGTACCGCTTCTTTGGAGTCGGCCAGCGCGTGCCGGAACAGTTCGCTCAGGTCTTCGAGCAGGCGCTCGGCCTTGGCAGGCTCAGCCCGCACGAGCGCGATCGCGCTGTTGAGCGTGTTGAACAGAAAGTGGGGCCGGATGCGGGCCTGCAGCTCCGCCAGCCGAGCCGTGGTGCTCGCCGGTGTGCGGGCGCGGGCGCGCCAGACCAGCGCCGCCACCAGCACCGCCGCCAGCAACGCACCCGAGGCCGCGCTGGCCAGCCAGGGCGCCGGATCCACCAGCCCCATCCAGTACAACAGTGCGCAGCCATACAGCGCAGCCAGCGCACCGAGCGTGACGCCCGCGGTCCACTGCGCCGGCATCGGCAGGGAGCCCAGGGGCCGCTTGAGCGCGCAAACGCCCAGCAACCAGACCAGGGTCGCAGGCAGGGCAGCGCCCGTCAGCATGGCCATCTGGCCGGCCCAGGCCCACAGACCCTGCGCGCCGAACAGCGCCGCCACCCACACAACGGCCTGCACGAACAGCACCGCCCGCAACACCACGCCGACCTTGCAGGTGTCGAACACCAGTTCGCTGGCGCGCACCGGCTCGGGCATGCGCCGCAAGGGCCGCATGCCGGCCGCTGGCGCCAGGTCCTGGAAGCTCGATAAAATTCGGGAGTCTTGCATGGCTCGCACTATAGGCTGCGACCGCCCGGATATGGGCAGCACAGATCCGTTTGTAAAACCCGGCCAGCCCGGCCCGGCGCACCCGCCGCCCTCCAATTCCCTACCCAGCCGCTGGCACCACCATGTCCACCAACCAACTCGACAAGAAATCCGAAGCCTGGTCCGCCCTATTCTCGGAGCCCATGAGCGAACTGGTCAAGCGCTACACCGCCAGCGTGTTTTTTGACAAACGCCTCTGGCTGGCCGACATCACCGGCAGCCTGGCCCACGCTGAAATGCTGGCTGCCCAGGGCATCATCGGCGCCGACGACCGCGCGGCCATCGAACGCGGCATGGCACAGATCCGCTCTGAAATCGAAGCCGGCACGTTCGAATGGAAGCTCGACCTGGAAGACGTGCACCTGAACATCGAAGCGCGCCTGACCCAGCTGGTGGGCGACGCCGGCAAGCGCCTGCACACCGGCCGCAGCCGCAACGACCAGGTGGCCACCGACGTGCGCCTGTGGCTGCGCAGCGAGATCGACCTGATCAGCGACCTGCTGGTGGAGCTGCAGACCGCGCTGGTGGACGTGGCCGAGCAGAACGTCGAAGTGATCCTGCCCGGTTTCACCCACCTGCAGGTGGCGCAGCCGGTGAGCTTTGCGCACCACCTGCTGGCCTACGTGGAAATGTTCGCGCGCGACGCCGAGCGTTTGGCCGACGTGCGCCGTCGCACCAACCGCTTGCCACTGGGCAGCGCAGCCCTCGCCGGCACCACCTACCCGCTGGACCGCGAGCGCGTGGCCGTCACGCTGGGTATGGTCGATGAGCAGGGCAACCCGCAGGTCTGCCAGAACAGCCTGGACGGCGTGAGCGACCGCGATTTCGCGATCGAATTCACCGCCGCCGCCTCGTTGTGCATGGTGCACATCAGTCGCTTCAGCGAAGAACTGATCCTGTGGATGAGCCAGAACTTCGGCTTCGTGAAGATCGCCGACCGCTTCACCACCGGCTCGTCGATCATGCCGCAGAAGAAGAACCCGGACGTGCCCGAACTCGCGCGCGGCAAGACGGGCCGCGTGGTCGGCCACCTGATGGGACTGATCACGCTGATGAAGGGCCAGCCGCTGGCCTACAACAAGGACAACCAGGAAGACAAGGAGCCACTGTTCGACACGGTGGACACCCTGAAAGACACGCTGCGCATCTTTGCCGAGATGGTGGGCGGCCAGCTCAACCCCGCCACGGGCGTCAAGGAAGGCGGCATCACCGTCAACGCCTTGGCCATGGAGGAAGCCGCCAAGAAGGGCTACGCCACCGCCACCGACCTGGCCGACTATCTGGTGAAAAAAGGCCTGCCCTTCCGCGATGCCCACGAAACCGTGGCCCACGCCGTGAAGGCCGCCACCAGCCACGCCTGCGACCTGTCCGAACTGCCGTTGGCCGTGCTGCAGGGCTTCAACGCCAGCATCGAAAAAGACGTCTACGAGTGCCTGAGCCTGCGCGGCAGCCTCAACGCCCGCAACACCCTGGGTGGCACCGCGCCGGCCCAGGTGCTGAGCCAGATCGCGCGCCACCGCACCCGCCTGGCCTGAGCGTTCACACCGGGCGGCTGTCGGCCGGGCAGCCGCCCTGGGGCAGGCTCAAGACCGCGCCAAGGGCGCCGATACACAGGGTCAGAACGAAAGTCCGCCGCACGCGGGCGATAACCCTTGAGTCGGAGGCTCCCCCATGTCTTCAGAGTTTCTGTGGATCGCTGCTGTACTGGCTTCTGCCATGGCATGGTGGTTGCTCCGCCGCCCGGTCGGGCGCGCCCCAGCCAGTGCACCCCGTGAATTGGCCACCCTGCGCAGTGCCCTCGGTCCCGTGCCGGCTTCCTCGCCGCACCCGGCACCTGCCTTTGTCGCCACCGTGCAGCCCTTGCCGGACGCGCTGGCGGGGTTCCAATGGCGCACAGAATCCGATCTCGATGGCGAACACCGCGCCACCCTGATCGCGGCCGTGCGCGGCATCCCGCGCCCACCGCGCTCCATGCAGCAGCTGCTCTCGCCCGAATTCGTCACCCGCGCCAGCTCTGCCGAACTCAGCGAGCTCGTGATGGGCGAACCGCTCATCGCGGCCAGGGTGTTGTCCACCGTGAACTCGCCCCTGTACGGCCTGCACAGGCCCGTCACCAACATCGGCCAGGCCGTCACTTTCCTGGGCATCAGCAGCGTGCGCAGCCTCTGCCTGCAGTACATGCTGGCCGATGCCTTCAAGCCCACGCTGGCCGAGGCACAAAAAGCGTTCGATGCCATCTGGAAAGCCAGCGCCATGGCCAGCGAACTGGCCGTGCGCCTGGGCAAGGCGCTGAACCTGCCCGACCAGGCGTCGATGTCCACGCAAGTGGTTCTGGGTTTCGTGGGCCAGCTGGCCACCGCTTCGCTCATCCCCGCCGCCGGCATGCCGCGGTGGCTCGGTCGCAACCGGCTCGAACGCGCGCGGCTGGAGCAGGAGCTGCTGGGCCTGAACGCCGTGGAAATCGGCGGCCTGCTCATGAAATCGTGGGAACTGCCCACCGCGCTGGTGGACGATGTGAACGACATGGGCTGCCTGCTGGTCACCCCGCCGGCCGCCATCGAACCCGAGCGCCTGCCGCGCATCGCGCTCGGCTATCTCTGCGCCCACCTGGGCGAAGGGCTGGCGCAAGGCCGCATCCCGTCGCCCGAAGCACTCACCATCGGCGACGCCGTGGACACCCACCATCTGCGCGCCTGCCTCGCCCACCCCACGCTCGCGCGCCTGCCCGCTGCGCTGCAGTCGCCCGAACTGCAGGCCGCCGTGCGCCAGATGCTGGGCGAGCCGGTCGAGGCCTGATTCAGATTCCGGCGGTCAGCGGCCCGGCCGAACCGTATTCGTTGTCCCCCTGGCTGGGCTGCACGGTCCAGTAGATCATCAGGATCAGTCCCAGCAAGGGAATGAAACCCACCAGCTGCCACCAGCCACTCTTGCCGATGTCGTGCAGGCGACGAGTCGCCGCCGCGATGGAAGGCACCAGGATGGCGAGGCCGAAAACAGCGTTCAGGCCATCGTTCACGATCCCGGTGACCACACCGCCCAGCACCACAAACAACACCCACCACCAGTATTCAGAGCGTGTTGCACGGCCGCTGAAACTGGCGTACTTGGAAAAACAGGTCTTGATTGCGTCAACGAATCCCATGGGTTCCTCCCTGGCGGTGGTGACTGGAAAGCGCGGCCCGACGGGTACGCCGTTGCCATCATAGACGGCACCCACCGCGGCACAATCGGGGTCCGGCGGCACTTGACCTTCATCAAGCCTCCCGACCCACCCACCCCGTACAGTTGCCCCATGAACACCACCGCCACGCCCGAAGCCCCCGCCACCACCACCGGCCTGGAATGGGCCCCCAGCCTGCAGACCGGCGACGACCGCATGGACGAAACGCACGAAGAGTTCGTCACCATGCTCAACCAGCTGCTCGCCACCCCGCAAGCCCAGCAGCTGCCGCTCTACCGCGAATTCGTCGAACACACCGCCGCCCACTTCGCGCAGGAAGAACGCTGGATGCTCGCCACCGGCTTCACCGCCGACAACTGCCACGCCTCGCACCACGCGACCATCATGGAAACGCTGCACGCGGTGATTCCCCATTACGAAAACGACGACCCGGAAATCATCACCCGCCTGGCCGAAGCGCTGGTCGAATGGTTCCCGCAGCACGCCGCCAGCATGGACGCCGGCCTGGCCCTGCACCTGAAAGACGTCGGATTCGATTCCCGCACCGAAACCCTGGCCGATCCCGACCGGGTGCGCCCGGCGACGATGAGCGGCTGCGGCAGCGTTTCCTGCAGCTGAGCGGGCGGCGGTCCTCGGCCGAGCCACCCTGCGGGGTGGCTTTTTTGTGGGCATGCCGCCGCCGGCTACAGTCGGGCCAGCGACCGTACCCGGTCCGTCGACCGGGTAGTCCACCGCGCAGGGAACACCCGATGAACACCCCGACCGAAACCAGCCCACCCGTCGGCAGCCGCATCGCCGGCCGGCTGGAGGGCGCCGACTTCTTTGACGCCTGGGCCATCGACGCCACCGACCCCTCGCTCAGCGCCCTCCGCCAGTTCCTCAAGGCTGTGCAGTCCACGCCGCGCTGGGTCGACGCCTGCATGCGCCTGCGCAACCGCGCCGTGCAGCTGGTGGGCCTGAAGAACCTGGGCGATCTGTCGGGAGTCAACCCCGCCAAGCCCGACGCCGACTACCGGCCCGGCGACCGCGTGGGCATCTTCACCCTGTTCGAGAACTCGCCCGACGAGGTGCTGCTCGGCGACCGCGACAAGCACCTGGACGTTGTGATTTCGGTGCACTGCGCCCGCCCGACCGGCGAGCCGGTGCGCGTCACCGTCACCACCGTGGTGCACACCAAGAACCGGCTGGGCCGTCTCTACATGCTGCCGGTCAAGCCCATGCACCGGCTGATTTCGCCCAGCGTGCTGCGGGCCATCGGCGCGCCGGCCCGGGCGGTGCGCTGAGCCTCGGGCCATCAGCACCCTTCCGGTGCCCGACGCACCACCATGAAGTGATTGGTTTGATTTTTGCTTGTGAATGGTGCGATTCGCCATGCAGTCCCTGTTTTGGCGCTCAGAACGCACCACAACACGCATTTCTGCACGGAGACTTCATATGGACGCACTAAAACAGGGCGCTGACGCCCTGTTCATCCTGCTCGGCGGCATCATGGTCCTGGCCATGCACGCCGGGTTCGCCTTCCTCGAACTCGGCACGGTTCGCAAGAAGAACCAGGTCAACGCCCTGGTCAAGATCCTGGTGGACTTTTCGGTCTCCACGATCGCCTACTTTGTCGTTGGCTATGGCGTGGCCTACGGCGCCTCGTTCTTTGTTGGCGCTGAAACGCTGGCCCAGAAAAACGGTTACGAGCTGGTGAAGTTTTTCTTCCTGCTCACTTTCGCCGCCGCTATTCCCGCCATCATTTCCGGCGGCATCGCCGAACGCGCCAAGTTCTGGCCGCAGCTGATCGCAACGGCCGTCATCGTCGGCTTCGTCTACCCCTTCTTTGAAGGCATCGCCTGGAACGGCCACTTCGGCGTGCAGGCGTGGATCACCGAAACCACCGGCGCCGCCTTCCACGACTTCGCGGGCTCGGTTGTCGTTCACGCCGTGGGCGGCTGGATCGCACTGCCAGCGGTCATCTTCCTCGGTGCCCGCGCCAACCGCTACCGCAAAGACGGCGGCATGTCGGCCCACCCGCCGTCCAGCATCCCCTTCCTCGCGCTGGGCGCGTGGATTCTCTGCGTGGGCTGGTTCGGCTTCAACGTGATGAGCGCACAGACGCTGGACAAGATCTCCGGCCTGGTCGCGGTCAATTCGCTCATGGCCATGGTCGGCGGCACGCTGGCCGCGCTCTTGGCCGGCAAGAACGACCCCGGCTTCGTGCACAACGGCCCACTGGCTGGCCTGGTGGCCGTGTGCGCCGGCTCCGACCTCATGCACCCGCTGGGGGCGCTGGTGGTGGGCGCCGTGGCGGGTGCGCTCTTCGTGGGCATGTTCACGCTGACACAGAACCGCTGGAAGATCGACGACGTGCTGGGCGTCTGGCCACTGCACGGCCTGTGCGGCACCTGGGGCGGCCTGGCGGCCGGCATCTTCGGCCAACAGGCACTGGGCGGTCTGGGTGGCGTCAGCTTCAGCGCGCAACTCATCGGCACCGCCCTGGGCGTGAGTTGGGCGCTGCTCGGCGGCGCGGTGGTCTACGGGGTGCTCAAAGCCACCATGGGCCTGCGCCTGAGCCAGGAAGAGGAATACGATGGCGCCGACCTGACCATCCACCGCATCAGCGCGACACCGGACCGAGAGGTGAGCTGGTAAAGCGGATCGGCCGCCGCCTACGATCCGTCGCGCCCCTCGTCATGGCCGTGGAGCACATAGTGTCCAAAGGGATACAGGCCCGCCTGCCGGACATCGGGATACCGCTCAAGATACCGGTCTGCAGAAAACTTCCGGTAATCCAACTGCAGATCGCTGAAGCTGCGTATGCACTCCAGGTACAGCTGGAACAGCAGCTCGACAAGGCTGGCGTCTTCAGGCACATTGGCGCCGCGGCCGGTCAATTCCCCGCGAATCGTCGTCAGCATCTCGGGCGTCGTGCGCCCCAGCCAATCTCTCAGACCTGTGCAGTCCATGTCTTTCTCGGAATAGGGCGGCAACTGCAGGCTCTGCCCCAGGCGGGCCTCCATCCAGGCCAAGTCCCAGACATCAACCTCCCGGGCCACCAATCTGGCGGGTATTTCAAACCGGCCCGGAAAAAGACGCCTGTGAACATCCAGCAGTTCACGCCAGGCATTGCGCAACAGGCCACTCCCGGACGAGAACATCGGATGGCTGTTCAGGGCGTAGATACACATGACAGCGTCTGTCGACAAGGTCACATTCGCTTCCAGACGGTGAGCAGGCTCCTTCTTCAACCCGATCCACGATCCAAAATCAGCGACCACATCGCCATTCAGCAGCTTCTCACGGCGGTACAGCCGATAGGAAACGCAATCCGCCCCGAAGACGTCTTCGATATGGACAAAGTTGTTCCGGTACGAAAGAGGGTGCAGATGATCCCCGGTGTATCCCCACTTGATCCATTCCTGCGTGGCGGACTTGACATAGCCAAACGGATCCCTGACATAGGCGCAGACCTGAATGTCGCTGGCGTACTGGCGAAGCAGTGCACCCAGTTCCCGTGTGGAATCCGGATCGAAACCCGTGATGGTTTCCGCCGACAGAATCAGTACCTCGGCTTCCGAAGCTCTCAGGCAGGCTTCCAGTGCGTCCCGGCATTGCGCCTGGACCCGGTCAAAGTCGCTGGCTGCAACGCCAAACTTCAACAGTTTGCCTGCTCGTTTGTGGCCTCGGTCAAATGCGGTGTTGATCAGGAATGAGTGGTTGTATGCACGCTGGCGATCCGCCTCCACGGCAGGTGGCAACGGCGCATACTCGAAAACGCCATCCCGGTAGCCTGCCAGCGAGGCCTGAATGGCGGTTGATCCCGTCTTGTGCATCCCAACATGGAGGACGATTCTTTTCATGAGCAGGGTTTCCAGGGCGCCGACACTCTAAACAGCTGTCAGCGTCGACCTCGTATAGGCCTCCACCTGAACCAAGTATAGGCATACGACGGCGATGACCTGAACATCCACCGCATCAGCGCGACACCGGACCGGGAAGTGAGCTGGTAAAGCGGATCGGCCGCCGCCTACGATCCGTCGCGCCCCTCGTCATGGCCGTGGAGCACATAGTGTCCAAAGGGATACAGGCCCGCCTGCCGGACATCGGGATACCGCTCAAGATACCGGTCTGCAGAAAACTTCCGGTAGTCCAACTGCAGATCGCTGAAGCTGCGTATGCACTCCAGGTACAGCTGGAACAGCAGCTCGACAAGGCTGGCGTCTTCAGGCACATCGGCGCCGCGGCCGGTCAATTCCCCGCGAATCGTCGTCAGCATCTCGGGCGTCGTGCGCCCCAGCCAATCCTTCAGACCCGTGCAGTCCATGTCTTTCTCGGAATAGGGCGGCAACTGCAGGCTCTGCCCCAGGTGGGCCTCCATCCAGGCCAAGTCCCAGACATCGATCTCCCGGGCCACCAATCTGGCGGGTATTTCAAACCTACCCGGAAACAACTGCCCGAAAACACCGTGCAGTTCACGCCAGGCATTGTGCAAGAGACCATTCCCGGACGAGAACATCGGGTAATTGTTCAGGGCATAGATGCACCGGACCGCATCTGTCGACAAGGTCACATTCGCCTCCAGACGGTGCTCAGGCTCCTTCTTCAACCCGATCCACGATCCAAAATCAGCGATCACATCGCCATTCAGCAGCTTCTCACGGCGGTACAGCCGATAGGAAACGCACTCCGCCCCAAAGACTTCTTCGAGATGTTCAAAGTTGTCCCGGTATGAAAGAGGGTGCAGGTGATCGCCGGCATGGCCCAATTTGATCACTTCTTGAGTGATGGCCTTGACATAGTCAAACGGATCCCTGACATAGGCGTAGACCTGAATGTCGCTGGCGTACTGGCGAAGCAGTGCACCCAGTTCCCGTGTGGAATCCGGATCGAAACCCGTGATGGCTTCCGCCGACAGAATCAGTACCTCGGCTTCACTCGCCCTCAGGCAGGCTTCCAGTGCCTCCCGGCATTGCAACCGGACCCGGTCAAAGTCGTTGGCCACCACGCCGACCCGCTGCAACATGCCCACTCTTTTGTTGTATTGGTCAAACGCGGTGTTGATCAGGAATGAGTGGTTGTTTTCATGCTGGCGCTCCGTCTTCACCACAGGCGGCAGCGGCGCGTATTCGAAAACACCGTCCCGGTAGCCGGCCAGCGAGGTCTGAATGGCGGTTGATCCCGTCTTGTGCATCCCAACGTGGAGGACGATTCTTTTCATGAGCAGGGTTTCCAGAGAGTCCGAGGTTCGGTGAGCTCCTTTGTAGGCACCCACTGCGGCTGAACCGCACCGGGCATCGCGGAAGCGTGGCTAGTCTAAACGGCCGTCAGCGTCGGCTTTGGATGGGACCTCTGGCCCCGATGTCGAAAACGGGCTATGGTGATCGTCGTGTGGTTTGAGGACCGTCCCCGAACCAACCACACCCGCCACCATGACCACCACCGCATCCACCCACACCGGCAGCTGCCACTGTGGCCGCATCGCATTTGAAGTCCAGGGCGAAATCGACAGCGCGCTCGCCTGCAACTGCTCCATCTGCTCGCGCAAGGGCTCGCTGCTCTGGTTCGTGCCGCGCGCCAGCCTGGTCCTGAAGACGCCCGAGGACGCGGCCTCGACCTACCTGTTCAACAAACACGTGATCCGCCACCGCTTCTGCCCGGTCTGCGGCATACACCCCTACGGCGAAGGCACCGACCCCAAGGGCAACGCCATGGCGGCGATCAACCTGCGCTGCATCGACGGCATCGACCTCGCGGCCATCCCTGTGCACCATTTCGACGGCAAAAGCCTCTGAGCGCCAGGGCGCCAGGGCGCCAGGGCGCCAGGGCGCCAGCCGCCCGCCGTCCCTATCATTCGCACAGGCCAGCTGCCGCCGCCCTGGCCAGACCAGGCCAGTGGCTGAGGCCGCCGATCCCATGAGCCATTCCCCACCCACCCTGCCTGACGCCTCGACCGCTCCGCCCGCCAAGGCCACCCGCCGCGAGTGGTGGGGTCTGGCCATGATCGCCCTGCCCTGCCTGGTCTATGCCATGGACCTCACGGTGCTCAACCTGGCCGTGCCCGCGCTCAGCCGGGCGCTGGTGCCCAGTGCCTCGCAGTTGTTGTGGATCATCGACATCTACGGCTTTTTCGTCGCCGGCTTCCTGATCACCATGGGCACGCTGGGCGACCGCATCGGGCGCCGCCGCCTGCTGCTGATCGGCGCGGCCTTCTTCGCCGTGGCCTCCGTGCTGGCCGCGTTCGCGCGCACGCCCACCGAGCTGATCGTGCTGCGCGCGCTGCTGGGCATTGCCGGCGCGACGCTGGCGCCGTCCACGCTCTCGCTGATCCGCAACATGTTTCACGACGAGACGCAGCGCCAGTTCGCCATCGGCGTGTGGATCACCGCGTTCTCGGTCGGCAGCGCCATCGGCCCGCTGGTGGGCGGCTGGTTGCTGGAGCACTTCTGGTGGGGCTCGGTGTTCCTGCCCGCCGTGCCGGTGATGGCCCTGCTGCTGGTGCTCGGGCCGCGCCTGCTGCCCGAGTACCGCGACGAGAACGCCGGCCGCATCGACGCGCCGAGCGTGCTGCTGTCGCTGTCCGCCGTGCTCAGCCTCATCTACGCCGTCAAGGCCATGGCCGAACACGGACCGAGCGGGGAGCGGCTGGCGCTGCTGCTCGCGGGGCTGGCCATCGGCGTGGTGTTCGTGCGGCGCCAGTCGCGGATCGACTACCCTCTGCTCGAACTGCGGCTGTTCGCCATCCCCACCTTCCGCACCGCCATCATGGCCTACGGGCTGTCGTGCCTGGCCATGTTCGGCATCTACATCTTCATCGCCCAGCACCTGCAGATGGTGCTGGCGCTCTCGCCGCTGCAGGCCGGCTGGGCCACGGTGCCGTGGGCGGGCGGCTTCGTGTTCGGCTCCATGGTGCTGGCGCCCTGGCTGGCGCGGCGCTTCGGGCCCGGGCCGGTGATGGTGTGGTGCCTCGCGGCAGCGGCGGCCGGCATGCTGCTGATGGTGTGGGCCGACGGCCCCTGGGCGCTGTGGGTGCTGGTGGCCGGCATGGTCGTGGTCAGCCTGGGCATGGCGCCGGTGTTCGCCATCGGCACCGAGCAGATCATCACCTCGGCGCCGCCCGAACGCGCGGGCGCCGCCTCGGCCATCGCCGAAACCAGCTCGGAGTTCTGCGGCGCGCTGGGCATCGCGCTGTTTGGCAGCGCGGGCACGCTGATCTACCGCCAGCAACTCACGCAGGCCGGCGGCCAGTGCCTGCCCCCGGAAGCCATGGCCACCCTGGGCGGCGCCCTCGCGGTCGCCGAACGCCTGCCCGCCGACGCGGCGCAAGCGCTGACCCTCATGGCCCGCGCCGCCTTCACCGACGCGCTGCAGTTCACCGCGCTCACAGGCAGCGCGCTCATGCTGCTGGCCAGCGTGCTGGCGGCGCGCATGTTGCGGCGACCGTAGCCGCGGCGCTGGCCTCAAACCAGCGTATTGACCTGCGTCCCCACCGCTCCGCCACTCGCCAGCGGCAGATCGCCCGCCACGGCATTCAACAGCGCCGCGGACGCCGACTCCTGCATGTCCATGGCTTTTTTCATCACGAGGATTTGCGCTTCCCGCGTGGTCTGGCCCTGGCGCGTCTGAAGCACGCGGTCCATGAGCAAAGCGGGAGAAACGTCCATGTCCATGCGGAATCCTTGAGAGGTGTTCGGTGTTTATCGGCCCCCTGCACAGACAACTTGATCCGTCCCGCCGCCCGCCCCGTTCGTGTCGCTTGCCACTCTGGTAACAAACCGTACACAATGGCCGCAGAGCCACAGGCCACTCACAAAAACGCCACCCGGGGAGGGAAGCCACATGAACGACGCCCGGCCGCGCCCGTTCCACATCCGCACCGACCGCGAACTCACGCACCCGCAGGTGATCGCCCTGCTGGAAGAGCACCTCGCCGGCATGCGCGCCGAGTCACCGCCCGAGTGTGTGTTCGCGCTGGACCTCGACGGCCTGCGCCGGCCGGAGATCACGTTCCTGACCGCCTGGCGCCGCGCGCCTTCTGGTTCACCCGGCGACGCTGAAGGCGAACTGCTCGCCATGGGCGCCATCAAGGAACTGGCGCCCACCACCGCCACGGAAGGCGGGCACGGCGAACTCAAATCCATGCGCACCAGCGCGCGCCACCTTCGGCAAGGGGCCGCCCAAGCCATCCTCACCGAGCTGCTCGCCCTCGCGCGCCAGCGCGGCTATGCGCGGGTGAGCCTGGAAACCGGCAGCACGCCGGCGTTTGAACCGGCGATGGCGATGTACCGGCGGTTCGGGTTTGTGGAATGCGGGCCGTTTGCGGATTACAGGGAAGACCCGTTCAGTCGGTTTATGACGATGACACAGGACGGAGCACAAGGAAATTATCGTCAATAGTCTTGATCGAAGAGCAAAAGCAAGACTCAGCCAAATCCATCACCAGCCGAGAGCATATCTTTAGAGGAAATTTATGAAAATTGATAGTCGATCCGTTCACTTTTTTGAACTAAATGTACACACGCTTCCCATGGACAATGAAATACCTGTAGCACCGCAGATATCGATGGAGCTATTGCTTTCGAAGCTACTACCAACCATCAAGCAAGGCGTCGAAATTAAATGTGGAAAGACACCCATAGAAGTTACGCGCATTTCGTTCGACGGAAGTAAAAATGAGATCGTATTACTGCTAAATAAACCAGACCCTGAAAGATCTGACGTTGCATATAGAAAAAGAACCACGAAAACCAGACGACTCGGAAATAAAGCTGCCGATGAGGATGTCGAAGTGTCATCTCATGTTTTGATAAAGATGACACCAAATTTAACTACTGCAAAAATGCTTCTAACAACTGGAGCCAGCATACCGCCAGCAAAAATCGTCTCACTATTTAACACAAGCTACAAAGCTGCCAAATTTCTGCCTTCAATACAAAAAATGAGAGTGCTGCCCCTTGTAACAAATCTCCTAAATGAGGATAGCAGCGCAAGAACTTATGAAGTAAACCACCGGTTTTCATTTAATGCAATGCCGAACGGCTTGCTTGTTGACATCATAAAGTCTGGAAAAATAGTGGGACTCAATCTTATTGACCTAGGAAATCAAGCTTTCGACAGCACTGTTCGATGCAATGTTGATAGAATGGCCATGCACATCGATCTACGATCTGCTACTGTCGACATCCCTTTAATACAAAGAATTGTAAAAGTTGCAAAAGGGAAACGAAAGTTTGATGCCAGCAAAATCCGAGTTGAATATTTGGACAATGGAACTTCAAGCGGTGAGGTTCGGGATAAGACTTTTGATGCATCTCAATTAGAAAAAGCGTTTACCAGATCCGAAACTATTGCCCTAGACAATCCTCATTACGACCATCAAACTGAAATATCCCAAGATATAGTTTCAAAAATGCGCGATCTAATATAGCGCACTGAAACCAAGGAGATTCGATGCTAAAACTACTGCTTCGACCTTTTTCCTACCTATCAATAAAGCATGAAGATCCAATATTCACTTGGATCAACTGGTACATACCTGGCTTCTTCGCAGTTCTTTCCGGGTTTATTTGGTGCATTCCAATTGCAGTGGTTTATTTCGGACTCCCCACACCCCATGACGCTGATGTGTGGGGCATCAATGGCCTCGTAGGAAAAATCCAAGGATTGATCCAAAATCTTCCTGGATTTTATACAGCTGCACTTGCAATCGTTGCAACTTTTGGTGGGCGCGATATGCTTAAAGCAATGCCCGGGAAACCTCCAAAAATGAAATTCCTTGTTGAGGGGGTTTTGACAAAGGAACTAGAGTTAAGCAGGCGGCTGTTCTTGAGCTCCATGTTTGCCTATCTCACTGCCCTCAGCTTTTTGCTGACATTATTTTCAGCAATAGCCGTCACTTTGGCTCCTGTAGTGAAGTCGATGACGCCTCCATTTTTTGTTTCGTTTCTTGATTTGATATTCATTGGCTTCTATGTGTTATTCTTATCGCAAATGTTAACTGTGACTGGTTGGGGTCTTTACTATCTTGGTGAAAAAATTCATTTAAGTGGAGGGCCAGACGTTTAAGTTACAAAATTATGTGAGCGGGCAGCTTGGTCTTCGAGGCCACGACTTTCATTACCCGCAATGAGAGGTCTTAGCACTAACTAGCAACGAGGTCAGGTCTTGCCCTTTGCCCCGTACTCAGCAAAGCAATCAGTCAAACCTCGGCCACACCCACCACGTAGTTCTTCCCGTAGGCCTTCGCGCATTTGGGGCAGGTGGTGTAGAAAAACCAGATCGATTTCGGCTCGACACCGCGGGCGCGAACCAGTTCAGCCATGTCCTCGTGCCAATGACGGGCTTCTTGATACGGGCCTTCAAAGACCTTGGTGACGAAATCGCCCGAGAGCGTGGTCATCTCTTCTTCGGGTACCGCCTTCGACACCGCGAACAAGTGCTCTCCGGCGAACGAGGAGGTGTCGCGCGAGAGCACGATGGTGTTCGACGCGTCCACAGCGCCCGCGTCTTCCATGTGCTTCTGCACGCGCGAGAACACCCTGCCCATGTCAACGGGCATGTGCATCAGGCTGTGCGTCTTGGCGCGCACGAACGGTTTGTCGCGAAAGTGAAATTCCTGCGCATCCCAGCCGTCGGGATTGAACTTGAAGCAGCAGCCGGTGGTGTTGACCGACATGTCGTAGTGAGGGATTGCGTTGGTCTGCACAGTGGATCCTCCTGTTTGAAAAGCCGGATGTCTTTCAATCAAGGCCAGCGTATCTATCGGTGGCACCGGCGCGGCATGTGGCGCACGCACCGCCCTCCTTATAGACCGCAAGACGCCAGCACGATTGAGCTTCATCAAGGGACCCGCGCGCGCTTGCCAATCTACAGCCGCTCGCGCAGCACCGTTTTCAACACCTTGCCGTAGTTGTTCTTGGGCAGCGCGTCCACGATCTCATAGCGCTTGGGCCGTTTGAACCGCGCAATCTGGTCGAGGCAGAAGGCGTCGAGCGCTTTTGAATCCAGCGCCGCCCCTGCCAGCGGCACCACAAAGGCCACCACGATCTCGCCCCACTCGGGGTCGGGGGCGCCGACCACGGCCACTTCGGCCACGCCGGGGGCGGTGAGCAGCACCTCCTCCACCTCGCGCGGGTAGATGTTGCTGCCGCCGCTGATGATGAGGTCCTTGCTGCGGTCCTTGAGGGTCAGGAAGCCGTCGGCGTCGAGCGCGCCCATGTCGCCGGTCCAGAGCCAGCCGTCGCGAATGGCGGTGGCGGTGGCTTCGGGGTTGCGCCAGTAGCCGGCCATGACGCTGTCGCCCTGGATCAGCACCTCGCCCACCTCGCCCGGCGGCAGCGGCTCGCCGTCTGGCCCGGCGACGCGGATGCGCACGGGGGTCTGCGCCACGCCCACGGAGGCGAGGCGTTCGGCGTGGCGCGGGTGGCCGGCGTCGGCCAGGTGGGCGCGGCTGAGCGCGCTGCCGACCATGGGACTTTCGCCCTGGCCGTAGATCTGCACGAAGCGCGGGCCCATCACCCGCAGGGCGCGCTGGATGTCGGCCGCGTACATGGGCGCGCCGCCGTAGACGATGGTCTTGAAACTCTGGCCGCACTGTTCGGGCGACAGGCCGGCCGTTTCTGCCTCGTCCACGATGCGTTTGACGATGGTCGGCGCGGCGAACAGCGAGAGCGGGCCGAGCTGCCGGCCGAGCGCGAACAGCTCGGCGGCGTCGAAGCCGCCCGAGGCGGGCACCACGTGGCGGGCGCCGGCCATGAGGTGCGGGATGGCGTAGATGCCGGCGCCGTGCGACATGGGCGCGGCGTAGGCGATGGCGTCGCCTTGATCGACCGGGTCCACGTCGTTGAAGTAGGTGAGCCCCATGGTCATGAGGTTGCGGTGCGTGATCATCACGCCCTTGGGGCGGCCGGTGGTGCCGCTGGTGTAGAACAGCCAGGCGGTGTCGGTGGGGGCGCGTTCTTCGATGGCGGGCAGGCCGGCGCCGGCTTCCAGCCAGGCGGTGCAGGCCGCGGATTCGGCGTCCATCACGCCGTCCAGCCCCGAGAGCGCGGCCGGGTCGGGCGCCACGTCCGACGTGACGAACGCCCAGCGCGCGGCCGAGTTCTCCACGATCCACTGCACTTCTTTCAGGTGCAGCTTGGCGTTGACCGGCACCACCACCAGCCCGGCCCACCAGGCGCCGAACATCAGCTCCAGGTAGCGCGGATGGTTGCGCATGAAGAGCACGACGCGGTCGCCGGGCGCCAGGCCGGCAGCCAGAAGGTGAGCACCCACTCTTGCCGAACGCAGAGCCCACTCGCGGTAGGTGGCCGCGCAATGGGTGCCGCTGAAGATGGCGGGGCGTTGCGGGTGTTCCAGGGCCTTGCGCTGCAGCAGGTGGGCGAGGTTCATGGTTTGTCTCCAGTGGTGACTTGTTGCCGCCACGATAACGCGGAGCGGGCTATCTAGAATGCAGGCCTGCAGGGGGCTGTGACCGATGTTCTGGGAGGTTCCTGTGGCCCATCTGCGTTCGCGCTTGTTCCAAATCCTGTTGCCCGGCCTGCTGTCTGCGGGCCTCATTTTCACCACCGCGCTGAACTACCCGCTGCTCACACTCGGCCTGGTGGTCGTCTCGGTGGCCATGTTCTGGGCCGCGCTGTGGTCCGCCGCCGTGCTGCTGGGCGGCCGCGGTGCCCGGGTGCTGGCCGTGCTGGCGCTGGGGCTGGGCTGGTTCGCCGAGCAGATGGGTTCGTCCCGTGGCTGGTTCTTCGGCCGCTACACCTACACCGACGTGCTGGGCCCCCGGCTGGGCGATGTGCCGCTGGCGATTCCGCTGATGTGGCTGGCCCTGTGCCTGGTGGGTTATGTGCTGGCCAGCCTCATGCTGTGGCGCACGCCGGTCCACGCGGCGCCCACGCTCAAGAGCGGCGCGCTCACCGCCTGGCTGGCCGCGATGATCGTGACCACCTTCGATCTGGGGGCCGACCCGTACTTCGTGTACGTGCTCAAGGCCTGGATCATGGAGAAGCCCGACGGCGGCTGGTTTGGTGAAACGCTGCAGGGTTTCGCGGGCTGGATGCTGGTGTCTTTTGTGATCGTCGCTGCGTTCCAGGCGCTCGCCGCACCCCGCCGTGTGCCGGCCATCGGGCGCCAGACCCGGCTCGCGGCCTGGGTGCCGATCGGGCTGTACGCCAGCGGCCTGGTGTTCCAGGTGCTGTTCGGCCATCCGATCGAAATCCGCGCCATCGCCTTTTTTGCCATGGGCATGCCCACCCTGATCGCGTGGGTGGCCTGGCGGCACTGGGTTGCGGCCCACACCGAGGCACACCAGGCTCAGCCCGTCCACAGCGTGCCGCTGGAGCCGATGGGGCTGCAGGCCGACCCGCTGGCGGACCAGACCGTGGCGGCGCTCATCGGGCCGTGGTCCGACGCCGACGGCGCCACCGGCCCGGCCACGGACCGGCTTGCCGCGGCCACCCGGCTCATGGCGGGCTGGACCAGCAACGGCGCCCTGGCCGACTGGGGGCAGGGCGATGCCGCAGCGGCGGCCGATCCGGCGGTGGTGGCCGCGTTGCGCGCCTATGTGGACGAAGGGCGCGCGTTGCCCGACTGGGCCGACGCGGCCAAGGTCGAGCGCGCCGAGGCCATCTTCATGGAGCAGGGCCCGCTGTCGTGCACGCTGCTGTTCTGCGCCAGCCTGCCCGAGTGTTATGTGCTGCCCAACCTGGCCGAGGTGCTGCACATCGCGGGTCAGCTGGAGCAGCACACCGAGCACCGCATCCGCCAGACCGCGGCCATGGTGTTCCCGGTGATGATGAAGGGCGGGCTGATGGACGCCAGCGGCGCCGGCGTGGCCCAGGTGCTCAAGGTGCGGCTGATCCACGCCACCATCCGCCACCTGATCCTGCGCGGTGAGCCGCAGGCGGTGCGCGGCCCGGTGGCGCCGCTGCTGCAGACCGGCGCACCCACCGGCATGCACGCGGCCCTGATGTCGCACGGCTGGGACGTGGACCGCCAGGGACTGCCCTGCAACCAGATCGAGCTGGCCTACACGTTGCTGACCTTCAGCTACAGCTTCCTCAAGGGCATGCGCACGCTGGGCCTGGGCCTGCCGCGCGCGGACGAAGAGGCCTACCTGCACGCCTGGAACGTGATGGGCCACGTGCTGGGTGTGCGGCGCGAGCTCATGGCCGACACCATGGAAGAAGCTGCCGCACTGTTCGAGCGCATCCAGGCGCAGGCGCGTGGGCAGACGGTGAACCCGGACGCGCGGCCGGCCCTGGGCCGTGCGCTCATGCACACCATGGAGCGCACGATCCGCCTGCCGGTGGTCCGGGGCATCCCGGTGCCGCTGACGCGCTGGCTGATCGGACCCGACACCGCGCGCGAGATCGGCGTGGACGAGCGCGTGTCCTGGCCCACCCGGCTGCTGTTCGGGGCGGGCCGGTTGCTGGTGCGCCTGATCGACACCGTGGTGCGGCTGTTCTCGCCGGACTTCTCGCTGTCCCGGATGCTCACCCGCATCGTGGGCTACCACCTGCTGACCCGCTTCCTGCTGGACCAGACCCGTCCGCTGGGTCTGCCCGACCAGTTGCTCAACCCGCTGACCGACACGGTGGCGGCCTGGAGCGATGACCCCGGCGCCCCGGGCTGGCTCAACCGCCTGGAAGACCGCTGGACAACCACCGGGCACTGGCTGCCTGCGCAGGGTGAGGGCGCGGCACGGCGGCCTGCTCCCGAGGCCAACGCCGTCGTTTCATGAAGAATTTCCTTCGCGAGTTACAAGTATTTACGATGCCACCCATGGATCGACTCCCCATCCCCTCCCACCCGGCGCATCGCTGCGTGGCTGTCGTGCGCCAGGTGCTGGCGGTGGTGGTTCTGCTGCTGGGCCTGGGGCTGGCCCTGTGGTCCGGCCATGCACGGGCCACCGAGGGCGAAGGCGACGTCACCCTGCAGACCCATTTCTGGGTGGACGAGTCGGGCACCAAGGGCATCGCCGATGTGGTGGCGCTGCCGCCCGACAGCTTTCAGCCCATGGCGACATTCCGCGCCTTCAAGCTCGACGGCACCGCCCTGTGGATGCGCCTGGATCCGCCCCGCCTGGACGCCCGTCAGCGCTGGTACCTGATGCTGAGCGCGGCGGCCTTCACCGACGAGGCATCCCTGTACAGCCGTGACCCCAACGGCGCCTGGCGCGAACAGCGCTCCGGCGACCACCTGCCAGTGGCGCAGTGGGACCACCCAGGCCAGACCCCCGTGTTCGCCCTCGATCCCCAGGGCGCCGGCCCGGTCTGGCTGCGGGTGGTGAACGCCCCCGCGCCCACCAGCCCGCGCCTGCAACTGCTGACCGAAAACAGCCTGCAGGACATGCGGTACTGGACCTTCCTCATGATCGGTGGCTACCTCGGCTTTGGCCTGCTGGTGTTCTTCCTGGGCTGGGTGCACGCACGCCTCTACGCCGACCGCGTGTTCATTGCCTACTGCTGCTACGTGGCCTGCATGCTGGGATTCCAGGCCGCGTTCACCGGTGTCGGCGGCCTGTTTTTCTGGCGCCACTCGGCGTGGTGGAACGACGTGGCGCCGGCCGTGTTCATGCTCTGGCTGACGGCGTCGGGCATCTGGTTCGTGCGCGAGGTCTGCGCGGTGTCGCGCTACCACCGCGGGGTGGACCGCTTCGTGCTGGGCTGGTCGGTGTTTGGCCTGCTGTACGCCGTGGTCTACGTGGCTTGGATGAGCCCCACGGCCTTCCTGGTGCTCAATGTCTACGGCCTGCTGTCGGTCCTGCTGAGTTTTTCCCTGTGCATCTGGACCTGGCGCCTGGGCGAGACCTACGCCGGCTGGATGGCGCTGGGCTTCCTGCCGGTGCACCTGGGCTACCCCTTTCCCGCGCTGCGCAGCGCAGGCATCCTGCCCGACAGCTGGGCCACGCAGTACGCGGTGCTGATCGGCTCGGCCATCGAGATCCCGCTGCTGCTGTACATCCTGCACCGCCGCGCCAAGGATTTCAACGAAAACCGGGCCCGCCTGCGCGCCATCGACAGCACCGAACCCCTGACCGGCCTGACCATCGTGCCCGTGCTCCACCTGCGCCTGCGCGACGCCCTGCGCCGCGCCCGGCGCTATGGCCACCCGTGCGGCCTGGTGCTGGTGGAGCTGACCAACCATGGCGAGATCGTCGCCCGCGAGGGCCGCGAGGCCGGCGACCGCGCGCTGGTGGTGGCCGCCTCGCGCCTGTCGGCGGTGGTGCGCGAGGTGGACACCGTGTCCCGCATCGCCGACACGCGCTTCGCGGTGCTGGTCGAAGGGCCGTTGCGGCCCGAAGAGCTCAAGCTGCTGGCCCAGCACATCGTGGCCAAGGGGCTGGAGCGGGTGCCTGCGCTGCCGGCCGGGCTGCCGCTGCGCTTTCGCCTGGTGTCGGCCACCTTGTCCGACACCGCCGACACGACCGACGAGCCGGTTGACGAGATCCTGCTGCTGGAGCGCCTGAACACGTCACTGGACCGGATGGCGGCGGACCCGCGCCGGGTCGTGCGGCATCTGTCGTCGAGCGTGCCGGCCCGGACATAGGCGCGCCGGGTCGGCGATGGTGCGCCACGGTGCGGGGCATCTGACGCGCATCGGCCACCCGGCGCTGCGGCCTGCCGTACAGTGGCGGACATGCCCCCCTTGCCCACGTTCATTCAAGCCCTGCTGGACCCGGCCCTCTATCCGCACCCCGTGGAGCGCGTGGAGCTGATGGAAACGCACGGCGCCTGGGTGCTGCTGGCGGGGGAGTTCGCCTACAAGATCAAGAAGCCGGTGCGTTTTCCCTTCATGGATTTCAGCACCCTGGCCCTGCGCCGCCAGGCCAGCGAGACCGAGATCCGGGTGAACCGGCGCTTCCAGAACCTGGACCAGCCCGCGACGCAGCTCTATCTGGGCGTGTTGCCCATCGTGGGAACGCCCGAGCAGCCGCGCTGGGGCGCGCCCGGCCCGACCGACGCGGGGCAGGCGATCGAGTTCGCGGTGCAGATGCGCCGCTTCGACGAGGCGGCGCGGCTGGACCATCTGTGCGAGCGCGGCGCGCTGACGCCCGAACACATGAGCGGGCTGGCGCGGCGCATGGCGGCGTTTCAGGCCCGGGCCACGGTGGCCGGCAACGGCGACCCCTGGGGCCACCCGACCGCGGCCATGCGCTGGCCGCGCGACAACTTCAGCACCCTGCGCACGGCCATGACCGACCCCGCCGACGCCACCCTGGTGCGCGAACTGAGCGACTGGACCGAGCAGCGCTTCAACGCCATCGAACCGCTGCTCTCCCGGCGCCGGCAGAAGGGCCGCGTGCGCGAGGGGCATGGCGACCTGCACCTGGCCAACCTCGTGCTGATTGAAGACGAGGTGCTGCCCTTCGACGCCATCGAGTTCAACGACGCGCTGCGCTGGATCGACGTGGCCAACGACATGGCCTTTGTCTGGATGGACCTGCTGGCCCACGGCCGCCCCGGCCTGGCCAACGTGCTGCTGAGCGCCTGGCTCGATGCGAGCGGCGATGTGTCTTCGCACACCGTGTGGACCTTCTTCGCCAGCTACCGCGCCGGGGTGCGCGCCAAGGTGGCGGCGATACGCCTGGAGCAGCTGGGTGGCTCAGGCGCCTCGCCCGAAGCCGATGCGTGTCTGGCCGAAGCCCGGCGCTACCTGGCGCTGGCGCGCGACATCGCCCACCCACCCGCACCGCAACTGCTCATCACCCACGGCCTGTCGGGCAGCGGCAAGACCTGGGCCTCCAGCCGCTGGCTCGCCGCCGAGACCAGCGGACGCGCGATCCGCCTGCGTTCCGACGTGGAGCGCAAGCGCCTGCACGGCATGAGCGCGCTGGCGGCCAGCGGTTCGGGCCTGAACGCCGGACTCTACAGCCCGCAGGCCCACGTCGACACCTATGCCTCGCTGCTGTCGCGCGCACGCATGCTGCTCGCCGACGGCTGGACGGTGCTGGTGGATGCGGCCTTTCTGCGCGCGGCCGAGCGCGCCGATTTCGCGGCGCTGGCGCAGGGCGCGGGCGTGCCGTTTCACATCCTCGCCTGCGAGGCGCCGGTGGACGTGCTGCGCGCGCGCATCACCGAGCGGCAGGCGCGCGGCGCCGATGCATCGGAAGCCACCGTGGCGGTGCTGGAACAGCAGCTGGGCTGGCTGGAACCGCTGTCGGGCGCCGAGCGGGCGCAGGCCCTGCCCACCACCACCAGTTGAAGCGCAGCCCGCCGGTTCAGCGGCCGAAGATGCCGCGCAGGATGCTGCCGGCCGCGCCGGGCAGACCCGAGGGTTTTTCTTCCGGCGCCTCGGCGGGAGCGCTGTTGCTCTCGCTGCCGCCGGCCATGCCCCCCATGTCCATGCCCAGCATGGCCATGGTCTGGCTCTTGGTGCGCACGCGCACCGTCCACTCCGGCTGCCAGGACTTGGGCGCATTGGCCGGGCGTGCCGGGTGGCTCAGGTAGCTCTCGGGGCCGTAGGCGATCATGCGCAACATGGCACCGCCCGCCTCGCCTCCCGGGCTCGCAAAGATGCCCTGCGGCACGGCGCACTCGGTGGTGCCCGGCGACAGCAGCACCTTGTCTTTCACCCACTTGGCGCTGGTGCTTTCGGGGAGGTAGTCGAACAGGCCGAGCCCGGCGTCGCCGTTGTCGGCGCTGGACCAGAGCACCATGTCCTGCCCCACCGCGCCCATGGCGTGCAGGTGGTAGGCGTGGGCGCGCGGCACGGTCAGCCAGCTCAGCTGGATGCTCTCCGTGAGCTGCCCCTGGCTCTGCAGGCGGATGACGGACATGAGGTCCTGCCGCTCGGCCAGCTGGAAGCGCATGGACTCGGGCACCCCCTCGCCGTGCACCTGGTGTTCACCCACCAGCGAGGTGTCTGCCTTCGGGTTCACGGTGTTCTTCTCGTTGGGGTAGAGCGCGTGCTGCGCGCCCACCTTGGCGGCACGCTCGGGCGCGTGCCGCCCGGCCAGCACCGGCGCCCACTGCGCCGGGTTGCTGGCGAGGTTGATCACCTTGGGCTGGCCGGGGCGCACCTTGTCGCCGCAACCCCAGTACACCAGCAGGCGGCCCTTGACCTCGGGCACCTCGCCGGGAGCGCTGTCACCCGGCTCCTTGAAACTCGGGCTGGGGGGCACCAGCGGCAGTTGCTCGCCCATGCCCATGGTCGGCGGGATCGCGAGCGCCGCCTCGGTGCCGGGTTTGCGCGGGTTGTAGAGCGCGAGGTCGATCACGCGGTTGGGCGGGAAGGCGCCCGTCAGGCCTGGTCCGCTGCCCTGCTGGATGAAACGGCCGCTGGCGTGGCCGTAGGTCTGCGAGCCGCCACCGCCACGACCGCCGCCGAAGAGTCCGCCGATCATGCCGCCAACACCGCCCTGCAACATCTCGGGCATACCGGTCATGGTGGAGGTGGACAGGTCAACCCACAGCTGCGTCGGCGCCGTCTGCGCCTGCGCCACCACAGGCGCCAGCGCCAGTGTGGCGGCTGCCGCCAGGGGTTGAAGGACTTGAACGGCGTGCTTCGAAAAACGGTGTTTCATGGCGTTCCTCCGGTGCGTGGGCTCCCACTCAAATCATGATACGCCGGGCACCTGACGCCTCCAAGGCGGTTCAGCACGGCGACATCCTCCGGTTGGGGCATCAGAAATTTCAAACCCCACTGTCCCGGTTTCACAAGCCTTTTCCGGTCGGCCTCGCTAACATCGCGGGCAGTTCACCCATCGCCACCCCGGAGACAAACCCCATGACCGTGATCACCACCATCGAAGACCTGCGCGTGCTGGCCAAAAAACGCGTGCCGCGCATGTTCTACGACTACGCCGATTCCGGCTCGTGGACCGAGAGCACCTACCGCGCCAACAGCGACGATTTCCAGAAGATCAAGCTGCGCCAGCGCGTGGCGGTGAACATGGAGAACCGCACGACGGCCACCACGATGGTGGGCCAGGCCGTGAAGATGCCGGTGTGCATCGCGCCCGTGGGGCTGACGGGCATGCAGAGCGCCGACGGCGAGATCAAGGCGGCCAAGGCCTGCGAACGGTTCGGCATCCCGTTCACGCTGTCGACCATGAGCATCTGCTCGATCGAAGACGTGGCCGAGCACACCACCGCGCCGTTCTGGTTCCAGCTCTACATGATGCGCGACCGCGAGGCCATGGCCCGCATGATCGAGCGCTGCAAGGTGGCCAAGTGCAGCGCGCTGGTGCTCACGCTCGACCTGCAGGTGATCGGCCAGCGCCACAAGGATTTGAAGAACAAGATGCGCGCGTCGGTGATCCCGTCGCTGGGCAATGTGCTCAACATCGCGACCAAGCCGCGCTGGGTGCTGGGCATGATGGGCACGCGCCGCCACACCTTCCGCAACCTGGTGGGCCACGTCAAAGGCGTGAGCGACATGAGCTCGCTGGCGGCCTGGACCAACGAGCAGTTCGACCCGACGCTGAACTGGGCCGACGTGGCCTGGGTGAAGCAGCAGTGGGGCGGCAAGCTGATCCTGAAGGGCATCATGGACGTGGAAGACGCCAAGCTGGCCGTCGCCAGCGGGGCCGATGCCATCGTGGTCAGCAACCACGGCGGCCGCCAGCTGGACGGTGCGCCGAGCAGCATCGAAGCACTGCCCGCCATCGTGGCCGCGGTGGGTGACCAGATCGAGGTGTGGATGGACGGTGGCATCCGCAGCGGGCAAGACGTCCTGAAGGCCTGGGCCCTGGGTGCACGCGGCACCATGATCGGCCGCGCCATGGTCTACGGCCTGGGTGCCATGGGTGAAGAAGGCGTGTTGAAAGCGCTGGAGATCATCCACAAGGAACTCGACATCACCATGGCCTTCTGCGGCCACACCAACATCCAGAACGTGGACCAGAGCATCCTGCTGCCAGGAACGTTTCCCAAGGCCGCTTGAGGGTTTTGCCGAAACGAGGTGCCTAACCCAGAACGCGGTGGAACCGGCTCCGCCGGGCCAGGAGCAAAGCCCCTTGAGGGGCGGAGCGGTTACGCGCAGCGAACAAGCGATGGGGGTGGGCCCATTCACTCCAGCGCGTTCAGCGCTGGCAGCAAGGCCCCCCAGTAGTCCCCCAGCTCGGGCTGGCCCGTGCGGGTGCGGGCCGTGCACCAGGCCAGCCCCTGGCGCTCGACCTGCTCCATCAGATCGGTGGTCAGTTCCGCTGGCGTTCCCAGCCCCACGATGGTCGGCAAATGGTGCACCTGGCGGCAGGCCGCGAGCACCCGGTCAACGATGCGCTGGTTGGCGGTCGCATCCTGGTCGAGCAATACCACCACGGCCGTGTAGTCGGGCAGGAATGCGTGTGTCATGCCCATCGCCAGCCCTTTGCGGGCATTCGCGATCAGCCGCAGACCCTGCTGCCCGTGTGCAGGCAGGTCGAGGTAGTCGCTCTCCACGTCGTGGGCATCGTCGGCAGCGCCAGCGAAGCGGCGCCGCACCAGGGGCTGCTGATGCACGCTCGCCAGCCAGGTGATCAGGTCGAACGCCCGGGCGCCTCGCGCCGACAGCAGCATGATCCGGGGGTACTGGCCCAAGGGCGTCGGCATGGCGGTCACGGCCGGCGAGCAGAGCGCCAGCCACACGCTGGCCGGGTCCACCACCTGGCCCGACTCGAACCGGTCCAGCTGCTCGAACACACGCATGCCAAAGGCATCGGGCCGTTCGGGTGTCTGCACGATGGCGCCGATCCAGGGACGGAACAACCGGGGCCGACCCACGCTGCGGTGAATCACCTTGATCCCCTGATGCCGTGAATCCTGCGCCACGCGTTGCAGCAGCGCCTGGATCGCGCCTTCCGGTCCTTCCATCCATTCGACGAACCAGCCGCTCATGTACAGCAGCGCCACACGAATGCCCTGAGGCCCGTTGTTTACCAACGCATGGTCGCGAATGCGGCGCATCTCGTCCAGCACCGCCTCCTGCACCAGACACACACTCGCATAAACCAGGCGGCCAACGGGCAGCGTGGGCACATCTGACCCGCTGCCGGGCCAGTCGGTGGTGGTTTGGTCGGATTCGTTGATGGACATCGCAGCGAAGTCGTCTGACGGGGGGTGCGTGGGAGAATGCGCCGTGCCTGAAGCTCCCGAAAAGGGGCCGATGGTAATCCCGCTTCACTTGAATGGGAAAAGAAAACCGCTCCAGCCATGACATCCATCAACTTCACCGAAATTTCCGACCGCCGCGTCAGCCCCTGGTGGCGCGCACTGGCCATTTTCTTGCTGCTCGTGCTGCTGATCGGCTGGGCTGCCCACAGCAGCATGCTGACGCAGCTGCAGGCGCAGATCCAGCACGCACAGGCCCGGCTGGTCGAGGTGCCGCAGATCCGCCAGGTGGCCTTGTTGCTGGACAACCAGCAAAAGCCCGCCATGCTCGCCACCTACAACCCCAAGGAGGGTGCCCTGCTGCTGCAGCGGCTCAACGATGTGAAAGAAGGCCGTGAAGACAGCATGCAGGTCTGGGCCATCGTGGGCGATGCCGCACCGCGTTCGCTCGGTGTCATCGAAAGCAAATACAAGACGCTGCAGATGCCGGTGAAAGAGGCTGATCTTCAAGGTGTGACCGAGCTGGCCGTGAGCGCCGAGAACAAAGGCGGCGTGCCCGCCGGCACCGGCCCCAGCCTGCCCTGGCTGTTCAAGGGCTGGCTGGTGGTGAAGTCGATCTGATCCGCCCCTTGGCCAAACGCTTCCCCGTCAACCCGCCCCACCCGGAGCGCAACTGCTGGGGTTGCGACCGCTTCTGCGCCGCCGATGCCCTGCTGTGCGGCAACGGCTCGGAACGCACCCAGCACCCGATCGAAACCTTCGGCCCGGGCTGGGAAAACTGGTCCGGCATTCCCGGAGACATGGACGGCGACGCGGTGAAGGCAGAGATGCCTGCCACCGATGCAGGCCCCACCGGCTGAGCCTATTCAACCCGGCGTAACCTGCCTGCGACCGATCACCTCAGATTTCCAGGCTCCGGAGCACCACCCCGACACATGAAGCGGTGCAGCCCAAGGCATCTCCGGCGCGACATGCCCGAACCGAGAACCCGGCGGAACCGGCTTTGCCGGGCCGCATCGGGTTGCCCCCTTTGAGGGGGTCGCGCGAAGCGCGGCGGGGGTGACTCACTCCAGCTCGTATTCGAACGTGCTCACCACGCGCAGCCGCTTGCTGCGCGAGCTGCCGTCATCGAAGTCGTTGCCGTCGGTGCCGGTGATGCGGATCGCGCCCTGGTTGGCGTTCTTCAGCGGGCCGAGGCTGGCGCCGGCTTCGGCGGCGAACTTGTCGGCCTGCTCGCGGGCGTTGCGCGTGGCTTCCGCGAGCAGAGGGGCCTTGATGTCGTTGAAGCCGCGCAGCTGGTAGCGCGGGCCGCTGGCGCCTTCGCCGTCGCCCCCGAGCTGGATGCCGCCCTGGATCAGCGGGTCCACCGCCAGCGCGGCGCTGGCCACATCCGCCACCCGGCTCGTCTTCACCAGCACCTGGCCGCTGCCGTTGAAACGGAACGGCACATTGCCCTGCGCGTAGTCGCGCGCCATCAGGTCCTGCACCTGCAGCGGCCGGGCTTCGAGTTCGGCGTCGGTGAATCCGCGCTCCTTCAAAAAGGCCAGCACCTTTTCGCGGTCGGCGGCCAGCGCCTGCTGCACGGTGCCGAACTCGTTGCCGGCGCGTCGAAAGCTCAGCGTCCAGATGGCGAAGTCGCTCTCCACATCCTTCTCGGCCAGGCCTTTGACGGTGACCGAGCGGTCCGACATGCGGAAGCGCTCCAGGCCCTGGCTCACCGAAAACCCGGCGACGGCGATGCCCGCGCCCACGAGCAGGGCGGCGATCAGGCGGGACAGTGTGTTCATGTTGGTGCTCCCGGAATACGGCAGCGCGACGGCGCTGCCCTGGCCGGCCATCTTAGCCCGCAGCGCTGCACCGCCACAGCGCTATGCTTGGCGCCGTGACCGCTCCCGCCCACCCGACCGCCCCCCTGCCCCGGCGCATCGCGCACCTGGACATGGACGCGTTTTTTGCGTCGGTGGAGCTGCTGCGCTACCCGCAGCTCAAAGGCCTGCCGGTGGTGATCGGCGGCGGGCGGCGGCGCGAGGACGACGTGCTGGCCCGCCTGCGCGAGGCCTACCCGGAACGCGACTGGTCCGATGGCGACCTGAGCCGCATTCCGCTCGAATTTTTCCCCCGCCTCTCCGGCTACACCGGGCGCGGCGTCATCACCACCGCCACCTACCCGGCGCGCCAGTTCGGCGTGGGCTCGGCCATGGGGCTGATGAAGGCGGCCAAGCTGTGCCCGCAGGCGATCCTGCTGCCGGTGGACTTCGACGAGGTGCGCCGCATCTCGCGCCTGTTCAAGAGCACCATCCTGGAGATCGCGCCGGTGATGGAGGACCGCGGCGTCGACGAGGTCTACATCGACTTCACCCACGTGCCCGGCGGCCAGCGCGAGGGCGGGCGCGTGCTGGCGCGGCTGATCCAGAAAAGCATCTTCCAGGCGACCGGCATCACCTGCTCCATCGGCGTGGCACCCAACAAGCTCATCGCCAAGATGGCGAGCGAATTCAACAAGCCCAACGGCATCAGCGTCGTCTGGCCCGAGGATCTGCAGGCGAAGATCTGGCCGCTGCCCTGCCGCAAGGTCAACGGCGTCGGCCCCAAAGCCGATGAAAAGCTGCAGGGCCACGGCATCCACACCATCGGCGACCTCGCGGCGCGCGAGCCCGGCTGGCTGATCGAACACTTCGGCAAAAGCTACGGCGCCTGGCTGCACGAAGTGAGCTGGGGCCGCGACGACCGCCCGGTGGTGACCGAGAGCGAGCCGGTGAGCATGAGCCGCGAAACCACCTTCGAGCGTGACCTGCACGCGGTGCGCGACCGCGCCGAGCTGGGCGCGGTGTTCACGCGGCTGTGCGAGCAGGTGGCCGACGACCTGCAGCGCAAGGGCTACGCGGGCAAGACCATTGGCATCAAGCTGCGCTACGACAACTTCCAGAGCGTGACACGCGACGTGACCATCGATCAATTCACCGCCGACGCCGCCACCATCCGCCGCCAGGCGGGCCTGTGCCTGAAGCGCGTGGACCTGAGCCGCCGCATCCGCCTGCTGGGTGTGCGTGTGGGCAAGCTGGTCAAGCCCGGGACAGAGGGCGAACAAGCCTCGGGCTACAGTGAAAGCCATTCCACCCGAACCGCCAGAGACAAGGCCTCCGATGAACACACCGACCTGCTTTTCCCTGAGCTCGACTGACGACCACGTGGCCCATCTGGTGCTCAACCGCCCCGAGGCCATGAACACCATGCACCCCACCTTCTGGCGCGAGCTGGACGAGGTGCTGACGCAACTCCACACCGAAGGCACAGCACGCGCGCTCGTCATCAGCAGCACCGGCAAACACTTCAGCGCCGGCATGGCGCTGGAAACCTTCAGCGGCGCCATCGCCATGGACGACCAGAGTCCCGAAGGCCGCGCCGCCATCTTTGACCTGCTGAGCGACATGCAGGCCACGTTCACCAAGATCGAGGCCCTGCGCATACCGGTGATCTGCGCCATCCAGGGTGGCTGCATCGGCGGCGCGGTGGACATGGTCACGGCCGCCTGCATCCGCTACGCCACGGCCGACGCCTTCTTCTGCATCCAGGAAATCAACATCGGCATGGTGGCCGACGTGGGCACGCTGCAGCGCCTGCCCAAGCTGATCCCGTTCGCCGTGGTGAAAGAGATGGCCTACACCGGCCGCCGCCTGCCGGCGCAGCGCGCATTGGCTTACGGATTGGTGAACGAGGTGTTCGATACGCCCGAAGCCATGCTCGCCGCCGCGCTGCAATGCGCGAAAGAAATCGCCAGCAAGCCACCGATCGCGATCTGGGGCACCAAGCAGGCCGTGAACTACGCGCGCGACCACTCGGTGGAAGACAGCCTGCGCCAGATGGGCTGGCTGCAGGGCGCGATCTGGAGCAACGCGCACGTGCGCGAGTCCATCACCGCCATGAAGGAAAAACGCGCCGGCAGCTTCACGCCGCTCTCGGCGCTGCAGTCGTTCAAGGCGCTGGGCTGAGGCCCGCGACGGCTGGCCCGCGCGCTTTCAGGCCGCCAGCGACACCCGGATTTCGGCGAAATTGCCCGCCGTTTCAATCACGTCGATGGACTTGCCCAGCTGGCGCTCGATCTGGGTTTGCGAGAACACACCGCGCACCCGCGGCCCTTGACCGTTCTCGCCCTTCTGCACCACCAGCATGTGGCGACGGCCCACGTGTTTGAGCGTGGCCACCACCTTGCCGACGGTGGCGTGCGCAAGGTCGTCGAGATCGATCGCGTCCAGCTGGCCCAAGGGCGACATCACATCGGCCACCGTCAGGTCTTCGTAGCGGATGCCGCGCTGGTTGATCACCTGCATCGGGCGTTCACCCTCCAGATCCGTCGAGGTGATGAGCCCGTCCATCCAGGGGATCTCGCTGACCACGAACAACAGGCGCACCCCTTGGTGGATCATGGTCTGGCGCGCCTCGTTCAGACCCATGTCGGGCGCGATGGTGGCGGCGCGCACATGGGTGAGATCGGTCATGACCGCTCGCCCGGGAGAACTCAGCGTCACGGGCACGCCCATGTGGGGCTGCGCCTGGGCGATGCAGGTGCCCTGGGGGAAACGGAAGGTGGGGAGGATGGCAGATTTCACGGTTCGCTCGCTTTCTGACAACAGGGTCACAGAGGGCAGGACGTGCGCCACGCACCAGCCGCGCTGGCGGTGCTTCGGCTGGACAACAGACTATCAGCCCCCGCCGCCGTTCACAAGAGACCAAGCCCCAATCGGCGCGACAGCCAGCGTCCGCCAGATCCCGGCCGTCAGCCCTGGTTCAGCACCTTGGCCACCGGGTTGTAACGCAGGCGGTAGGCGTCGGGCATGTCCGAGCCGAGCAGCGGGCGCAGGTAGAGGCGGAAGGCGTCGGTCACATCCGTGCCGCTGGCGGTGATGAACTCGTCTTCCATGGTGCGCGTCTTGCCGGCCACCGCTTCCAGCGGCAGCAGCTCGTAGTCGGCCGAGTAGAAGCCGGTTCGCTTGATCGCCACCGAGCCGTCCACCTGGCCCCACATGGCGAACTGCACCGCCTTCTCGCCCACCTCGCGCGCCTCGCGCTGGTCCACGTCGGACACGCAGCCGATGAAGCTGCGCTGCAGGTAGCCGAAGGTGTCGCCACGCACGCGCTTGATGCCGAGCCTGGCCTTGATCTCCTCGCACAGCAGATCGGCCAGCGCACCGGTGCCCGAGAGCTGCACGTTGCCGTGTGCGTCCTTCTCAATGTCCTTGGCCAGCTGGGTGATGATGGGCTGGCCCGACGCATCGTGAATGCCCTCGCTCACCGCGATCACACATCGCCCGTGGCGCTCGTACATGGCCTTCACGTCGGCCAGGAACTTCGGGATCTCGAACACGCGTTCGGGCACGTAGATCAGGTGCGGGCCGTCGTCCGGAAACTTCTTGCCCAGCGCCGACGCGGCCGTCAGGAAGCCCGCGTGCCGCCCCATCACCACGCCCACGTAGACGCCGGGCAACGAGGCATTGTCGAGGTTGGCGCCGGCAAAGGCCTGCGCCACGAAGCGCGCCGCCGAGGGAAAGCCGGGCGTGTGGTCGTTGCCTACCAGGTCGTTGTCGATCGTCTTCGGGATGTGGATGGAGCGTAGCGGGTAGTTGGCCTTGCGCGCCTCTTCGCTCACGATGCGCACGGTGTCCGACGAGTCGTTGCCACCGATGTAGAAGAAGTGCTCGATCTCGTGGGCCTTGAGCACCTTGAAGATCTCCTGGCAGTACTTCAGGTCGGGCTTGTCGCGCGTGGAGCCCAGCGCCGAGGCCGGCGTGCGCGCCACGGCTTCGAGGTTGTGACTGGTCTCCTGCGTGAGATCCACGAAGTTTTCATCGACGATGCCGCGCACGCCGTGGCGCGCGCCGTAGACCAGCTTCACGTTCTGGAAGCGCCGCGCCTCCAGCGCCACGCCCACGAGCGACTGGTTGATGACCGCGGTCGGGCCGCCGCCCTGGGCGACGAGGATTTTTCCGGATGACATGGATGCTCCTTGAGAGGCCAGCTAGCGAAAAGGCCATCGACACCCGAATCGGTTGGCTCCGGCATCGACGGCAACCGGATTATTGCTCCACAGGCACGTCGATCAAATACGGATGTTTGTTCACCGAAAAATACACATCGTTGTACTTTTTCGAAAGACTGCAAAAGAGGCGCTGTGTCTCAATCAATTCCTCGGGGAAGGACTCGCGAGAATCGGCCTCGTCCACCTGCGGCATCATGTGCGCAACAATGGTTCTCTGAAAATCGGTCAGACAGGAGTCAATGATCGATTTTTCATTCATCGGATAAGGCACAGCCCGAATTTCGGGATGCAGCGACAAATAGGTGCTGAAAAGTCTTTCAATGATGAACGGCAAAAATGGAGCTGTGACCAGATAATCGGTTTCCTGCAGGACTGAACGCGCCACATCCGAATCCGGATGAGCCTCCAGAAAACAGGCGATCGGATTCAAAACACCGCCGACATACGAGGTCCAGAACGCCGGGGTTGCGACCCAGAAATTTGAATAGAGAAGGGTCCGATGGTTTTGACGAGGTGTCAATGAAAGGTTCCAGCCAATGCCCGCAGCGTCGAGCAAAGCCTGCGCCCTTTTCACCAACCCCGGGTGGGTGGCCTCACCTTGCATCCAGACATTGTAGGAATAATAGGGCAACATGGGAAACGGATTGATCATGCAAACATCCGCATCGCTGTGTTGTTTTACAAACTCAATAAATGCAGAGCCTGACACCCTGGTTTTGTGTTTGAACTTGGGTGAAAAAATACCCGTCATCTTGGATTTCAGGTGATCACCTCGGCGAAAAAAATCCACCAGTATCCGAAACTCCCGCCAAGTCACGCTGGAGTTGTCCAGAATGGGCAAGGGCAAAAACGCACTCTCTGTCAGACGCTGCCCGGCAAGCCACAATGGTTCGTGGATGGTGATCATGTTTGGGCCTCCAGCGACTCAAGCCTCCGGAAATCTGTCCTGGCCGTGTTCTCCCGCGCAAACCAGGGGAGATGGGGACGGGGATCACCATGGTCAAAATCGACCTGGTGACGGCCCATGTAGGACAGCCATCCCGCGGACACGTGAAGCGTCGCATTCTCAAAATAGTCCATGGCGTCACGGTCGTAAACGCCAGCCTCGTCCCACGCATCCACCTGATCCCCGGCGAGTTCGATCAGGTCGCGTTCAAAGGGAAACAAACAGCTGGCCAGTATTTGCGCCCTGCTCCGGGGATAGTAGGCCACTTCATCGGCAAATTGCGCCTGCAAATACAAGTTGGTGGCGCGCTCCAGCAGAAATGGCAATGCACCGGCACGATGAATGGATTTTCCGTGGTAGGCAAGCGGCCGATACAGAAAATCGTGCAAGGCACTCCCCAATTCGGATGCGGTCAGGCGGGTCACCGGAAATACCAGCTCCTGCATGAATTTTCGCCAGAATTTGGGAGTTCCAAACCAGTAACTGCTCATTCCATAGTTCTTGTTGTGCTGGCGTCCGGGACTCAGAAAGTCGAGCGGCACCCGCGCAAGGTCCAGAACCTTCTGTGAATTCAGCAGGAACTCGTTACCGCCATGAATGATGCGGGCGCGCACATGGCTATTGAAATTCGCATAGCTCCATTGTGGCCACGGATTGACATAATAGACCTCGTATCCGGGTGTACTTTCAATCCACCTCTTCAACTCCGGACCCCTCAGCAGGGTCTTGGCATGGAAGCGACTCGACACCGCACCAAACACCTCTGCCGTGTTGTACATCTCATTGACAAACAGATGTTCGAATATCTGAAATTCACGCAGTTCGGGCCTGGGGTTTGATCGATAATCAAATGCCTCAAACCCGGGTTGCACTGAAATGAGTTGACTGGGAAATATACAATTCTGGAGCAACCTGATGTTCATGAAAAAGTTCTTTGAAGAAACGTTCAGATTGGGAATTCATGGCAGAAAAGAACCCATGAAGACGTCAGGCTCCGCTGGCAGCCGGCTGGGACTCATCCCTGCTTTCGACCCCATCCTTCCACTCACGCGCGGACACACCCAGTCCTGGCGGGCTTCATCGCCCGGTCCGTGGCGTTCACGCTGACGTATGTTTCATTTGGACACAATATCAGCGTTTCACCGCCCTGGGAATTCGCGGCCACGCTTGTGCGACAGCGTCGCGTGCGGGGACCGCATGCGAAACTGCCGGAGATGAAAACCTTGCACAACGCCCACCACGCTCTGCACCAAGGGCGCGAAGAGATGTTCCGGGGCCGCATGGTGCCCTGCCACGAGGTGCCCGCGCGGCTGGACTTTGTCTTGACCGAGCTGCAGCGCCGGCCGCTGGGCGCGCTGGAGGCGCCCGCGCTGGACGACGCCGAACTGGACGCCGCGATTGCCCGCGTGCACAGCGCGCGCTACACCGCTTTCCTGGCCGGCGCCTGGGACGAGTGGGTCGCCATGGACCCGGCGAACGCGTTGCGCGACGCCCTGCCCTCGGTCTGGCCACTCGGCAACCGCCACGCCTTCCGCACCGACGTGTTGCCGCAGAATTTCGCGGCGCGCCTGGGCCTGTTTTCGTTCGACTCGGGTTCGCCGCTGATGGCGGGCACCTGGGCGGCGGCGCGCGGTGGCGCGGCCTGCGCGCTGGCGGCGGTGCGCGAGGTGCTGGGCGGCGCGCGCAGCGCGTTCGCACTCACCCGCCCGCCCGGCCACCACGCGGGGCCGGACTTCTTCGGCGGTTACTGCTTCTTGAACAACGCGGCCATCGCGGCGCAGGCCCTGCGCGACGGCGGCAAGCAGCGCGTGGCGGTGCTGGACGTGGACTACCATCACGGCAACGGCACGCAGACCATCTTCTACGAACGCGCGGACGTGCTCACGGTGTCGATCCACGGCGACCCGGCCACCGAGTACCCCTTCTTCCTCGGCCATGCGGACGAGCGCGGTGCCGGCGCGGGCGAAGGCTTCAACCTCAACCTGCCGCTGCCGCGCGGCACGAACTTCACCACCTGGCGCGCGGCGCTCGGCCAGGCGCTGGACGCGATGGCCGCATTCAACGCCGACGCGCTGGTGGTGCCCATGGGGCTGGACACCTTTGAGGGCGACCCGATCTCTGGCTTCACCTTGCGGAGCAACGACTACTTTGCCGTGGGCGAGGCGCTGGCGGGCGCAGGCCTTCCCACGGTGTTCACGTTTGAAGGCGGTTATGCGGTGGACGCTGTGGGCACCAACGCGGTGAACCTGCTGGAAGGTTTCGAGCGCGCCGCCTGAAGGAACCTGAGTTCCCCATGCCGTCGGAGCAACACCTCTGCGCAAGAAGCAGCGTCAACCCAGAGGCATCGCCGGGCTGGCTCCGCCAGACGGCCAGTGCCCCCCCCTGGAGGGGTGACGCGAAGTGGCGCGGGGGGTGTTACACGGGCCGCCAGAAGATGTAGTCGGCCTGGTAGTTCACGATCTGCTTGCTGCCCATCGTGGCCGCGTCGCAGGCCATGGCCGGCGCCACGCCACCCTGCGTCTTCACGCGCTGGATGTAGGTCACGCCGCTCATCGCGCCCGTGCCCATGGCCGGGTTCGCCTGCACAAACTGCAGCGGGATGTTGCCCGCACCACCGGGCGCCACCGCCAGCTGCTTGCCCGTGATTTTTGAACCGTCCATGGCTTCCCAGGTGGCGGGCGGGCCGTAGTACTTGCCGACCTGCTGGCCCTTGCGGCTCATGAGTTTGGCGTCGGGGCCAGCGAACACCCAAGCGAATTTGCCGGCCATGTCTTTGTCGGCGCGGCACTCGTAGGTGATCTGGCCCACGCCCACGGTTTCCATGGCGACCTTGTGCCCGGCGGGCACCTGCACAGCGGCAGGCAGGCTGGCCTGCGAATACACCATGGGCGCGGGCGCGCTCATGTTGGAGGCGCAGGCAGTGAGGGCGAGGGCTGCGGTGGCGGCCAGGGTGGTTTTGACGAACATGGAAAAACTCCTCGTTGCGGTTGAAAAGAAGAACGGATGGGGCAGCAAAGAAGCCGGGCCGGCCCAAATGACCCTGGCCCGGACAGACACGCGAATCAGGCGCCGAACGACAGCGCGCCTGGCGGCAGCGAGCGGCCCAGCGCGCTGTTCAGCACGGTGAAGTGCATGGTCTCGTCGGCGGCCAGGCGGGCGGCCACCTTGGCGAGTTCGCGGTCGCCCAGCGCGGGGATCACGCTCAGGTAGGCATTGGTCGCGCCCAGCTCCAGGCGGGCGGCGAGGTCGAGCACATCGCCCTGGCTCTTCAGCGAAGCCGCGTTGAGCGCCTTGGCGTATTCCTCCAGCTTCATCTCGGCCACCGGCTTGCCGCCGAGCTTCTGGATGGTGGCGATGAGCGCGTCGCGGTGGGTCTTGTGGTGACCCTGGAACTGCACCGCCACATCCAGCACCGGCTTTTGCAGCAGACCACTGCCGGCGCCGAGCTGGTAGGCGTTGATGGCTTCGTGTTCCAGGCCCAGCGCCACATTGAGGATGGAGACGTCTTTGGACATGTCGCCCTTCATGCCGGCGGCCATGACGTCTTTGCCGGCGAGCAGGGCCACGGCGACGGCAGAGAGAGCGCCGCCGGTGCCCATGAAGGAGCGGCGTGACGGGGTGGCGACGATCAGCGAGGTGGATGCGGTGGTGATGCGTGACATGGTGGTGTTTCCTTGAGTTGGGGTGGGTTCGGTTGTCGTGGGGCCGGTGGTGCTGATCGGGTGGGACCAGCGCTGCCGACACCCCGGATACGCAAACGCCCCAACGGGTGGATTCAGAAATCCCACAAATTTTTGAGGTGATTCAAATCGCTGAATCCACGCGGCGCCGGGTTGCGTAGTGGGTGGGCCAGCTGCGCAGACGCTGCGCTGGCAACGGCGCCCCACAGCAACCACCTCACCCCAATCACGCCATGAACCACCCCATGAATCACCTCTTCGAGACCCGCCGCCGGCAGGCCCCATCGACCACCCTGCTGGCCCTGGCCGCTGCGGCAGCCCTGCTCGCCGCCGCGCCGGCCCAGGCCGACACCGGCAAGCTGCTGCTCACCGGCGGCGTGAGCACGGTGGAAGGCGCGGCCGGCGGCGGCATCAGCCCCTGGGCCGTGATCGGCAGCCAGGCCACCGAGGGTGAAAAAGGCGTGTCGGCCTACCTGAGCCGCGCCGAAACCCGGGACCATGGCCTGACCGCGGCGGGCGTCGCGGTGGGCTTCAACGACCGGTTGGAACTGTCTTTCGGCCATCAGGATTTCGACACCGGCATCACCGGCACGTTGCTCGGTCTGCCGGGCCTGCACCTGAAGCAGGACATCCTGGGCGCCAAGCTGCGCGTGGCTGGCGACGCCGTGCTCGACAGCGACTCGCTGATGCCGCAGATCGCCGTGGGCGTCCAGGCCAAACGCCTGCGCTCCAGCGGGCTCGATGGCACGCTCGACGCACTGGGCGCGAAACGCGACGGTGTGGACTTCTACGTGAGCGCGACCAAGCTCTTCCTCGCCCAGGGCGTATTGGTCAACGGCACCCTGCGCGCCACCCAGGCCAACCAGAACGGCCTGCTCGGTTTCGGTGCCCGGCTGGGCGGCGCGGACAACGGCTATCAGCTCATGCCCGAACTGTCGGTCGCCTACCTGCTGAGCAAGAACGTGGCCGTGGGTTTTGAATACCGCGCCATGCCCAACAAGCTGCAGCGTGCGGGCGCCGCCGCGGGCCTGGGCGACGGCCTGCGTGCCGACGACTGGAAGGACATTTTCATCGCCTGGGCGCCGAGCAAGAACGTCTCGCTCACCGCCGCCTACGTGGACCTGGGCCGCATCGTGCCCGCCACCACCGGCAACAAGAAGCAGACCGGCGTGTACCTCTCGGCGCAGATCGCCTTTTGAGCCCCCTCCACCCCATCACACCCTGAAGACCGACATGAAACACCTCATCACTGCCACCGCCCTCACCCTGCTCGCCATGGGCAGCGGCCACGCCCTGGCCCAGAGCCTGACCGCGCCCCTGAAAGCCACGCCCGCCTCCGCCTACCCGGTGGCGCCTTCGCCCGGGCTGTACCAGGCCTTCGGCGAACAGGCCGGCATCCGCGCCCTGATGGACGACTTCGTGGTCCGCCTGAAGGCCGATGCCCGCATCGGCGAGCAGTTCAAGGAAACGAAGCTCGACAACCTGGCCAAGCAGCTGACCGACCAGGTCTGCCAGCTTGCAGGCGGCCCCTGCGTCTACAAGGGTCCCGACATGAAAGAGGCCCACGCCGAGATGGACGTGACGCGCAGCCACTTCAATGCGCTGGTGGAAGTGCTGCAGCTGAGCATGGACGCGCGTGGCATCCCGTTCAACCGCCAGAACCAGTTGCTTGCGCTGCTCGCGCCGATGCACCGCGACGTGGTGAACACGCGATGAAAGCCCGGGCCCTGTCAGGCGCTGTGGCTGCCGCGTTCGCGCTGCTCGCGGGTGCGGCGCAGGCGGCCACGGTGCAGATCACCCTGCTCGCGCGCGATGGCCGGCCGCTGGCCGACGCCGTGGTGCTGCTCGAACCCGTCAATGGCGTCAAACCGCCGGCGCCCGCGCCGGTGCAGGCGACGATCAACCAGCAGAAGATGCGATTCGACCCGGCGCTGACCTTGGTGCCGGTGGGTTCGCGCGTGCGCTTCACCAACCTCGACGGCTGGGAACACCATGTGCGCGGCCTGCCCGCCGGCCTCGCCGGGCTCAGCGCCGGTCCGGACGCGGGCTTTGAACTGCGGCTGGGCGGCAAGGTCGACGCACAGCCACCCGAAAGCGCCGAAGTGACGCTCGGCCAGGCCGGCCCGCTGCAGCTGGGTTGCCACATCCATGGCTCCATGCGCGGCTTCCTGTTTGTGACCGACTCGCCCTGGGCCGTCAGGACCGACGCAGCGGGCGTGGCCACGCTGCAGGGCGTGCCCGAAGGGGCGGCGCGCCTGCGCGTGTGGCACACCGACCAGCTGGTCGAAGCCGCGCCCACCGCGCTGAACGTGACGCCGCTGACCGCCCTGAGCGTGCCCACCCAGGTGCAGCCCCGCCGGCGGCGGCCATGATGATCGGCCTGGCCTCGTTCAAGACCCTGTGGGCCACGGCGGGTCGGGCACTCCCGCACAATGCGCGCATGCGAGACCAACCCGACGACGAACTCATGGCCCTGATCGACCGCGTGGCCCGGCGCGACGAGCCCGCCCTGAAAGCGCTGTACGACCAGACCTCGGGCAAGCTCTACGGCCTGGCGCTGCGGGTGGTGCGCAACCACGAGTGGGCCGAAGATGCGCTGCAAGAGACCTTTCTGCAGATCTGGCGCACCGCACCCGACTACCGCGCGTCGTTGAGCCCGCCCATGGCCTGGCTGGGCCTGATCGTGCGCAGCCGCTCGCTGGACCTGCTGCGCCGCCGCAAGGCCGAGCGCGAACACCTGACCGATGAAATCGACGAGGCGATGGCCGACACGCTCGAAGGCACCTCCCCCAATCCCATGGACACCAGTCTCGCCAGCCAGCAGGCCTGGGCGCTGCACCAATGCCTGGGGCGGCTGGAGAACAAACAACGCGAGGTGGTGAGCCTGGCCTACCTGCGCGACCTGAGCCACGGCGAACTGGCGCAACAGCTCAGGCTGCCGCTGGGCACGGTGAAAACCTGGATACGCCGCGGGCTGGACCAGTTGCGCAGCTGCATGGCAGGATTTGCATGACCCCCCGCGCCGCTTCGCGTCACCCCCCTCGAGGGGGGCGGCACTGGCCGTCCGGCAAAGCCGGCCCGGCGGTGCCTCTGGGTTGGACCGCTTCGTGCAGTGCGGGTAGTGCTCCGGCACCGTAAATAATTAGAGCCTGTCCATGAACTTGCCCCAACACCCTGAACTGCTGGACCGTCTGGCCAGCGCCTACGCGCTCGGCACGCTGCGCGGCGGCGCGCGCCGCCGCTTTGAAACCCTGGCGCGCGAACAGGCGCCGGTGCGCGCGGCCGCGCTCATCTGGCAAAGCCGCGTGGCCAGCATGAACGAGCTGCAGACCCCCGCCGAACCCTCGCCTGCCGTGTGGACGCGCATTCACAACATGGTGCACGCCGACGTCGAGCAGGCCGCGATGACCGCAGCGCGAAGCACTGCCGCACAACCCGCCCCGGGCGGCTGGCTGCGCAGCCTGGCCCTGTGGCGAAGCACCACCGTGGCCGGCGCGCTGGCCACGGTGGTGGCCGTGGTCACGGCGGTGGGGCTGCGCGATGAGATGGGCGCGCAGATCGACGGGTTGCAGGCGAAGCTTTCCGCTCAGCCACAGATCGAATACGTGGCCGTGCTCAACGACGAACAGGCCAGCGCCTCGATGCTGGTGACCTTCGACCCGAAGAACAAGAAGCTCACGCTGCAGCGCGTGGGCGGCTACCAGGAAGCAGCCGACAAGTCGCTGCAACTCTGGGCCCTGCCACCCGGCGCGGCACCGCGTTCACTGGGCGTGCTGAGTCAGGAGAAGCTGCTGCAACTTGCGGCCGACCAGCGCGACGTGCGCGAAGTGCCGGCGCTCGCCATCAGCCTGGAGCCCAAGGGCGGCGTGCCGAGCGAAACCGGCCCGACCGGACCGGTGTTGTTCAAGGGCGCGCTCATTCAGAAGATGCTCTGAGAGGGCGACCCGCTCACTGCCGCGCGGTGCGCACGTTCGCTGGCGGCAGCTGCGGGTGGCTGCTGCGCCAGGGGTTGATGTCGAGCCCGCCGCGGCGTGTGTAGCGCGCATAGACCATGAGCTTGGTGGGTTTGCAGCGCGCCATGATGTCCATGTAGATGCGCTCGACACACTGCTCGTGGAACTCGTTGTGGTTGCGGAAACTCACGATGTAGCGAAGCAGGCCGGCCTGGTCGATCTGCGGGCCGCTGTAGGTGATCTGCACGCTGCCCCAGTCGGGCTGCCCGGTCACCAGACAGTTGCTCTTGAGCAGGTCGCTGGTGAGGGTCTCGGTCACCGGCTGTTCGTTGAAAGCGGCGCCCAGCAACTCCGGTGCGGGCTGGTACAGACTGCACTCGACGTCGAGGCGGTCGATCGACAGGCCGGTGAGTTCGCGCACCGGCTCGCAGTCGAACAGCTCGGGCAGGAGCAGGCGCACCCCTGCGGTCGCCTGCACCGGTCCGCCGTGCCAGATGGCCGCACTGATGTCATTGCGCATGCGTTCGCGCACGGCGTCGGCGCTCTCGAAACGCGTGTTGTTGAAACTGTTGAGGTAAAGCTTGAACGACTTGCTCTCGACGATGTGGGTGCTCTCGCAAGGCACGGTGATGTGCGCCAGCGCCACCTGCGGCTTGCCGCGCGCATTCAGCCAGCTCAGCTCGAACGCGGTCCACATGTCAGCGCCCAGAAACGGGATGCTGCCTGTGATGCCGATCTCGCGGCGTTTCGCTTCGCGCGGCAAAGGGAACAGCAACGACGCATCGTACTGATCGATGTAGGCCGAGGCCTTGCCGAGCAGGGAGTGTTCTGGGAGGTTCATGAAAGATCGGTTCAGATGAATTCGCGTTCGCGCAGCCACTTGGTCGCGACCCATTTTTCACCCTGCGCCACGGGCGCGCCGCCATGCAGCGTGCGGGTGGTTGGGCTGGGCTTGTCGTAGCTGAAGAACACGGCGTTGCCACGTTGTGGCGCCACCTCCAGCCCCACGTCCGGGAAGATGGTGCCACCGCCTTCGGCCGGCTCGTTGAGGTACATCACCAGCGTGGCGAGGCGCTGCCCACCGCGCTGCAGGATGGTGGGCGTGCCCGGCTCGGCCGGGTCGAAGTAGTCGTAGTGCGGTTTGTATTCGGCCCCCACGGGGTAGTTGAGCACCTGCATGCCCTCGCCGTTTTCCACCGGCCAGTTCACCAGGCGGGCGATGCGCGCCTCAATGCGGCGCACCAGCTCACTTTCACCGCGGGTGAAAAACATGCCGTTGCTGGTGCGGTCGGGGTTGAGTTCTTCACCCCCGGTCTGGGTCTGCACTGTGAGGGAGCGCGCCAGGCGCGGGCGGGCCAGATCGATGAGCGCTTCGCACTCCTCGTCGCTCAACAGCCCGCCCAGCACCACCACCCGCGGCAGCGACAGCGTCGCGAGCACGCGGACCTGACGGTCGCCGGCGTCCAGGCACGGCAGCGAGGGCGACAGGCTGATCTCGGGCAGGGGTGCGGCGGCGGCCTGGGAACGCGCGGGCACCGCTGGCGCCACACCGGCGCCTCGGCCATCCCCGCGTTGACGCCGGTGTTCGCGCAAGCTGTCTTCCAGCGCAGCGGCCGCCAGCTCCTGCCGCCAGCCCACCTTCACCATGGCATCCAGCACCGATTCGGGCGAAAAGCCGGCGGCGGTCTGCTCCACGATCCAGCGGCGCAGTTCGGGGGTGATGGTTTGCACCATGGTTCCGCCCGTCATGGGTCAGGGCTTCTGTTCGCGGCGGAACACCAGACGGTCGGTGTCGGACGCGGCGGGGACAAAACGGTAACCGTCCAGATCAAAGCCTTTGAGCTGCTCGGGCGTCGTGACGCGGTGTTTCACCGCGTAGCGCACCATCAGGCCGCGCGCGCGCTTGGCAAAAAAACTGATGATCTGATAGCCGTCGCCCTTGCGCTCTTCGAACACGCAGCTGACCACGCGCGGCTGCAGCACACGGCGGTCCACCACCTTGAAATACTCTTCGCTGGCGAGGTTGATCACCACCGGGCTCTTGTCGGCACGGGCCCTCTGGTTGAGGTAGTCGGCGATCTGGCTGCCCCAGAACTGGTAGAGGTTCTTGCCCTTCGGCGTGACAACGCGCGTGCCCATCTCCAGCCGGTAGGGCTGCATCCAGTCGAGCGGACGCAGCACGCCGTAGAGGCCGCTCAGGATGCACAGGTGCTGCTGCAGCCAGTCGAGTTCGGCCTCGCCCAGGCTCTTCGCGTCGAGACCGCCGTAGACATCGCCATCAAAGGCCAGCACCGCCTGCTTGGAATTCTTCGCGGTGAATTTCGGCACCCAGGCCTGGTAACGCGCGAAATTCAGGCCCGAGAGCTGGTCCGACAAGCCCATGAGATCGGCGATCTGCTGCGGCGACTTGTCGCGCATCACGTCGATGAGTTCGGCCGCCTGTTTCACGAACAGTGGTTGGGTGTGCGTGGCCACGTGGGCAGGCGTTTCGAAATCGAGCGCCTTGGCGGGGGAGATGAGGAACAGCATGTTGGCTTTGACGCAGCGGGAGAAAACAAAAAAAGGGCTTCCCTCTGGAAGCCCGATTATGACCAAAGCGACCGGTTATTTCAGGTCACCGGCCAGGCTGGCCAGCGCTTCCATGGGGATCTGGGTGTGGGCGGGGTAATTGGTGTGGTCGCAGCCGAGCTTGACCGCTGCGCCGGCCTGGATGGCGGCGCGCATGGCGGGGGTGAACTCAAAGCGCACAAAATGCACGGCCGAGGTCTTTTCATCGTTCTCGCGGTCCAGGTCCTCGTCGGCAATCGCGTAGACACGGGCATGGCCCTCGACCTCGACGAACATGCGGTCTTCCACACCGATGAGGCGGGCCAGTTCACGCTTGCGCTCGTTGGCGTCGGTGTACTCGATCATCATCGTGGCCTTCCAGTTGCCACCGTCCGGCACCAGCGGCGCGTAGGCCTCGATCTCCTGCTGGATGCCCTCCTCTTCAAAGATCTTCTCGATGCGCAGCATTTCCTGGATCTGGTAGCGGATGGTCATCTCGCTCTCGAACTGCAGGTTGACGTGCTCACCGAGCTGCACGCTGCGCAGCTTGCGGTGGGCGATGACCTCGGGCTTGTGCGCCTTGCGCCACTTGCTGTAGGCCTCCAGGCTCATGAGGCTGTCGGGGGTGATGTGTCCGGTGAGTTGCATGGTGTGTTCCTTACTTGAGCCCATAAGCGCGAGCCACGAGACTCAGCGGGTGCTGCAGCTCGGGCGCACCCAGGCCATTGACTTCAAAGCCCTGTGCGATGTGGTGGCCGCCGAGCGGGCAGTCGGAACTGATGAAGTCGGGCTTCGCGCCGTCCTGCATGGTGGCCATGGCCTTGAACACCGGCTTGCCGATTTTCATGGCCTGCTGGTGGTAGGCCTTCTTCACGCCGAAGGTGCCGGCGTGGCCCGAGCAGCGCTCGATCGTGTTGAGCGTGGTGCCGGGAATCATCTTGAGCATTTCTTCGGTCTTGCGGCCGATGTTCTGCACCCGTCCGTGACAGGGGATCTGGTAGCTCACCTTGCCCAGCGGCTGCGGGAATTCGGTCTTCAAGAGGCCGTCGCGCTTGCGCGCCATGAGGTACTCGAACGGGTCCCACAGGTGTTCCTTCACGAGCTGCACATCGGCGTCATCCGGGAACATGAGCGGAATTTCCTGCTTGAACATCAGCGCGCAGCTCGGCACCGCGGCCAGGATGGCAAAGCCGTCTTTCGCGTACTTCGCCAGCACCGGAACGTTGGCTTCCTTGCTGGCTTGCACCGAGTCCAGATCGCCCAGCTCCAGCTTGGGCATGCCGCAGCACCTCTCCTTTTCCACGATCACGTACGGAACATCGTTGTGGTTGAGGATCTTCAGCAGATCCAGCCCGATGCCGGGCTCGTTGTAGTTGATGTAGCAGGTGGAGAAGATGGCCACCTTGCCCGGCGTCTTCGCCCCATCGACCACGTTCGACGACGTGGCCTGCGGCGTACCGGAGCGGAACTTTTTGGTGGCGAGCTCCGGCAGCCAGGCGTCTTTGTCCACCCCGGCCACGCTTTCCATGACGCTGCGCATGGCCTTGGTCTTGTTCACGGCATTGGCCACCTGCACCACGACGGGAATGCCAGCGAACTGGCCGTGCACGTCGGTGGAGGCGAGGAAGCGCTCGGCCAGCTTGACCTCACCCTTCTTGAACTTGATGGCCTTGGCGCGCAGCATGGTGTGCGGGAAGTCCAGGTTCCATTCGTGCGGTGGCGTGTACGGGCACTTGGTCATGTAGCAGAGGTCGCACATGTAGCACTGGTCAACCACCTTCCAGTAGTCCGGCTTGGCGACGCCGTCGACCTCCATGGTCGAACTTTCGTCGACCAGATCGAACAGGGTGGGAAACGCCCCGCACAGGCTCACACAGCGGCGGCAACCGTGGCAGATGTCGAAGATGCGCTCCAGTTCGACAAAGCATTTTTCCTCGTCGTAGAAGTCGGGACCCTTCCAGTCGAGCGCGTGCCGCGTCGGTGCCTGCAGGTTGCCTTCGGTCGCCATGTTGTGCTCCTCTGTCACGCTCTGTGGCGCGGTTGATCGGGGTTTTTGAAAGCGCAAAGGAATACGCTTTCAAAAACGCCCTCCGAAGCGAAGGGCAGTCACGCCAGAGGATGCCGCGGGTCCGGGTCTCCCGGCCCGCAGGCATCGCCCCCTTGAGGGGGTCGCGGCGGGGGTGGGCCTTAATCCACCAGTTCGTTCAGCGCCTTGGTATACCGGTTGGCGTGCGAGCGCTCGGCCTTGGCCAGGGTCTCGAACCAGTCGGCGATTTCGTCGAAACCTTCTTCGCGCGCGGTCTTGGCCATGCCCGGATACATGTCGGTGTACTCGTGGGTTTCGCCGGCGACGGCCGATTCCAGGTTCTTGCGCGTGGGGCCGATAGGCAGTCCGGTGGCGGGGTCGCCCGACTGCTCCAGGAACTCCAGATGGCCGTGGGCGTGACCGGTCTCACCTTCGGCGGTCGAACGGAACAGCGCTGCCACGTCGTTCTGGCCTTCCACGTCGGCCTTGTTCGCGAAGTACAGGTAACGGCGGTTGGCCTGCGATTCGCCAGCGAAGGCGTCTTTCAGGCATTGCTCGGTTTTCGAGCCTTTCAATGCGGCCATGGGGTATCTCCTTGTCGTGGTTGAAGAAACGCCCAACAAGGTGCCCACGCCGGACCACCCCATTGAGACAAATGGCACCTTACGCCCGTTGGCAGACCCCGTCTAATTGTTCTGGCCTATGTGACACATTGTTTATCGCTATCTACTTGATAGATCGAATAATGATCCTCAACCTCATCGACAGCACAGCCAGAAACCCGCAAACTGGCGTGGTTAGGCTTGGTGCCGGAATTTGATGGATTGCGTCAATTTCACTGTCCTGAACAACGACCGCCCGGGCATGGTGACCCGAGAGCAGTACTGAAGAGGAGCAAGGCATGCATGGCAGCGCGAGCACGTACCAGGAAACCGCGCCCCACCACGGATACGAATTCAGCAGTGGCGCAGGCTACGATCTGCCCGAATACCCGTTTGAAGCGCCCCCGGAACTGCAGGGCGGCCCCCTGGTGCGACATCCGGTGGTGATCGTCGGCGGTGGCATCGCCGGGCTGACGCTGGCCTGCTCGCTGGCGCGCTACGGTGTGGCGGCGGTGCTGATCGACGAAGACAACACCGTGGGCGTCAAAGGCGCCTCTTCGCGCGGCATCTGCTACACGCAGAAATCGCTGGAGATCTTTGAGCGCCTGGGCATCTACGAGCGGGTGGTGGCCAAAGGCGTGCAGTGGAGTGTGGGGCGAACCTTCGCGGGCGAGGACGAAGTCTTCAGCTTCGATCTGAAGCAGCAAGGCAATTTCCACCTCTCGCGCCAGCCACCCTTCCTGAACATCCAGCAGTTCTACATCGAAGGCTATCTTGTCGAGCGCATCCGCACCCTCGGCCATGTGGAACTGCGCTGGCAAAACCGCCTGGTGGCCTTCGAGCAAAACGACGCCTGCGCCACGCTCACCGTGGAGACCCCCGCGGGCCGCTACCGCATCGAGGCCGAACACGTGATCGATGCCACCGGTGCGCACAGCCCGCTGAGACGATGGCTGCAGGTGCCGTTTGACACCCGTCGGGGCGATGACCGCTGGTGCATCGCCGACGTGCGCTTTTCCAGGCATCCACCGGTGGAGCGCCACACCTGGATCGAGGCGCCGTTCAACGAGAACCGTGCGGTCTGGCAGCACCTGATGGCCGACGAGGTCTGGCGCATCGACTACCAGATGGCGCCCGACAGCGACCCCGAAGCCGTGAGCCGCGAATCGGCCGTGCGCGAACGGCTGGCGCGTCATTTCGGTGCCGACGTGGAAATCGAAATTGTCTGGGTCGGCCCCTACACCTACCGCAGCGAGTGCGTGCGCGCCATGCGCCATGGACGCGTGTTCCTGATCGGCGACGCGGCCAAGGTCATGAGCCCGTTTGGCGCGCGCGGGGGCAACTCCGCCATAGCGGATGCCGACAACCTGGCCTGGAAGCTCGCGGCCGTGCTCAAGGGCCAGGCAGACGCTTCCCTGCTGGCGAGCTACAACGAAGAACGCCTCGAGGCCGCGCAGCAGAACGTGTGCGTGACCAACCGCACCGCGCGGTTTCTGCGGCCAGCCGACGGCGTCGAGCGGTTGTTCCGCCAGGCCACCATCGGGCTGGCCAGGCAGTACCCGTTTGCACGCAGCCTGATCAACACCGGCCGCATGGCGGTGGCCAACCCCTACAGCCGCTCCAGCGCCTGCACCTACCGGGCCGGCAGCGGCGCGGGGCTGTCGGTGCAGAACGTGCGTTTTGCCTGGGCCGATGGCACCCGAGGTTGTGTCAACGACCTGCTCAACTGGGCAGCAGGCAGCCTGCTGGTGCTGGTGTTTGGTGATCTGTCGGCAGCGGCTCTGCAACGTTTGCGGCGCCTGTGCCTGGACGCGCCGGTGCACAGCGTCCAGGTGCTCGGCCTGGACACCCCGGCGCAGGCGCTGGAGCATGTGCGCGACCTCCAGGGCCACCTGCAAGGTGCCTGCCATGTGTTTGGCCACGCCTGGGCGCTGCTGCGCCCGGATGGTTATCTGGCCGCCACCGGCGAGTCGGTCGACGCACAGCTGGTATCGGCCATCGAACGTTGCCTCGGACTGCGTGGAGAATCCCCATGAAACTCGCGATCCACTTCCAGGACGCCGACGCGTTCTACGAGCAGCTGCTCAACGCCCATGAAGGTCTGAGCCGCGAAGACAGCGAGCTGCTCAATGCCCGGCTGATCCTGCTGCTGGCCAACCAGGTGGGCGACGCTCGGGTGCTGAGCGAGTGCATCGAGGCGGCCCGCGAGATACCCACCCCCGCGGCGGAATAAAATCAGCCGCTTCCCCCGCTCTTCCTGACGGCGCCCTGCGGGGCGCCGTTGCATTTTTTGCGCCCACCCCATGTCTGACACCCTGCAACAACCCGGCCTGCTCTCCCTGTCCAAATCGTTCGAGCCCGCCGCGCTCGAAGCCCATTGGGGCCCCGAATGGGAACAGCGTGGCTACGGTGTGGCGGGTTTCCGCGGCACCGGTGCACCGAAGGAAGGCGCGCCGTCCTTCGCCATCCAGCTGCCGCCGCCCAACGTGACCGGCACGCTGCACATGGGCCACGCCTTCAACCAGACCATCATGGACAGCCTCACGCGTTACCACCGCATGAGCGGCGCCAACACGGTCTGGGTGCCGGGCACCGACCACGCCGGCATCGCCACGCAGATCGTTGTGGAGCGCCAGTTGCAGGCCCAGGGCATCAGCCGCCACGACATGGGACCCACGCCTGCCGAGGCGCGCAAGAACTTCGTCGCCAAGGTCTGGGAATGGAAGGAAGAAAGCGGCAACACCATCACCACGCAGATGCGCCGCATGGGCGACTCGGTGGACTGGAGCCGCGAGTACTTCACCATGGACGAGAAGCTGAGCAAGGTCGTCACCGATACCTTCGTGAAGCTCTACCAGCAGGGCCTGATCTACCGCGGCAAGCGCCTGGTGAACTGGGACCCTGTGCTGATGTCGGCGGTGTCCGATCTGGAGGTGGAAAGCGAAGAGGAAGACGGCTCACTCTGGAACATCGCCTACCCGCTGGTCAACGGCAGCGGCCACCTCACGGTGGCCACGACGCGCCCCGAAACCCTGCTGGGTGACGTCGCGGTGATGGTGCACCCCGAGGACGAGCGCTACAGCGCGCTGATCGGCCAGTACGTCAAGCTGCCGCTGTGCGATCGCGAGATTCCGGTGATTGCCGACGCCTATGTGGACCGCGAGTTCGGCACCGGTGTGGTGAAGGTCACGCCCGCGCACGACGCCAACGATTACGCCGTCGGCCAGCGCCACCAGTTGCCCATCATCGGCGTGCTGCACCTGAACGCCACCATCAACGACAACGCGCCCGAGAAGTACCGCGGCCTGGACCGCTTCGTTGCCCGCAAGGCCGTGGTGGCCGACCTGGAAGCCGCCGGCCTGCTGGTCGAGATCAAGAAACACAAGCTGATGGTGCCGCGCTGCGCGCGCACCGGCCAGGTGATCGAGCCCATGCTGACGGACCAGTGGTTCGTCGCCATGACCAGCAAGGGCAACGAGCACAACACCAGCGGCACCTCCATCGCCGACAAGGCCATTGCCGCCGTGCAGTCGGGCGAGGTGAAGTTCGTGCCCGAGAACTGGGTCAACACCTACAACCAGTGGATGAACAACATCCAGGACTGGTGCATCAGCCGCCAGCTCTGGTGGGGCCACCAGATCCCGGCCTGGTACGACGAGCAGGGCCAGGTCTACGTGGCGCGCAATCTGGAAGAAGCGCAGGCCCAGGCCGGCGCCGGCAAGACGCTGACACGCGACGAAGACGTGCTGGACACCTGGTACTCCTCTGCGCTGGTGCCGTTCTCCACCATGGGCTGGCCCGAGCAGGGCAACAGCGCCACCGACGACTACAACCTCTACCTGCCCAGCACCGTGCTGGTGACGGGCTACGACATCATCTTCTTCTGGGTGGCCCGGATGATCATGATGACAACCCACTTCACCGGCCGCGTGCCGTTCAGGCACGTCTACATCCACGGCCTGGTGCGCGACGCGCAGGGCCAGAAGATGAGCAAGTCCGAGGGCAACGTGCTGGACCCGGTGGACCTGATCGACGGCATCTCGCTGGCACCCCTGCTGGACAAGCGCACCACCGGGCTGCGCAAACCCGAGACGGCGCCCAAGGTGCGCAAGCAGACCGAGAAAGAATTCCCCGACGGCATTCCGGCCTACGGCGCCGACGCGCTGCGCTTCACCTTCGCCGCGCTGGCCTCGCTGGGTCGCAGCATCAACTTCGACAGCAAGCGCTGTGAGGGCTACCGCAACTTCTGCAACAAGCTCTGGAACGCCACGCGCTTCACGCTGATGAATTGCGAAGGCCAGGACTGCGGCCTGCTGGAGCACACCAAGGCCGATTGCGACGTGGGCGGCAAGGCACACGGCTACATGAGCTTCAGCCCCGCCGACCGCTGGATCGTCTCCAGGCTGCAGCGGGTCGAAGCCGAAGTGGCGCAGGGCTTCGCCGAATACCGGCTGGACAACGTGGCCAACACGATCTACCAGTTCGTCTGGGACGAGTTCTGTGACTGGTACCTGGAAATCGCCAAGGTGCAGATCAACACCGGCAACGAAGCGCAGCAACGCGCCACCCGCCGCACCCTGATCCGCACGCTGGAGACCATCCTGCGTCTGGCCCACCCGGTGATTCCCTTCATCACCGAAGAACTCTGGCAGAAGGTCGCGCCCGTGGCCGGCCGTGCCGGTGAATCGGTGAGCGTGGCGGCTTACCCGGTGAGCCAGCCCGAGCGCATCGATCAAGCCGCCGAAGCGGCTGTGGCCAAGCTCAAGGGCCTGGTGGACACCTGCCGCACGCTGCGCGGCGAGATGAACGTGTCACCCGCCACCCGCTTGCCACTGTACGTGCTGGGCGACACCGCCTTCATGCAGGCCAACGCCGCCGTGCTGCAGGGCCTGGCCAAGCTGAGTGAGGTGAAGGTGTTCACCGACGAGGCCGCCTGGGCCGCCGCCGCGCAGGCCGCTCCCGTGGCTGTGGCGGGTGAATCCCGTCTGTGCCTGTTCATGGAGATCGACGTGGCCGCCGAAAAAGTGCGCCTGTCCAAGGAAGCCACACGCCTGGAGGGCGAAATCACCAAGGCGACGGCCAAGCTGGGCAACGAGGCCTTCGTGGCCAAGGCGCCGCCGGCCGTGATCGATCAGGAAAAAAAGCGGGTGGCCGATTTCACCGCCACCCTCGACAAGGTGCGCGAGCAGCTGGCCCGACTGGGCCTTTGATCCCGTGACCCGCCGCCGCGCGGGTCCGGCCCGCGTTCAGCGGCGGTGGTGCACCGCCAGCGATGCCCACTGCGACGGCGAAACCGCCTGGGGGTCTTCCTGGTCGGGGAGGTGCAGGCTGTCGAGCTCGGAAAAATCGCTCGGTCTGGACTCGGCTTTCGCCGTGGCGGGCGACAGCGTCTCATGGATGCGGTGGGAAACGTACCAGCTGGCGCGCAGCTTGGCTTCACGCGTGTGCGAACCCAGGCGCGGTGTCAGGTGCAGGTTGGGCACGTTGTAGAGCGGTGTGCCCTCGACAGCAAAGGCCGGATTGGCACCATCGAGCAGACAGGCGTCGATGCGGCCATCGGTGAGCGCCAGGGCCAGCGCCTCCGGATCGAACAACGAGCTGCGGCTCACGCCGACCCACAGCTGGCCGGGCTTGCAATGGTTGAGCAGGCGCTCGTTGATCCAGCCCCGGAAGCGCGAGGCATAGACCACCTGGAGCGACACCGCGTCCGAGCGTTCCAGCAATTCGTTGAGCGGGACCGGCTCCACACCGAGCTTGGCCCAGATGGGGGCGGCGTGGTGCACCGCCGGGTCGTAGCCCAGCAGGCGCACACCCAGCCCCTTGAGCATGGGTGCGAGCGTATGGGCCACCGGCGCCAGCCCGAGCAGGCCCACGGTGCTGCCCGCCAGCTCCCGACCCATGCGCACCTGAGCGATCTGGCGGCCGAGCAAGGCGCTGATCATGCCCCGGCGGTACAGCATCAGCAGGCCATACAGCAGGTATTCGGCGTTGGAGCGCACCGTGGCGCTGCGCGCCTGCACCACGCGCACCTGGCGCCGGGCGCAAGCGTCCAGATCGGTGTTGTCGCTGGAGATCTGCATCCGGGCAACCAGCTGCAGCTTGGGGGCAAAGTCCAGGAACTCCTGCGACACCACCACGTGGGGCGGCAGGACAATGGCGCGCGTCTTGTAGACAGTGTTGCGCAGCGCGACGGCATCGTCGGCCAGCTCCGGACGGAAGGCCACTTCGTAACGCTCGCGCAACCAGCCCAGAGCTTCGGGGACCAGCGGGTCGATCAGCAGGACTTCCATGGTTTCAACGCATCCGGCTGCTGCGGTTCGGGGCAACAACCGTTCACGTCCTCAACGGCGTTTGAGCAGGGTGAAATACTCACTGCCCACGGTCTGCTGTTCCACCAGCTCGTTGCCAGTCTGCTTGGCAAAGGCCTGGAAATCACGCACCGACCCGGCATCGGTAGAGACCACGCGAAGGATCTGTCCGCTGCTCATGTCGGCCAGGGCTTTCTTGGCTTTCAGGATGGGCAAGGGGCAGTTCAAGCCGCGGGCATCGAGTTCTTTGTCGGCGTTCATGGGGGGATTCCTGTGGTTGAACGATTCTATGTCAAGCGGGTTTTTGGCAGATTGGCAGCCCACATGCCAAGATCCCCCGCCGGCAACGGCTGTCAGTGCGACTCAGACGGGTTGCCCTGGTTCGGATCTGAAGGCAGCGTTTCCATAAACACCGGCTCGATGCCCCTGCCGCGCAACCAGTCGGCCAGGGCCATCCCGGTGCCCGCGCGCCAGCACTTCAGCTGCGAGGGTTCCAGCAGCTTGTATTCGACCAGCTCGGGCGAAAGCCTGATCTCCCCGCGGGCCAGCGCGTGGTAGGTGATGATGATCTGGTTCATGCGCTGGAAGTCGTGCACACCCACCAGTTGCAGGGCGGTCACTTCGAGCGCGGTTTCTTCGGCAATCTCCCGGCGGATGCCGTCTTCGGGTGTCTCACCCGCCTCCATGAAGCCGGTGATCAGCCCGAACATGCGGTTCGACCAGGCAGCGTTGCGCGCCAGCAGAACCCGTTCGCCGACCTGCACGATGGCGGCGAGCACGGGGGTGGGGTTGTTCCAGTGCGTGAAGTCGCAAGCCGGGCAACGCAGCCGCTCCTTGAAGCCGCCGTCCTCTTCGCTGCCGATCAGCGCCAGCGGCGTGGCGCAGCAGGGGCAGAAACGGTATCCGGCACTCACGGGCTCAGGCGGGGAACACGCCCGTCGAGAGGTAACGATCACCCCGGTCACAGACGACGAAAACGATGGTGGCGTTTTCCACCTGCCGGGCCACCTGCTGGGCCACCCAGCAGGCGCCCGCCGCCGAGATACCTCCGAAAATGCCCTCTTCACTCGCCAGGCGACGGCACATGTCTTCGGCATCGCCCTGGCTCACATACACCAGCTCGTCCACCCGGCTGGGGTCGTAGATTTTTGGCAGGTATTCGGTGGGCCATTTGCGGATGCCCGGGATGCGCGAACCTTCGCTGGGCTGGGCACCCACAATGCGCACCGCCGGGTTCTTTTCTTTCAGGAACTGCGACACGCCGGTGATCGTGCCGGTGGTGCCCATGGCGCTCACGAAATGGGTGATGCGTCCGCCGGTCTGCTCCCAGAGCTCGGGGCCTGTGGTCTCGTAGTGGATGCGCGGGTTGTCGGCATTGGCGAACTGATCCAGCATGCGACCCTTGCCATCGGCCTGCATCTTCTCAGCCAGATCGCGGGCGTATTCCATGCCGCCGCTCTTGGGGGTGAGGATGAGCTCGGCGCCAAAGGCCTTCATGGTCTGCGCGCGCTCGATCGACAGGTCCTCCGGCATGATCAGCACCATGCGGTAGCCCTTGATGGCCGCGGCCATGGCCAGCGCGATGCCGGTGTTGCCGGAAGTGGCTTCGATGAGCGTGTCACCAGGCTGGATCTCACCACGCTCCTCGGCGCGCCGGATCATGGACACGGCGGGCCGGTCCTTGACGGAGCCCGCCGGATTGTTGCCTTCCAGCTTGCCCAGAATGACGTTGCCCCGTGCCCGGTTGTCCGCCGCCCCGATGCGCTGCAGCGCCACCAGCGGTGTCTTGCCGATCGCATCTTCAATGGTTGGGTATTTCATGGGCCTCACTGTGCCATAATTTCCGTCTCCCAGATTCCAGCCCGGGTGGTGAAATTGGTAGACGCAGGGGACTCAAAATCCCCCGCCGCAAGGCGTGCCGGTTCGATTCCGGCCCCGGGCACCACACACAAGGCCGCACAGTTTTCGCTGTGCGGCCTTTTGTTTTTCCCGGGGTCAGTGGGGCAGCATCTGACGCTGGCCATGCTGGCGGCGCCAGGTGGCGGGCGGCTGTCCGAATTCGCGCCGGAAGGCGCGGCTGAACGCGGTGTCGGTCTGGTAGCCGACCTCTTCGGCGATGCGAGCCAGAGGCGCGTTGCTGCGGCACAGCAGGTGGCTGGCCAGCAGCATGCGCCATTGCGCGAGGTAGTGCATGGGTGAACTGCCCACCAGTTGCTGGAAACGCTCGGCCAGCACCGAGCGCGAGGTGTTGGCCGAGCGCGCGAGGGACTCCAGGGTCCAGGCCTGCGCGGGGGCGGTGTGGATGGCCTTGAGCGCGGCACCGACGACGCGGTCGTTCACACCCGCCAGCCAGCCGGTGTGGCCTTCCGGGGTCGCCCGTTCGTTCATGTAGATGCGCAGCACCTCGATGAACAGCACCTCGGCCAGCTTGGCCAGCACGCCGGCACCCCCTGGTCGAGGCGAGCGCGCTTCGGCCAGGGCATAGCGCAGCGAGGCTTCGAGCCAGGTGCCGGCATTGGAACCGCGCACGTTGACGCGCAACAGCGGGGGCAGGCCACTCAGCAGCATGCGCGCGAGGCGGGCATCGCAGGCCAGGTAGCCACAGACCAGCCGGCAACCCGCCCCGCCGCCACCATAGGCCAGCAGGCGCGGGCGCCGCGACAGCACCTCGTCGAGCCGCGCGCCCGATGCCGGCGCCAGGCCGGGTTCGGAGGTCATGCGGTGGGCGTGGCCCTGCGGAAACACCACGGCGTCGCCCGCGATCAGGTGCACCGGTGGCTGGCCGTCGAGTTCCACCCAGCAATCACCCTCGGTGATCAGGTGGAAGATCACCACCCGCTCGGCATGGGGCTCCAGCAAGGGGGCGGCGGCGTCGGCGTGGGGCGACTGGTAGCACCAGGGGGCGGTGAAGCGCCCGTGGATGAAGATCGCGCCGACCAGGCGCACCACGCGCAAGGTTTCCGACAGGGCATCCATCAGTGGGGCGGCACGTCGATCTGCAGTTCGATGGGCAAGGCGGTTTCAATGGCGTCGCCCACCGGGGAGTGGCGGCAGCTCGCCTCGACCAGCTCACGCAGCCGGTCGGCCGCCACACCATGGGCGGACAGGCGCACCCGCAAGCGCATGTCCAGCGGGCCGGCGGGCACCGGGCGGCCGTCGGACTCGCTCATGCCCAGCAGGCCGCGGGCATCGCTGCGGCTGCCCGCCTCGACCTCCAGCAGATCGAGCACGATGCCTTCGGCCGCCGCCGCCATGGCGATGCGCGTGGCGGTGCACGACGCCAGACCGGCGCGCATCAGCCAGCCAGGGGTCACCTGGTCGCCGCTGCCACCCAGCTCCAGCGGCATGTCGGTGCTCACCTCATGGCCGTCGGTGTGTTGGGTCACCACCCGCATGCCGCCGGTCCATCGCGAGAGGGCCGGCGCGTCCTCGCTCAGGCCCGCCTCCGGGCGGCGCTGGAAAACCGATTGCACCCGTTTCAGGGCGGTTGCGATGCCATCGACGCTCATGGAAGCTCCAGTGTGGTGTCTGTGTGGCTGCATTGTGGAAGTTGTGGGTTGGGTTGAACAGTGGGGCGCGCCGCATCCGGGTGTCTGCGGACGATGGGGCAAGGCGACGGGACGTTCGGTCAGGGAGCGCCCCGGCCCGGGCGACCTGCCGGACGATGGGACAGGCGGGACCGACGTCCAGACAGGACGTGGCGCGACCGCCGGTCCACAGTGTCTCCACCCCCACCCACCGGAGACACCCCATGAACGCACCCGTTGATTTCACCGCCCTCAAGACCCGGCAACAAGGCGCCTGGGCCAGCGGTGACTACGCCGTGATCGGCACCACCTTGCAGATCGTCGGCGAGCAACTGGCCGAGGCCTGCGACCTGCGTTGCGACGAGCGGGTGCTCGACGTGGCCGCCGGCAACGGCAACGCCACCCTGGCCGCGGCGCGCCAGGGTTGCCTCGTCACCTCCACCGACTACGTGAGCAGCCTGCTGGAACGCGGCGCCGAGCGGGCCCGTGCCGAGCGCCTCAACGTGCAGTTCCAGGTCGCCGATGTCGAGGCCTTGCCTTTCGCGGACGGCAGCTTTGACGCGGTGCTGTCGACCTTCGGTGTCATGTTCGCACCCGACCAGCGTCGCGCGGCGGCCGAGATGGCCCGCGTCTGCCGCCCGGGCGGGCGCATCGGGCTCGCCAACTGGACACCCGACAGCCTGGTGGGCCGCATGTTCAAGGTGCTGGGGCGCCACTTGCCGCCGCCCCCCGGCGTGTCGCCGCCGTCCTTGTGGGGCGTGGAGCAACACGTGGCGGACCTGTTCGGGGATCGGACGGCGGGACTCCAGGTGACGTCGCGCGATTTCTGCTTCCGGTACCGCTCCGCCGCCCATTTCGTCGAGGTGTTTCGCGATTGGTACGGGCCGGTGCACAAGGCCTTCGCCGCGCTGCCGGCCGAGCAGGCACAGACGCTAGAGCGGGAGTTGATCGAGCTGCTGGAGAGCCTGAACAGGGCCGGCACCACCTCGCTGGTCGTGCCCAGCGAGTACCTTGAAATCGTCGTCGCCGTGCGCTGAGCCATGGAACCGAGGCTGCAACGGCGTGTCCAGCGCTACGGCTGGGACCTCGCGGCCCCGGGCTACGAAGGGCTGTGGGGGGCGCAGCTGGCGGGTGTGCAGGCGGCACTGCTGGCCGGCGCCGCCTTGCGGCCGGGTGAGCGGGTGCTGGACCTGGCCTGCGGCACCGGCCTGGTGACCCTGGGCGCCGCACGGGCGGTGGCGCCGTCAGGGCAGGCGCTGGGCACCGACCTGTCGGGCGATATGGTCGCCCTCGCCGCGCTGCAGGCCCAACGGCAGGGCGTGAGCAACGCCAGCTTCACCCGCATGGACGCGGAGCACCTGGCGGTGGCCGACGGCAGCGTGGACGTGGTGCTGTGCTCGCTGGGGCTCATGTACGTGCCCGAGCCCGAGCGCGTGGTGAGCGAGGCCCGGCGCGTGCTGCGCCCGGGTGGCCGCCTGGTGGTGTCGGTGTGGGGCGAGCGCGGGCGCTGCGGCTGGGCGGGGCTGTTCGGCATCGTCGATGCCGAGGTGTCCAGCGAGGTCTGCCCGCTGTTTTTCCGCCTTGGACAGGCGGGGGCGCTGGCGCGGCTGTGTGCCGAAGCCGGACTCGCGCCCGTCGACGAGCACCGGCTGCGCAGCACGCTGGCCTATGAAGACGGCGAGCAGGCCTGCGACGCCGCACTGGTCGGCGGCCCGGTGGCGCTGGCCTGGTCGCGTTTTGATGAGGCCACCCGGGCGCGGGTGCGTGGCCGCTACCTGGCGTCAATCGAAGCCTGGCGCGCAGGGGCGGGTTACGCGGTGCCGGCCGAGTTTGTGGTGCTGGCTGCGCGGTTGGCCTGAAACGCCCAGGGCGCGCAGGGTAGACGCCATGAAGGTTGGTCGGTTCGAGGCGCTATATCCGGTCTTTTTTGGCTGGGTGACCTTTGGGTTGCGCTGTGCCCGGGCGGTTGTCAGCCGTGCCCGCGCGCGCGAGTTCCTCCTTCAGCACCTGCTGGTAGATGCGCGGCAGCTGGCGGCTCATGCTGTTGGTCTCGATGCCGTACCCCAGGCTGGTCCAGGTGCTGGAAAGTCGGCGCAACACGGGCTGCACCCGGCCCTGCCGCAACTGGGCCGACAGGTTGCCCCAGCGCCCCTCGGACAGCCAGGCGTGCACCACCAGGTCCTGGTACTCGGGCGCGAAACTCAGTCCGGTGGCATCCAGTGGATCGTCGGTGCGTTGCGGGTGGTAGCGGGCGGCCAGTTCGAGCCAGGTGCTGTAGAGCAGCTGGTAACGCCCGGCGGCCGTGGAGCAGTTGCCCCGGTTGGGCCCTTGTCCGATGGATTCGCAGCGGTTCGGGTGCACGTCCAGCGTCCACACATAGTCGTGCCCATACATCACGTGGTAGGGCCGCAGCACGTTGGACTCACTCGCCGAGATGGTGCGCATCAGCGCCCTCAGATAGGGGTCACCGCCGGACATGACCAGGGGCTGTGTGCCCGGGATCAGCAGCAGGGGCCGCCACCACCAGAGCAGCAGCAGCATGAGCACCACGGCGCCCGCCGTGAGGGCCAGGCGCGAGCGCAGGGGCGAGTCCCAGAACCCCGATGGCGGGACGTCAGCAGGGGCGTCTGACCGATCCGGTGGCAATGAACTCATGGTGCAAACACAACGTGGCGGCGCTGGATGAACCCGCGGGACGTCATGTCCGACAGGAAGGGGGATCGAGAGTCAGCTGACACAATCCAAGGCATTGTCCAACAACGCCGACCCGACTTGCCATGCTGCTGCCATCGCTTGCCATCCTTGCCGGACTGTTGCTGCTCGTGTGGAGCGCCGACCGCTTCGTGGCCGGGGCTTCGGCCACCGCCCAGCACTTTGCCGTGCCCCCGCTGCTGGTCGGCATGCTGATCGTCGGCTTCGGCACCTCGGCACCCGAGATGGTGGTGTCGGTGCTGGCGGCTTCGCAGGGCAACCCCGGGCTAGCGCTGGGCAACGCCTGGGGCTCCAACATCGTCAACATGGCGCTGATCCTGGGTATCACGGCGCTGATCGCACCGATTCTGGTGCGCTCGGTCATCCTGCGCAAGGAGTTGCCGATCCTGATGGCGGTGACCGCGTTGTCGGCACTGCTTGTGTGGGACGGTGTGCTGTCGCGACTCGATGCCGCGGTGTTGCTGCTGGTGTTTGGCACACTGGTGACCTGGTCCATCGTCGAGGCCCGCGCCGGCGGTGGGGACACGCTCGCTGCGGAGACCGCCACCGAGCTGCAGGCCCATGCGGTCCCGCTGCGGCGCTCGCTGCTGTGGCTGGGTGTGGGTTTGCTGCTGCTCGTGGGCAGTTCGCGTTTGCTGGTCTGGGGTGCGGTGTCGATCGCACAATCGCTGGGCGTGAGCGACCTGATCATCGGCCTGACGGTGATGGCGATAGGCACCTCGCTGCCCGAGCTGGCGTCGTGCGTGGCGGCGGCGCGCAAGGGCGAGCACGACATTGCGCTGGGCAACGTGCTGGGGTCGAGCCTCTTCAACACGCTGGCCGTGGTGGGACTGGCGGGCGTGATCGCGCCGATGGACATCGGCACCGATGTGCTCACGCGCGACCTGCCGATGATGGCCGGCCTGACCGTGCTGCTCTTCGCCATGGGCTGGGGTTTCCGCGGCCCGGGGCGCATCAACCGGCTGGAGGCGCTGGTCCTGCTGGCCCTGTATGTGGGGTACACGGGCTGGCTGCTGGCCTCCATGACGCCCGGCGCCTGATCAGGCCCGAAGGCCTTCGGCCACCGTGGGGTAGCGCAGGCGAAGCCCGAGTTCGGTTTTCATGCGCTGGTTGTGCAGGCGGCGCGATTCACTCATGAAGCTCAGCAGCATCAGCGGCAGCTGGTCCCCCGCGGCATTGCGCGCGATGCGCGGCGGACGGGAAAGACCATACAGGTCGGCCGCGAGATCGAAGTAGTCGCCCATCTTCAGATCGGTGTCGTCACTCACGTTGACATTGCGCTGCGGCCGCCCGCGCCACAGCGCCAGCACACAGGCGCGCGCCAGATCGTCGGCGTGGATGTGGTTCGTGAACACGTCGTCTTCGGCGCGCAGCACCGGCGTGCCGCGCAGCAGGCGCTCGCGCGGCGTGCCGCCCTCGCGGTCGGGCGCGTAGATGCCGGGGATGCGCAGCACGCTGGTGCGCACGCCCGTGGCACGGCCCAGCCAGTGCACAGCCGCCTCGGCGTCGACACGCCGCCAGGCGCGCGGCGTGAGCGGCTGGGCCGGGGTGGCCTCGCTCACCCATTGCCCCTGCCGATCCCCGTAAACCCCGCTGGTGGAGCCATATACAAGAGCCGCCGGCAAGGAGCGCTGCGCCAAGGCCCGTACCAGCGCCCGGGTGCGGGTGTCCAGCCGCCAGTCGGGCGACTCGCCCGCGGGTGGCGGTGCGAGGTGCAGCACGCGGGTGGCCAGTCCGGCCAGACGGCCCAGGCTGCGGGCATCGTCCAGGTTGCCCGGCAAGGGTGTGATGCCCTGCGCGCGCAGCGCAGCCGCGCTCCCCGGTGTCGAGGTGAGGGCGAGCAGCCGCACACGGCGGCCGCCACCGAGCGCGCGGGCCGCGCGCTGGCCCACGTCGCCACAGCCAATGATCAACACCCGTTCACGCCGGAAGCGTGCGGGCAAAGCGCCCAGATGGCTCATGCGATTTCCAGATTTGCGACAATGTTCGATTGCTTTTGTGTCGAGACACACCAAGGCGCCCCAACCACCACTCGCCGCCAGTATGACATTCACCATCACCATCGAACCCAGCGGGCGCAGCTTCACGGCAGAGCCCACCGAAGCCATCCTGGCCGCGGGCATCCGACAAGGCATCGGCCTGCCCTATGGCTGCAAGGACGGCGCCTGCGGCTCGTGCAAATGCAAAGTGGTCAGCGGCCAGATCACCCACGGCCCGCACCAGGCCAAGGCCCTGAGCGCCGAGGAAGAAGCCGCCGGCTATGCGCTGACCTGCTGCGGCGTGGCCCACAGCGATGTGGTGCTGGAGTCGCGCCAGGTCACCGAAGCCGGTGCCTTCCCGATCAAGAAGATGCCGGTGCGCGTGAACCGGCTCGAACGCGCTTCGCACGACGTGATCGTGATGCACCTGCAGTTGCCCGCGTCCGACACCTTCCAGTACCACGCGGGCCAGTACATCGAGTTCCTGCTGCGCGACGGCGACCGCCGCAGCTATTCCATGGCCAACGCGCCGCACACGCAAGCGGGCCAGCCGGCCATGGAACTGCACCTGCGCCACATGCCGGGCGGCAAGTTCACCGACCACGTGTTCGGCGCCATGAAGGAGAAAGACATCCTGCGCATCGAAGGGCCTTACGGCAGCTTCTACCTGCGCGAGGACAGCGACAAGCCGGTGATCCTGCTGGCGTCGGGCACCGGTTTTGCGCCCATCAAGGCCATCCTCCAGCACATGCATTTCAAGGGTATCCAGCGCCCGACCACCGTGTACTGGGGCGGCCGGCGCCCGGCCGATCTTTACCACCACGACTGGTTGCTGGCCCAGGCCGCCGCGATGCCCAACCTGCACTACGTGCCGGTGATTTCCGATGCGCTGCCCGAAGACGGCTGGACCGGCCGCACGGGCTTCGTGCACCTCGCGGTGCTGCAGGATTTCCCGGACCTGTCTGGCCATCAGGTGTACGCGTGCGGAGCCCCCATCGTGGTCGAATCGGCGCGCACGCAATACAGCGCCGAGGCGGGCCTGCCGCCCGAGGAGTTCTACGCCGACTCGTTCACCAGCGAAGCAGACAAGCTGTGACCGCCGCCTTCAACCCGTTCCAACAACAACCCCAGGAGACCACCCCATGTTGAACCGCCGCCACCTCGTCACCACCGTTGCGCTGGCCACGTCCGCGCTGATGCTGCCTGCGCTGGGGCAGGCCCAGAGCACCACCCGCATCGTCGTGCCGTTCGGCGCCGGTGGCCCGATCGACCAGACTGCGCGCGTGCTGGCCGAAGCCGTGAAAGGCTCGCTGGGCACCGTGATCGTGGAGAACCGGCCGGGCGCGGGCGGCAACATCGGCGTGAGCGCTGTGGCCAAGGCGGCGCCCGATGGTCTGACCATCGGCATCGCCACGACGGCTTCGCACGGCATCAACCCCTGGCTGTTCAGCAAGCTGCCCTACGACCCGGTGAAAGACTTCGCGCCGGTCACGCAGATGCTGAGCGTGCCCAACGTGCTGGTGATGAACGCCGAGACCGCCCAGCGGCTGAACATCCACACCCTGGCCGACCTGATCCGATACGCCAAGGCCAACCCGGCCAAGCTGAATTACGGCTCGGGTGGCAACGGCAGCGCCGGCCATCTGGCGGGTGAAATGTTCAAGAACCAGGCGGGCGTGTTCGCCGTGCACATACCCTACAACGGTGGCAACCCGGCCCAGCTCGGCCTGCTCTCGGGTCAGGTCGACTTCAACTTCGACAACCTGGCCACGGCATCCGCCAACATCCGCGCCGGCAAGCTCAAGGCGCTGGCCGTCACCACCGCGCAGCGCACGGCCACCATGCCCGACGTGCCCACCGTTGCCGAAACCCTGCCCGGCTTCAGCATCGATACCTGGTGGGGTCTGGTGGTGCCGGCGGCCACGCCCGCCGACACGGTGCGCAAGCTCAACGCCGCGTTCACCCAGGCCCTGCAGAGCCCGGACGTCAAGGCGCGGTTCGCGATGCTGATGGCCGAGCCGGCGCCGAGCAGCCCGGAACAGTTCGGCCAGTTCATGAACGCCGAGCGCACCAAGTACGAACGGGTCGTCAAACTCAGCGGCGCCAAGGTGGACTGAGTCTGATCCGGCACAGTCCGCGCCGCATGGCGCCGGCTGTGCCGCGATCAGACGGCGCCAGCAGACAGCTGCGTGCCAGTGGAGGGCTGTGACTGGAACTCGGTCAGGGCCTCGCCCAGGTCGGATGCCATGTCACCGACAAAATCTTCTGCATCGTCGTAGAAGTTGCCACCGAAGCCGCCCCCGCGCGTCGTATCGTTGTCCTTGCGGCTCACCAGCAACGATCCCGAGACCGCGTCGACGGCATCCAGTTGCACCTCCAAGGTTCCTTTCCCGATTCCGGAAAAAGCCAGTACACCCCATCGCAGAGCGCGGTTTCCGGGGTCGTATGTCACCTTGACGTTCACCAACGCCACACCTTCGGACTTGCCCGGGTCAGTCGTGAGCACCCGGTAGCCCTGATCCTCCAGCTCTTCCCTGATGATCTCCGGGAACTTGGCTTCGAGTTCTTTTTTGTGCGTCAGCCGGTTGTCATCGGGATCGGCATCTTGCAAGGTTACCGAGATGCTGGAGATATAGGTTTGTGGGTACTTCCTGCCGGCTTTCATGGCGGCTTCACGGAGCTCGTCCGGATCAACACGGTGAGAGCCGCACGCGGCGACGACAGACAACAGCACAGCGGCACAAACGCTTTTGGCGACGGACTTGAACACGAAACGCACCTCCCCAGGCAATTTTCACATTGGTTGGATCGGGCCCCATGCCTTTGCATTGGCGCCAAGGCGACCGGACCCACGTATCCATTTTCAGGACCGGTGGAGTATAGGGGCCGTGCCCGAGCAGCTCAGCGGTGAGCCGGCCGATTGGCCTACTTCAGCAGCTTCTTCACGTCATCGGCCAGCGCCTGCGCACCGCTGCCGTAGCGGTGGTAGAGACGGATGCGTCCTTGCGGGTCGTACACGTAGCTGCCCGCTGAGTGGTCCATGGTGTAGCTGGTCGGGGTCTTGCCTTCGACCTTCTTGTAATAGACCTTGTAGCTCTTGGCCAGATCGGGCAGCGCATCGGGCGCGGCGTAGAGCGCGAGGAAGCTGGGGTCGAAGCTGGCCATGTAGGCCTTCATCACCTCGGGTGTGTCGCGCTCGGGGTCGACGCTGATGAACAGCCCCTGCAGCCGTTCGCCATCGGCACCGAGCAGCTGTCGGGCCTGCGCCAGCTCGCCCAGCGATGTGGGGCACACGTCGGGGCACTGCGTGAACCCGAAAAAGACCACCACCGCCTTGCCCTTGAAGTCGGCCAGCGTGCGGGTCTGGCCGTTGTGGTCGGTGAGCGAGAAACCGGTGGCGTAGTCGGCACCGGTGATGTCGATGCCCGAGAAGCCCGTGGCGGTGGCGTCGGCGGGTTTGTCGGAGCAACCTGCCAACATGGCCAGGGACAGGCCGGCCAGCAGAAGGAAACGGCGAACGGAATTCATGGCAGGTAGTGATCTATAAGAAGTGCTGCGAACAGCAGCGACAGGTGGATCAGCGAGAAGCGGAAGGTCTTGCGCGCCAGCGTGTCCGAATACTCCCGCCAGAGCGCAAACGCATAGCCGGAGAAGCCGATGCTCAGCACGACGGCCATGACCAGATAGAACCAGCCGCTCATGCGCATCACGAAGGGCATGAGGCAGGCGGCAAACAACACAAAAGTGTAGAGCAGGATCTGCAGCCGGGTGAAGTCCGAACCGTGGGTCACGGGCAGCATCGGCAGGCCGGACTTGCGGTAATCCTCGACGCGGTAGAGCGCCAGCGCCCAGAAGTGCGGCGGTGTCCAGAGGAAGATGATCAGGAACAGGATGAGGGCTTCTGGCGAGACCACGCCCGTCATGGCGGCCCAGCCCAGCACCGGCGGCATGGCGCCCGAGGCACCACCGATCACGATGTTCTGCGGCGTGAGCGGCTTGAGGATCACGGTGTAGATCACCGCGTAGCCGACAAAGGTGGCGAAGGTCAGCCACATGGTGAGCGGGTTCACGAGGAAGTACAGGATGGCCGAACCCAGCGCACACAGCACCGCCGAGAACGAGAGCGTCTGCACGTTGGAGAGCTCACCCTTGGCGGTGGGGCGCCAGGCGGTGCGCCGCATCTTGGCGTCGATCTGCTGTTCGACCACGCAGTTGAAAGCCGCTGCCGCGCCGGCCACAAGCCAGATGCCGAACGAGGCGATGGCGGCCAGCTGCACCTGCTGCCAGGACGGCACACCGGGCACGGCCAGCACCATGCCGATCAGGGCGCAGAAAACGATGAGCTGGATCACGCGCGGCTTGGTCAGCGCGTGGAACTGGCGCCAGACCGGGGTCGGCTGGGCGGTGGCGGGGGTGGTGGGCGCGGTGCTCATCAGGTCGGTCGGGAAACATTGAATGGGGAGGCGCTCACGGTGTTCACCGCAGTGCGGGTTCCAGAGAGGGCACCGGTCATGACAATCACGAGGGCTGCGGCACCGCCGGTGTGGCCAACCGCCGCCAGCAGCGGCCAGTCGAGCACCACGTTGGCCAGCCCGCTGAGCACCTGCAGGCCGGCCAGCGCCAGCAGGGTGCGCGCCGTGCCGCGCAGGGCCGGCACCGCCCAGAGCCGCCACGCCAGCCAGCCCAGGGCAGCCAGCACCACGTAGGCGGTGAGACGGTGCACGTAGTGGATGGCGGTCAGCGCAGCGAACGGAATGGCCTCGCCCGAGCGGCTCAGCCCGAGTTCGCGCCAGAGCGAAAAGCCCTCGCGCAGATCCATGCTGGGCCACCAGCTGCCCTGGCAGGTGGGGAACTCGCTGCAGGCCAGCACGGCGTAATTGGTGCTCACCCAGCCGCCAAGCGCGATCTGCAGCCACAACAGGGTGAACACCAGAACCAGCGCAACACGCGTGCCGCTGTGCAAGGCCACAGGCCCGGGGTGGGCGGGCTCGGCCTGCGCGTAGCCCACGGCCTGCGCTCGCAACAAAGCCAGCAGCGCCAGTCCGCCCAGCAGGTGCATGGTGACGATGGCCGGGAACAGCTTCATGGTGACGGTGAGCGCACCGAACGCACCTTGCAGGCAGACCCAGACCAGCGTGGCCAGCGGCCACCAGAACGACACCGCCAAGCGCCGACGTTCAACCCAGCTCACGCTGGCCAGTACGAGGATCAACACCCCGACGGCGGTGGCCAGGTAGCGGTGGATCATCTCGATCCAGGCCTTGGAGAACGTGACCGGTCCCGTCGGCATGGCTTCCTGCGCGGCCGCGATGGACGCATTCGCGCCCACCGGACTCACGCTGCCGTAGCAGCCTGGCCAGTCGGGGCAACCCAAACCCGAGTCGGTCAGGCGCGTGAAAGCACCGAAGAGCACCAGGTCGAAGGTGAGAAACAGGGTGATGAGGGTCAGCACACGCAGGCGTTGCGCGGGTGCGGCATCGCGGTTGCGCAGCCACACCCAGGCCAGCGGTCCGAGCGCGAGCACCACGCCCAGCAGCATGATGCGGGCGATGGGGGCGAGGTCGTACAGCGGTTGCGCGTCCATGTCACTGGTTCCTGAACGGCACGGATACCCATGCCCCCGGCGCGAGATGCCCCAGGCCAGAGATACCGTGGAACCGGCTTCGCCGGGCCACGGGTATCGCCCCCTTGAGGGGGGATGCGGCTACGCGAAGCGAGCAAGCAACGGGGGTGGTCCTCATCTTCCGGCCTTGTCCCAGAACGCGGATGCGCGCAGCAGGCGGTCCAGATCGCTCTTGGCCCTTTTGGGGTCCAGCGGCGCGGGGAAGCGCATCATCCAGTTGCCCAGCGGATCCACCAGATACAGGTGGTCTTCCAGGCGCTGGCCCGGCGCTGGTTGCAGCCATTCGGCCAGCTGCTGCGCGTCCACCTGCAGCACCTGTGCCGCGGCCGTGGCCTGACGCAAGGGTTCACCGAGCTCCGCACCGCCCGTGCGCAGCCAGACCCAGTCCAGCCGGTCTTTCTCCTTGCCCAGGGTCTCGCGCAGCTGGCGCTGCAGATAGAGGTGTTGCTGGCAGGTCTCGTTGCAGGCGCTGTCCGCCACACTGATGAGCAGCCACTGGTCCTTGAGCGTCGTCAGCGGCACGGCCTGCCCCAGGGCGTTGACGCCGGTGAACGCCGGCAAGGGACGCTGCGGCTGGATCAGCTCGCCATAGTTGCGGCGACCTTCCGGTCGGATCACGTAGTAGGTGATATACGAGGCAACCACGGGCGCTGCGCTCACGAGCAACAGGAGCAGCATCTTCCAGCGGCCGGCGCGCGTGCTGGCGGCGGCCTGGGCGCTCGCCTGGTCCAGCTGGGGCAGGCTGTGCACGGTCAGCATCAACGGTTCATCGGGCTTCTGGGCCATGGGGGGTGCGCTTTCGGCGGGGGGAAATGAATTGGAACCAGACATAGAGAACACCGGCCAGGGTGCACAGGCCAAACCACTGGAAGGCGTAACCATGGTGTTTTTCGACACCGGCTGCGACACGCGGCCAGTCGCGCTGCAGGCCGTCGTCTGCGTTGCCGGTCTGCAGGACCGAGACGTCCAGCAGAGACACGCCGAACGCCAGGGCCAAACCGGGGATGTCGACATTTTGCCGGATTGGCCCAGAGCCTGACTCACCCAGCTCGAAAAGCCTGCCCGGTGGTGGTGCCAGGCGCCCTTCGAGGCGGACATCGCCTTCTGGCGTATCCACCGCCGGCACGCGGCTGCGGTCGTTGAAGTCGCGCGCCACCCAGCCCCGCTGAACCAGGATCGCGCGGTCGCTGCCGGCCAGTCGCAGCGGTGTGATCACAAAAAAGCCCACCCTGGCGTTCATCTGCCGGTTGTCGAGAAACAGGGTGGCGCCCTGCACCCAGCGGCCACTGATTTGCACGGGACGGTGCAGGCCGGCCTGAGGGTCGAGTGCCTGCAAGAGCTCACGGGTCGACCAGGGTGCCAGATGGCCCCGCTGTTCGATCTGGTCCTGCAGCGCGCGCTTCTGCCCGGCACGGTCCAGCTGCCAGAAACCCAGCGCGGCGGTCACCGCCATCGTGACGACGGTGGCCAGCGTCACGACCCAGAAACGCGCGGGCCGGGCGCTCACTGGACTACCCTCCGTGCTGCGCACTGCGGGGCAGAGCGTCTTCGGAGCGGCCGAGCGACGCTCATGCAACAGCACCCGCGGAGATCACAAACAAACCGATAATTGATCGCATGAAATACCTTGTCATCGCGGCCTTCGTCGCCATCATCGGCAGCCTGGCGGCTGCGCTGGTCTTCATGATGCGCGGCGGCGCCAGCGAAACCGGAGAAGATGGCAAAACGGCCGCCCCGCGCAAGAACCACATGGCGCGGGCACTGGCCTTCCGGGTGGGATTCTCCATCCTGCTGTTTGTTGCGGTGCTCGTCAGTTACCTGATGGGCTGGATACAGCCCACCGGCCTGCCCTTGCAGCGCTGAGCCGGGGCCATGACGGACAAGAAAAAAGCGCCTGCTGGCGCTTTTTTCTTGTCCGTCCGGAACGCTTTCGCGCCCCGTGCCCGGACTCACATCCAGTAAACAAGGATGTAGAGACCCAGCCAGACCACGTCCACGAAGTGCCAGTACCAGGCGGCGCCTTCAAAGCCAAAGTGGCGATCGGCACTGAAGTGGCCTTTTTGCAGGCGCAGCGTGATGAACAGCAGCATCAGCATGCCGACAAACACGTGGAAGCCGTGGAAGCCCGTGAGCATGAAGAAGGTCGAGCCGAAGATGCCCGACGACAGCTTGAGGTTCAGTTCGCTGTAGGCGTGGGCGTATTCGTAGCCCTGGACGAACAGGAACACGATACCCAGCAGCACCGTCATCCACATGAAGGCGATGGTCTTGCCACGGTTACCCGCCTGCAGCGCGTGGTGGGCGATGGTCAGCGTCACGCCCGAACTCAGCAGCAAAGCCGTGTTGATGGTGGGCAGCCAGAACGGCCCCATGGTCTGGAACGGCTCGATGATGCCGGCAGGCGAAGCGGTGGCACCGGCCTGCAGGCTGGGCCACACCGAAGTGAAGTCGGGCCAGATCAGCGAGTTTTCAATGTTGCCCAATGCCGGCACCGAGTGGGTACGGGCCCACCACAGCGCGGTGAAGAAGGCGCCGAAGAACATCACTTCGGAGAAGATGAACCAGCTCATGCTCCAGCGGAACGACAGGTCGATCTTGCGCCCGTACATGCCGCTCTCGCTCTCGCCGATCGCCTGGCCAAACCACTGGAACAGCACGATGAGCCAGAAGGCCATGCCAAACGCCAGCGAGTACATGCCCCACTCGGCGCCGTTGACCCACTGACCTGCGCCCAGGATGACAAAAAACAGGCCAATGGCCGCCATCACCGGATGGCGCGATGGCCCCGGGACGAAGTAATAAGGCGTTGTGCCGTGTGCTGCTGCTGACATGCTCTCTCCTATGTACTGAACGCTTGTATGAATAGCTGGAAGAATGAAAAGTGTGTTCGGTAACCGGGGCTCAGGGCACCACCCAGTTCACCAACAGAATCAGGCCAACGACAAAAAGCACGGCCATGATCACGCCCACCACCAGGATGTGGATGGGGTTGAGCTTGGCAATGTCGCTCTGGTAGTCGGCATTGCGGCGCACGCCCAGAAAGCCCCAGAGCACGGCTTTCACGGTGGCGCCGATGGAGCCTTTGCGCCGGTGCAGAGGAACCTGGGTCATACCGGATCCGCCGGTTGGGCGACGGGCAGCGTGTGCACCGCCACGTCCTGGGGCGCCGCCGGCACCTTGCCGCCCACCTCGAAGAAGGTGTAGGACAACGTGATGGTGGTGACGTCCTTGGGCAGGCGCGGATCGATCACGAAGGCCACCGGCCATTCCTTCTTTTCGCCCGCCTTCAACGTGTACTGGGTGAAGCAGAAACACTCCAGCTTGTTGAAATGGGCGGCCGACTGCTTGGGCGCGTAACTCGGAATGGCCTGCGCGGCCATGGTGCGGTCCTGGATGTTCTGGAACTCGTAGACCACGGTGGTGAGTTCGCCCGGGTGCACCTGCAACGAGCGCACCGCCGGCTTGAAATGCCAGGGCCCGCGGGTGTTGACGTCGAACTCGACCGTGATGCTGCGCGTGCGGTCCACCTGGGTGTTGGCCGGCAGCGCCGCGCGCTGGCCGGGCACTTCGCGCTCGGCCAGCGCCAGCACGTTGATGCCCGTCATTTCACAGATGGCGTTGTAGATCGGCACCAGCGCATAGCCGAAGCCGAACATGCCCAGCGTGATCACGCCGAGCTTGCCCACCATCTTGAAGTTTTCGCGACGCAGTCCCATGGGTGTTCCGAAATAACGGGTGCCGGGTGGCGATCAGCCGCCGAGCAGCACCATCTTGCCCACGAAGCCGAGGAAAAAAACCAGCGCCACCGATCCCAGGATCAGGCCCAGGCGCAGGTTGTTCTTTTTTTGGTCAGATGTCATTTTTCCAACGATGGCCCGTGCTTCAGCCAACGATCCGGGTGGCGCTGGCGTCCAGCTTGGGTGGGTTCTCGAAGGTGTGGAACGGAGCCGGCGACGGCACTTCCCACTCCAGGCCTTCAGCACCTTCCCAGGGCTTCTGCGGGGCCTTGGCACCCTTGCCGCGCATGGCGGGCAGCGCAACTGCCAGGAAGAAATAGACCTGGGCAATACCGAAGGCAAAACCACCCACCGAGGCGATGGCGTTGAAGTCGGCGAACTGCATCGGGTAGTCGGCGTAGCGGCGCGGCATGCCGGCCAGACCCAGGAAGTGCATCGGGAAGAAGGTGACGTTGAAGGAAATCATCGACCACCAGAAGTGGATCTGGCCGCGGGTTTCGCTGTACATCACGCCGGTCCACTTGGGCAGCCAGTAGTAGATGCCGGCGAACATGGCGAACAGCGAACCGGCCACCAGCACGTAGTGGAAGTGCGCCACCACGTAATAGGTGTCCTGCATCTGGATGTCGATCGGGGCGACCGACAGGATCAGGCCGGTGAAGCCACCGATGGTGAACACGAAGATGAAGCCGACGGCCCACATCATGGGCGTTTCGAAGGTCATCGAACCCTTCCACATGGTCGCGATCCAGTTGAAGATCTTCACGCCCGTGGGCACGGCGATCAGCATGGTCGAGTACATGAAGAACAGCTGGCCCGTCACCGGCATGCCGGTGGTGAACATGTGGTGGGCCCACACGACGAAGGACAGGATGGCGATGGAGCCGGTGGCGTACACCATGGAGGCGTAGCCAAACAGCTTCTTGCGCGAGAACGCGGGCACGACCTGGCTCACGATGCCGAAGGCCGGCAGGATCATGATGTAGACCTCGGGGTGGCCGAAGAACCAGAAGATGTGCTGGTACATCACCGGGTCGCCGCCGCCGGCGGGGTTGAAGAAGCTGGTGCCGAAGTGGCGGTCGGTCAGCGTCATGGTGATGGCGCCGGCCAGCACGGGCATCACGGCGATCAGCAGGTAGGCGGTGATCAGCCAGGTCCAGCAGAACATGGGCATCTTCATCAGCGTCATGCCGGGCGCGCGCATGTTCAGGATGGTCACGATGATGTTGATCGAGCCCATGATGGACGAGGCGCCCAGGATGTGCATGGCGAAGATGCCGGCATCCATCGAGGGACCCATCTGCAGCGTCAGCGGCGCGTACAGCGTCCAGCCGGCCGCCGGTGCGCCACCGGGCATGAAGAACGAGGCCACCAGCATGATGGCCGCAGGAATCATCAGCCAGAAGCTGAAGTTGTTCATGCGGGCAAAGGCCATGTCGCCGGCGCCGATCTGCAGCGGGATCATCCAGTTCGCGAAGCCCACGAAGGCCGGCATGATGGCGCCGAACACCATGATCAGGCCGTGCATGGTGGTGAGCTGGTTGAACAGCCCGGGGTTGACCAGCTGCAGGCCGGGCTGGAACAGCTCGGCGCGGATCAGCAGCGCCAGCACGCCGCCCACCATGAGCATGGTGAAGGCGAACAGCAGGTACAGCGTGCCGATGTCTTTGTGGTTGGTGGCGTAGACCCAGCGGCGCCAGCCCGACGGGGCGTGGTGGTCGTGGTCATGGCCGTGCGCGTCGTGGTGGTCGAGAACTGCACTCATCGTTGATTCCTTGGATACTTTGAATTCTTCAGTCCACTGCTCACTTCGCAGCGACCACGGCCTTTTGTTGCTCGGTGACCCAGGCGGTGTACGCCTCGGCGCTCAGCACCTTGACGTGGATCGGCATGTAGGCGTGTTCCTTGCCACACAGCTCGGCACACTGACCATAGAAGTCACCGGTCTTCTCGGCGCGGAACCAGGTGTCGCGCACGAAGCCGGGGATGGCGTCCTGCTTGATGCCAAAGGCCGGCACCATGAAGGCGTGGATCACGTCGTTGGCGGTGGTGATGATGCGGATTTTCTTGCCCACAGGCACCACGAGCGGGTTGTCCACCTTGAGCAGGTAGTCGTCCGTCGCAGGCGGGTTGCCACTGTTGGACATCTCGCGGTGGCTGTTGTCCAGCGTCGACAGGAACGAGATGCCTTCGCCTTCGCCTTTGATGTAGTCGTAACCCCACTTCCACTGCATGCCTGTGGCCTTGATGGTCAGGTCGCTGTTGGTGGTGTCTTTCTGCGCCACCAGCACTTTGGTGGCGGGCAGCGCCATGCCGATCACGATCAGCAACGGAATGATGGTCCAGCCCAGCTCCACCCAGATCGGCTCGGACAGCGCCTGCGCCTTGTGGCCCACCGACTTGCGGTGCTTGACGATGGAATAGAACATCACGCCGAACACGACCACGAAGATGACGGCACAGATGGCCATCATGAACCAGTGCAGCCAGTGCTGTTCTTCGGCGATCTTGGTGGCTGGCGGCGCAAAGTTGAGCTGGTTGACCGCCGGGCCGCCCGGCAGGTCGTTGACCGCATGTGCCGCCTCCGTCACCCAGACGGCCGAGCCAAGGGCCATGGTCGCGGTCACCGACCGGAACCGGGACAGTGCGTTGCCGAGGAGCTTTCCTGCTTGATTGGTCATTCTCACTTTTTCCGCCTCAAATATAAGTATTGATTTATATCAATGCCAATTAGAACAAATTCCGTGCACCGCCCCACTCAGGGAATACCCAAACGCGCGACCCACACCTGTCAACCTTCTCTCAACGCCAGGGCGATTTCCCTGGCCAGCTCGGGCCTGAGGTCTGGCCGCAGGTAGCGGCCCACGTGAACCGCATGACCGCCCCCTCGAAGCTCGATCAACCCCTCTCGGCCCTGCCCGGTGTCGATCCGCACGCCCTGGCTCACGAACTCACACCGCCGCGTCTCACCCGCCATCTCCAGCTCCACCACCAGGCGACCGTCCCGCAGGCTGATGCGCTCCCGGTCGGTGGCGTGGCGGGCAAACACCAGAAAGGCCGTGCCCACCGCCATCAGCTCCACCGCCGTGAACGGCAGCACCAGCGTGGCGCCCTGCGACCAGAAGAATCCGGCCACACCGAGCGACACCCCGCACAAGCCCGCAAAAAACCAGCCCACCTGCTTCGGCGAGACCGAACAATTGCGCCGCAACAGCCAGAGCGTGCCCTCGGCAGACACGGTTGCCCAGCGGAAGGGTGGGAGGGATGGACTCATCCTTGCCTCGTCAGACCGGGCCCTGCGCGGCCCGCAGACCGGATCAGCCTTGCGGAGAAAACGCTCCGAAAGGTTTGATTTATGTCAATTGTAGCGGCCGGACACCCCGGTTTTTCTGGCGCCGCGGCCAAATTCTGCCCGTCCGTGCCTGGTTTTCCAGACCTAGCGACGACCCGGCAGACGATCCGGGAAGGCCTCTCAGCTGCGGCCGGCGCGCAGCATGGCGCGCATGTCCTCGACCGAAACCGACTGGGTGGGGCCCAGTGGCACACGGGGAGCGGGCTTGAAAGCGTGCCCGTAAATCACCTCGAAAGTGAGCAACAGGCGCCCATCGTCGGACCGTGGCAACCCGTCCTCGATCGCCCGGCACAGCTGGGCGTGCCAGCCCCGGGAACGCAGAGCCGGAAACCGCCCGGCGCTGAGGTTGCGCCCGAGTTCGCGCAGATCGCGCAGCAGGGGCTCTGCGCCGCTGTACGAGAGGTTGATGCGTTCCATGTCCATCACCGGCTCGGCAAACCCGCTGTGCACCAGCATGTCGCCCCAGTCGTGCATGTCGGTGAACGCATGCGCCGGATCGGGCCAGCCCGCCCGCGCGTACACCGCCCGCAGCTCACGCAGCGTGTCCGGACCGAGGCAGGAAAACATCAGAAAACCATCGGTCTGGATCCGGCTGTGCCAGCGTTTCAGCAGGTCCAGGGGCTGGGGTTCGTGGTGCAGGGCCATGTTGGCCCAGAGCATCGCCACGCGCGTGTCGTCGGTCGCCGGCTGCGGGTTGAAGGCGCGGCGCCAGTGGGCCGGGTTCCAGGACCGTTTCGCCGGCTCCAGCGTGGCCTGCAGGGCCCGCTGAATGTGCCGCGACTCGACATGGCACTCGGCCAGGGGCAGCTGCTCGCGCAGGCGCCGGTGCGCCGTCAGGCCACCGTCGACCGGCTCCCAATGCAGCCAGCTTGCGGGGGCATTCCGGAACCACTTCAGCCGTTCCGACATGCGTGTGGCCACCTCTTCGTGCAGCCACGGGCTCTGGGTCCGCGGATGATCGAGCCAGCGCGAGGCCGCGCGCGGATCCAGTCCGGGCACGGCAGAAGCGGTTTCAGGTGTGGTTTTCAAGGGTCGTGGTGCTCGCTCGGGCGCGCGTGTGCGGCGTCGGCGCCAGTATATTGGTCCCATGTCCGGCCGCCACCCTCTGTACCAGCTCATGCAGCGCCTGCCCGGCACCTGTCAGGTGTGTGGCCGCTGGCCTTCGTTGCCGGTGTGCCCGGCCTGCGAAACACGCCACGCGCCACCCGAGCCCCGCTGCCCGACCTGCGCCCGGCGCCTGCCGCCAGGCTCCACGCACTGCGGCGCCTGCCTCTCACAGAGCGAGGGCTCGCACGCGCACAGCCTGCAGACCCTGGTGGCCGCGGTGGACTACGCCTACCCGTGGGACGGCCTGATCGCCCGCTTCAAGTTCCGGGGCGAGCCCGGCTGGGCGGGTCCACTCGCCGCCCTCATGCTGCGCCAGCCGGGGGTGGGCGAGCTGCTGCGCGCGTGCGATGTGGTGGTGCCGGTCCCGGTCACCGCGGCTCGACTGGCCGAGCGCGGCTACAACCAGGCGTGGGAACTGATCAAGGCCTTGCGCCGACAGACGGCCGATACCCGGGCGCTGGCGCTGTCCGACGCCCTGGTGCGCATCGGCAACGCGCCCGACCAGCACCCGCTGCCCCGTGAACAGCGCCTGCGCAACCTGCAGGGCAGCTTTGTCACCCATCCGCACCACGTGGCCCGCCTGCAGAAAACCCACGTGCTCCTGGTGGACGACGTCAGCACCACCGGCACCACGCTCAACAGCGCCGCCCAGGCGCTGCTGAAGGCGGGCACCGGTCGTGTCAGCGCCCTGGTGCTGGCCCGAACCAGCGGCCACTGAATCTCACCGGCTTCTGATCAAAAGCAGGGACGGTTGCGATGGGCAACCAGGGACGGCGCGGTGCAACGGGAACACGCCGAATTGCGCTTATCATCGCGGCCAAGCAGGGAGCACACAAGGTCAGGCCAACGGCCCGACACCTTGCGCGCGCCACAGCACCTTGACCTGTCTTCATGTTCCACATCGTTCTCGTTGCGCCCGAAATTCCACCCAACACGGGGAATGTCATTCGGCTCAGCGCCAACACGGGTTGCACACTGCACCTGATCGAGCCCCTGGGCTTTTCGATGGACGACAAGCAGATGCGGCGAGCGGGACTCGACTACCACGAGTACACACAGGTCCGTCGCCATGCCGACTGGGCCCGCTTTCTCGAATCCGAACAACCCGACCCGCAGCGCCTGTTTGCCTGCACCACCCGCAGCAGCCGCAGCGTGTACGACAACCACTTCCTGCCCGGCGACTGGCTGGTCTTCGGTTCGGAAACACAGGGCCTGCCCGAAGCGGTGCGGTCGCAGTTTCCCGACAGCCAGCGTTTGCGCCTGCCCATGATCGAAGGCCAGCGCAGCCTGAACCTGTCCAACTCGGTGGCGGTGGTTGTTTACGAAGCCTGGCGCCAGCAGGACTTCGGGACCACACGTCTGTGAAAACCGTCACTTTGGCAATGGGGAGCCACACCCACACCGGCACCCAGGGTTCCAACACAATAACGAGCTTCCTTTGCCCGCGCCGAGCGAGACCCGCCGCCGCACCACCTGTCCCTGCGCCCCACCAGGTCGCCCGGAGGCCCGCTTGATTCCCACCATCGCCCGCATCATCAGGGGGACGCTCAGCCCGCGCTCGACCGCGCGCAAGACGCCCAGCCTGAAAGACATTCAAGTCATTCGCAACGCCCTGCTTCAAAGCGTGGAGGATTGCGACAGCGCGCCCGCGCAGCGCCTGCGCCACAAAATCGCCGCCACCCAGACCGCCAAGGAACTCTGGATGTTGCGCAACGACGCCTACCAGCTGATTTCGCAACAACACAGCCAGAGCGCGGCGGCAGCGCGCATCAACGACCTCATCTCGGCTTTCGAAGGCTGGCTCGAACCGAGCCAGCTGGTGCGCATCAAATAGCCGCGCGCTCGTGGCGCACACCGCCTGCATTCAAAGTGAGAACAAGGCGCGAAGCCGCAGTCAGTGCTTTGGCACGGCAAGGCTGCGCAACGCCGTTATCGCTTTGAGGGCCAATCGGTATCAGGGATAGCGCCGCACCAGCGACTCGGCCACACACACCGGCTTGTCCGAGCCCTCGCGTTCGACCGCCACCGACCACAGCATCTGCAGGCCGTCGCGCTCGATCGGCTCCGCGCTGAGCAGCGTGAGGTGCCCGCGCAGGCGGCTGCCCACCGGCACCGGCGCCGTGAAACGCACCTTGTTGAGCCCGTAGTTCACGCCCACGCCCGCCTGCCGGATCTCGAAGGACGAGTCGAAAAACACCGGCAGCAGTGACAGCGTGAGAAAGCCGTGTGCAATCGGCGCACCAAAGGGACCGGCGCGGGCCCGCTCCACATCCACGTGGATCCACTGGTGGTCCCCGGTGGCTTCGGCAAACCGGTTGACCTGCTCCTGGGTGATGGTGACCCAGTCGCTCACGGCCACTTCCTGGCCCACACACGCGGCCAGATCGGCCAGGGTTTCAAAGGTTTTCATGGCCGCGACTCTAGTCGGCCAACCCTGCTGCTGGTGTCGGCCGCGCGACAAGCTACCGCCGTGGATATCTGTTTTCAATGGCGCCGGAGCGCCACACCGATGCATGAAGGGGTGCAGCCCAGGGCACCGCCGGGCCGGCTTTGCCGGACGGCCAGTGCCGCCCCCTTGAGGGGGTCGCGCGCAGCGCGGCGGGGGTGTTTCAACTGTTCAACCAGTCGCAGATGCCCTGCCATTGCTGCAGGTCCTTCTCGACCCGGCTCGGCGAGACGTCGAACACCGTGAGACCGCGCGCGGCGAGGTGGATGTAGTTCTGCGTGTCGCGCAGGTAGCCCAGCACCGGCAAGCCGAGGCTGTCGACGAACTCGTGCAGCTTGTCGGCGGCGATGGTGCGCGCATCGACCCGCATGCCGACGATGCCGATGTCGAGCTGGTCGGCGTGCCGCGTCTCGGCCAGCTCGTCGAGAAACGCCCGGGTTGCGTAGATGTCAAAAATGCTGGGCTGCAGCGGCACCAGCACCTTGTCGGCCAGCTTGAGCACGTCCTTGAAGCGCCAGCCGTGCAGGCCGGCCGGGGTGTCGAGCACCACGTGCGAGGTGTCGCGCGGCGGGCGGGCGATCAGGTCGTGCGAGATGTTCCAGGTGGCGATCGGGCGGGCCGCCTCGGGCCGCAGCTTGAGCCAGAGCGCGGAGGACTGCTGGCGGTCCGCATCGCCGAGCATGACGCTGTGCCCCTGACTGGCGAAATAACCGGCCACGTTGGTGGACAGCGTGGACTTGCCCACGCCCCCCTTGGGATTCGCAACCACCACCACCGGCATACCGACCTCCTCGTTGTCTGAAAACTGGGTCTATGTTATCGCCACGCCTTCAGCGCCAGGCGTCCCACACCAGCTTGACGCCGGTGAGGAACATGCCGGTGTAAACCAGCCGGTAGAACAGCAGCGGCTGGATGCGGTGCGCAATGCGCACCCCCACCCAGACCCCGATCGGCGCAAACGGCAGCAGCGCCAGCGAGGTCAGCATGTTGCGCAGGTCCAACAGGCCCAGCCAGGCGTAGGGAATCCACTTCGAGAGGTTGATGAAGAAAAAGAAGAAGGCCATGGTGCCGGTGAACAGCACCGGCGAGAGCCGCAGCGGGATCACATAGGCGTTGATCGGCGGGCCGCCGGCGTGGGCGATGAAGCTGGTGAAACCGGAGGTGGCCGTCAGGATGGCACCCACCCATTTCGGTGGCGGCGGGCTGTCGGCCCTGGGCGGAAACAGCAGGCGTTGCGCCAGGAACAGCAGGGTGAAGCCGCCCACGATGCCGGCCACCACCTTGGCGTCGAGCACCTTGAACAGCAGCGCGCCGATCACGATGCCGAGCAGGCCAAAGGGCAGCAGGAAACGCAGCAAGCGGCGATCCACGTTCTTTCGAAACGCCGCCATGCCCAGCAGGTCCATCACCAGCAGCACGGGCATCAGGATCGCTGCCGCATGCGGCACCGTGACCGCCAGCGCCATCATGGGCACGGCGAGCGAGCCGAAGCCGGCGCCAAAGCCGCTCTTGCTCACCCCCAGCAGCAGCACCGCTGGAATCGCCACGGCGTAGAAGAAAGGGTCGGTGATCAGGGGCATGGGGCGACGACAATCCGGCGATGCACAACGTTCAATTCTGGGGCGAAACCCTGCGCCTGCTGGTGGAGCTGGCGGCCACGGCCGCTTTCGCGCTGTCGGGCATCATGGAAGGCGCCCGCAAGCGGCTCGACGCGGTCGGCGTGTGTGTGGTGGGCTTCCTTACCGCGTTCGGCGGCGGCACGCTGCGCGACCTGCTGCTGGACCAGCGGCCGTTTTTCTGGGTGCGCCATGTGGAGATGCTGTGGGGGGTTCTGGCCCTGTGCGTGCTGGCCATGCTGTTCTTGCGGGTTCGCCATTTTGCCCTGACCGAAAAGGCCATCCAGTGGCCCGACGCGCTGGGCCTGGGCCTGTTCGCCGCCACCGGCGTGCACCAGGCGCTGCAACTGGAGCTGCCCGCGCTGGTGGCCGTGCTCATGGGCCTGATCACGGGCGTGTTCGGCGGCGTGCTGCGCGATGTGGTGTGCAATGAAATCCCGACCGCTTTCCACGACCACCGCCCCTATGCGGTGTGCGCCTTCGTGGGCGGCTGGGTGTATGTGGGGCTGTGGCAGATGGACGCGCCCGGCTGGCTGGCGCTGATCGCCTGCGTGGTCGTCACGGCCGGGCTGCGGGCGCTGGCGCTCTGGCGCAACTGGCAGCTGCCGGCCTGGAGGCACTGACTGGCCACCCCCCTGCGCCGCTTCGCTTGTCCGCCCCTGGACTTCAGACCCGCTCGATGATCAGAGCAATGCCCTGCCCCACCCCGATGCACATGGTGCACAGCGCGTAGCGCCCGCCCGTGGCGTGCAGGCGGTTGACCGCCGTGGTGGCCAGGCGGGCGCCACTGGCGCCCAGCGGATGACCCAGCGCGATGGCGCCGCCCCAGGCGTTGACCCGTTCATCGTCGTCCTGCAGACCCAGGGTGCGCAGCACCGCCAGGCCTTGGGCGGCAAAGGCTTCGTTGAGTTCGATCACGTCCAGCTGCTCCAGCGTCAGGCCGGTGAGCGCGAGCACCTTCTGCGTCGCTGGCGCCGGGCCGATGCCCATGATGCGCGGGGCCACGCCGGCCGTGGCCATGCCGACGATGCGGGCCTTGGGCGTGAGTCCGTTCTTGGCGGCGGTGGCTTCATCGGCCAGCAGCAGCGCGCAGGCGCCGTCGTTCACGCCGCTGGCGTTACCCGCCGTCACCGTGCCGTCGGGCCGCACCACGCCCCTGAGCTTGGCGAGTGTTTCGAGGCTGGTTTCGCGCGGGTGTTCATCGGTGTCCACGACGATGGCGTCGCCCTTTTTCTGCGGAATGCTCACGGCGCAGATCTCGCGCGCCAGATGACCGGCTTTGATCGCGGCGACGGCTTTCATCTGGCTGGCCAGGGCCATGCGGTCCTGCGCCTCGCGCTCGATGCCGTAGTCGGTGGCGACGTTTTCTGCCGTTTCGGGCATGGAGTCCACGCCGTACTGGGCCTTCATCAGCTTGTTGACGAAGCGCCAGCCGATGGTGGTGTCGTAGACGGCGTTGTTGCGGCTGAAAGCGCTCTCTGCCTTGGGCATGACGAAGGGTGCGCGGCTCATGCTTTCCACGCCGCCGGCGATCATCAGGCCGGCTTCACCGGCCTTGATGGCGCGTGCGGCCGTGCCCACGGCGTCCAGGCCGGAGCCGCACAGGCGGTTGATGGTGGCGCCCGGCACCTCCAGCGGCAGGCCGGCGAGCAGGCTGCTCATGTGGGCGACGTTGCGATTGTCTTCACCGGCCTGGTTGGCGCAGCCGAAGAGCACGTCGGTGATGGCGCCCCAGTCGACGTTCGGGTTGCGCGCCATCAGGGCACGCAACGGGATGGCGCCGAGGTCGTCGGTACGCACACTGCTGAGCGCGCCGCCGTAGCGACCGAAGGGGGTGCGGATGGCGTCGCAGATGAAGGCCTGGGTCATGTGGTGTCTCCTGAACAGTGGGCACCACTGTACCCAAGCGGGTCACGGGGTGTCGTTGCTTGCGGGACAATGCCCCCATGTTCAATCCGTCTCAAGCCGATGTGCGGCGATTCTTCTGTTCGGTCCACGCCAAGCGCCTGGGCGAACAACCCATGGAGGCCATCGAAACCCTGGCCGGCCAGTGGATCGCCGAACATCCCGAATACCACGCCGAACTGTCCGACGTGGACACGGCCCTCGCCCGCCTTGGCGAACCGGGCAACGGCACCAGCGAGAACCCGTTCCTGCACCTGTCCATGCACCTGTCCATCAGCGAGCAGTGCAGCATCGACCAGCCACCGGGCATCCGCCAGGCGGTGGAACTGCTGGCCGCGCGCCGTGGCGACCTGCACGCTGCGCACCACGAAGTGATGGAGTGCCTGGGCACCATGCTCTGGGAAAGCCAGCGCGCCGGTCGCCCGCCCGACGGCCAGGCCTACATCGACCAGGTGCGCCGCCGGGCAACGAAAGACTGACACAAAAAAGCCGCTCATCGAGCGGCTTTTTTTGGGGCGAACAGCAATCAGCGGAAGCGAGGCTGCGGCACCACCGACAGTTCGCCATCGAGTGAAGCCAGGTACTTGGCGATCTGGCGCATTTCGGCGGGTGAAAACTGCTTGGCCATGCCGGCCATGATGGGGTTGGCGCGACCCACCACCTGGTTGCCCTCGACCGTGTAGGCCTTGAGGGCCACGAACAGGTAGTCGGCGTGCTGGCCACCGATCTTGGGGTAGGTCGGGTCGATCGGCTTGCTGAAGTTGGCGCCGTGGCAGGACGCGCAGGCGCCCTTTTCGATCAGGGCCTGCGTGACCTGGTCGGGGGCCTTGGGCGTTTCGGCCGCGGTCTTGGAAGCCTGTGCGGCGTAGAAAGCGCCCAGATCGGCCATGTCCTGCTCGCTCAGCGAACCGGCGATGCCGCGCATGGACGGGTGCTTGCGTTCACCCTTCTTATAAGCCGTCAGGGCCGAGATGATGTACTTGTCCGACTGGCCCGAAATCTTGGGGACCTTGTGGATCTCGGGAAAGCTGTTCTGGTAGCCCGGGATGCCGTGGCAGCCGATGCACATGTCGGCCTTCTTCTGACCGGCGTCAGCGTTGCCGGTGAGGCCCTGCGCCTGGGCGGTCAGAGCGACCGCAGAAAACGTCGCAGCGGCGACAAGTGAACGGGCGATCATGGGCAACAGTTGGTTCATTTTGCAAGCACAATGAGATGAATGATTGATAAAAATCAATGCTCGATTATATAGACTCGATCATCACCAGCCACTTATTGATTACCCTGATTCCCGGCCCTGCGGCCAGTGGACCGCGGCCCGTACCAGCAGCGTTTTCCTTCCCAACCCGAAGCCCCCGACATGAAATTCCAAGGCACCCAGAACTACGTCGCCACCCAGGACCTGATGCTGGCCGTCAACGCGGCCATCACCCTGAAGCGCCCGCTGCTCGTCAAGGGCGAGCCCGGCACCGGCAAGACCATGCTGGCCGAAGAAGTGGCCGAAGCGCTGAAGCTGCCGCTGCTGCAGTGGCACATCAAGAGCACCACCAAGGCGCAGCAGGGCCTGTACGAATACGACGCGGTGAGCCGCCTGCGCGACTCGCAGCTCGGTGACGAGAAGGTCAAGGACATCCACAACTACATCGTCAAGGGCGTGCTCTGGCAGGCCTTCAACGCCGACCAGCCGGTGGCGCTGCTGATCGACGAAATCGACAAGGCCGACATCGAGTTCCCCAACGACCTGCTGCGCGAACTCGACCGCATGGAGTTCTATTGCTACGAGACACGCGAGCTGATCCGCGCCAAGCACCGCCCGCTGGTGTTCATCACCTCCAACAACGAAAAGGAACTGCCCGACGCCTTCCTGCGCCGCTGTTTCTTCCACTACATCAAGTTCCCCGACGCCGAGACCATGAAGCGCATCGTGGACGTGCACTTCCCCGACCTCAAGCAGGAGCTGCTGACCGCGGCGATGAAGACCTTCTACGACGTGCGCAACCTGCCCGGCCTGAAGAAAAAGCCCAGCACCAGCGAACTGCTGGACTGGCTCAAGCTGCTGCTGGCCGAAGACATCCCGCTCGAAGCGCTGCAGAGCGCCGACAGCAAGGTCAGCATCCCGCCGCTGGTGGGCGCCTTGCTGAAGAACGAACAGGACACCACGCTGTTCGAGAAGCTGGTGTTCATGAACCAGCGGAACCGGTGACCGGCGGTTCTTGCGTCCTCGCTCTGGAGGTCCTGCCATGCTGATCGACTTCTTCTACACCCTGCGAGCCGCCAAGCTGCCGGTCTCGGTCAAGGAGTTCCTGACCCTGCTTGAAGCGCTGCAGGCCGACGTGGTGGGACCGACGAATCCGGACGCCTGCACCATGGACGACTTCTACTTCCTCAGCCGCACGGCGCTGGTGAAGGACGAGAAGCACTTCGACAAGTTCGACCGCGCCTTCGCCGCCTACTTCAAGGGCGTGGAGATGATCGCGGACTTCACCAAGCCGATCCCGGCCGACTGGCTGCGCCAGGAGCTGGAGCGCATCTTGTCTGCCGAGCAGATCGCCAACGCGCCCAAGATGGACTGGGACGAGCTCATGGAGACGCTGAAGAAGCGGCTCGAAGAGCAGAAGGAGCGCCACGAGGGCGGCAGCAAGTGGATCGGTACCGGCGGCACCTCGCCGTTTGGCCACGGCGGCAAGAACCCGCAGGGCATCCGCATCGGTGGCAAGGGCGGCAACAAATCGGCGGTGAAGGTGTGGGAGCAGCGCGCCTACCGCGACTACGACGACACGCAGGAACTCGGCACGCGCAACATCAAGGTCGCGCTGCGCCGCCTGCGCAAGTTTGCGCGCGAAGGCAACGACCTCGAGCTCGACCTGCCCGACACCATCCGCGCCACCGCCGCCAACGCCGGCTGGCTCGACATCAAGATGATCCCGGAGCGGCACAACAACGTGAAGGTGCTGCTGCTGATGGACGTGGGCGGCACGATGGACGAACACATCCAGCGCGTCGAGGAGCTTTTCAGCGCGGTCAAGAGCGAGTTCAAGCACCTGGAGTTCTATTACTTCCACAATTGCGTCTACGACTTCGTGTGGAAGAACAACCGCCGCCGCTACGCCGAGAAGTTCCCGACCTGGGACATCATGCGCAAGTACAACAAGGACTACAAACTCATCTTCGTGGGTGACGCGACCATGAGCCCCTACGAAATATTGCAGCCCGGCGGCAGCGTGGAATACAACAACGAGGAAGCGGGTGCCGAGTGGTTACAACGGCTCACACACACGTTTCCCAAATTCGCGTGGATCAATCCAGAACCCCAGGGGGTGTGGCAGTATCGACAGAGCATCAGCGTGATCCAGCAACTGATGGGCCAGCGCATGTACCCGCTGACCCTCAAGGGGCTGGAGGACACGATGAGGATGCTCTCGAAATAGCCCCGCATGAACCTCCCCCTTCTGCGCCGTGTGGCTTCCACACGGCTTTTTTGTCTGCTTTTGTTGCTGCCGCTCGGGGCCGCGGCGCAGACAACCGCCGCGTCCGGACCCGACGCCGCCGGCACGGCCGCCGCTCCGCAGCTTGAGCCCGACGGTGCCGCAACAGGCCCGGCGCGCTTCGACATCCAGCTCGAAGCGCCCGCAACGATTCAGCCCTTCCTGCTGCGCCACCTCGATCTCCAGCGTTACCGCAACCTGCAGGACCTCGACGGCAGCGAACTCGACCGGCTGCTGATCGCGGCCCCCGACAACCTGCGCGACCTGCTGGGCACGCAGGGCCACTTTTCACCGCAGATCAGCGTCGGCCGCGAGCCCGCCACCCCGGACGGCGCAGCGGCGCCCGCGCTGGGCACGGTGCGCATCCGCATCGAGCCGGGTCCGATCACCTCGGTGGCTTCTTCCAACGTCTATTTCCGGGGCGACATCGCGAACGCCGAAGCCGCGGCGGCCCAGCGCGAAACCATCCAGCGCAGCGGCCAGCAGGCGGTGGGCCAGGATTTCACGCAAGCCGGCTGGGGCCGCGTGAAGTCCGACACCCTGCGCCTGCTCACCAACGAGCGCTACCCGCGGGGCCGCATCGTCAACAGCCTGAGCGACATCGACACCACGGCGAACGCCGCCCACTGGCACATCGAGCTCGACTCCGGCCTGCCGGTACAGATCGGCACCGTGCGGGTGGAAGGCGCCGAGCGCTACGGCACGGCCACCGTGGAGCGCCTGGTGCGCCTGGCCGGCCTGCGGCCCGGCGCCGACTACAGCCTCACCCGGCTGCAGGACGCCCAGCAGAAAATCGCCGACAGCGGCTACTACACCTCGGTCTTCGCCTACGTCGATCTGGAGCCCGGCGACGACCCGGCCACCGGGGCGCCGGTGGTGGTGCAGGTGAAAGAAGCGCAGCTGCAAAGTGTCGTGCTCGGCGTGGGCGGAAGCACCAACAATGGCCCGCGCCTCTCGGCCGAACACAAACACCTGCGCCTGCCCGTCATCGGCTGGCAGGCGCTGAGCAAGCTGCAGCTCGAACGCAACGACCAGCAGCTCTCGTCCGACTGGAGCGCGCCGATCGAAGACGACGGCTGGCACTGGCTCGCCGGCGGGCGCCTGGCGCGCCAGATCGACGACGACACCACCGTCTCCAGCCTGCGGCTGAGCGCGGGCAAGGCGCAGGCCAGCGCCCTGCTGGACCGCCGCTATTTTCTGCAGTTCGACCGCGCGCGCACCGTCAACACCGTCTCAAGACTGGCCTCGTCCGACGGCAACGACGCCGCCATCTCGGCCAACTACGGCTGGACCTGGCGCCGCTTCGACACCCTGCCCTACCCCAACCGGGGCTACGGCCTGGGGCTCACGCTCGGTGTCGGCATGACGCTGGGCGGCGTGCGCCAGCCCTTCGTCAGCACCCAGGCGCGCTGGCTCGGCTACTGGCCGCTGGACCCCGTGACCGAGGTGCTGGACGACCTGCTCACGCTCGGCCAGGCGCCGGACAAACCCGCGTCCAGCAGCCGCAACGGCCGCCTCGCCTTGCGCCTGCAGGGCGGCGCGGTGCTGGCCGACGCCGACGCCCCCATCCCCGACACCCTGCTCTTTCTCACCGGCGGCGACACCACGGTGCGCGGCTACGGCCTGCGCGACATCGGCGTGGTGCAGCCCGACGGCAGCGTCACCGCCGGGCGCTACCTGGGCGTGGCCAGCTTCGAGTGGCAGCGCCCGATCTGGCGCAACAGCGTGCGCACACCCTGGGAAAGCGTGCTGTTCGTGGACGCGGGCGTGGTGACCAACCAGACCACACAAGTGGACACCCGGGTGGGCGTGGGTGCGGGCCTGCGCTACAACAGCCCGGTGGGGCCGCTGCAGCTGGACCTGGCCTACGGCGTGGACGCCAAACGGTTCCGCGTCCACCTCAACGTCGGCTTCAGCTTCTGATCCGCATGACCGAACACGACAGCCCTTCCCCTGCGCCCGAAGCCGCGGCGTCCGCGCGACGCCCGCGCCCGCTGGGGCGGCGCCTGGCCCTCTGGCTGCCCGGCACGTTGCTCGCGCTGTTGCTGGCCGGGGTCGTGGCTCTCTGGCTCTGGGCCGCCACACCGGGCTCGCTGGCGCAGGCGCTGGGCTGGGCCGACCGCTGGATGCAGGGGCGCACCGACACCCTGGGCCAGTTGCACACCGAAGGCGTCGAAGGCAGCCTGCGCGGCGGCGGCCGCATCGCCGCGCTGCGCTGGAAGCGGGGCGCGCTCAGCGTGCAGGCCGAAGGTGTGCAGCTGGACTGGAACGAGTCGCTGTGGACCGGCGCGCTGCTAGGCCGCGGTGCGCACCCGAAGGCGCTGACCATCCGCACGCTGAGGGTGAACGACGAGCGCCCGCCCACGCCCAGCGAACCGATGCAGGCGCTCACGCTGCCCTTGCCGCTGAGCCTGGCGTTCAGCGTGGACCACTTCGAACTCACGGGCAAGACAACGCTCCAGCTCGACGGCATCCGCGGGCACTACCGTTACGGCGCGCTGAGCGACACGGGCGACGCGCCCGCGCTGCCCGACACCCCGGGCCTGAGCACCGCCCACCGCCTGCGCCTGGACGCGCTGCAGCTCGCTGACGGCCACTACCGCGCACAACTCAGCCTGGGCGGCGAAGCCCCGATGCCGCTGGCGCTGGACCTGCAGGGCGACATCCGCACCACCGTGCCCGACGGTGCCGGCCTGAGCCTGGCCGCCGAAGCCCGGGCACGCGGCACGCTCGGCGGCGCACAAGCCGCGCTGGACCTCAGCGCCAGTGCCCAGGACGCGCCCGGCGCCGCCGGCCCAGAAACCACGCTCGCACTCACCGCCCGTGTCATGCCCTGGGCCGCCCAGCCGCTGGTGAGCGCCGACCTGAACACCCAGGCCCTGAACCTCGCCGCGCTCTGGCCCTCCGCGCCCGCCACGGCCCTGAGCGGCCGGCTGCAGGCCCGGCCCGAGGGCGACGGCTGGCGCGCGCAGCTCGCGCTCGACAACACGCTCATCGGCCCCGCCGATCGGAAAGGCCTGCCGCTGCAAAGCCTGAAGGCCGACATCCAGCAGCTCGGCCAGCGCTGGACCGTCTCCGGCCTGGAAGCGCGCCTGGGCGCTGGTGAACTGAAGGGCCAGGGCGGTTTCAACCTCGACACCTCGGGCGCCACCACCACCGTGAGCCAGTGGCAGGGCGAACTCCAGGCCCAGGGCATCCGCCCCGCCCTGCTCTGGAGCCCGCTGGCCCCGGGTGCGCTGGACGGCCAGTTCAGCGCCCAGGCCGCTCCCGACGCCAAGGCACCCAACGCGCTGGACCTGAGTGCCCGCGTCGTGCCTTCGGCCCGCCAGCCGGCCGGCCTGCGCCTGAGCGAGGTGCGCGTCAAAGGGCAATGGCGACCGGACGCCGCCTTGCCGGCCCGGGGGGTGCTCGAACTCGCTGAGGCGCGCGTGCGCATGGCCGACGCCCAGCTGGATGCCAGCGGACAACTCGACACCACGCGCTGGGCCTACGACGGCCAGCTGAGCCTGCAGGTGCCCGGTGCCCGGCTTGACGCCCAGGGCCAGGCCGCCTACGCGCAGGGACAGGGCGAAACCCGCCTGCAGCTGGACAGCGCCGCCCGCGTGCTGGCCTGGGTGCGCAGCCTGCAGAACCTGCCTTTTGTGGGCGACTCCGTGCGCGCGGCGCTGGACGGCCAGGACGCGCTGCGCGCCGAGGGCAGCGGCAGTGCACGGCTGGGCTGGGTGGGGGGGCTGGGCGCGCTGGGCTGGCCGGTGCCGCCGGGTGAGACCCGCCCGGAAGGTGGCGCTGCAGCGCCCCGGCTGCAAGCCTCGGTGACCGTGCCGCGCCTGAGCCTGCAGACCGGCCAGGCCACCGCCACCGTGTTCAGCGGCGTGTCGCTCCGGGCCGAGGGTCCGATGAACGCCCTGCAACTCAGCGCCCAGGGCAGCGCCAGCGCCCCACCCTGGCAGGCCACACTGGCCGCCGCCGGCAACAGCACTCTGACACCCGGCGCTGGCCGGCTGGACCTGAGCCGTCTGTCGCTGAGCCTGGCGGAAAACCAGCCGGGCGACACCACCGCCCCCACCGGCTGGACGCTGCAAAACGCCCAGCCGCTCCAGCTGCGCTGGCAAAACACGGCGGCCACCGGCCTGGCCGTGGACGCCGGCACGGGCGAGCTGCAGCTGCGGCCCCAGCCCGGCGCGGCACCGGCCCTGAACACGCCCGTCACCCTCGGCTGGCAGCACCTGGTCTGGCGTGCGCAGGCGCTGGAGACCCAGGGGCGCCTGCAAGGCCTCTCATTGCCCTGGATCGATGCGCTGACGGCGCTGGGCCAGCCGCCGGGCCGCGGGCTGATCGCGGCGAACAACCTGAGCGGCGATCTGGTGTTCGATGGCGAATGGGACCTGCGCGTGCCCGCCGACACGGCCTCGCCATTGACGCTGTCGGCCTCGCTCCAGCGCCGTGCGGGCGACCTGCGCTGGCAGGGCAACGGCAGCGCCGCGTCGGCCACGCCCGGTGCCCCCCCCGGCAGCCCGGTGACGGCCGGCGTGAAAGACGCGCGCATCAGCCTGAGCGTGAAAGACCGCGAGCTGCAGGCGCTGCTGCGCTGGGACACCGAACGCCTGGGCCAGGCCAGCGCCGACGCGTCCTCCCGGCTCAACCCGGGCAGCGCGCCGGCCAACGCCAGCGCGCTCGAACGCTGGTGGCCCACCAGCACGCCGATCCGCGGCACGGCGCAGGTGCGGCTGCCGCAGGTGGGCGTGTGGTCCATGCTGGCGCCGCCGGGCTGGCGCATGAACGGCACGCTCACGGCCGACGCCACGCTGGGCGGCACGCGCGGCGCGCCCGAATGGCGCGGCAACCTGCAGGGGGACGAGCTGGCGCTGCGCTCGCTGGTGGACGGCTTCGCCTTCAGCAACGGACAACTGCGCGCCACCCTCGTCGGCGACCGCATCAGCGTGGACCGCTTCAGCCTGCAAGGCCCGGGTGGCGCCGCCGTCGGCGGCACCCTGGAAGCCAGCGGCCAGGCCGAATGGCGCGCCGTCCCCGGCAGCCTGCTGCGCCAGCCCTTCATCGATCTGCAGGTGCAGGCGCAGCGCCTGCGCGTGTCCAACCGGGCCGACCGCCGCCTCACGCTCTCGGGCGAAGTGAGCGCGAAACTCGCCGGCCGCGAGCTGCAGTTGCGCGGACAGCTCAAGGCCGATTCGGCGCTGTTCATCCTGCCCGACGAAACGGCCCCCAGCCTCGACGCCGACGTGGTCGTGCGCACCACCCGCACCCTGCCCACCGAGGCCGGCGACGGGCAGCGCGTGTTGCCCGACGTGTCCATCCGCCTGGACCTGGGTCCGCAGTTCGAGGTGCGCGGCCAGGGCATCCAGACCCGGCTCGAAGGCCAGCTCACCGTGCTGGCCACGCCGGCCTTGCCCACACCGCGCGTGATCGGCGAGGTGCGCACCGCCAGCGGTACCTACCGCGCCTACGGCCAGCAGCTCAACATCGAAACCGGCGTGATGCGCTTCACCGGGCCTTACGACGACCCGGCGCTGGACATCCGTGCCACGCGCAAGCTGCCTGAAAACACCGAGCAGCGCGTGGGCGTGCTGATCACCGGCAACGCCCAGGCGCCGCGCGTGGGCCTGTTCGCCGATCCCGACCTGCCCGATGGCGACAAGCTGGCCTGGCTGGTGCTCGGCCGCCCGGCATCCTCAGCCGGCGCGCAGGCGTTCGTGTTGCAGCAGGCTGCGCGCCGGCTGCTCTCGCGCGGCGGCGAACCGCTGGAAGGCGCGCTGGCCCAGTCGCTCGGGCTGGACGACATCGGGTTCTCCAGCACCGGCACCCGCACCAACGCCGACGGCACCACCACCACCGACGCCGCCCTCACGCTGGGCAAGCGCCTCTCCAACGACCTCTACCTGAGCTACGAGCAGAGCGTGACCGGCGCGATGAGCACCGTGTCCATCCTGTACGACCTCTCCAAGCGCCTGACCTTGCGCGCGCGCGCCGGCACCGAGAACGCGGTCGACCTGATCTTCACCAAAAGATTTGATTGACCCCCCGCCGCGCTGCGCGCGACCCCCCAGGGGGCAACACGAGCGGCCCGGCAAAGCCGGTTCCGCCGTGTTCTGGGTTCAGACACTGCGCTCCGGAGCCGTGTTTGCTCAGGCTGCTTCAGCCACCACTGCCTGGTTCGCCGCTGCTGCGGTGTGGCGGCTGATCTCGCCTTCGGCGGTGGCCAGGGCCTGGGCCTTGGCGTCCGGGCCCATGGCCACGCCCTCGGCACGCACAAAGCGCACGTCGGTGATGCCGAGGAAGCCGAACACGGTCTGCAGGTAGCTCTCCTGGTGCTCCATGGCGCGGCCACCTTCGCTGGTCGAATAGACGCCGCCGCGCGTGATCGCCACGATCACCGTCTTGCCGCCGGCCAGGCCCACCGGGCCCTTGTCGGTGTACTTGAAGGTGCGGCCGATCTGGGCCACGCGGTCGATCCAGGCCTTGAGCTGGCTTGGCACCGAGAAGTTGTAGAGCGGCGCGCCGACCACGACCACGTCGGCGGCAAGAAACTGGCTCACCAGCACTTCGGACAGCGCGTTTTCCTCCCGCTGGATCGCGGTTTCGGCGGCCTGGCCGGTGCGGAAACCCAGGGCGTCGGCGCCCAGGTGGGGCACCACGTCGGCGGCCAGGTCGAGGTGCTGCACCTGCGTGCCGGGGTGGCTGGCCACCCAGGCGGCCACGGTGCGGGCGGTGAGCTGGCGGGAAACGGACTGTTCGCCGGTGATGGCGGAATCGATGTGCAGCAGTTGCATGGTGATCTCCTGAAAGGGGTGGGCCACGTGGCGTGGCGGTGAATTGATTGTGATTTCGTAGCGATTTACTGATAAGTCACCAGATTTGATATTGATCGTTCCATAATCAGGACAATTACCCGGGAGAGATGCGCCATGCAAGACCTGAACGACATGCTCTTGTTCGCCGAAGTGGTGGAACGTGGCGGCTTCGCCGCGGCCGGCCGGGCGCTGGGCCTGCCCAAGTCGCGGCTGTCGCGCCGCGTGGCCGCGCTGGAGGCGCAGCTGGGCGTGCGCCTGCTGCAGCGCACCACGCGCAAGCTCTCGCTCACCGAGGTGGGCGAGGCCTACCTGCGCCACTGCCAGGCGTTGCGCGAATCGGCCCAGGCGGCGGCCGACACCGTGGCCCAGGTACAGACCGAACCACGCGGCACCCTCCGCGTGGCCTGCCCGGTCACGCTGGCGCAGACCGTGCTGGCCGAGCTGATGCCGGCATTCCTGGCGCGCTACCCGCTGGTGCGCGTGGAAATGCTGGTGAGCAACCGCGTGGTCGATCTGGTGGAAGAAGGCTTGGACGTGGCGCTGCGCGTGCGCACCACGCTCGACGACAGCGGCAGCCTGGTGGTCAAGCGCCTGGGCGACGACGCGCCGGTGCTGGTGGCCAGCCCCGCCCTGCTGGCCCGCCAGGGCACACCGACCACACTGGACGAGCTGAGCCGGCTCGACAGCATGGCCATGTCCACCACCGACGGCCGCGCCAGCATCCCGCTCACCGGCCCGGACGGGCGCCAGACCACCCTGCAGCACACCCCGCGCTACGTGGCCGACGACCTGCTCACGCTGCACGTGGCCGCGCTCGCCGGCACCGGCATGTGCTGGCTGCCCAGCTACATGTGCGAAGACGATCTGCGCCAGGGCCGGCTGGTCCGGCTGCTGCCCGACTGGCAGACACCGCGCGGACTGGTGCACGCGGTGTTCCCCTCGCGCCGCGGCCTCACGCCCGCCGTGCGCTGTTTCCTCGACTTCCTGGGCGACCACGTACCCACCCACAGCAGCCTGCGCAGCCGCGAGGCCCCCGCCGACGCGCCGTGAGCCAGAGGCCCCGGGCCGCAGTCCACCTTTACAATGCGCCGTTCCCCGCCGCCATAGTTCAATGGATAGAACGAGCGCCTCCTAAGCGCTAGATACAGGTTCGATTCCTGTTGGTGGTACCACCCCGGACCGCACGCAACAAAGTCGCACGCCCGAGCAGCAGGCACGCGAGAATCGTGCGCATGTCCCGCCTCCCCCGCACTCCGACCCGGACCTGGCTCCGCTGGCAGGCCGCAGCGCTGAGCGCGCTGGCTGTGACCTGTGCGCTCACCACCACCGGTTGCACCAGCCTGTCGCCCGAGGCCCTGGAGCCGACCAATCAGCCTGTGACCGCGGTGGCGTTCGAGAACGCCCGCGGCGAGGTGTCGGCCGGCAAGAGCGCGGCCATCGTGCAGTCGTTGGAACGCAGCGCAGGCGACAGCGACATCCTCGACAAACACCTGGCCGTGGAACAGGCGATCAACGCCGACAGCCCGCTGGTGCTGGGCAACAAGCTCACGCTGCTGCAGGACGGCCCCGCCACCTACGCGGCCATGTTTGCCGTCATGCGCGAGGCCCGGGACCACATCCACCTGGAAACCTACATCATTGCCGACGACGAGGTGGGCCAGCAGTTCGCCGAGCTGCTGCTGGCCAAGCAGGCGGCCGGCGTCCCGGTGCGCCTGATCTACGACAGCGTGGGCAGCCTGAACACACCCCGTGCGTTTTTTGATCGCCTGCGCGCGGGCGGCATCCAGGTACTGGAATTCAACCCCGTGAATCCGCTGGCCAGCAACCAGAAGGCCTGGCGGCTGAACAACCGCGACCACCGCAAGCTGCTGGTGGTCGATGGCCGCATTGCCTTCATCGGCGGCATCAACATCAGCGAGGCCTATTCCAGCGGTTCGTCCATCCACCTGAGCGGGCCCAAAGCCACCGGCGATGCGGGCTGGCGCGATACCCATCTGCAGATCGAAGGGCCGGTGGTGGCGGAGTTCCAGAAACTGTTCCTCGACACCTGGCAGAAACAGAAGGGGCCGGCGCTGGCCACCGGCCAACCCTTCCCGCGGCTGGAACCGAAGGGCGACAACATCGTGCGCGCGATCGGCAGCGCCGCCGGCGATCCCCGCAGCCTGATCTACCTCACCTTGCTGTCGGCGATCCAGCACGCCGAGCAGCGCAGCCACCTCACGATTGCGTACTTCGTGCCCGATCCGCAGCTGATGGCGGCGCTGACCGCTGCGGCGCAGCGCGGTGTCGATGTGAAACTGATCCTGCCCAGCCACACCGACTCGTGGGCGACGTTTCACGCCGGTCGCTCGCACTATGGCGCGCTGCTGCGCGCCGGCGTGCGCATCCACGAACGGCGGGGCGCCGTGATGCACGCCAAGACCGCCACCATCGATGGCGTGTGGTCCACCGTCGGCTCCACCAACCTGGACTGGCGCAGCTTCCTGCACAACGACGAGATCAATGCCGCGGTGCTGGGCCGCGATTTCGCAGCGCAGCTGGAGGCCATGTTTGCCCGCGACCTGGCCGAATCCAACGCCATCGATCTGAAACAGTGGGAGCGCCGCTCGATCCTGCTGCGGCTGCAGGAATGGGCGGCGCGGCTCGCCGAATACTGGCTGTAGCGCAAACCTGTGTGTTCCACCTTCCAGGAGACCCCCATGCACACCCACCCCAACACCCGCCTCTGGCCCCGCGCCGTGCTGGCCGCCTGCCTGAGCGCCGTGCCGCTGCTGGCCCCGTGGCCCGCGCAGGCCCAGGCGACCTTCGTGCAGACGCCCTACAAGAACCCGAAAGTGCTGTTCGACTTCTACCTCGACAACCCGGCCAAGATGGGCGCGGCGCTGTACTGGCTGCGCTCCTTCGTGAACCCGCTGACCGAGGCACCCTACAGCTTCTTCAACGACGACATGAGCGTGATCGTGCTGCTGCACGGCACCGAACTGGTGACGGTGGCGAAGAAGAACGAGGCGAAATACGAAGAGGTGGTGCAGCGCATGCGCTACTACGCCGGGCAGGGCGTGAAGTTCAAGGTCTGCGGCCTGGCGCTGAAGGACTTCGGCTACACGCTGGCCGACATGCAGCCGTTCATCGAGGTCACGCCGTCGGCCATGACCGAACTCGTGCACTGGCAGAACCAGGGCTACGGCCTGATCACGCCGCAGGTGACCGACAAGCGCTTTTCGATCGAAGAGATCCGCTGAGAGGCTGAGTCCGGCGACGCCGCTGCCGCGAACCGTTGGTCGGCCGGGTGGCGGAGCGTGTCGAAACAGGGGTGGCCCGTCCGTCGTGACCTTGAACGCCCCCGGACCCCGGCCCGGGGTTCCTCCACCCCTGATCAGGAGATCAACATGACGCAACTGTGCGCCTACCTGTCCTACAACGGCAACTGCGCCGAGGCCATGGCCTTTTATGCGCGCGTGCTCGACGCCAAGGTCGAAGCCCTCATCACCTACGCGCAGATGCCCGATGGCGACCCGGTGCCGCCCGAACACGCCAACCGCATCATGCACGCCTACCTGGTGCACCCCGACTTCGCCCTCATGGCCGGCGATACGCCGCCGGGCGTGCCGTTCGAGGGCATCAAGGGTGCGATGCTGGCGCTGACCTACCCGAGCGCCGACGAAGCGCGGCGCATCTTCGCGGCACTCGCCGAGGGCGGCAGCGTGCAGATGCCGCTGGGCGAAACCTTCTGGGCCGAGGCCTTCGGCATGGTGACCGACCGCTTCGGCACGCCCTGGGGGATCAACGGGGGACCAAAGCCGATGTCGTAGGCCGGAAGACCTGACAGCGGGCCCTCAGCGCTGGCGCAGGGTGCGGCTGAGCATGATCACCGGCACCAGCCCGACCAGCACCAGGGTGAGCGCGGGCAGCGCCGCCTCGCCCAGGCGCTCGTCGCGCGCCAGCTGGTAGGTCACCACCGCCAGGGTGTCGCTGTTGAAGGGTCGCAGCACCAGGGTGGCGGGCAGCTCTTTCATGACATCGACGAACACCAGCAGCGCGGCGGCGGCGGTGCTGCGCTTGAGCAACGGCCAGTGCACCCGGGCGGCCAGACCGGCGCCGGTGGTGCCGAGCATGCGGGCCGAATCGTCCAGGCTGACGGGCACGCGCGCGTAGCCGCTCTGCACCGACTGCAACGCCACCGCGGTGAAACGCACCATGTACGCCCAGACGATGCCCAGCGCCGTGGCCGTGATCCAGTAGCCCACGCTCGACTCGGGCCGCACCGCCTGCACCCAGCCCACCGGCAGCAGCAGACCCACCACGATCACCGCGCCCGGCACCGCGTAGCCCAGGCTGGCGAGCTGCACCACCCCGCGCGTCACCGCGCTGGGCCGGGTGCGCAGCGCAAACGCCAGCACCAGCGCCAGCGCGGTGGCCAGCAGAGCGCTCAGGCCCGCGAGCCACACGCTGTTGCGTGACCACTGCACGAACATGGCCCAGGGCAGGTCTTCCCAGCCGCCAATCAATGGGCGCAGCATGAACAGCACCGGCAACACAAACCCGAACAAGACCGGCAGGCCACACACCAGCACCGCCAGCAAGGACCGCCCACCCGTCAGCCGCACCGGCTGCGCCTCGGCACTGCCCGCGCGCTGACCGCGCTGGGACGAAAACCGCATGCGCCGCTGGGCCCGGTGCTCCAGCCAGAGCAGCAGCGCCACGATGGCCAGCAGCATGGTCGCCAGTTGCGCGGCCGCCAGCGGCATGTCCATGGACAGCCAGGCCTTGTAGATGCCGGCGGTGAAGGTCTGGATGCCGAAATAGCTGGCGACGCCGAAATCCGCCAGCGTCTCCATGAGCGCCAGCGCCACGCCCGCGGCCACGGCCGGGCGCGCCAGCGGCAGCGCCACCTCGCGGATGCGGCGCGACAGCGGCGCGCCCAGCAGGCGCGCCGCCTCCATCAGCTGCGAGGCGCGCTCCGAGAGCGCGGTGCGCGCCAGCAGGTACACATAGGGATAGAGCGAAAACGTGAAGACCCAGACCGCACCCGGCGTGTTGCGGATCTCCGGGAACACCCGCCCCCGCAGACCGAAGGTCTCGCGCAGACCCACCTGCAACGGCCCGCTGAACTGCAGGAAATCGGTGTAGGCGTAGGCCACCACGTAGGCCGGCATGGCCAGGGGCAGCAGCAGCGCCCACTCGAACACGCGCCGGCCTGGAAAGTCGAACAGCGTCACCGCGCTGGCCGTGCCCATGCCCACCAGCGCCACGCCCAGGGCCACGCAGAGGCACAGCACCACGGTGGTGAGCGCGTAATCCGGCAGCACCGTCTGCGCCATCTGGTGCAGCACGTCGCGCGCCGCCGCATCGAACTGCAGCCACGAAGCCCCCAGCGACAGCACCGGCAGCGTCAGCAGCAGGGCCAGCAGGAGCAAGAAGGCAAAGGCCATCCAACGCGGCATGGGCGGTTTGAAAAAAGTTGGGAACGAAAGATCAGCGAAAAGGCTGTGTCCATGATGGCATGGTCGCTGCCGTCCCCGCCTGACAGGCCCCTTGACCCGCATCAACACAAATGAGAATTGTAGTCATCTACAATTTGAACTCGTCCGCCGGCCGTTTGAGGCTGCGGCCCCGAACAGCCCACCGCCAGGATCAGCCATGTTCCTCAACGTATCCCAGCTCAGCGTGCGCTACGCCGGTCAACAGCCGGCCGCGGTGGACAGCGTGTCGTTCGGCCTTCGTGCGGGCGACATCGGTGTGCTGATCGGCCCTTCGGGCTGTGGCAAGACCACGCTGCTGCGCGCCGTGGCCGGGCTGGAGCGGGCCAGCAGCGGCAGCATCACCCTGCAGGGCGAAACCGTCAGCGACGGGCAACACCACATGCCGGCCGAACAGCGGCGCATCGGCATGGTGTTCCAGGACTACGCGCTCTTCCCCCACCTGGACATCGCGCGCAACGTCGGCTTCGGCATCGCCAAGCTCTCCCGCAACGAACGGGATAAACGCGTGACCGAGGTGCTCAAGCTCGTGGGCCTGGACGGCATGCAGGCACGCTACCCGCACGAACTCTCGGGCGGCCAGCAGCAGCGCGTGGCCCTGGCGCGTGCGCTGGCACCGCGCCCGCGCCTGCTGCTGCTCGACGAACCGTTTTCCAACCTTGACGTGGACCTGCGCGAGCGCCTGGCGCACGAGGTGCGGGCCATCCTCAAGGCAGCGGGCGCGACGGCGCTCTTCGTCACCCACGACCAGCTGGAAGCCTTTGCCATCGGCGATGTGATCGGTGTCATGCACCAGGGTCATCTGCACCAGTGGGACGACGCCTACGCGCTCTACCACCGGCCGGCCACGCGTTTCGTCGCCGAGTTCATCGGACACGGCGTGTTCGCGCCGGCGCAGATCCGGCTGGTGGGCAACGAGGTTTCGGTGCAGACCCCGCTGGGCGCGCTGCACGACGTGGAAGAGTGCCCGCTGCCCAGTGCCTACGAGTCGGGCCTGTGCGACGTGTTGCTGCGCGCGGACGACATCGTGCACGACGATCTGGCGCCCGCCAAGGCGCAGATCATCCGCAAGGCTTTTCGCGGCTCCGAGTTCCTCTACACGCTGCGCCTGGCCAGCGGCGAGACGCTGATGACCCACGTGCCCTCGCACCACAACCACGCCGTGGGCGAGTGGATCGGCATCCGCGCCGAAGTGGACCACGTGGTCACGTTCGCGCGCGGTGCCTCGGCGACTTCGCCGCCCGCGCCGGGCGCCCGGAAGCCCACCGTCGACGCCCCGCTGTGAACAGGTCCTAAAGAACCACCCAGGCTTCCATGCCACCGCCGGCCCGCGCGCCGAGCGACACACGCCAACCGTTCGCCTGTGCCAGTTCGCGCACGATGGCCAGCCCCAGCCCGCTGCCACCGGTCTTGGGACTGCGCGAGGGCTCCAGGCGCTGGAACGGCTGGAACATGGCTTCCACCTGATCGGCCGGAATGCCGGGCCCACGGTCGAGCACGCCGACGCGGCAATGGGCTCCGTCCTGCTCGCACACCAGTTCCACCGTGCCCGAGGGTGCGTAGCGCAAGGCGTTCTGCAGCAGGTTGCCCAGCGCACGGCGCAGTGCGATGGCAGGCACCGGGCGCACACAGGGCTCACAACGCACCTGCACCGGGCTGGCCGCGGTCGCGTGTTCGGCGGCCAGCTCGTGCAGCAAGGCCGCCATGTCCACCGGTGTGGCGGGCTCGTGTTCCAGCCCGCGCGCCAGGTCCAGCACATTGCCGATCAGCTGGTTCATCAGCTCCATGTCGCGCTCCAGCCGGTCCAGCAGCGTGGTGCTGGGCTGCGTCCTGAGCATCTCCAGCGCCAGCCGCATGCGCGCCAGCGGTGTGCGCAGGTCGTGCGACACGCCGGCCAGCAGCGTGGTGCGGGCCGACAGCAGATCGCGCACCTGCACCGCCATGGTGTTGAAGCGCCGGCTCAGCGCCACGATCTCGCGCGGGCCGGTCTCGGGCAACAGGTCGGGCGCCACGCCCTGCCCCAGCTGGGCGCTGGCCTGTTCCAGCCGCGCGAGCGGCGCCACCACCCGGCGCGCCAGCAGCAGCGCCAGACCCACCGCCACCGCCAGCCCGGCGGCCAGACCGATGAGCAACACGGCCAGTGGCCGGCTGTTGATGCGCGCGCTGGACAGGCCCACCGCCAGCGTGCCGCCACCCGCGGGCACACGCGCCCAGTACCAGTCGAGACCGGTGTCGTCGGTGGCGCGGATCAGGTGCCGGTCCAGCCCGACGCGACCGGCCAGGGCCGCCTCCAGCAGGTAGAAAAATGGCGGGTGCCATTCGTCCACGCTGGCGCCGTCCACCTCGGACCGGATCAGCAGCGACTGCCGCAAACGCAGTTCGGTTTCAAACGCCGGGCGCGTCGCCGGGGGCAGCTCGGCCCAGGTCTGGGCCGACAGCACCATCAAGCCCGCCAGGTCGTCGGCCGAGCGGCGCGCCATGGGCAGCATCACCAGCCAGACGAACGCCAGCACCACCAGCAGTTCGACGCCGATGAAGGCCATGGCCAGCAACACCGTGTTCTGACGCACCAGACCCACGGACCGTTTCACGCCAGATCTCCCTGCGGGTTGAACAGATAACCTTCGCCACGCACCGTGCGGATGAACTGCGGCGCCGCCGGGTCGGCTTCGATCTTGCGGCGCAGACGGGTCACGCGGCTGTCCACGCTGCGGTCGAAGGGATCGCGGTCGTAGCCCTTGAGCATGTCCACCAGCACATCGCGCGACAGCACGCGGCCGGGGTGGCTGACAAAGGCGGCGAGCAGCGCGTATTCCGCGCTGGTCAAGGCCACCTCGTGGCCGTCGCGCAGCAGGCGGTGGCCCGCCGTGTCGAGCTGGTAGGGGCCAAAGGCCGGCCGCTGCGCCCCGGCGGGCACGCCCGTCTGCGCGGCGAGCGGACGCTCGGCCACCACCGGGGACGGAGCGTGCGCGCGCCGCAGCACCGCCCGCAGGCGCGCCAGCAACTCGCGGGGTCCAAACGGCTTGGGCAGGTAGTCGTCGGCACCCACCTCGAGGCCGATCACGCGGTCCATCTCTTCGCCGCGCGCCGAAAGCATGAGCACCGGCATGTCCCACTGCGCCTTGATGCTTCGGGTGAGCGACAGGCCGTCTTCACCCGGCAGCATCAGGTCCATGACGATGGCATCGGGCAACTCGCTGGCCAGGGCTTCGCGCATCGCCGCGCCATCGCCCACGGTCCGCACCACAAAGCCGTTGGCCGACAGGTAGTCCGACAAAAGGCTGCACAGATCGGGGTCGTCGTCCACCACGAGCACGCGCAGCGCAGAAGGAGTAGGCGCATTCATGCGCTGGAGTGTAGGCCGGTCACCGCGCGCCAAGGCCCTCGATGCCGCCACTGACACCGGCTGACACACACCGGCACCACACGTCACACGCCGGGCCCGAACCGGCATGTGCTGGCGACAGAGCGGGCTCAGGATTCAGCCATCGGCTCCGGCATTCGATGCCGAGCGTCGTCGGCCCAGCCGCTGTCCAGGTTGCAGCGTCCCGGTCCCACACCCCCCAACCTGGCAGCAAAGGAACACCATGACCCCCGCCTCCAAGCTCCTCACCGCCCTGCTGGCCGCCCTCACGCTGACCGCCGGCTCCGCCATGGCCGCCGACCCGGTGCCCGTCGCTGGCCGCCAGCTCATGACCGAGCAGGAACAGGCACAGATGCGCACCCGCATGCGCAACGCCACCACCGACGAAGAGCGCGCACGCATCCGGGCCGAGGAACATGCGCTGATCCGCGAACGCGCTGCGGCCCAGGGCATCACCTTGCCGGAAACCCCGCCAGCACAAGGTCAGGGCTTGGGACTGGGTCAGGGTCCAGGCCCAGGTGCCGGACAAGGCCCTGGCCGCCAGTTCATGACCGAGCAGGAACAGGCACAGATGCGCATCCGCATGCGCAACGCCACCACCGAGGAAGAACGCGCACGCATCCGGGCTGAAGAACATGCGCTGATCCGCGAACGCGCTGCGGCCCAGGGCATCACCTTGCCGGAAACCCCGCCAGCACAAGGTCAGGGCTTGGGACTGGGTCAAGGTCAAGGGCAAGGGCAAGGTCAAGGCCCCGGCGCCAGCGGCGCAGGCGCAGGCGCAGGCGCAGGCGCAGGGTATGGAGCAGGGCCTGGCGCCGCGGGTGGCATGGGCCAGGGCCAAGGCCGGATGAACAAGCGCTGAGCCACCTCATCCACCACCGACCATGACGCTCTCCCGATGGACATCCGGTCTGGGGATCTGCGCGCTGCTGTGCCTGCAGGCGCCGTCCGTCCTGGCCGCGGAACCTGAACGCCCGCCGGTTCGGCCGCATGAAACCCCGGTGCCTGCGTTGTTCGACAGCGACGAAGTCGTGCCGGGCATCGTCTTGCCCTACGGGGCGGGCTACGAACAACGCCTGCGCGCCGCGGGATCGCAGAACGGCGCGACAAACCACGCAACCAGCGGCGCTTCACAGGGCGCGGGGGCTTCGCGCGGTGGTTCGGGTAGCGGTTCGGGCAGTGGCTCAGGCGGCTCAGGCGGCTCGGGTGGCTCGGGTGGCTCGGGTGGTCGCGGCAACAGCGGCGCGGGGCGCGGCCGGTGACGTGTCCGCGATCACCCGGATCGCTCCGCCACAAGACATCCATCCCCACCTTCTTCTATGGAAAGACACCATGAACCACCCCACGATCACCCGCTTTTCCGCCATCTTCCTGGCCTCCCTGGCGCTTGTCGCGTGCGGAGGTGGAACCGACGATGACCTGGACAAACGCGGCACCACCACCTCGGTCAATGCCACGCTCGCCACACTGCCCATCGAAGCGCTGAGCCAGGCGGAGATCGACTCCCTGCTCTACATGCGCGAAGAAGAGAAGCTGGCGGGTGACGTGTACACCCGGATGGACGCGCTGTGGGGCCGCAGCGTGCCGGTGTTCAGCAACATCACCGCCAGCGAAGCCACCCACACCGAAGCGGTGCGCCAGCTGTTGCAGCGCTACAGCCTGCCCGACCCGGCCGCAGGCAACGCGGCGGGCGTGTTCCAGAACCCGGACCTGCAAGCGCTGCACAACCAGTTGGTGGCCGAGGGCTCGGTCTCGCTGATCGATGCCTTGAAGGTCGGTGTCCGCATTGAAGAACTGGACATGGTGGACATCAACACCCACCTGGCCAGCGTGGACAACCAGGACATCCGGCGGGTCTACGAATCGTTGTTGCAGGGTTCCCGCAACCACCTGCGGGCGTATTACCAGACCTTGCTGAATCAAGGTAGCAGCTACACGCCGCAGTACCTGAGCCAGGCCGAGTTCGATGCCATCGTGAACTCGGCGATGGAGCGGGGGTGATCGCCGGCGCATGGCAGACCAGCACGCCGGGCGCGGCCCGCCCGCCCATCAACGCGAACCGGGCCCCACGGCAATGTCGGCCGGCGGCGTGGTTTCCGGCACGTACACCATGCTGCCGTCCTTCATGCGGTACGCCACCCCCGCCTTCATGCCCTGGCCTTCACCGATCTGCCCGGACGACTGGTATTGCTTGAGCTCGTTGCCCTGCTTGACCAGCATTTCCATATTGGGCTTGCCGGCGTTCTTGATGACCAACACGTCCTGGGTAGCGAACGGATTCAGCGGGTTCTCCACCACGGCCATCAGCAGCACGGCGATTACCACCAGAAACACGTCGATGATGTTGACCACCGACAGGATGGGGTCGTCCTCGTCCGAGTCGCCCAGAATGTCGAGCTTCATGCGTCGGGCATCAGACATGGGCCACGTCCCCCGCAACGGTGGCACCGCTGGCGGGCAGGGCCAGCAGCAAGGCGTTGAGTTCTTCCATCAGCCAGCGCCTGCGCACGGTTTGCACCACGAAGGTGATGGCCGCCGCCAGCAGCGCCACGATCACCGCGGCAAAGGCCACCACCAGGTTCTCGGCCATGCCCTTCGTGTTGCCCGCGGCCACCGCCACCAGCGCCGGCCCCATGGGAATCATGGTGGCCACCAGCCCCAGCATGGGGGCCACGCGGCTGACGATGCGCTGCACCTCCAGTTGTTTCAACACATGCAGTTCCAGCCCATCCTCACCCAAGTGGGCGTGGCACTGCCAGTAGCGGTGCAGTGGCCGCAGCCCGTGGGGCCGGCGCGTGCGCGCCAGCAGGTCGATGCTCACCTGCCCCAGGCTGAACAGCGCATACACGAACATCAGACACAACAGCACCAGCACGGGCGTCAGGAAGAACTTCGAAATCTCGTACAGGAAACTCTCAATGGCATTCATGGTTGGGCTTTCAGTGAAACAGGGGACGTCAATCGGGCGCTGCGGTGCGCGCGCCAGGCCTGGAACAGCATCCCGGCGAGCACGATGGCCGCGGCCATCCAGCCATAGATCCAGATGAGCCGCTGCGCCGGGGTGTCGTGCCGCACTTCGCGCAGTTCCTGCCCGCGCACGGTGGGTGGCTCGGGCGCCAGCGTGGGCTTCTGGGGCACATCGGGTGGCCGGGCGGCAGCGGGCCTGGGCACGGCGGATGGGCTCGATGCGCGCGAGGCCGCCGCCTGGCTGGCCAGCCCAAAGCCCTGCGCCAGCGCCTTCACGTAGGCTTTGAACGTGTCGTTGGCGGTGAACACGTCGTGCCGGGCCGCCACGTCCTGGTAGACCTGCACCAGCTCGCGCTGGGTCTGTTCGTCGGCCTTCCAGTAGTCCTTGCGGATGGCCTCCAGCATGCGTTCGGCCACCTGGGCCAGCGCCGTGGGGTTGGACTTTTCGAACCACTCGCGCATGCCCAGCTGGTAGCGGTCCTTGACGTAGGCCTCGTGAAATGCCTGCCACTGGTCGTCGCGCACCACGTTGCGGTCCATCACCTGCCAGCCCCAGAAGTTGTTCACCGTGTTGAGCATCTGCAGCGTGCCCGCGTAGCCCTCTTTCTGCATCTCCTTCATCCAGTTCGGGTGCTGGTAGACCGAACGCAACTCGGTGGCCATGAACCGCTCCGCCGTCTCCAGCCTGGCCTTGTTGGGGTCGCGCATGTTGGATATGTAGAGCTGCGGGTTCTGGCCGTCCAGAAATTTCACCGCCTTGGAGATGCCGCCCAGGTACTCGAACGGATGGTCGGTGTCCAGCAGGCCACGCAGGTTGCTGGAGCGCGAGAACACGGCCGCGTTGGTGCCGCGCAGGTGTTCGGCGTAGGCGTTGATCTCCTGGCCCTTGGCGTCGGTGAGCTTGCGGCTCCAGTGCGCGGTGTTGGGGCCGTAGGCCCAGGACATGCGCGACAGGTAGAGCCGTTCCAGCTTGCCATCGCCCTCGTCCCAGGTGTCGGACGCCAGCGAGGCGTCGGTAAGCTTGGTGCTGTAGTCGCCGCTTTCATTGCCGAAGATGCGCGTCAGCGCGAACTCGCGGGCGTCCTCGGGCTTCACCCCCTGGGCCAGCAGCGTGGCCTGGATGCGCTCGGTGTTGGCCTTGATGAAGTTCTGCTGACCGTCCTCCTTCAAGGCCGCCAGCATGACCACGGCTTCGTTGAAGCGCTCCATCACATTCGGGAACTGGTCGCGGTACAGGCCGGTGAGCGAGATCACCGCGTCGATGCGGGGGCGCCCGAGTTCCGCCTGAGCAATCACCTCCATACCCACCACGCGCCCGCCTTCGTCCCACTGGGGTTTGACGCCCATGGCGTAGAGAATCTGCGCTTCCAGCATGCCCAGATGGCGCATGGTCTCGGTGCTCCACATGGAGAAGGCCAGCTTCTCCGGGAACTTGCCGTGTGTGGCCTGGTAGCTGGTGATGAGCTGCTGCACCGCCTGGCGCCCCGCCTCGTAGGCGGCACGCGTGGGCACGCGTCCGGGGTCGAAGCCGTACAGGTTGCGCCCGGTGTGCAGCGCGTCCGGGTTGCGGATCGGGTCGCCCCCGTAGGACGTGTCGATCCAGCGCGCCGACAACCCCTGGCTCACCCCCTCGATCTCCCAGGCCGCCCGCAGATCCACCCGGAACTGGCGCCCGCGCAACGCCAGCGCGCGCAGCCGCGTGTCGGTGAGCTCGTCCACCGGCCGGTCGGAGAACACGTAGTCCTCCACGAAGCGGTAGGGCCGGGTCTGCTGCAGCGCCTGGTAGTCGCCCTTGAATGCGGCCTTCGCGTTCTTCACGCCGGTCTGTTCGTACAAGGGCTGGCCCAGCATCTGCATCACGTTGCTGATGAGGTGGGCACGCTCGGCGTCCTGGCCCAGGGTGTGCAGCCCCAGTGGCTGCATGGCCGAACCCAGGTCTTCCAGATAGTCCTCGATGTCGCGCAGGAACTTGTCGAAATTCCGCTCCAGGTCGGCCACCTGCCAGGCCATGTCCTTGTGCATGTTCATCTTCACCGCCTGTTCGATGATGAGCTGGCGGTTGTTGTCCTTCACCAGCCCGCTGTCCAGCGACTGGTACTCGCGGATCAGGTCGTTGATCTTCACGAAGTCGTCGGACAGACCGGCCGGCGCGAACGCGGGCGTCTGGTGGCTCACGATCACGCCGCGCCCCCGTCGCTTGACGTGGATGGCCTCGGCGATGTTGTCCACGATGTACGGGTACACGATGGGCGTGTTGCCCACCAGGATGTTCGGGTCGTCAAACGCCCACAGCCCGCGCTCCTTGCCGGGCGTCCACTCCTGCGTGCCGTGGGTGCCGAAGTGCACGATGGCGCTGGCCTTGAACTGCTCGCGCGCCCACAGGTAGGTGGCCATGTAGAAGTGGTTCAGCGGCACCTTGGTGTCGTGAAACAGTTTCTTCTCGTCGTGCGGCCCGGCGGCGCTCTCGCTGCGCATGGGCTGCGGCAGCACCACGAGCTGGCCCAGCTTCATGCGCGGGATGACAAAGCCGGTCACGCCATTCTTTCGGGCGATCCAGACGCTCTGGTCCGCCGGGCCCCAGAACTGGTTCACGGTCTGGCGCACCTCGGGCGGCAGCGTGGCAAACCAGCGCTGGTAGTCGGCCAGCGGCAGGAAGTCCCAGAGCGCCGTCTTCATGAGTTCCGGCAGCGTGCCGGGGCGGTAGCCCGGGCGCAGCATCTGGCCCACGGCGGCAATGATGTCCTTCTCGCTCGTGCTGTCGAAGGCATAACCCTCGGCCTTGAGCTGCGCCACCAGGTGCTCGATGGAGCGCGGCACGTTCAGGTTGGAGGCGCCCTGGTTTTTTTCCCCCGGCGGGTGGTTCCAGAAAAACAGCGCCACCCGCTTGTCGGCATTGGCCGTGGTCTGCAGGCGCGCCAGGTTCACGGCCTTGCCCACCAGCATGTGCATCTGCTCGGGCATGGGCACCAGTTCACCGCCTTCGTTGGCGGTCAGCACCACCGGGTCCTGCAGGCCGATGTACTCGGCGTTCGTCAGCGTGAACGGCAGGTAGAAGCTGTTCACGCCCACCGTGTCCTGGCGGTACTCGGCACGCGTGCCGCTGCGGTAAGAGAGCACGTTGATGACCGGCACCCCCATGGCCTTGTGCCAGGCCTTGCGCGCCTCGGGGTCCACACCCAGGAAGGTGTTGACCAGCAGCACCTGCGGCAGGACCCTGCCCTCGTGGGTGATGAGCGGCTCGTTCACGGTCACGGCCGCGATCTCCCTGGGATTGGGAAAGCCAGCGCCCTGCTCGGCCGCCGCGGGCGCCCCGCTGGCGCCAGCCGCCACCGGGCGCCCGCCGCCACCGCCGCGCGGCGGACGGCCGGTGGCTTCGGGCTGGCCCGTGGCCGCCGCCTCACGCCCTGCGCGGGCCACGCGCGAGCTGCGGTAGAACATCAATGGCAGGGCACCGGCCTGCTCGATGGCCTGCACGGTCTCGTCCAGCATGCGCTGCTGGCCGTCGGAGATGTAGCTGGACGACATCTCGATGCCGATCACCGGCAGGCCCTGCCAGGGGCGACCCGCCCTGGCCGCCCACCACGCCAGGTACTGCGGCAGTTGCTCGAACACCAGACCGTCGTGGCCGGGGTGGTAGATGCCGCCATTGGGCAGCGCCAGCGGCGGCGCGATGGCGTCCAGGTCGCCGCCCTGGAGGATGGCCTGCAGGTACTGGAACAGCCGCTGGTGGTTGATCCGCGTGCCGCCCACGTAGTAGTCGAACACGCGCTGCGCCTGTTCCTTGTCCATGTGGATGGCGCGCAGACGCACCGGCGGACTCATGACGTGGATGCTGGCGGTGGGCAGGCTCAGCTCGCGCAGCCGCTGGCCGGCCACGCGCTCGATCTGCGCCTGATCGTCGCTGCGCGGCGCGTCGATCAGCACGATGCGCGCGCCGTCGAGCACACGCCGCGCGCCGGCCTCGCCCTCGGCGTCCACCTGCGTCCACGCGAGCTCGATGCCCTGCTCTCTGGCCACCGCCTCCATGAGCTTGAACTTGCGCTCCAGCACGAACTTTGTGGAGAGGATGGCCACCTTGTCCGCGGCCTGCGCCCAGGACCCCACCAGCGCCAGCAGGGCGCACAAGAAGAGACGTGTCATCTCAGGATTCCTTGAATTCGTAAGCAATGGGAATGCGCAGTTGCGCCACGCGACCGGGCTGGTGCGTGGCGCGGACCAGATCCGCGGCCTGGCGCACCAGTTGCAGCGCGGCCTCGTCCAACGCCTTGAAGCCCGAGCCGCTGACCACGAAGCAATCCAGCAACTCGCCCTGTGCGGAAAAATGCGCCTCCACCGTCACCAGGCCCTCCTGGCCCATGCGCCGCGCCACCATGGGGTATTGCTTGTGTTGGAGCAGTGCGGCTTCCAGCAGGCCTTCCCAGCGCGCCTGCTGCGCCGCCAACTGGTTGGCACTGGGCGGTGCTGGCGCCACCACCGCCGGTGTGGCGGCGCGAGGGGCCTCGGTGGGCACCGTCGCCGCAGGCGCGGCCGGGACCACGGTGTCTGCGGCCGCCACGGCATCGGGGTAGGGCTGGATGGCGGGCGTGACCGGTGGCGCCGGCGGTTGGGGCACCCGCTGGACACGAGCGCGGGGCCGTGGTTGGACCTCGGGCGGTGCGAGGGCCGGCGGTGGCGGCTTGACGGTCGGCTCGGGCGCACGCTCCGCCTCCCACTGGATGGCCATGTCCAGCCGGGTGGACGGCGGGATCGGCGCCGGGCTGTGGGCCAGCCCCAAGACGAGGGCCGCCACCAGGGCGCCATGCAACACGACGGAGCAGCCCCAGTCGTGCCAATGCAACCGATGCGAAGCGGTGGGGTTCATGAGCGCCGGACCTCCAGGCTCACCTGCTTGAAGCCCAGCGACTTGACCCGGTCCACCAGGTCCACAAAGCTGCTCAACGCCAGGCGCCCGTCGGCCCGCACCACCACCGGCGTGCTGCGCGGCTGCGGGTCGAGCGCCGCCGCCAGGTCGCTCACCGGCTGGTCGTTCAGGTACAGGGTCTGGTGTTGCGTGAACGTCAACACCAGCGGCGCGGTGGGGGAAGCCGCCGCGGACCTCGCCACCGCCAGGTCCACGGGGATGCGCCCGTTCACCACGAAGGTGGCCGTGGTGAGCACGATGGTGAGCAGCACCAGCATCACGTCCACGAGCGGAACGACGTTGATTTCGTCGATGTCGTCCATGGCGCCGTCAGCCCCCGTGGGCCTCGTCGAAGTCCGTCAGGCGCTCTCGCACGCGGCGGCGCAAGGCGTTGTTCAGCGCCACGCAGGGGATCGCGACCACGATGCCAGCGGCCGTGGCCTTGAGCGCCAGCGCCAGCCCGGTCATGATGGACTTCACGTCCATCTCGCCCGTGGCCCCCAGGGTCTGGAAGGTGAGCATGATGCCCAGCACCGTGCCCAGCAGCCCGAGGTAGGGCGCGTTCGAGGCCACGGTCCCGATGACGTTCAGGCGCCGCGTGAGGTCGCTCTCCAGCCGGGCGCGGCTGGTGTAGCCACGCGCATCGATCCGGCTGAAAAAGCGCTGACGCTCCAGCGCGATGGCCACGACCGCCACGCTGAGCAGCAGCAGGATGCCGAACACGGCGTATTCCACGAGGGGGCGAAGTCCTTGCATGGAGCCTCCTCAGAAACGCAGGGCCAGCCCGACGCGCCAGACGCGTCCCGGGTCGACGGTGATGGACAGGTCCTCGGCGTTGTACCTGCCGTCGTACCGGAAGTTGGTGGCATAGCTCTGCGAATCGTTGGTGCCACGCGCGATGGTGTAGTGGCGCTTGTCGAACACGTTGTCCACCCGCACGAAGGCGCTCAGCGTGGCCCCGCTGAGCCAGGTGGTCTTGCGCCTGTAGTCGGCCATCAGGTTGAACACCGTGCGGCCCGGCCATTTTTCCTGGTTGATTTCGTCGGCCCAGGCCGTGGCGCGGTAATCGAGTTCGGCCGACAGCTTCCAGGCCGGGTCCGGCTTCCACGCCGTGCGCAGGTTGATGGCATGGGGCGGCACGCGGGGCACCTTGTTACCGGTGTTGTTGTAGGGCACGAGCTGGTAGCAGTTGTTCCAGTTGGGGTTGGGACCCGTGCAGGCGCCGGTGCCGACCAGCGTGCCGCGCGGATTGCCCAGGGCCTGCAGGAACCGGTCGTACCGGGTGAAGGTCGAGTCCAGGTAGGTGTAGGCCAGGTCCCAGCTCCAGGCCGGCGAGATCGAGGACTGCAATGCCAGCTCCAGGCCACGCGAGCGAGCGCCGCCGATGTTCTCGTACCGTGCGATGTTGGCCGCGTTGCCGTTTGAATACTGGCCGTTGGTGTCCAGGATGAAGTCCTTGCGGTCGATCTGGAACACCGCGGCCTGCAGGCTGGCCTCGCGCGCCAGCAGCGTGAAGGTCTTGCGCATGCCGACCTCGAAGTTGGTGGCCTGCTCCGTCTTCAGGTCGGGGTTGTTGGCCACGCTGCCCGAGGGGCTCTGGCTGCCGCGGTAGAGCTGGTCCACCGTGGGGGCGCGAAAGCCGGTGGAGACGTTGCCGAACAGCACGGTGTTGGTCAGGCCGCTCCAGCTCAGACCCAGCCGCGCGCTGTCGGCATCGAAGGTCTTGCGTTCGGCGATGGCCGAATTGCGGTTGCCCGACACCGGCCTGGCGTCGTAGTCGAGCTCGATGCGGTCGTGGCGCAGGTTGCCGGTCAGCGTCCAGTCCGTGGCCAGACGCCACTGGCCTTCGCCGTAGAGCGCCTGCACGTTTTCGCCGGTGCGGTCGTCGGTGAACACGGTGCCTGCCGCCGTGGGTCTTTCCATGGGGCTCGGGCTGTTCCTGTAGCCGACCATGGCGTGGGTCCGGTTCAGGTATTCGTTGCGTTTGAACTCCACGCCACCCATCCAGGCCATCGGGCCCGTGGTGGTGCGCAACTCGCTCTTCACCCCGCGTTGCGTCTGGTGGTAGTCGTTGAACGTGGTGTAGGCGTCGGGGCTGGAGATGGGGGCCCCGGTGGTGCTGAAGCGTTGCGGCGCCGACCAGAACTGGGTGTGATCCCGGTACTGGTAGGCCAGGGCCAGCAGGTTGGTGCGGTCGGACAGGTCGTTGGAATAGGTGAGGTTCACACGCTCCAGGTCCACGTCGAAGTGGCGCGCGTAGTCGCGGCCCAGCGTGCCCCTGGGGTCAAGGGTGGCCTGCGTCACGCCGGTCACGGTGCCGTGCTTGTCGCGAAAGCGGTCCTCCTTTTCCAGGCCCAGGGTCAGGTCGGAGTGGTCATTCAGCAGCCAGCGCAGGTTGCCCGCGAGCGCCTGGGACTTGTAGTTCGACTGGAAGTGGTAGTCGTCGGCCTTGCGCTGGGAGATCTGCAGGTGGCCTGACCAGTTGTCGCCCGCGCGGCCAATGCGCGCCAGTTCGCGCTGGTAGCCATAGGCGCCCACATCGGTCTCGACGGACACGCCCTTGTGGGTGGCGCCACGCTTGGTGGTGATGATCACGGCACCAGCGAGCGCGTCCTCGCCGAACAGGTAGGACGCGCCGCCCTTGATGACCTTGATGCTCTCGATGTTGTCCAGGTTGATGTTGACCTTGCCGGTGCGCTCAAACACCGGCACACCGTCGATGACGATGGCCACGCCCGGCTTCTCGCCCATGTAGCGCTGGTTCTCCACACCGCGGAACTTGATCTTCAGGTCGTCCCCACCCTGCGTGTCGATGGTCACGCCCGGAATGGCCTTGAGCACCTGCACCAGGTTGTCGGCATGCTGTGCTTCGATCTCGCGCCCGGACAGGCTCACCGTGCTGGTCGGTTCGCGCGTGCTGTCGCCAAAGCGGTCGTTGATGGTGGAGCCGGTCACGGTGGTCTGGCGCAGGGTCTGCGTCGGGGTTGGGCCGGTCTGCGCCCAGGTGCCTGGGGCGGCCAAGGCCGCGACGGCGGCGGCCAGGAGGGTTTTGGGGGTGGTCTTCATCTGGAAACCTGTCTGGATTTTTTTGGGAAGGTTTTGGGTTTTGAGGCTCAGAACTTCACGTTCACCCCCGCGTAGAGCGTGCGGCCCATGCCCGGCACGGCCGTGCCCCACTGCGGGTAGTTGGGCAGCATGGGGTTGCTCATCGTGGTGCCCTGGCCGGTGTAGGCACCGCCCGTGGGCAGGAAGTACAACCGGTCGAACAGGTTCTCGATGCCGAAGTCCAGCCGCACCGTTTTCCACGAGTAGCTGCCGCGCAGGTGGACCAGCCCGTAGCCCGGTGTCCTGGTTTCGTTTCGCACCGATGACACGGAGGTCTTGGCCTTCACCGCCACCAGCTCCAGGCTGTTGTCCCAGCCGCCGGCCTTGTGGGTCAGTGCCAGCTTGCCGTTGAGCGGCATCACGTTGTAGAGCCCATTGCCGGTGTCGAGGTTTTTCCCGTGGGTGACGTTCAGCAGGCCCTTGACGCCCCAGTCACCCAGCGTGTTGGTGGCCAGCGGCGCGTGCCCGGCCAGGTCCACGCCAACCAGGCGCGCGGTCTGGTTGGTGTAGCGCAGCACGCTGAACTTGTTCTTCACCGGGGTTGCGGCGGCCTGGTTGGTGGTGGCGTCCCACTGGACCGCGTCGATGTAGTCGCTGACGCGCGTGTAGTACGGCGTGGCCTGGAAACCCCAGGCCTTGTCGGCGGCGTGCCAGTCGAACGTGGCGGACAGCGTGTTGGCCTTCTCGGGCCTCAGGTCGAGGTTGCCGACGTAGCCGTTGCCGTCGCCCACGAAGTTGTTCATCAGCGCCGCCATCTGCCAGGTGGACCAGGGGAAGCGCTCGTAGACGTTGGGCGAACGCTCCTTGTGGGCGAAGCCGAACTCGATGTCGATCTGCTCGCTGGCGGTGTAGCGCGCCAGGGCCGTGCCGTCGACGTTGGTGTCGGTCGAGCGGTGGTCGCGGGCGTTGAAGGCGTTGGCATCGCGGGCCTGGAAGCCCATGCCGGCCGGGTTGTAGCCGACCGCCTTGCCGGCGTCCATCTTCACCTGCTCCACGCGCGCGCCGACCAGCGTCATCCACTGCGCGCTCGGGCGCGACTCCCATTCGCTCCAGAGCCCCGTGCGGTCGCGCTCGCCGTCGCGGATGTTCCAGAAGGTGCCGGGGTACATGCCACCGCCCGAGGGCGTCCACCAGTCGTTGATGCGGTAGCGCTGCAGATCGGCACCCACCCGCAAGCGGTCCTGCTCGCTCAGCGGCAGCTCACCCTTGACGCTGAAGCCGGTGGTCTTGCCCTCGGTGAACATGGGCATGCCAGCGGCGCAGCTGGCGCTGATGGGGCTGCAGGGGGCGCCGTTGACCATCATCGGTCCGCCCGAAGCCGTGCCGTACCAGAAACGCTTGTCGGCGCCGAAGTCCATGAAGTGGTCCACGGTCTCGTGGTAAGCGCGCGCCTCCAGCGTGCCCCAGGCGAGCTGGCCGGTGTAGCTCAGGTTGATGCTCTTCTGGTCGTTGTCGAGCAGGTCCATGCGCTGGTTCGGGTAGCGCTGGTAGGGCATGTCCTGCACCCCCAGCCGCGCTTCCAGCAGGTGATTGTCCTGCTTGAAGGCGAGACCCAGCGCGTGGTTGCGCGTCTCGTAGGCGGTGGAGCCCACTTCGTCGCGCGCCAGGGTGTGGCCCGGCCGGCCGGTGAACTCGTAGGTCTTGAAATCACCGCCCGCCGAGTAGTTGTCGGCCTGGCTGGTGGCGCCGCTGTAGCTGACGTTGAGCTGCTCGGTGGCCAGCATGGCCGACAGGTTCAGGCCCTGCGCGCTGTTGTTGCTGCGGTAGAAGGCGCCCACCTCGCCTTCACGGATCGGCGCCTGCCCGGGCTGCGCAAATTTTGGCGCACGCGTCTCGGCCAGGATGCTGCCGCCGATGCTGTCACCGCCCGCACTGACGGGCGAGATGCCGGCATAGACCTTGAGCGAACCCAGTTGTGTGGGATCGATGTAGGAGAGCGCCGGATTCATGTGGTTCGGGCAGGACGCGATCAGGTCCATGCCATCGACCTGGATGCGCAACCGGTCGTCGGCCAGGCCGTGCATCGAAGGCAGGCTCGACACGCCACCCGCCCCATTGAGGCTCACACCGGGGATGTCCTGCAGCAGGCGGGCTGTGTCGCTGGTGGCCGCGCGCTGCGCCTGCAAGCTGGCCTTGTCCACGGGGGTGGCGCCGGGCAGCGCGGCCTGATCGGCACGGACGGTGACGGCCGGCAAGGTGCTGACGGCGGCGTCCTGCGCCAGAGCCTGGCTGCACAGCAGGCTCAGTGCGGGCATGGCCAGCGCCATGGCGCGGTGGAAGTGGGACGGGCGGAGATCGGTCATGGAGAGTCCTTGTTGTTGAAGTCGAAAAAAGAAACACAAGCGGATGGACGCAACGACGCGGTCAGCGGCGAACGTGCCCGGGCGCGGTGCGGGCGCAGTGGCCCCTCGCTCCGGGCGGGCAGCACCCGCGCGGGGACGGCGCGCCCGCGCACGGCTTCACGCTCCATCCGCATCCGGTGGATCGCCCCGCGTGCGGCGCGTGCGATCCGTACTGCGGAGCGTCAGTGGCCGAGCTGTGTGGTCAGAGGGTCGTCACGCGGCAGCACCGAGCGGTGCCGCGTTGGCCGCCCAGGCCGTGGCCAGGCGCGCGGGCGCGGTGCTCGACCAGTCGCGCACGGCGCGCACCGGCCCGCGCTTGCGGCTGCGCGGGGGCAGCAGTTGCGCCAGGGCGCGGCAGACGGTTTCGGTCTTGGCGTCCACCAGCAGGGCCACCTCGCGCAGCGCGGGCAGGGCCTCGCGCACCGCATCAGCCTGGCCCATACGACCGGCTTCATGAACCGCGCGGTCCAGCCCCATCAGGCCCAGCAGATGGGTCAGACGCTGCTGCACGTTGCCGCTGCGCAGTTGGGCCATGTCCTGGCTGCGGTCCAGTTGCTGCAGCAGGGCCTGCTGCAGCAAGGGCTCGGGCGCAGCATCCGGACCCACCGGCTCCAGCCGGCAACGCGTGAACGCGCTGGCGCTGAACTGGTAGGGTTGGCCACACAGGGACTCGGCGCCGATCAGGTCGCCCGGCAGGGCCAGTTGCACCGGCTGGCGGATCGGGCCACTGTCGCGGTCCAGGTGCACGACACCTTCGACCACGCGCCACACGGGACCGGATTCACCGGCGAGAAAAATCGACTGGTTGCTGGCGCAGGCCAGCGCCACGGAAGATACGGTTGAAGTCATGAAACGCTCCTGAGACATGCCGGTGGAACTCACCGGCCTCTGAACCAGCGACCCCACTCCTTGGGGTCGCGCGACGGGTTCAGCTCAGCAGCGGGGGGCCGCGTGCGCCGGGGCTGGGCGCGGCCAGGTCGTGTTGGGTGGCCGCCTGGTGCCGCGGTGTGGCCCAGGTGCCGTCGGCCGCTGGCAACACCGGCAGCGCCGGCAGCAGCGGTGCAAAGCGCTCGGCCGCCAGGGCGCAATGGCCGCAATCGTCCAGCGCGTGCAGCAGGTCGTCGGCGCTGACCGGCTCGGGTTCCACCGCCCCGGCCGTCAACTGGACCCATTGCATGCCCTGCGAGGTGCAGAGCTCCACCCAGTCGCCCGCCACCCGCGTGCTGGCCAGCGCGCGCGAGACCGCCGGCGCGAGCACGGCCAGCAGCAGCGCGGCCAGCAGGCCGCGCGCGAGGGCACGCATCAGACGGGTGGACATGGGTGGAACGCCGTGGCCGATTCAGTCAGCGCAGACCGTCGAGGTAGAGCTGGCTGATCTGGGTGAACTGCTCGGCGCTCATGATCTTGCGCAGGGCCTCCACACAACGCTCGCGGCCCTTGAAGTGCTCGACCTCGGCCTCGGCGATCTGCTTCATCAGCGCTTCACGATTCGCGGCGGGCTGGTTGTCCAGGATCGCCATGCGCAGTTCGCCGCGCAGCGTCTGGATCTTTTTCTGCAGCGCCACGCGGCCGGGCATGGCCTGCTTGCGGTAGTCGTCCAGCGCCTGGATCTGCTCGGCTGTGAGCAGGAGGTCCGCCTCGTGCTTCAGGGTCAGCGGCATCAGCTCGACCACGGGGATGGCGCCGTCGCCGGGCACGGATTTGGCCGCGGCCAGCCCGCTCCCCAGCACCAGAGCCAGAGCAAGGGCGGCCTGATGAAAGATGGAGGATGAAAAGTTCATGGAGTCGCTCCCGGAGTGGCCGAAGGACCTGCTCAGTGTTTGCGTTCCATACCGGGCTTCATGTCAGCGCCCGGCTTCATGGGCATGGGTGCATTGCCACCTCCCAGCGCGGTCACCGGCGCCTTGACGTCCTGTGTGAAGCGCTGCTTGGTGGCGTCTTCGAAAACCAGGGTGAGGGGCACGCTGTCGCCGCCCTTGAGCGGCTGTTTCAGGTCCATCAGCATCACGTGAAAACCGCCGGGCTTGAGCTCCGTGGTGCGGCCGGCGGCCAGGTCCAGGCCCGTGATCTGACGCATCTTCATGACGTCGTTTTCCATCGCCATTTCGTGGATTTCCACCACGCCGGCCACGGGCGACTCGACCGCCACCAGACGGGCGTTGGCCGAGGGCGTGAGGCGCATGAAGGCGCCCGAGGCTTTTTGCGTGGCCACGGTGCCGCGCACCCAGACGTCTTCGACCTTGACCGTGGTTTGCGCCCAGGCACCGGCGGTGACGGCGAGCAGCGAAGCGATGAGCAGTTTTTTCATGATGACTCCAGTTGGATTTGCGTTGAGGAAAAAGAAAGCGTCAGGCCGGTTTTTCGGCCAGCAGTTGCCGGATGTCGGCGGTGTAGTCGTCAGCGGTCTGTTCGTGGCGCAGCACCACGCGGATGTGGCCCTCGCGGTCGAACAGGTAGCTCAGCGCGGTGTGGTCCATGGTGTAGGTGCTGCCGGTTGGGACCTTCTTGTAATAGACCCGGAATTCGTCGGCCACCGCCTTGATCTGCTCGGGGCTGCCGGTGAGCGCCATGAACGAGGGGTCGAACGCGGCCATGTAGTCGCGCAGCAGCTCGGGCGTGTCGCGCTCCGGGTCCACGGTGACAAAGATCACCTGCAGCTGTGCGGCGTCGGCGCCGAGCTGCTGCTTCACGGCAGCGGCCCTCGTGAGTGCGGTGGGGCACACATCCGGGCACTGCACGAAGCCGAAGTACAGCATCACCACCCGACCGCTGTAGTCGGCCAGGGTGCGCGACTGGCCGTTGAAATCGGTCAGTGCAAAACCACGCCCATAAGGCGCGCCGGCGATGTCGATGCCCTTGAAGGCGGCGGCAGGCGGGCTGCTCAGCGGCCACTCACAGCCGGCCAGCAGCCCACCGAATGCGGCCGCACCCAACCAGGCATTGACACGACGGCGGGACATCCGCTGCAGCGCTGGAGAAGCAAAATGGGAGAGTCGAGGCATGGGGCCTCCTGAACATCATGGAACACACGCAGCACCCGTGAAGGTGCGCAGCCGTGGTGAAGTCAGGAAGCGAGCGGGGGGCCGCGGGCCTGGGGCGCGGCCCAGACGGCGGAAGGCGCTGAGGCGCTTGAAAAAACCGGCACCGGATCGGCCGGGGCATCCAAAAAGTCCGCGACGTGGGCCACGGGTGGCAGGCCGGCAGCTCCGCCGTGCAGGTTGCACCAGGGGCAATGCTGGGACACATCGGACATGGGTTCGTCCATGCCCGCATCAACCGCCCCGGACCCGTCTGCCTTGACCCAGAGCATGCCGCTGGCGCTGCAGACCTCGACCCAACCGGCGCGGTCCGAAGAGGCCACCATGGCCTGCGCCACGGCCGGCGCCAGCGCGCCAAACACCATGACCAGCATGGCAAGCCATGAGGTCAGTCGGCAGTGGGCGCGTGCGAAGTGCATGCCAAGAGTCTATCAGCGACGGGTCAAATGCGCGACCCTGCGGCGTCCGGGTCGTCGATACGATGGACGTTCGACAAGACCACAACGGAGACTTTCATGCTCACACTCTGCGGCTTCGCGGCCAGCAACTACTACAACAAAGTCAAGCTCGCCCTGCTCGAAAAAGGCGTGCCTTTTGAGGAAGAACTGGCCTGGGTGGGCCAGACCGACAGGGCCGCCAGCCCGCTGGGCAAGGTGCCCTACCTGAAGACCGACGAGGGCACGCTCTGCGAGTCCACCGTGATGCTCGAATACATCGAGGCGAAGTACCCGCAGCAACCGCTGCTGCCCGCCGATCCGTTTGCCGCGGCCAAGGTGCGCGAACTGCTGCGCTACCTGGAACTGCACCTCGAGCTGGTCGCGCGCAACCTCTACCCCGAGGCCTTCTTCGGCGGCAAGATCAGCGACGCGGCCAAGGAAAAAACCGGTCAGCAGCTGAAGAAGAACATCGCGGCCTTCGCCAGGCTGGCGAAGTTTTCGCCCTTCATCGCAGGCGACAGCTTCACCCTGGCCGATGTGGCTGCTGCCGTTCACCTGCCCCTGGTGAGTGGCGCGACCCGGATCATCTATGGCCGCGACTACCTGGCCGATCTGCCCGTGCGCGACTACCTCAAGCGCCTGGGCGAACGGCCCGCCGTGCAGAAGGTCAATGCCGACCGCAAGACCAACACCGAGCTGATGATGCAGCGCGTGAAGGGCTGAACGGGCCGATTCAGTTGACTGGTGGCGCCAGCCCCAGCATCTGCGCCACCTCGGTGCGCACGTCCTGCGCCCAGGCCCGCCGGTCGCGCCCCTGAAAGAACTGGGGTTCGCCGTAATGCACCACGGCCTGCAGATCCTGGGCGCGCAGCGTGCTCCAGATCGAAGCAACCAGCGTGGTGTCTCCGATGAACAGAGGGGCGTCGCTGCGCCCGCCACTGGCACCATCCACATAGGCCATCGCGACCGGCAGCACCGGCGCATTGGCCGAAATGGCCGCCTGGAACAGGTTGGCGTGGAACGGCAACAGCGAACGGCCATCGCCCGTGGTGCCTTCGGGAAACACGGCGATGCTGTCGTGGGCGCGCAGGCGTTCGGCCATCTGGTGCACCACCCGCATGGCATCGCGCCGGCTCTCGCGCTCGATGTAGAGCGTGCCCGCCCCGGTGATGAGTGCACCCAGCACCGGCCAGTGTTTCACGTCGGCCTTGGACACGAAGCGCGCCGGCTGCGCGGCGTTCATGACCACGATGTCGAGCCAGGAGATGTGGTTGGCCACCAGCAGCACCGGCCCGTTCGCGGGCGAGGTGCCACGCACCACCAGCTCCACGCCCATGATGCGCAGCATCTGGCGCGACCATTCGCGCACCATCAGCGCACACTGGTCGGGCGTGAGTTGCCCGAACTCGCTGCGGATGATCCACAGGCCGCGCAGCACATGGCCCAGGGCGCGAACGGCCCGCCACAGCGCTGTCAAGCGCGACCCGCGTGCGCTCACGCCAGCGCCGCAGCCGCGCTCAGCTCGTGCGCGACCTGGCCAGCCACCAGCGTGGCGCGCACACGCACCGGCATTTCGTGTCCGCCGAAAGGTGTGTGTTTGCCCTGGCTGCGCAGCGCCGCCGGCTCCACACGCCAGCTGGCGTTGGGATCGAAGATGCACAGGTCGGCCTGACCACCCACAGTCAGCTGGCCCACGCTGTGCTGCAGCGTGCCCAGGCTGTTGCCCAGCACCGCCTGCGGGCCGGTGGTCAGCACGGTGAGGGCCTGCATCAGGCCCAGGCCATCCTGTTGCGCCCATTTGCAGGCCAGGCCGAGCAGCAATTCGACGCCGGTGGCGCCGGGCTCGGCTTCGGCGAAGGGCAGCACCTTGGCGTCGCTCTCCACCGGGTTGTGGTCGGACACCAGCGCATCGATGCTGCCATCGGCCAGCCCCGCTCGCAGCGCATCGCGGTCGCGCTGCTGGCGCACCGGCGGCTGCAGGCGCAGGCGGCTGTCGTAATAACCGATGTCCACATCGGTCAGGTGCAGGTTGTGCACGCTCACGTCGCAACTCACCGGCAGGCCTTCGGCCTTGGCCTGGCGCACCAGCGCCAGCCCGGCGGCGCTGCTGATGCGGCACAGGTGCACGCGTGCTTCGCTGCCCTTGCCGTGCACCGAGCGCAGCAACTCGAACAGCGTGTGCAGCGCGATGGTCTCGGCCATCACCGGAATGCCGGCCAGGCCCATGCGCGTGGCCAGCGGGCCGCTGGCGGCCACGCCCTTGCCGAGCCAGAAGTCCTGCGGACGCAGCCAGACGGTGTAGCCAAAGGTCGCTGCGTACTGCAGGGCGCGCTGCAGCACCTGTACGTTGACGATCGGTACCTCGGCCTGGCCGAAGCCGATGCAACCGGACTCGGTGAGTTCGGCCATCTCGGTCAGTTCTTCGCCCTTCAGACCCCGGGTGAGCGCCCCCAGCGGAAACACCCGCGCCTGGTGCAGTTTTTCGGCGCGGAACTTGAGCATGTCCACCAGGCCGGGTTCGTCCAGCACCGGATCGGTGTCGGGCGGGCAGACCAGCGAGGTCACGCCGCCAGCGACCGCCGCGGCCATTTCGCTCTCCAGCATCGCGGCGTGTTCCTGGCCGGGCTCGCGCAGGCGCACCGCGAGGTCCACCAGGCCGGGCGCGACCACGCAGCCGGTGGCGTCGATGGTGCGGTTGGCGTGGAAATCGGGCGCCACGTTGCCGATGGCGATGATGCGACCGGCCGCGATGGCGATGTCCGCCCGTTCGTCGCGGCCGGTGGCCGGGTCCATGACGCGGCCATTTTGAATCAGTATTTTCATGTTATGCCTCGTTCCCTGCAACGATGCCCATCACCGCCATGCGCACGGCGATGCCGAAAGTGACCTGCGGCAGGATCACGCTCTGCGGTCCATCGACCACCGCCGAATCGATCTCCACGCCGCGGTTGATCGGCCCCGGGTGCATGACGATGGCGTCGGGTTTGGCCCAGCACAGGCGCTCGGGCGTGAGGCCAAAGCTCTTGAAATACTCCTGGCTCGACGGCAGCAGCGCGCCGCTCATGCGCTCGTTCTGCAGACGCAGGGTGATCACCACGTCGCAGTCCTTGATGCCTTCTTCCAGGGTGTGACAAACGCGCACACCCATCTGCGAAAGGTCGCCCGGCACCAGGGTGCGAGGGCCGACCACACGAACGTCCGGGCAACCCAGCGTGGTCAGCGCATGGATGTCGGAGCGCGCCACGCGCGAATGCAGCACGTCACCGACGATGGCCACCGAGAGCTTGGTGAAATCTTTCTTGTAGTGCCGGATCGTGTACATGTCCAGCAGGCCCTGCGTGGGGTGGGCATGGCGGCCGTCACCGGCGTTGATCACGTGCACATGCGGCGCCACGTGCTGCGAAATCAGGTACGGGGCGCCCGACTCGCTGTGCCGCACGACGAAGATGTCGGCGGCCATCGCAGAGAGGTTGGCGATGGTGTCGAGCAGCGACTCGCCCTTGGCGGTGGAGCTGCGCGCGATGTCCAGCGTGTACACGTCGGCCGACAGGCGCGTGGCCGCGATATCGAAAGTGGTGCGCGTGCGGGTGCTGTTCTCGAAGAACAGGTTGAACACGCTCTTGCCACGCAGCAGTGGCACCTTCTTGACCTCGCGGTTGCTGACGCTCACGAAGTTGGCCGCGGTGTCGAGAATTTTGGTGAGGATGTCGCGCGACAGGCCCTCGGTGGACAGCAGGTGAATGAGTTCACCGTTCTTGTTGAGTTGGGGGTTCTTGGCCACGTTTCAGGCTTCCTTCTTGTTTTCCAGCACGAAGCTCAGGCGCCCCTGGTCGTCGCGCGCCAGTTCAAGCGTTTGCGTCGGTGCCAAAACCACCGTGGCCGCGCAGACCCGGGCCTCGATCGGCAGTTCGCGTCCGCCCCGGTCCACCAGCACCGCCAGCTGCACGCTGGCCGGGCGACCGTAGTCGAACAGTTCGTTGATCACCGCGCGCAGGGTGCGGCCGGTGTAGAGCACGTCGTCGATCAGGATCACGTGCGCGCCGTTCACGTCGAACGGCAGCACGGTCTGGGCACTGAGCGCCAGACCGCGCTGGGCGAAGTCGTCGCGGTGCATGCTGGACGAGATCACGCCGGCATCGCCGTCGCGCCCGAGATCGCGCTGCAGGCGCTCGGCCAGCCATGCGCCGCCCGATGTGATGCCGGCCAGGTACACCGGCTCGGGGGTGGAGGCGATCAGGTTTTTCACGCCCTTCAGCAACGCCAGGTAGAGCTGTTCGGCGTCCAGTTGCAATGCACTCAAGGCAGGCTCCTCAAAAACTGTTCCAGGATGATGCAGGCCGATGCGGCGTCGGCATCTTTCGCGCCCAGCGCATGGGCTTCGGTGGTGCTGTAGCGCTCGTCCACCTCATAGACCGGCAGACCGTGACGGCCACGCAGCTGGCGCGCAAATTTCAGCGCGCGGGCGGTGTTTTCGTGCGCGGCGCCATCGGGGTGGTAAGGCACGCCGACCACCAGGGCATCGGGCTGCCACTCTCGGATGCGTTCGGCGACTTTGGCCAACCGCGCATCCCCTTCGGCAGCGATCGTGGCCTGCGGGGTGGCGGTGCGCGTGATGCGGTTGCCGCTGGCCACGCCCGTGCGTTTCAGGCCGAAATCAAAGGCTAGAAAACTCTGACCGTTGACCGGAACTTCCACCGCCATCATGCATGGCCCGCGTCTGGCGACAGCATCCACGGCTGCAGGCCCAGCAGGGCCATGGCCCGCTCGTAGCGCTCGGCCACGGGCGCATCAAAGATCAGGCTTGGATCGGCCTCCACGGTCAGCCAGCTGTTTTCGGTGATCTCGGATTCGAGCTGCCCCTGGCCCCACGAGGCGTAGCCCAAGGTGACAAACACCTTGCGCGGTCCGGCACCCGAGGACATGGCTTCGAGCACGTCCTTGGAGGTCGTCATCTCCAGCCCGCCCGGAATGGACAGCGTGGAAGCGTAGACCGATTCACCCTCGCCGCCTTCGATCGCTTCGTGCAGCACAAAGCCGCGCTCGGTCTGCACCGGGCCGCCCTGGAACACCGGCAACAGCGCCAGGTCTTCGCGGCCCATGGGCAGGTCGACCTTTTCAAACAGGCGCGGCAACAGGATGTCGCTGGGCTTGTTGATCACCAGACCGAGGGCACCGCGCTCGCTGTGCTCGCACATGAACACCACACTGCGACCGAAAAGCTCGTCGCTGAGACCGGGCATCGCAATCAGGAAATGATTGGTCAGGTTGATGGGGGCAAAATCGTCGGTCATGGCTGGATTTTAAGCCGCCGCCCCGTTCGCAGCGCCCCGCCTAGCAACCCGACCGTCCAGCGCATGAACACCTACGACAAAGGCCTGATGTGGTTTCGCCGCGACCTGCGTGCCGAAGACAACGCCGCGCTATACCACGCCCTCAAAAGCTGTCGTCAGGTGTGGTGTGTGTTCGTCCTGGACACCGAGATCCTGGAGCCGCTGCTGGCACGTGGTCTGACCGCCGACCGGCGGGTGGCGTTCATCCGGGAATCGCTGGTGCAGCTGGATGCCCGGCTGCGCGCGATGGGTCGCGAGCACGGCACCGAAGCCACCGGACTGATCGTGCGCCACGCGCGCGCGCGGGATGAAATCCCCGCCCTGGCCCGGCAGCTGCAGGTGCAGGCGGTGTTCGCCAACCACGACGACGAGCCCGCCGCCCACGCGCGCGATGCGCACGTGCTGGGGCAACTGGCCCATGAAGGCATCATGTTCCACGGTCACAAGGACCACGTGATCTTCGAGCGCCGCGAGGTGCTGACGCAGGCCGGCCACGCGTTCGGCGTCTTCACGCCCTACAAGAACGCCTGGCTCAAGCAAGTCGACAGTTTCCAGCTCAAGCCCTACCCGGTGGCCCGGTACGCAGCCTCGCTGGGCGCCCTGCCCGGCCCGGTGGGCGGCGAATGGAATGCGCCCGTTCCACGTTTGTCCGACATCGACTTCGAACCCATCGACCCCGCCCAGCTCAAGATGGTGCCCGGTGCACAGGGCGCGCACCAGCTGTTCGAGGACTTTGTGCAGCGCATCGACCGCTACCACGAGACCCGCGACTACCCCGCCATCAAGGGACCCAGCTACCTCAGCGTGCACCTGCGCTTTGGCACCCTCTCGATCCGCCAGGTGGCCAGCGTGGCCTACCAGATGCACCTGCAGGGCATGGCCGGCGCCAGCACCTGGCTGAGCGAACTGATCTGGCGCGACTTTTACCACCAGATCTTGGCCAACTTCCCGCACGTGGTGGAGAAGGCCTTCAAGCCCGAGTACGACCACATCAGGTTCGAACAAGGCAAACACGCGAAAGAGCTGTTCGCCGCCTGGTGCGAAGGCCGCACCGGCTACCCGCTGGTGGACGCGGCGATGGCGCAGATCAACCAGACCGGCTACATGCACAACCGCCTGCGCATGGTGGTGGCGAGTTTTCTGGTCAAGGACCTCGGGATTCACTGGCGCTGGGGCGAAGCCTATTTCGCCGACCACCTGATCGATTTCGACCTCGCGGCCAACAACGGCGGCTGGCAGTGGGCCAGTTCCAGCGGCTGCGACGCCCAGCCCTACTTTCGCATCTTCAACCCGGTCACCCAGAGCGAACGTTTTGACCCGCAAGGCAAATTCATCCGCCGCTACCTGCCCCAGCTGGCCAGTTTGCCCGACGCCTGCCTCCATGCGCCCTGGCAGGCCCGCGAACTGGAGCTGGCCGCCGCGGGCGTGGAACTCGGCAAGACCTATCCGCACCCGGTGGTGGACCACGCCGAGGCGCGCGAGCGCACGCTGCTGCGTTACGCGGTGGTGAAAAAGCCCAACGCCACGCCCAAATGAAAGACCCCGGCGCAGTGGCCGGGGTCTTCGGGTTCAGCGCCTATTGAACGGTCAGGCTTCGATGCCCGCCTTGGCGTAGTGCCCGATCAGGGCCAGCAGCTCGTCTTCCGCGTAGGGCTTGCCCAGGTAGTGGTCCACACCGAGTTCACGCGCGTGTTCGCGGTGCTTTTCGGCAATGCGCGACGTGATCATGATCACCGGCAAGGCCGCCAGGCGCGGATCGCTGCGGATGTTGCGAACCAGATCGAAACCGTCCATGCGCGGCATTTCAATGTCGGACAACACCACCGTCGGATGCTCCTGCTGCAGGCGTTCAAGCGCTTGCAGACCATCGGCCGCGAGCGACACGCGGTAGCCTTCGCGTTGCAGCAGGCGCTGCGTCACGCGGCGCACGGTGATGGAATCGTCGACCACCAGCACCAGCGGCACGGCGCTCGACGCCATGTCCATCGGCAGCGGCGTCTCCGTGCCGGCCTGTACCGGCTGCTGCGTCTGGTTGGACACCCACTCCTGCACCTGGGGACCGTACACCGTGGCCAGCGCCACCGGGTTGTAGATCAGCGCCACCGCGCCCGAAGCCAGCACCGACATGCCCGCCAGACCCGGCAGGCGCGAGAGCTGCGGCCCCAGGTTCTTGACCACCACTTCCTGGTTGCCCAGCACCTCGTCCACGTGCATGGCCACACGCTGGGCCGCACTTCGGAAAATCACCACCGGCAAGGTGCGCCCCTGGGCTTCCTGCGTCCGCACGGACGACTGCAACAGCGCCCCGGCCCAGTAGAACGGCACCTCTTCGCCCGCCACGGTCAGAGTGCCCTTGGCGTAGGACTGCGCCAGTTCATCGGCACTGACACGCCGCACCAGCTCCACCAGATTCGACGGCACGCCCAGCGTGAGCGAACCCGCGCGCACCATCACCACCTGCGTCACCGCCGTGGTCAGGGGCAGCACCAGCTTGAAGTCGGTACCGAGGCCCGGCCGGGTACGGGTCTCGACCCGGCCACCCAGAGCCACCACGTCGGTGCGCACCACGTCCATGCCGACGCCGCGTCCGGCCAGTGAAGAAACCTCACTGGCGGTGGTCAGTCCCGGCATGAAGACCAGTTGTGCCGCTTCTTCGTCACTAAGCTCGGTGCCCGCGACCACATAACCCTGCGACAGCGCCTTCTCGCGCAAACGCTCCAGGTCCAGCCCGGCGCCATCGTCCTGGAACACCAGCGACACGTCGTTGAGCTCGTGGGCCAACCGGATCTCGATCCGGCCCTCGGCCGGTTTGCCCGCAGCGAGCCGCGCCTCGGGCGCTTCGATACCGTGCACCACGCAGTTGCGAAGCAGGTGTTCGAAAGCGGCGGTCATCCGGTCCAGGATGCCCCGGTCCATTTCGATGTGGCCACCGACGATGTCCAGGCGCACCTGTTTGCCGGTTTCCTTGGAGGACTGACGTACCACGCGGTACAGGCGCTCGGAAATGCCTTCGAACTCCACCATGCGGGTGCGCAACAGGTCGCGCTGCAGCTCACGCGTCTGACGGCCCTGGGCGACCAGACCGTCTTCGGTCGCCTCCACGGCGCGCTGCAGGTTGCGCTGCACGGTGGCCACGTCGTTCACCGACTCGGCCATCATGCGGGTAAGTTCCTGCACGCGGGTGAAGCGGTCGAACTCCAGCGGGTCAAACGACTGGTCGGCATCGCGGGCCTGTGCCAGACGCGATTGCATCTGGGTCTCGGCCTGCAACTCGATGTCCCGCAACTGGATGCGCAAACGGTCGAGGTTGCCCGTCAGGTCCTTGAGCGAACCGCGCAGGGTGACCAGCTCGGACTCCATGCGCGAGCGGGAGATCATCACCTCGCCGGCCTGGTTGACCAAGCGGTCGAGCAGTTCCGGACGCACCCGCACGGCGGCGCCGGCTCGGGCCTGCACGGCCTTCGGCGCGCTGGGCAAATCCAGACCTGTCAGGCCGGGCAGGTTGGCCGTGTCGACCGGTTCCACCACCGGGGCGACCGGCTGCGCGACGGACTCGGGCTCTGGCGCCGACAGGGCTTCGGTGGCCGCCTGTTCGGGCGCGTGCCGGACCACATCGGGCACTTCGGGGTCGGTCCGGCGCAACAACTCGAAGCGGGCATTGATGGCATCAAAAGAAGCCATCAAGGGCTCGACCTCGGCCGAGTTTTGCACCTCGGACCCCAGGCGCTCGGCCTCGGTTTCCATGCGGTGCGCCATCTCGCCCAGCCGCAGCGCGCCAGCCAGCCGGGCACTGCCCTTGAGGGTGTGCAGGTTGCGCAGCACCTCGGCACGGGCACTCGTGTTCTCGGGGCGTGCCACCCACTGGCGCAGGGCCGCGCCCAGCTGGGGCAGCAGCTCGAGTGCCTCATCCGCAAAGATGGGGAACAGGTCCACGTCGATGGTGTCGAGGGCGTCGATGTCGTCGTCGATGTCCTGCACCGGTCCCTGGCTCTCGGCTTCGACCAGGGGCGCGATCACGGTTGCGGGATCGCCAAAACCCGTTGCTTCGAATGCCGGCGGTGCAAAGGCCGGCACCACATCGTCGGGCGCCACCGTGCTGTCGATAACCGGCTCTGCGTCTTGCGGCAGTTCGGCATCCCAACGCGAAGGCCGCTCTGTGTCCAGCCCTTCGGTGCTGGGCACAGGGGCATGCAACAGCCGGTCCAGCGCGGCCAGCAGGTCGGCGTTGGACTCCTTGAAGAAGCCCGCAGCGAACTGGTGCAGCAGGCGGCGGATGTCTTCGGCGGCATCGACAAACAGCTGCGACTGTTCGGCGGTGGCAACCACCCCACCCTGCTGGTGCAGGGCCACGGCGCCCAAGGCATGCTCCAGTGCGCGGGCAATGTCCGACAGCGGCTGGAAACCCACGGTGGCGGAAGCGCCCGCCAGCGAGTGCGCGAGCGCCTCGGCCTGGTCGGGCACGGGCTCGTGGCGCTCCAGCGACCACTCGGCAAGGCTGGTGCACAGACGGCGCGACCACTCGTCGGCTTCGTTCAGGTACACGTTGTAGAGCTTGATGCCGATGCGCAGCGGTCCGATCAACCGGGTCTGGTCATCGGGCATGTCGTCCGTCGTGGCATCGGCCCCCGGTTCTTCTTGCGGCGTGGCTTCCGACGACGCCGGCTCCTGGTCCGCCACCGGCGCATCGGGCTCTGCCTCTTCCGGTGCCACCTCGGGCAGGGCCAGGTCTGTCGTGTCTCTCAGATCCTGAGCAGACTCCTGCTCCTGCTCCTGCTCCTGCTCCTGCTGTTCGGCTTGAAAGTCCTCGAAGTCGACGACCTCGATCGCCACATCGGCCGCTTCGGGCGTGGCAAAGACATCCACGTCGACCTGGTCGGTCGCCTCGAGCGCCCCGGTGGCGTCTGCCCCGGTTCCCTCTGATCCGGCCGCCGTTTCAACAGCCTGTGGCGCAGCATCGTCCATCGCCGACAGGTCGTCCAGATCGAGCGAAATGTCGTCGAACATGGACGACACGTCCGCGGCGGGGTGTTCTGCGCGGTCATCCGGCTCCGCCGCCCCTTCGGCAGCATCCGGCGCCTGGGCCTTCGATGACACCAGGGCGAGGCTGTCGAAATCGATGTCGGACAACATGGGCGACGACACCTCGACGCCCTTCATCGAGGGTTCTGGTTCCTGGCTAAAGTCGAGTTCGGCAGAGGACGTTTCGGCAAAATCGCGTGGCGCTTCATCGACCGCTTCGGGTTGATCCCAATCCACCTCGGTCACGGTGTGAGCAGCCTCCTGTTCGGGCTCGACCTGCATGGCCACCGACTCGGCCACAGCACTGGCCAAGGCCAGCGGCAGGTATTGCGTCTGGTCGCGCCAGGCTTGCGCGCTGCGGATGAACGGTTCGGCTTTCCACTCGTCGGCGGCGCGTGCCTCGATCGCGTCCACCCAGCGGTCGAACGCCTCCATGGCGTCTTTCGCCAGTGTCAGCAGCCCGGCGGCAGCGGGGCGTTGCTCCGCCAGGACCGCGTTGAACAACTGCTCCATCGCCCAGGCGGCCTCGCCATATTCGGCCAGGCCCACCATGCGCGAACTGCCCTTGAGGGTGTGAAAGGCACGGCGCAAGGTCGTGAGCTGCTCCAGCTCACCCGGATGCGCCTGCAACTGACGCACCGCGTCCAGTCCATTGACCACCACCTCGCGTGCTTCCTCCAGGAAGATGTCGAGCAGGTCTTCGTCGTCGTTGTCCTGGGCCGGCTGTGCCGGCTCAGCAGCGGACGCGGGCATCGCCACCTGTGACAGTCCGACCAGCGCCTGCGCACCCGCCTGGGCATCGTGGTTGATCACGGCCTGCGCGGCTTCGCGCGCGGCGCGCGCCACGCCGGTCTGTTCTGCCAGCTGGGCCTGATCGGCCAGGGTGTCGAGCTGCTGGCTCAGATCGGCCAGATTGACGTCGCCCTGCGCACCCTCCATCACCCGAATCACGCCGGCGCTGATGGCCTGGACTTCGTCGGTCATCGCTGACGGCAAGGGATTCGCCGTGCGCCCCATGACCGGACGCAACTCACCCGACTCTTCGTCAAAGACGAACAGCTTTTTGGCCAGCGCGGGCTGGTAGTTGAGCATGTCGACCAGGAAGCTCAAGGCGCTGAGGTTGTCGCCCAGGTGCTGGAACGTACCCGCCTCGCGGGCCATGGCTTCATCGACCTCGGTATCCAAAATCTGTTCAACGGCGGTGCGCATGCGGCTCACCGCCAGCACCGCCTGATCCAGCCCGAGTACCGACAGCACGCCACGCATCTGGGCAAGCTGTGAAACCGCCACATGGAGGCAGGCCTTTTCGCGAGGCATGCGGAAAAACTGGTCCAGCGATTTTTCGGCCTCACCCAGGGAGACCTTGAGCTCACCCACCACGCTGCCCATGGTCTGCCGGTCGCTCACCCGGCGGTAGAGCTGCTCCATCCAGGCGTCCAGGGGTTCCGCCGGTGCGCCTCCGAGAACGCTTTCCAGCCTCGCCGCAAGCGCATGGGAGCGCTCCGTGAACTCTTCATCGCTGGGATCAAAATCTTCAAACGCGGCCTCAAGGTACAGCGTCGTGGTGGCCACCTCCATCGAGAGTTCAGGGCGCATCACACCGGCTTGTCCACGCGCCGCCTGCTCCACCGCCTTGACCAGCACCTGGGCCAGCACGGTGCTGGCGGGGTGCAGCTTGAGCAAGGAGTCGCCGATCAGGCCGAATTGATCCACCACCTGCCGTGCCCGGTTGGCATCGCCACCGGAAAACAGCGACCACGACTCCTTGGCCGCACCAATGCGCTTGCGCGCCTGCACCAGCACCGCAGGGTCAAACTGCCCGAGGGAGGCCAGCGCGTAGTCAACCGGCGCCGCGTCGGTCAAGCCAAATGCCTGTCGCACGGCGCTCAGATAAAGCGTCTTGCCCCCGTCCACCGGCAGGCTCTGGGCACAGAAAAAAAGCAGGTCGCGCAGCAGGGTCTCGGACACTTCGGACGGCTTGCCCGTCTGCGCCAACCCGGCGAACTGCAACAGGATGCGAGAAGCTGCCCGTTTGACATACACATCCGAGGGCAGCAGATCGTGTGCCACGGCTTCAAAATAGCCCGCCGCCACGCGCCAGAAGGTGCACACCCGGGGCACGGCGGCGCCGGCCGAGAGGCCCGCACTCAGGCGCGCGAGTTGTTGTGCGGCAGCGTGGCTGTGGGTCTTGACCACCAGAAGAACCAGACGATCAAACATCGAGCGCAGCTGGGGATCCGGCAACAGGGCCTTGGAACCCTCTGGCGGGGCCATGTTGTTCGCCAGCCGTTCAAACGGCCAGAGGTCGGCGGGATGTACCCGCTCTGCCGCGGCCAGTTCCTGCACGTCCCGGTACTGGGGGAACAAGGCCATGGGTTGCATCGGCTTGTTGCTCAACACCGCCTGGAGGTATTCCATCAGCGCAAAACCCGCGCGCTCCACCTTGGCGGCAGCGGCTTCGGTGCAGGTCTGGGGACGCTGCACAAAGCGCTGCACGGCGGCTTCCATGCCCCTGAGCACCTGCGCGGGAGACACCAGCCCCACCATCTCCAGGGCACCCACGGCCTGGTGCAATTGCTGGCGGGCCAGGCGCAGAGAGCCCGGATCGACCGCGTCCAGATCGTTGTGCCGCGATTGTTCGGACTCACGCACAAACCGCCTGACAGCCTTGTTGGCCCCGTCGAGCGACTTGCGCAATTCGTCGAACACCCAGGCGAGCGGACCGAGGTCGGCGAGCGGTGCGTCCGTCGGCAAACTGTCGGTGGTGGTGTCGAGCATGGCGATGTAGGGGAATGAAGACCCGACCTGTCGGTCAGGCGATCTTGAAACGGGACACCGACTGGCGCAGTTCTTCGGCCATGGCCGAGAGTTCGCGCACCTGTTGCGCGGTCGAACGCGTGCCTTCACCGGTCTGCTCGGTCACGGCAAAAATGTGCTGGATGTTGCCGGCCACTTCGTTGGCCGATTCGGCTTCGCGGGATGCTGCATCCGAAATCTGTTCGATCAGCTCGGCCAGGCGGCGCGACACACGGTCGATCTCGGACAGCGCGGTACCGGCGTTGTCGGACAGCTTGGCCCCTTCGACCACACCCTGGGTGGAGCGCTCCATGGCGGCCACCGCATCTTGGGTGTCGGTCTGAATCGCCTTCACCAGCGCCGCGATCTGGCGCGTGGCGTCTGCGGAGCGTTCGGCCAGGCGCTGCACTTCTTCGGCCACCACCGAAAAGCCGCGACCGGCTTCACCGGCGGATGCGGCCTGGATGGCGGCGTTCAGGGCCAGCACGTTGGTCTGTTCGGTAATGTCCGAGATCAGTTCGGTGATTTCACCGATCTCCTGCGACGATTCGCCGAGACGCTTGATGCGCTTGGAAGTTTCCTGGATCTGGTCGCGGATGGCGTTCATACCGCCGATGGCGTCCTGCACGGCCTGCAGACCCTGTTCGGCGGCCTGCAGAGAGACGCGGGCCACCGAGGCCGACTCCTGCGCCTGGCCCGACACCTGGTTGATGCGCTGCGCCATGTCCACCACCGACTGGCCGGTTTCGCGAATCTCGCGCAGCTGTTCGTTGGATGCGGCCAGCAGTTCGGTGGAGGTGCTCTCCACCGCCGAGGTGGTTTGCGCCACGCGGGTCGCCGTGGCTTGCACGTTGCCCACCAGGGAGCGCAGTTCTTCCACCGTGTAGTTCACCGAGTCGGCGATGGCGCCGGTGATGTCTTCCGTCACCGTGGCTTCCTGCGTCAGGTCGCCTTCGGCCACCGTCTGCAGCTCGTTCATCAGTCGAAGAATGGCGGCCTGGTTGGCGTCGTTCACCCGCTTGGCGTCCTGCTCCTGCGACTCGGCTGCGATCCGCTGGCTTTCGGCCGTCAACTGGCTCTGGCGGCTTTCCTGCAGCTGCACATAGGCCAGTCCGCCACCGCAAAGCAAGGCAAACAAGGCACTCGCCAGCAACGCCGCCAGCTCGCGGCCACCCAGTCCCGCACGGGCCGAGAGATCGCCCTGGAGTTTTTGCAGTCCGATGCGCAACGGTTCGCTGTCGGCAATGATGCTCGCCTGGGCTTCACGCGCCGAAGCCAGACCCTGCAGGTTGCCCAGAATGGCCGCCGCTTCGGTGCGGGTCTGGTCATACATCTTGAGCAGCGCTTCCAGACGCTCGCGAATCTGCGTATCGCTGGTGGCTTTAAGGCGCAACTCGTCGCTCCCGTTGAGCAACGCGTCGGCGATTTCCTTGAAGGTGTTCAGGTCCTTGCCGAGCAGGAACACCGCCTCGGGACTCACACCCTCCAGCGTCAGAAATTCGTTGGCTGATTTGCCGATGCGCTGGGTCAGCATCACGAGCTGACCGGCCGCAGAGATGTCGTTGGCCGGCGCGTTGCGCTCCAGCTTGAGCGCCGAAATCGTTTCGGCGATTTCCAGCAGATCCGAAGACTGGCGGTTGATCGAACGCAGCGAATCGCCCACCTGGGTCAGGATGGCCTGCTGGGCCAGCACGGTCGAGGCGTTGCTCATGGCGGCATCGACCTTGGGCGTCAGTTCGGCCAGCTGTTCGGCGTACGCCGCACCCAGGGCATCGATCGACAGCTCCGCGTCGCCCTCCTTGAACCCGCGCATGTTGCGTGAAAGCACCTCGGAACTCTCGCGCACTTCAGGGAACGCGGAAGGGCTTCCCACCAAGGCCTGGGACACGCTCTTGGCCAGTCGCTGCGATTGCATCAGCGCCTGACCGCTCGCAGCCACCTGCTGGCTGATCTTCTCGGTCTGGCTCAACACGAAAAAGATCACCGCCACCAGCAACACCAGCGCAAAGATGAGCAAGGTACCGAGGCTGCGCCGGTGCTGCTCGGCCGTTTTGCGTCCCAACAGCGGCAGCGAGACCAGGCCGGCCCCCGAAGCCAGGTCGTCATCGTCGGGTGCCAAACGGCTTTCGGCAAAGTCCTCCGACCGGTCCGGCGCCAGCCGGGCCGCTGCGAGTTCGGCCATTTCCTGGTCTGTGACGTGGCTCAGATCGGGCTCGTCCGCGCCCTGCTTCTTGAACAGCCCCTGGAATCGATCAAGCATGGCCATGAAAAACCTTCCAACTAAATAACAAAGCCGCAACCGGCGGCAACAGCAAGCTCGGACAGCGCGTTAGCAGCCAGCTGCACGCCAACATCAGGCCGCAATGGCCAAAAATTCGGGTTCCGCTGCCAGCACCTGCAGGTCCAACTCCTGCCAGGTCTGCCCGTCGCGGTCGATCAGAGAACGCGCCAGGTACGGCGGGGCATCGGGCGGACGGACGCCGAGCGCGGTGAATGTGGACGGGTTGCGCAAACCCAGCAAGCGATCAACCCACAGCACGGCGTTGACCCCCAGCGCGCTGTGCAGGCTCACCAGGCGTGATTCGGAAGACACCCGATCACCGCCGGTCGCGGTGCCCGCACCACCCATCCCGGGCAATTGCAGCAGGTCCACAACACCGTGCAAACCCCCACGCAGGCTGGCCACGCCCACATACCAGGGCTTGGTGTAGGGCACGGTCTGCACCACGGTCCAGGGGAAAATCTCGCCCGACTGAACAAGCGGAAACAGGCATTTCTGCCCGCCCACGTCCACCGCCAGCCACGAGGCGGTGATGGCCTGTGTCTTGGCGGCGCTCAGGCGCTTGGCCAGACGTTCCTGGAGATCTTTGAGTGACTGTCGGTTGGCCATGTGCTCGGTTTGGATCGGTCGCTGGCGTTGTGCGGCGGCCTCAGCCGAGGGCCCGGATCTTGGACAGCAGTTCCTCGGCATTCACCGGCTTGGTCACGTAATCGCGTGCGCCCTGACGCATGCCCCAGACCCGATCGGTTTCCTGATTCTTGCTGGTGCACATGATGATGGGAATGCTGGAGTACTGGGGATCGCGTGCGATCGCCCGCGTCAACTGAAACCCATTCTGACCGGGCATCACCACGTCCATCAAAATGAGTTCCGGCTTTTCCTCGCTCAACCGACGAAAGGCCTCTTCAGCGTTCTCGGCGGTGCGCACGCTGTAGCCATTTTTTCCCAACAGGTCCGACAGAACCATCAGTTCGGTCTTGGAATCATCCACAACGAGAATTTTTTTAATGGGCATCACGCCGCTCCGGTGAGGTGGTTTCCGAACTGCTGCACGGCTTGCAGCAACTGGTCTTTGGTGAAGGGCTTGGTGAGGTATTCCTGCGAACCGACCATGCGACCGCGCGCCTTGTCGAACACGCCATCCTTGGAAGACAGCATGACCACGGGAATACTGGCAAAACGGGCATTGCGCTTGATGATGGCACAGGTCTGGTAGCCGTCCAGACGCGGCATGAGGATGTCGCAGAACACCAGGTCGGGCTGGTAATCGTTGATCTTGGCCAGAGCATCAAAACCATCTTCGGCCAGCAGCACCTCGTGGCCACCCTGCTTGAGGAAGATTTCCGCGCTGCGGCGGATGGTGTTGCTGTCATCGACCACCAGAACTTTCAGCACAGGCGTCGTACTCACGGTGATGGGCTCCAGAAAACGTGTCAGGGGGACGCAGAAACCTCAGAGCCCGACCGGTCGGAACGGGCCAAGCGCAAACCTCAGATTTGCACCATTTCGAAATCTTCCTTGCGGGCACCGCATTCGGGGCAGGTCCAGTTCATCGGAACCTGTGTCCAGGGTGTTCCTGGCGCGATGCCATGTTCGGGCGACCCTGCCGCCTCGTCGTAGATCCAGCCGCAAATCAGGCACATCCAAGTCTTGGTTTCGGTCATGGTTATAGGGGGCATTGTCTTAGAATGCAATCATTGTATCGAGCCACATGAAGCTGCCGTCGGGCCTTGGCCACCCGCTTCCATGATGGGCACAGCCGCCTGCCGGCCCTTGCGCAACCCGCCCAGAACACCCTGTCCACCTCCATGCCCGACACCCCCGAGTCCCTGACCGAAGCCGCCGCGTCTGGCGAAGCGTCCTTGCCCTGCGTGATGGTTTTCAACGCCAACGACCCCAGCGGCGCGGGCGGCCTGAGCGCGGACCTGACCGCCATGTCCAGTGCCTCGGTCCATGTCATGTCCGTGGTCACCGGCGCCTATGTGCGCGACACCTCCGAGATCCACGACCACATCGCTTTCGACGAAGAAGCCGTGACCGATCAGGCGCGTTGTGCCCTGGAAGACATGCCAGTGCTCGCATTCAAGGTCGGTTTCGTGGGCAGCCCGGAGAACCTGAGCGCGATCGCGGCCATCACCACCGACTACGCCGAAGTGCCGGTGATCACCTACATGCCCGACCTGTCCTGGTGGGACGACATGGCCATCGAAACCTACCTGGATGCCTGCGCCGAATTGTTGCTGCCCCAGACCACGGTGTTGGTCGGCAACCACAGTACCCTGTGCCGCTGGCTGCTGCCGGAATGGGAAGGCGATCGCGCGCCCAACCCGCGCGAGGTGGCGCGGGCCGCCGCGGTGCACGGTGTGCCCTACACGCTGGTGACCGGATTCAACGCCGCCGATCAATACCTGGAAAGCCACCTCGCCAGCCCGGAGACGGTGCTGGCCACAGCGCGCTACGAGCGTTTCGAAGCCACGTTCAGCGGCGCCGGCGACACCCTGTCAGCGGCGCTGTGCGCCCTGATCGCGGGCGGCTCCGACCTGCAATCGGCTTGCGCCGAAGCGCTCACCTACCTGGACCAGTGCCTGGATGCCGGCTTCCAGCCGGGCATGGGCCATGCCGTGCCGGACCGCCTGTTCTGGGCCCACGATGACGACGGTGAAGACGAGGCGGGCGCAGCCGACAGCTCATCCGACAGCACGCTGGACGCCGACGATTTCCCCCTCGACACAACAAGACATTGAACCAGCACCATGACCGACCGCAACCAAGAACTGTTTGACCGCGCCAAAGCCCTGATCCCCGGTGGCGTGAACTCGCCCGTGCGCGCGTTCCGCGCCGTGGGCGGCACGCCGCGTTTCGTGCAGCGCGCGCAAGGCGCGTATTTCTGGGACGCCAACGGCCAGAAGTACATCGACTACATCGGCTCCTGGGGTCCGATGATCCTGGGTCATGGCCACCCGACGGTGGTGGAAGCGGTGCAGAAGGCCGTACTGGAAGGTTTCTCGTATGGCGCGCCAACCGAGCGTGAAGTCGAGCTGGCCGAAGAGATCATCAAGCTGGTGCCCAGCATCGACATGGTGCGCCTGGTGAGTTCGGGCACCGAGGCCGGCATGAGCACCATCCGCCTGGCACGCGGCGCCACAGGCCGCAAGAAGATCATCAAGTTCGAGGGCTGCTACCACGGCCACGCCGACGCGTTGCTGGTGAAAGCCGGCTCCGGCCTGGCCACCTTCGGCAATCCCACGAGCGCGGGCGTGCCGCCCGAGGTGGTGCAGCACACCATCGTGCTGGAGTACAACAACCTCGAACAACTCGAAGCCGCCTTCGTCGAACACGGTCCTGACGTCGCCTGCCTGATCATCGAACCGATCGCGGGCAACATGAACTTCGTGCGCGCCAGCGTGCCGTTCATGAAGCGCTGCCGCGAGCTGTGCACGCAACACGGCGCGCTGCTGGCCTTCGACGAGGTGATGACGGGTTTCCGCGTCGCGCTCGGTGGCGCGCAGAGTGTGTACGCAAAACTGATCCCCGGCTTCGAACCCGATATGACGGTGATGGGCAAGGTGATCGGCGGCGGCATGCCGCTGGCGGCTTTTGGCGCCAAGCGCGCGGTGATGGAACAGCTGGCCCCGCTGGGCGGCGTTTACCAGGCCGGCACGCTGAGTGGCAACCCGGTGGCCACGGCCTGCGGTCTGGCGACGCTGAAGGAAATCCAGAAGCCCGGGTTCTATGAAGCGCTGTCGGCGACCACGCAGTCGCTGGTGAGTGGCCTGACCTCCGCCGCGGCGGCCGAAGGCGTGACCCTGTGTGGCGACAGCCAGGGCGGCATGTTCGGCTTCTTCCTGTTCGATGAACTGCCGCAGAACTACGCGAAGGTCATGACGACCGACGGACCCACCTTCAACACCCTGTTCCACGGTCTGCTGGACCGCGGCGTGTACATCGCCCCGGCCTTGTACGAAGCCGGGTTCGTGAGCGCGGCGCACACGGCGCAGGACATTGCCGATACCGTTTCGGCTGCGCGGGACGTTTTCAAGCTGCTGGGCAAGTAAGCGCTACGTCCTTGCATCCAAACGGCCGGCTTTGTCCGGCCGTTTTGTTTGCATTCGTTGCATTTCCCGCCAGCACCTCGCGCCAGGTGGATGGTGGAGCTGTCGTTCTCCGGCTCACCTCGCGGGCGGCTGCCTCTGGTGCGCCTGCTTCAGCTCTTCAACGGCGCTGCTGGCGCGCACGTTCTGAGGCAACCGAGGGTGAGTACCGGTTCAGGGTTCACGAGGAAATCAAAGCGGCCCCCTACAGACGCCCGCGAGGTGAGCCGGAGAACGGATGCCCCGACCCCCTGCCCTCCCACCATGCAGGCGAGGAACTGCATCCGAGAGAAACTGCCGAAGAAAAAGAAAAGGGCTCCAAAGAGCCCTCGCCACAACCCGCTCCCCTCGGAGAGAGGGCGTCAGAAAATCAGTGACGGAAGTGGCGCACGCCCGAATAGACCATCACCACACCGCGCTCATCCGCCGCATCGATCACTTCCTGATCGCGCATCGAGCCACCCGGTTGAATGACGCAGGTCGCACCCGCATCCACCACCACGTCCAGACCGTCGCGGAACGGGAAGAACGCATCGCTCGCCACCGCGGTGCCCTGCAGCGTCAGGTTCGCGTGACCCGCCTTGATGCTGGCGATGCGGGCCGAATCGAGGCGGCTCATCTGGCCGGCGCCCACGCCCATGGTCATGCCGTCCTTGCAGAACACGATGGCGTTGGACTTCACGAATTTCGCCACCTTCCAGGCAAACAGCAGGTCTTCCAGCTGCTGCTCCGTCGGCTGCAGCTTGGTGACCACCTTCAGGTCGGCGCGTTGCAGCACGTGGTTGTCGGCGCTCTGCATCAGCAGGCCCGAGCCGATGCGCTTCACGTCGTTGAGGTTCAGGCCCTTGTCCCACGCGGTGGGACCGCCCGGCGGCAGCGCGATTTGCAGCACGCGCACATTGGCCTTGGCCTTGAAGACTTCCAGCGCTTCGGGCGTGTAGCCCGGCGCCATCAGCACCTCGACGAACTGCTTGCTGATGGCCTGTGCGCCGGCACCGTCGAGCACACGGTTCAGCGCGATGATGCCGCCAAAGGCACTGGTCGGATCGGTCTGGAAGGCCTTGCTGTAGGCCTCCAGCGCATCCTTGCCCACGGCCACGCCACAGGGGTTGGCGTGTTTCACGATCACGCAGGCGGGCACGTCGAAGCTCTTGACGCATTCCCAGGCCGCGTCGGCGTCGGCAATGTTGTTGTAGCTCAGTTCCTTGCCCTGCAACTGCTTGGCCGTGACCAGCGAGCCCGGAGCCGGGTACAGGTCGCGGTAGAAGGCGGCGGTCTGGTGCGGGTTCTCGCCGTAACGCAGGTCCTGCAGCTTGACGAAACGGCCGTTGGACTGGCCGGGGTATTCGGCGCGCTTGGGCACGCTGGCGCCTTCTTCGAATTCGATGCTGGAGAGGTAGTCGCTGATCGCGCCGTCGTACTGGCTAATGCGGTTGAACGCGGCGACCGACAGGGCGAAGCGCGTCTTGTCACTCAGCTTGCCGCTGGCCTTGAGTTCATCGATCACGGCCGGGTACTGGGCCGCATCGGTCAGCACCGCCACATCCTTCCAGTTCTTGGCCGCACTGCGCACCATGGCAGGGCCGCCGATGTCGATGTTCTCGATCGCGTCTTCCAGCGTGCAGCCGGGCTTGGCCACCGTGGCTTCAAACGGGTAGAGATTGACGATCAGCAGGTCGATGGTGTCGATACCGTGCGTCTTCAAAGCGGCCATGTGCTCGGGCACATCGCGGCGCGCCAGCAGGCCGCCGTGCACCTTGGGGTGCAGGGTCTTGACGCGGCCATCGAGCATCTCGGGGAAGGCCGTGACCTCGGCCACTTCGGTGACGGGAAGGCCTTTCTCCGCCAGCAGCTTGGCGGTGCCGCCGGTGGAGATGAGGGACACGCCGAGACCGTGCAGGGTCTGGGCCAGTTCGACGATGCCGGTCTTGTCGGAGACGGAGATGAGTGCTCGCATGGGAAGGGGTCTCGGGGAGGTTTTGAATTCGATTCGTGCAAGGACGCAGGTGCTCAATCGATGAGCTTGTGCTCCAGCAGCTTCTTGCGCAGGGTGTTGCGGTTCAGTCCCAGCCACTGCGCGGCGCGTGACTGGTTGTTCTGTGACTGCTGCATCACGACTTCGAGCAGCGGTTTTTCGACCGCCTTGACCAGCATGTCGTGCAGGCCGGCGGGGTCGGTGCCGTTGAGGTCGCGGAAATACTCTTCCAGGCTGGCACGCACACAGTCGTGCAGGTTGTGGTTGCTCATGCGGCCAGTTTCCAGTTTTCTTCTTGAGGGTTCATGTCGTCATAGCCCGCAGCGGCCCAGGCGTCGATGCTTTCGCCCACACACCGCAACTGCGCCTCGACCGTGGTCAGCGCGTTGATGCGCTGGCGGAAGGCCTGCGCCTCGCTCGCCGGGATCGGCAGCGCTGCGGCGTACCACCCCAGGTGCTTGCGCGCACTGCGCACGCCGGTGAAGTCGCCGTAGAGGCTGTAGTGGTCTTGCAGGTGATCAAGCAGCCAGGCCTTCACTTCCAGCAGGTCGGGCGGCGGCAGCACCTCGCCGGTGGCCAGAAAGTGAGCGATCTCGCGGAAGATCCAGGGCCGACCCTGCGCGGCGCGGCCGATCATGATGGCGTCGGCGCCGGTGCGCTTCAGAACGTCGCGCGCCTGCTGCGGACTGGTGATGTCGCCATTGGCCACCACCGGAATATTCACGCGGCTCTTGATATGGGCCACGGTGTCGTGTTCGGCGAAGCCCTTGTAGCCCTGCTCGCGGGTGCGGCCATGCACGGTCAGCATCTGCACGCCAGCGGCTTCGGCCGCCAGCGCGATCACCGGCGCATTGCGCACGTCGGCACACCAGCCGGTGCGCATCTTGAGGGTGACTGGCACGCCGTGCGGCGCGGCCGCGGCCACCACGGCTTGCACGATCTCGATGGCCAGCGCTTCGTCCTGCATCAGCGCGGAACCGGCCCACTTGTTGCAGACCTTCTTGGCCGGGCAACCCATGTTGATGTCGATGATCTGCGCGCCGCGGTCGATGTTGTAGCGCGCGGCGTCGGCCATCATGGCCGCGTCGGTGCCGGCGATCTGCACCGCAATGGGCCCGGGCTCGCCGCTGTGGTCGGCGCGGCGCGAGGTCTTCAGGCTGTCCTGCAGATCCGGCCGACTTGTCACCATTTCGCTCACGGCATAACCGGCCCCGAGCCGCTTGCAGAGCTTGCGGAACGGCCGGTCCGTCACGCCGGCCATGGGCGCGACGAAAAGGGCATTGGGCAGGGTGAACGGACCCAGTTGCATGGAAGGGGCGAGTCGGATGGCGGGTTTGGAGGGGCCACCGCGGTGCGGACATTTCGCAGGCGGGGGATGGGCATTGTATCTGCCTGTTTTTTCAGCAGGCGATATGCTCTCGCATTCCACGAACTCACCCCCTGCCCATGCCCGCCTGGATCGTTTCACTGCTGCACACGCTGGCCTTGCCCGAAGTCGGTCTGAGCACGGTCTTTCTGGTCGCATTCGTTTCGGCCACGCTTCTGCCACTGGGTTCCGAGCCCGCGGTGTTTGCACTGATCAAGCTCAACCCCGAGCTGTTCTGGCCCACCATCCTGGTCGCCACCGCGGGCAACACACTGGGTGGCGCGGTCAGCTGGTGGATGGGCTACGGCGCACACCGCGTGGTCGACAAGGCACGCCACGGCCACCCGACCCACGTGCGTGTGCTGGACTGGCTGGAGCGCTTCGGCCCCAAGACCTGTCTGCTGTCCTGGCTGCCCGGCGTGGGCGATCCCATCTGCGCGGTGGCCGGCTGGCTGCGTTTCCCCTTCTGGCCCTGCCTGGGCTACATGGCGATCGGCAAATTTGCGCGCTATTTCACGATCACCGCCGGCCTGCTGTGGGTGTTCCCTGGGGGACTGCCGTTCTGACGCAGCCTGTGTCGTGCCACCCATACTCTGCCGCTGCGAATCCACTCCGCCCGGCATGACCCCCACCATTTCACCGACCGACAAAGCCCTGCCCCGCTCGCTGTGGGCGTTGATGATGGGCAACTTCGTCATCGGCACCGGGGTCATGGTGGTGCCGGGCACGCTCAACGACATCAGCACCTCGCTGGACGTGTCGATTCCCCAGGCCGGTCAACTCATCACCGCAGCCGCCATCCTGATGGGCCTGGGCGCGCCCGCTTTCGCCACGCTGGTGGCGGGCTGGGACCGCCGCCGGCTGCTCACGCTCTCGTTGGCGTGGTACGCCCTGCTGACCGGCATCTGCGCGCTGGCGCCGAACTACGCCACGCTGTTGCCGCTGCGCGTGCTCGCCGTCATCGCACCCGCCATCTTCACCCCACAGGCTGCCGCCAGCGTGGGCCTGCTGGTGTCACCGGCCCAGCGCGGTCGCGCCATCACCTTCGTGTTCCTGGGCTGGTCGGTGGCTTCAGTCATGGGCATGCCGCTCTCGGCCTGGATCGGCGGCACGCTGGGCTGGCGCTGGGCGTTTGGCCTGGTGGCCTTGATGTCGCTGGCCAGCGCGGCCTGGGTGTGGCGCGAAATGCCCAACGGCATCCGCCCGGCGGCGCTGTCGCGCCAGGCCTGGGGGCAGACCCTGGGTTCGGCGCCGCTCATGCTCGCCGTGGGCGTCACTCTGCTCTCGGCCTTCGGCCAGTTCACGCTGTTTTCGTACTTCGCACCCTACTTTTTCCAGACCCTCGGCCTGGGCGGCGGTGCGCTCTCGCTGATGTTCCTGTGGTTCGGGGCCTTCGGCCTGGCCGGCAACGTGGGCCTTTCGCGCTGGATCGACCGCATCGGTGCACCGCGCGCCGTGCTGCTCACGCTCGGCGCCATGGTGCTGACGCTGCTGCTCTGGCCGCTGGGTCAGGCGGGCATCTGGCAACAGGCGCTGGTGCTGGTGCCCTGGGCACTGGGCTGCTTCGCCTGCAACTCGGCGCAGCAGGCCCGTCTGGTCCACCTCTCGCCAGCACTGGCTCCGGCCACGGTCGCGCTCAACACCTCCGCCATGTACGGCGGACAGGCGCTGGGCGCAGCACTGGGTGGCCTCCTGATCGCACAAGGGCACATGCTGCGCCTGCACCAGGTGGGTCTGGTGGTGCTGGTCCTCGCGATGGCCCTGAGCGTGGGGGCCGCTCGGGCTCAGAAGCGTTCGTAACCCAGCAGGTAACGCCACTCACCGACCGGCAACCCCGTGAGGGCGACCCGGCCCATGCGCAGACGCCGGACCGCCACCAGCCGCAGGCCCGCCCGTTCACACAGGTGCTCCACCTGACCGGGCCGCGTGCCCTTGATGGCCAGGCGCAGGCGGTGTTCGCTCTGCCAGCTGGCGCGCGCCGAGGGAACGCTCCAGCCGTCGAAAAACAGGGCCTTGCCGATCGACTTCAACACCGCTGCGCGCCGGGCTTCGTCATCCAGTTCGGGATCGGCGGCCACCTCCACCAGCCACTCGTGTTCGAGCTGCGCCGATTCGTCCGAGATCTTGCGCGCCACGCCGGGGTTCTGGGTGAACACCATCAGGCCGCTCATGGGGGTGGACAACGGGGCCACGGGCAGCAGCTTGTGGCGGTGGGCCTTGAGCGGGCGCACGCCCGATCGGTCGCCCTTGAACCGGTTGGCGTTGGTGAACAGTTCGGCCGCCAGCGCATCGGGCAGGGGCGAACCTTCCGGCAACGCGCGGCCCGCGGGTTTGTGCCAGATCAGCGTCACGGAGTCCAGCGACTCCAGCTTGGCCTTGGGGTCCAGCGCCACGGTCTGGCCGTCGTGCACCCGCGCCATGGGTTCCTCGACCACCGCGCCGTCCACGCGCACCCAGCCCCCGGCGATGTAGCGTTCGGCATCGCTGCGCGAACAGGGCAGCTGTGCGGCCAGGCGTTTGGCCAGGCGCTGGGGTTCGGACCGGCCGGTATCGGACATGGGCGCGTTCAGGACGAGAACAGGAAGTTCATCACGTCGCCATCCTTGACGACGTATTCCTTGCCTTCGGCGCGCATCTTGCCGGCGTCCTTGGCGCCCTGTTCGCCCTTGTAGGTGATGAAGTCGTCAAAGGCGATGGTCTGGGCGCGGATGTAACCCTTCTCGAAGTCGGTGTGGATCACGCCCGCGGCCTGCGGGCCGGTGTCGCCCACGTGGATGGTCCAGGCGCGCACTTCCTTCACCCCGGCGGTGAAGTAGGTCTGCAGGCCCAGCAGCTTGTAGGCGGCGCGGATCAGGCGGTTCAGGCCCGGTTCGTCCTGGCCCAACTCCTTGAGGAATTCCAGCCGGTCGGCGTCGTCCATCTCCGACAGCTCGGCTTCGATCTTGGCGCAGATGGCGACCACGGGCACTTTCTGTTTGTCGGCGAATTCGCGCAGGCGGTCGAGGAAGGGGTTGTTCTCGAAACCATCTTCGGCCACGTTGGCCACGAACATGGCCGGCTTGGCCGTGATCAGGAAGAACTGCTTGAGCAGCGGCAACTCTTCCTTGCTGAAGTCGATGCTGCGCACGGGCTTGGTGTCGTTGAGTGCCGCCTGGCATTTCTCCAGGATCGCCACCAGCTTGATCGATTCCTTGTCGCCCGAACGCGCGGTCTTCTGCACGCGGTGCAAGGCCTTCTCGACGGCGGCCAGATCGGCCAGGCAGAGCTCGGTGAGGATGACCTCGATGTCGGCGATCGGATCGACCTTGTTGGCGACGTGGATCACGTTCGGGTCTTCAAAGCAGCGCACCACGTTGACGATGGCATCGGTCTCGCGAATGTGCGCAAGAAACTTGTTGCCCAGGCCTTCACCGGTGCTGGCACCGGCCACCAGGCCGGCGATGTCCACGAACTCGACAATGGCGGGCACCACGCGCTCAGGCTTGACGATCTCCGACAGCTGGGCCAGGCGCGGATCGGGCACCTCCACCACGCCGGTGTTGGGCTCGATGGTGCAGAAGGGGTAGTTTTCAGCCGCGATGCCGGCCTTGGTCAGCGCGTTGAAAAGGGTGGACTTGCCCACGTTGGGCAGGCCCACGATGCCGCATTGGAGGCTCATGGGAAACTTTCGGGTCGATCGGGGAAACCGGTGATTTTAGCGGGGCCGCCTGTTTCGGCACCGCCGGTGCCCTCGCGCGGGCAGCGGGGTCAATCGAAGCGCCAGTCGGCCGACACGCTCTGACCCACACGCAACAACTGGCCGTCGCCCGCCAGCACGATCGCGTTCATGCCGAAGGTGATGGCGCCATTCATGCGCGGGTCGGCACGGTAGGTCTGCAGGGTGTCGCCCACCGCCGGCGACGCGGTCGCATTGACGGGGTCGATGTTGGGGATCGGACAACGCGCACAGGGTTTCACGGGTTCCATCACGGCGATGCCATCCCCCGTGGCGATGTGCATCGGTCCGAGGCGGTCTTCGTCGTGGGCCTCCACGCCACCGAGCACGATGTTGGGGCGAAAGCGCACGCCGTCCACCGGCGCGTGGCCGGTCCGCGCCAGCCGCGCATTGAGCTCATCCAGCGAGGCGGTGCTGGTCACGAGCACACCAAAACCGTCGGCGAACTGGGTGGTGGACTCGCGCCCTCCGGTCCATTTCAGGCTGCACAGGCGGCGCACCGCCGGGTCGAAGCGCGCCAGGCGCAGGCGCTTCAGATCGGCGGGCGCGTCCGGCCCCAGGAAATCGCTGAACCATTGCGCCGCCACGTCGCCCATGTCGTAGGCCTCGACTTCGTCGTCCCACACCCGCACGCGCAAGGGGGTTTCGGCGGCGTCCAGCGCGAGGTGCAGCGCCAGCATGCCGGGCGCACGCAGCACCAGCTGGCCCAGCTTGAACGCCGGCTGGATCAGCGCCATGCGCGGCAACTCGCGCTGGGTGACGAATGTGCCCTGCGCATCCACCACCATCCAGCTGCGGTCGTAGGCCAGCCCGGTCTCCGTCAGTTCGGCTTCGTTGAGCGAGATGCCGGCGCAGGACTTCACCGGGTAGATCCAGAGCTGGTCGATGCGGGCGGTCACGTCGGTGGGTGCGGTCATGGCGGGTGCGGCGGTCGGTACAGGCCGGCGCGGACGGGGGTTTTGGCGGGGCGAATCGGGCGCATTGTGCCCTGCTCCTAAAATCCCGCCATGTCGCCAACTTCCCACCGTTCCTCTGCCCACCGGCGTTTTGACGTCGCCATCCGGGGCGGCGGCGTGGTCGGGCACACACTGGCGCTCTTGCTCGCCCGTGATCGGCTGCGTGTGGCCCTGGTCAGCGCCCCGCGCCCGGCGACCGGCACGCCCGACGTGCGCGCCTACGCGCTCAACACCGCAGCACGCGACCTGTTGCGCTCGGTGCGCGCCTGGCCCGATGACAGCGCCACGCCCGCCGGCAGCCCCTTGGCAGAAGGCGCCGTCCCGACCGTGACGCCGGTGAGCGGCATGCAGGTCTTTGGCGACCAGGGCGGCTCCCTGCAGTTTTCAGCGATCGACCAGGGCAGCGAGGCGCTGACCTGGATCGTGGACGTGCCGGCGCTGGAACAGCGCCTGGCCCATGCCGTGCATTTCCAGAGCGGCATCGAGTGCCTGACCGAAGCACCACCCGCGGCGCTCACGGTGATCTGCGAAGGCAAACGCAGCGCCACCCGCGACGAACTCGGGCTGACCTACGAGGTCCGCCCCTACCCGCACAAAGCGGTGGCAGCCCGCCTGCGCTGCGCCCAGCCACACGGCGGCGTGGCCCGCCAGTGGTTCCAGAACGGCGAGATCATGGCGCTGCTGCCGCTGGGGGGGCCACAAGGGAACTCTGTGGCGCTGGTGTGGTCACTGGAAGCACAGCAGGCGGATCATTGGCTGGCGGCCACGCCCGAAGCGCTGGCTCAAGCGGTGCAGACACGGTGTGCGCAGGTGCTCGGCGAAATGCAACTGGAAAGCCCGGCCCAGGCCTGGCCCCTGGAGCTTTCCAGGGCCCAGCGCTGGATCGCCCGCACGCCCCAGGGCGGCGTGGTGCTCGCGGGCGACGCGGCGCACGCCATGCACCCGCTGGCCGGACAGGGACTCAATGTGGGCCTGGCCGATGCCGCCGAACTGGCCCGCGTGCTGCACGGGCGCGAGTACTGGCGCGAGCTGGGCGACCTGAAGCTGCTGCGGCGCTACGAGCGCGCGCGGCAGGCCGATGTGAACGCCATGGGCTGGGTGACCGACGGGCTCTTTGGCCTGTTCGCCCAGACCGACAGCCGCGTACAGGCTTTGCGCAACTGGGGCATGACGGGTGTGGACCGTCTCGGCCCGCTGAAACACTGGTTGGCCCGCCAGGCCATGGGGCAGGCGGGCTGATGCCAGCCCTGCCGACTTTTTAACCTTGAACGCCCTCGGGCCACTTTATGAAACTCGCCAAGATCTCCCTGCTCGCGCTGCTCGCCGCGCTGTCGCTGAGTGCGTTCGCACAGGAAGCCACCATCCGCAAGAACCTGGCCGAACGCCTGCCCAAGCTGCCCGCCATCGATGAAATCACCAAGACACCGATGCCCGGACTGTACGAGGTGCGCATCAACCACAGCGACATCTTCTACACCGATGAAAAAGGCGACTTCCTGATCCAGGGCTCGCTGATCGACACCAAGGCCCAGCAGGACCTGACCGAACAGCGGGTTGAAAAGCTCACCGCCATCGCCTTCAAGGACCTGCCGCTCAAGGACGCCTTCACCATCGTGCGCGGCAACGGCAAACGCAAGATGGCCGTCTTCGAAGACCCGAACTGCGGCTACTGCAAGCGCTTCGAACGCGACCTGGTCAAGATCGACAACGTCACGGTCCACGTCTTCCTCTACCCCATCCTCAGCGCCGACTCGGGCGAAAAGTCGCGCAACATCTGGTGCGCCAAGGACAAGGGCAAGGCCTTCCTCGACTGGATGGTCAAGGACATGACCCCGCCCGACGCGAAATGCGATGCCGCTGCCGTGGCCCGCAACTTCGAATTCGGCAAAAAGGCCCGCATCACCGGCACCCCCACCATCATCTTTGCCGACGGATCGCGCGTGCCGGGCGCCATCGGCGCCGACCGCGTCGAGAAGCTGCTCGCCGAAGCCAAGCCCTGATCGGTGCGTTGCATGAGCGCCGCAGTCCGCAGGGCGAAGGCACGCCAGTGAGCGCACCCGTGCTGCACGACCCGAACGACACCGCCCTGGTTCGGACCCTGGGGCACGCGGGCCTGATCCCCTTTGTGTTGCTGGCCGGCCTGCTCTGGCTGGTGGACGCCGCGCTGCAGGCCTGGGTGGCGATCGCGCTGGCCGCCTACGCGGCATTGATCGCGTCTTTTCTGGGTGGGGTGCACTGGGGCATTGGCTGGCTGGCGAGCCGACATGCGGCGGACCTCGCCGAGCGCCCGCACCACGCCCAGCGCAACCACTTTCTCTGGGGCATCGTGCCCTCGCTGCTGGCCTGGCCCGGTGTGCTCATGCCGCCGTTCGCCGGACTGGCCTGGCTGGGTTTCGTGCTGGTGCTGAGCTATCTGGCCGACCGCACGCTCTACACCCGTGCCGGCCTGCAAGCCTGGCTGACCCTGCGCTTCCGCCTCTCGGCGGTGGCGGCGCTCAGTTGTTTTGTGGGCGCTGGCGCCCTGTGAACGGACTTCCATGAACCTCCCCCGTCGGACCTCCCCGCGCGCCCAAGCGGTCTCAACAGCCGCAGTGAAGCCCACCGTCCGCTACCGCGTCGAGGTGCTGAGCCCGCAAGCCCACCTGTTCGCCGTCACGCTGGAGATCGATCACCCGGCGCCGCGCCAACGCCTGAGCCTGCCGGTGTGGATTCCCGGCAGCTACCTGGTGCGCGAATTCGCGCAACACCTGCAGCACCTGCAGGCCACCCAGGGCGGTGAGCCGGTGCCGCTGCGCCAGCTCGACAAGAACAGCTGGCAGGCGACGGCCAACGCCGGCCAACCGCTGGTATTGCGCTACGAGGTCTACGCGTTCGACGCCTCGGTGCGCACCGCCTTCCTCGACAGCACGCGTGGTTTCTTCAACGCCACCAGCCTGTGCCTGCGCGTGAACGGGCAGGAAGACCAGACGCAAGGCCTGGAAGTTGTTCCCGGACAGGCACCCGCGGGCTGGCGGGTCGCCACCGGGCTGGCCAGCACCGATGTGGATGGCGCCGGCTTCGGCCACTACACCGCGCAGGACTACGACGAACTCGCCGACTGCCCGGTGGAGCTGGGCAGCTTCTGGAGCGGCGAGTTCGTGGCCCACGGCGTGCCGCACCGCTTCGTGGTCAGCGGCGCGGGCGGCTGGTTCGACGGCGAACGCCTGCTGGCCGACACGCGCCGCATCTGCGAGGCCCAGATCGGCTTCTGGCACGGCACCGGCGGCGAGGCGCCGTTCAAGAGCTACCTTTTCATGATGCACGCCAGCGGCGAAGGCTATGGCGGTCTGGAGCACCGCAATTCCACGGCACTGATCTGCCAGCGCACCGACCTGCCCAAGCTGTTGCCCAAAGACGAAAAGCCGCCGGCGCTCAAGGCCACCGACGGCTACACCACCCTGCTCGGCCTGATCAGCCACGAGTATTTCCACACCTGGAACGTCAAACGCCTGCGCCCGGCCGAGTTCAAGCGCTACGACTACGACCAGGAAAACTACACCGAGCTGCTCTGGTTCTTCGAAGGGTTCACCAGCTACTACGACGACCTGATCCTGCGGCGCGCCGGCCTGATCGATGACGCCACCTACCTCCAGCTGGTGATGAAGACCTTCAACCAGGTGCAGCAGACACCCGGCCAGCAGGTGCAGACCGCCGCCCAGGCCAGCTTCGACGCCTGGATGAAGTACTACCGCATCCACGAAAACACACCCAACGCCACGGTGAGCTACTACACCAAGGGTGCGCTGGTGGCGATGTGCTTCGACCTCACGCTGCGCGCCGAGGGCCACAGCACGCTCGACGCCGTGATGCGCGAACTCTGGGCGCAAACCGGCGGTGGTCCGATGAAAGAAGCCGATTTCGCGCGCGCGCTCAAGCGCCTGGGCGGGCGTGCCTTCGACCGCGAACTGCGCGACTGGGTGCACGGCACGTCCAGCCTGCCGGTGCTGCCGCTGCTGCAGCAACACGGCGCCAAGGTCCACCACGACAAAGCCCCGCTGGCCCAGCAGCTGGGTCTGCGCGTGAGCGAATCCCACGGCCTCATGCTCAAGAACGTGCTGCGCGGTGGCGCGGCCGAGGCGGCGGGCATGGCCGCGGGCGACGAGTGGCTGGGGGTGGAGTTCGCGCCGCCCAAACGCGGTCAGCCGGCGGAAGCCTGGCGCATTCACAAGCTGGACGAAGTGGCCCAGTTGCGCGGCCAGCGCCAAAAGCTCACCGCCCTGGTCTCGCGCGACAAACGCCTGCTGCGCTGCCCGCTGGAATGGCCAGCGCCAACGCAGGCGATGCGCTTGACGGTGGGCGACGCCAGCCTGCTCAAGCCCTGGCTGGCCTCGGCGGCCTGACCAGCTGCGGAGCGCGAGCGCAAGGTTTCGCCGCCGGGCCGCCCCAAGGCGAAACAGCCCCCTCTGGGGGCAGCGACCCGCGCAGCGACGGAGCCCCGGCTCAGCGACGCCGTCGATGTGACGCTCAGGGGCCGAATTACTTCGGCCGCAAATCCACCACGCGCTTGGCCTTGCCCTGGCTGCGTTCCACGCCGCCCTCGGGCTTGAGCACCACCTCGACGCTGCTGCCCACGAACACTTTCACCTCGTGGCGCAGCCGCTCGGCCGCGGTGCGCGCCTCGATGCTCTCGGGCGCGAGACCCGGGCGCGTCTCGACCATCACCGACAGGCTGTCCATGTGACCTTCGCGGGTGAGCACGCACTGGTAGTGCGCGCTGAGCTCCGGGCGCTTGAGGATCAGCTCCTCGATCTGGGTCGGGAACACGTTGACGCCGCGCACGATCATCATGTCGTCGCTGCGGCCGGTGATTTTTTCCATGCGGCGCATGGTGCGCGCCGTGCCCGGCAGCAGGCGGGTGAGGTCGCGCGTGCGGTAGCGGATGATGGGCAGCGCCTCCTTGGTCAGGCTGGTGAACACCAGCTCGCCCATCTCGCCATCGGCCACCGGCTCGCCGGTGTCCGGGTTGATGATCTCGGGGTAGAAATGGTCTTCCCAGATCGTCGGTCCGTCCTTGGTCTCGACACACTCGTTGGCCACGCCCGGGCCCATCACCTCCGACAGGCCGTAGATGTCCACCGCGTCGATGTCCATGCGCGCCTCGATCGCCACGCGCATGTCGTTGGTCCAGGGTTCGGCGCCGAAGATGCCGATGCGCAGGCTGCTCTCGCGCGGGTCCAGGCCCAGGCGCTCGAACTCGTCGGCGATGGCCAGCATGTAGCTGGGTGTGACCATGATGATGTCGGGCCGGAAGTCCTGCATCAGCTGCACCTGGCGCTCGGTCTGGCCGCCGCCGAAGGGCACCACCGTCAGGCCCAGTTTTTCGGCGCCGTAGTGCGCGCCCAGGCCACCGGTGAACAGGCCGTAGCCGTAGCTCACGTGCACCATGTCGCCCGGCCGCGCGCCGCTGGCGCGGATGCTGCGCGCCACCACGTTGGACCAGGTGTCGATGTCCTTCAGCGTGTAGCCCACCACCGTCGGCTTGCCGGTCGTGCCGCTGCTGGCGTGGATGCGCGCGCAGCGCTCGCGCGGCACGGCGAACATGCCGAAGGGGTAGCTGTCGCGCAGGTCTTTCTTTGTCGTGAAAGGGAATTTGGCCAGGTCGGCGAGTGAACGGCAGTCGTCCGGGTGCACACCGGCTTGGTCGAACTTGGCCTTGTAGACCGGCGAGTTCGCGTAGGCGTGGCGCAGCGTGCCCTGCAGGCGCTTGAGTTGCAGCGCACGCAGCTCGTCGATGCTGGCTTTTTCGATCGGTTCCAGCGGGAAGTGGTTCATGCCTGCACCTCTTCGGGAAAGACCTGCCCGGGAATCACCGCACTCTTGCCTCTGAACATCGCGATCACCTCACCCTTCTGGTTGCTGACCTTCATGTCGTAGATGCCGTGCCGGCCCTGCAGCACCTGCTCCTGGCCCTCGCAGGTGAGCACGTCACCGTCGTGCCCGGGCTTGAGAAACTCGATGCTGCAACCCGCCGCCACCGCGTTCCTGTTGTAGCTGTTGCAGGCGTAGGCGAAGGTGGTGTCGGCCAGGGTAAAGATGAAGCCGCCGTGGCAGATCTGGTGGCCGTTGAGGTGCAGCGGCTTGACGGCCATGCGCAGCACGGCGCGCCCGGGCTCCACGCTGACCAGTTCGATGCCCATGGTCTCGCGGGCCGCCACGTCCACGGCGAACATGGATTCACCCACCTTTTGGGCTCGTTCTTGAGGCGTCACCGTCATTCCCCCTTGAACTGCGCCGGGCGCTTCTGACGGAAGGCCATCACGCCTTCGATGTAGTCGTGCGTGGCGCCCAGCGCCGACTGCGTGTCGCGCTCCACGTCGAGCTGCTGGTTCAGCGTGCGGGTGCCGGCGTCGCGCAGCAGGGCACGCGTGGCGACCAGCGCCTTGGTGGGCATCACGGCCAGCTTCTCGGCAACAGCCAGCGCGGCGGCCAGCGGATCGTCCTGCACGTCCCAGATCATTCCCCACTCTTTGGCCTGCGCGGCGGGCAGCTTGTCGCCCGTCATGGCCAGCGCCATGGCACGCGCCAAACCCAGCCGCTCCACCAAAAACCAGCTGCCACCGGCGTCGGGGATCAGCCCGATCTTGCTGAAAGCCTGGATGAAGCTCGCGCCGGGTGCGGCGATCGCGATGTCGCAGGTCATGGCCAGCGAGGCGCCCGCGCCCGCGGCCACGCCATTGACGGCGGCGATCACCGGAAAACGCAGCGACTGGATGCGCCGCGCCGTGGGGTTGAAGGCCTGGTCGATCACCGGCCCGGGGTCGGCGCGTTTGACCAGATCGGGACCGGGCTCGAAGTCGAACTCGGCCAGGTCGGCACCGGCACAGAAGCCACGGCCCGCACCGGTGATGACCATGGCGCGGATCACCGGGTTGGCCTCGGCGCGGTCCAGCGCAGCCCACAGCTCACGGTGCATCTGGCGCGTGAAACTGTTGAGGGCGTCCGGGCGGTTGAGCGTGACAAGGGCGACGGCGCCGCGCTCTTCGCAGAGCACGGTGTTGCCCGTGGCGGGTGCGTTCATGGGTGTCTGTCTCCTGGCGCCGTCGTTCCGCAGCGCTGGTGGTGGGATGGGAACGGCAATCTACCATTAACCGACCTATCGGTCGGTTAATGTTTTCCCTTGGGTGGCCCGGCATCGGACGGCCCGCTATAGTTGACGTTTACGTCAATCTGGCCTGTTCACACACCACCCGAGGAAACACCATGAGCGAAAACGCCACCCCCGAACTGATCACCGTGCGCACCGAAGGCCGCGTGGGCATCATCACCCTGAACCGCCCCAAGCAGCTCAACGCGCTGAACGACCAGCTGATGACCGAACTGGGCGCCGCGCTCCAGGCGTTTGATGCCGACGAAGGCATCGGCTGCATGATCATCACCGGCAGCGAAAAGGCCTTTGCCGCGGGTGCCGACATCGGCGCCATGGCCACCTACACCTTCGCCGACGTCTACAAAGGCGACTACATCACCCGCAACTGGGAAACCATCCGCAGCGTGCGCAAGCCCGTGATCGCCGCGGTCAGCGGTTTCGCCCTGGGCGGCGGCTGCGAGCTGGCCATGATGTGCGACTTCATCATCGCAGCCGACAACGCCAAGTTCGGCCAGCCCGAGATCAAGCTCGGCATCATCCCCGGCGCCGGCGGCACGCAGCGCCTGCCGCGCGCCGTGGGCAAGGCCAAGGCCATGGACATGGCCCTGACCGGCCGCATGATGGACGCCACCGAGGCCGAGCGCGCCGGCCTGGTGAGCCGTGTGGTGCCGCTGGACAAGCTGATGGACGAAGCCCTGGGCGCCGCGCTCATGATCTGCGGGTTCTCGCAGCCCAGCGTGATGGCCGCCAAGGAATGCGTGAACCGCGCCTTCGAAGGCGGACTGGCCGACGGCGTGATGTTCGAGCGCCGCCTGTTCCATGCGCTGTTCGCCACCGCCGACCAGAAAGAAGGCATGGACGCCTTCGTGAACAAACGCAAGGCGGTGTTCCAGCACCAGTGAGCGCCTTGTTGGGACTCACACAGGCTGTAACAAGGCACCCGGTGGCAGCGGCGTATAAAAGGTTTCGGCTCCACGCCTCCGGCAAGCGATGACCGTCGTGGTCTGAGCCCGGCGGGCGTGGATCGCGCCGATCCACTCCAGGAGACCCCCATGACCACACGCCGACGTTTCATTTTCATGATTCCAGCCTCCGGGGCCGTGTTGGCAGCGGCCTGCTCGGACCAGGCAACACCACCCACCGCGGCTGCGCCCGAGGCGGCTCCCGCCGCGGCCCCGATGGCCGCCCCACCCGCACCCGAACCCGCCGCTCCACCGGCGGCGGCGCAAGCCAGTGGCAGCGCCCCCATGCTCGACGAGGCGGACCCCGCTGCCGTGGCCCTCGGTTATGTCGCGGACACGACCCGGGCCGACAAGACCAAATACCCCAACCATGCCGACAGCCAGTCCTGCGCCAATTGCGGTCTGTACCAGGGCACCGCGGGCGCGGACGCCGGGCCTTGCCCGCTGTTCGCGGGCAAGCAGGTGGCGGCCCAGGGCTGGTGCGCCTCGTACGTGAAAAAGCCGGCCTGATCGCGCGCTGCGCTGGCCGTGCTCTTTTTCGGGGTTTGATTTGGGCTACAATGCCGACCGCGTTGGCGATATAGCTCAGTTGGTTAGAGCGCAGCATTCATAATGCTGATGTCGGTGGTTCAAGTCCACCTATCGCCACCAGAACTTCAAAAAGCGGACCCCGGCGACGGTGTCCGCTTTTTTCTTGCCCGGCCCATTTCCCCACCGTCCATGGCCATCAAATCCACCATCTTCAAGGCGAACCTGCAGATCGCAGACATCGACCACGGCTACTACGCCGACCACGCGCTCACGCTCGCCCGCCATCCCAGCGAGACCGATGAACGCATGATGGTGCGGCTGGTGGCGCTGGCCATTCACGCCCACGAACTGCAGGACACCTGCCACGGCGACGGCACCCTGGCCTTTGGCGCCGGCCTGTCCGACCCGGAAGACCCCGATGTGTCGTTGACCGACTTCACCGGTCGCAAACGCATCTGGATCGAGGTCGGCCAGCCCGAAGACAAGCCCATGGCCAAGGCCTGCAGCAAGGCCGACGCGGTGTTCGTCTACGCCTTCGGTTCGGCGGCCGATGTGTGGTGGCGCGGCATCGAGACCAAGCTGACCCGGCTCGACAAGCTGCAGGTCTGGCGCCTGCCGACCGAGGCCGCCCCGGCCCTGGCGGCGCTGGCCGAACGCAGCATGCAGCTGCAGGCCACGATCCAGGAGGGCGAGATCACGCTCTCCAGCACGCAGGGCAGCGTGCACATCGTCCCGCTGCGCTGGAAATAAGCCGCCCCGGCAGAGCTGGTCCATGCGCTGCCCGGTCTGTGAACACGACGCCGCGCACCCCTTCCAGACGGTTGGCCCGCGCCACTACTGGCGCTGCCCCACCTGCAGCTGTACGTTTCTGCAACCCGACCAGCGACCCGGCCCGGCGGCGGAGCAGGCCGAGTACCGGCTGCACCAGAACCACCCCGGCGATGCGGGCTACCGCCGCCACCTGCAGCAGCTGGCCGGCCCGCTGCTGCAGCGCCTGCCCCCGGCCCAATCTGGCCTGGACTTCGGCTGCGGACCGGGCCCGGTGCTGCCCGACCTGCTGCGCGACGCCGGACACGCGGTGGCGCTGTACGACCCGTTTTTTCGTCCCGACGACACCGCGCTGGCCACGCGCTACGACTTCGTCACCTGCACCGAAGTGGTCGAGCACTTCCACCACCCGGCCGATGAGTTCCGACGCCTGCAGGGGCTGCTGAAGCCCGGCGGCTGGCTCGGCGTGATGACCCGCTTCCAGACCGACGACGCGCGTTTCGCCCAGTGGCATTACCGCCGCGATCCGACGCATGTGGTGTTCTACCGGGAAACCACGCTGCGCTGGCTGGCGCAGTGCCACGGCTGGTTGTGTGAAATTCCCGGCCCCAACGTCGCGCTGCTGCACAAGCCGGTGGACTGACCACCATGGCGTTCAACCGCCGTGTTTGCCCGACGTCCAGCCCTGGGCACCCAGCGCCTGCCGCGCCACCTGCTGCGGCGCAGCTTCCAGCGGCGTGGCCAGCGTGTCGTTCCAGCGGTTGAGGAAAGCGAACATCGCGATCACACCCAGCATTTCGACGATTTCGCCCTCGCTCCAGTGCTGTTGCAGCGCCACGAACTGCTCGTCGGTCACCGCGTTGGGCTGGGCGGCTGCGGCCAGTGCGAAGTCCAGCGCCAGGCGCTCGCGCTCGTTGTAGTGCGGGCTGCTGGCGTATTGCCAGATGTCGGCCAGCTTGGCATCGCTCACGCCAAAGTTCTTCGCCCCCAGCAGCGTGTGGGCCTGGCAATAGCGGCAGCCCGAGACCTGGCTCACCACGTGGCCGATGAGGCGGCGAAAGCCCAGGTCCACGTCACCGGCCGGGTCCATCACGGCCGCGTTCATCACCGCCAGCGCCTGGGCCAGCTTGGGCCGGCGCTGCATGGTCAACACACTGTTGGGCGTGAAGCCCAGCGTGCCCAGAAAGAAGTCGAAGTGTGGCTGGAGTTCGGGCGTGGTTTCGGGCGGCAGGGGTTGCAGGCGTGCCATGGTGTCTCCGGTCAAACGGGCTTTTCACTGTACGCGAACAACCGGCTGCGTGAGACAATCGCAACCCCACCCGATCCGGGTTTTCCCTTGTCCCAGCCTCTGGATCTAAACCATGAACCGCTGCCTTTCCTCCCGCTTCCGCGCCACCCGCCGCACCACCGCCCTCGCGCTTGGCCTGCTGGCCTTCGGTCTGGCGCCTGTGGCCCTGGCCCAGAACCAACCGCGCCCCTTTCCGGCCAATGCCCTGCGCGGCATGCTGGTCGTGGTACAGCCCCCCTTGATCCAGCTGGACGGCAAGTCCGCGCAGCTCTCGCCCGGCGCCCGCATCCGGGGCACCAACAACATGCTGTTGATGTCGGGCAGCCTGTTGAACCAGGAACTGCTCGTGAACTACACCGTGGAGCCCAACGGCCTGGTGCACGACGTCTGGATCCTGACCGAAGCCGAAGCCGCCGAGAAGCGCAAGCGCGCCGGCGACTAACCCCAAGCAACCAGCAAAGGCCCCGCCAGGCGCACCGCGGAACCGGCTTCGCCGGGCCGCCAGTGCGGTCCCCCTTACAGGGGGAAGCCGCGCAGCAGCGCAGGGGGTGATCACAGCATGTCCAAAAAAGTCTTTATCAAAACCTTCGGCTGCCAGATGAACGAGTACGACTCGGACAAGATGGCCGACGTGATGAACGCAGCCGAAGGCTACGAACCCACGCAGGACGTCAACGAGGCCGACCTGATCCTGTTCAACACCTGCTCGGTGCGCGAGAAAGCACAGGAAAAGGTGTTCTCCGACCTCGGCCGCGTGCAGCACCTGAAGAAAAAGGGCGTGCTGATCGGCGTCGGTGGCTGCGTGGCCAGCCAGGAAGGCGCCGAGATCATCAAGCGCGCGCCCTATGTGGATGTGGTGTTCGGTCCGCAGACCCTGCACCGCCTGCCCGAGCTGCTGGCGCGGCGCGAGCGCCAGTCGCGGCCCCAGGTCGACATCAGCTTCCCCGAAATCGAGAAGTTCGACCACCTGCCGCCCGCGCGGGTCGACGGCTGCAGCGCCTTTGTGTCGATCATGGAAGGCTGCTCCAAATACTGCAGCTACTGCGTCGTGCCCTACACCCGCGGCGACGAGGTGAGCCGCCCGTTTGAGGACGTGCTGGTGGAGATCGCCGGTCTGGCCGACCAGGGCGTGCGCGAGGTCAACCTGCTGGGCCAGAACGTCAACGCCTACCGCGGCAAGATGGGCGACACGGCCGAGATCGCCGACTTCGCGCTGCTGCTCGAGTACGTGGCCGACATCCCCGGCATCGAGCGCATCCGCTACACCACCAGCCATCCCAACGAGTTCACGCCGCGCCTGATCGAGGCCTACGCGAAGATCCCGAAACTGGTGAACCACCTGCACCTGCCGGTGCAGCACGGGTCGGACCGCATCCTGATGGCGATGAAACGCGGTTACACCGCCATGGAATACAAGAGCACGGTGCGCAAGCTGCGCGCGATCCGCCCCGATCTGGCCATGAGCAGCGACTTCATCGTCGGCTTCCCGGGCGAGACCGAAGACGACTTCAACAAGCTGATGAAGCTGATCGACGATGTGGGCTTCGACATCAGCTTCAGTTTCATCTTCAGCCCGCGCCCGGGCACACCGGCCGCCAACCTGCCCGATGACACGCCGCACGACGTGAAGCTCAAGCGCCTGCAGCACCTGCAGGCCGTGATCGAGGCCAACGTGGCGCGCATCAGCGCGAGCCGGCAAGACACGGTGCAGCGCATCCTGGTCGAAGGGCCTTCGCGCAAGTCCACGGTCGAGGTGCCCGAGCTGATGGGCCGCACCGAATGCAACCGCGTGGTCAATTTCGCCGCCGGACCGAACGCCGCCCGTCTGGTGGGCCAGATGATCGACGTGCGCATCACCGAAACCTTTGCGCATTCGCTGCGCGGTGAAGTGATGGTGAGCGAAACCGCATGAGCCTGCACCCGGCCGTTCCGAAAGGGGCTCGCACCGCGGCCCGCCGGGCGAAGGTCCTCCCATGAGCGCCGCCCGGCCGTTCCGAAGGCGCTCAGCCCCGCAGTGCGCAGCGCGGAGGGTCGTCCCGTGAGCGCTCCCTTGACACGGGGCGCCCTGTGTTGAAAGCCTCGCTGCGGTTTTCCTTCCCCCAGTTGCTGCTGGTGGCTTTCGTGCTCATCGGCGCGCTGCTGGGCGCGGCCGCCGTGCGCACACTGTTTTCGCTCGATACGATCATGGCGCAGAGCCGGGAGAGCACCACCCAGGCGATCGCGCTGAGCACCGCGGCCCAGTCGCTCAGCGAGCGCAGCCTGACCATGGAGCGGGCCGCCCGCCAGGCGCTGGTGCTGGGCGACCGCCAGCTGCGGCAACGTTTCGAAGAAGCGGCCGGCCACGCCAGGGACATCCTGCGCAGGCTCGAAAGCAACGAACTGCCGCCCGAGTTCTCGCGCCAATGGCTGCAACAGCTGAGCGACGTCGAGGCGCTGCTGGACGGTTCACCGGAGACCGCGCTCGACCGCGAACGCGCCGTGGCCCGCGCATTCCGCGAGCTGGACGGCCACAGCGCGGCGATTGCCCAGCAGGTGCAGGCCATCATCGGCAACCGCAACGATGCGCTGCAGGACCGTGTCGAGAAAAGCCGCCGGCAGTTGACACAACAGGTGCTGGGCTCCATCGCCCTGGCCGCCGTGATGGCACTGGGTTTTGGTGTCTGGCTGGCGCGACCGTTCCAGCGGCTGGAGAAAGCCATCGTGGGCCTGGGCGAGAACCGGCTCGACCTGCCGATCGACATCCCCGGTCCGCCCGATGTGCGGCGTGTCAGCCAGCAGCTGGAGTGGCTGCGCCTGCGGCTCACCGAACTCGACGCCGACAAGGCCCGCTTCCTGCGCCATGTGTCGCACGAGCTCAAGACGCCGCTGGCCTCGCTGCACGAGGGCGTGGCGGTGCTGGGCGACGGTGTGGCCGGGCCGCTCAGCCCCAGTCAGGCCGAGGTGGTAAGCATCCTGCAGCACAACACCCAGCTGCTGCAACACCAGATCGAGGCGCTGCTGCGCTTCAACGCCGCGGCTTTTGAAGCCCGCCAGCTCAGGCGCGAACCCACCGACCTGCTGGCCCTGGTGGAAGAACAGATCGAGATCCAGCGCCTGCGCTGGCAGTCGCACCAGCTCAGCGTGCGCGCCGAAGGTCCGTCGATGGTGTTGCCGGTGGATCGCGAAAAGATGGCCTCGGCCATTGGCAACCTGTTGTCGAATGCGATCCGTTTTTCCCCCCAGGGCGGACTGGTCCGCCTGGTGCTGCAGGACGACGCCGGCCGGGCCTGTCTCGACGTGATCGACCAGGGACCGGGCGTCGCAGAAGCCGACCGCGACCGCGTTTTTGAACCGTTTTACCGGGGAGAACGCCAGCCAACGGACACCGTGAGGGGCACCGGCATCGGCCTGTCCATCGTGCACGAGTACATTGGAGCGCACGGCGGCCGAGTCCAGCTGCTGCCCGCGCGCAACGGCGCCCATTTCCGCATCGAATTGCCCCATGCCAGTTGATACCTTCCAGCGAGCGTTTCGCCGCGTCCACCTGAAGACCCGGTCCCATCGCGTCGCCTTGTGCCTGAGCGCTGCCGTGTGCCTGAGCGCCTGCGCCACACCGGAACCCGCACCCGTGGCACCCACGCTCCCCGCCATCGATCGGCCCACGGCACCCGCCACGACGGCGGAGACCATTGCACCGGTGCCAATGCCCCCCGCGCTGGCCGCCGGGGACCGGGACAGCCGGCCGGCCGGGGACGCCTACGCGCCGCCGCCCCTGGAGTCGATGCTCGCCTACGCCGACCGCCTGCGGAGTCTGCCGGCGAACGAACTGGCGCTGGAGCAGGCCGCACTCGGCGAACCCGGCAACCTGCCAACGCGACAGTTCCAGCTCGCGCTGGTGTTGATGAACAGCCACCAGCCGGCCGACACGGCCCGCGCGCTCGGCCTGCTCCAGCGCGTCATGGCCCACCCGACCCCGGAGAGTGCGCCCCTCAAGCCGCTGGCCCGTCTGCTGGCCGCCCGCCTGCTCGATCAGCGTCGCCTGGAAGACGGCATGGAACGGCAGTCGCAGCAGCTGCGGGACAGTCAGCGTCGCATCGAGGTGCTGAACGAACGGCTCGAAGCCATGCGCGCCATCGAACGCAGCCTGACACCGCGCGGTACAGGGCGCCCGACAAGTCCATGAACACGCCGGTCAGCCCGTCATCCCCGATGCCTGCCGCGGCGCGCGCGCGCCTGCTGGTGGTGGACGACGACGCCGACATGCTGCGCCTGCTGTCGATGCGGCTGGGCGCGGCGGGTTACCAGGTCACGGCGGTCGGTTCGGCCGAAGCCGCGCTGAGCCAGCTCGACATCGAGCGCCCGCAGCTGGTCCTGTCGGACGTGCGCCTGCCCGGGCGCGACGGCCTGGCCCTGTTCGACGAGATCCGGGCGCGCCACCCTTCGCTGCCGGTGATCCTGCTCACCGCGCACGGCACCATCCCCGATGCGGTGGAGGCCACGGCGCGGGGAGTCTACGGCTACCTCACCAAGCCCTACGAAGCCCGGGAACTGCTGGAAAAGATCGCCCAGGCCCTGGCACTCAGCGCCCCGGCAAGCCCCAGCCACCCCGCCGATGAACAGTGGCGTGCCGAGATCGTCAGCCGCTCCAACCGCATGGCCGACCTGCTGGCAGAAGCCCGCATGGTCGCCCAGTCCGACGCCAGCGTGCTGCTGCGGGGCGACAGCGGCACCGGCAAGGAAGTGCTGGCCCGCGCCATCCACCGGGCCAGCCCGCGCGCCAAGCGCCCGTTCATCGCCGTCAACTGCGGCGCCATCCCCGAGGCCCTGCTCGAATCCGAGCTGTTCGGCCACATGAAGGGCGCCTTCACCGACGCGGTGGCCAACCACAAGGGCCTGTTTCAGGCCGCTGACGGCGGCACGCTGCTGCTGGACGAGATCGGTGACATGCCACCGGCCCTGCAGGTCAAGCTGCTGCGCGTGCTGCAGGAGCGCGCGGTGCGGCCCCTCGGATCCAGCCAGTCGGTGCCGGTGGACGTGCGCATCATCTCGGCCACGCACCGCGACCTCGAAGCCGCCATGGCCATGGGCCAGTTCCGTGAAGACCTCTACTACCGGCTCAACGTCGTCACGCTGACCCTGCCCACCCTGGCCGAGCGGCGCGAAGACATCGCCCTGCTGGCCAACCACTTCCTGGCCAAACTGGCCGCCAAATACGGCAAGCGCAGCTCGGGCTTTGCGCCCGAGGCGCTCAAGGCGCTGACGATGTCCGCCTGGCCGGGCAATGTGCGCCAGCTCTACAACGTGGTCGAACAGGTCTGCGCCCTGTCCACCACGCCGCTGGTGTCGCTGGCGCTGGTGCAGCGCGCCCTGCGAACACCCTCGGCCGAGGTCCTGAGCTTTGCCGACGCGCGTCAGCGCTTCGAGCGCGAATACCTGGTCGGACTGCTGAAAATGACCGACGGCAACGTGGCCGATGCGGCCCGGCTGGCCCAGCGCAACCGCACCGAGTTCTACCGCCTGCTGCAAAAACACGCGCTCACGCCGGGCTTGTTCAAAAGCGATACCGGCGCCGGTGCGGGCACCGAGCCCAGCGACCCTGTCGCCGATGTGTGACAACAAAAAACCGTTGATCTGAAACGGCTTTTTTGCCGATACCCGCCCACCTGTCGCTGATCGACGACAAAAACCGGCCTCTTGGACCGCCCCCATGACGTCCAACCGACCGCCCACATCAAAATCAACTCATAACCAATTGATTTAAAAGGTTTTTTCAGACCTGGCACAGGGTTTGCCCTTATCAAGGCATGCCCACCCTTTTTCAACCGTTTCCAGCACCCCGCATCCAGCGCAGCCGATCCCTGCTGATCGCGCTGCTGGCCATGCTGGCCGCGGCTTCCGCACAAGCCCAGGGCTTTGACTGGAACACCCTCAGCCAACTCGCCCGGACCCGCGCACAGGCACCCTACAGCGCAAACAGCGACAAACTCCCCGCGGACCTCGCCGCCCTCGATTACGACCAGGTGCGCGACATCCGCTTCCGCCCCGAGCAGTCGCTCTGGCGCGCGGAAAAGCGGTCCTTCGAGACCCAGTTCTTCCACCTGGGCCTGTACCAGACACAACCCGTTCGCATCCACGAAATCACGCCCGAGGGCGTGCGGCACCTGCCCTACCGTGGCACCGATTTCGATTTCGGCCGCAACACCGTGGACGCCAAGGCCTGGGGCGACCTGGGCCATGCCGGCTTCCGCCTGCACTATCCGCTGAACGCCGGGGCCTACAAGGACGAGCTCGTGGCCTTTCTGGGCGCGAGCTATTTCCGGGCACTCGGCGCCGGCCAGCAGTACGGCCTGTCGGCCCGTGGCCTCGCGATCGACACCGTGGGCGGCAGCGGCGAAGAATTCCCGCGCTTCACCGAGTTCTGGCTGGAACGCCCGGCGGCGGACGCGAAGCAGATCACGGTCTACGCCCTGCTGGAATCGCCGCGCAGCACCGGGGCCTACCGGTTCGTGCTGCGTCCGGGGGCCCAGACCACCGTCACCGTGCACGCCCGGGTCTACCTGCGACCGGGGTCGGCGCCGGTGAACACGCTCGGTCTGGCGCCGCTGACCAGCATGTTCCTGTTTGGCGAGAATCAGCGCAGCGCCACCGACTTCCGTCCGGAAGTCCACGACTCGGATGGCCTGATGATGGTCACCGGGGACGGCGAGTGGCTGTGGCGCCCGCTGCAGAACCCGCGCCAGCTGACGGTGAGTTCGTTCGCCATGCAACAGCCACGCGGCTTCGGTCTGATGCAGCGCGACCGCAGCTTCGCCAATTACGAAGACGTGGAGGCCCGCTACGAACGCCGCCCCAGCGCCTGGATCCAGCCGCTGGGCGACTGGGGCGCCGGCCGCGTGGAACTGGTGCAGTTGCCCACGCCCGACGAGACCCACGACAACATCGTCGCCTACTGGGTACCCGCCACCCTGCCCACGCCCGGCGAACCCTTTGAATACGCCTACGAGCTGGCCTGGCAGGGCGACACGCCACAGCGCCCTCCTTCCGCCTGGGTCACCCAGAGCCGCCGTGGCTATGGCTACACCAAGCTGAGCGTCAGCGAACAGGCGCTTCAGCCCCAGTACGTGCTCGACTTCGCCGGTCCGGCGCTGGATGCCCTGCCCCCCGGTGCCCCGGTGCGCGCGGTGGTGAGCGCCGACGCCAATGGCAGGGTCCTCGAAGCCCTGGCCTACCCCAATCCGGCCACGCGCACCTGGCGCGTGACCCTGCGCGTGGAACGCATCGATCCGAGCCGCCCGGTCGAACTGCGCGCCTTTCTCCAACACCAGAACGACACCCTGAGCGAAACATGGACACAACTACTCCTGCCCGAGTGAGCACCCCCTTGAGTGGCCGCAGCCTGCTGCGTGAAGAACGCCACCCGAACGCGGTGACGGCCCCGCCGGTCAACCGTGGGTCCATGGCGCCGCGCCCCTGGCGTGGGTTCTGGAACAGCATCGGCACCGCCGTGCTGGCCAGCGCCAGCCGGTTGCTGCCGCCGCGAGCGCCCAAGGTTCACCCCGACGGCCTCCCCAAACCACAGGCCTGGGAAATCGCAGCCAACCGGCGCCGCACGGTGTTCGTTTTTTTGACGCTGCTGAGCACGGTGCTGGCCGCCGGCCTGTACATCAGCGCCCAGCCGGAAGATCAACACACCTGGCTGCAATCAGTGCAGCTGGTGCTGTTCGCCGTGTTGTCCGCCTGGGTGGTGACCGGCTTCGTGACCGCGCTCATGGGTTTCTGGGTGCTGCTGCGTGGCGACCGCCACACGCTCACCGCCGCCTCGGTACGTGATCACGCGCTCAACCCCAACGCGCGCACCGCCATCATCATGCCCATCTGCAACGAAGATGTGGCCACCGTGTTCGCCGGTCTGCGCGCCACCTGCGAATCGTTGATCGGTACCAGTCACGCCAAGCAGTTCGACGTCTTCGTGCTGTCCGACAGCTACGACCCTGCCATCGCAGCCGCCGAGCGCAGCGCCTGGGAAGAACTTCGCGCGGCCCTGGCCGAACAGCCCGGCCACCCGCCGATCGAGGTGTACTACCGCCTGCGCGAGCGCCGGACCCACCGCAAGGCGGGCAACGTGGCCGATTTCTGTCGCCGCTGGGGCAAGGACTACGACTACATGGTGGTGCTCGACGCCGACAGCGTCATGAGCGGCAGCTGCCTGGTGTCCATGGTCAAGCTGATGGACGCGAATCCGAGCGCCGGCATCATCCAGACCGCCACCCAGGCCATCGGTCACGCCACGCTGCATGCACGCGCGCAACAGTTCGGTTCGCGCGTCACGGGCCGTCTGTTCACCCTCGGCATGCAGTTCTGGCAGCTCGGTGAATCGCACTACTGGGGCCACAACGCCATCATCCGCGTCGAACCCTTCATGCAGCACTGCGCGCTGGCCCCGATCAAGGGAACGGGCGGCATGTCCGGCGGCATCATGTCGCACGATTTCGTTGAAGCGGCCCTGATGCGCCGAGCCGGCTACCACGTGTGGCTGGTGTCCGACCTCACCGGCAGCTACGAGCAGCAGCCACCCGATCTGCTGAGCGAGCTGCAGCGCGACCGCCGCTGGTGCCAGGGCAACCTGCAGAACTCGCGCCTGATGGCCGAACCCGGCATCCACCGCGTGCACCGTTCCATGTTCGCCATCGGCGCCATGTCCTACCTGTCGGCGCCGATGTGGCTGGCCTTCCTGGCTTTCGGCACCGCCCTGTGCGTGGCCGACCCGAGCCAGCTGCCGGGCTGGTACGACTCGTCCAGCGAGCGCCTGGGTCTCTGGATCTGGACCTTGTGCCTGCTGTTCCTGCCCCGCGTGCTGGGATTGCTGGCGGTGTTCCTCAAGGGCGAACAAAAAGGATTCGGCGGCGCCGGCATCCTGTTGTCCAGCGCCTTGCTGGAGAGCGCCCTGGCCCTGATTCAGGCGCCCATCCGCATGGTCGCGCACTCGCTGTTCGTGCTGGTCGCCGTCACCGGCATCCAGCTCGACTGGAAGTCCCCGCCCCGGGAAGCGGTCGGCGTGGCCTGGCGCGGTGCGTTCGCCCAGCTGGCCCCGATCACAGCCGTCATCGGCGTGCTGGTGTTCGGTGTGGCCTCGTTGAACATCGAAGCCTTGGTCTGGATGATGCCGGTGACCCTGCCGCTGCTTCTGGCTGTGCCGTTCACCGTGGCCACCGGTCACGTCGCACTCGGGTCCTGGATGCGCGCCCGAGGCGCCTTGCTGATCCCGGAAGAGTCGTGGTCACCGGCCGTGCTGCGCCGGGCCTGGCGCCACGCCTCTCGCCTGTCGCTGCTCAAGGCCGCCTGATCGCGGGTGGCGAGCCGGGCGGAAGACTTGGCCAGCGCTCAGGGCTTTGGTGATTTGAGATAGCGTTCGTCGGACCAGGTCGCCAGCCATTGCGGCGCGAAGGCCACGAAGATGGCACTGAACATGCCCGTCAGAAAGGCATCACCCCAGGCCATGAGCCAGCGCGCCACCAGCGCCTGTTCGTGTGGGGCACCGCCGGCCCACTGGTGGGCAGTTTCCAGCAACACGCCCGAAAGAAACACCGCCGCGGCGGTGCCGATAAAGCCCCGCCCCAGGGTGTAGACAAAAGGATTGGGTGGCAGCCAGCGGCGCAACAGCGCCCCGATACCCAGCGCCAGCGTGGCCGGCACCAGACCGATCCAGACCCATTGGGACAGTGCGGCAGCCGCCTCCGAGTGGCCCAGCAGCCACACGGCCAGCGCCACGCCCGAGAGCACCAGCACCGCCAGCGGCCAGCCCAGCATCAGGACCAGCAGACAGGCGCCCGAGAGTTGCACCTGAAGGCCTTGTGGCATCTTCTGAGGCAACAGCCAGAGCCAGGGCAACAGGGCGAGCGCAGCCAACGCGGGCGTGAGCAAGGGACCCGCCAGCATGCGCCAGGGGCGGAACCACAAAGCCATCGCCATGCAGGCCAAAGCCAGCGCCATTTCGATACCAGTCAGCATGGGCAGGGAGTATGGGCCGCTGACCATACCCCTCACTTGACTTCGGTCAACCCATGCCGGGCATCTTGGGCATGCCTTTCATGCCACCCATGCGCTTCATCATCTTCATGAGGCCGCCGCCCTTCATCTTTTTCATCATGCCCTGCATCTGCTCGAACTCCTTGAGCAGGCGGTTGACTTCCTGCACCTGCACGCCGGCACCGGCGGCGATGCGGCGCTTGCGCGTGGCCTTGATGAGCTCGGGCCTGCTGCGCTCCCTGAGCGTCATGCTACAGATGATGCCTTCCTTGCGCTTGATGTCCTTTTCAGCGCGGTCCATGTCCACCTGACCGGCCTTGGCGGTCATGGCGCTGGGCAGCTTGTCCATCAGGCTGGAAAGCCCACCCATCTGTTTCATCTGGCGGATCTGGTCGAGAAAATCGTTGAGGTCAAAGCCCTCGCCGCTCTTGACCTTGGCGGCCAGCTTCTGCGCCGCGGCCATGTCCACGCCGGCCGTGACCTGCTCGACCAGGGCCAGGATGTCGCCCATGCCCAGAATCCGGCCAGCGTGACGCTCGGCGTCGAACACCTCCAGGCCGTCGATCTTTTCGGACACACCGGCGAACTTGATCGGCACGCCGGTGACGCTGCGCACCGACAACGCCGCGCCGCCGCGCGAATCGCCGTCGAGCTTGGTGAGGATGATGCCGGTCAGCGGCAGCGCCACGCTAAAGGCCTTGGCGGTGTTGATCGCGTCCTGGCCCTGCATGGCGTCCACCACGAAGAGCGTTTCCACCGGGTTGAGCACCGCGTGCAGTTCCTGGATCTCGCGCATCAGCGCTTCGTCGATCGCCAGGCGGCCTGCCGTGTCGACCAGCAGCACGTCAAAATAATGGCGGCGCGCGTAGTCGATGGCGGCGCGCGCGATGTCCACCGGTTTCTGGTCGGGCGTGCTCGGGAACCACTCGGCGCCGGCCTGCGCGGTCACGGTCTTCAGCTGTTCGATGGCCGCCGGGCGGTAGACGTCACCCGACACGGTGAGCACTTTCTTCTTGCGCTTCTCGATCAGGTGTTTCGCCAGCTTGGCGGTGGTCGTCGTTTTACCGGCACCCTGCAGGCCGGCCATCAGGATCACCGCCGGCGGCTGGGCCGCGAGGTTGATGTCCGCCACGCCCTCACCCATGGTGGCGGCCAGTTCGCGGTTGACAATGCCCACCAGCGCCTGCCCCGGCGAGAGCGAACCGATCACCTCCTGGCCCAGCGCTTTTTCTTTCACGCGGGCGATGAAGTCGCGCACCACCGGCAGCGCCACGTCGGCTTCCAGCAAGGCCATGCGCACCTCGCGCAACATGTCGGCGACATTGCCTTCTGTGATGCGGGCCTGGCCGCGCATTTCCTTGACGATGCGTGAGAGGCGGTCTGAGAGGGCTGATGCCATGGTGTGCTCGGGTGTGCTGGTGGGCGCCGGGAGGTGCGACGACGGGTCGGGCGGGAGGCCCGCGCGACCCGGATGGACTGGCCGGTGCCCGGCGAACTCGGTCGGGGCAAGACCGTTAAACTGTGCAGATGATTTTAGCCGTGCCTTGTGGCGCCTGCTGCGTACCGCGCTGAACCAATGAACCTGTTGCCCACCCTGTCGACGAACCCGCCCGCCGCCCTGCTGTCCGCGGTGGCGGCGCTGTCGTACGCCGTGCTGGCCTGGGCCCACCCGCGCCTGACGACAGCGCAGACACGCGGCGTGCTGGCCATTGCCTGGCTGCTGCACCTGCTCGTGCTCGCATCGGGCCTGCTTGAACACCCGCCCCGCTTTGGCTTCGCGCCCGCGCTCTCGGTCACCGCCTGGCTGGTCCTGACGGTGTATCTCGTGGAGACACGGCTGTATCCCCAGATGCGCGCACGCTGGACGCTGGCCGTGCTGGGCACCGTGGCGGTCCTGCTGGCCCTGGTGTTCCCCGGCTCGCCCTACCCGGCCCTGCGATCGAGCTGGTTGCCGCTGCACTGGGCGCTGGGCATCGCTTCCTACGGACTCATCGCCGCGGCCGTGGTGCACGCCTGGATGATGCAGCGGGCAGAGAAATCCATGCGGCTGGGCGCCTCGGCCGACTCCACCCTGCCACTGCTGACCCTGGAACGGCTGACCTTCCGCTTCGTGGCGGCGGGTTTTGCGCTGCTGAGCGCCACCCTGCTGGCCGGCTGGTGGTTCTCGGGCACGCTCAACCACGGCTGGGTCTGGGACCACAAGACCGCCTTCTCGGTGCTGTCCTGGCTGACCATGGGCATTTTGCTGGTCGGCCGCTGGCGGCTGGGCTGGCGGGGCCGCACCGCGGTGCGCACCCTCTACGTCGGCGCAGGCTTTCTGCTGCTCGGGTACGTCGGCTCCCGCTTCGTGCTCGAAGTCGTTCTGCAGCGAGTCTGAGGACCCCACCCCATGAAATTTCTGCTCGTACTGGCGGTGGTCCTGGTGGCATTCTGGGTCTGGCGCAACAACCGCTCGCAGGAGCTTGACCGCGGCCAAGCCCCGGCGCCCCGAAAACCCCTCCCGCCCGTGGCCATGGTGGCCTGCCTGCAATGTGGCGCGCACCTGCCCGAGAACGAGGCCATCAAAGGCCCGCGAGGAGCCTACTGCTGCGCCGAACACCGCGCGCAGCACGAGCGCCAGGGCAGCTGATCCGGGCCTGTGCGTCAGGCAAGAACACCCATGGCCCAGGACCACAACCCCAGTTTCGCGCCCTCCTGGTTCTCCACCTTTGAGGACCACGGATCGCTGGGGCGCGAACAGCGGCGCCACGCCTTCGAGCGCCTGTGGCGCGCCTTCATGCGGGCCAGGGCCTTCATTGCCGCTGTCTTGCTGGCGTTGCAGGTGTTCGAGCTGCTCAACCACAGCGGCGGCCCGAACTGGCTGGTGCTGGTCAGCGCCCTGCACCTCACGGCCGCGCTGGCCGTGATGTTCTGGTGGCCGGTGGACAACCCCGAAAAAGCGGGAGGCCTGCAGTGGCCACTGACCATTGGTGTCGACCTGCTGGTGTTCGGCCTGCTGCAGTTCTTCCAGCAAGGCGGCCTCAATTACACGCCCCTGTTTGCCCTGCCGGTGCTGCTGGCCGCGGTGCTGGGTTCGATGACACTGGCGCTCGCCACCGCTGCGAGCGTCACGCTGTTCCTGCTCGGTGAAGCGGCCGCAAGTGCGGCATTGCTGAGCGACGTCTCCGCCTCGCGCTTCCTGCAAGCGGGTCTGACGGGCACCGGATTCTTCCTCGTGGCCCTGCTGGCCAACCAGCTCGCCGTGAGGCTGGCGCGGGAAGAAGTGCTGGCCCAGAGCAGCCAGGCCGCCGCCCGCGCGCAGGCCCAGGTCAACGAGCTGGTGATCGAGAGCCTGAGCGAAGGCGTGCTGGTGGTCGACCCGCACGGCGTGGTGCGCAACGCCAATCCGGCGGCCAAGTCCATGCTCATGGGCGAGCACTACCCGCACGCCGCCAAGCTGCTGCTGTCGGCACGCCACGGGTGGGAAGGGCTGTCCCATCTGGTGAACGAAAGCTTCGCGCTCGGGCAACCCATGCAGTCCGAGGTTCGCATCGACATCGACGAATTCACCTCGCACCGGTTTTTCGCCCGCACCCGGCTCACACGCACCCAGGGCGAAGGGCACGCCGCACTGTGCGTGCTGTTCCTGGAAGACCTGCGTGAAGTCGAGGCCCGCGTGCGCACCGAAAAGCTGGCCTCCATGGGCCGCATGTCGGCGGCTGTGGCGCACGAAATCCGCAACCCGCTGTCGGCCATCACACAGGCCAACGCGCTGCTCGACGAAGAGGTGGTGGAACCCGGACAGAAGCGGCTCACCCGCATGATCGAGCAGAACGCCCAGCGGCTCTCGCGCATCGTGGACGACATCCTCAATGTGGCGCGTGTCCAACCCCACCAGGACGGGGCGTACGCGGCGGCGCTGCCACTGGATCCGACCGTGCGCCAGATCACGCACGAATGGAACCGTCAGAACCAGATCCAAGGCATCCTCGGCGTGCACCTGCACGCGCCACAAGCCCATGTGGGCTTCGACCCCGAGCACCTGCGGCGCCTGTTGATCAACCTGCTGGACAACGCCCTGCGCCACGCCAGTGGCAAGCCCTCGTCCATCCGCGTCATCACGCAGCCCGGCGGCACAGACCGCGTGCGCCTGTCGGTCTGGAGCGATGGCGCGCCGCTGGAGGCCAGCGTGTTGCGCCACCTGTTCGAGCCCTTCTTTTCTTCGGAGAGCCGCTCCAGCGGCCTGGGTCTGTACATCTGCCGGGAGCTGTGCGAGCGCTACGGGGCGCAGATCGCCTACCAGCGCAGCAGGCTCGACCAGCGTGAAGGCAACGAGTTTTTCGTGCTCCTGCCCGGCGCAACAACGGGCAACCAGCCCGCTCAGCAAAGCCTGGCCTACCCCATGGGCGACTCGGTGCCCGGCCTGACCCGCCCTGGTCTCTCCCAGGCGGACCCGCCGTCACTGTCCACGCTGTGACCCCCAAGACCGATCGATGACAGCACCCACACCCACGTCCATCCTGGTCGTCGACGACGAGCCGGACCTGCGCACCCTCTACGAGTTGACGCTGCTGCGCGAGGGCCATGAAGTGGTGTCCGCCCCCGACCTCACCCAGGCCCGCGAGTGGCTGGCGCAACGTCACTTTGACGTGCTGATCACCGACATGCGACTGCCCGACGGTCTGGGGCTGGAGCTGCTGCGCGAACTGGGTGCCGATCAGCGCACCGAAAAGAGCATCGTCATCACCGCCTACGGCTCGGCCGAGAACGCGGTCGAAGCGCTCAAGACCGGCGCCTTCGACTACCTCACCAAACCGGTGGACCTCAAGCAGCTGCGCACCGCGGTAACGTCCGCGCTGCAAAGCCAGCGGTACCCGTCCGCGATGCGACCGCCTTCGGGCAACGCCATCCCGCGCAGCGCCCCGCCGCCACCGGCCGGCGTCCAGGCCCTGGAACGTATCGTCGGCACCTCGGGCTGCATGGTGCAGATCCGCAGCCGCATCGAAAAAGTGGCGACCAGCATGGCGCCCGTGCTCATCCTGGGCGAATCGGGCACCGGCAAGGAACTGGTGGCGCGCGCGGTGCACGAATGCAGCCACCGGGCCAGTGGCCCCTTCGTCGCGGTCAATTGCGGCGCGATCCCTGAAAACCTGATCGAAGCCGAATTCTTCGGTGCCCGCAAGGGTGCCTTCACGGGCGCTACCCATGACCGCGAAGGCTATTTCCTGGCGGCCAAGGGCGGCACCCTGTTCCTCGACGAAATCGGCGACCTGCCGCTCCAGATGCAGGCCAAGCTGCTGCGCGTGATACAGGAGCGTCGCGTGCGCCCGCTCGGCGGCGTGCAGGAAGAAGCGGTGGACGTTCGCCTGGTCAGCGCCACGCACCGCGATCTGGCCGCACTCGTCAAAAGTGGCGAGTTCCGGCAAGACCTGTTCTACCGGCTGAATGTGATCTGCCTGCGCACACCCGCCCTGCGCGAACGGCGCGAAGACCTGTCCGAACTGGCCCACGCCCTGCTGCAGCGCATCTGCAGCGAATCGGGCCAGCCGGTGCCCGAATTGTCCGGCACGGCTTTGGCCTGGCTGCAGGCCTGCGAGTTGCCCGGCAACGTGCGTGAACTGGAAAACCTGCTGCAACGAGCGCTGGCACTCAGCAGCGGTGCGGTGCTGCAGGCTGACGATTTCGGTGACACAAGCGACACGGCGATGCGTCCTGAGAGCCCGTCAACAGCAGCCGCGTTCGCGGTGCCAGCCCCGGAACCGGAACCGGAACCGGCAGCGGGCATACCGCCCGACCTGCAGACCTACCTGGACGAGCAGGAGCGCCAGGTCTTGCTCAAGGCGCTGAAGGAAACCGACTTCAACCGCACCGCCGCCGCGGCCCGCCTGGGCCTGAACCTGCGCCAGATGCGTTACCGCATCCAGCGGCTGGGCATTGCCACCCCGGCAGACGGTGACGATGACGCCTGAATCCGGCGATCTGCCCGTGTCACCACCCGACTGGGACGGCGGCTGGTTCACCGCCGCCCGGCGCAGTGCATCGCCCAATTTCGGCCCGCGCCCCGAGGGCGCGCGGATCGACCTCATCGTGATCCACTCCATCAGCCTGCCACCTGGCGTTTACGGTGGACCAGAAGTGGAACAGCTCTTCACCAACCAGCTCGACTGGGACGCCCACCCCTACTTCCAGCAGATCCGCGGCATGGAAGTCTCGGCCCATTTTTTCATCCGCCGTGATGGCGAGCTGGTGCAGTTTGTCGATGCCGACGCACGCGCCTGGCACGCTGGCAGTTCCTGCTGGCGCGGCCGCAGCAACTGCAACGACGACTCCATCGGGATCGAACTGGAAGGCCTGGAAGGCGGACCCTTCACCAGCGCGCAATACGACGGCCTGGCCCGTTTGTGCACCAGCCTCGGCCTGCGCTACCCGATCGCCCACATCGCTGGCCACGAACACATCGCACCCGGCCGCAAACAAGACCCCGGCAGCGGGTTCGACTGGACCCGGCTGCGACAAAGTCTGGGCTGGGCCCATGCGTGTTTCCCCAACGACACGCCACCGGCCACCCACGCGGTCACCTGAACGGCGCAGGGCCGGAACACGGGCGTTGGACACAGCGTTCCATTGGCGCCGCTTTCAACGGTAAAGCCACCGGAAGACCGCATCGATGCTTCAAAGGAAATTCGACAGCGAGGCCCATCGAGCCACCACCGGACGTACGTTGCCGTTGCCACGGCCCAGATGGTCCAACGCTTTTTTGTTTGTCGAAATCTGCTTGGCGAGGCAGTCGTAATTTTTTCACAAACACTACCGGTAGTGGCTTGAAGAGCCGCCACACACCAGATATAGTGTGCCCTGCGCGTTGCGGTCGCCCGGTCACATGGCTTGAAAGCATCCCATGACATGCTTGCGCAGATCCGGTCAAGCCATCGGATCTGCCCTGGACCCGGCCTCCCCACCCCGCTGCCATCCGACACCGCGTGCCTTCGCCGCCGACACAAAACAAACGAAAGAGGAACCATGCTGACAGCCCAATCCCCCACATCCGCCACCGCGTCCACGATGCATGCCGCTGGTGCCACCAGCGTTGCCATGCCCGACAGCGCCAGCTCGGTTTTTGCCCAGTACCAGATCATCCGCCGCAATGGCGCGGTCGTGCCTTTTGAGCCGAGCAAGATTGCGGTGGCGCTGATGAAGGCCTTTCTGGCGGTGCACGGCACCCAGGGCGCGGCCTCGGCCAGCGTACGCGAAACGGTGGATGCCCTGACGCAGAACGTGGTGCGTGCCCTGATGCGCTCGCGCCCGGGCGGAGGCACCTTCCATATTGAAGACGTGCAGGACCAGGTCGAACTCGGCCTGATGCGCAGCGGCCACCACGAAGTGGCCCGCGCCTACGTGCTGTATCGCGAGCGCCGCACACAGGAGCGCGCCCACCAGGCCGAGCAAGCCAAACCCGCCGAAGCCCTGCTGCACGTGACGGACGGCGGTCAGCGTGTGCCGCTGGACCTGAACCGTCTGCAGTTTCTGATCGAAGACGCTTGCAAGGGCCTGGGCAAAGACGTCAAGGCCGATCCCATCGTCGCCGAGACCAAGCGCAACCTGTACGACGGCGTGCCGATCGAAGAGGTCTACAAGGCCTCCATCCTGGCCGCCCGCACCCTGATCGAAAAAGACCCGGACTACACCTACGCCACCGCGCGCCTGCTGCTGCACACCATCGTCAAGGAAGTGATTGGCGAAGAAGTGCCGTCCAGCGAGATGGGCGCGCGCTACGCCGACTACTTCCCGCAGTTCATCAAAAAGGGCGTGCAGAACGAACTGCTAGACGAGAAGCTGCAGCAGTTCGACCTCGCCCGCCTGGGCGCCGCGCTCAAACCCGAGCGTGACCTGCAGTTCGACTACCTCGGTCTGCAGACGCTGTATGACCGCTACTTCCTGCACGTGCGCAAGACTCGCATCGAGCTGCCGCAGGCCTTCTTCATGCGCGTGGCCATGGGCCTGGCGTTGAACGAGATCGACCGCGAAGCCCGCGCCATCGAGTTCTACGAGGTGCTGTCCTCGTTCGACTTCATGTCGTCCACGCCCACGCTGTTCAACGCCGGCACCCGCCGCTCGCAACTCTCCAGCTGCTACCTGACCACCGTGCCCGACGACCTGGACGGCATCTACGAGTCGATCAAGGAAAACGCACTGCTGTCCAAGTTCGCCGGCGGCCTGGGCAACGACTGGACGCGCGTGCGTGCACTCGGCGCCCACATCAAGGGCACCAACGGCGAGTCGCAAGGCGTCGTACCCTTCCTGAAAGTGGTCAACGACACCGCCGTGGCGGTGAACCAGGGTGGCAAGCGCAAGGGCGCGGTCTGCACCTACCTGGAGACCTGGCACCTGGACATCGAAGAATTCCTGGAGCTGCGCAAGAACACCGGCGACGACCGCCGCCGCACCCACGACATGAACACGGCGAACTGGATTCCCGACCTGTTCATGAAGCGCGTGATGGAAAAGGGTGAGTGGAGCCTGTTCTCGCCCAACGACGTGCCCGACCTGCACGACCTGTTTGGTGCCGATTTTGAAAAGGCCTACGTCGCCTACGAAGAGAAGGCCGCCCGCGGCGAGATCAAGCCCTACCGCAAGCTGGCCGCCACCGACATGTGGCGCAAGATGCTGTCGATGCTGTTCGAGACCGGCCACCCCTGGATCACCTTCAAGGATGCCTGCAACGTCCGCTCACCGCAGCAACACGCCGGCGTGGTGCACAGCTCCAACCTCTGCACCGAGATCACGCTCAACACCAGCGACACCGAAACCGCGGTCTGCAACCTGGGTTCGGTCAACCTGCTCAACCACATCAAGCGCACCGACGACGGCGCCAAGGTGCTCGACCACGACAAGCTGCAGGTCACCATCAAGACCGCGATGCGCATGCTCGACAACGTGATCGACATCAACTACTACGCCGTCAAAAAGGCGCGCGACTCCAACATGCGCCACCGTCCGGTCGGGCTCGGCATCATGGGCTTCCAGGATGCGCTCTACGAACTGCGCATCCCCTACGCCTCCAACGAGGCGGTGGAGTTCGCCGACCGCTCGATGGAAGCGGTCTGTTACCACGCCTACTGGGCCTCCACCGAACTGGCCCGCGAGCGCGGCCGTTACGCCAGCTACAAAGGCTCGTTGTGGGACCAGGGCATCCTGCCACCCGACACGCTGGACCTGCTGGCGCACGAGCGCGGTGGTTATGTGGACGTGGACCGCAGCAGCAGCCTGGACTGGGACGCGCTGCGCCAGAAGATCGCCGCCGATGGCATGCGCAACTCCAACTGTGTGGCGATCGCGCCGACCGCGACCATCTCCAACATCATCGGCGTCGACGCGTCCATCGAGCCCTGCTTCGGCAACCTCTCGGTCAAGTCCAACCTGTCGGGTGAGTTCACCGTCATCAACGGCTACCTGGTGAAAGACCTGAAGCGGCTGGGCCTGTGGGACGACGTGATGGTCATGGACCTCAAACACTTCGACGGCTCGCTGCGCTCCATCGACCGCGTGCCGCAAGAAGTGAAGGCGCTCTACGCCACCGCCTTCGAAGTGGAACCGCTGTGGCTGGTGGAAGCCGCCGCGCGGCGCCAGAAGTGGATCGACCAAGCGCAAAGTCTGAACATCTACATGGCTGGCGCATCGGGCAAAAAGCTCGACGACACCTACAAGCTCGCGTGGTTGCGAGGTCTCAAGACCACCTACTACCTGCGCACCACATCGGCCACACAGGCCGAAAAATCCACCGGTCGCACCGGTCAGCTCAACGCGGTCTCGGTGCACGGCAACGATGCTTCGATGAGCGCAACTGCGGCGACTGCGGTGGCTGTTGAACCTGCGACCGACATCAAGTTTTGCGCGATCGATGACCCCGGTTGCGAAGCCTGCCAATGACCTTTGCATGTGTTGTGTGTGCGTGTTGTGGTGTTGAACGTCGCGCATTCGATGCGACACCGCAACACAAAACATTCATCACACGCATGAGTCCTTTGCATTTCATGCAGACACTTCGATAATCCACCGAATTGGACACACCTATGTTGACCTGGGACGATCAAGTTACGCCCTCCTCGAAGCCCGCACCGATTCCCCTGCCACCTCACATGCCGGGTGTGCAAGCGTCACTGTCCTCCGCGACAAATCCCTCCCCCGCTTTCGCTGCACCCAAGGCCACGCCGAGCGCACACCGCGTCAATGCGGCCGACAAGCGCATCATCAACGGCAAGACCGACGTCAACCAGCTGGTGCCGTTCAAATACAAGTGGGCCTGGGAAAAATACCTCGCCACTTGCGCCAACCACTGGATGCCGCAGGAAGTGAACATGAGCCGCGACATCGCGCTCTGGAAAGATCCGAACGGCCTGACCGAAGACGAGCGCCGCATCGTCAAGCGCAACCTCGGCTTCTTCACCACTGCCGATTCGCTGGCTGCCAACAACATCGTGCTCGGTACCTACCGCCACATCACCGCGCCCGAGTGCCGCCAGTTCCTGCTGCGCCAGGCCTTTGAAGAAGCGATCCACACGCACGCTTACCAGTACATCGTGGAGTCGCTGGGTCTGGACGAATCCGAGATCTTCAACGCCTACAACGAAGTGCAGTCGATCCGCGACAAGGATGAGTTCCTGATCCCCTTCATCGAAGCGATCATGGACCCGGCCTTCGTCACCGGTTCGCCGGAAAACGACCAGACCCTGCTGAAAAGCCTGATCGTCTTCGCGTGCCTGATGGAAGGCCTGTTCTTCTATGTTGGCTTCACACAGATCCTGGCGCTGGGTCGCCAGAACAAAATGACCGGCGCCGCCGAGCAGTACCAGTACATCCTGCGCGACGAGTCCATGCATTGCAACTTCGGCATCGATCTGATCAACGCGATCAAGATGGAAAACCCGATGCTCTGGACGGCTGAGTTCAAGGCCGAGATCAAGTCGCTCTTCATGAAAGCGGTTGAACTGGAGTACCGCTACGCCGAAGACACCATGCCGCGCGGTGTGCTCGGCCTCAACGCGTCCATGTTCAAAGGCTATCTGCGCTACATCGCCAACCGGCGCGCCACACAGATCGGTCTGGAACCGATGTTCCCGAACGAAGAAAACCCGTTCCCCTGGATGAGCGAAATGATCGACCTCAAAAAGGAACGCAATTTCTTCGAAACCCGCGTGATCGAATACCAGTCTGGCGGAGCGCTCTCCTGGGACTGACACAGTCACCACCCGGGGCCGCAACCATTCATCACATGTTTTTTGAACATTCAGAACCCTGCTCCCTGCGCCCTGGCGTTGGGGCCAGGGTTTTGTCACAGGATTCAACGCCTTGGGGTCAGCCGTGGATGCATCCGCACGACCCCAGGGCCTTGAATCACTTCATCGGCACAAAGACCGACTGAAGTGCTCTTTGCAACTTGATCAAGGAGAAAACAATGGCAACTGCGAAAAAAGCCCCGGCCAAAAAGGCCGCTCCGGCAACGAAAGCCGCTCCGGCTAAAAAGGCCGCTCCGGCCAAGAAAGCCGCTGTGAAGAAGGCAGCCCCAGCGAAGAAGGCCGCTCCGGCCAAGAAAGCTGCACCGGCCAAAAAAGCCGTCGTGAAAAAGGCAGCCCCAGCGAAGAAGGCCGCTCCGGCCAAGAAAGCTGCACCGGCCAAAAAAGCCGTCGTGAAAAAGGCAGCCCCAGCGAAGAAGGCCGCTCCGGCCAAGAAAGCTGCACCGGCCAAAAAAGCCGTCGTGAAAAAGGCAGCCCCAGCGAAGAAGGCCGCTCCGGCC
>NZ_JBMBRA010000003.1:511317-668817 GCF_048590325.1 Hydrogenophaga sp. ZJX-1
AGAAAGCTGCACCGGCCAAAAAAGCCGTCGTGAAAAAGGCAGCCCCAGCGAAGAAGGCCGCTCCGGCCAAGAAAGCTGCACCGGCCAAAAAAGCCGTCGTGAAAAAGGCAGCCCCAGCGAAGAAGGCAGCCCCAGCGAAGAAGGCCGCTCCGGCCAAGAAAGCTGCACCGGCCAAAAAAGCCGTCGTGAAAAAGGCAGCCCCAGCGAAGAAGGCCGCTCCGGCCAAGAAAGCTGCACCGGCCAAAAAAGCCGTCGTGAAAAAGGCAGCCCCAGCAAAAAAAGCTGAGCCGGCCAAGAAGCCGGCAGCCCCTGCGGCACCAGCAGCTCAAACCAAGCTGAACCCTCAGGCTGCCTGGCCGTTCCCGACGTCCAGCAAGCCCTGAAGTCGTCCCTGCGATGACTTGACAAGCCCGGCGTGAAAGCGCCGGGCTTTTTCATTTGTGGTGCGCGGCGATCAGTCCACCAGCGTGTAGTTCTGTCCACCGCGGCTGGCGATCTTGGCTGCGCCGATGCGGTTGCCCAGCTCGGCACAGCGCGGCAGCGCCCAGCCTAGTGCCAGACCGTGCAGCAAGGCCGCACGGAAGGCGTCACCACACCCCGTGGGATCGAGCACCTCGGTCGCTTTCACACCGGGCACCAGGGTCTTGCCGCCCTGCTCCCAGACCTCGCACCCGTGCTCGCCGAGGGTGACGATCAATCCCTTGACCCGTGCCGCGATGGCCTCAAAGCTCAGACCGGTGCGGTCGCTGAGCATCTTGCCCTCGTAATCGTTCACGGTGACCCAGGTCGCGAGCTCGATGAACTGCGCCAGCTCTTCGCCATTGAACATGGGCAGACCCTGACCCGGATCGAACACAAACGGGATACCCGCGGCGTGCAGTTGCCGCGCGTGCTGCAACATGGCGTCGCGGCCATCGGGCGAGACGATGGCCAGCCGAATGCCCGCATCGGTCGGCACCGCGTTCGCATGGGCCTCGGACATCGCGCCCGGGTGAAAGGCCGTGATCTGGTTGTTGTCACGGTCGGTCATGATCATCGCCTGGGCGGTGTAGTTGTCCGAGGTCGTGCCGATGAAACGCGTGTCCACGCCCAGTCCTTGCATCCGACCGAGGTAGTCCTGCGCATCGTTGCCCACCATGGCCAGCGGCACAGCTGGCGAGCCCAGCTGCCTCAGGCCATAGGCGATGTTGCCAGCACAGCCACCGTATTCGCGCCGCAGCCCCGGTACCAGGAAGGAAACGTTCAGGATGTGCAGCTGGCTGGGCAGGATCTGCTCGGCAAAGCGGCCCTCAAACGTCATGATGGTGTCGAAGGCGAGCGAGCCGCAGATGAGGATGGACATGGTGGGAGTGGGGGGTCAGGGATAAAAAACGAGTGCACGGTAACCGGTCATGGCGCTCGCCCCGCCCTCGGCGAGCGAGAGACGCAGGCTGACCGCCTGCGTGCCCTGGGCGGGCAAGACCGCAGGCGCACCGGGCAACTCTTCCGCCAGAAAGACGCGGCGCGTTATGACGGCGTCGGCAGTGTCGGTGAGGCTGAGCTCCAGCGCCGGCATGGCCACCGGTGTTGAGGCGCTGTTCTTGAGCACCAGATCGAAAGAGTAGAAGTTGCCCAGCCGGCGGACCAGGGTCGAACTGTCGATCACCACCGCATCAATATTCCGTGGCGCCTGCAGCGCGCACCCCGAGGGTTTGCACAAGAGGTTCAGCAGGGGTACCAGAGAAGGTTGCCGGGCGGCGAGTTGATCGCGCTCCTGCACAGCCCACTGCGCGGCAAGCAACGCCGCCAAAGTCACCGCCAGCAACAGCAGCGCCGAGCGCATGCCCGGGGAACGCCAGAAGGCCTGTCGCCGGGCCTGCAGCACAAAACCGGGCTCGACTTCCTGCACCGCCGGATCGTCTTCCAGCGAGACCCTTTCGGGTTGGGGCGCAGGCGCAGACGGAGGAACAGGTGCAGGCGCAGGTGGTGGCGGTGCCGTTTTGACTTCGGCCTCAATGGCCTGGGAAGCGCCGGCCGCAGCGGCAGCGAACCGCTTCAGTTCCGCCTGAAAGTCCGCCCCGTCATCCCTGCTCGCCACCGCCGGCGACTCCGGCTGGTTGGCCAGATCCAGTTGGTCTTCGAAGTCCAGTGGCCCGGATTCAGCCAGCACTCGCACGGCCTCCAGCGGCGCGAAGGGCGACTCAAACGGTGGGTCGTCGGGCGCCTGCAGTGCCTGCCAGTCAGCAGCATCTTGTGCTTCCTGCTGCGGCGACCATTCTTCTGCGGGCGGCGCGAGAAGCCAGTCACCGTCGTCGATATCGGACGACGCCAACCACCCGTTTTGGGGCGTTTGACCGGACAGTTCGTTGGCATCCTCGATGACCGCGGCGCTGGGGTCCCAGACGCCCGTGGCTTGCGGGATGGCCTCCTCGATGGCGGGGGTCAACGACTCCTGGCTCGGGAGAGCGTTTGCCGTCCCCGATGGCACTGAGACTGGCGCCATGCCAGACGGGTGCCCTGCGGGTGATTCGAGTGCCGCTGCGGGGGCGGCCGCGGGTGCCGGCTGGGGTTCGGGTGCTGGCGCCTCCCAGGTCTGCAGGTACAGCGTGGCGTCGAACACATCGGCGCAATGGCCACAACGCACCCAGCCGTCGGAGATCTTCAACTGGTCGGGCACGACCTTGAACATCGTTCCGCAAGCCGGACAACGGGTGGTGAAACTCATGCCAAGATTATTGCAGGCCGGCAGTGCCCGACCGGCCCGCCGGCCACGACGCAGGCATCAGTCATTTCGACGCGTCAAGGTGTCAGGCCTTGACCGCGGTCATCAGGATCCAGCCATCCTCTTCGTCGCTGACAGACAAAGCCACCCAGGGGGCATAGGCCTCCCTCAGTTCATCGGCCTGCCGCGCCAGAATGCCGGCCAGCACCAGGTGTCCACCGGTGCGCACATGGCTGCAAAGCAGCGGCGCCAGCACCTTCAGTGGCGTGGCCAGGATGTTGGCCAGCACCAGGTCGTATTCGCCCAGTGCCCGGTCGGGCAGACCCGCATTCAGCTGGGCATGATTGGCCGCTGCGTTGAGCCGCGTGGCTTCGACCGCAGCGGGGTCGATGTCCACCGCGTCGATCTCGCGCGCCCCGTGCTTGGCCGCACCGATGGCCAGGATGCCCGAACCACAACCGTAGTCGAGCACCCGCTGCCCCTGCGCACCCTGTTGCGCTGTCCAGCGCAGACACATGCGCGTGGTCGGGTGGGTCCCGGTACCGAACGCCAGGCCCGGATCGAGCCGGATCACCTGCTGCGCCGCGGCGGGCGGTTCGTGCCAGCTCGGCACGATCCAGAAGGTGGGGGTGATCTCCACCGGGTCGAACTGCGACTGGGTCAGACGCACCCAATCCTGCTCGACCACGGCCTGCACACCCAGCACCTCACAGCCTTCAAAAAAGTCCTGCACGATCAACAACGCCGCCGCTTCGCGCGCTTCGGCTTCGGTCTGGAACAGCGCCACCACGCGCGAGCGGTTCCAGCCGGCCTTGGGCGCTGGCATGCCCGGCTCGCCAAACAGCGCCTGCTCGGACGGCGTCAGGGCATCGGCGTCCTCCACCGAGACGCTCAAGGCGTCCAGCGCCACCAACGCGTCGCTGACCATCTCTACCGCGGCTTCAGGGGCCAGCAAGACCAACTCATAAAGGGAGGACATGGGGTGAATTTCGAACAGTCAACGAAACCTCAACAAATGAGGAGAGACTTCCCGAACACACCGCGGAACCGGCTTTGCCGGGCCGCAGGTGTTTCCCCCTGAGGGGAAGGCGCCGAAGGCCCTTCGGGGGAGAGGCTTACCTCTCGCGCTGGGACAACCACTCTTCAAGGTAGTGGATGTTGGTGCCACCGGTCACAAAACTGGCGTCGACCATCAGCTCGCGGTGCAGCGGGATGTTGGTCTTGATGCCTTCGATCACGGTTTCCGCCAAGGCCGTGCGCATGCGCGCCAAGGCCTGCTCACGCGTGTCGCCGTGCACGATGATCTTGCCGATCATGGAGTCGTAGTTCGGCGGCACGAAGTAGTTGGCGTAGGCGTGCGAGTCGACACGCACCCCCGGCCCTCCGGGCATGTGCCAGGTGGTGATGCGGCCCGGCGAGGGCGTGAACTTGTAGGCGTCTTCGGCGTTGATCCGGACCTCGATGGCGTGGCCGCGCAACTGGATCTGGCGCTGTGTGAACGGCAGCTTCTCGCCAGCCGCCACCGCGATCTGGGTGCGCACGATGTCCACGCCCGTGATCCACTCGGTCACCGGGTGTTCCACCTGCACACGGGTGTTCATCTCGATGAAATAAAACTCGCCGTTTTCAAACAGGAACTCGAAGGTGCCCGCACCCCGGTAGCCGATCTTCTTGCAGGCGGCCGCGCAGCGCTCGCCAATCTTTTCGATCAGTCGACGGGGAATGCCAGGCGCCGGCGCTTCTTCGATCACCTTCTGGTGGCGCCGCTGCATGGAACAGTCGCGCTCGCCGAGATACACCGCGTTGCGGTGCGTGTCGGCCATCACCTGGATCTCGATGTGGCGCGGGTTCTGGAGAAACTTCTCCATGTACACCTCGGGATTGCCGAAAGCGGCCCCGGCCTCGGCCTTGGTCGTCTGCACCGCGTGCAGCAGCGCCGCCTCGGTGTGCACGACGCGCATGCCACGACCGCCACCACCACCCGCCGCCTTGATGATGACCGGGTAGCCCACGGCCTTGGCGGTGCGCTTGATGACGACCGGATCATCGGGCAAGGCGCCGTCCGAACCGGGCACGCAAGGCACGCCGGCGCGGATCATGGCCTGTTTGGCCGACACCTTGTCGCCCATCAGGCGAATCGACTCGGGTGACGGGCCGATGAAGGTGAACCCGCTCTGCTCGACCCGTTCGGCGAAATCGGCGTTCTCCGACAGGAATCCGTAGCCGGGGTGAATGGCTTCGGCGTCGGTCACTTCGGCCGCGGAGATGATGGCGGGCATGCTGAGATAGCTCTGCCCCGAAGCCGCCGGCCCGATACAGACCGACTCATCCGCCAGGCGCACATACTTGGCATCGCGATCGGCTTCGGAATAGACCATCACCGCCTTGATGCCCATCTCACGGCAAGCGCGCTGGACCCGCAGGGCAATTTCACCCCGGTTGGCGATCAGGATTTTTTTGAACATGGGCCGACCGCTTATTCGATGACAAACAGGGGCTGGCCGTATTCGACCGCCTGCCCGTTGTCCACCAGGATCTGCTTGACGGTGCCACTCTTGTCGGCCTCGATCTCGTTGAGGATCTTCATCGCCTCGACGATGCAGATGGTCTCGCCTTCCTTGATCGTGTCGCCGACTTCAACAAATGCCTTTGCGCCAGGGCTGGACGAGCGGTAGAAGGTGCCGACCATGGGCGATTTGACGGTGTGCCCGGCAGGCTCGGCCGACACGATGGCGGGTGCTGCCGCCACCTCGACCGCCGGCGTTGCTGCCACGGAGGGCGCCGGAACCGCCGGGGCCATGGTGTAGGTCACTGGGGCGTGCATCCCGACCGGCGCGCTCTTGACGATGCGTACCTTGCCTTCGGCCTCCGTGATTTCCAGCTCGGACACGTTCGACTCGGACACCAGGTCAATCAGTGTCTTCAGTTTTCTCAGATCCATGATTACTCCAACGAAAATCTGTCAAATCCAACCATTTGCACTCAAGTTCCTTGAACATGCATGCAGCTGGCCAAATGGGGTGCCGCAGTGTACACGAAGCGACACATTCCAGATCTCATGGAACGCAGGCACATGACACCATGAACAAACCGGAGAAAAGACCGTTTGGCTGCAATTAATGGGACTTTATCCCTTTTTCAGCCAGACTTGAGTTGTCATGACAAACGGCATGCGTGCCTGTTTTTGGAGCGGAAGTATCCCTGTCCCGCGCCATCTGTCAAGCCAGTTTCGCCCACAAATCCAGATCGGCCTGGCTGACTTTGCCCACTTTTTGATGCAGCACCACGCCCGATCGATCGAACACGACGGTGTAAGGCAGGCCACCACCGGGATTGCCCAGGACGCGGCTGAGCTCGGTGCCGGCAAAGCCAACCATGCCCACCGGAAACGCCAGCGGCAATTTCTGAAGGAAGCTGCGCACCGCAGGCAGCTGGTCGACGGCCAGTCCCACCACCTGCCATCCCCGCGCCTGGTGCTCGCGGTAGAACGCGTTCAGCATTGGCAATTCCTCGACGCAGGGCGGACACCAGGTGGCCCAGAAGTTCACCAGCAAAGGCTGACCGCGAAAGCGCTCCAGCGCCAGCGGCTGGCCGTCGGGGTCTTCAAAACGCGAAGCCCAGAACTCGGCCTCGGCGTCGGACAACACCGGCTGCGGCCGATGACGCCACAGCGCCAGCCCGGCCCCGGCGGCGCCTGCGGCCGCCGCCACGCCCAACATCCAGGCGGTCCGTCGATTCATGCTCATGCGGAATTTTCCTCGGTTCCCTGGGTCATCAGATCGCGCAAGGCCTGCGCGTCTCCGCGCGGCTTGCGGCCCTGTCCATCCGGTTTGAGCGCCCCACGCAGATCGTCCAGGTCGTGCACCAGAAGATGGATCAGCACCCATTGCCCCAGTTCCTCACAGCGCACGCGCAAGGTCAACACATCCACCGGCTCGCCGCGCCAGCCCATGACCGTGCCCGGGCGGTAATCCACCCGGCGATCGAGCAAGGCCCATTCGGCCGCCTTGGGATCGTCGCAGAACAGCTGGATATGGATGTCGCTGTGCCGGGTCGCGGTGCCGTGCCAGACAGCGCCGCTCAAATGCGGTCTGAAATCCGCCAGCCGGTCCAGCCAGACCAGGGCCTCCCGCCGCAACACCTGCAACTCGATCGCCTGGGTGTCGGCGCAAAAAATGGCGATGTGCTCGCGCACCGCTGCGTCCAGCGTCGCGTTGTCGGGCCAGAGCCCGCGCGATGACAAGCCAAGCTGCTTGCCGGCATGGCGCTTGGCCGTCGCGTATTCGAGCCCTTCTTCCACCACGAGGCGCGCAGCCACGGCGGCAATTTCTGCGGTGGGACCGGTCCGATCAACTTGCATCGGGACATTTTGCCTGCTGGCCCGCGCCCATGCCGCCAGGGACCGCTTTGGTCTGCCGGCCAGCAGGGTTGGTCCCCCCTAGAATCACACGATGCATATTCACATCCTGGGTATTTGTGGCACGTTCATGGGCGGTCTGGCCGCGCTCGCCCGCGAGGCCGGCCACCGCGTCACCGGTTGTGACGCCGGTGTCTACCCCCCCATGAGCGACCAGCTCCAGGCGCTGGGCATCGACCTGATCGAAGGCTTTGGTGCCGACCAGATGGCGCTGGCACCCGACATGTTCGTGGTCGGCAACGTGGTGAGCCGGGGACGACTGCCCGATGGGAGCCCGAAGTTCCCGCTGATGGAGGCCATCCTGGACGCTGGCGCTCCCTACACCAGCGGTCCGCAATGGCTGGCCGAACACGTGTTGCAAGGCCGCCATGTGCTGGCGGTGGCCGGCACCCACGGAAAGACCACCACCACGGCCATGCTGACCTGGATCCTGGAGGCCAACGGCCTGAACCCGGGCTTTCTGGTCGGTGGCGTGCCGATGAACTTCGGTGTATCTGCAAGACTGGGTGGCGGGGCGGCTGTGCGCTCTGCGCAGGTCAAGGAGGAGACCGCGCAGCGGGCAGGGGACACGGAGCAGAGCGCGCAACCGCCCCGCAACCCCCTCTTCGTCATTGAAGCCGACGAATACGACACCGCGTTCTTCGACAAACGCAGCAAGTTCGTGCACTACCGCCCGCGCACGGCCATCCTGAACAACCTTGAATTCGACCACGCGGACATCTTCGACGACCTCAAGGCCATCGAGCGCCAGTTCCACCACCTCGTGCGCACGGTGCCGGGCTCGGGCCGGGTGGTGGTCAATGGACTCGAAGAAAGCCTGGACCGGGTGCTGCACCAGGGCCTGTGGAGCGAGGTGCGCAGCTTCGGTGCCGCGGTCAGCGACTTCACTGCGGTTGGCGAACCCCATGCCTTTGATGTGCTGGAGCGGGGTCAGAACGTGGCCCGGGTGGAATGGGCGCTCACCGGCGTGCACAACCAGCTCAACGCACTCGCGGCCATCGCGGCGGCACAGCATGTGGGCGTTGACCCGGCCGCCGCAGCCGGCGCCCTGGGCCGGTTCGAGAATGTGCGCCGCCGCATGGAGGTGCGTGGCACCGTCGCCCGACCGGGCGGCACCATCACGGTGTACGACGATTTTGCCCACCACCCGACCGCCATTCGCACGACGCTGGACGGCCTGAGGCGGCGCCTGGATCAGAAGCTCACGTCGGGTGGTCGCATCCTCGCGGTGTTCGAACCGCGCAGCAACACCATGAAGCTGGGCACCATGAAGTCACAACTGCCCTGGAGCCTGCATTCGGCCGATCTGGCGTTTTGCCACGCCGGCGGCCTTGACTGGGATGCAGCGGAAGCCCTTCAACCCATGGGTGAACGCGCCCAGGTGGCCCGATCCATCGATGAACTGGTGGCTCAAGTGGTGGCCGCCGCACGCGACGGTGACCACGTGGTCTGCATGAGCAATGGTGGCTTTGGCGGCATCCACGCCCGCCTGCTGTCAGCCCTCGGGACGGCCTGAAACGGTGCGGTGCTTCAGTAGCCGAGCGACTGCGTCACCAGATCCACAGACACCACCGGCTTGGCCAGCGCGGCGCTGGTGGCACGGGCGAACGTCATGGCCCATTCGCTGTGGGCCGCTTCGCGAAAGCGCTCTTCACCCACGGCCTGCGCCACACACAACACCTTGTCGGCCGTCAGCACCTTGCCGGTCAGGCGGATCGGCTCACACCCCAGCGTGGTGAACTGTTCGTCGAGCCAGGATCGGGCCTGGTCGTGCGGCATGGGCTGCACCTCCTCCAGGTCAAAGCGGTAGGTGGATGTTTCACCCCAGGTCACGGTGACTTGGCTGCGCATACGGACAACTCCTCGGTGTGGATCTTGGTCAGATCTTGATTGTGCCTTGGCGCGCCGGGACTGACCAGCAACCGCCCCTGTCAGGAGCGCACCGGTGAAGGTGGCGACGCCTCCCCGGGTGCAACGGGCCCGGTCGAGACGCGCAAAGGCGAGTGCGGTGCATCGCGCAGAATGCTGGAGGGAGGCATCTGCTCGGTCAGTCCCACCCGCGAACGCAGGTCGCTCTCGTGATCGCCCTGGTCAAACTGCAGCGCCGTCATCGCGCGCCGCGCAGCGGGCTCGGCCCGGCGCGCGCTGTCGGCGTCCGTGGTCAGACCACCCGCGTGGTAGAGCACCGCCAGATGGTGCGCCAACTCGGACGCTTCGACGCCGGTGCGCTCGTGCAACTGGTCAAAGCAGGTTGGCGTCACCAGCAGCTCGCGCATGAGGAGCAGGTGCACCTCGTCAAACCAGCGCGCCGGGACATGCGGAACCCGCCGCAAATAGACCGTCTTTTCGCGGTATCGCTCCGGCAGCACATCCAGGCGCGTGCGCACGGCGTAGGTCCACATGACCCGGTGCAATGGCAACCGGATGAAGGACGAAGGAATCTCGCGCGACAACCCGGGGCGCTGCACCCACTCGGCCATGGCCAGATCCACCGGACGGGCCGGGATCAGCAAACCAGCCTGCCAGCGCTCGAAATCGATCACCGCCAGCAGCTTGCCTTCGTGCACGATGTGCACCACGCCTTTGTAGAGCCCGTTGCGCTTCACCACCTCGGCCCCGAGTGCAAACTGGCTGCGCAGCGGTCGCAGCCAGGCTTCAAAACGCTGCAGGCGCTGGCGCACGCTGAGTTCGTCGTCCGCCTCGAAAAACTCGGCCGACGCAAAACCCTCAGGCAAGGGCGTGGCGAAGGCGAGTGGCCGATCCACCTCGGCGCGGTTGAGCGTCAGGCGCTCGCCACTCCCCAACGGGTGGCGGATGACCACCTCGTCCCGACCCAGCACATCGACCGAAGCGCCATTGATCATCCAGGCGTCGGCCAGATGGGGGTCGCAGCTACGCCACTGCGGCCAGCCTTCATGCACCTGGGCGGCCCAGGCTTGCAGCCTCAGCCCCACCGGATCGGCAAACCCCAACAGTCCCAGACGCAATACCGGTTGCTCCACTCCAACTCCCGACAACTCTGGCCTCCCTGTCCGTGAAGCACGCGGGCGCCAGAAAGTTCTACCGCTTTTCCTATCGGCACGAAGGCCAGAATATCAAGGGTCCTGAACCGCGACAACGTGCCCTGGCGTGCAAACGTCACGGTTCTGCCCGATTCGATACAGGACTTGACCCATAAGGGGCAACACAGTCACACCCCCATCGGCATCAAGGCTTCAGCTGGCGCGCGCCCTGCACGGCCGCAGAGAGCACCTCCAGCGCCTCCAGCGAGTCGGACCAGCCCAGGCAGGCGTCGGTGATGCTCTGACCGTAGGCCAGCTTGCTGACATCATCTTTGCCGGGGGTGAATTTCTGTGCGCCCGCTTCAATATGGCTTTCGATCATCACGCCGAACACGCTGCGCGAGCCGCCTGCGATCTGTGCCGCGATATCGCGCGCCACATCGAGCTGCTTTTCGTGCTGTTTGCTGCTGTTGGCGTGGCTGCAGTCCACCATCAGGCGAGGAGCCAGTTTGGCGGCTTCGAGCTCCTTGACCGCAGCGGCCACGTGGCCAGCGTCGTAGTTCGGGGACTTGCCGCCGCGCAGGATCACGTGGCAGTCCTTGTTGCCGTTGGTCTGCACGATCGCGACCTGGCCGTTCTTGTGCACCGAGAGAAAGTGGTGACCACGCGCGGCGGCCTGGATGGCGTCGGTCGCGATGCGGATGTTGCCGTCGGTGCCGTTCTTGAAGCCGATCGGGGCCGACAGGCCCGAGGCCAGTTCGCGGTGCACCTGGCTCTCGGTGGTGCGCGCGCCGATGGCGCCCCAGCTGATGAGGTCACCGATGTACTGCGGCGAAATCACGTCCAGGAATTCGCTGCCGGCGGGCAGGCCCTGGCGGTTGATCTCGATCAGCAACTGGCGCGCGATGCGCAGGCCTTCGTCGATGCGGAAGCTCTGATCCAGGTAGGGGTCGTTGATCAGCCCCTTCCAGCCCACCGTGGTGCGTGGCTTTTCGAAATACACGCGCATCACGATCTCCAGCGTGTCGGCGTACTTCTCGCGCAGCGGCTTGAGGCGGCGCGCGTAGTCCAGCGCAGCAACCGGGTCGTGGATCGAGCACGGGCCGATCACCACCAGCAGGCGGTCGTCCTGCCCGTGCAGCATGTTGTGAATGGACTTGCGCGTCTGGCTGATGAGGGCTTCCACCGGCGTGCCGCCGATGGGGAAAAAACGGATCAGGTGTTCGGGAGGCGGGAGCACGGTGATGTCCTTGATGCGTTCGTCGTCGGTCTGACTGGTCTTGTCGGCGGGACGCGAATGCCAGGCATCGGCTCTGGCGGGTGTGGCTTTGGCGGTCATCAGGGAGCTCCTCGTTGGGGGTTGCGGAGAAAACGGAAGAAGAAAAACGGGGCCAAAAAAAACCGCCGGGCTTGTGGCTCCGGCGGTTTTTACGAGATTCGGTGATGCGCTTACAGCTTCGCCTCTCGTCCGCCGGGGACTGAGAACCAAAAATAAAAGCCGAAAGCGAAGCGCTGTTGCATAAGTTTGGAATGTAGCACAGGCGGCATGACACGCGTCTTACACATCGCCGCCTTCAGGCCCAGACGACGCCATTCAGCGCCCAACCCATCAACGCACTGACCACGATGACGCGGATCACACCCTGCTGGAATCTGATCAGCGCCAACGCAGCCACCGCCACCAGAACCAGCGCCACCCAGTCCGGTCGCATCCAGCCGTTCGCAGCGGTGCCCGCCGGATAGGCCACATGGACCAGGAAGAACAGCGCCAGGCTGGCGATCACACCCACCACGGCCGCGGTGATCGCGGTCAGCGGCGCGGTGAAATGCAGCCTACCGTGCGTGCGCTCCACCAGCGGGCCACCCGCCAGGATGAAGACGAACGAAGGCAGAAAGGTGAACCATGTGACCACCACCGCGGCCAGCGCTGCGCCGAGGAACAGCGTGTCCGGCCCCAGCACCTGCTGACCCCAGCCGCCCAGAAAGCCCACGAAGGCCACCACCATGATGAGCGGCCCCGGCGTGGTTTCGCCCAGCGCCAGACCGTCGATCATCTGCGGCCCGAGCAACCAGCCGTGCTCCACCACCGCTCCCTGGTACACATAAGGCAACACCGCATAGGCGCCGCCGAAGGTCAGCAGCGCTGCCTTGGTGAAAAACCAGCCCATGGCAGCCAACGTGCCGCTCCAGCCTTGCCAGGCCACCAGCACGCTCATCGGCAGCGTCCACAGAGCCGCCCCCGTCAGCAGCACGCGGACCAGCCGCGCGCGGCTGAAGCGCGCATGGGCGGGCGTGGGCGTGTGGTCGTCGATGACCGCCGGCACGTGGACGCCACCGGTCACGGCGGCGGTGTGCCCGCTGCCGGCGCGCGCAAACTGCGCCGGCGCCCAGCGCCCACCCAGCCAGCCCAACGCCAGCGCCGCCAGCACCACGGCTGGAAAGGGCACAGAAAACACCGCGATGGCCACAAAACTGCCCACCGCAATGGCCCACAGCAGCGGCGCACGCCGGGGATGCCGCAGCGTCTTGCCGCCCATGCGGTGGACCGCCTGCAGCACCAGCGCCGCCACCGCCGGCTTGATGCCGTAGAGCAGGCCCGCCACCCAGGCCACCTGGCCATACACCACATAGACCCAGCTCAGGCCGATCAGGATCAGCAGTGAGGGCAACACGAACAGCGCTCCGGCCACCACACCACCCCAGCTGCGGTGCAGCAACCAGCCGATGTAGGTGGCCAGCTGTTGCGCCTCCGGCCCGGGCAGCAACATGCAATAGTTGAGCGCATGCAGGAAACGCTGCTCGCTGATCCAGCGCTTTTCCTCCACCAGCTCGCGGTGCATGACGGCGATCTGCCCTGCCGGCCCGCCAAAACTGATGAAGCCCAGCTTGAACCAGAAGCGCAAGGCCTCCCGGAAATTCACGGTGCGCGCGGTGTTCATGCCGGTCTCCAGTTGTGGGTTTCAGCGTTGCCGCCCAGCTGATCGCAGCACCAGGCGTAGAGCGCGTCGTACACCGGCATCATGGCCGCCAGCAGGGCGTGGTCGTTGTCGGCGTGGCGGCGCGACATGCCCAGCGACACCGCCAGCAAGCCCGCGGCGGGAGCGGCCAGGTCCAGCCGGTCGGTGTCGGCCCCGCGCACGATGTGGGCCAGGCGTTGAAGCGCCGGCAGCTCCAGACCCCATGCGCTCATCAGACTGTCGAAGCTGCAACGTTCGCCCTCGTGCGAAATGGGCGCACCGGGCAGGTCGAAGGCGATGGCGTTCAGGCGCCCGGCCTGCTCCAGCACCTCGCCCGTGGGTACAAACAAGAACTCGGCCTCGCGGTCAATGAAGCGGCGCACCAGCCAGGGGCAGGCGATGCGGTCGATCTTGGGGCGCTCGCGCGTGATCCAGCGCGAACGGCCAACGCCGGTGACACCCAGATCCGGGCGCTGGCGCAGCCGCGGTGCTGGCGTGGCCCGCCAGCTGGTCAGCAGGTCGAGGGCATCCACCCCGGGCTCTCCGCCTTCGATGCCTCCCAGCAGGTAGCGTGCGTCCCAGCCCGCAGCGCGCAACCGCGCCGCGGCGCTCTGGCTGACTTCGTGGCCGTACACGCAATACAGCACCACGGCCTGTGGCGTTCTGTGCCGCATCCAGTCGACCAGCGCATCCGGTGCCACATGCTGGGACAGCGGCAGCCGGTAAAGGCTCTGTGCGAAGCGTTCCGGGCGCCGCACGTCGAGGATCAAGGGGGTGTCGGGTTGCCCGAGAAGCGCCGCAAGCGCGGCAGGGCTGACAGCGTGCGAGGGATTTGTGTCGACGGTTTCCATGGATGGCACTCCACATCAGGTGGTGGCCAGCACTTGGACGAAAACCGTCTATTCCGCAAGGAACTCGGGAGGCTGTTTTCCCGATGACCGGATGTTATCAAAACGGCCTTAGCGGGACAACCCGGCTGAGGGGGAAAACCCGTCCGACGCCGCAGCTTCAGGCGGTGCCGCCGACCGTCAACCCGTCGATGCGCAAGGTGGGCTGGCCCACGCCCACTGGCACGCTTTGGCCTTCCTTGCCGCAGGTGCCCACGCCGCTGTCCAGCCGCATGTCGTTGCCGATCATGCTGATCTTCTTGAGCGATTCGGGACCGCTGCCGACCAGCGTGGCGCCCTTGACCGGGTACTGGATCTGGCCGTTTTCCACCCAATAGGCCTGGCTGGCGGAGAACACGAACTTGCCGCTGGTGATGTCGACCTGACCACCGCCGAAGTTGGTGGCGTACAGGCCCTTCTTGATGCTGGCCACGATTTCTTCCGGGCTCTTGTCGCCACCCAGCATGTAGGTGTTGGTCATGCGCGGCATGGGCACGTGGGCGTAGCTTTCGCGCCGGCCGTTGCCGGTGGGCTTCAGGCCCATCAGGCGCGCGTTCATCGCGTCCTGGATGTAGCCGCGCAGGATGCCGTCTTCGATCAGCACGTTTTTCTGCGTCGGACAACCTTCATCGTCCACGTTGAGCGAGCCGCGGCGGTCGGCCATGGTGCCGTCGTCGAGCACGGTCACGCCCTTGGCTGCCACGCGCTGGCCGACTCGCCCAGCAAACGCGCTGGAGCCCTTGCGGTTGAAGTCGCCTTCGAGCCCGTGGCCCACCGCCTCGTGCAGCAGCACGCCCGGCCAGCCCGAACCCAGCACCACGGTCATTTCACCCGCGGGCGCGGGCCGCGCATCGAGGTTGGTGAGCGCTGCGTCCACGGCTTCGTCCACGTAAGACTGAACCATGGCGTCGTCAAAATACGCCAGACCGAAGCGTCCACCACCACCCGAAGATCCCACTTCGCGTCGGCCCTTTTGTTCCGCGATCACCGTGACCGACAGGCGAATCAGCGGGCGCACGTCGGCGGCCATGGTGCCGTCGGCACGCGCCACCAGCACGACGTCGTGCTCGGCCGCCAGGCCCGCCATGACCTGCACCACGCGCGGGTCCTTGGCCTTGGCGAGTTTTTCAACCTTCTCCAGCAGCGCAACCTTGGCGGTGCTGTCAAGCGTGCCGATCGGATCCAGGCCGGGGTAGAGCGAACGCGATTTCGCGACCTTGGTGGCCGGCGTGCGCACCTTGCGGTCCTGACCCTGGGCGGTGATCGTGCGCACGGTGTGTGCCGCATCCAGCAAAGAGGCCCAGGAGAGATCGTCCGAATACGCGAAAGCGGTCTTTTCACCACTGACGGCGCGCACGCCCACGCCCTGGTCGATGCTGAAGCTGCCGGTCTTGACGATGCCCTCTTCCAGGCTCCAGCCCTCGCTGCGCGTGGTCTGGAAATAGAGGTCGGCGTCGTCCGCGCCACGCGACATGATTTCACCCAATGCACGTTGCAGATGGGAGGGGGTCAGGCCAAAGGGATCGAGCAGGAGGCTCTGGGCGCTGGACAAACGGGCCAAGGTGGGTTCGCGTGCAATCATGGGGCCATTGTAAGAAGGACAGCGTTCGCGCGCTGACGGCGTGGTCTTGCCAGGCGCAGCACGCCTCAGGATCGCGCGCCGCGCAGGAGCTGCAGCAGCGCCGCGTCGTCCAGATCGGCCATGTCGGCGGCATGCGCCTGCTCGAACACACCGGCCACACGCGCGCCCAGCGGCCCGGCAAATCCGGCCGCGCGCGCGGCCTGCACCGCCAGCCGGGTGTCTTTTTCCAGCAGGGTCACGTGGGCACGCGGCGCCAGGTCGCCCGCGATGGCGCGGCGCATGCGGTCCGAGCCGATCCAGCTCTGGCCGCTGGATTGTTCGATCACGTCCAGCGTCGTCGACAAGTCCAGCCCCAGGCGTTCGGCCAGCGCGAGCACCTCGGCGGCGCCCACCAGGTTGATGCCGGCGAGCAGGTTGTTGACCAGCTTGGTGCGGGCGCCATCGCCCACGCGCTCGCTGATGCGAAACACCTTGGACGAAAGGGCGGCAAACAGCGGCGCGTGGCGCTCCAGCACCCCATCGGACGCAGCAACGATCAGGCTCATGCGGCCGTCGCGCGCCCGCGCCGGGCCACCGGACATGGGCGCATCGATGCAGTCCAACCCCTGGGCCAGCAGCGCCCCGGCCAGCGCTTCGGTATCTTGGGGCGCGATGGTCGGGCACAGCATCACGGCCTGGCCGCTGTGCAGGGAAGCAGCGGCGCCGCCCACACCGAAGAGCACCTCATGCGACTGCGCCGCATCCACCACGCAGACGATCAACACGCCATCGGCCACCAGCGCACGGGCCGCCGTTTCGGGTGTGTCGGCGAGGCAGGCGCCGGCTTCCAGCGCCTGTTGCTGGCGCACAGGGTCGACGTCGCACACCACCACCGACCAGCCCAGTTCACACAGGCGCGCGACCATGGCGCCACCCATGTTCCCGGCACCCACGATCGCCACCCGGCAAGCGGGCAGGTGCATGGAAACGTCTTCACCCGCTGCCGACGGGGTGCGAACCCCTCCGGGCGGCCGCAAGGGGCTCATGACTGCATCAGACGTTTGGACTTGGCCACCGACATCAGAATGCCCAGACAGACGCCGAGCGTCACCATCGCAGTGCCACCGTAACTGATGAACGGCAAAGGCACCCCCACCACCGGCAGGATGCCGCTCACCATGCCCATGTTGACGAAGGCGTAGACGAAGAAATTGGCGGTCATGGCAGCGGCCACCAGGCGAGAGAACAGGGTTGGCGCCTCCATCGCGATGATCAGCCCGCGGATCAGCAGGAAGAGGAACGCCGCCATCAGCGCCAGCGTGCCCACCAGACCGAATTCCTCGGAAAACGCCGCGAAGATGAAGTCGGTGGTGCGCTCGGGAATGAACTCCAGATGGGTCTGCGTGCCCTGCATGAAGCCCTTGCCCCAGACGCCGCCGGAGCCGATGGCGATCATGCCCTGGATGATGTGGAAGCCTTTGCCCAGCGGATCCTTGAACGGATCGAGGAGCGTGCACACGCGCTGGCGCTGGTATTCGTGCAGGACGCGCCAGTCCACATCGGGCGCGCACCACTGGGGTTCCATCGCGATCAGCGTGACCACCCCCGCCAGTCCCAGCAGCACCGGCGGAATGATCAGCTTCCAGCTCAGCCCCGCAAAGAAGATGACCGCCAGGCCAGAGGCCATCACCAGCAGGGTGGTGCCCAGGTCGGGCTGTTTGAGGATGAGCGCCGCCGGTATCGCCAGCAACAAGCCCGCCACCGCAAAATCCAGCGGCTTGAGCTGGCCCTCGCGGCGCTGGAACCACCAAGCCAGCATCAGGGGCATGGCCACCTTCATGAGTTCACTGGGCTGGATCACCACGCCCACATTGAGCCAGCGCTGTGCCCCCTTTTTCTGGATGCCAAACAGGAACACCGCCAGCAGCAAGGCCACCCCAACCACATACATCGGGACCGCCAGCGCCATCAGGCGCTGCGGCGACACCTGTGACACGACAAAAAGCACGCCGGCCGCGAGCATCATGTTGCGGCCGTGGCTGACGAAGCGCGAGCCGTGATCGAACCCCACCGAATACATGGTCATCAGGCCCGCGCACGCGAGCAGCAGGATGGCAAAAACCAGCGGACCATCAAACCCCTGAAAGATCGGGGCGATGCGCTGCAGCAGGGTGGGTTTGTCAAAGACGACGGCCATGGGCACCGATTATCCTTCGGCAATGAACCCCGTCACCACCCCGCCGCCAGAGACCACCCACCTGCTCTACCTGCACGGCTTCCGCTCGTCACCCCGATCGGTGAAAGCGCAAAAGGTGGCCGCGCGGGTGCACACCCGACACCCGAACGTCACCTGGTGGTGCCCGCAACTGCCACCCTCGCCCGCCGCCGCTGCCACCTTGATCCGGCAAGGCACCGCCGCCTGGCCGCGCGGACAGATGGCCGTGGTGGGCTCGTCATTGGGCGGCTTTTACGCCCGCTGGCTGGCCCTTCAGACCGGCTGCCGCGCGGTGCTGCTCAACCCCGCCGTGCACCCGTCGCGCGATCTGGCGACATACATCGGGGAACAGACGGCCTGGCACGATCCGCAGGAGCGCTTCTTTTTCGAACCCGCCTTCGTGGACGAGCTGCGTGCGCTGGAGGAAGACATCCAGCGCCTGGCGCCACAGCAACCAGCGACGCCGCAGCACCAGTTCGCCATCGTGGCGCAGGGCGACGAGGTGCTGGACTGGCGGGAAATGATGGCTTTCTGTGCCGGCGGCGCGTTGCGTCTGCTGCCCGGCAGCGACCACGCCATCAGTGACTTTGACGACCACATCGGCGCCATCTTTGAGTTTCTGGACCTCCAGCGCTGAGCCCGCCAGGCCAAAACCGCCCGCATGGGACAATCCGGCCCATGCACATTCTGTTCGACGACGCCGGCAAACTGATGACCGGCCGCCTCCTGTCCGAAGCCGAAAGTTCCCTGCAGGTGGAGCTGGATTCGGGCAAACGGGTCAAAGTCAAGTCCGCCAACGCGCTGCTGCGCTTTGACAAGCCCGCCCCCGCCCAGCTGATGCCCGCGGCCACCGCGCTGGCCGAGACCATGGAGCTGGAGCTGGCCTACGAATTCGCCCCGGAAGGCGAGTTCGGGTTTGCCGAACTGGCGCAGGAGTATTTCAGCGCCAGCGCCGGCACCGAACAACAGGTGGCGGCCCTGCTCTGCCTGCAAGGCGCCCCGCACTACTTCCGGCGCGCCGGCAAGGGCCGCTACAAGAAAGCACCGCCCGAGATACTGGCGCAGGCGCTCGCCGGCATCGAAAAAAAGAAGCAGATACAGGCCCAGATCGAAGCCTGGGCGGCCGAGCTGGCCAGCGGGCAGTGTCCCGAGCCGGTGCGCCAGCAGCTCTACAAGATCCTGTTCAAGCCGGACAAGAACGCGCCCGAATACAAGGCCGTGGTGGAAGCGGCGCGCAACAGCCACACGGCACCGCTCACCCTGCTGCAGAACGCCGGCGCCATCGCCAGCGCCTACCAGTTCCACTGGCAGCGCTTCCTGTTCGACCAGTTCCCCAAGGGCACGGGGTTCCCGGCGCTCCTGGCCCCCGCCATCGCCGACGAGCTGCCACTGGCCAGCGTGCAGGCCTTCTCCATCGACGATTCGCACACCACCGAAATCGACGACGCGCTGTCGCTGCAGGGTCTGGGCAGCGGCACGGTCACGCTCGGCATCCACATCGCGGCGCCCGGCCTCGCGGTGCTGCCCGACAGCCCCATCGACCAGGTGGCACGCAACCGCCTGTCCACGGTCTACATGCCGGGCCACAAGATCACCATGCTGCCCGACGAGGTGGTGCAGGCCTACACGCTGATGGCCGGGCGGAACTGCCCCGCCGTCTCGCTCTACGTCAGCTTCGACGAGGCCACGCTGGAGCCCAAGGACAGCCGCACCGTGCTGGAGCGTGTGCCGATCGCGCACAACCTGCGCCACGACCAGCTCGACACCGTGATCACCGAAGACTGGCTGACCGGCCAGGCGCCGGCCAGCGCAGCGATCGCCGAAGCTCATATTGAAGAGTTGCAGCCGCAGCTGGCCTTCATCTTCCGCCTCGCGCGCCACCTGAAGGCGCAGCGCGAGGTGGTGCGTGGCAAACCGGAAAACTTCAACCGGCCGGACTACACCTTCCGCCTTGAAGGAGTCACGGGCAGCGAGCCCGTGGGCGATGAAACCGTGGTGATCGGCACACGCCAGCGTGGCGCGCCGCTCGACCTGATGGTGGCCGAGGCCATGATCCTGGCCAACAGCACCTGGGGTAACTGGCTCGCCGACTGCGGCGTGCCCGGCATCTACCGCAGCCAGGCCAGCCTGGCGCCCGGCGTGAAAGTGCGCATGGGCACCAAGGCGCAGCCGCACGCGGGCATCGGCGTCAAGAGCTACGCCTGGAGCACCTCGCCCCTGCGCCGTTACGTGGACATGGTCAACCAGTGGCAGATCATTGCCTGCGCGCGCCACGGCAAGACCGCCGCGCTCGCCGCGCCGTTCAAGCCCAAAGACGCCAACCTGTTTGCCATCATCAGCGGCTTCGACGCCGCCTACACCGCCTACAACGGCTTCCAGAACGGCATGGAACGCTACTGGACGCTCAAACACCTGCAGCAGGCCGGCATCTCCGAACTCACCGCCACGCTGTTCAAGGACAACCTGGTGCGAGCCGACAGCCTGCCGCTGGTCTTGCCGGTCATGGGCGCCGAAGGCCTGCCGCGCGGCGCGCATGTGCGCGTGCGGCTGGGCGCCATCGATCACATCACGCTGGACGTGCACGGCACCGTCATCGAGCGACTCGACCTGCCGGTCGACAGCGTGGATGACGGCAGCGAGTCAGAGGACGGTGAAGACGACGAACTGGCCGCACCGCTGGCGCTGGCCATTGACGTCGACGAGGCGCAGGCCGATGCCCCGGAAACCGCCGCCGAAACAGCGGCCGAGGCGCCCGGGCTGTGAGCCACCAGCACCGATAATGCTCGCGTGAAACCGGTCCTGGCCTTCCTCAAACAACTGAGCACCCTGCAGCTGGCGTTGGGGGTGTCGGTCGCCGTGCACGCCGCGCTGCTGACGGTGCGTTTTGTCGATCCCGAGAACTTCAACCGCGTGTTCCAGGACACGCCGCTCGAAGTCATTCTGGTCAATGCCAAGAGCGACGAGCGTCCCGAGAAGGCCAAGGCCATTGCGCAGGCTTCGCTGGCCGGTGGCGGCGAGAGGGAAAAGGGGCGTGCCACTTCACCCCTGCCACCCAACCCCACGGTCCGCATCGGCGACACCCCCGAAGAAGACGAGCGCATGATCGAAGCGCTCAAGGAACAGCAAAAGCAGATCCTGGCCCAGGTGCGCAAGCAACTGGCCAACATGCCACCGCCGGACCTGCAGGCCGTCAACCCCAGCCAGGAGGCCGTTGAGCGCGAACGCAAGCGCCGGGCGCTGGTGAAGGTGCTGGCCGAGATCGAGAAGCGCATCAACGAAGAAAACGCCCGACCGCGCAAGCGCTACATCAGCCCGGCCACGCGCGAAGAGGTCTACGCGATCTACTACGACGAACTGCGCCGCAAGATCGAAGACCGGGGGACCACCAACTTCCCCGAGGCCGCCGGTCGCAAGCTCTATGGTGAGCTCACCATGGTCATCACGGTGAACCACACCGGCGCCGTGCTGGGCACCGAGGTGGTGCAGACCTCGGGCAACACCACGCTGGACCGGCGTGCCCAGGCGATCGTGCGCGGCCTCGGCTTTGGCCGCTTCAACGACGCCATGCGCCAGCGGGCCGACCAGATCGTGGTGGTGTCGCGGTTCCGTTTCACCCGCGACGCCACGTTGCAGACACAAATGTCCAGCCAGTGATGAAATCGATCGGTCGATGGCTGTTGTGGGTGGTGCTGGCTGGCCTGGCCTTGCAGCTGTTTTTTGTCTTGCGTGTCGCGCTCATGGTGGTGATCGACCCGCAAAGCACCGCCTTCATGCGCTCCGAGGCCTGGCGGGTCGCGGGCCAGAGCCTCAGGTCCGACAAGGACTGGCGCTGGTCTGCCCAATGGGTGGACTACGACGAGATCAGCCCGCACCTCAAGCGCGCCGTGATGGCGTCCGAGGATGCTGGCTTTGCCGAGCACGACGGCGTGGACTGGAGCGCGATCGAAGCAGCCTGGGTCAAGAACGAACGGCGCCAGGAGCTGGTCGAGAAGCGGACCGCACAGCTCGAACGCAAGCTCGCCAAAAAGCCCGAAGCGGCCGAAGCCGCCATCAAGGCGATCAAGCCGCCCAAGGTGATCGGCGGCTCCACCATCACCCAGCAACTGGCCAAGAACCTGCTGCTCTCGGGTGAACGCAACCTGCTGCGCAAGGGCCAGGAGCTGATGCTCGCGCTCACGCTGGACGCGTTGCTCAGCAAGCAGCGCATTCTTGAGATCTACCTCAACAGCGTGGAGTGGGGTGAAGGCGTGTTCGGCGCCGAAGCCGCCGCCCAGCGCTATTTCAAGAAGCCCGCCGCCAAGCTGAGCGCCTACGAGGCGGCCCGACTGGCCGTGATGCTGCCCAGCCCCAAGTTCTTCGAAACCCGGCAGGGCTCGGCCTACCTCGCCCGCCGCACCGGCACCATCGTGGCGCGCATGGGCGCTGTGCAGGCGCCGTGAGGAAGCGCTCATGAACTGGCGCGCCCAGGCCATGAGCACCCTCCTGCTTGGCCTGGTGCGCCTGCTCACCGGCGCCCAGGCCCGCTGGTACGGTTGCCCGCCCAAGGCAGAGCAGCGCATCTATTTCGCCAACCACCAGAGCCACGCCGATTTGGTGCTGATCTGGGCGGCCCTGCCCCAGGAGCTGCGCAGCATCACACGCCCCATTGCAGCGCGCGACTACTGGACGGCATCGAATTTCAAGCGCTGGATCACCACCGAGGTGTTCAACGCGGTCTATGTCGAGCGCGAAAAGAAGGGCGATGAGGATCCGTTGCAACCCCTCATCGATGCCCTGGAGAGTGGCGACTCGCTGATCCTCTTTCCCGAAGGCACCCGCGGTCACGCGGAAGATCCCCAGGTCTTCAAGTCGGGGATCTACAACCTGGCCCGGCGCTTCCCCCAGGTGGTGCTGGTGCCCGCCTGGATCCACAACGTGCAACGGGTGATGCCCAAGGGCGAGGTGATTCCGGTGCCGGTGCTGTGCTCGGTGACGTTCGGGGAGCCGGTGGCGCTGGGTGCCGACGAAGCGCGCGCCGACTTCCTGCAACGCGCACGCAGCGCCGTCATGGCCTTGCGGGAGGTCTGATGGGGTCCTTCCTGCGCAACCTCTCCCCCGAGCAACAGGTCAGCCTGATGTTTGTCCTGCTGTTTGGCCTGCTGCTGATCGCCAGCGGCATGGGCGTCCTGCTCTCCTTGCGCGAACGCCAGCACGCCGACGACCACACCGGTGATCGCGCCCAGCGGCTGCACGACTACCAGGCCCTGCTGCGCAACTCGTGGCTGATGACGCTGGTGTTCTGGGTCGGCTGGGCCGCGGGCGAGAGCGTGGCCATCGTGCTGTTCGGCCTGGTCTCGTTTTTCATCTTGCGCGAATTCATCAGCCTCTCACCCACCCGGCGCGGCGACCACCGCAGCCTCGTGCTGGCGTTTTTCATCGTGCTGCCGCTGCAGTACGCCCTGGTCTGGAACCAGCACTTCAACCTGTTCACGGTGTTCATCCCGGTCTATGTGTTCCTGGCCATCCCCGTGGTGAGCGCGCTGGGCAACGACCCGCAACGCTTTCTGGAACGCAACGCCAAGTTGCAGTGGGGCATCATGGTCTGCATCTACGGCATGAGCCATGTACCGGCGCTGCTGTTGCTGAACTTCCCGCGCTTTGCCGGCAAGACCGCGTTCCTCGTGCTCTTCCTGGTGCTGGTGGTGCAGACCTGCATGCTGGTCCAGCACCTCATGGCCCGGCGCTTGCGCGACCCGGTGGCACCGGCCATCAGCGCCAGTTTTCACTGGCGCAGCTGGCTGGCGGGTCTGGCCGCCGGTGGTCTGCTCGGCGTCGCCCTGGCCGGACTCACGCCCTTCAAGCCGCTGCAGGCCCTGGCGATGGCGCTGGTGGCGTGTGTGGCCGGCTCGTTCGGACATCTGGTCATGAAAGCCATCAAACGCGACCGCGGCGTGACCCACTGGGGTTCGGCCGGCCGCTCGGTCACAGGGGCCAGCGGCCTGCTCGACCGGGTGGACGCGCTGTGTTTCGCCGCACCGGTGTTTTTCCACTCCGTGCGCTGGACCTTCAACCTCTGAACGCTGAAACGGCCCCCCATGCGCATCCTCGGCATCGACCCCGGCCTGCAGTGCACCGGCTTTGGCGTCATCGACACCGAGGGCGCCGCACTGCATTACGTGGCCAGCGGCACCATCCAGACCAGTCCGAAAAACGGCGCCTTGCTGCCCGAGCGGCTGAAGATCCTGTTTGACGGCATCAGCGAGGTGGTGAAGCGCTACCAGCCCGAAGCCTCGGTCTGCGAGATCGTGTTCGTCAACGTCAACCCGCAGGCCACGCTGCTGCTGGGGCAGGCCCGTGGTTGCTGCCTCACGGCACTGGTGGCCAACGGACTGCCGGTGGCCGAATACACCGCCCTGCAGCTGAAGAAAGCGGTGGTCGGTTATGGCCGCGCCGACAAGGCGCAGATGCAGGAAATGGTCAAACGCCTGCTGCAGTTGCCCGGCCTCCCTGGCAAGGACGCGGCCGACGCCCTGGGCCTGGCCATCACCCATGCGCAGGTCAGCCGCACGATGCAGGCCATCAACAAGGTGTCCCCCTTGCAGGCACGTACCCATGCGGCCTACAAAGGCGGCCGGAACTACTGAAAACAGCCGACAGGCCATCAGCGGCCTGATGGTGCGTGGTTGTTACGAACCGTACATGGACGTAACAACAGTATCTGCACCCTCCGGAGCATCCCCCATTTGAGGGATGAAAACAACAGCTTCATTGGGGTTTTCCCCCTGAAGACCCCTTTTGTACAAATTGATAAATATCAATGACAACGGGACCAACCGTTGCAACTGCGCACAAATGACCACGGCCTGGGTAGGCACATTAGCGGCCAAGGCTTCGATGCAATTTCCGTCGGGCCCCGGAGCCCGTTTCTGTCGGGACAGCCCTTGACCCTTCACCCGGATACCTCAAATGGAACTTGAATTTTCACGAATGGCCCTCGTCTACGCCCACCTGATCGCCTGTTGCGCGGCCATCGGGTTGATCCTCATGAGCGACATTGCCATGGTCAAACAGCTCATTTCAGGCGACCCCCACGAACGCATGGACCCGAAACACCTGCAGGATTTGCAGAACACCGTGGCACTGGCCCTTGCCGCACTCTGGGCCACCGGCGCCGGCATCATTGCGCTGGACACATCGGTCAAGGGCCTGGAGTACTTCGCCAACCCCAAGCTGCAGGCCAAGATCACCGTCGTCGCCCTGCTGACACTCAATGGCGTTCTGCTGCACCACCGCGTCCTGCCGCTGATGAAGAGGGCCGGCACCCTGCTGAACATGTCGTTCTCGCAGCGCAGCTTCGCGGTGTTTGCGGGTTCGGTGTCGGCGGTGTCATGGTTCTACGCCGCCTTGCTGGGCGTTGGCCGTCCGCTGTCGTGGAAATACCCGCTGACCCAGATCCTCGCCGCCTATCCGGTGCTGATCGCCAGTGGTTTTGCCGCGCTGATGCTGATGGTGGCCTGGGCGCAGTACCGCACCAGCGGTGAGTCCCGTTCGTTCGAAGGCACCCGCTTCGTCGGCGCCCACTGAAACCGGCTCCACACCTGAAAGCCAAAGGCCATCCTTCGGGATGGCCTTTGGCTTTTCAGCACATCAGAGAAGGCGCTCCAACACCAGCACACCAAAAAAGCCCAGCGCCGCGATGACCGTCCATTTCAGGATCACGATCCCGTACTGGCGAAACCTCGCCTGTCCCGTGCCGATGTAGAAGGCGAACGACACGCCGGCCGCCAGCAGGAGCATGAAGATGGTCCAGCGAAACAGCAGCATGGCTTGTTTTTCGGAGAAGCCCAGGGCGCCGGCTGGCGCTTACCAGGCAGGCGCGAGTTGCGCGAAGCCGGTGGGCGCTTCACGCGCCTGCTCAAAGCTCACGATCTCGTACGCATCGGGCCGGGCCAGCAGCGCACGCAGCAGCTGGTTGTTCATGGCGTGGCCCGAGCGGAAGGCGCTGTAGGCGGCCAGCAGCGGCTTGCCGATGATGTAGAGGTCCCCGATGGCGTCGAGAATCTTGTGCTTGACGAACTCATCCTGGTAGCGCAGACCGTCGGCGTTGAGCACCTTCACATCGTCCATGACGATGGCGTTGTCCAGGCCACCGCCCAGCGCCAGACCATGGGAACGCATCATCTCCACGTCGCGCGTAAAGCCGAAGGTGCGGGCCCGGGCGATCTCGCGCGCGTAACGGCCGCTGCCCATGTCGAACTCGACCCGCTGGCCGCTGGAATTCACCGCCGGGTGGTTGAACTCGATTTCGAAGCTCAGCTTGTAGCCGTGGTACGGGTCCAGCCGCGCCCACTTGAGGTTGCTGCCCTCCCCTTCGCGCACCTCCACGGGTTTGCTCACCCGGATGAAGCGCTTGGGCGCCTTCTGCGTCACGATGCCCGCGCTCTGCAGCAGGTAGACAAACGAGGCCGAAGAACCGTCCAGGATCGGCACCTCTTCGGCCGTGATGTCCACATACAGGTTGTCCAGCCCCAGGCCCGCGGCGGCGCTCATCAGGTGCTCGATGGTGGCCACCTTGGCCCCGCCGTTGGCGATGGTCGAAGCCATGCGCGTGTCGGAGACGGCATCGGCGTTGACCGGAATCTCCACCGGCTCGGGCAGGTCGACGCGGCGAAACACGATGCCCGTGTCGGGCGCGGCCGGGCGCAGCGTCAGCTCCACCCGCTGGCCGCTGTGGAGGCCGACACCGACCGCTTTGGTCAGAGATTTCAGGGTGCGTTGTGCAAGCATCCGGTGATTTTAAGTTTTGCGGCGCCAGTGCGCTTTGAGGAATCGTGATGACCGCGATAGGCGGGCTTCTCTTCTTTTCTCCGGCTGCACCGGTCAACGGCGACCGGGGTGCCCGGCTCCGCGGGTGTCCCCCGGGTCGGCTTCGCCGCCCCTCCTCCTTTACCCCGCTGCGTCGGACACACCGATCACCGCTGACCTACGAGGTGCAAGAACCAAGGGCAGCGCAAGCACTTCCATGGCTCGCGAGCGTCGGGCGTTTTGCGCAGCGGGGTAAAGGAGGAGACGGCACCAGCCGTCGGGGGACACCCGCGGAGCAGAGCGCCCGGCGTCCGCGAGCCCGCGAGGTGCAGGCACGAAACACGCCAGGCAAAAAACCTGACAAACGTCAGTCAGCTTGTTTGCGCAGGAAAGCAGGAATCTCGAAATCGTCCATGCCGCCGGATGCCAGTGCATCCACCTTGGCCGCGGCCTGCGTGCGGTTGGTGCGCCAGACACTCGGCACCGCCATGGAGTTGTAGTCCGGCTGCGCAGCACCCGGGCCACCCACGGCGGCGTTCACCGTCGGGATGTTGAACGGCACGTTGTCGGTGCCGGTGCGCAGCACCTGCAGCGGCGGCGCGGTGCGGCGGGCGCCCTGGCGCGACAGGCCCGTGGCCACGACGGTGACGCGCATCTCGTCGCCCAGGCTGTCGTCGTAGGCCGCGCCGTAGATCACGTGCGCGTCCGGCGAAGCGTAGGCGCGGATGGTGTTCATCGCCAGCTTGGACTCTGACAGCTTGAGCGAACCCTTGGCCGCCGTGACCAGCACCAGCACGCCCTTGGCGCCCGACAGGTCGATGCCTTCGAGCAGCGGGCAGGCCACGGCCTCTTCGGCAGCGATGCGGGCGCGGTCCGGGCCGGCGGCAACCGCCGTGCCCATCATGGCCTTGCCGGGCTCGCCCATCACGGTGCGCACGTCTTCGAAGTCGACGTTGACGTTGCCGTACTCGTTGATGATCTCGGCGATGCCGCCGACGGCGTTCTTCAGCACGTCGTTGGCGTGGGCAAAGGCTTCGTCCTGCGTCACGTCGTCGCCCAGCACTTCGAGCAGCTTCTCGTTCAGTATCACGATCAGCGAGTCCACGTTGGCTTCGAGCTCGGCCAGGCCGCTGTCGGCGTTGGTCATGCGGCGGCCACCTTCCCAGTCGAACGGCTTGGTGACCACGCCCACGGTGAGGATGCCCATTTCCTTGGCCACGCGCGCGATCACGGGCGCAGCGCCGGTGCCGGTGCCGCCGCCCATGCCGGCGGTGATGAACAGCATGTGCGCGCCCTCGATGGCGGAGCGGATCTCCTCGATCGCCAGCTCGGCCGCATCACGGCCCTTTTCCGGCTTGCTGCCGGCGCCCAGGCCGCTGGTGCCGAGCTGGATGGTGCGGCTGGTGGCGCTGCGGGCCAGGGCTTGCGCGTCGGTGTTGGCGCAGATGAATTCCACTCCCTGCACGCCGCGGGTGATCATGTGTTCCACGGCGTTGCCGCCGCCACCGCCCACGCCGATGACCTTGATCTGGGTGCCCTGGTTGAACTCTTCCACTTCAATCATTTCGATGCTCATTTTTCTCTCCTGTTGTTGCCCTGAACCTGCGGTACCGGGCGTTGTTTCAATAAAAAATCGTTGTGTTCATCAAGGGAGTGGCCGCTGCGCGGCCCAGGCATCACCCAGGCGGCCCGGTGCATGCCGTACATCGGTGCACCGGGTAGTGGCCCGCGGCGCCATGGCGCGCGGGGATGACAGGGGATCCGAACAAACCGCTCATCGAGTGTGTGTGATTCATGATCAGAAAGTCCCCACAAACCAGTTTTTCATGCGTTCCAGCGCGCCCTGCATGGAGCCCGCCTTTTGCGCCACCTTGTGTCCGCGCACGCGCGCCAGACGCGCTTCTTCCAGCAGGCCCATGACCGTGGCCGCCCGAGGCTGGGCGACCATGTCGGAGAGCGCGCTCGCGTAGTGCGGGATGCCGCGGCGCACCGGCTTCAGGAAGATGTCTTCGCCCAGTTCGACCATGCCGTGCATGACGGCGCTGCCGCCCGTGAGCACGATGCCCGAAGACAGGACTTCCTCGAACCCGGAGTCGCGCACCACCTGCTGCACCAGCGCAAAGATCTCTTCCACCCGCGGCTCGATCACGCCGGCCAGCGCCTGGCGGCCGAGCAGACGCGGACCGCGGTCGCCCAGACCGGGCACCTCGACCTGGGTGTCGGGGTCGGCCAGCAACTGCTTGGCGCATCCGTATTCGACCTTGATGTCTTCGGCGTCCTTGGTGGGCGTGCGCAGCGCCATGGCGATGTCGCTGGTGATGAGGTCGCCCGCGATCGGGATCACCGCGGTGTGGCGGATCGCGCCGCCCGCGAAGATGGCCACGTCGGTGGTGCCGGCGCCGATGTCGACCAAGGCCACGCCGAGTTCCTTCTCGTCATCGGTCAGCACCGCCTGGCTGGACGCCAGCGGGTTGAGCATCAGCTGATCCACCTCCAGCCCGCAGCGGCGCACGCACTTGATGATGTTTTCGGCCGCGCTCTGCGCGCCGGTGACGATGTGCACCTTGGCTTCGAGCCGGATGCCGCTCATGCCGATCGGCTCTTTCACTTCCTGCCCGTCGATCACGAATTCCTGCGGCTCCACCAGCAGCAGGCGCTGGTCGGTCGAGATGTTGATCGCCTTGGCGGTTTCGATCACGCGCGCCACGTCGGCCGGCGTGACCTCGCGGTCCTTGATGGCCACCATGCCGCTGGAGTTGATGCCGCGGATGTGGCTGCCGGTGATGCCGGTGTAGACGCGGGCGATGCGGCAGTCGGCCATCAGCTCGGCCTCTTTCAGGGCCTGCTGGATGCTCTGCACCGTGGCGTCGATGTTGACCACCACGCCGCGCTTCAGGCCGTGGCTGGCCGACACCCCCAGGCCCGCGAGCTTGAGTTCGCCGTTGGCCTGGACCTCGGCCACCACCACCATGATTTTGGCGGTGCCGATGTCGAGTCCAACCACCAGATCTTTGTATTCCTTGGCCATGATGATTTCTTGATTACCGGGTGTTGTTCGCGGGTTTCGCGTCTTCTTCGTTGACGGTGGTGACGCCGCGCATGCGCAGGGCGTAACCATTGGGGTAGCGCAGGTCGACGGACTGCACCGCACCGGGGTAGCGTTCGGCGAGCTGGCTCACGGTGGCGGTGAAGCGGCGCGCACGCGCCAGCAGTTCCTCGGGAGAGCCGCGCCCCAGTTCCATGCGGGCGCCGTTGTCCAGCGTCGCGCGCCAGCTGCCGCGTTCGCTGAGTTCGAGCCGTTCGATGCCGAGGTCCAGCCGCTCCAGCTCGGCATCGAGCAACTGGTACAGGGCCCAGACTTCGGCCACCCGCGCGGTCGGTCCGGCCAGCTCGGGCAGGCCGTCGCCGTCGTCCGGACTGGCATCAAAGATCTCTCCCAGGTGGTTGACCAGCTGACCGCCGCCGGCCTGCCCCCACCAGGCCACCGCCCGGTGTTCTTCGAGCGTGACGCGCAGGCGGTTGGGAAACTCACGCTGCACCAGCGCATGCCGCACCCAGGGCACGGCCTCGAACATCTGCCGCACCGGCTGCAGGTCCATGGCCAGCAGGCCACCCGACAGCCGGCTCCGCATCTGGGTCGCCAGCTGGGCGCGCAGGCCCACCGCGTTCTGGTGGTCCACCTCGCCGTGCACCGCGATCGCCCGCACCGCCCAGACCGGATGGCGCAGCACCCAGTTGGCCAACGCGCCCAGGCACAGCACGGCAAACACCATCACCAGGGCGTGGGTCACCATGGTCATGAGCTTGACGTCCAGGGGCAGGTCGGTCTGGGCCATGGCGGGTCTTTCAGCCTTGTCCGTGTGCCGGGTTGTCCAGCGCCGCAGTGGCCAGCAGCGTCAGGCACAGGTCTTCGTAGGACAGCCCGGTGGCGCGCGCCGACATCGGCACCAGCGAATGCCCGGTCATGCCCGGCGAGGTGTTGATCTCCAGCAGGTACGGCTTGCGCGTCCGGGCGTCGATCATCACGTCGGCCCGGGCCCAGCCGCGGCAGTCCAGCGTCCGGAAGGCCTTGAGCACCAGCGCCTGGATGGCGACCTCTTCGCCTTCGGGCAGGCCGCAGGGCACGAGGTATTTCGTGTCGTCGGTGAAGTACTTGTGCTGGTAGTCGTAGTTGCCGTCGGGCGCCACGATGCGGATCACCGGCAGCGCGCGGGCCTCGGCGCCCGTGCCGAGCACCGGGATGGTGACTTCGTCGCCGGCGATGAACTGTTCGCACATCACCATCGGGTCCTGGCCCGAAGCCAGCGCGTAGGCGGCGTCGCATTCCGCCAGCGTCAGGACCTTGCTCAGGCCAATGGTGGAACCCTCGCGCACCGGCTTCACGATCATGGGTGAGCCCAGGGCCGCGAAGGCGGCGCGTGTTTCTTCGGCGCTGTGCACCTGGCGCCAGGCCGGCGTGGACAGGCCTTCGGCCAGCCAGATGCGCTTGGTCATGAGCTTGTCCATGGCCACCGCCGAAGCCATCACGCCCGGGCCGGTGTAGGGAATGCCCAGCAGCTCCAGCGCGCCCTGCACCGTGCCGTCTTCGCCGAAGCGGCCGTGCAGAGCGATGAAGCAACGCGCAAACCCTTCGCGCTTGAGATCACCCAGATCGCGTTCGGCCGGATCGAAGGCGTGCGCGTCCACGCCCTTGGACTTCAGCGCGGCCAGCACGCCCGTGCCCGACATGAGCGACACCTCGCGCTCGGCCGAGCGCCCTCCCATGAGCACGGCCACCTTGCCCAGTGCCTTGACGTCGATGTTCACGGTCTTCACCCCTGCGTTCATGTCCTGTCCTTCTGCGCCAGCTCAACCACCTGTCCGGCCACCGCCCCAATGGAGCCCGCGCCCATGCAGAGCACCACGTCGCCATCGCGCGCGTTGTCCAGCACGGCCTGCGGCATGGCGGCGATGTCGTCCACAAACACCGGCTCCAGCTTGCCCGCCACCCGCAGCGCACGCGCCAGCGAACGACCGTCGGCCGCCACGATGGGCGCCTCGCCCGCGGCGTACACCTCGGCCAGCAGCACCGCGTCGGCCTGGTTGATCACTTTCACGAAATCTTCGAAACAGTCGCGCGTGCGGCTGTAGCGGTGCGGCTGGAAGGCCAGCACCAGACGGCGGTCCGGGAAGGCGCCACGCGCCGCGGACAACGTGGCCGCCATCTCCACCGGGTGGTGGCCGTAGTCGTCCACCAGGGTGCAGCTGCCACCCGAGGGCAGGGCCGCTTCGCCGTAGCGCTGGAAACGCCGGCCCACGCCCTTGAAATCGGCCAGCGCCTGCTGCACCGCCGCGTCATCGACCCCCAGCTCGACCGCGATACCGATCGCGGCCAGCGCGTTGAGCACGTTGTGGTTCCCGGGCAGGTTGAGCACCACGTCCAGGTCGGGCATCTGAATGCCGTTCTTGCGCTGCACGGTGAAGTGCATCTGACCACCCACCGCACGCACGTTCACCGCACGCACCTGGGCGTCTTCCGAGAAACCGTAGCTGGTGATGGGGCGCGCGATCTGCGGCAGGATCTCGCGGATCGACGGATCGTCCACGCACACCACGGCGGTGCCGTAGAACGGCATCTTGTGCAGGAACTCGATGAACGCGCCCTTGAGCCGGCCGAAGTCGTGGCCATAGGTGTCCATGTGGTCGGCGTCGATGTTGGTGACGACCGAGAGCACCGGCAGCAGGTTCAGGAACGAGGCGTCGGACTCGTCGGCCTCGACCACGATGTATTCGCCCGAACCCAGTTGCGCGTTGGCGCCCGCGCTGTTGAGGCGGCCACCGATCACGAAGGTCGGGTCCAGGTTCGCGGCGGCGAGCACGCTGGCCACCAGGCTGGTGGTGGTGGTCTTGCCGTGCGTGCCGGCGATCGCCACGCCTTTTTTCATGCGCATCAGCTCGGCCAGCATCACGGCGCGTGGCACCACCGGCACCAGCTTGGCGTGCGCGGCGATCACCTCGGGGTTGTCGTCTTTCACCGCGGTGGAGGTGACGATGGCGTCGGCCCCACCGATGTGGGCCGCATCGTGGCCGATGAACACCTCGGCGCCCAGCGCCACCAGCCGGCGCGTGACCGTGCTCTCGCCCAGGTCGCTGCCGGAGATGCGGTAACCCTGGTTGAGCAGCACCTCGGCGATGCCGCTCATGCCGCTGCCGCCGATGCCGACGAAATGAATATGGCGAATGGCGTGTTTCATGACGGTTGTACTTTCGCGAGTTGCTCGCAGGCGGACACCACGGCCGCCACGGCTTCTGTCTTTTCCATCTGCTTGGCCTTGCCGGCCATCTCCATCAGTTGTTCGCGCTGCAGCGTCTGCAGCTTCATCGCCAGCGAGGCCGGCGTGAGTTCGGTCTGCTGCACCAGCCAAGCGCCGCCAGCATCCGTCAGGAAGCGGGCGTTGGTGGTCTGGTGGTCGTCCACCGCGTGCGGGAACGGCACGAACAGCGCCGCCGCGCCCACGGCGGCGATCTCTGTGACGGTGCTGGCGCCAGCCCGGCAGACGATCAGGTCGGCGTCGGCAAAAGCCTGTGCCGTGTCATCGATGAAGGGCGTGAGTTCGGCCAGCACACCGGCCGCCGTGTAGTTGGCGCGCAGCGCCTCGATCTGCTTTTCGCCGCTCTGGTGGATGACCTGCGGACGCTGCGCCGATGGAATGAGCGCGAGGGCCTGCGGCACCGTGTCGTTGAGGGCCTTGGCGCCCAGGCTGCCACCCACCACCAGCAGGCGCAGCGGGCCGCTGCGCCCGGCAAAACGCTCGGCGGGCGCCGGCTGGCGCAGGAATTCGGCGCGCAGCGGGTTGCCCACCCATTCGGCTTTCTTGAAGACGTTGGGGAAAGCGGTGAACACCCGGTCAGCGATGCCGGTGAGCACCTTGTTGGCCATGCCGGCCACCGAGTTCTGCTCGTGCAGCACCAGCGGCTTGCCCAGCAGCGTGCCCATCATGCCGCCGGGGAAGGTGATGTAGCCGCCCAGGCCGACCAGCACGTCGGGCTGGACGCGGCGAACCACCTGCAGCGCCTGCCAGAAAGCGCGCAGCAGGCGCAGCGGCAGCAGGAACAGCGTCTTCACGCCTTTGCCGCGCACGCCGCCGAAATCGACCAGCTCCAGCGGGAAGCCGCGCGGCGGCACCAGCCGGCTCTCCATGCTGCCCGGGGCGCCCAGCCAGTGCACGCGCCAGCCGCGCTCACGCAAGGCTTCGGCCACGGCCAGACCGGGGAAGATGTGACCGCCGGTGCCGCCGGCCATGATGAGGGCGCAAGGAGTCTTGCTCATGACCGCCCACCTTTCATGAGCTGGCGGTTTTCATAGTCCACCCGCAGCACGATGGCCAAGGCGGTGAGTTCGAGCAGGATGGCAGACCCGCCGTAGCTCATCAGCGGCAAAGTCAGGCCCTTGGTCGGCAGGGCACCGAGGTTCACGCCGATGTTGATGAAGGCCTGGAAACCCATCCACAGGCCCACGCCTTGCGCAACGAGGCCGGCGAACACCTGGTCGAGCGCGATGGCCTGGCGGCCGATGTGCATGATGCGGCGCGTGAGCCAGAGGAACAGGCTGATCACGACCAACACCCCGATCAGGCCGAACTCTTCGCCGATCACCGCAAGCAGGAAGTCGGTGTGGGCCTCGGGCAGCCAGTGCAGCTTCTCGACACTGCCGCCCAGACCGACGCCAAAGATCTCGCCGCGCCCGAAGGCGATCAGCGAGTGCGAGAGCTGGTAACCCTTGCCCAGCGCATGCTCCATGCTCCAGGGGTCGAGGTAGGCAAACACCCGCTGACGCCGGAACTCACTGGTCATGACCATGACCGCGAACGCGCCCACCACCACCAGCGCCATCAGGGCGAACATGCGCGCGTTGACGCCGCCGAGGAACAGGATGCCCATGGCGATGACCACGATCACCATGAAGGCGCCCATGTCGGGCTCGGCCAGCAACAGCATGCCGACCACGCCCACGGCCACCGCCATCGGCGCCACGGCGCGGAAGAAGCGCTCCTTGACCTCCATCTTGCGCACCATGTAGTCGGCGGCGTAGAGCAGCACCGCGAGCTTGGCCAGCTCGGAGGGCTGGAAGTTCATGATGCCCAGCGGGATCCAGCGCCGGGCGCCGTTCACACCCTTGCCGATGACGGGGATCAGCACCAGCACCAGCAGCAGCAGCGCCACGGCGAACAGCCAGGGTGCGAGCTTTTCCCAGGTGCGCAGCGGGAACTGGAACGCCATCAGCGCGGTCACGAGGCCGATGAGGATGGAGAAGCCGTGGCGCACCACGAAGTGCGTGTGCGCGTAGTTGGCGAAGCGCGGGTTGTCGGGCAAGGCGATCGAGGCCGAATACACCATCACCAGCCCCCAGGCCATCAGCGCCACCGCAACCCAGAGCAGCGGCTGATCGAACCCGAGTTCACGCACCGGACCCTGGCGCATGCCCGCGTAAGTGCGGTTGGACAGACGCACCGGGAGACCATCGCCGCCCGCCGGACCCAGACCCACCAGACGCGGCAGCAGACCGCCCATGGCGGCGCGCAGGCGGTTCAAGGTGTTGTGCAGGCGATGGCTCACAACCCGCCCTCCAGTTCCACGCCCTGTTCATGGGCCAGCTCGGTCACCGCCTCGACGAAGACCGCGGCGCGGTGCTTGTAATCCTTGAACATGTCCAGGCTGGCGCAGGCGGGTGACAGCAGCACCGCATCGCCCGACAACGCCTGCTGCGCCGCCAGCGCGACGGCCCCGGGCAGACTGCTGGCGTCCAGAAGAGGGATACCGGCGTCCTCGACGACTTGCGCCACCTGGGCACGGATGGCAGCCGCGTCGCGGCCGATCAGCAGCACGGCACGCGCGTGGCGCGCCAGCGGCCCGGCCAATGGGGCAAAGTCCTGGCCCTTGCCGTCACCGCCCAGGATCACGACCAGGCGCCGGTCGGCACCCAGACCATTGATGGCGGCCAGCGTCGCGCCCACGTTGGTGCCCTTGCTGTCGTCGAAGTACTCGACCCCGTTGATGATGGCCACCGGCTCCACGCGGTGCGGCTCGCCGCGGTACTCGCGCAGGCCGTGCAGCATCGGACCCAGTGGCGCGCCGGTGGAGGTGGCCAGCGCGAGCGCGGCCAGCGCGTTGGCCGCGTTGTGGCGGCCACGGATGCGCAGGGCATCCACCGGCATCAGGCGCTGGAAGTAGATCTCATCGTCCTCGTCCGCCGCACGACCGCGTTTGCGCGTTTCGTCCAGCGCGAGAGCGCGCACCAGCCAGGTCATGCCGTTGACCGACTCGATGCCCCAGTCGCCCGGGCGCGTGGGCGTCTCCAGGCCGAAGGTGGCGTAAGGCCGGGCCGGCTGCTGCCGGTTGCGGCCGCCGACCTTCACGGTGACGTTGCCCGGTTTCATGGCCATGACCTGGGCGTCGTCGCGGTTCAGCAGCATCAGCGCCCGCGCGCCGTACACCGCGGCCTTGGCCTGCGCATAGGCGACCAACGAACCGTGCCAGTCCAGGTGGTCTTCGGTGATGTTGAGCACGGTGGCTGCCGTGGGCACACTGTCCCAGGCGCCCCCGGCGGTGCCGTCGAGCTGGAAGCTGGAGAGTTCCAGCACCCAGACCACGGGCAGGTGCGGGGGCGCCGGCGGCTCGATGGGTGGCGGCACCAGCATCAACGGTGCGTCGTCGTCTTCGCCCGGAACCGACAAGGGCTCTTCTGCGTCAGCGGGCAACAATTCGTCCTGGTTTTCCAGAACGGGCCGGGCGCCGTCTTCGGCGGGTGCTGGCTCGGAAACGTCCCCGGCAGGCGACAGCGCCAACGGTTCGGCGGCGGACTGTGCGTCCAGCCTGTCCTGCTCGGCCTGCTGTGCCGCTTCGGCTTCCGCCCGCTCGGCGGCCTCGGCCTGCGCTTCGGCGTCCAGCGCCGCGCCCAGCACGTCCAGCAGCGCCGGGCCGATGTTGCCGGCCACAGCGACGTTCAGGCCACAGCGCTGCAGCAGCAGGCCGGTGAGCGAGGTCACGGTGGTCTTGCCGTTGGTGCCGGTGATGGCCAGCACCTGGGGTTTGTAGGGCAGGCGCTCGCGCGCCGACAGGTCCTGCAGCGCCTGTGCAAACAGGTCGAGCTCGCCAACGAATGCGGTACCGTGTTGCTGCGCCCAGGCGCGTGCCGGTGCCAGCTGTTCGGGCGGCAGGCCGGGGCTGCGCGCGATCACGTTCCAGGGCTGGCGCACCAGCAGGCTGTCGTCAAAGGCACCTGCCACAAAGGCCGCCTGAGGGCACTCGGCGCGCAAGGCCGCCAACGAAGGCGGGTTCTCGCGCGTGTCGGCCACCGTCACCACCGCCCCGTGGCGCACGCACCAGCGCGCCATCGCCAGGCCGGAAATACCCAGACCGAGGATGAGAACGTGTTGGTCTTTGAGCGCGTTCATCGGAGTTTCAAAGTCGACAAACCGACCAGGCACAGCAGCATGGTGATGATCCAGAAACGGACCACGACCTGCGTCTCCTTCCAGCCCTTTTTCTCGAAGTGGTGGTGCAGCGGCGCCATCTGGAACAGGCGGCGGCCCTGGCCGAAGCGGCGCTTGGTGTACTTGAAATAGCTCACCTGCAGCATCACCGACAGCGCCTCCACCACAAAGATGCCGCCCATGATGGCCAGCACGATTTCCTGGCGCACGATGACGGCGATGGTGCCCAGCGCGCCACCCAGCGCGAGCGCGCCCACGTCGCCCATGAAGACCTGTGCGGGGTGGGTGTTGAACCACAGGAAGGCCAGACCGGCACCGGCCATGGCGGCGCAGAAAATCAGCAGTTCACCCGCCCCGGGAATGTGCGGCAGCAGCAGGTAGCGCGAGAACACGGCGCTGCCGGTCACGTAGGCGAACACGCCGAGCGCCGATCCCACCATCACCACCGGCATGATCGCCAGACCGTCCAGCCCGTCGGTGAGGTTCACCGCGTTGCTCGACCCCACGATCACCAGGTAGGTCATGACCACGAAGCCGAACACGCCCAGCGGGTAGGCCACTTCCTTGAAGAAGGGCACCATCAGGCCTGCACGCGGCGGCAGTTCGAGCGTGAAGCCCGAGGCCACCCAGTTGAAGAACAGCTGCAGCACGCGCAGGTTGCTGGTCTCTGCCACGCTGAAGGCCAGGTAGAACGCGGCCACCAGACCGATCACCGACTGCCAGAAATACTTCTCGCGCGAGCGCATGCCCTCGGGGTCCTTGTGGACCACCTTGCGCCAGTCGTCCACCCAGCCGATGGCGCCGAAGCCCAGCGTGACCAGCAGCACGATCCAGGTGAAGCGGTTGGACCAGTCGAACCACAGCAGCGTGGACAGGGCGATCGCAAACAGGATCAGCACACCGCCCATGGTCGGGGTGCCGCCCTTGCTGATGTGGCTCTGCATGGCGTATTCGCGGATCGGCTGACCGATCTTGAGCGCAGCCAGACGGCGGATGAAAAACGGACCCGCCACCAGACCGACGATGAGCGCGGTGAGCGCGGCCATCACGGCGCGGAAGGTCAGGTACTGAAAGACCCGCAGGAACCCGAATTCGGGTCCGAGGCTCTGCAGCCATTGGGTCAGGCTAAGCAGCATGGGTGGAATCCTTTTGTTCTTGTTGCGCGGGCGCGGTCAGGGCCAACAGGCCCTGCACCACGCGCTCCATGCGCATGAATCGAGAGCCCTTCACCAGCACGCTGCGCACCGCGGGCGCAGGCGTGGCCGCGACCAGGGCGCTCGCATGCACGGCCAGTGCGGGCACGTCGCTCCAGTGGGTGGGGGCGTTTTCGCCGGCGGCGTTCAGGGCGGTGACGGCCTGCTGCATCCAGTCGCCCGCGCAGTGAACGGCCTCGATGCCACTGGCCTGCGCCAGGCGCAACACTTCGAGATGAAAGGCGAGGCCCTGTTCACCCACCTCGCCCATGTCGCCCAGCACCAGCAGGCGCGGGCCGGGCAGTTCGGCCAGCACCTGGATGGCTGCGACCACGGAATCGGGGTTGGCGTTGTAGGTGTCGTCGATCAGGGTGACATGGCGGTCCGGCAGCGCCAGCGAGAGCGCGCGCGAGCGGCCACCCACAGGTTCGAATGCGTCCAGCCCGCGTCCGATGTCGGCGAGCGACACCCCCGCCGCCAGCGCACAGGCCGCCGCCGCCAGCGCATTGCGCACGTTGTGCCGGCCGGCGATGCGCAGGCGGCAAGCCTGCTCGCCCGACGGCGTGGTGAAGCGCAATGCCCAGGCACCGTCCAACCAGTCGGTGCTGAGCGCGCGCACATCGGCGGCCGCATCGCTGTCGCTGAAGGTCAGCACGCGCTGCCCCGCGGCCAGTTCGCGCCAGACCCAGGTGTATTCGTCGTCGCTGGGGAACACGGCCACACCACCACTGCGCAGGGCCGTGATCACCTGCCCGTTTTCGCGCGCCACGGCTTCGACCGTTCCCATGAACTCCTGGTGCTCGCGCTGGGCGTTGTTGACCAGGGCCACCGTGGGCTGGGTCAGCGCGGCCAGGTAGGCGATTTCGCCCGGGTGGTTCATGCCCAGTTCGATCACAGCCAGCCGGTGCGTCTCGCGCAGGCGCAGCAGCGTGAGCGGCACGCCGATGTCGTTGTTCAGGTTGCCTTGCGTGGCGTGGGCGGCATCGCCAGCCGCGGCGCGCAGGATGGCCGCGACCATCTGCGTCACCGTGGTCTTGCCGTTGCTGCCGGTCACGGCGATCAGCGGCAGGCTGAACTGCTCGCGCCACAGACGGGCCAGCTCGCCCAGCGCCAGGCGCGTATCGGGCACCTCGACGCCCGGCAGGCCGGCAGCCGCCAGGCCACTGTGAGCGATAGCGGCCACGGCACCGGCAGCGCGCGCCTGCGGCAGGAAGTCGTGCGCATCGAAGCGCTCGCCTTTGAGGGCCACAAACAGGTCCCCCGGCTGCAGGCTGCGGGTGTCGGTGTGCACGCGCAGGACGGCCGCACCGTGCGCTCCCACGGCACGGGCGCCACCGAGTTGCAGCATCAGCTGGTTCAAGTTCTTCATGCGGAAGCTCCCGGCGCTGCGGCGCGCTGGACAAGCGCCTCGCGCGCCTGCACCAGATCGGAGAACGGCTTTTTCACACCCATCACGTCCTGGTAGTCCTCGTGGCCCTTGCCCGCGATCAGCACCACATCGACCGCAGCGGCGCGCTGCACCGCCAGCATGATGGCCGCGGCCCGGTCGGCTTCGACCAGCGCTTTTCCGGGTTCGGACAGTCCGGCCACCATCTGTTTCAGGATGACCAGCGGGTCTTCGGTACGGGGGTTGTCGCTGGTCAACACCACGTGTTGCGCCTCGCGCTCGGCCACGGCGGCCATGAGCGGGCGCTTGCCGGCATCGCGGTCGCCACCGCAACCCGCCACCGCCCAGAGGGCACCGCCGCGCTGCAGCGCCAGCGGCTGCAACGCCTGCAAGGCTTTTTCCAGCGCATCCGGTGTGTGGGCGTAGTCCACCAGCACCAGCGGCTGGCCCGCTGCGACCGCCACCTGCTCCATGCGGCCAGGCACCGGCGTGAGCGCGTCACAGGCACGCACCGCGTCGGCCAGCGACACACCGAGCGCGCGGGCGGAGGCCAGCACACCCAGCAGGTTGGACACGTTGTACAGGCCGACCAGCGGCAGGCTCAAACCATGGGACTCGACCACATCACCCGTTGCGTCACGCTCGCCCACGGTCAAGCGCATGCCGTGGTCGGTGAACCCGATGTCGCGCGCGAAGACCCGCGGAACGTCTGAACCGCCCACGGCCTCGATGCCCACCGTCCAGAGATCCAGACCCCTGCCCCGCAGCAAGGATGCCAGCCGGACGCCCTGTGGATCGTCGAGGTTCAGCACCGCATGGGCCAGACCCGGCCAGTCGAACAGGGCGGCCTTGGCGGCCCAGTAGTCGGCCATGCTGCCGTGGAAGTCCAGGTGGTCCTGCGTGAAATTGGTAAAGACTGCGACGCGGATCTGGGTGGCGTTGAGACGCCCCTCGATCAGTCCGATGGACGAGGCTTCGATGGCGCAGGCTTGCAGTCCCGCGTCCACCATGCCCCGCAGGCGCGCCTGCAGCAGCACCGGGTCGGGCGTGGTCAGACCGGTGGGCACCAGGGCGTGGCCCTCGTCCCCCGCCAGCGGCGGCTGGCCAATGCCCAGGGTACCCACCACCGCGCAAGGGCGGCCCACCGCCGACAGCAGCTGGGCCATCCACCAGGCGCTGGAGGTCTTGCCGTTGGTGCCGGTGAAAGCCACCACGTCGAGCCCCACGCTGGGCTCGCCATAAAACGCGCTCGCGATCGGGCCCGCCTGCGCCTTGAGCCCGGGCACCGCCGCCACACGCTCGTCATCGAATTCGAAGGCTTCCACGCCTTCGCGCTCGACCAGCACCGCCGCCGCCCCCGCCTGCAGCGCACCCGCCACATAACGGCGCCCGTCGGTGGCGGCACCGGGCCAGGCCACGAAGCCATCGCCCGGCTGCACACGGCGGCTGTCGCAATCCAGATGCCCGCGCACGCGCTCGCGCAGCCAACCGGCCACGGCCTGGGGATGCTGGATCGTCTGCATCAGAACGACTCCTCCACGATCTCGGTCACGATCTGCGGCTTGACGTTCATGTCGGGCTGCACGCCCAGGATGCGCAGGGTCTGCTGCACGGTTTCGCTGAACACCGGGGCGGCCACCAGGCCGCCGTAGTACTGTCCGTTGCTGGGCTCGTCCACCATCACCGCCACCACGATGCGCGGCGCTTCCACCGGCGCCAGACCGACAAAGAAGCTGCGGTACTTCTTGGCCGCATAGCCCTTGCCTTCCTGCTTGTGGGCCGTGCCGGTCTTGCCGCCCACCGAATAGCCCATGGTCTGGGCCTGGGGCGCCGTGCCACCGGGACCGGTGGCCATTTCCAGCATCTTGCGCACGGCCACCGTGTTTTTTTCGCTGAACACCCGCACACCGGTGGCCGGTGTCTCGGCCTTGAGCAGCGTGACCGGGATCAGCTCGCCATCGCGCGCGAAGATGGTGTAGGCCTGCGCCAGCTGGAACAACGACACGGAGAGCCCGTAGCCGTAGCTCATGGTCGCCTGCTCGATCGGGCGCCAGGTCTTGTAGGGGCGCAGGCGTCCACTCACCGCGCCGGGGAAGGGCACATGGGGTTTCTGGCCGAAACCCGCTTGGGCAAAGATTTCCCACATCTCGCGCGGATGCATCTGCATGGCCATCTTGACCGTGCCCACATTGCTCGATTTCTGGATGATCTCGTTGACCGTCAGGATGCCGTGCGGGTGGGCGTCGCCGATGCTGGAGCCCCCGATCATGATGCGGCCGGGCGCGGTCTGGATCTGCGTCTCCGGTCGGACCAGCCCCTTGTCCAGCGCCAACCCGGCGATGAAAGGCTTCATCGTGGAGCCGGGTTCAAAGCTGTCGGTCAGCACGCGGTTGCGCAACTGTTCGCCGCTGAGCCTGGCGCGCCGGTTCGGGTCGTAGCTCGGGTAGTTCGCCAGCGCCAGGATCTCACCGGTCTGGGTGTCCAGCACCACCACGCTGCCGGCCTTGGCCTTGTGCGCGAGCACCGCGTCACGCAGCTTCTGGTAAGCGAAATACTGCACCTTGCTGTCGATGGAGAGCTGCAGGTCGGGACCGTCCACCGGTGGGACCACATCGCGCACGTCTTCGACCACGCGGCCCAGGCGGTCCTTGATCACCCGGCGCGAACCGTTGCGGCCCGACAGCTGCTTGTTGAAGGCCAGCTCCACGCCCTCCTGCCCCCGGTCTTCCACGTTGGTGAAACCCACCACATGGGCCGCGGCCTCGCCTTCGGGGTACTGGCGCTTGTACTCGCGGGTCTGGTAAATGCCCTTGATGCCCAGCGCGGCGATTTCCTTGGCCAGGGGCTCGTCCACCTGGCGCTGGACCCAGACAAAAGTCTTGTCCTCGTTGGCCAGCTTTTTCTTCAGCTCGGAAAAGGGCAGACCCAGCAGCTTGGCCAGGGTCTTGAGCTTCGGGTCGGCCTTGTCCACGTCCTCGGGAATGGCCCAGAGGCTCTGCGCCACCACGCTGGTCGCCAGGATCAGGCCGTTGCGGTCGAGCACGCGGCCCCGGTTGGCCGGCAGCTCCAGGGTGCGTGCGAACCGCACCTCACCCTGGCGCTGGAAAAAGTCGTTGCCGAACACCTGCACATACGCCGCGCGAGCACCAAGACCGACGAACGCCAAAGCCAGTGCCGCAACGATGAATTTGCTGCGCCAGACCGGTGTCTTGCTCGCCAGCAGGGGACTGGCGCTGTAGTTGATGCTGCGGCTGCCGCGCGGGCTCATGGCCGACCCTCCTGCCCTGCCGCGACCGCGGGGGCCTCATGCAAGCTCACGTACTCCGTGATGCCGGGATTGACCGGCCGCATCTTCAGCTGCCGTGTGGCGATCTGCTGCACGCGCGCCGATGTGGCCTGTGCCTGCTTCTGCACACGCAGCTGCTCGTGGTCGGCTTCGAGCCGGCGCGACTGCGACTGGGCCCGGTCCACCGCGGTGTAGAGCCGGCGAAATTCGTACTGGGTGTGCACCAGATAAAAGGCGCTCACCATCACCGCGGCCAGCAGCATGAGGTTGAGGCGGATCATGAACGGCCCCTCTCGCTCATACCGGCGCCTCCGTGCGCTCGGCCACGCGCATCACGGCGCTGCGCGAACGCGGGTTGCCCTGCACCTCGGCGGCCGAAGGCATCACGCGGCGCACCCGGACCAGCTGCATCTCGGCCGGCTCGGCGAAGGGCACGCGGCGGTCCACCACGGCGCGCGAGTGGCGTGCCATGAACTGCTTGACCATGCGGTCTTCCAGCGAATGGAAGCTGATCACGACCAGTTGACCTCCGGGACGCAAGACATGCAGGCTGGCCTCTAGCGCTTGTTGCAGCTCTTCAAGCTCGGCGTTGATGAAAATCCGAAAAGCCTGAAATGTGCGCGTTGCAGGGTCCTTGCCCGGCTCGCGGGTTTTGACCGCGCCAGCCACGACTTCGGCCAGCTCGCGGGTGGTTCGAAGAGGGCCCCGTTCCTGTCGGCGACGATCAATCGCCTTTGCAACCTGTTGAGCAAACCGTTCTTCGCCATATTCACGTATCACCTCCGCGAGGGTGGAGACTTCGGCCGTTTCCAGCCACTGAGCCACGCTCTGGCCGCGCGTGGTGTCCATGCGCATGTCCAGAGGTCCATCGTGACGAAAAGAAAAACCCCTTTCGGGGTCGTCGATCTGGGGCGAACTCACGCCCAGATCCATCAGCACCCCGTCTGCCGTGCTGGCCCCCAGTTCGCCCAGATGGCAGAAACCCTGGTGCCGGATGGAAAAGCGGCCATCGCTGGCCGCCAGTTCCTGCGCAGCCGCCACGGCTTGCGGGTCCTTGTCGAACGCCGTGAGGCGCCCGCTCGCGGACAGCTTCTCCAGGATCAGGCGCGAGTGCCCACCCCGCCCGAAAGTGGCGTCGACATAGTGGCCGTCCGGCTGGATGCCCAAGGCGTCGACAGCCTCGTGCAGCAGAACCGTCTGGTGTTGCCATGCGTCTTGAACCATGGGGCCTCAGAACGAGAAATCCTTGAGCACATCGGGCATCTCGGCCTGCATCGCTTCGGCCTCCTTGGCGGCGTAGGTCGGGGCATCCCACAGTTCCAGGTAGGAACCCATGCCCAGCAACACGGCGTCTTTGGCAATGCCGGCGGCGGCACGCAGTTCGGGCGAAACCAGCACGCGACCCGACGCATCCATCTCGACGTCCATCGCGTTGCCCAGGAAAATGCGCCGCCACCATTGCGCATCCATGGGCAAGGCGGCGATGCGGGCACGGAACTTTTCCCACTCGTCGCGAGGGAATACCATCAGGCACCCGTGTGGGTGCTTGGTGATCGTGAGTTGACCAGCGGCCGTTCCCAGGGCGTCACGGTGCCGGGTCGGCATGGAGAGCCGACCCTTGGCATCGAGACTGAGAGAGGAAGCACCCTGGAACACCGTGATCAGCCCTTGGAAAACACTTTTCACCACTTAATTGCACTTTTTTCCACTTTATCAGGAATTCAAGCGCATGCAAGCCGGCGGCTGAAAAATTTCTCCAATAAAATCAAGCACTTAGAACACATTTTGAAGCATTTATTGCTCAAAAATGCAGCAAAAGCAAGCACTTACGAGCGCCTCTGCATGTGATGCTTGAAAGCCCTGTTACACCCAGGGATTCCCGACGGACGGAATGGGCGGCGCGAGGCGGGCCCGGCGCCGTGGGTCGGGCGCTCACCGCCCACAAGAAGAAAACCGCGGTCGCCGGGCGGGCGAACGCGGTTTCGCGGGGTCCGTGGACCTCATACGGTTTTGCATTCAGGCGCAGAACCAGGCCGGAGCCGCAGACAGTGCTGCAGCACGGCAAGGCGAAACCGTATCAGAGGATGTAGCGGGACAAGTCCTCATTGCGGCTGAGCTCGCCCAGGCGACCGTCCACGTAGGCCGCATCCACCTGGACCGTCTGCCCCTGCAGCCCGGTGGCACCAAAACTCACTTCGTCCAGCAGGTGCTCCATCACCGTGGCCAGACGGCGCGCGCCGATGTTCTCGGTGCGCTCGTTCACGTCGCAGGCGATCTGCGCCAGGCGGCGGATGCCTTCGGGCATGAACTCCAGCGTCACGCCCTCCGTGGCCAGCAAGGCCTGGTACTGGCGCACCAGCGAGGCATGGGTCTGGGTCAGGATGGCTTCAAAATCGTCCACCGACAGCGACTGCAGTTCGACCCGGATCGGAAAACGCCCCTGCAACTCGGGAATCAGGTCGCTCGGCTTGGACAGGTGGAACGCGCCGCTGGCGATGAACAGGATGTGATCGGTCTTGATCATGCCGTATTTGGTGGACACGGTCGTGCCCTCCACCAGCGGCAGCAGGTCGCGCTGCACGCCCTGGCGCGACACCTCGGCGCCACCCGCATCGCTGCGCGAAGTCACCTTGTCGATCTCGTCAATGAAGACGATGCCGTTCTGCTCGGCATTCTGCAGCGCGCGCGTCTTGATCTCTTCCTCGTTGACCAGCTTGCCCGCTTCTTCGTCAATGAGAAGCTTCATCGCTTCGGCGATCTTGAGTTTGCGCGAGCGGCGCTTGTCCTGCCCCATCTGGCTGAACATGCCGCGCAACTGCTCGGCCATGTCTTCCATGCCGGCGGGACCCATGATCTCCATCGTGGGGCGAGGCTCCGCCAGCTCGATCTCGATCTCCCGGTCATCGAGCTGTCCTTCGCGCAGTTTCTTGCGAAAGCTCTGCCGTGCGGTGCTTTCGGGAACGACCACCGGTTCGGCACCCGTGCTGCGCGGTGGCGGCAACAGGGCATCAAGGATGCGTTCCTCGGCCGCGTCTTCGGCACGCACGCGCTGGCTGCGCATCTCGACTTCACGGGTCTGCTTGACCGCGATCTCGGCCAGGTCGCGGATGATGGCGTCCACGTCCTTGCCCACATAGCCCACTTCGGTGAACTTGGTGGCTTCGACCTTGATGAAGGGCGCGTCGGCGAGCCGGGCCAGCCGGCGCGCGATCTCGGTCTTGCCGACACCGGTGGGGCCGATCATCAGGATGTTCTTGGGCGTGATCTCGGGCCGCAGCTTCTCGTCCACCTGCTGGCGGCGCCAGCGGTTGCGCAGCGCGATGGCCACGGCGCGCTTGGCGCCTTTCTGGCCGATGATGAAACGGTCGAGTTCGGAGACGATCTCCTGGGGAGTCATTGAAGACATGTGTTCGCTCAATCCAGGGTTTCGATCGTGTGGTTCATGTTGGTGTAGATGCAGATCTCGCCCGCGATGGCAAGCGATTGCCGCACCACCTCTTCGGCACTCAGGGCCGTGTGCTGCGTCAGGGCGCGGGCAGCGGCCTGGGCGTAGGCGCCCCCCGAACCGATGGCAACAACCCCGTGTTCCGGCTCCAGCACGTCGCCATTGCCGGTGATGATCAACGCGGCACTGTGATCGGCCACGGCCAGCATGGCTTCCAGCCGGCGCAACACGCGGTCGGTGCGCCAGTCGCGCGTCAACTCGATGGCTGCGCGCACCAGGTGACCCTGGTGTTTTTCGAGTTTGGCCTCAAAACGTTCAAACAGCGTGAAGGCGTCCGCCGTGGCACCGGCAAACCCGGCCAGCACCTTGTCGTGGTAGAGCTTGCGCACCTTGCGCGCGGTGCCCTTGACCACGATGTGGCCCAAGGTGACCTGGCCATCACCACCGATGGCGACCTGCACGCCTTCAGGCGTTTCGCGACGTACGCAGACGATGGTGGTTCCGTGAAATGATTCCATAGGGGATAGTAGATTGGGATGATCGGATTGATCTCAAGTGCATCAGAAAGTCGACATGCCCCAGCAAGGGCACAGCGGAACCTGCTCCGCCGGGCCGCCAGTGCCGCCCCTTGAAGGGGGTTGCGCGCAGCGCGGCGGGGGTGAGTCAGACCCCTGCGGCGCGGGAGGTCAGTCGTTCCGCACCACCACTTTGGCGTATTCGGTGATACCGATGACGTGGAAAAAGGCGGACACCAGGCGGTGAGCGTCCACGAACTGGATCATGCGGCCTTCGGCATGGTGGCCCGAAACCCAGTTGAGCAAGGTGCCTGCCGCGGAAAAATCCACTCGGATCAGGTTGCGACAGGAAATGATGAGCACATCGGCGCCCTGCAACCGTTGCTCCAGGGTTTCCAGCGTGGCCTGGGGATCGCCCCGGATCTCGCCCGACAGCTCCACCAGACCGAGCTGATTCAGCCCGGAGCTCAGACTCTCCATCACGGAGTCCCCCGGGAACACCGACGGCACCTGTTCCAGCACCACCTCGCCCAGCACGGACGAGCCATTCTCCGGAGATCCGCCCGACAAGGCACGGAAATGGCAACGCGGCGTCTCCCACCCTGGCGGAGACACCTCGTAGGTGACGCAGAAGTCCAGTGCGGTCAACTCAAATTCGTCCGGTCGGTTCATGACCCGCAACACGGCCATGCGCAACTCCCACCAGAGCTGCTCCACATCGCGCCGGCCTGAGGGCGTCATGGACTTGAGCAGATCGCGCAGCGTGCTCGACCCCATGAAGCACAGCTCCACGTCCTGATCACCCCACAGGGTGAAGATACCCAGCAGCGCACGGGCCGCCTTGACATCGATCGCCTCCAGCGGCTCCCAGTCCAGTACCCAGGGCTGGTTGGCCCGCAACAGCACGTTCTGCAAGGTGCCCACCGCGTGCGCATCAAGTTCGGGCTCGCTCGCCCAGACCGCGCGGCCATTGGTCACCGACGGTTTGTAGGCCTTGCCGGTCATGGCCGACACCGCCCCAAGCATGTCCTCCCACTGCGGCGCAGAACGACCAAAACGGTTCACGAAATCCAGCGCCTGGCTCTCGAACGGCGCCAGTTGGCCTGTGGCCCGGTAGAGGTCGAACAGGGCCAGCCAGTTGTCGAGGCGGTCTTCGCCACCCTGGGCCTCCCCCAGTGTGTCCAGCAAGCCTTGTTCGGCCCCTGCATCGTCGCCGTTGGCAAAACGGATGGCGGCTTCTTCCACCTCCGGATCCTGGGCGATTTCGTGAACGTCCAGCGCAAAGAAGTGCGAAGCGGAAAAGGCCGGGCCCGATCCACCCAGCTCACCACGCAGCGTGGGAGCCATCAGGCCGGTGCGCGCGGCGGCTGCCGCGGGTGCCGGCGCTGGCGTGTTCTCCGATGGCACACTGTCCTGCCGAGGCGCCTGTCCGGTGTGCGCGGCCGTCGTGCCGCCCACGCCGGGTGCGGGGGGCGGTGGCGGTGCCGGTGACATGGTGACCGAATCAACCAGGGGGGAGGCTTCGGTCTCGTTGTACTGCGCAGCGCGGCGCCGGGCCTGGGGGTCGACCGGAGCTTCGGTCTTCTTGGAAGAACCCTTGCGATCGAGCGGTGTGCCCCCGGTACTGTGTGCGCCCGAATTCAGGCTGGAACTGGTGGTCAGGGAGTCAGGCCCCTTGGTTTTCCACCATTGCATCGACATCTGGGCCTCGATCTCGTCGATCTTCTTGAGCGTCATCGCCCTGTCGTCCGGCTTGGACGGCAGGCTGCTCTGGAAGAACGAGGGTCGCACCCCCTGCCCGCCGTCAACGGGACCTTCCCGGCTGCGGATCTTGCGCAGCATATCGAACTCGCGCTTGCGCACGAAGTCGTTGCGCCGCTTGCGCTCGATCATTTCCTTCAGGGCCGCTTTGCTGTACTCGCTCTCGCGGTCCACACTGCGGGTGTCCAGATCCGACCAGCTCGTGGTCGGATGGCGAACGAACTTCACCACCTTGGACAGGAAGCCGCCGTTGGAGTCGTCCTTGGACATGAAAGCTCAGCGCCGAGGGGTTGTTGGTGTTGTCGTGTTTCCGGACCGGGGATCAATCCCCGAACATCTTCTGCTTGAGTTCACGGCGCTGCTGGGCTTCAAGCGACAGGCTGGCGGTGGGGCGGGCCATCAACCGTGCCACGCCGATGGCTTCACCGGTTTCCTCGCAATAGCCATAGTCGCCCGCGTCGATGCGGGCAATCGCCTGCTCGATCTTCTTGAGCAGCTTGCGTTCGCGGTCACGGGTCCGAAGTTCCAGCGCGTGCTCTTCTTCGATGGTGGCGCGGTCCGCCGGGTCGGGAACGACCACGGTGTCTTCCCGCAGGTGTTCGGTGGTTTCGCCAGCGTTGGCCAGCATGTCGGCCTTCAGGAGCGACAGCTTGCGGCGGAAGAACGCCAGCTGCACCTCGTTCATGTACTCGTCGTCGGGCATGGCCTGCACGTCCGGGTCGGTCAGCTGCTCAACCGGCAGGTTCTTCCAGTTGTTGACCCGCTTGGGGTCTTTCTGGATGGAGGATGGCACGGGAGGGGTCATTACGCGTTCGTTCATGGTGGAGAAGGTCGCCTTGACGGCATCGGGTGCGTGGGTGGGAACCACCGCGGCCTGCGTCATCTGCTCCATCATCACCTTTTTGGCCGCGCGCTTGCCCAGAGGGCGAGGCGTTGATTCGACCACAACAGGCGCGGGAGCGGGAGGGGGGCGCTTGGCAACAGGCGCCGACGCCACCGTGGCGACGGGCCGGGTGGGCTTGGATGGGACGGTTGCCGCAGAGGTGGCGACCGCCTTGGTTTCTGGCCGGCCTTTCGCAGCCGGTGTCACCTTGGTCGGCGTTTTCGCCGCCATGGATGTCTTGGCTGCCGCGCTCGCGCGGGCGTCCACGGCCTTGGGAGCAACTTTGCCCGCCGTTTTGGCAGCAGGCGCCTTCTTGGCGGGCGCAGCCTTCTTGGCGACCGGCTTGCTGACCACCGAAGGCGCACGCCCTGACTTCACAGCGGTTTTGGGAGGGGTTTTGGTCACGGCCTTGGCGGGCGCTTTCGGCACGGATTTTGATGGCACGGCTGGCTTCTTCTTGGTCGACACCGGCGATACCTGCCCCTTGGCCGCCTTGGTCGCGGTTGGGGTGGTTTTCGCTGTCCTGGTAGCCGGGGCTTTCACAAGGGGTCTCCTCTCAGTGCCTGTCAATGCCTGGACTCGGGGCTGTGCGCTGCCGCCAACCAGTGGCTGCGGCGCGTCACCATACGCCGGCTGCGCCGGCTGCTTTGTTGTTATACCCCGTTTGCGGTCCGACGCCGGACCGCGCTCGGCCCGCAGGCTTGAAGCAGACCTGGCCGGACGTTGGGCGCCCGACTTGGGGCGCGATTGTAACGATGACGACGTAGTGGGCACTGACATGGCATCCGATCGGAAGCCAAGGCGTTGGAGAAGCGAGACAAACAGCACGTTCAGGGCGGATTCTGGGGGTGGAAACGGGTGATCTCCGGCTCACACCAGCGACTGGTCCAATCCTTGAACCAGGATGTCCCGCGGCAGATCGAGTCCGATGAACACCATCTTGCTCACCCTTGGCTCCCCCTCGGCCCAGGCCGGTCCGAGGTCGCTGCCCATGAGCTGGTGCACGCCCTGGAAGATCACCTTGCGGTCGGTGCCCTGCATGTCGAGCACGCCCTTGTAGCGCAGCATGCGCGGACCGTACACCTGCACGATGGCACCCAGGAAATCTTCCAGCTTGGCCGGGTTGAAGGGCCGGGTGGTGCGGTAAACGAAGCTTTTCACATCGTCGTCGTGATGGTGGTGGTGACCGTGGCCTTCGTGACCGTGCTGGTGCGAGGGGTGGTCGCAGGCTTCGCCATGCTCGTGATCGTGGTGCTCATGCCCATGGTCGTGCTCGTCTTCGACCTTGAGGAAGTCCGGGTCGATGTCGAGCTTGGCGTTCAGGTTGAAACCGCGCAGGTCGAACACCTCGTTCAGCGCCACCTCGCCGAAATGCACCGGGCGCATGGGCGCGCGCGGGTTCATGTGTTTCAGGCGGTGAATCAGCGCGTCCAGCTCATCCTTGTCCACCAGATCGGCCTTGCTGATGAATATCTGGTCGGCAAAGCCCACCTGGCGGCGCGCTTCCTGGCGGTCGTTGAGCTGCTGGGCGGCGTGTTTGGCATCCACCAGGGTCAGGATGGAGTCGAGCAGGTACTGCTCGGCGACCTCGTCGTCCATGAAGAAGGTCTGTGCCACCGGGCCGGGGTCGGCCAGGCCGGTGGTCTCGATCACGACGCGGTCGAACTGCAGTTCACCCTTGCGCTTCTTCTCGGCCAGGTCCTGCAGCGTCGCGCGCAGGTCGTCGCGGATGGTGCAGCAGATGCAGCCGTTGCTCATCTGGATGATGTTTTCCTGCGTGTCGGCGACCAGGATCTCGTTGTCGATGTTTTCTTCGCCGAACTCGTTCTCGATCACAGCGATCTTCTGGCCGTGCGCCTCGGTCAGCACGCGCTTGAGCAGCGTGGTTTTGCCCGAACCAAGAAAGCCGGTGAGGATGGTGGCGGGGATCAGGGACATGGCGGGAAAAACTCCGGCAACGGGGGAACGGGAACGCGACAGCGGGGGAGTGTATGCGACCTGTTGGTTCTACGCCTTTTTCATCACCACCAAGCCCTTGAGGTATTCGCCTTCGGGGAAGTTGATCGTCATCGGATGGTCACAAGCCCCGCCCAGGCGCTGCAGGATGGCGCCGTCCACACCAGCGTCCAGCCCGGCCGAGGCCACGATCTTGTGGAACAGTTCCACGCCGATGCCGCCGGAACAGGAAAAGGTGAACAACACGCCGCCCGGGGTCAGCAGCTTGAAGGCCTGGCGGTTGAGGTCTTTGTAGGCGCGGGCCGCGCGCTCGGCGTGGGCCGCCGTGGGCGCGAACTTGGGCGGGTCGAGCACGATGGCGTCGAAACTGCGGCCTTCGGCCACGAACTGGCGCAACGAGGTGTTGACGTCGGCATCCATGAAACTGGCCTGGGCCGGATTCAGCCCGTTGAGCAGCAGGTTGGCGCGCGCCTGCTCCAGCGCCGGGCCGGACGAGTCGATGCTGGTCACGTGCCCTGCCCCGCCCGCCAGCGCGGCCACGCTGAAGCCGCCGGTGTAGCTGAAGCAATTGAGCACCTGGGCAAACCCCAGGCGTTTCGTGTACTCGCACAGCGCCAGGCGGCTGTCGCGCTGGTCGAGGTAGTAGCCGGTCTTGTGGCCCTGAGCGATGTCCAGGCCCAGGCGCCAGCCGTGTTCCTGCAGCTCCAACGCCGTCTCGCCGCTGCCGCGCAGCCAGCCGGTGGCATCGGGCAGGCCTTCGAGCTTGCGGCTGCTGGTGTCGGAACGTTCGTACAGGCGCGGACAGCCGGTGAGTCCGATCAGCGCGTCGGCGATGACCGCCTTCCAGCGCTCCACGCCACAGGCGGTGAACTGCGCCACCAGCGTGTCGCCGTAGCGGTCCACGATCAGGCCAGGCAGGCCGTCGGACTCGCCGTGCACCAGTCGGATGCCGTTGCTCTGGATTCCCAGACGCGTGCGCAGGGCGATAGCACGCGCCAGCGTGTCGCTGAAGAAAGTGGCGTCGATGCGTTGCGCCTCGTCAAAACTCCAGGCGCGCACGCGAATGCGCGAGCTCGGCGAGAACGCACCCCAGGCGAGGAACTGCCCCTCGTGGCCCTCAACGCGCACGGTCTCCCCGGCATCGCCGCCACCGCGGGCGACCGCGCCGTCAAACACCCAAGGGTGGCGGCGTTGCAGCGAGCGCTCTTTCCCGGGCTTGAGTCGAATTATTTTCATGTGGCCTATTGTCCCCCCCCCGCGCCGCCTGCGGCGTCACCCCCCAGGGGGCGGCACTGGCCGTCCGGCAAAGCCGGCCCGGCGGTGCCCTGGGTTCAACGCCCCCTCAGACCATCCAACACATCTCCGGCGCGATGTGCTCTACGCCAGGATGCGGTGGAACCGGCTTTGCCGGGCCACTCGCATCGCCCCCTTGAGGGGGTGACGCGCCGCTGGGCGCGGCGCGGGGGTGGGTCAATTCACGGCCGCAGATAGACAAAACCTTCGCGTGCCTGCAGTCGGGCAACTTCGGCCACACCCGACGGCACGATCTTGGCTTCCATCGCGACCTTGCCGGGATCGATCTTGCGCGAGACCAGTGTGTTGTTGCAGACGCGGAACTCCACACCCTTGGCCGCCAGTTCGCCGATGGCGCCGGAAAAGGGCTGCTCCATCTGGTTGGTGGCGCCGTCCAGCAGGAAGTCAATGCCCAGGCCATGGGCCACGACCACGATCTTGGCCTTGGGGTCGGCCGCCAGGTGGTTGCGGATGTTGTTGATGGCGCGCGAGGCCTGGGGAATACCCTCGCTCATGTGGTAGACGGTCTTGATGACGTCGTCGGCCGCCTGCGCCGACAGCGAGGTGGCCATGAGTCCCGCGAGCAGCAGCGACTTGAGGGCAATGAGAAACTTGAGCATGGTGGTCTCCAAGGATTAAAAAGCAATTGCTTATAGAGCGATTGTCGGGGCTGGGCCGGCAAATCCAACAGGGATAACCCGACCCCATCACCCGGGCATCCAGGTCCGGCACTGCTGGCCGGTCAACGCCCGGGCTTGCGCGCTGGCGCCACCTCCACCGCGGGCGTGCGTGCGGGGCCATCACCGCCCGCATCACCGGCACGCGTCAGCGCCCGCGGGTGGGCCGCATCGTAGACCTGCGCCAAGTGCTGGAAATCAAGCCGGGTGTAGACCTGCGTGGTGCTGATGCTGGCATGCCCCAGCAGTTCCTGCACCGCACGCAGGTCGCCACTGGACTGCAGCACGTGGCTGGCGAACGAATGGCGCAGCATGTGCGGGTGCACCGGCGTGGCCAGGCCCGCCAGCAGCGAGCGGCGCTTGAGCCGCACGCGGATGTGTTGCGGCGTGAGGCGCTGGCCGCGGCTGCCGATGAACAGCGCCGGGTCGTCCTTCGCCCAGTCGCCGCGCAAGGCCATCCACTGATCCAGCGCGGCCAGCGCGGCGCGTCCCACCGGCACGCTGCGGCGTTTGGAACCCTTGCCCAGCACGTGCGCCTCACCGGCCTGTGCGTCGATCCAGCCGCGTGCACTGCTGCTGGCGGTCGCGTCCAGCCCCACCAGCTCACCGATGCGCAGACCGCAGCCGTAAAGCAGCTCGGTGATGCAGCGGTCACGCGCTTCCAGCCGCGGGTCGTCGGCCTCTTTCTCGTAGGAGGCGAGCTGCACCGATTCGTCCACGCCCAGTGCCTTGGGCAGCGGCTTACCCGCCTTGGGGGCACGCACGTCCTGCACCGGGTTGTGGTCGATCAGGCCCTGGTGGCCGAGCCAGACATAGAGGCCGCGCCAGCCCGAGAGGATGAGTGCAATGCCGCGCGCGCTGCGCCCGCCGCTGTGCATCTGTGCCACCCAGCGGCGGATGTGGGCGTTCTGCACCTGGCGCAGTGCCACGCCTGCGAGCTGCGCCTGCTGCACCAGTTTTTCCAGATCGAGGGTGTAGAGCGCCAACGTGCGCTCCGCGAGGCGCTTCTCCACCCGCACATGGGTCAGGTAGGCCCGCACAAGGGCGGCGTCATCGTCGTTGTTGGTGGCGTTCATGTGTGCGATCAGACGGCCGCCGGGCCGCCCCAAGGCAGACCTGCTCCCTCGGGGGACAGCTCACGACAGGAAGTGACCCGCGTGGGGGTCATGTCCTCAGACCGCGGCAGCCGGGGCCACCGGACGCAGGCGCGAGAGCGCTGCGCTGGTGAGTTCGCCAATGCGCTCCAGGAAATCGGTGCCCATGTCGGCCGAAAAGCGCTGGGCGTCCGACGAGGCCAGCACCAGCAGGCCAAAGGCCTGGGGCGCGATCCCGGCGCGCAGGGGAATCAAGGCCAGCGAGGCCGCGGCCGCCGGATCGCCCAGCCACTGCGCGGCCTCCAGCCCCGGGTTGGCGCCGCAGTAAGGCAGTGTGAGCGACGAGGCGAACGCCATCACGTCTTCGCTGGCACCCTGGGCATAGGGCTCGGCCGCGAACTCGGGCGCAACGCCCCAGACCTTGATGGCCACCTGCGGTACCAGGAACTGGTCGGCAATGCCACGCGCCGCAACGGCGGGCAGATCGTTGGCCAGGCGCGTGAGCAGCAGCTCGCGCGTCCAACGCTGCAGCTTGTCGGCAATGGTCGTGTTCTCCTGGCCGTGGCGGATCATTTCAGCGGCCTTGAGCTCCAGCCCCTTGATCTTCTCGCGCAGCATCTCGGCCTGCCGCTCCTGCAGGCTGACGGCGCGCTTGCCATGCGGACTGGTGAGCTGCACCGTCCCGAGCACATCGGCGTGGCGCTCAAAGAAATCCGGCGTGTTGGCCAGGTAGTTGGCAATGTCGTCTTCGGTGATCGGGGGGATGGTCTGATGGGTCATGGTGGTTCGGTTCGCTGAGGTTCAGGCGAGGTCGGGTACGTCGATCTCACCTTCGAAGACGGTGGTGGCGGGGCCGGTCATGAACACCGGGGCGTCGTGCGCCGGGGTGTCCTGCCACTGAATGGTGAGCACGCCGCCGTGCGTTTGCACATGGACTGTCGAATCCAGCAGGCCCAGGCGGATGCCGGCCACGACGGCGGCGCAGGCGCCGGTGCCGCAGGCCAGCGTCTCGCCTGCGCCGCGCTCAAACACGCGAAGGCGCACCTGGCCACGGTTGACGATCTGCAGGAAGCCAGCGTTCACGCGAGCCGGGAAGCGCGGGTGCCATTCAATCTGCGGACCCTGGCTCAGCACGGGCGCGGTGTCCACATCGTCCACCAGCTGCACCGCGTGCGGGTTGCCCATGGAGAGCACACACACCAGCGCCTCGCCGCCACCGGGCAAGGCCAGTGGCCAGCGATCGAAATTCCCCATGGCCTGGGCCTGCAGACCGCTCGCATCAAAAGGCACGCGCTCCAGCACAAACACCGGCGCGCCCATGTCGACCGTGACGCGGCCGTCATCGTTCAGCGCCAGGCTGATCTCGCCGTGCTTCACTTTCACACGCACCGGGTTGGCGGTGGTCAGACCCTTGTCGTGCACGTAGCGCACGAAGCAACGCGCGCCATTGCCGCAGTGTTCGACCTCGCCGCCGTCGGCGTTGTGGATCACGTATTCGAAGTCGAGACCGCTCCCGGGCGATGGCCGCACGCTCAGGATCTGGTCAGCGCCGACACCGAAATGCCGGTCGGCCAGCCAGCGGTATTGCGCGTGGCTCAGGCCGAGGCGCCCGCGCGTCTCGTCGAGCACGACGAAATCGTTGCCCGCGCCCTGCATTTTGGTGAACCGGATGTGCATGGGCGGATTATCCGTCCATAGCGGTGCGCACCGGCAGGCCGCATCGCCGCAGCGTGGTGCGCTTCACGCCGGTGCACACGCACCGCGACGGCCCTTCAACCCTCTCGAAAACCATTTTGCGCACAAAGTCTGTGCTGTTTTGTATGCAATCAGGTGCACATTGCATACAAAGCAGCTGGCACGGTTGATGCACTACGGCTGTCATGGATGACCACACACCCCAGCCCGCCGCCATCGAACTGATTGCCCTCACCAAGCGCTACGCCCAGGGCAGCGTGGCGGTGGACAGCATCGATCTGCGCATCGCACCCAACAGCTACTGTTGCCTGCTCGGTCCCTCGGGCTGCGGCAAGAGCACCACGCTGCGCATGATCGCCGGCCACGAAAGCACCACCAGCGGCGACATCCTGCTGGAGAACCGCAACATCACCGGCCTGCCCGCCGCCGCGCGCGGCACGGCCATGATGTTCCAGAGCTTCGCGCTGTTCCCGCACCTCTCGGCGCTGGACAACGTGGCCTTCAGCCTGAAGATGAAGGGGGTGGAAAAAACCACCCGCCAGCGGCAGGCGCAGGACCTGCTGGAGCGCGTGGCCATGGGCCACCTGGCGCAACGCAAACCGGGCGAGCTTTCGGGCGGACAGCAACAACGCGTCGCACTGGCACGCGCGCTCATTACCCAGCCGCGCGTGTTGCTGCTCGACGAGCCACTCTCCGCGCTCGACCCCTTCCTGCGCATCCAGATGCGCGCCGAGCTGCGCCACTGGCAGCGTGAACTGGGCCTGACCTTCATCCACGTGACCCATTCGCAGGAAGAGGCCATGGCCCTGGCCGACACCATGGTGGTGATGAACCACGGTCGCATCGAACAGGTGGGGCCCCCGCACACCGTCTACAACCGTCCCGCCAGCGAGTTCGTGGCGCGCTTCATGGGTGGCCACAACGTGCTCAACACCACCGACGGCAAGGTGGCCGTGCGCAACGACCACATCCAGCTCGCGCCCGCCCACAGCGGCAGCGGCTGGCCGGCGACGATCAGCGACGTGGAGTACCAGGGCACCTATGTGCTGCTGGGCCTGAAGCTGAACGGCACCGACGACCGCGTCTCCGTGATGCTGCCCGAAGCCGCGTTCGTGCAACAGCCCTACGCCCCCGGCGACAGCGTGAACCTGACCTGGGCTCCCTGGCAGGCCCACACCTTCCCGCCGGTGCTCGACACGCCGGTCGCCACGGCGGCCTGAACCCGCGCGACCCTCTTCTTTTCCTCTCGTTTTCCTCCCCCGCAACCCAACCCACTGGAGCTCGACCCATGTCCGATTCGATCAAAGACACGCCCGCCAACACCGTTGCCGGGCTCTCCCGCCGCAGCCTGCTGCAAGGCACCGCCGGCATGGCCGGCATCCTGGCCAGTGGCATGGCGCCCGCCGTGCACGCGCAGGAAAAAATCACCCTGCGCTACCTGGGCACCGCGGTGAACCAGGACAAAACCATTGCCGAGAAGTTCGAGAAGGACACCGGCATCAAGATCCAGTACGTGGCCGTGACCACCGACGACGTGACCAAGCGCGCCGTCACCGCGCCCAACAGCTTCGACCTGATCGACACCGAATATTTCTCGCTGAAGAAGATCGTACCCACCGGCAACCTCAAGGGCATCGACGTCAAGAAGATCAAGAACGCCGACAAGATCACCCCGCTGTTCACCACCGGCAGCGTGGCCGGCAAGGCCGTGGGCGACCAGGGCACCGCGCCCAAGAAGGTGATCTTCCTCGAAGGCGAAAAGAGCAAGGTGTTCGCCAAGGCGCCGACGCAGTTCATGAGCCTGATCCCCACGGTCTACAACGCCGACACGCTGGGCATCCGCCCCGACCTGATCAAGCGCCCGATCAACTCCTGGGCCGAGCTGCTGAACCCCGAGTTCAAGGGCAAGGCCGCCATCCTGAACATCCCCTCGATCGGCATCATGGACGCCGCCATGGTGGTCGAAGCCATGGGCCTCTACAAGTACCCCGACAAGGGCAACATGACCAAGGCCGAGATCGACCTCACGATCAAGACCCTGATCGAAGCCAAGAAGGCCGGCCAGTTCCGCGCGCTGTGGAAGGACTTCAACGAGTCGGTCAACCTGATGGCCTCTGGCGAGGTGGTGATCCAGTCGATGTGGAGCCCGGCCGTGACCGCCGTGCGCACCAAGGGCATCGCCTGCAACTTCCAGCCGCTGAAAGAGGGCTACCGCGCCTGGGCCGCCGGCTTCGGCTTGCCTGCCACGTTGAGCGGCCGCAAGCTCGACGGCGCCTACGAGTTCATCAACTGGTTCCTCGACGGCTGGGCCGGTGCCTACCTGAACCGCCAGGGCTACTACAGCGCCGTGCTCGACACCGCCAAGGCCAAGATGGAAGCCTACGAGTGGGCCTACTGGATGGAAGGCAAGCCCGCCGCCCAAGACATCAAGAGCCCGAACGGCGACGTGCTGGCCAAGGCCGGCGCGGTGCGCGACGGCGGCAGCTACGAAGCGCGCATGGGCGGCATCGCCTGCTGGAACGCGGTGATGGATGAGAACGAGTACATGGTCAGGAAATGGAATGAATTCGTCGCGGCCTGACGGCCTCCCCCCGCGCCGCGCCTGCGGCGCGTCACCCCCCTGAGGGGGGCAACACGAGCGGCCCGGCAAAGCCGGTTCCGCCGTGTTCTGGGTTAGTGCATTTCGCACCGGCTAGCTATTTGGTTCTTTCTTCCGTTCTTTGGTCCCTATGAGCAGCACATCCACCGCCACCGCCGGTCCTGTCGCCGACAGCCCGAACCGCACGCTGCACGCCTGGTGGCAGGCGGCGCCGTTCACGCTGGTGTTCGTGCTGTTCTTCCTCATTCCGCTGGGGCTGATCGTGATGGTCAGCTTCTGGGATTTCAACGAATACGAGCTGCTGCCCGCGTTCACGCTGCGCAACTACGCCGCCATTTTTGAAGGCTGCTCCACGCTCACCGAGCACGGCGATTTCTGCGTCTCGCTCTCCACCTATCTGTCCACGCTGAAATTCAGCCTGCTGGTGTGGGTGATCACGCTGGTACTGGGTTTTGCGGTGGCGTATTTCCTGGCCTTTCACGTGCGCTCGTCGGGCATGCAGACGGCGCTGTTCGTGTTGTGCACCGTGCCGTTCTGGACCTCCAACGTGATCCGCATGATTTCGTGGGTGCCGCTGCTGGGGCGCAACGGCCTGGTGAACCAGAGCCTGCAAGGCATCGGGCTGATCGAGACGCCCATCGAGTGGCTGCTGTTCTCCGACTTCTCGGTGGTGCTGGCCTTCGTGCACCTCTACACCATGTTCATGATCGTGCCCATCTTCAACAGCATGATGCGCATCGACCGCAGCCTGCTCGAAGCGGCCAATGACGCCGGCGCCAGTGGCTGGCAGACGCTGTGGAACGTGATCGTGCCGCTGTGCAAGACCGGCATCATCATCGGCTCGATCTTCGTCATCACCATCGTCATGGGCGACTTCGTCACCATCGGCGTCATGGGCGGACAACAGATCGCCTCGGTCGGCAAGATCATCCAGGTGCAGACCAGCTACCTGCAGTTCCCGCTCGCAGCCGCCAACGCGGTGATCCTGCTGGCCGTCGTGCTGATGATCATCTGGGGCCTGACGCGCCTGGTCGACATCCGAAAGGAGCTGTGAACATGGCCCACTCCACCGAAACCCGCTCCGCAGGCTTCTGGCCGCTGGCCGCCGTCTTCGCGCTCTTCGTGCTGTTCATGTACGGCCCGATGTTCGTCATCTTCGTGCTCTCGTTCCAGGGGCCGGAGGGTGGCCTCACCTTCCCGCTGCGGGGTGTGTCGCTGCACTGGTTCCGCCAGCTCGCCGAGGGCCTCGGCACGGTGGACATCGGCGCGGCCTTCCTGCGCTCGCTCATGCTGGGCGGCGTGGTGATGCTGTTCACCGTGCTGCTCTCGGTGCTGGCGGGTCTGGCGTTCCGCAAGAAGCTGAGCGGCGGCAACGCACTGTTCTACGTGACCGTGGCCAGCCTGATCATGCCGTCCATCATCGTGTCGCTGGGCATTGGCCTGCAGTTCCGCCTGCTCGACGGCGGGCTCAAGTGGCTGCTGGAAGCGGTGGGAGCCACCACCACGCTGGAGGAATACGGCACGGCACTCGGCCTGTTCACCTCGGCGCTTGGCGCACACCTGACCTGGACACTGCCCTTCGGCCTGCTGATCATGTTCGCGGTGTTCAACCGCTTCAACCCGGCGTACGAGGAAGCCGCGCGCGACCTCGGCGCCACACCCTGGCAGACCTTCCGCCACGTGGTGCTGCCACTCATCGGCCCGTCGGTGGTGGGCATCGGCATGTTCGGCTTCACCCTGAGCTGGGACGAGATCGCCCGCACCTCGCAGGCCATCGGCGACGTCAACACGCTGCCGCTGGAACTGCAGGGCCTCACCTCCACCGTCACCACGCCGGCCATCTACGCGCTCGGCACCGTGACCACCGTGGTCTCTTTTGCGGTGATCGGCGTCACGGTGGGCGTGGCCATGCTCCTGAGCCGGCGCCAGAAGGGGAACACCGCATGAGCGCCACCCGCGTCCGCAAGACCGCTGACGAGGCGCCAGCGCCCCTGTCTGACAACGACATCTACGAGCGCATGGTCTCCGCCATCCTCGACCACCAGCTGCCGCCCGGCACCAAGCTGGTGGAAGACCGGCTGGCCGAGGCCTTCGGCGTCTCGCGCACGCGCATCCGCCCGGTGCTGGTGCGGCTCGCCAACGAACAGGTGGTCACGCTCACGCCCAACCGCGGCGCGTCCATCGCCCAGCCCAGCGAACAGGAAGCGCGGGAGGTGTTCGAGGTGCGGCGCATGATCGAGCCCACGCTGGTGGAGCGCTTCATCGCCTCGGCCACCACGGCCGACATCCAGACCCTCACCCGCTGCATCCGCGACGAAGAGGCGGCACGGGCCGCGGGCGACATGCGCCGCGCGATCCGGCTCTCGGGCGACTTCCACCTGCACATCGCCGACCACGCCGGACACGACACGCTCGGCCGCATCCTGCGCGAACTGGTTTCGCGCACCTCGCTGATCCTCATGACCTACAGCGCGCCACACCACCAGGCGCGCGAAGACGCCACAGCCTGCGGCTGCCAGGAACACCGCGCCCTGCTCTCGGCCATCAAGCTGCGCGATGCTCGCGAGGCCGCGCGCCTGATGCGCGAGCACCTGGAGCGGCTGGAGTCGCAGCTGAGCTTTCGGCCCACGCGCGAAGCCACGCCCGACCTGATGCAATTGTTTGGTTGAACATGAAACAGCTGCTGGTCATCAACCCCAACACCTCGGAGCGCGTGAGCGCGCTGCTGCAGACCCACGTGCAGGCCGCCGCCGGTCTGCACGTGACGGTGCGCACCGTGACCGCGCGTTTCGGCGCCCCCTACATCGCCGACGAAGCCAGCTACGCCGTGGCCGCCCACGCCGCGCTCGACGCCTGGGCCGCCGCACTGGCCAGCCCCGAACCCCCACCCGACGCGGTGCTGATCGGCTGCTTCGGCGACCCCGGCCTGATGGCGTTGCGCGAGTCCAGCCCCGCGCCCGTCACGGGCCTGGCCGAAGCGGCCTTCATCGAAGCCGCGCGCCACGGCCGCTACGCCATCGTCACCGGCGGTGAGCGCTGGGGCCCGATGCTGCAGCGGCTCGCGCAGGCGCTCGGCCAGGCGCAGCAGCTCGCCGGCATCCACACCGTGGTGCCCACCGGGGCACAGCTCGCCGCCGACCCGGCCGCCGCCCACCGCCTGTTGGCCCAGGCCTGCCGCGACGCGGCCCACCAGTTGGGTGTGCAGGCCGTGATCCTCGGCGGCGCAGGCCTGGCCGGCATGGCTGCCGCCATCCAGAGCGATGTGCCGGTGCCGGTGATCGACAGCGTCACCGCCGGCACCCACTGGGCGCTGCGCACACCGCCACTGCCACCGGCGCGCAGCACCCCGGGCTTCGACATCGCCTGGCAAGGCCTGTCGTCCGAAATGTGCGCACTCGCGCCGACCCCGGCGGACTGATCCAGCCCCGGGAGGCGACAGCCGGGTCGCGCCCGCTGTCGCACAATGCGCGGATGGTCCGCTCATCCCAACTGCTCCACCCTGCCCGCACGCCCGCTGCCGTGCGCCCCGCCGCCACCGTGCTGCTGCTGCGCGACTCGCCGCAGGGCATCGAAGTGCTGATGACCCGCCGCTCGATGACGGCCAGCTTCGCGCCAGGTGCCTACGTGTTCCCCGGTGGCGGCATCGACGCCGCCGACGCGCAGTCGCACGGCCAGTCCACCCGCCGCGCGACGCAGAGCGACCTGCACCTCACGCAGGCCATCGCCGCCATCCGCGAGAGTTTTGAAGAGCTGGGCATCCTGCTCGCGCGCCGCGCCGACGGCTCGCACCTGGGCACGGGCGAGATCGCCACGCTCGACCGCAAAGCCCCGTTTGCCGAGCAATGCGCAACACAGGGCCTCACGCTGTCCGGTGCCGACGTCTTCGTGCTCGCCCACTGGATCACCGACCGCGACCTGCCGCGCCGCTTCGACGTGCCTTTTCTGGTCGCGCGCATGCCCGAAGGCCAGGAACCCGTGGCCGACGAATCCGAGCAGTTCGAACCCGTCTGGGTGCGACCTGCCGACGCGCTGGCGCGCCACGCGGCTGGCGGCTTCTTCATCATCTTCCCGACCGTCCGCACGCTGGAGCGGCTGCAGGCCTACCCGAGCGTGCAGGCGGTGCTCAATGCTTGCGCGGTGAACGATGAACCCCTGTTCACCAGCTGTCCGCGCGCGGGCCTGATGAACGGCCACGAGTCGCGCCACATGGAGCACGAACCGCCCTTTGGCGAACTCGCGCTCGTCTGCCCGCATGGCCAGATCGTGCACGAGCTGGCCTGGCAGACCGAGCGCCCGGTGCCGCTGCTGAAGAACGTGCAACGGCTCACCGCGCCCAACCCCGGCTTCATGACCGGCCCGGGCACCAACAGCTACCTCGTGGGCGACCCGGTGAGCGGCCACATCGCCATCGACCCCGGTCCGGACATCCCGGAACACATTGAACGCCTGTGGCGCGCCGCGGGCGGTGACATCCGCGCCATCGTCTGCACCCACTCGCATCCCGACCACTCGCCGGGCGCGGCGCGGCTGCAGGCTTTGTGTGCCGAGAGCCCCCCCATCCTCGGCCTGCCCAGCGCTTCCACGGCGCGCGAGAACAGCCGCTTCACCCCCGAACGCGCGCTGTCGGACGGCGAGCGTCTCGTGCTCATGGGCTCGGCGGGCGATGCCATCAGCAGCCACACCCTGCAGGTGGTGCACACCCCCGGCCACGCCGCCAACCACCTGTGCCTGCTGCTCGAAGAAGACGGCCTGCTGTTCAGCGGCGACCACATCCTCAACGGCAGCACCACCGTGATCGACCCGCCCGACGGCAACATGGGTGCCTACCTCGACTCGCTCGACAAGCTGGACCGGCTGTGCGAGGCGCACGGTGTCGACTTCATCCTGCCCGCGCACGGCTACGTGCTGGGCGACCTGAAGCAGACATCCGACAACCCGAGCGCGCCAGAACACGGCGGTGCCCGCGCGGCCATTGCGCACCTGAAAGCCCACCGCCTAGCGCGCGAAGCCAAAGTGGGGCGAGCCATGCAGGCACAACCCGAAGGCACGATGGACGACTGGGTGAAGCTCGCCTACGACGATGTGCCCGAGCGGCTCTGGCCGGTGGCCAAACGCTCCCTGCTCGCGCACGTGGAACGCCTCCAGAGCCTGGGCGGTTTCAACCTCTGAAGAGAACGATCCGTTGGCCAAACACCGGCGCGCCCGCCGGATCAGGGGGTGCGTGAAAGCAGCGGGTCGGTCTGTTGTTTGACCTGCTGAAGGCAACCGCACGAACGCTGAGCCAACTGCGCACGGTCCAGCAGGGTGATGCGGCCGCTCTGCTGCTCCACAACGCCTTCGGCGGCCAATTGGCTGGTAGCCAGCGCCAAGGCCCCAGGCTCGGCACCCAGCCAGGTCCCCAACGTGGCCGGTTCGATGTGCAACACCGAACCCGGCACGCGGTCAAAAGCGTCCTGCAACCAACGGCTCAGTCGCTGGTACAGCGTGTGCTGCAAACGACAGAGCGCGGCCTGCGACATCTGTGCATCCAGTTCCTGCAGATAGCGAAGCACCACCTTCAACTGGGTTTCGTCGGGCTGCGGACCCTTGTTCAGCGCCGCTGCCGGCAACCGCCACGCGCTGCCTGGGTGCAACACCTCGGCGCGCAGGCGTTCAGTCGAGACACCCAGAAAGGGGGCCACCCCCACCAGTCCGTCGCTGCCCACCAGCGCCAGCGGCGCCTCCAGCCCATCGGGCCCGACCGCGTGCAGCAGGCCCACCAGGGCACCCTCGGGAAAGTACATGAATTCGATGGGAGCGTCGGGCGTCAGCAAGGTGTACCCCTGGCGCAGTTCGACCCGTTCCAGACTCGAAAGCCAATGCCGTCGATCCACTTGGGCCAGAGCGGCAAGAACCCGGTTGGTCGGCTGTTCGACTGACAAATTCGGAGCTCCCGCCCGGGGGCGATCAAAAGGAATCTGGGGTACCGAGGCTGCGGCGTCGGCGGTGGTCCAGTGTAGGCGCAAAGCGCCCGGACACTGTTCGATACCGTACATACCGAGCCAGGCCGCGACGAACAGGCCCACGCGGCGGTGCTTCCCGACGCGACAGACTGCAAGGGCAGCCAGCCGGGCAAGCGGGCGCAAGCCACGTACACTGCAGCGCTGCAGGCGCCTGTCTGCAGCAGAAACACGGCCCGACGGCTCTCTTCGAAGCGTTGTCTTTCAACCATGAACGGGCTCTCGATTGAACTTGTTGCACAACGGTCTGGTGGCTCAACTGCCGCCCACCGACCAGGGCCTGCTCCTGCGCCGATGTGAGCCCGTGGAGCTCAAGGCGGGCGAGATCCTTTCAGCACCGGGTGCGGCCAGCGGGCACGTCTACTTCCTCCTGAGCGGCACCAGCGTGGCGCTGGTGGTGCGCAATGGGGGCGATAGCGGGCTTGCGGTGGGACTCGCGGGCCGGGAGGGCGCAGTGGGCCTGCAGTTTGCGCTGGGACTGGGTGCTGGCCATTTCACGCTGCTGGTGCAGAGCAGCGGTGCGGCCTTTCGCGCCGACGGTGCGGTGCTGCAGCGCCTGTCAGACCGGCGCCTGGGCATGTTGCGGACCTTCGCCGGCTACCTCTGGGGCTTTTCTCAGGAAGTGGCCGAACTGGCTGCGGCGGCCCAGGTGCAGGACATCCCGGCGCGGCTGGCCCGCTGGATCCTGCTCAGCCAGGCACGAACGCACCAGACCGAACTGCAGCTCACACACGCCCACCTCGCCGACATGCTGGGGGTGCGCCGGGCGGGCGTCACGCTGGCGGCGCGAAACCTGAAAGACAGGGGTCTGGTGGACTACCGCCGCGGACGCATCCAGATCCTGAACCTCGAAGGACTGGCCACCGTGGCACACGCCCGCCAGGGCGCCCGGGGCGACCTGCTGGATGACAACGAATTAGTGTGAAGCGCGCCGATACGCCGGATTTTGTGCATGCAGAACCCTCTTGCGAAGGCCCGCATGTGACCGTCATTCATCTGGGCCGGGGGTCACCCACCCGGCTCGGTGCTACCTACCCGCCAGCTCCGCGGAACCACGTCAACGCTGGCCTATTTGGTATTGCTGCGCGTAGAGATTGCCCGTTTCACCCGCACTGAAGCGGCTCGTCTCTGTTGCTCTGATCCTCACCTTAGGGCCTTGCGGCTTGTCGGTGGAGAGGTGTTACCTCCTACGCTGTCCTGTGCAGTCCGGACGTTCCTCCAGTGCGCCCTTTCGGGCCATGCACCAGCGACGGCCTGGCGCGCTTCACCCAGCGATTATCGCCTGCCCGGACCCTGCGTCATACCAGGCGTTCGAGCTTCATGAAGCGCCACACCAGCTGGTGGTAGCCGGTCTGCAGCGCCAGCATGGCCGCGTAGGTCACGGGGAAGGCCATCCACACGCCCTCCAGTCCGAAGCGCTGGTTCAGCCCGTAGGCCACCGGCAGCTGCACCACCAGGATGCAGGCGATGGAGATCGACACCGGCACCAGCACCACGCCGCTGGCGCGCATGATGCCGCCCACCACCGACTGGAAGCCGAACAGCAGCATGCTCCACAACATGATGTGCAGCAGGTGCTCGGCCTGCGCCAGCACTTCGGGCTGCGTGATGAACAGCCCCAGCATCCCGTGCGACAGCGCGTAGCCCAGCAGCACCAGCGAGCCGGTCACGCACACGTTCATCCACAGCCCCGTGCGCAGGATCGCGCCAAGACGCCCGGCCCGGCCCGCGCCGATGGCCTGCGCGCCGAGGATGGACGCGGTGATGGCGATCGACAGCGCGGGGAACTGCACGTAGTTGACGATCTGCGTGACCGCACCGTAGGCCGCCGTGGCCTTCGAGCCGTGACCGTTGACGAGCGACAGGATCACCAGCTCCGAAATCGAGATCACCACCATCTGCAGCCCGGTGGGCAGGCCGATGCGCATCACCTGGGTCAGGATCTTGCCGTCCAGCCGAAGGGACTTGAGCAGCGCCCTGTCAGGCGCGAGCACGCTGCGCTTGCGCAGCAGGCGCCAGGCCAGGAACCCCAACGATGCCGCCTGGGACACAAAGCCCGCCAGCGCCGCGCTCTGGATACCCAAGGGCGGCAGCCCCAGCCAGCCCTTGATCAGGGCCGGGGTCAGCACCAGCCCCAGGCCGGTGGACAACAGCAGGGCCAGCAACGGCGTCACCGTGTCGCTCACGCCGCGCAGCAGCTGCGTGTAGAGGATGACCACCAGCAGCAGCGGCATGAGCAGCATCATCACCCGCGCGTAGGCGGTGGCGTCGTCGAGCACGTCCGCCGGTGTGCCCAGCAGTTGCATGCCTTCGCGCGCGAACACGCTGCCCAGAAGCGCCGCCACGATGCCGATCAAGGCGCCCAGTGCCAGCGCCGAGCCAGCGATGGCCTGGACCTTCTCGGGCTCCCGTGCGCCCCAGGCCTGGCCGATCAGCACCGAGGCGCCCGCGCCCAGGCCGATCACCAGCGAGATGAAGAAAAAGAAGATCGGAAACATGCCCGACACCGCCGCCAGCGCGTGGGTGCCAAGCATCTGGCCAATGTAGATGCCGTTGAGCGTGCCCGAGAGGCTCTGCAGGAAGTTGGACAGCACCATGGGCACAAGAAACACCAGGTAGATGCGCCAGAGGGGTTTTGCTGGGCTGGAAGGATGGGGTGGCATGGTTTGGAACGCTGAGCAATGGATGAGGTGTGGAGCGGCAGCGCTCAGGTGGTGCTGGTGACCGCGCGCGGCGTGGCGGCAAAGGCGTCGCGGGCGAGCCAGGCGAGGTGGTCCCGCACATCGGCGGGCCAGTGGGCGGTGCGGTGGGCGAACGCCCCGGCATCCTGCGCGAACAGCGCCCGCGAAGCCTCTTCGAAGCCGGGCAGACCGCCGCCGATCGCGCTCATGAAGCGGTAGACCCGCTCCTTGGCCAGGCGTTGCGCATCCTGGTCGCCCTGGCTGCGCCGCGCTTCTTCGACCAGCCGGCGCAGGGCGGCCGACGCGCCACCACGTTGCTGCGCCAGCCACGCCCAGTGGCGCGGCAACAGCGTGACCTCGCGCGCCACCACGCCGAGACGCGGCCGGCCCACGCCCGGCGCAACGGTCGCCGCTTCGGACGCGTCCGGGGGACCGCCGGCGGGCTGCGCGGCGGCATAGCCGGCTGGCCAGGGGTGGTCCACCTGGGTGCCGCTGGCGTCGTCAAACACCAGCAGGCCTCCAGCGCTCAGGTCCAGCGCGCGCAGCGCCTGGTCCACCTCGGCGTAGGAGCCGTTGGCGACGCGGCGGTGGCCGAGAAAAGCGGTGCAGGTGGGAGTGGTGACGGTGCTCATGGCGCTAATTTTATACGGGTTTTATTATTTTACCCGGATTTATTTAAAACCATCCACCGGCGGCCTCGCACACCCCAAAGCCGGTTGCGGGTTTGACGACAATAGGGGCCCCTTGCTTGATAAACACAAGCCCTCTTCACCATGATCCGACTCTCCGAACTCAAGCTCCCGCTGGCCGACGTACCGGCCGAACACCGCCGCGCGTCCGACGCGCCGTCCGAGACCGACGAGGACCGCATCCCGCCGCCGCATCCGGTCGAGGCCCTCACCCGGCTGGCTGCCCAGGTTCTCGGCATCGCGCCAGAGGTCATCGACCACCTGCACGTCTTCAAACGCAGCTTCGACGCCCGCAAGGCCGAACTGCTGGCCGTGTACATCGTGGACGTGACGCTGGCCGATCCGGCGCTGGAGCCTGGTCTGCTGGCCCGCTTTGCGAACAACCCGCACGTCCAGCCCACGCCCGACATGGCCTGGCACGCGCCTGGTCACGCGCCCACCGGCTGGCCGGCCGACGAGGCGGCTCGCCCGGTGGTGGTTGGCCTCGGTCCCTGCGGCCTGTTCACCGCGCTGGCACTGGCGCAAATGGGCCTGAAGCCCATCGTGCTGGAGCGCGGCAAGCCGGTGCGCGAGCGCACCAAGGACACCTGGGGCCTGTGGCGCAGGAAGGTGCTCAATCCGCAGAGCAATGTGCAATACGGCGAAGGCGGGGCCGGCCTCTTTTCGGACGGCAAGCTCTACAGCCAGATCAAGGACCCGCGCTTCCTCGGTCGCAAGGTGATGCAGGAGTTCGTGGACGCGGGCGCTCCGCCCGAAATCCTCTACCAGGCGCACCCGCACATCGGCACCTTCAAGCTGGTGAAGGTGGTCGAGGCCATGCGCGAGAAGATCATCGCGCTGGGCGGCGAGATCCGCTTCCAGCAGCAGGTGGTGGGCCTCGCGCTGGCACCCTCAAGCGAGGGCCAGCAGCAACTGACCGGCCTGCGCGTGTTGCAGCTGGACAGCGGGGCGATCACCGAACTGCCCGCGCGGCGCGCCGTTCTGGCGCTCGGCCACAGCTCGCGCGACACCTTCGCGCTGTTGCACGATGCCGGTGTGTTCCTCGAAGCCAAACCGTTCTCGGTCGGCTTCCGCATCGAGCATCCGCAAAGCGTGATCGACCGTGCGCGCTGGGGCCGCCACGCCGGCCATCCGCTGCTGGGTGCTGCCGACTACAAGCTCGTGCACCACGCCAAAAACGGCCGCGCGGTCTACAGCTTCTGCATGTGCCCGGGTGGCACCGTGGTGGCGGCCACCTCCGAGCCGGGCCGCGTGGTCACCAACGGCATGAGCCAGTACTCGCGCAACGAGCGCAACGCCAACGCAGGCCTGGTGGTGGGCATCGACGTGGCTGACTTCCCGCAGACATTTCCAGAAGACCTGCCGCTCTGGACCGCCGCCTTCGGTGAGGCCGATGGCGCGCGTTACGCCACGCAGGCCCAGGCACTGGCCGCACAAGGCCAGACGCACCCGCTCGCCGGCATCGTGCTGCAGCGCCAGCTGGAAGCCCGGGCCTACGAGCTCGGCGGCGGCACCTACGAAGCACCCGGTCAGCTGGTGGGCGACTTCGTGACCCAGACACCGTCCACCGCTCTCGGCACGGTGGACCCGTCGTACAAACCGGGCGTGAAGCTCGGCAACCTCGCGCCCGCCTTGCCCGATTTCGCCATCGAGGCCATGCGCGAAGCCATCCCCGTCTTCGGCCGCAAGATCAAGGGCTACGACATGGCCGATGCCGTGCTCACCGGCGTGGAAACGCGCACCTCGTCGCCGCTGCGCATCACGCGCGGGACCGACTGCCAGAGCCTGAATACCCGCGGGCTCTACCCGGCGGGCGAGGGCGCGGGCTACGCCGGCGGCATCCTCTCCGCGGGCGTGGACGGCATCAAGGTGGCCGAGGCGCTGGCCCGCGATCTGCTCGGCATGCCTGCGCAAGCTTGAAGCCGACACCAGACGTTACAAGTCTGGCCGCAGCTTTACACAGGCTGTAAAGCGGCTTGACACAAGCGCCGCACGATGGAGGCTCCTCAACCAAGGAGCTTTCCATGAAATCCCCTGACCGTTCCATCCTCCTCCCCGTCCTCACCGGTGTGATCGCCCTCGCCGGCGCCGGTGCCGTCCAGGCCCAGGATGAACGCGCCCGTGTGCTCAGCAGCAAACCCATCATCCAGCAAGTGGCCACGCCGCGCGAGGTGTGCCAGAACCAGACCGTGACCGTGCCCGGCCACAAGTCGGGCGCCGGTGCGCTGATCGGCGGCATCGCCGGTGGCGCCATGGGCAATGCCATCGGCGGTGGCAGCGGGCGCGCGGTGGCGACGGCCATCGGCCTGTTCGGTGGTGCCGTGCTCGGCAACCACATCGAAGGTCGCGGACAGCCCCGCACGCAGACCGTGCAGCAGTGCAGCACCCAGACCTTCTACGAAAACCAGACCGTGGCCTACGACGTGGTGTACGAGTACGCCGGCCGGCGCTACAACGTGCAGATGCCCGAAGAACCGGGGCGCTACGTCCATGTGAACGTGCAACCCGTCATCGCCGCACCGGCACCGCGGCAGCAGATGCAATACCGCCCGGCGCCTCCGGCGGAACCCGAAGTGGTCTACATCGGTGGAACACGCCAGTATCCTGAGGAGTACCGCGTTCATCGCCGGGATCGCGAGAACGAGCAATGGGATCGCAACTGGCGCTGAAGTCCGGATCACACCCACAAAAAAGCCCCGTCAAAATTGACGGGGCTTTTTGTTGGCCGGGAAGCGCAGTGCGCTTCGACAGCGGTCGATCAGACGCTGAAGCTGGAGCCACAACCACAGGTGGTCGAGGCATTGGGGTTCTTGATGACGAACTGGGCACCCTCCAGGTCTTCCTTGTAGTCGATCTCGGCGCCGACCAGGTACTGGTAGCTCATGGCATCGATCAACAGCGAAACGCCGTTCTTCGTCATGGTGGTGTCGTCTTCGTTGACCACTTCGTCAAAGGTGAAACCGTACTGGAAACCGGAGCAGCCGCCACCTTGCACGAACACGCGCAACTTGAGGTCCGGGTTGCCCTCTTCGGCCACCAGCTCGGCCACTTTGGCCGCGGCGCTGTCGGTGAAGACCAGCGGTGCTGGCATGTCGGTCTGGATGTTCTCTGCAACTGCGCTCATGGGGGGTCCTGACATAGGTCTTGGGCCGCTTCCGGGGGCTTCCTGAACACGGCTGGTGGACGCCATTCGTCCACATCTGATGCAATGCTATAGCAAATCGCTCGGGTTTGCGCTCAGCCGTTGTTTGCCGCCAGTTTGAGTGTGGGTTTGTCTTCGAGACCACCGGTCATGGGTTTGAGCTGACCCGAGATCGTGGCGCCCTGGTGCATCTCCAGGGCCTTGTAGGACACGTCGCCCTCGATCCGGGCCTTGGGCTGCAGTTCCAGCAGATCGAACGCCAGCACGGGGCCCTTGACGCTGCCGTTGATGATGACGTGGTCGGCATGGATCTGGCCGGTCACGGTGGCCGATTCGCTGATCACCAGGATGCTGGACTGCTCATCGCTGGCGCGGATATCGCCCACCACATCACCGTCCACCCGCAGTCCGTCGTGGAAAAACACATTGCCTTCAATGCGCGTTCCATGGGCGATCAGGCTTTTGATGGGGGGTTGCTTCTTCTTGCCAAACATGGAGTTCTCCGAAACGACAGTTGATTAAAGCTTGATGGTGTGCATGGCCTTGACCGCGCCATCCTGCAGGATTTTTGCGGTCACGGTTTTTAACACGGCCTGTTCGGGAACGTCCACCAGCCCCTCTTGGCGCAGATAGCCCTTGATCAGCACCGGTTGCGGCGACGGCGCCTGAACGACCGACCAGGGCTTGCCCTCCAGCGTGCCGGCAAAGGTCACCTCCAGCACACCCCTGAAATCGGGGGCATTCTTGGTGGCCTGGATCAGCAGCACCTGCCATTTGAGCTGGTTCTGCGCCAGGCGATCGACCTGCAGGCCGCGAATGTTCAGTGCGCCACTCCCCGACCCCGGGATCAGCCGCTCGAAGAACCCCAGGTCACCGCGCAGCACCTGGTTGTCGGCCTCCAGCTGGCGGATCTGCTGCACCAGTTGCGCCTGGGCCGCCTTCTCCGCCGTCAGCAGGCTCTCCGAGGTGTTGGAGACGGACTGCGCCCGCACCAGTTCGGCACGCAGGTCCTGCACCTCGTTGCGCAGGCGCTCCAGTTCCTGTTTGGCGTTGCGATCCAGCCCGGCGATGTCTTTGCCCACCTCGAACGCCCAGAGCGCGAGAGCCCCCGAGAAGCCAAGCACCACGGCACCCAGAAGCCAGCGAAACGGCCAAGGCATGGCACTGCGCACCGAAACCCGGGGCGCGCTGACGGTGAGCCGTCGTCGCAGGAGACGCAACCTCATTCAGACACCTTTCGATTGGAATTTGAGACCCCGGATCACACGGCCCCCAAATGCAAAAACCGCCCCAAGACAAGCTTGCAGGCGGTTTTTGCGGCAGAAGCCCGGCGCTTTAGCGCTTGCTGAACTGCTTGGCGCGGCGTGCGGAACGCAGACCGACCTTCTTGCGTTCGACTTCGCGGGCATCGCGCGTGACGAAACCGGCTTGCGACAGGCTCGGCTTGAGCGTGGCGTCGTAGTCGATCAGGGCGCGGGTGATGCCGTGGCGCACAGCGCCGGCCTGGCCGGATTCGCCGCCACCGTGCACGTTGACCATCACGTCGAAGGTTTCGGCGTGGTTGGTCAGCAGCAGCGGCTGCTTGGCGATCATGATCGAGGTTTCACGGCCGAAGTAGGACTGGATGTCCTTGCCGTTGACCACGATCTGGCCGGAGCCTTTTTTCAGAAACACACGGGCGACGCTGGATTTGCGACGGCCGGTGCCATTGTTCCATTCACCAATCATCTCAAGGCTCCTTTAGAGTTCCAGCACTTGCGGCTGTTGGGCGGTGTGGGGATGCTCAGCACCGCCGTACACCTTGAGCTTCTTGATCATGGCGTAGCCGAGCGGGCCCTTGGGCAGCATGCCCTTGACGGCCTTCTCGATCGCGCGGCCAGGGTGCTTGGCCTGCATGTCGCGGAAGTTGGTGGCGTAGATACCGCCCGGGTAACCCGAGTGACGGTAGTAAATCTTGTCGAGGGCTTTGGTGCCCGTCACGCGGATCTTGGACGCGTTGATGATGACGATGTAGTCACCGGTATCGACGTGAGGCGTGTAAATGGCCTTGTGTTTGCCGCGCAAACGGAGAGCCACTTCACTGGCAACTCGTCCGAGGACCTTGTCGGTCGCGTCAATCACAAACCACTCGTGCTTCACGTCAGCTGGTTTGGCGCTGAACGTAGTAGTCATGAGATTTCTCTTTGAAGGAGGGTTTGGCGGCTCTTTTCCACGGTCGGTTGTTCTCTGTCGGAACACTCTTAGGTGGGGGTTTGCACCCCGGTTGCCCGGTGTGCGGTCTTCGTCGCGGAGCCTTGCGTTTCGCTGCGAAGCTTTCCATTGTACGAAATATCGGTACCGATTGGCAAGTTACAGATGGGCGGCGGGTGACCGGGTCGCCAGGGGGCGCTACCATCGACCCATGTTCAGTTACCGACACGCCTTCCACGCCGGCAACCACGCCGACGTGCTCAAGCACATCACCCTCATCGCCACGCTGCGCCATCTGATGCAGAAAGAAGCGGGCATCACCCTGGTGGACACCCACGCCGGCGCCGGGCTGTACCGGCTGGACGGTGACTACACGGAGACCGGTGGTGAAGCCAAGGACGGCGTGGTCAAACTGATGGCCGCCCTGCGTCCGGCCGGCGCCGCACCCGTGGCCGCCGCGCCGGTGATCGACGACTACCTCGACCTGATCGCCAGCTACAACCCCTCGGGGCTGCTCCGCGTCTACCCGGGTTCGCCCTTTGTGCTGCATTCGCTGCTGCGCACCGAGTCGCGCGACAAGCTCAAGCTGTTCGAGCTGCACCCGACCGACAGCCGCACCCTCAACGCCAACATCGCCCAGCTCGAAGCCGGGCGCCAGATCGCCGTGGCGCTGCAGGACGGCTTTGAAGGCGTCAAGCCTTTGCTCCCGCCGCCACCTTCGGCCACCGGCTCCAAGCGCGCCGCGGTGCTGATCGACCCCAGCTACGAGATCAAGAGCGACTACGGCAAAGTGAGCGCCTGCATACAGGAACTCATCCGCCGTTTCCCGACCGGCACCTACCTGGTGTGGTACCCGATCATTCCGCGCCCGGAGGCGCACGACCTGCCCCGCCGGCTGAAGACCCTGAGCAACCAGGCGCAACGGCCCTGGCTGAACGCGACACTGGCCATCGGGCAAGACCCCACCCACGGCCCGGATGACCGGCCCGGCCTCACGGCCAGCGGCATGTTCGTCATCAACCCGCCCCACACGCTGAAAGCGGCGCTGCAGGTGGCCTTGCCCCAGTTGCTGACCCACCTCGGCCGGGGCCGCGGCAAAGGCCAGACGCTCGACACCGGCGGCTGAAGCCGCCGCACGGTGGCGCCAAGGCCCTGGCACCGGTTTCAGGGCCGGGCCAGCACCATGACCCAGTAGTGGCCAAACCGGCTGCCCGATTGCCGCACACAGCTCACGCCCACCGCCTCGAACTGTCGGCTCATGAGGTTGCTGCAATGCCCGGGGCTGGAGAGCCAGCCGGCGATGACGCTGTCCACCGTGGTTTGCCCGCCCGCCAGGTTCTCGCCCACCGATGTCCAGGGGTAGCCCTCGGCGGCGACCCGCTGGGCCAGGGAACGCCCGTCCAGGCTGGTGTGGGAGAAGTAGTTCCGGGTGGCCATGTCACGGGCATGGCGGGCCGCGGCTGAAAACAGGCGTTGATTCCACACCAGCGGACCGGCAGCCGGCATGACCGAGTTTCCGCAGGAACGGGCCACGGCCCGCGCGGCGTTGAGGCGCTGAGCCAGCGCCGCCTGAAAACCCGGCAGCCCGCAAGCGGTGCTGGCATCCAGAGCCACCCCTTCGGAAGCACGGTCCGCGACAAACACCCACTGGTCCGTTGTCCCGCCGACCGCCGCCGTTCCGCTGTGGCCCACTCCCGCTGTGAACCCCGCCAGCAACGCGACCGTGAACCGGGCGCAGCGTTGCGACCAGGGGCTGGCGCGAAAAGGAAAAGGCCTGTCAGTGGGCGACATGGATCCGACTGTACGGAAAAGGGCGCCCTGTGCGCCCTGCCCCTCCCCGGAAAAACCCTGAGTCGATCCCAGACAATTAACCAACCGATCGGTCGGTTAATTGCATATACTGCCGCTTCACCCCATTCGGCACCCGGTTCCGGGGTCAGGAGACACGCATGTACACCCAATCTTTTTCGGTCGCCGACGGCGAGTCCAAGCCCGGACTGAAGGCCGTGGCCGCACCGGCCAGCGCCGAAGATGCCGCCTTGCAAACGCATTTCGACGCCGTGATCGACGCCGACGGCAAGATCGAACCGCGGGACTGGATGCCCGACGGCTACCGCAAGACCCTGGTGCGCCAGATCAGCCAGCACGCCCACAGCGAGATCGTGGGCATGCTGCCCGAGGGCAACTGGATCAGCCGCGCGCCCAGTCTGAAGCGCAAGGCCATCCTGATCGCCAAGGTGCAGGACGAGGGCGGCCACGGCCTGTACCTCTACAGCGCCGCAGAGACGCTCGGCACCAGCCGCGACCAGATGCTCGACGGCCTGCACAGCGGCAAAGCCAAGTACAGCTCCATCTTCAACTACCCGACGCTCAACTGGGCCGACGTGGGCGTGATCGGCTGGCTGGTGGACGGCGCGGCGATCATGAACCAGATCCCGCTGTGCCGCTGCAGCTACGGGCCGTATGCACGCGCCATGATCCGCGTCTGCAAGGAAGAGAGCTTCCACCAGCGCCAGGGCTACGAAGCGCTGCTGGTGATGATGCAGGGCACGGCCGAGCAAAAGGCCATGGTGCAGGACGCCGTCAACCGCTATTGGTGGAAGTGCCTGGCCATGTTCGGCCCGCCCGACGCCGACAGCCCCAACAGCGTGCAGGGCATGCGCTGGGGCATCAAACGCATCAGCAACGACGACCTGCGCCAGAAGTTCGTCGACGCCACCGTGCCGCAGGCCGAGGTGCTGGGCGTGACCCTGCCCGACCCGGACCTGAAGTGGAACGAGGCCCGCGGCCACTGGGACTACGGCCAGATCGACTGGGACGAGTTCTGGGCCGTGGTCAACGGCAACGGCCCCTGCAACAAGGAACGCCTGGCCACCCGCGTGAAAGCCCACGAGCAAGGCGCCTGGGTGCGCGAAGCCGCCATGGCCCACGCCGCCAAACAGCAAGCCCGCAACCTGAAGGAGGCCGCATGAACGCGCCCGCATCGACACCTGCACTGAAAGAATGGCCGCTCTGGGAAGTGTTCGTCCGCAGCAAGCAGGGCCTGGAGCACAAACACTGCGGCAGCCTGCACGCCAGCGACGCACAACACGCGCTGCAGATGGCGCGCGACGTCTACACGCGCCGCCAGGAAGGCGTGAGCATCTGGGTGCTGCCGTCCAACGCCATCACAGCCAGCGAACCCGACAGCAAGGACAGCTTCTTCGATCCGGCGGCCGACAAGATCTACCGCCACCCGACCTTCTACGAAATCCCCGAAAAAGTGGGGCACATGTGATGGCTACAACCGAACCGAGCGCCGCGCAGGGCCGCCCCAAGCAAGCGAGCGCCCCCACGGGGGGCAGCGAACCACGCGAAGCGGGGAGCGTGGGGGCTCCAGTGGACTATGTATTGCACCTGGCCGACAACGCCCTGGTGCTGGGCCAGCGCAACGCCGAATGGTGCGGCCACGGCCCCGTCCTCGAAGAAGACCTGGCGCTGGCGAACAACAGCCTGGACCTGATCGGCCAGGCGCGGCTGCTCTACCAGCACGCGGCCAGCCTGATCAACGCCGACCCGGTCGAGGCCCAGCGATTCGCGCACCTGCAGGGCGCGCGCCAGAACGGCCAGATCGCCGAAGACACGCTGGCCTACTTCCGCGACACCGCCGAGTTCCGCAACCACACGCTGATGGAGCTGCCGCACCACGGCCCGCTGGTGGGCTACGCGGTGAGCGAGCGCGACTACGCCGTGACCATCGCGCGCAACTTCCTCGTCAGCGCGCTCATGGTGCTGGTGTGGGACAGCCTGCAGGCGTCGAAGGACGCGCAACTGGCTGCCATCGCGGCCAAGTCCCTGAAGGAAGTGCGTTACCACCTGCGCCACGCGTCGGACTGGCTGGTGCGCTTTGGCGACGGCACCGGCGAATCGCAGCGCCGCGCGCAGGCGGCGCTGGACCACCTGCTGCCCTATTGCGAAGCCTTCTGGCAACCTTCCCCCGCCGAACAGGCCGCCGCAGCCGACGGCAGTGGCGTGGACGTGCGAACGCTGCGCGATCACTGGAACGCCCTGGTCAACGACACCCTGGCCGAAGCCACGCTCACGCGCCATGACCAGCCGCACGCGGGCTACGTGGCCCAGGGCCATGTGGGCGTGCACTCCGAGCACCTGGGCTTCCTGCTGGCCGAGATGCAGAGCCTGGCCCGCGCGCACCCGACCGCCGTCTGGTGAACACCATGGATGCGGCCACCCACGCTTCGCTGCAGGCCATCACCGAGGCGCTGGCGCACCTGGCCGACCCGGAAATTCCGGTCATCAGCCTGCGCGAGCTGGGCATCCTGCGCGACGTGCGCGAGGGGGCCGACGGCGTGCCCGAGGTGGTCATCACGCCCACCTACAGCGGCTGCCCGGCCATGGGCCAGATCGAGGACGACATCCATGCGGCCCTGAGCGCTGCAGGACTGCCCGGTCGCGTCATCACGCAGCTCTCGCCCGCCTGGACCACCGACTGGATGAGCGAGGCCGCGCGCGAGAAGCTGCGCGCCTACGGCATCGCTCCGCCGCAATGCGGCAGCCATGCCGACACGCCCGCCGGGGTGCTGAAGTTCAGCCGGCACGCGGTCCGGCACACCGCGGTGCCCTGCCCCCAGTGCGGCTCGCACAACACCACACAAACCTCGCCCTTCGGCTCCACCGCGTGCAAAGCCTTGTACCGCTGCCTCGACTGCCTGGAACCCTTCGACTACTTCAAGCCGTACTGAAACCATGAGCCACGCCGCACCCCGCTTCCACGACCTCACCGTCTCGCACATCCACCCCGAGGCCGCCGGATCGGTGGCGGTTTCACTGCGCATTCCGCCGGAGCTGCGCGACACCTTCGCCTTCGAGCCAGGCCAGTTCCTCACGCTGCGCACCACCATCGGCGGGCAGGACGTGCGGCGCAGCTATTCCATCAGCAGCCCGCGCAGCCTGCTCACGCAACAGGGCGAACTCACGCTGGGCATCCGGCCGGTCGAAGGCGGTGTGTTCTCGAACTGGGCCGCCACCGAGCTGAAGGCCGGAGACACCTTGCGCGTGATGCCGCCCGACGGCCGCTTCACCATCCACAAACCGCGCGCGATCCACCGCGTGGGCTTTGCGGCCGGTTCGGGCATCACCCCCATCCTGTCCATCTTGGCCAGCACGCTCGAAGAATCGGCCGACAGCAAATTCACGCTCGTTTTCGGCAACCGGCGCATGGCCAGCGTGATGTTCAACGAAGCGCTGCAAGACCTGAAAGACCGCTACCCCGGCCGCCTCACGCTGATCCACGTGCTCTCGCGCCAGGCGCAGGAAGTGCCGCTGCTCGAAGGCCGCATCGACGGCGACAAGGTGCGCGCCATCATCGCCGCGCTGCTGCCGGTGGGCAGCATGGACGAGGTGTTCATCTGCGGCCCCGACGCCATGATCGAAGCCACGCAGCAGGCGCTGCTCGACGCCGGTGTGCGGCCCGACCGCGTGCACACCGAACGCTTCACCTCCCCGACGCTGGAAGCCCTGCCCGCCGATCAGCGCCAGGCCGCGGTGCTGGGCCACCCGGCGGTCCGTACCGATGGCGAAGTGGCGTTGACCGTGGTGCTCGACGGCAAGCCCCACCAGCTGCGCATGGGCAAGGACGAACACGTGCTGGATGTGGCGCTCAACGCCGGCCTCGACCTGCCCTGGTCGTGCCGCGGGGGCGTGTGCTGCACCTGCCGCGCCAAGGTGGTGGAAGGCGCCGTCACCATGGACAAGAACTTCACGCTGGAGCCCTGGGAGACCGACAAGGGCTTCGTGCTGAGCTGCCAGGCGCGCCCGACGACCGACCGGCTGGTGGTGAGCTACGACGAACGCTGAGCCACCGGCTCCCGATCCTCAACGCAGGCTCACGCTCTGCTGCTTCCACTGCGGCATCTGCCAGCGCTGGAAAGCGCCCAGCACGCTCGGGTCGCTGGCCTGTCGCTGGGGAGCGAGCGTGGCCAGGTCGAGCACTTCGTAGCGCCGCTGGTACCGGCCCTCGCCCCGGGCCTCGCGCGCCACCAGCACCTGGCGCCCGCCCGGCACCCAGCCCGCGAGCTCGGCGTAGCCGATGCCCGGCAGGGTGGGCGCCGGCGGCAGCACGCTCAGGGTCCAGCCCCCGGCCTGCTTGCGCAACAGCCAGAGTTCGCGCCACCCCGCCATCGGCTGCACCGCCAGCGCCGCGGCATTGCCTTCGCGGTTCACGCTGAACGAGGCCGGCCACACCACGCCGTGGCTGCACTGCGTCCACAGCGGCGCACTGCCCGCCGCGCCACCGTGCAGGCTCACGCAGGTCTGCCCCGCCTGCGCGCCGGGGCTGGTGCGCAGCTGCAGACCCTTGCTCTGTGCGCTGGCGGGAACCGCTGCCCAGCGCGAGGCGTTCACGCGCATCACCGCGTCGTTCATCAGGCTCGCGTCGGTGTCGGGCAGGCCCTGTGGGTCGACCCGCGCCAATGCCTCCAGCGCGCGCCAGGCGGCGGTGGCGGCCTGCGCACCGCCCGGCGCCTGGCGCGAACGTTCGAAAGCCACCGCCGACCAGACGCTGGCGCGCCGCATCTGCAAGCGGTTCTTCAGCACCGGCGGCAGGCCCAGCGCATCGGTCTGGTCCAGCAGGCTGGCGCTGTCCTCCTGGCGCTGGATGCGCTGCAGCACACCGAGCGCGGGGTCTTCACACGCCGGGTCGGTCAGGGCCAGGGCGGCGCGGGCGCGCTGCTCGGCACTGGCCGCGGGCATGGCCAGCACGCGCCTGAACAGTTCACCGTCGTAACAGATCTGCATGCGGTCCCCGCGCTCGTGGCTGTTGAAGCGGATGCCGTAGCGCCCCGCCGCGTCCAGCTGGCCCATCAGCGCTTCCTGCGCGCTGCGCGACAGGCCCGCGGCCGAAGCCCTGTGTGCCAACCGCTGCGCTGCGCCGGCCACGGCATCGAGCACCTCCGCGCCCACGGGGCCCGACAACTGCGCCGGGCTGGCCGCCTGCAGCCAGGCCGCGCCGTAGCCAAAACCCAGGCCTTCGCTGCCCGCGCTGTCCTTGACGAAGCGCAGCACCGCCAGCAGTTCGTCGGCGTGGGCCGCGTCCAGCGACAACCGGCGCAACTGGCTGGCCCGCACGTAGCCACCGCGTTCGCGCTGGTGGTCCCAGACCTGCACATACTCCAGGCGCTCGCCGCGGATCTCCACCAGCTCGCCCTGCCACAGCCGGGCCTGCTGGGCCGCGGTCTCGCGTGGCGCGGCGCGCAGCGCCACGGCGTCCTGCACGATCAGCGCCTGTGGCGGCAGCGCCGGCGACTGCCCGTCAGCGGCACGCGCCGGGGGCGCCACGAACACCAGCAGCCAGGCCGCCGCCGCGGCCAGCACGGCCGTGGCCACATATCGCAGGCAGGTCTTCACGGTCTTCTCGGGTGGGTGGGCGGGGCCGCTCATTCTTCTTCCCCTTCGTCGACGTCAGCCCCCGAGGCGAGCGCGACGGCCTTGCCCGGGTGGCCCAACAGCCCCGAACCGATGAAGCCGCCGTCGGCCCCCGGCGCGGCGATGATGACCTGCACCTTGTCGGACAGCTTGTCGGCCATGACCTTCTGGATCAGCAGCGGATGGCGGCTCAGCAGGCTGCCTTCGCGCGCCATCTGTTCGGCGTTGGCCTTGCCCACGGCCTCCAGCCGGAACGCCTCGGCCTGCGCCAGGCGCTGGCGCGCCAGCGCTTCGCCGTCGGCTTCGATGCGCCGCGCTTCGGCGTTGCCTTCGGCGGTGCGGATGCGCGACTGCTTGTCGGCCTCGGCTTCGAGCTTGCGCTGCTCCACCTGGCGCTGCTTGAAGGGCAGCACGTGTTTCATCGCCTCTTCCTGGGCCTTGGCGGCGATCACCTGCACCTTGCCGGCGGCCTCGGCCTGCAGCTCCCGCTGCACCATCTCGGCCCGGGCTTCGAGCTCGCGTTCCTTCACGCGTTTTTCTTTCAACTCCAGCGTGTAGCGCATCTTTTCGCTGGCCATTTCTTCGGCCAGCAGGGTTTCCATGCGCTCGCTGTACTGCGGCGGCAGGTCGATCTTGCCCACCTGCACGTTGCGCAGGATCAGACCCTCGGCGGCCAGCTTCGGCTTGAGCTCGGCCTCCATGGCCTGCTGGATCTCCGTGCGTCGGGTCGAGAAGATTTCACGCGCCGTGTAGCGCGCGAAGGTCTTGTAGACCACGCCCTGCAGGGCCGGGTCCACCAGCTCGGCGCCCGGGTCCCCCTGCAGCCGGCTGGCCACCAGCGCGAGCTGGGCCGGGTTGACCGCGAAGCGCACCGTCACGTCCACGCCCAGCGACAGCCCTTCCACCGATTGCACCGGCGCCGGCCCGTCGTGGCGCGCCATCTCGGCCGACTTCCAGTTCTGGTCGCGCAGCGACAGCACCCGCAGGCGGTGCAGGCCAGGCAGCACCCAGACATTGCCCGCCCCCAGCTCCTGCTGGTGACCGGTGAGCTGGTTGGTGCGCAGCGCCGCCTGGCCCGGGTTGATCGTCAGCGCGGGCGGGTGGCGCACCAGGGTGTAACCGCCCGCGACCAGCAACAGGACCCCCACCACCACCGGGGCGGTGTGCCGGGGCAGGCGCGGCAGGCGCAGCGGCGGGCGGGGCCGTGCCGGCGGCGCGCCGTCGTCGTCGAACAGCGGCGCGGTGCTGGCGTCGGGTGCCGGCCGGGCGAAGGCCTGGCGCAGGCGGGCGGTGAGTTGCTTGAGCGAAAACGACATGGTGAAGACTCCTGGGGATCGGGGGGGCAGACGCCGCTCAACCGATGAACCCGATTCTTCGCAAGGGCCCGGGAAGCTACAACGCGGGCGCCGGGCGAGAGGCTTCATGCCCCGGCGGATTGGCTTCGCCCGCGGAAGATTCCTTCCGCGCCGCGCGGGTGGGGCCATTTCATAATGGCGCACCATGTCCAGCCCCAACCCGACCCTTTGCGTGGCCCTGATCGAGGACGATCAACCCACCAGCCGACAGCTGGCCACCTGGATCCGGTCGGCGCGACCCGACATCCGGATCGACCAGTGGTTCAACCGCGACGACGCGGAAAACGCCATCAACCGCGTGCCCTACGACCTGGTGGTGCTCGACATCGAACTCGGCCACGAGCGCCATGCCGGCGTGGCCCTGATCAACGCGATCAACAAGAACCGCCAGGGCACGCCGGTGCTGGTGGTCTCGGCCATGCCCGCGGCCATCTACCGCAGCATCATGAAGGCGCTGGACGCCTGGGACTACCTGCAGAAGACCACCTTCGAAGAACACGATTTCATCGAGACCTTTCTGGACATCCTGCGCGTCTCGCGCAAGCAAGCCGCGGTGGCCGCGCCGGCGACGCCCGCCGAAGAGCTGAGCCTGGACCCGCTGTGGCAACGCACGCCGATCTGGCGCGGCCAGCGCATCAACCTGCCACTGACCGCGCAACGCATCCTGGCCACGCTGCATCAGCGGGCAGGCGAGGTGGTGTCGTACGAAGATCTGTTCGACGTGGTCAAGAGCGGGCGCAACCGCGACAACGTGCGCAAGCACGTGAGCACCATCCGTGACGCCTTCCGCGAGGTGGACCCGCAGTTCGAGGGCATCGAAAACGTCCCCATGCGGGGCTTTCGCTGGGTCCGCGCGGCCCTGGTTTCCGCGCCCGGCCGAAAGCCCGCATGAAGGTGCCGGGCCTCGACCTGCCCCGCTTTCGCATGGGCCAGCTCGGCGTGCCGCGCCTGGGGCTGGCCGGCTTTCGGCGGCGCATCTTCTTTCGCGCCGTCTTTGCGCTGCTGGTGCTGGCCACGCTGGGCCTGGCACTGACCGTGCTGCGGCACGAAAAGGAGCGCAGCTACCTCAACTACCAGAACAGCTTTCGCAAGACCCAGTCGGAGATCCTCGCGCGCCTGCGCCACCCGGCCGGTCAGCTCGCCCTGCTCAATCCGCAGCACACACCGGCCACGCCCGGCCAGGGCGTCGAGCTGTCGCCGCTGCTGCTGCCCTTTGGCGCGCTCGACTTCGACGACCCGTTCAAGGCCCAGCAGGCGCTGGAGAGCTCGGGTTGCGCCGTGTTGTTCCAGGACGGCTCCAGCGCCTGCGCGGCGATCGGCAGCAACCCCTACGCAGGCGGCTTCGTCTACCTCGCGGGCAGCTTCGTCAGCCCGCCGCTGGTGGGCCGCCAGCGGGGCCAGCTGGACTTGCAGGACGTGCACCGCGCCCGGGTGCACCTGACGCTGCGCGGCCAGACCACCCGCTGGATCGCGCCGCTGGAGCTGGTGGCCAGCGCCCGTGGCCAGCCGCAGGCGCCGCTGGTGGGGCGCTGGGCCGGCTTTCGGGCACCCGAGGCCGGCGCGGAGCCCGACACGCTGCAACGCAAGACCCGCCCGGTGCGGGACTTCCGCGGCTGGGTCTGGCAAAGCCCGGACTGCGCCGACGAAGGCCAGGCGCAGCCCGACTGCCCGCGCCGCGCCTTCTATTCCATCCGCCTGCCCTCGGACGCCCTGCGCGTGGCCCACCTGCCGCCCGCCCGGGTGGTCTGGCCGCCCGCCGATCTCGCCGACATCCGCGTGGGGCTGCAGATCGTGGGGCCCGCGTCCGCGCAACTGCTGGACACCACCGCGCCGCGCCAGGCCGAGCCCTCCGCGCTGGCCGAACTGGCGCAGTCCCTGCTGCCGGGCGAAAGCCTGCAGATCCAGCGATTGGCCAGCACCCTGGCCCCGGGCCTCACGCGTCCCCCCGCCACGCAGACCCTGCAAGGCAGCGCCGACCCGGGCGAGCGCGAATCGCCCTGGGTGCGCCACATCGTGGGCCTGCTGCCGGTGGGCGCCCAGGTGCCGCCGCTGCAGGCGGTGGACACCGTGGCCACGCCGGTGGGCCGCTTCGAGATCACGCTGACGGGCGACGTGCGCACGGTGGAGCGCCGCATCAGCATCGTCGCCACGCGCCTGCTCTGGCTGGTCGGGGCCATGCTGGGCGCGATCGTGCTGGCCTGGCTGCTGATCGAGATCGGGCTCATCCGCCGCGTGACCCAGCTCACCCGGCGCGCCGCGGCGGTGTCGTACAACGTGCACGCGCCCCTGCCGGAAAACCGGCTCGCCGACCTGGACGTGAGCGACCTGCGCGGCAGCGACGAACTCGGCATCCTGGCCGGGGGCCTGTCCGACCTGTTGCAACGGGTGAAGAACGACATCTCGCGCGAACACCAGCGCGCCCAGCAGGAGCTGGACATGTGGCACGCCGTGGGGCACGAGATCATGTCCCCGCTGCAGTCGCTGATGGTGCTGCACGGCCGGCCCGAGGACCCGAGCCACCGCTACGTGCAGCGCATGCAGCAGGCCGTCAAGGTGCTGTACGGGCACGCCTCACCGAGCGAGGCCATCGTCGCCGCCGACATGGCCAGCGAGCGGCTGGACATCCACGCCTTCCTGCGGCAGATCGCCGACAACGCGCACTTCTCCGGCATCGACGACGTGCGCTACCTGGACGCCGACAACACCGGGCTGGCGGGCCTGCAGGTGCGGGCCGATGGCTTCGCACTGGAAGACGTGGTCACGCACCTCCTGAGCAACGCCCAGCGCTGCCGCACACCGGGCACCGCCATCACGCTGTCACTGACGGCCGATCCGCAACACGCCTGGATCGCGGTGCACAACCAGGGACCGGCGATAGCCGCAGCGCTGCTGCCGCGCATTTTTGACTACGGCGTGTCCGACCTGCCGCCGACCGAAGGCCACCGAGGCCAGGGCCTGTTCGTGGTCAAGACCTACATGGCCAAGATGGGCGGCACGGTGCAGGCGCGCAACGTGGCCGATGGCGTGGTGTTCACGCTGGGGCTGGCCCGCATGGCCTGAACGCACAAAAAAAGCCCGGACGCTGGACGCGCCGGGCCTGGACTCGGGTGAAACGGTTGGGGGTCAGAACTTCCAGCCCACACCGACACCCAGCAACAGCGGGTCCACCTTCAGCTTGCCGATCTCGGTGCCTCCCGCGCTCACCTTGGTGGCGATCTGGACCTTCTTCACGTCGACGTTCAGGTACATCGTGTCGGTCAGGCGAAAGTCCATGCCCGCCTGCAGCGCCAGACCGAAGCTGTTGCGCTTGATGTCCACGCCAGCGGGCAGGTTCACCGAGCTGAAGCGGGTGTAGTTCAGGCCCGCGCCCACGTACGGCTTGAAGGCCCCCAGGTCCGTGAAGTGGTACTGCACCGTCAATGTGGGGGGCAGGTGCTTCAGGCTGCCGATGGGGGCGCCGCCCGCGGTCAGTGTGTGCTTCTGGGGCACGGTCAGGATCAGTTCGGCCGCCAGGTTCGAACTCATGAAATAGGTGAAATCAACTTCGGGCAGCCACTTGTCGTTGACGGCGAGGTCCAGGCCCGTGCTGTCCTTGTTGGCGCTGTCCAGGTGAACGGCGCGGGCACGCACCAGCAGGTTTCCTGCCTTGAAGTCCTGCGCCAGTGCGGCGCCCGATCCCAGCAAGCAGAGAGCGGCAACGGCAACGATGTGCTTCTTCATGGTCTTCCTTCAGTCCTTGACACGGGAACATTCCCGGCAGGCATTACAGAAGACCCGGCATGGGACCCATTTGCTAAAGATCAAACGGCACCGCGCACAAATACGGTGCGGCGCCGGAAATGCGGACGAATTGATTCAGATCAATCCCCAGCCAGCGCCTCCAGCAGCGCACGGTCGTAGACCGGATGGGTGCCGATGTCGTTGTGGTTGGCGCCCGCCACCACGACCGTACGCGCAACACCCGGCTTGAAATGCATGGCAAGTTGCGCCGTGCGCCCGGGCCGGATCAGCGTGTCGTGTTCGGCGACGATGAGCGTGGTGGGCGCGCTGATGCGACCGGCCACCGCCGCCGAATCGAAACGGTCCCGGATCAGCCAGCGCACCGGCAACCAGGGGTAGTGCTCGACCGCCACGTTCTCGATGCTGTCGTAGGGCGTGATCAGGGCCAGCCGGGCCACCGACCGCTCGCTCGCGAGGCGGGCGGCGACGCCGCTGCCCAGGCTGCGGCCGATCACATTGATCTCCGCGTGCTCGCGCCGCACATGCTCGTACAGCGCGAGGGCGTCTGCGTGCAGGGCGGGCTCGCCGGGTTCACCCGTGCTCTGCCCGTAGCCGCGGTAGTGCATCAGATACAGCGCATGGTCGGGAAACAGGCGCTCGAGCTGGGGCCGGGTGCCCGACACGTCCTCGGCGTTGCCACCGAAATAAAGGATCGCCGGCGCGCCGGGCCTCGACCGCAGGCTGATCTGCAGCGTGGCACCGTCCACCGGCAGCGTCAGCGAATCACCCGCCTGCCGGGCCGGCTGCGGGTGGTACAGCATCGAACGTTGCCAGGCATCCCTGTCACTGCAACCCGCCAGGTACAGCAGCGCCAGCCCGGCGGCGGCCCAGAGCCGCATCAGGCGCAGAGCCTGGAGGATTCGCATGGCAGGTTCAACTCCACCACCGGAGCGCGTGCCCCATCCCAGCGCACGCCGAAGATCCGGCTTCGCCGGTCCAAGGGCGTGGTCCCCCCTTGGGGGGGAAGCCGCGAAGCGGCGCAGGGGGGGTCACACCCTGCTCAGCGCCTGCTCCAGATCGGCGATCAGGTCGTCGATGTGTTCGATGCCGATCGACAGGCGAACCATCTCCGGGCTCACGCCGGCTTTCTTCATTTCGTCGGCGTTGAGCTGGCGGTGGGTGGTGGTGGCCGGGTGGCAGGCCAGCGACTTGGCATCGCCGATGTTCACCAGGCGCGTGAACAGCATCAGTGCGTCCTGGAAACGCGCGCCGGCCGCGATGGCGTCGGTCGACTTCAGGCCAAAGCTGATGATGCCGGACGCCTTGCCGTCCATGTATTTCTGCACCAGCGCGTGGTCTTTGTGGTCGGACAGGCCGGCGTAGTTGACCCAGTCCACCTTGGGGTGGTTTTGCAGACGCGTGGCGATCTTGACCGCGTTCTCGCAGATGCGGTCCATGCGCAACGCCAGCGTCTCGATGCCCTGCAGGATCTGGAACGCGTTCATGGGCGAGAGCGCCGCGCCCATGTTGCGCAGCGGCACCACGCGGGCGCGCCCGATGTAGGCGGCTGCGCCCAGCGCTTCGGTGTAGACCACGCCGTGGTAGCTCACGTCGGGCTCGTTCAGGCGCTTGAAGCGCGCCTTGTGCTCGGCCCAGGGGAACTTGCCGCTGTCGACGATGGCGCCGCCGATGGTGGTGCCGTGGCCGCCCAGGTATTTGGTCAGCGAGTGCACCACGATGTCGGCACCGTGTTCGAACGGGCGGCACAGGTAGGGGCTGGACACGGTGTTGTCCACGATCAGCGGCAGGCCGGCCGCGTGGGCCACGGCGGCGAGCGCGCCGATGTCGGTCACGTTGCCCAGCGGGTTGCCCACCGATTCGCAGTAGATCGCCTTGGTGCGCTCGTCGATCAGCGCGGCGAAGGCCGCCGGGTCACGCGGATCGGCGAAGCGCACCGTGATGCCCTGCTGCGGGAAGGTGTGGGCGAACAGGTTGTAGGTGCCACCGTAGAGCGTGGAGGCCGAAACGATGTTGTCGCCGGTTTCGGCGATGGTCTGGATCGCCGCCGTGATGGCCGCCATGCCCGAGGCCATGGAGAGTGCGCCCACGCCGCCTTCGAGCGCCGCCAGGCGCGCTTCGAGCACGCCGTTGGTGGGGTTCATGATGCGGCTGTAGATGTTGCCCGCGACCTTGAGGTCGAACAGGTCGGCACCGTGCTGCGTGTCGTCGAACGCGTAGGCCACGGTCTGGTAGATCGGCACCGCCACCGCCTTGGTGGTGGGATCGGGGGTGTAGCCGCCGTGCACGGCGATGGTTTCGATTCTCATGCGGTCTCCAGGAGGTTGTTGTTGGGCGGACGGGGGATCATTCTCTCAGCAGCTCCACCATGGTCACGCCGCGGTGGCGCACACCCAGGGCGGTGATCGCGGCCTGGCTCAGATCGATGATGCGGCGGTGTTTGTAGGGACCACGGTCGTTGATGCGCACCACCACTTCCTTGCCGGTTTGCACGCTGCGCACCCGCACCTTGGTGCCGAAGGGCAGGGTCTTGTGCGCGGCGGTGAAATCGTGCATGTCGTAGCGTTCACCGCTGGCCGTGCGCCGGCCGTGAAAACGGTTGCCGTACCAGGACGCCAGTCCTTTGTCGATCAGCGGCGCCGAACTGGACGGTACGGCCAGCGGGTCGTCGTCCCGAGGAGGCGCTTCGGCGGCGGTCGGGTCGGGCACCGCAACCTCACCGGAAGGCACCGGCTGCGATGGGGACGGGTCCGCGGGCGCTGCACGGACCGCCGTGTCGATGGGCGCATCCACCCGCACGGGCGTGGGCACGGCGCACGCGGTCAGCAGCGCAGCCAGCAGGACCGGCGCCAGACGCAGGCGACCGGTGGGGTGTTTCCAGGTGCGGGGCATGGCGTTTCCTCTCTGCATTCCGGGCCAGCCCCCGACCTTAACCCAGCCCAAGACGCTTCACGATCTCCAGCGTCGCCACGCTCTGGTTCATGGTGTAGAAGTGCAAAGCAGGCACACCGGCGTTGCGCAGCTGGTCACACAGGTCGGTGACCACGTCAAGGCCGAAGGCCTTGATGGAAGCGATGTCGTCGCCATAGGCCTGCAGGCGCAGGCGGATCCAGCGCGGGATCTCGGCGCCACACGCGTCGGAAAAGCGCATCAGCTGGGTGGAACTGGTGATCGGCATGATGCCCGGCACCACCGGCGCGTCGACACCGAGCTTGCGCGCCTCATCGACGAAGCGGAAGTAGGCATCGCTGTTGTAGAAGTACTGCGTGATGGCCGAGTCGGCGCCGGCGCGCACCTTGGTGGCGAAGGCCTGCAGGTCCGACTCGGGCGATTTCGCCTGCGGGTGCACCTCGGGATAGGCGGCCACCTCGATGTGGAAGTCGCGCCCGGTCTCGGCGCGGATGAAGGCCACGAGGTCGCTCGCGTAGTGGAACTCGCCGCCGATGCCGTAGCCGCTGGGCAGGTCGCCGCGCAAGGCCACCAGGCGCTTGACACCCATGGCCTTGAGCGTGGTCAGCTGCTCACGCACGCTGGCCTTGGTGGCGCCGATGCACGAGAAGTGTGAGGCCGCGTCCACGCCCTCGGCGAGGATGGCGCCCACGGTGTCGAAGGTGCCCTGCTGCGTGGAGCCTCCCGCGCCGTAGGTGACCGAGCAGAACTCGGGCTTCTGCCCATACAGCTGCTGCCGAACGGCACGCAGTTTCTCGGCGCCTTCGGGCGTCTTGGGCGGGAAGAATTCAAAACTCACTGGCAACGCCATGGTGATTCCTTGTCGAGCGTCGGGCCTGCTAGGCGGCTTCAAGCAGCCCGCTTCGCCCAGACGAAAAATTCGCGGTTGCCGTCACCACCGGTGATGGCACTTTCAAAATAGTCCTGCAGCGCCAGGCCGTTGTCCAGGCAGGCCCGTGCAATGCGCTCGCGCACCAGCACATAGCTCGCCGCGTCCTTCACCAGGCCTCCCTTGCCGATCTGGCCCGGTTGCAGTTCGAACTGCGGCTTGACGAGCATCAGCAGGCTGCCTTGTGGTTTGAGCAGCGGCACGATGGCCGGCCAGACCAGCGTCTGCGAGATGAACGACAGGTCGCCCACGACCAGGTCGAACGGTGCGGCGGCATTTTCGCCGGCCGCATCCACCAGCTGCTGCGCCGTCAACTCGCGCGCGTTGCATTTTTCAATACAGACCACACGTTCGTCGACCCGCAGCTTCGGGTGCAACTGGCTCTGGCCCACGTCCACGCCCACCACCTGGGCGGCACCGCGCTGCAGCAGGCAGTCGGTAAAACCACCGCTGCTCTGCCCCACGTCGAGGCAGCGTTGACCGGTCACGTCCAGACCGCAATGCGTGAGCGCGCCGTCGAGCTTGAGCCCGCCGCGCGACACGAAACGCGACTCCGCCGTGTCCAGCAGCTCCAGCTCCACCGTCTCACGCAGCTCGTCGCCGTTTTTGCTCACTGCTTTCCAGTCGCCGCCAGGCAGACGCCAGCGCACCCCCGCAGCGATCAGCCGCTGGGCCTGCGAGCGCGAAGCGGCGAGGCCTCGCTCGACAATCAACTGATCAGCACGCATGGGTGGCACAGAGCAACGAATAGAGCAACCTCGTCGGAGCGAAACGAGCGGTCCGAAGGCCGCGAGCCCCAGGGCGCCGTGGAACTGGCTTTGCCGGGCCGCCAGCGCCGCCCCCTGGGGGGTGACGCCGAAGGCGGCGCGGGGGGGATCAATACCGATACGTGTCCGGCTTGTACGGGCCTTGTTTCGGCACGCCGATATAGGCCGCCTGCTCGTCGCTCAGTTCGCTCAGCATCGCGCCGACCTTCTTCAGGTGCAGGCGCGCGACCTTCTCGTCCAGGTGCTTGGGCAACACATAGACCTTGCCGTTTTCGTAGTAGTCGCTGTGCGTGAACAGCTCGATCTGCGCAATGGTCTGGTTGGCAAACGAAGACGACATCACGAAACTGGGGTGGCCGGTGCCGCAGCCCAGGTTCACCAGGCGGCCTTTGGCCAGCAGGATGATCTTCTTGCCGTCCGGGAAGATCACGTGGTCCACCTGGGGCTTGATCTCTTCCCACTGGCATTTCTCTTCCAGCTTGGCGACCTGGATCTCGTTGTCGAAGTGGCCGATGTTGCAGACGATGGCCTGGTCCTTCATGGCGGCCATGTGTTCGAAGGTGATCACATCGCGGTTGCCGGTGGTGGTCACGAAGATGTCGGCCTTGTCGGCGGCGTATTCCATCGTGACGACCCTGTAGCCTTCCATCGCGGCCTGCAGCGCGTTGATGGGGTCGATCTCGGTCACCCAGACCTGGGCGCTCAGGGCGCGCAGGGCCTGGGCCGAGCCCTTGCCCACGTCGCCGTAACCGGCCACGCAGGCAACCTTGCCGGCGATCATCACGTCGGTGGCGCGCTTGATGCCGTCCACCAGCGATTCGCGGCAGCCGTAGAGGTTGTCGAACTTGCTCTTGGTCACCGAGTCATTGACGTTGATCGCGCGGAACATCAGGCTGCCCTTGGCCGACATTTCCTTCAGGCGGTGCACGCCCGTGGTGGTCTCTTCGGTCACGCCGATGATCTCAGCGCTCTTGCGGCTGTACCAGGTGCTGTCAACGGCGAGCTTGGCCTTGATGGCCGCAAACAGGATGCGCTCTTCTTCGCTGCCGGGGTTGGCCAGCACGCTCTGGTCCTTCTCGGCCTGCTTGCCCAGGTGCATCAGCAGCGTGGCGTCGCCGCCATCGTCCAGGATCATGTTCGGGCCTTCGCCTTCGCTGCCCTTGGGGCCGAAGTCGAAGATGCGGTGGGTGTAGTCCCAGTAGTCGGTCAGGGTTTCGCCCTTGACGGCGAACACCGGCGTGCCGGCGGCGGCGATCGCGGCGGCGGCGTGGTCCTGCGTCGAGAAGATGTTGCAGGAAGCCCAACGCACTTCGGCGCCCAGCGCTTGCAGGGTCTCGATCAGCACGGCCGTCTGGATGGTCATGTGCAGCGAGCCGGTGATGCGCGCGCCCTTGAGCGCCTGCTTGGGTGCGAACTCTTCGCGGATGGCCATCAGGCCGGGCATCTCGGTCTCGGCGATGCGGATTTCCTTGCGGCCCCAATCGGCCAGGCCGATGTCGGTGATGACGCAGTCGGCGTTGACGGCGTTGGGAATGCGTGCGTTCATGGTTCGCTCCAGTTGAGGTTGGCAAAAACCACTGGACGCGGGGGCAAAAAAAAGCCCATCGCACGTTCAGTGGATGAGCGTCGTTGCATGGATTTCCGAGCCTCACGCCCCGCGCTGACCGGTGGTCAGGGGTGCGCTGCAACGCTCCTCGGATCGCAAGATTCTACCGCAGACGGGTTTTTTTGACATCTGCGAAACTGTTCAACCTTTATGCCTCATCTCTCGCTTTCAGACTGGCCGGCGGCCGCGCGCAGCCACATCCACGGTGTGCTCACCGACATCGACGACACCCTCACCAGCGGAGGGGCGATCACGCCCGACGCGCTGGCCGCCCTGCACGCGCTGCGCGCCGCGGGCCTGCCGGTGTTCGCCATCACCGGCAGGCCCGCGGGCTGGAGCGAAGCCTTTGCGCTGGACTGGCCGGTCAACGCCATCGTGGCCGAAAACGGTGCCGTGGCGCTGTCGCGCGGCGCGGACGGCGGGCTGCACAAGACCTACCTGCAGGACACCGCCACACGGCAAACAAACTTCGCGCGCCTGCAGGCGGTGGCGCAGCGCATCCTGGCCGAGCTGCCGCAGACCCGCCTGTCGCAGGACAGTCCCGGGCGCGAGACCGACATCGCCATCGACCACAGCGAGTTCACCCAGCTGGACGGCGCAACCATCGCGCAGGTGGTGCGCCTGATGCAGGCGGGCGGCCTGAATGCCACCGTGAGCTCCATCCACGTCAACGGCTGGATCGGCCAGCACGACAAGCTGGCGGGCGCGCGCTGGGTCGTGCACGAACAACTCGGCCGGGATCTGGACGCCGAGCTCGACCACTGGGTCTACGTCGGCGACTCGACCAACGACGCGGTCATGTTCGGCCACTTCCCGCACAGCGTGGGCGTGGCCAACGTGGCGCGGTTCTGGGACCGGCTCACGCACCGGCCGCGCTATGTGACAGCGGGCGAACGTGGTGTCGGCTTTGCCGAGGTGGTGCGGGCCCTGCTGGACGGCCGCGGGACGAAGGCCGCGGCATGAGCGAACACCCGCTGCCTCCGGTCCACAGCGGCACCACCCTCCCGACGGTGGCGCCGACCCACGCACGGCTGGGCCTGGTGGCCATCTTCGGCTCCACGTTCTTCGAGCTGGTGGGCTACTTCATGCTCATGCCGCTGTTGCTGTTGCGCCTCAAGGGCGACGGTGTGTCCAACGCGCTGGCGGGCCTGCTGGCGGCCACAGGCTGGGTGGGCGTGTTCGCCATCACGTCGTTTGCTTCGGCCATCACGCAGCGGCTGGGGCGCAGGCCCACGCTGTGGCTGGCGGCGCTGGTGCCGGTGCTCAGCACGACCGGCTTCCTGTTCACCAGCTGGCTGCCCGCCTGGTTTGTGTTCGAGTTTGTGGCCGGCGCTGCGTCAGGCCTGCGCTGGGTGCTGGCCGAAGCGGTGGTGGCCGAGTTCGCGTCACCCCGCCAGCGCGGGCGCATGGTGGGCCTGTTCGAAACCATGGTCGGCACCACCTTCGTGATAGGCCCCGCGCTGCTGGCGGCCGTGGGTGCGCAGAGCGCGCTGGCGTTGTGGCTGGTGCTCGCCAGCATGAGCATCGGCCTGGTGTGGAGCCTGCTGATCCCGCCGCTGCCTCGCGCCCACGATGCCCACAGCGCGCGCGTCGGTCTGCACGGCGTGTGGCACGCGCTGCGCGCGCACCCGCTGATCATGACGGTGGGTTTTGTCGGTGGGTTTTTTGAGAGCGGGCTCACGTCCATCCTGCCGCTGTACGGCCTGGCCCTGGGCCTGGGTGCCACGGCGGCGGCCCTGCTGGTCTCGGCCAGCGGTCTGGGCAGCGCGCTCATGATGCTGCCCGCCGGGTTGCTGGCCGACCGGCTGAGCGCACACCCGCGCTGGGGCAGCGCAGGTCGCGCACGGCTGGCGATCATGCACGCCTGCGCATTGGTCACACTGGCGGCCACGGCGCTGATTCCTTTCGTGGCCGGCACGCCCTGGCTGGCGGCGGCGGTGGCCTTCCTGTGGGGTGGCGCCGGCGGCAGCCTCTACACGCTGGCGATGATCGACATCGGCTCGCGCGAACAGGGCATCACCCTGGTCAACAGCACGGCGGTGCTGGTGCTCTCGTACACCCTGGGCGGCGTGCTGGCGCCCGCGCTGGGGGCCGCCATGCTGGACTGGGCGCCGGTGCTCGGCTTTCCTTCGCTGCTGCTGGCCGTGGCCGGACCCGGCTGGTGGCTGCTGCGCCGCGCCAACCGCGCCGGTTGATCAGGGTGCTGCGGTCGGAGCGCTGGCCGCCAGCGGGGTTGGCATCGACGAAGGGGCTGGCGCAGGCGCTGGCTTGTGGGCACCGTCAAACACCCGGTCGGCCACGCCGCCACCGATCCACATGCCCACCAGCGTCACCCAGGCCGTGACGGCGAAGATGGCACCGCCGGTCATGCCGGCACCCACGGCGCAGCCGCCGGCCAGCATGGAGCCAAAACCCATGAAGATGGCACCGATGATGTAGCGCGGCATGGTGTAACCACCGCCAAAACCTTCCAGCTTCCAGTCCCGGCCGACCAGGGCGCCGATCAGCGAACCCAGGAACACGCCGGGCATGAGGCCGAGGTCAAAATTCCAGGGCTCGCCAGGGTTGCTCAACACCCGCATCAGCCATTCGGCCGAAGGGCCGCTGAAGGTCATGCCCTGGATCTGCACCGGCTCGAACGAATGCGCCAGCACCTGGTAGGTGGCCAGCCAGGCCAGTGCCACGGCCAGCCCGGTGCCGATGCCCCCGGCCCACTTCCAGAATCCCCAGCCGCTGTAGTAGGCAAAGAAGCCCGCCGTCACCAGCCACACCGCGGCGAATGCCAGCCCGTCCATCGGGCCGACGCCCACCACCGCCAGCAGGCTGCGCGCGGGGCCACCGTCCACCGTCCACCAGCCGGCGATGGTTTCGCGCCAGGGCGCCAGCACGCCACTGAGCGAAGCCTGCGCCGTCACGGCAAAGATCAGCCCCGAGAGCAGCGCCCGCAGGTTGCCGTTGGCCGAGAGCACCAGCAGGCGGCTCGCGCAGCCGCGCGTCATGACCATGCCCACGCCGAAGATCAGACCACCGATCAGCGCACCCGAGAGGCTGCCACGGGAAGACAGCTGGCGTGCGGTGCTCACGTCGAGCAGCCCCGAGACCACGAACAGCTGCACCGCCACCACGGCGGTGGAAAAGGCCAGCAGCCAGACCGCGAGCTTCTCGCCGAACTTGCCGTGCCAGAACTCGATCACCGCCGCGCGCAGGCAGAACCTGGAGCGTTGTGCAAAAAAGCCGAACGCCAGCCCGGTGAGCAGGCCACAGACCGCCAGCACACCCGGTTCACCAAAACGCTCGATCCAGCCCGTCCAGTCCATGGCCACTCCGTTCATGAAAATATGCGCAAGTTGGCATGTTACGCCCCGCTGCGGCGTGGGACTTGATGCGGCGCAACATCTGGCGCCGTGGTGATAGCGGGTAAGCTCAAACCACCCTGCCCACTGTCCCTGAAAGGAACCCCATGGCCATCCCCTGGCTGGTTGCCCTGAAAGTCATTCCCTGGGGCGACGTGATCGAACATGCGCCCAAGGTGCTCAACGCCGCGCGCAAGTTGCTGGAACGGCAGCGCGCTCCGGCGCCGCCCCCCGAAGCGCCGAAAGAAGTGATCGACGCACCGGGCGCCACCGAGCCCGGCCTGGCCGCACTCAACGCCCGCCTGCTCAGTGCGCAACAGGAGATCACCCAGTTGACGCAGACCCAGACCCAGCTCACCCAGACGGTGACCGAGCTCGCCGAACAGAACGCCCGGCTGGTCGGTGCGGTGGAAGTGCTGCGGGTGCGCACGCGCCTGCTGCTCTGGGGCGTGGCCGTGCTGTTGCTGGGCGTGGCCTGGCTGGCCTGGCGCTGATCCGGCACCAGCGAAGGCGGTGACGGCAGCTCAACGCCGCTGAAACGGGGCCTGGTAGAGCCACACCGGTTTGCCGTCCACGTTCTGCAACCGTGCGCGGTGCGCCCAGCCGACCGCTTCGAACTCCAGACTGACCAGCCAGCTCCCGGGCCGCAGCTCCCTGGCCGCCTTGTCCATCGCGCGCGGCATGCTCTCCGGACGCTGGAACAGATAGACCAGGTCGTAGCCCGACCAGTCTGCGGCCCAGATATCGGCCCGGCGCACCTGGGCAAACCGGCAGCGCAAGGCGCACAGGGCGGTCAGCGGCCAGCTCCATTCGAGGCCCTGGATGCGCGCCTGGGGGTATTCACCGTGCAGCGCCTTCAGACCGGCCCCGAGCCCGCAGCCCGCGTCCACCACCTGCGCACCGTCGGGCAGCGGTGCCTTCAAGGCCAGGCCCTTCAGCGCCAGAGCCGGGGTAGGAAACAGCGGCGCGTCGCGCCAGGTGTTGAGCGGGTACAGCGCCAGCAGCAGCGTCAGCGGCAGCAGCCATATCCAGCCCGGCAGCGCACCGGCCGCCCCCGTGGCCAGCAAGGAGAGCGGAAAGCCCCCGAGCATGAACGCCCGGCGCCAGGGGGTTCGGCCGGTCCAGGCCGGCGCGCCCGAGACCAGCAGCGCCAGCACGAACGCCGCCACGGCCCCCAGCCCCGCCGCGCGCAACCCCACGAAGACCACCCAGGCGAGCGCCCAGGTCAGCAGTGCGGGGAGTGGCCAGATCAGCATGGTGCGGCATTGTCGCCGCTGCGGGTCAGGTATCTTGTTCGGACGGCACGGTCTGCAGCGTCGCGTCGCAGCCCACGCCGGCGGCGATCCAGCGCCGCGCCAGCCGGCGCAGCAGCGGCGCAGCCCAGCGCCAGTGCGGACCGAGCACGCCTTCGGCATCGCTGATGGCACCGCAACGGTACAGCGCCTCGGCGTCGCTCCAGCGCAGCGCGTCACAGGCGCCATGCCGCTTGCGCGAAATCACCTGACCCAGCGGGCAGGGTTCGGCCAGGCAACACACGCCGCAACCATTGCAGGGCGCGCCCGACAAGGGCTTGAGGGGCGCTGCCGGGTGGATGTGAATGACCTGATGTGCCATCGGCGCAGCGTACCGCACGGGCTTCGCGGAGCGCCGCGTCGCGCAGGTGATTGGTTCCGCTTGCGACCGGCCAGCGTCGTGCCCTAAGGTGGAGCCGTTCCCACCCCCAAAACATTCAGGAGACACCATGACCATCCCCGCGCCGTTTTCGCCGTTCATCTCGGGCTACACCTTCTTTGAAAGTCCGCGCTGGCACGACGGGCAACTCTGGCTGTCGGACTTCTACACCCAGCAGATCGTGCGGGTGACCCTGCAGGGCGAGGTGACGCCGGTGGCCGAGGTTCCCGAGCAACCCTCGGGCATGGGCTGGCTGCCCGACGGTCGCCTGTTGGTGGTGTCAATGCGTGACCGCCGCATCCTGCGACAGGAAGCCGACGGCCACCTCGTCACCCACGCCGACCTCTCGTCGGTGGCGCTCGGACACCTCAACGACATGGTGGTCGATGCCCAGGGCCGCGCCTATGTCGGCAACTTCGGCTTCGACCTGATGGGCGGCGGCACGCCGCAAACAGCCACCCTGGCGCGGGTGGATCCCGACGGTTCGGTCCAGGTGGTGGCCACCGACCTCTATTTCCCCAACGGCAGCATGATCACGCCCGATGGCCAGACCCTGATCGTGGGCGAAACCATGGGCAACCGCATTTCGGCCTTTGACATCCAGGCCAATGGTGCCCTGGGTCCCCGCCGCGACTGGGCCCGCTTCGGTGAACTGCCGGCACTGACCGACATGGCCTCGGTGCTGGGCAGCCTGGCCGCCGCGCCCGACGGCGCCACACTCGACGCCGACGGCGCGGTCTGGTTTGCCGATGCGGTCGGTCACCGCGTGGTGCGCATGGCCCCCGGCGGCGAAGTCCTCGAAAGCCGTTCCACGGGCGAACAGGGTGCCTTCGCCTGCACGCTGGGCGGCCCGGACGGGTGCACCCTGTTTGTTTGTGTCGCCCCGGACTTCAATGAACACGCCCGCCGGGCGGCACGCGAGGCCGCGGTCTGGACCACAACGGTCAGCGTGCCGGGCGCCGGGCGCCCCTGAACGGCTTCGACCGGCTCGGTCCGAACAGATATCTCAGGTCCGCGCGAGCACCGGCCCGAGCACGCGCCCGGTGTGCGTGTCCAGCCGCACCACCTCGTCGGGAGGGGCTTCGGCCACCACGCGGCCACCGCCACCGCCGCCCTCCGGCCCGAGGTCGATGATCCAGTCGGCTTCGGCCATCACGTCCAGGTCGTGCTCGATCACGATCACGCTGTGGCCACCGTCCACCAGGCGGTGCAGCACTCGGATGAGTTTTTCCACGTCGGCCATGTGCAGGCCCACCGTGGGCTCGTCCAGCACGTAGAGCGTGTGCGGGGCCTTCTGGCCGCGGCGCGTGACGTCGTCGCGCACCTTGCTGAGTTCGGTCACGAGCTTGATGCGCTGCGCTTCCCCGCCGCTCAGCGTGGGCGATGGCTGACCCAGCGTGAGGTAGCCCAGGCCCACGTCTTTCAGCAGCTGCAGCGGATGGCTGATGTTGGGCATGCTGGCGAAGAACTCGACCGCCTCGTCCACCTCCATCTGCAGCACGTCGCCAATGCTCTTCCCTTTCCAGGTGACGGCCAGCGTCTCGGGGTTGAAGCGCGCGCCATGGCAGACCTCGCAGGGCACTTTCACGTCGGGCAGGAAGCTCATCTCGATGGTGCGCATCCCTTGACCCTCGCAGCCCGGGCAGCGGCCTTCGCCGGTGTTGAAGCTGAAGCGGCCCGGGCCGTAACCGCGCGCCTTGGCCTCGAGGGTGTCGGCGAAGAGCTTGCGCACCGTGTCCCAGAAACCGATGTAGGTCGCCGGGCAGCTGCGCGGCGTTTTGCCGATGGGCGTCTGGTCGACTTCGAGCACACGGTCCACCACTTCGGAGCCCAGCAGTTTGTCGCAGCCGGTCCAGTTGGGGCGCTCGCCCGCGTCCCAGCTGGTGCGGCCGGCGAAGGTGCTGCGCTGGGACACGGCGGCCGCGGCGTTGGTGAGCAGCACGTCGCGCGCGAAGGTGGACTTTCCGGAGCCGCTGACGCCGGTGACCACGACCAGGCGCTGCAGGGGAACGGCGACGGTGAGGTTGTCGAGGTTGTGCAGCTTGGCGCCGCGGACTTCGAGTGCAGGAGCCGCCCCATCCACGGCTCGCCGCGGCTGCAGCGGGTGCCTCATCGCATGCAGCAGGTAGCGCCCGGTGACGGACTCAGCGTTGGCAGACAGATCGGCCACCGACCCTTGCGCCACCACACGACCACCGCGCTTGCCGGCACTGGGCCCGATGTCGATGATGTGGTCGGCGCGGCGGATGGTGTCTTCGTCGTGCTCCACCACCACCAGCGTGTTGCCCATCTCGCCGAGCTTGTGCAGCGCGTTGAGCAGGATGGCGTTGTCGCGTGCGTGCAGGCCGATGGTCGGCTCGTCGAGCACGTAGCACACGCCCTGCAGATTGCTGCCGAGCTGCGCCGCGAGGCGGATGCGCTGCGCTTCGCCACCGCTGAGCGTGGGCGCGCCACGGTCGAGCGTGAGGTAGTTCAGACCCACTTCTTCGAGGAAGGCCAGGCGGCTTTCAATCTCCGGCAACAGGTCGCGCGCGATGTCGGCTTCGCGGCTCGTCAGCACGGCCACTTTCAGCAAGCCCTGCACCCAAGAGCGGACTTCGTTCACCGACAAGCGTGCCACGTCGGAGATGCCCACACCGCCGAACTTCACCGCGCGGGCCTGGGCATTCAATCGTGTGCCTTCGCAAGCCGGGCAAGGCCGGTCGGCCAGGTCTTCCACCTCGGGTTCGGCGAAGCTCTGCTCGCGGCCGCGCTCGTTGTCGTCGCGCACCGAATCGTCCAGCGCCTTGCGCTGCTCGCGCGAGAGCGCCAGGCCCGTGCCCACGCAGTCGGGGCACCAGCCGTGTTTGCTGTTGTACGAAAACAGGCGCGGATCCAGCTCGGGGTAGCTGGTGGCGCAGACAGGGCAGGCGCGGTTGGTGGAAAAGACTTCCAGCTGGCCCAGGCCCACGGTTGTCACACCCTCGGCCATGGCATGCGCCAGGCCCTGCATCTGGTGCAGCACATGCACCTGCCCTTTGCCGATCTCCAGCGCCTTGCTGAGCTGGCTGCGCAGCCAGGCCTCGTTGGCCGGATCCACCACGCCGTCGGCCACCGGCAGTTCGATGGTGTGTTCCTTGAAGCGGTCGATGCGCGGGAAGCCGCTCGTGGGCAGGAACTCGCCGTCCACACGCAGGTGGGTGTGGCCGCGCGGGCGTGCCCAGTCGGCCAGCTCGGTGTAGACGCCTTTGCGGTTGACCACCAGCGGCGCGAGCAGGCCGATGTGCTGGCCGGCGTAGCGCGTGAGGATGGCGGCGGCGATGCTCTCGGGGCTCTGCGGCATCACGGCCGCGCCGTCGTGCACGCAGTGCTGTGTCCCCAGCTTCACATAGAGCAGGCGCAGGAAGTGCCAGACCTCGGTGGTGGTGCCCACCGTGCTCTTGCGGCCGCCGCGGCTGAGCCGCTGCTCGATCGCCACCGTGGGCGGGATGCCGTAGACCGCGTCCACCTCGGGCCGGCCCGCGGGCTGCACGATGCTGCGCGCGTAGGCATTGAGCGATTCGAGGTAGCGCCGCTGGCCTTCGTTGAACAGGATGTCGAAGGCCAATGTCGATTTTCCCGAACCACTCACGCCGGAGATCACGTTGAACTGCCCACGCGGGATGTCCACGCTCAGGTTCTTGAGGTTGTGTTCCTTGGCGTTGACGATGCGGATGGCGTTGCTGTGGCCCGAGGTGCGCGCGATCGAGGCCCGCTGGCGCTGCGGCTGCTTCAGGTAATCGATCAAGCGGCCTTCGCGCACCGCGTGCACCTCGCCCATGGACTCGGCGTAGTCGCGCAAGGCTTTGGCGGTGTGGCTGGCGGGGTGCTGTCGCACGTCTTCGGGCGGCCCCTCGGCCACCACCAGACCACCGCCCGTGCCGCCCTCGGGACCAAGATCGATCAGCCAGTCGGCGGCGCGGATCACGTCGAGGTTGTGTTCGATCACGACCAGCGAATGCCCGGCTTCGAGCAGCTTGCGCAGGCTGCGCATGAGCTTGGCGATGTCGTCGAAGTGCAGGCCGGTGGTGGGCTCGTCGAACAGGAACAGCGTGCCCTTGCGCGAGACCGGCTGGCGGCTCGCGCTGGCGCTCTTGGCGGCTTCGGCCAGGAAACCCGCGAGCTTCAGGCGCTGCGCCTCGCCGCCCGACAGGGTCGGCACCGGCTGGCCCAGTTTCACGTACTCCAGCCCCACGTCCACGATGGGCTGCAGCGCACGGATGACCTCGCGGTCGTTGACGAACAAGGCAGCGGCTTCGCTCACGGTGAGGTCGAGCACGTCGGCCACGCTGAACCAGCGGGCCCCGCGTTCAAGCTTCACTTCCAGAATCTCGGGCCGGTAGCGTCTGCCGTCGCAGTCGGGGCAGCGCAGGTACACGTCGCTCAGGAACTGCATTTCCACATGCTCGAAGCCGGAACCGCCACAGGTGGGGCAGCGCCCGTCGCCGCTGTTGAAGCTGAACTTGCTGGCGGTGTAGCTGCGCTGGCGCGACAGCGGCGCGTCGGCGAACAGCGCGCGCACGGCGTCCCAGGCGCCCACATAGCTCACCGGGTTGGAGCGCGCGGTCTTGCCGATGGGCGACTGGTCGACGAAAACGACCTCGCTCAGGAAGTCGGCGCCGAGCAGGCGGTCGTGTGCGCCCGGCGAGTCGGTGGACTTGCCGAAGTGGCGCAGCAGCGCGGGCGCGAGCACGTCCTGGATCAGGCTCGACTTGCCCGAGCCCGACACGCCGGTGACGACCACCAGCCGCTGCAGCGGGAACTCGACACTCACGTTCTGCAGGTTGTGCTCGCGCGCGCCTTCCAGGATCAGCCGCGGTGTGCTGTCGGTCACCATGCGCTTGAAGCCCATGCCCACGGTCTTGCGCGCGCCGAGGTAGGCGCCGGTCAGTGTGTCGGCGCTGCGGATCTGCTCGGGCGTGCCGTCGAACACGATCTGGCCGCCGCGCTCGCCCGGGCCGGGGCCCATGTCGATCAGGCGGTCGGCCGCCAGCATCACGGCCGGGTCGTGCTCGACCACCACGAGCGTGTTGCCCGCGTCGCGCAGGCGCAGCATGGCGTCGTTGATGCGCGCCATGTCGCGCGGGTGCAAGCCGATGCTGGGTTCGTCGAGCACGAAGAGCGTGTTCACCAGCGAGGTGCCGAGCGCGGTGGTGAGGTTGATGCGCTGCACCTCGCCACCGCTGAGCGTGCGGCTCTGGCGGTCCAGCGTGAGGTAACCAATGCCGACTTCGCACAGGTAGCGGATGCGGGTGTTGATCTCTTCGAACAGCAGGCGCACCGCCTGGGCCTGGCCGGCGCCCGCAAGGTCCGAGCCCGCCGGGACCAGGGTCCGGTCCAGCGCGGCGAAGAACACCCGCAACTTGTCCAGCGGCAGCAGCATCAGGTCGTGCAGACACAGGCCGGGCAAAGCCTCCAGCTGCGCACGCGACCACTTCACGCCCTTCGGCAGGTACCGGTTCTCGGGCGGCAGCACCGCGTCAGCCTGGGCCTTGGTGCCGATGCGCCACAACAGGCTGTCGGTCTTCAGGCGCGCGCCGCCGCAACTCGGGCATTCGGTGTAGCTGCGGTACTTGGACAAGAGCACGCGGATGTGCATCTTGTAGGCCTTGCTCTCCAGGTACTCGAAGAAACGCGCGATGCCGAACCAGTGCTGGTTCCACTTGCCGTTCCAGTTCGGCGAACCGGCCTTGACCCAGTGCTGCTGCTCGGGCGTGAGCTTGTTCCAGGGCGTGTCGCGCGGGATGCCCGCGCTTTCAGCGTGGCGCATCAGGTCGTCCTGGGCCTCTTTCCAGGCGGGGGTCTGGAAGATCTTGATCGCGCCGTTGCGCAGCGTGAGCTTGTCGTTCGGGATCACGAGGCCATAGTCCACCCCGATCACCCGGCCAAAACCACGGCAGGCCTCACAGGCGCCCACGGCCGAGTTGAACGAAAACATCGACGGCGTGGGGTCGGTGTAGCGGATGTCGCTTTCGGGGCAATGCAATCCGGTCGAGAACCGCCAGATCACGGGCTCGGCGCCCTCCTCGCCCAGCACATAGACCATCAGCTTGCCACTGCCACGCTTGAGGCCGGCTTCGATGGCCTCCATCACACGCACCTGCTCGGCGGTACCGATGCGGAAGCGGTCGGCCACCACGTCGAGCACTTTCACAGCTTCGCTGGCCGCGGCGCTCTTGGTGGCTTTGACCTTGGTGGTTTTCGCCGTTTTCGCATCGGGCGCCGGTGCGGCGCGCTGCACGATGCGCTCGGCCTGCACCCGCGTGTAACCGCTGGCCGAGAGCCATTGTTCGATTTCTTCGGGTGTGGTGCTGGCCGGCAGTTCCACGGGGAAAGTGACCACCAGCCTGGGATCGTTCAACGCAGCACAACGCTTCTGCAGCTCGGCGTAGATCGACTCCGGCGAATCGTGCCGCACCGGCAGCGCGGTCTCGCGGTCAAACAGGTCGGCGCCGCGAGCGAACAGGAGCTTCAGGTGGTCGTTCAGCTCGGTCATCGTGCCCACGGTCGAGCGCGAGCTGCGCACCGGGTTGGTCTGGTCGATGGCGATGGCGGGCGGCACGCCGTCCACCCGGTCCACCGCAGGTTTGTCCATGCGGTCGAGGAACTGGCGCGCGTAGGCGCTGAAGGTCTCGACGTAGCGGCGCTGGCCCTCGGCGAACAGCGTGTCGAACACCAGGCTGGACTTGCCCGAACCGCTGGGCCCGGTGACCACCGTGAGCTCACCGGTGCGGATGTCGAGGTCGATGTTCTTGAGGTTGTGCTGGCGCGCGCCGCGGATGCGGATCAGCCCGGTCTCGGTGTGCGCCGGTCTGTCTGCCGGCGCAGCATCCGCGGGTTCGGACGGGGACGAGGGGTTCAGGAGCGGGTGCGCATCAGACATGAGGGGGTTTCCGGTGGGGAGGCAAACATTCTAGGAGCGCAAGGACCCGCACCGTGCGCGGCTACGTCATTTCCACAATTTCGCGGAACGGCGCCGCGCCTAGACTGGCGCCATCGCTGGAGACAAACACATGACACACACCCGCCCAGGACATCGCCTGGCCCTGGTCACCGCCTGCCTGGCGGCCCTCACCACCCTCGCCATGCCCGCCTGGGCCCAGCTGCGCATCGGCCAACCCTCGGGCTTCACCGGTTCGGTGTCGGCCGGCGTGAAAGAGAACACCGAAGGCGCCAAGCTCTACCTCAACGCGGTCAACGCGCGCGGCGGCGTGAACGGCCAGAAGATCGAACTGATCTCGGTGGACGACCAGTTCGACCCCAAGCGCACGGTCGAGGTGGCCGGCGAGCTGATCACCCAACAGAAGGTGCTCGCGCTGTTCCTGAACCGCGGCACACCGCACGCGCAGGCCCTGTTGCCGCTGCTGGCGGAGCACAAGCTGCCGCTGGTGGGCCCCAGCACGGGCGCCATGGCGCTGCACACCCCCGTCAATCCCTGGGTGTTCAACGTGCGCGCCACCTACCAGCGCGAAGCGGCCAAGGCCATCGAACACCTGGCCAGCATCGGCATGACGCGCATCGCGGTGCTGCAGACCGACGATTCGTTTGGTGCGGATTCGGCCACCGGGGCGCAGAAGGGTTTTGAGAAGGTCGGGCAGAAACCGCTGCTGCTGGAGAAGTTTCCACGCGACAAACCCGAATTTGCCGCGCTGGCCCAGCAAGTGACCCAGCAGAAAGCCCAGGCCGTGATGGTGATCGGCTCGGCCGGCAACACCGCCAACGCGGTCAAGGCGATCCGCGCCGCCGGCTCCCGGGCGCAGATCGTCACCCTGTCCAACAACGCGTCGGAGGGTTTCATCAAGCTGCTGGGTGAACACGCACACGGCGTGATCGTGACCCAGGTCTTCCCGAACGAGCGCTCGCTGACCTACCCCCTGATCCGCGAGGCGCAGACACTGGCCAAGGCCAAGGGCATGGAGGGCGTGTCACCCGCGATGATCGAAGGCTTTGCGGCGGCCAAGGTGCTGGTCGAAGGCCTGCGCCGCGCCGGGCCCAACCCGACATCCGAAGGCCTGCGCGACGCGCTGGAGGGCCTGCAGAACTTCAACATCGGCGGCCTGAGCGTCAGCTACGGACCGGACAACCACACCGGCCTCGATTTCGCCGACCTGTCGATCGTGGACGCCTCCGGCAGATTCCGGAGGTAACCCCCTGCGTCGCCGCCCCCTTGAGGGGGTCGCGCGAAGCGCTGCGGGGGTGTTTCCTTCAGCCCTTGACGATCATCACCGGCACACGGGCGTGCGTGAGCACCTTCTGCGCCACGCTGCCCAGGATCAGGGCCTTGACGCCCTGGCGGCCGTGCGACGCCATGACGATCAGGTCGCAACCTTCGGCCTGCGCGGTCTCGATCACGCCCTCGTAGACCACGTTGCGCTCGATCGTGTCACCGGCGAAGGGCACGCCTTCGTCTTTGCAGACCTTGCCCAGGGCCTCCAGCGCTTGTCCGGCGGCGCTGCGGGCTTCGGCCATGTAGGCCTGCAAACCGACGGCGGATGCATCACCGATGCCGATATAGGGAAACGGGTCGATCACATACACACCCACGACCTGCGCACCCTGGCTCTTGGCGAGCTGGGCGGCGATGGTGGCTGCGCTCTGCGCCAGGGTCGAGCCATCGGTAGGGACCAGAATTTTTTTGAACATGCCATATCTCCTTGTGGGTGAAAGTGTTTCAGTTCCAGCCCGAGGCCCGTCTGAGGGTCCCGGCCGCGACGGGGACACACCATCTTAGCCGTCGCCGCGCGCACCCCGACTTGAGGCTTGTCAACGACAAGGGCGTCAGCCCCCGCGGCGCACGCCCACGGGCAGCGCCGCCGCGGCGTCCCAGGCACCGGAATCGAACCAGGGATCACCCTCCAGCAGGGCCCGCAGCATGGGCAGCGCATCCTGCCCCCAGAACACACGGCCACGGGTCTCCAGTGCCGGCACGCCGAACAGGCCGAGCGCCAGCGCTTCGTCGGTGTTGCTGCGCAGGCGCTGTTTCACCAGCTCGCTGCCGGGCGCGTGCCAGGGCTTCTCGCGCTGGGCCATGTGGTCCTGCAGCAGCGTCTGCAGCGCGGCCAGGCGATCGGGCGCCACCGCATCGCCGCCGCCGTGCCAGACGTGGTGGAACAGCTGCTCGGTCACGTAGCGGTTGGTCTCGCCAGGTGCATCGTCCGTGGCGGTGCAGAGGCCCAGGCGCAGCAGCGCCAGCGGGTTGAACGGGTGGGCGGCCGGCAGGTCGAGTGGCACGCCGTGCCGGTGCGCCAGCCAGCCCACCTGGCGGTAGGTCCAGTCGCGCTTGGACGGAATCTCCGCCGGCCCGAGCTGGCCGTTGGCTTTGAGCAAGGCGGCGAACAGCACCGGCTTGTAGCGCACGCGCACGCTCAGCCCCATGAGCGCTTCGGGCAGACGCTCGAACGCGAGGTAGGCGTAGGGCGAGATCGGGTCGTACCAGAACGTGATGTCGTGCAGGGAGTCAACGCTCATGGAGTCCTCTCGGGTCAGGCGCTCTGGCGCGCCTCGATACGTTCCCAGATCACCAGCTTTTCCGCATCCGCCAGTGCGCTCCAGGTGGCGATTTCGGGCAGCGTGCGATAGCAGCCCTTGCAGCTGCTGCTGCGCTCATCCAGTTCGCAGATGGACACGCAGGGCGAGGGCACGCCGGGGCCGGGGTGGCGTTCGCGCGCGTCGCGCAGGTTGATCAGCGGTTCGTTCATGGGGAGGGATTCAGCGGCGCGGTGACGTCGTGCACCGGCGCGTCGGTCAGGCTTTGCAGTTCGTGCGGGCTGAGGCGGAACACACCGTGCGGGTGGCCCGCCGCGGCCCAGATTTCGGCAAAGCGGAACAGCTGGTCGTCGATCAGCGTCACCGGCGGCGTGGCGTGCGCCAGCGGCGACACGCCGCCGATGGAAAAACCGGTCTTGCTCTTGACGAAATCGGCGTCGGCACGGCCGAGCTTGCCGCCCTCGGCGCAGACGATGGCCTGCACCTTTTTTTCATCCACGCGCAGGTCGCCCGAGGTGATGACGAGCACGGCTGCGTCGTCGCTCTTGCGGCGGAAGATGATGCTCTTGGCGATCTGGCCCAGCGCCACGCCGAGTGCGTCGGCGGCCTGCTGCGCGGTGCGCGCGGCGTCGTCGAGCATCACGGGCGTGTGGGGGTGGCCGCGTTCGGCCAGCGCGGCCATGACACGCTGCACGCCGGGCGGCAGCTCCACAGGATTCAAGGTGTCGTCAGTCATGGTCGGGAATGGTACCTGCCACCATCAGGCGGCCCGTTTCACCAGCATCAGGCTCGCGCCCATGGCCACCAGCACGCCGCCGAACACGCGGTTCTGCGCACGGCGCGCCTTCGCGGTGGCCAGCCAGCGCTGCGCGCGCGATGCCAGGAAAGCGTAGCCGTGCATCACCACCAGATCGACCGAGATCGAGGTCACCAGCAGGATCAGCAGCTGCAGCCACAGCGGGCGCAACGGGTCGATGAACTGCGGCAGCACCGCCACCATGAACACGATGCCCTTGGGGTTGGTCACGTTGGTCATGAAGCCGGTCAGCACCCGCTGGCGCACCGTGGGCAGCCCGGGCTTCAGGCCCGCCACGCCGTCTGCGGCCTGCTGGTGGGCATGGGCCGCATGCACCGGCGAGCGCCACTGCTTCACACCCAGCCAGATCAGGTAGCCCGCGCCCAGCACCTTGACCACGGTGAACGCGGTGGCCGACGCGAGCAGCAGCGCGCCCACGCCCACCCCGGCGATCAGCAGGATCACCGACAGCCCCAGCTGCAGGCCCGCGATGGTGGCGCTGGTGTGGCGCACGCCGTAGGCCAGACCATGGCTCATGGACAGCACCGCGCCCGAGCCCGGTGAAATCGCGATCACCCAGGAGGCGGCGAAGAAGGCAAGCCAGATGTTGAGATCCATGGTGTTCAGCCTTGCCGCTTCGTCAGCAACGCGCGCGCCACGCGCGAGCCGCTCGGGCGGTTCAGGTGTTCGCTGATGAACTGGCCGGCGTCCACCAGCTTGTCCAGATCGATGCCGGTCTGAATGCCCATGCCGTGCAGCAGGTAGACCACGTCTTCCGTGGCCACGTTGCCGGTCGCGCCCTTGGCATACGGGCAACCGCCAAGACCGGCCACGGAGGACTGGAAGTTCCAGACGCCCATCTGCAGTGCCGCCAAGGTGTTGGACAAGGCCTGGCCATAGGTGTCGTGGAAATGCCCGGACACCTGATCGATGGAAAAGTGCCTGAGCGTTGCTTCGATGGCGGCCTGGACCTTGCGCGGCGTGCCCACGCCGATGGTGTCGGCCACGTCCACACGCTCGACGCCGACGCCCTTCATCAGCCCCGCCAGGTAGTCCACGCGCTCGGGAGCGATCTCGCCTTCGTACGGACAGCCCACGGTGCAGCTCATGGCGCCGCGCACGGCGATGCCTGCAGCCTGGGCCGCGGCGACCACGGGCGCGAAGCGTTCGATGCTCTCGGCGATGGAGCAGTTGATGTTCTTCTGGCTGAAGGCCTCGCTGGCGGCACCGAACACCACGATCTCATCGGGTCGGTCGAGCAGCGCGGCCTCGAAACCCTTGAGGTTGGGCGTGAGCACCGAATAGCGCACGCCGGCCTGACGCGTGATGCCGCTCATGACCTCGTGGTTGTCGGCCATCTGCGGCACCCATTTCGGGCTCACGTAGCTCGTGACCTCGATCTCCTTCAGACCCGCGGCCTGCAGGCGGTGCACCAGCTCGATCTTCACCGCCGCCGGCACTGGCTGCTTTTCGTTCTGCAGGCCGTCGCGCGGGCCGACGTCGATGAGGTGGACTTTGGATGGGATGTTCATGAATGTCTCCGAAAGGCTTGACCCCCTCTCCCGCTCAGCGGGAGAGGGTTGGGGTGAGGGCTGAATTCAATAACCCCTGACAGGATCGACCACACCCGCAACAGGCTGACCCGCTTCCAGCGCGCGGATCTTGCCCGCGATCTGGGCGATGCTTTCATCGCGCAAGGTGCGTGCGGATGTGTGCGGGGTGACGGTGATCTTCGGGTGGGTCCAGAACGGATGTTCGGCCGGCAGCGGTTCGGTGCGGAACACGTCCAGCATGGCGCCGGCCATCTGGCCGCTCTCCAGCAGGGCGAGCAGGTCGGCCTCGACCAGGTGCGCGCCACGCGCCACGTTGATCAGGTAAGCGCCGGGCTTCAACCGTCCGAGTGTGTCGCGGTTGAGGATGTCCCGCGTGTCGGGCGTGAGCGGCAGCAGGTTGACCAGCACCCGGCAGTCTGAGAGGAAGGTATCGAACCCGGCCTCTCCGCTGTGCGTGACCACGCCCTCGATGGCCTTGGGCGTGCGGCTCCAGCCAAGCACCGGAAAGTCGAACACCCGCAGCGCCCGGGCCACGCGCTCACCGAGCACGCCCAGGCCCATCACACCGATGGAAAAGTCCTGGCGATCCCGCGGCTTGCGGTACGACCACTTGCCCGCCTTCACGTCGGCCTCGTAGCCATCGAATTCGCGGAAGTGGCGGATCACGGCGTGGCACACGTATTCGGCCATCTGCACCGACATGCCCGCGTCGTCAAGACGCACGACTTTCACGCCGGGCGGCAGGCGCAGCTTGAGCAGCGCGTCCACACCCGCACCGATGTTGAACAGGCCCTTGAGCGCCTGCTGCTCGTCGAGAAACTGTTGCGGCGGCGCCCAGACCACGGCGTGGTCGGCCTGTGGCGCACCGGATTCCCAGACCTCGACGGACGCGTCGGGAAAGGCCGCGCGCAGGCCGTCCAGCCAGGGTTGTGCCTTGGTGTCGGTGCAGCAGAAAGTGATGTTCATGCGGCGAGCTTATGGCAAGACGAAAAGCCTGCTGGCTGGGAGGCCCGTTCGCGCCGGGCCCATCGACAGGCCCGGGCCAACGGTGAATGCGAATCCGCACCGCCGTGATACTGCGGCCCGTTGGGAGATCAGGCGGTCTGGATTTTCAGCAGCTCCGCGCCCTCGGCCACCTGGTCGCCCGGCGCGTACAGCAGCTCGGCCACCGTGCCGTCGGCCGGCGCGGCGATGGTGTGTTCCATCTTCATGGCCTCCATCACCGCGAGCGGCTGGCCCTTCTTCACCGCGTCGCCGGCCTTCACGGCGAACGACACCACCTTGCCCGGCATGGGCGCGGTGAGGCGCCCCACGTCGTGCGCCGCTTCGCCGGCGTGGGCGAGTGCGTCGAGCTCGGTGATCTGGGTGGCGCCCAGGGCACAGAAGATGTGCACGATCTCTTCGCGCTGCCAGGTCTGCACCGTCTGGCGCTGGCCCATGAAGCGCAGGTCCATCAACGTGCCGTTCTCCGCCGGCAGCGCATCAAACCCAAGCAGGCCGCTGGTTTCATGGAACGCCAGTTGCAGCGCGCCGTCGTGCAGGTAGGTCAGGCTGGCCTGCATCGCCTCGCCCAGGTATTCGAAGTCGAAGCGGCGCACGGTCAGGCCGTGCGGGCGCCAGCCGTCGCGGCGCGAGAACGGGTCTTTGCCTTCGCTCGCCCGCTCGGCCAGCAGGGTCTGCGCCACGGCGGCGGCCACCGCGAGGTTCAGACCCACCTTGTCCTGGTTGAACAGCACGCCCGCTTCGCGCGGGATCAGCGCCGTGTCCAGGTTGGCCTGCGCGAACGAGGGGCTGGCGACCACGTGGCGCAGGAACTGCACGTTGGTCGACAGGCCGACGATGCGCGTTTCGGCCAGCGCGGCGTCGAGCCGGGCCAGCGCCTCGGCGCGGGTGCGGCCGTGCACGATCAGCTTGGCGACCATGGAGTCGTAGAAGGGGCTGATGGCGTCGCCCTCGCGCACGCCGTCGTCCACGCGCACCGAGCCGCGTTCGAAGCTGGTGCAGGCGGGCTTGCGGTAGACGTCGAGCCGGCCGGTGGCGGGCAGGAACTGGTTGTCCGGCGTTTCGGCGCAGATGCGGGCTTCGATGGCGTGGCCGTCGATGTGCAGTTGCTCCTGTGTCAGCGGCAGCGGCTCGCCGCTGGCCACGCGCAACTGCCACTCGACCAGGTCCAGGCCGGTGATGGCCTCGGTCACCGGGTGCTCGACCTGCAGGCGGGTGTTCATCTCCATGAAATAAAAGCGCATGCCGCCTTCGGGCGGCTGCTCGACGATGAACTCCACCGTGCCGGCACCCACGTAGTTCACGGCGCGCGCCGCGGCCACGGCGGCCAGGCCCATCTGCTGGCGCAGCTCGGGCGTCATGCCCGGTGCGGGCGCCTCTTCCAGCACCTTCTGGTGGCGGCGCTGCACCGAACAGTCGCGCTCGAACAGATACACGCAGTTGCCGTGCGTGTCGCCAAACACCTGGATCTCGATGTGGCGCGGACGCTGGGCGTATTTCTCGACCAGCACCGCGTCGCTGCCGAAACTGTTGATGGCCTCACGTTTGCACGAAGCGAGCGCTGCCGCGAAGTCTTCGGCCTTCTCCACCGCACGCATGCCCTTGCCACCGCCGCCGGCGCTGGCCTTGATCAGCACCGGATAACCGATGCGGTCGGCCTCGTGCTTGAGCATGGCCGGGTCCTGGTCGGCACCGTGGTAGCCCGGCACCAGCGGCACGCCAGCGCTCTCCATCAGGCGCTTGGATTCGGCCTTCAGGCCCATGGCCTGGATGGCGCTCGCGGGCGGGCCGATGAACACCAGACCGGCTTCGGCGCAGGCGTTGGCGAAGGCTTCGTTTTCGCTCAGGAAACCGTAGCCGGGGTGGATGGCCTGGGCACCGGTGGCCTTGGCGGCATCGAGGATGCGCTGCCACTGCAGATAACTGTCTTTCGGCGCGCTGCCACCGATGTGCACCGCCTCGTCACAGGCGGCCACGTGCTTGGCACTGGCGTCGGCGTCGGAATACACGGCCACGGTACGCACGCCCATGCGGCGGGCGGTGGCGGCGACGCGGCAGGCGATCTCGCCTCTATTCGCAATCAAGATCTTGGTGAACATTCGAGGCCTCAGGCGGTAGCAGAAGAAAACAGGGACTGCGCGCGGCGGAACACCGCGCGCAGGAACTTGAACAGCATCCAGGTGACGATCCACATCAGCACCACGGCGATGACCAGCAGCACGCCGAACACCAGCGGATGGTTCGTGGCCAGCCAGACCGCGCCGACCACCAGGCCGTCTTCGACCAGGCTCATGGCGATGTTGGAAAACGGCTCGGGCGAGCTGTTGATGGCCGCTCGCGTGGTGGTCTTGGCGGCCTGGCTGCTGGCCGCGAGCGTGCCGCCGAGCAGCGCGCCCACCAGGGCCATGGTGCTGCCATCGGCACCCAGCGCCCCCGCCGCCAGCGCCGCACCGGCGGGGATGCGGATCACGCTGTTGACCATGTCCCACAACGAGTCGAGCCCCGGGATCTTGTCGGCAAAAAATTCCACGAACAACAGTGCGCCGCTGGTGATGAGCATGGCCGGGTGTTGCAGCACCTGCAGGTCTTCGGGCAACGGCATCCAGCCCAGAGCGCCCGACGCACCCACCAGGAACACCACCGCGTAAAGCCGGAAGCCGCTGACCCAGCCGAGCGCCGCGGCCAGCGCCAGCAGGCTGGGCATGTCGAGCTGGCTGGCGGCGGCGCTCACGCCCTCGACCACCTGGCCACCGACTTCATTGACCGCGCCCGTGCCCGCACCCAGACCCAGGCCGTGCAGCCAGTTGGCGAGGGTGGTCCAGAGTGCGTCCATGGTGTTCTCCTTCCGGGAAGAAACCGTCTAGCCCGCCAGCCACGCGGGCTTGCGCTTCTGCAGAAAGGACTGCACGCCCTCGCGTCCTTGTTCGCTCGCGCGGATGTCGGCAATGCCCTGCACCGTGGCGGCGATCAAGCCGGCGTCGATTTCGCGCTCGGCCACGTCCTGTACCAGCCGTTTGCAGGCGCGCACGGCAGCCGGGCTGGCGCTCACCAGCGCCTGGGCCAGTTCATTCACCTTCGCGTCCAGCGCCTCGGCGCCCACCAGCTCGTGCACGAAGCCGACGCGGTGCGCCTCCTGCGCGCTGAAGCGCTCGGCCGTGAGAAAGTAGCGGTGAGAGGCGCGCGCGCCCATGGCGCGGATCACGTAAGGGCTGATGGTGGCCGGGATCAGGCCCAGCTTCACCTCGCTCAGGCAGTAGGTCGCCGTGTCCACACTCACCGCCATGTCGCACGCGGCCACCAGCCCCATGCCGCCGGCGAACACATCGCCCTGCACGGCCGCGATGGTGGGTTTGGGGCACTCGTAGATCGCCTTCAACATGGCCGCGAGCTGGCCCGCATCGGCCACGTTCTCGTCGCGCGTGTAGTCGGCCATGCGGCGCATCCAGTTGAGGTCGGCCCCGGCGCAGAAGGCCGGTCCCACGGCCGCCAGCACGACGGCGCGCACGTCGTCGCGCGCGCCCATGGCTTCGAACGCGGCCTTGAGTTCCTGGATCACATCGTCGTTGAAGGCGTTGCGCACCTCGGGGCGGCTGAGCGTGATGCGCGCGATGCGGTCTTGGACCGCAATGGTCAGTGCTGTACTCATGGCGTCTGGGCTTCCAGTTGCAGGTGGTACACCCAGTCCAGCTCGGGGCCGGGCTGGCCCAGGGCGGTGAGCGCGGCGGTGATCTGGCCGCGGTGGTGGGTGGCGTGGTTGAACACGTGCGCCAGCGTGGCCGCGAACGGCAGCGACTGCGGAACGCCCTTCATGGTCTGGTAGTCCAGCTGGCCGTCAAAACGCTCGGCGGGCCAGCTGGCGATCAGGTGCTCCCAGTTGGCGGCACCGCCTTTGAGCGCCTGCCCGAGGCGTTCGCGGTCGGGTTCGATTTCGGCATCCAGCGCCAGCAGCGGTGAAGCCCCCTTAGAGAAACGCGCGTACCAGAGCAGGTGCTCACCCACCAGCAGGTGGTTCAGCGTGCCGTGGATGCTCTTGAAGAACAGACCCACGTCGCGCTTGTATTCGTCATCGTTCAGACGGGAAACCGCGTCGAGCAGTCGGTGCGTGGCCCAGACGTGGTAACGCGCCTGTCGGGTGAAGTGGGCGATCGGGTCCATACCGGCGCTCACATGCGGAACAGGCCGAATTTGGTCTCGGGGATCGGCGCGTTGAGCGACGCGCTCAGCCCCAGCGCCAGCACACGGCGCGTGTCGGCCGGGTCGATCACGCCGTCGTCCCACAGGCGGGCGGTGGCGTAGTAGGGGTGGCCCTGCACCTCGTACTGTTCCTTGATGGGGGCCTTGAACGCGGCTTCCTCTTCTGCGCTCCAGCTGCCACCCTTGGACTCGATGCCGTCGCGCCGGACGGTCGCCAGAACGCTCGCCGCCTGCTCGCCGCCCATCACGCTGATGCGCGCGTTCGGCCACATCCAGAGAAAGCGCGGGCTGTAGGCGCGGCCACACATGCCGTAGTTGCCGGCGCCGAAGCTGCCGCCGATGATCACGGTGAACTTCGGCACCGCGGCGGTGGCGACGGCCGTCACCATCTTGGCACCGTTGCGGGCGATGCCTTCGTTCTCGTACTTGCGGCCGACCATGAAGCCGGTGATGTTCTGCAGGAAGACCAGCGGCGTCTTGCGCTGGCAGCACAGCTCAATGAAGTGAGCGCCCTTGAGCGCCGATTCGCTGAACAGGATGCCGTTGTTGGCGATGATGCCGACCGGCATGCCTTCGATGCGCGCGAAGCCGCAGACCAGCGTGGTGCCGAAGCGCGACTTGAACTCGTCGAAGTCCGAGCCGTCGACGATGCGGGCGATGATCTCGCGCACGTCAAACGGCTTGCGCGTGTCGGTCGGGATCACGCCGTACAGCTCTTCGGCCGAGTACAGCGGCGCCACCGGGTCGATGGTGGTGATGGGCGGCAGCTTGCGCGCGTTGAGGTTCTTCACCGCCTGGCGCGCCAGGGCCAGCGCGTGCAGGTCGTTCTGCGCCAGGTGGTCGGCCACGCCCGAGAGACGGGTGTGCACATCGCCACCGCCCAGGTCTTCGGCGGTGACCACCTCGCCGGTGGCGGCCTTCACCAGCGGCGGGCCGCCCAGGAAGATGGTGCCCTGGTTCTTGACGATGATGGTCTCGTCGCTCATGGCCGGCACGTAGGCCCCGCCCGCCGTGCACGAGCCCATGACGACCGCGATCTGCGCGATGCCCTGCGCGCTCATGTTGGCCTGGTTGAAGAAGATGCGGCCGAAGTGGTCGCGGTCAGGGAACACCTCGTCCTGGTTCGGCAGGTTGGCGCCGCCCGAGTCCACCAGGTAGATGCAGGGCAGGTTGTTCTGCTGCGCCACTTCCTGCGCGCGCAGGTGCTTCTTGACGGTGAGCGGGTAGTAGGTGCCGCCCTTCACCGTCGCGTCGTTGCAGACGATCATGCAGTCCACACCGCTCACGCGGCCGATGCCGGCGATGACGCCAGCGCAGGGCGCGCTGTCGCTGCCGTCGCGGTCCGGGTACATGCCCATTGCCGCCAGCGGGCTCAGTTCCAGGAAGGGCGTGCCCGGATCCAGCAGCATCTGCACGCGGTCGCGCGGCAGCAGCTTGCCGCGCGCGGTGTGTTTGGCGCGGGCCGCATCGCCGCCGCCGAGCGTGGCTCTTTCCACCTGCGCCTTGAGGTCGTCCACCACCACCTTCATGGCGGCGGCATTGGCCTGGAAGTCGGCGGAGCGGGCGTTGAGTTTCGTGTCGAGTGCGGGCATGGGGTTCTCTCGGTCAGGCTGTGGTTCAAGCTGTCTTTTGTTCGGCCAGCCCCAGCTGGTCCTTCATGGCATCGCGTATCTTGAACTTCTGGATCTTGCCGGTCACGGTCATGGGGAAGGCGTCCACAAAGCGGATGTAGCGCGGCACCTTGTAGTGGGCGATCTGGCCTTTGCAGAAGGCGCGCACCGTGTCTTCGTCCAGCGTCTGGCCGGGCTTGACGATGACCCAGGCGCACAGCTCCTCGCCGTATTTCGCGTCGGGCACGCCGACCACCTGCACGTCCTGCACCTGCGGCATGCGGTAGAGGAATTCTTCGATCTCGCGCGGGTAGATGTTTTCGCCACCGCGGATCACCATGTCCTTGATGCGGCCGACGATGTTGACGTAGCCCTCGGCGTCCATGGTGGCGAGGTCGCCGGTGTGCATCCAGCCCTCGGCGTCAATGGCCTCGGCCGTCTTGGCCGGGTCGTCCCAGTAGCCGTGCATGACCGAATAGCCGCGCGTGCACAGTTCGCCCGACTGGCCGGTCGGCATCACCTCGCCGCTGTCCGGGTTCACGATCTTCACTTCCAGGTGCGGCTGCACCGTGCCCACGGTGGACACGCGCTTGTCCAGCGGCGTGTCGGTGCTGCTCTGGCAGCTCACCGGGCTGGTTTCGGTCATGCCGTAGGCGATGGTGATTTCAGACAGGTGCATGTCGTCCACCACGCGCTGCATCACGGCGGTGGGGCACGGCGAGCCGGCCATGATGCCGGTGCGCAGCGTGGACAGGTCGAATTCCTTGAAGCGCGGGTGGTCCAGCTCGGCGATGAACATGGTGGGCACGCCGTGCAGGCCGGTGCAGCGTTCGTCCTGCACCGTCTGCAGCACGGTCAGCGGGTCGAAGCCGTCGTTGGGGTAGACGATGGTGGCGCCGTGCGTGAAGCAGGCCAGGTTGCCCAGCACCATGCCGAAGCAGTGGTACAGCGGCACGGGGATGCACAGGCGGTCGGCCGGGGTCAACTTCATGCACTCGCCGATGAAGAAGCCGTTGTTCAGGATGTTGCGGTGCGTCAGCGTGGCGCCCTTGGGGAAGCCGGTGGTGCCGCTGGTGAACTGGATGTTGATCGGGTCGCTCGCCTTGAGCGTGGCCGCCACCTGCGCCACGCGCGGGTCGGCCGCGTCGCCCTGGGCGAGCAGCGACGAGAAGCGCATCAGGCCGGCCTCTTCGGTGCCCTGCCCCGGCTCGTCAATCCAGACCACGGTTTTCAGGTGCGGCAACTGCTGGGCTTCCAGCGCACCCGGCTGGCCATGCGCCCACTCGGGCGCCAGCTCGCGCAGCATGCCCAGGTAGTCGCTGGTCTTGAAGCGCGCCATGGTGACCAGCAGCTTGCAGCCGACCTTGTTGAGCGCGTACTCCACCTCCGACGTGCGGTAGGCCGGGTTGATGTTCACCAGCACCAGGCCCACCTGTGCCGTGGCCAGCTGCATCAGCACCCACTCGGCGTTGTTGTGCGACCAGATGCCCACCCGGTCGCCCGGATTCAGGCCCTGCGCCAGCAGCGCGCTGGCCAGGCGGTGCGCGTCGGCCTGCAGCGCGCGGTAGGTGTAGCGCCGCCCCTGGTGCACGCTCACCAGCGCTTCGCGCTCGGGCTGGCGCGCCACCATGGCGTCAAAAAACGCGCCGATGGTCTGCTCGATCAACGGCACGTCGGTCGCGCCACGCGCCAGGCTCAGCGTCAGGGGTTCGGCCGTGTTTCGGGGGTCGCTCATGGGCTTGTCTCCTCGGGTTCCGGGGTCCGGATCGGACCGGACTGCAGGGCCTAGCTTAGGAGCCTTGCGCCGCCCACGCTTGCCAGAATGGTTGCAAATCACGCCACCCCTCAGGCACACTGGCGTCATGCCCAGTCCCCGCACCACCCTTGCCGGCCCATCCGACCGCGCCGCCACGCCCATGGCGTTCGTGCAGGCCATCGTGATCGCCTACCAGCAGCGCGGGCTGGACCCGGCGCAGGTTCTGGCGCAGGCACAGATTCCGCCAGCACGTGTGGCCGATCCCGCGGCACGCATCACCGCCGCCCAGATGGAAACGCTCTCGGGCGCCGCCATGCAGGAACTGGACGACGAAGCCCTGGGCTGGTTTCGCCGCGCCCTGCCGTGGGGCAGCTACGGCATGCTCGCGCGCGCCTCGCTTTCGGCGCCCACGCTGGGCGTGGCACTCAAACGCTGGTGCCGCCACCACGGCCTGCTCACACCCGACATCACGCTCGCCGTGACCACCAGCGGCGACGTGGCCAGCATCGCGCTCACCGAACACCACCCGCCGGGCGGCGACGGCAGCTTGCGCGAATTCTGTGGCGTCTCGGTGCTGCGCAACAGCCACGGCCTGGCTTGCTGGCTGGTGGACTCGCGCATCCCGCTGCTGGGCGCGAGCTTCCCGTTCGCCGCGCCAGCGCACGCCGAGGTCTACCGGGTGCTGTTCGATGGCCCGACGGTGTTTGACGCCGACCAGACCGCGATCCACTTCGACGCGCGCTACCTCGCCCTGCCCGTCAAGCGCGACGAAGCCGCCATGAACCAGATGCTGCAACGCGCCCTGCCGATCCAGGTGCGCCCCTACCGGCGCGACCGCCTGCTGGTGCAGCGCGTGCGCCAGGTGCTCATGACGCAGCCGCTGGACGCCCACAACGCCAACGACCTCGCGGCCCTGCTCAACACCTCGGCGCGCACGCTGCACCGGCAACTGAAAGACGAAGGCGCGACGCTGCAAGCCCTGAAAGACGAGGTGCGCCGGGACCGCGCGCTCGACCTGCTGCAGCGCACGACCCGGCCGATCAAACAGGTGGCCGAGGCGGCCGGGTTCCAGAACCAGAAGAGTTTCATGCGCGCGTTCAAGGGCTGGACCGGCGTGACGCCGGGGGAGTGGCGGGAGCGACAGCCTGCCGTGTCTGCGCGACCCACCGCCCGGTAGGTTAGGCTACCCCGATGCGCCAGACCACCCTGTTCAATGGCTGCCCCCATGCCTGACATCGACCGCCTGCGCTTCCTGTGGCACCGCGTGCGCCAGCAACTGTGGTGGCGACCTGCCGTCTGGAGCGTGGCGGCCGTACTGGTCGCGCTGGGCTCGGCCCTGGCCGACGCCTGGGTGCCGGCCGACTGGCTACCCCCGCTGAAGGAAGGCCTGGTGTCCGACCTGCTGCGCATCATGGCCACCAGCATGCTGGCTGTGAGCACCTTTTCCTTGTCGGTGCTCGCCAGCGCCTATGCATCGGCAGCCAGTGCGGCCACGCCACGCGCCACGCGGCTGGTGGTGGCCGACCCGCAATCACAGAAGTCGGTGGCGGTGTTCCTGGCAGCGTTCATCTTCTCCATCGTGGGCGTCGTGGCCATGGGAACGGGCCGCTATGGGCCGGCCGGTCGCATGGTGCTGTTCGTGTGCGCCCTGGGCGTGCTGGCCTGGGTGGTGGTGGCCTTCATGCGCTACATCGACGTGCTGTCCCGCATCGGGCGCGTGTCGCACACCATTGCCACGGTGGAGCGAGCCACCCAGTCCGCCCTGCAGCAGGCGGTGCGGCGGCCGCTGGGAGGTGCGCTGATGGCCGCATCGGCCAGCGCGGGGGCGCGGCCGGTCACGGCCTCGAACACAGGTCACGTGCAGTTCGTCGACATCGAGGCCCTGCAACAACTGGCGCACCGCCTGGACGGGCAGGTGCATGTGGCGGCGCAGGTCGGCGACCTGGTGCATCCCCGCGCGCCACTGGCCTGGCTGCGCTTGCCGCAAGCCGCCGCAGCGGACCAGGACAGTCTGGCCGAGCTGCGCCGGGCCTTCGTGATCGGACCCGAACGCAGCATCGAGCAGGACCCGGCCTACGGGCTGATTGTGCTGGCCGAGATTGCCGAGCGGGCGCTGTCGCCCGCGGTCAACGATCCGGGCACAGCCATCGCCGTCATCGGCAGCCAGGTGCGGCTGATGATCGCTGGGCTGGCTGAAACGCCTGACCCGGCCGCGCCACGCTTCGACCGTGTCAGCACCCCGGCGGGCCAACCCGAAGCGCTGGTGGCGCTGGCCCTGGAGCCCATCGCGCGCTGCGCCACCGGCCAGCCCGAGGTGATGATGCAGGTGCTGCGCCACCTTGACGCGCTGTGCAGAAACGCCCCGCCCAGCGTCGGCGTGGCGGCGCGGGACCTGGTGCCGCGGCTGCTGGCACGCGCTGAACGCGGTGGAGCCGACCCTGAAGACCTGGAGCGCTGGCACGACGAAGCACGCAACCTGGGCCTGCGGGGCGGCGGCGCGCGATGAAGCTGCCCCTGATCAGCAGCAAGAGAAGGCCCGCACCGGCCTTTTCCATCATCCCGCCGGCATCCTGCTTCTACCACCCAAGCTCAACCGCCTGATCGCAGGCGGCCAGACCCAGGCGTCGCCGACCAGCACAGAAAAAAGGACAGCCCGGTCAGCGCCCCGCCGGCAAGATGTCTGACGCACCAGCCCCCGAAGGCGCCGGAATGCCCCGGCCTTCCACGTTCGGCGATGTCACCGGGAAAGCGTTGCTCGATGGTGGCGTCGGCGCCGCAGCGGGAGCCGGTGCAGGCTTCGGGGTCGAAGAAGCCGGCGCAGAAGCTGGCACCGCCTTCCCCAGCCCCAGCTGGTTCACCAGGCTCTGCACCGCGGCGTCCACCTGCACCTTGAGCGACTCGCGCGCCGCAGCGGCGTTGTCGTCGTTCAGGCGCGGCCCGCGCAGCAGCGCAGGCGCGGGCACGCGCTGGGCCGTGGACACAGTGGCTTCGCCGAGCACGGTGCCGAAGGTGCTGGGCACCAGCAGGTCGACACGCAGCGAGGCGTGGGCGACCGACTCGGTGCCGAGCTGCAGGATGCTGCGCTGCGCGATGCCCAGACCAAAGAAGCCTTCGCGGGTGGCCCAGATGCTGTCGGCCGACGGCGCGCCCGAGATGAGCAGCACGTGGTCGGTCGGCGTCTTGAGTTCCTTCAGCTCCTTGAGCGCTTCTTCGCGGCGGGTGGCGGTGATGGTCACGCGCTGCACGCTGGAGAAACGCCCCGAGGCCCTGAGCAGTTCGACGGTGCGGTTTTCGAGCTGTTCCTTGTAGCCCCAGTCGGGCACGAAGGCCTCGCCGAACTCGTTGTTGAACAGGGTGGTGCCGCGCCAGGTGAGGCGCAGCGTGGTGCCGATGGTGCTGATGACGGTGATGGACTTGCCCTGCAGGCGCGACTGCACGCTGGTCGTTTCGACGGTGGAGCAGGCGGTGAGGCCGAGGCCGGCCAGTGGCCAGAGTGGCAGGGCGGCGCTGTGGGCGAGCAGGTGGCGGCGGGTGAGTTGCATGCTGCGTTTTTACCGCAGTGCGGGCAAGGCCTGCGCCAGCTCCTCCATGTGGCGAAACACCCGCGCCACGGGCAGGCCGTCGAACGCGCGGCCGTGCCCCTGCGGGCAGTAGCCCCAGACGGTGGCGCCCGCGGCCAGGCCGGCCTGGGCGCCGGTGGCGGTGTCTTCGATCACGAGGCAGCGCGCCGGGTCGGCACCGAGGTGGGCCGCTGCGGCCAGGTACACATCGGGGTGCGGCTTGGAGCGCGGCAGGTCGTGGCCGCTGAAGATGCGGTCGCCGAAGTACGGTGCCATGCCGGCCATGCCGATCTGCATCACGACCTTGGGCCGGTCGGCGCCGGAGGCGCAGGCGATGCGGCCGGCGGTGTGCGCGTGCGCGGCCATGACGGCCTCGAGCGCGCCCTGCACGGTCCGCAGTTCGGCGCGCAGGCGCTCGTCGCGCCTTGCGTAGAAGGCGCGCATCCAGTCGTCGGTGAGCGGCTGACCGGTTTCGGCTTCGATGCGCGCGCGTTCGTCGCGCACGGCCTTGCCGATGAAGATCTGCATGCACTCGGCCTGGCTCAGCGCCCAGCCGGCTTCGTTCAGCACCTCACGCAACACGCCGTTGGTGATGGGTTCGCTGTCGACCAGCACGCCGTCGCAATCGAACAGCACGGCTTCAAACAGGGTTGTCTTGTTCATGGGGGTTTCTCAATCCAGCGCGCCGAGGTGCGCGGTGGCGGCGGCGCCGAGCTGGGCGTCAAAGGTGGCCAGCGGACAGCGCAGTTGCTCGGCCAGCCAGAGGTAGCTCGCGTCGTGGGCGCTGAGCTGGTAGCGCTGGGCCAGCGCAAAGGTCTGTTCCACGTCGAAGTCGGTCAGCTCGACCGCCACGCTGTGCCATTGCGCCAGCCCGGCGGCGGCGGCCTCGGCCGCGCCACCGCGCGCCTTCTTGACGGCGACGCTGCAGATTTCAGCCTGCAGCAGGTGGGGCGCATAGAGCCGGTGACCCGACAGGCGCTGCAAGGCCTGGTCCATCCACGGCTCCTGAAACAGCACCCCGGCCAGCGCGCTGCAGTCCACCACCATGGGCGGCCGGGGCAGGTACTGGGCCGGGGGCTCGGCCACGAGCAGCACGGGCGCGGGGGTCGCCTGGCTCATCGGGCGTCCCGGTCTTGCCGGATCAGGTCGATGCTCGATGGCCCGGTGGGCAGGCCTTGGGGGAAGCGGGCGCGCAGCTCGGCGGCCACCTGCTCGACGGGTTTCCAGGCCTGTCGGCTGGAGGTGCTGGGGAGCGAGCGCGCCGTGCCGCTGGCCAGCAAGCCCGGCCCGACAGCGTCTGCGCCCTCAGCCACGGCGCGCTCCAGAATGGCCATGAGCTCACCCTGGAGCGAGCGGTGGTTGCGCGCGGCCCGCTGGCGCAACGCCTCGGCCCAGGCCTCGGGCACGTCTTTGATGGACAGGTTTGACATGTTTTGACTCCAGAATGGATCTGGATCCATTTTGAAGCCAAAAATGCGGTTTGTCGACGGATTGACCAACGGGGCGCTGCGCCGGTGCGAAGGGTCAGCGGATGTCACCGTCCACATAAAACCAGCGCCCGCCTTCGCGCACGAAACGGCTGGTCTCGTGCAGGCGTTGCCCGCGGCCGGCCACGCGCGAGCGGGCCACGAACTCGACCTCGGCGTGGTCGGCGTCGATCACGCGGTGGCGTTTGACCGCCAACCCCAACCACTTCACGCCGGGTTCCAGCGCCAGGTCGGCGGGCCGGGTGCTGGCGTGCCAGCTGCTCTGCAGGTAGTCCAAGCGCCCCAGCACGAAAGCGCAGTAGCGCGAGCGCATGAGGCTTTCGGCGTCGGGCGCCGGGGTGTCGTGGTCGAGGTAACGCCCGCAGCAGGCGTCGAATGCACGGGCTTTGCCCCGCGCGTCGACCCGTCCACAGGGGCATGCGGTCACGGGCACGCCAATCAAGCGGCCTTGCGCGCCGCGTGCCGGGCCTTGTGCGCCTCCAGGGTTTCGGTGGGCGCGTCGGCCCTCGTCCACGCAGCAAAGCCGCCGTCGATGTGGGCCACGTTGTCCATGCCCATGTCTTGCAGGGCCTTGGTGGCCAGCGCGCTGCGCCAGCCGGCGCCGCAGAACAGAACAAACTCCTTGCTTTCGTCGCCGAACACCGGCTTGTAATACGGCGACTCGGGGTCGACCCAGAATTCCAGCATGCCGCGCGGCGCGTGCAGGGCACCGGGCACGGTGTCTTCGCGTTCGAGTTCACGCACGTCGCGGATATCGACCACCTGCAGCGTGGCATCGCCCGCTTCGAGGCGCTTGCGCACCTGCTCGACGCTGTAGGTGGTGATCTGCGCCGTGGCTTCGTCCACGAGCGCGCGGAATCCTTTGGTGATGGGCATGGGTCGGTGTCTCCTTGTGCCGGAATTATCGGTGCCACCGGACTACGACAAACGCCATGGGTTCGCTGGCACAAGGGCATAGCGCGGCGGTGTCCAATGAATGCCTCGCGGCAGCCCGCCGCCCTGCCCTGGAGCGCCCATGACCGACCTGTCCGCCTTCCCCATCACGAAGAAATGGCCAGCGCGCCACCCCGAGCGCCTGCAGCTGTATTCGCTGCCCACGCCGAACGGCGTGAAGGTCTCGATCATGCTGGAGGAAACCGGCCTGCCCTACGAAGTGCACCGCGTCGCCTTCGACCGCAACGACCAGCTCTCACCCGAGTTCCTCTCGCTCAACCCGAACAACAAGATCCCCGCCATCCTCGACCCCAACGGACCCGGTGGCCGGCCGCTGGCGCTCTTTGAATCGGGTGCGATCCTGATCTACCTGGCGGAAAAGACGGGCCAGTTCCTGCCGCAGGACGCGGCTGCGCGCTACGAAACGCTGCAGTGGCTGATGTTCCAGATGGGCGGCGTGGGGCCGATGTTTGGCCAGCTCGGCTTCTTCCACAAGTTCGCCGGCAAGGACTACGAAGACAAGCGCCCCCGCGACCGCTACGCCGCCGAATCGCGCCGCCTGCTGGGCGTGCTGAACCAGCGCCTGGCGGGCCGCGAATGGATCATGGGCGCCGACTACAGCATCGCCGACATCGCCACCTGGCCCTGGGTCCGCAACCTGGTCGGCTTCTACGGCGCGGGCGATCTGGTGGGCTTCAACGACTTCCCCGAAGTCGCCCGCGTGCTGGCCCGGTTCGTCGAGCGCCCAGCCGTGCAACGCGGCCTGAACATCCCGGCAACCCCGGTCTGAGAAGCAGCCGCGAAACACACGACAGTCGCGCCCGAAGTGCCTTCACCCAGGGCACCGCCGGGCCGGCTTTGCCGGACGGCCAGTGCCGCCCCCTGGAGGGGGAGACGCCGCAGGCGGCGCAGGGGTGAGCTCATTTCCTCCAGAAGGAGCCCGTGAACAGCACCAGCACGGTCAGCAGTTCCAGCCGGCCGAGCAGCATGGCGAAGGTCAGCACCCAGATCTGGAAACCGCTCAGCACGCCGAAGTTGCTCGCCGGCCCCACCTGCCCCAGGCCCGGACCGATGTTGTTGACCGTGGCGACCACGGCGGAGAACGCGGTCACGATGTCCAGCCCGGTGAACAGCAGCACCATGGTCAGGCCCATGGTGACCGCGCCGTAGATCAGCATGAAGCCAAAGGTGGCGTTCATGACCGACATGGGCAGGACGGCGCCGCCCATCGTGACCGGGTTGACCACGCGCGGGTGGATGCTGCGCACCAGCTCGCGCCGCGCCTGCTTGATCAGCAACACCATGCGCACCATCTTGATCCCGCCGCCGGTGGAACCGGCACAGGACACAAAACAGCCCAGGAACAGCAGCAGCACCGGCGCGAACACCGGCCACTGCGCGTAGTCGGTGGTGGCGTAGCCGGTGGTGGTGGCCAGCGACACCACATGGAAGGCGCTGGAGCGCAGGGCCACGGCCGCGTCGTCGTACACGCTGTGTCCCAGCAGCAAGCTGGCGACCAGCCCGATCGAAACCAGCAGCACGCTGATGTAGGTGCGGATCTCGCGATCGCGGATGATGGGCCGCAGCGACCGGCTGCGGATCACGATGAAATAGCGCACGAAGCTGATGCCGGCCAGGGCCATGAACACCGTGGCCACGGCCTCGATCGTTGGCGAGCTGAAATGGCCCAGGCTGGCGTCGTGCGAAGAAAAGCCACCCAGGCCCATGGTGGTGCACATGTGCATGAAGGCGTCGGCCCAGCTCATGCCGGCCCAGCGGTAGGCCAGCATGCAGGCCAGCGAGAAAGCGACATACACCCCCCAGAGCCCGCGCGCCGTCTCGGAAATGCGCGGCGTGAACTTCGCGTCCTTCATGGGCCCCGGCGTTTCGGCCTTGTAGACCTGGTAGCCGCCCAGTCCCAGCATGGGCAGCACCGCCACCACCAGCAGCATGATGCCCAGGCCGCCCACCAGTTGCAGGAAGCAGCGCCACACATTGACGGACACCGGCAGGTAGTCCAGCCCGGAGAGCGCCGTGGCCCCGGTCGCGGTGAGCGCGCTCATGGCCTCGAAATAGGCCTTGGTCCAGCCGATGCCGGGCACCGTGAACAGCAGCGGCAAAGCGGCATAGGCCGGCAGCACGATCCACACCAGATTGACCAGCAGGAAGCCGTCGCGCGCCTGCAGTTCGCGGCGGTAGCGGTTCGTGGCGGCCCACAGCGCCAGACCGCTGAGCGCAGCCAGCGCAAACGCCCCTTCCCAGACGTAGCGGTACTGCTCGTGGTCTTCGCTCCAGGCCCAGGCCAGCGGCACCAGAAAGCTGAAGGCGAACGCAAACAGGATGCGCGAAAACACGTTCAGGACTGGCAGCAGCGTGTACATGGGTGCGTCCTATTTGCGCCAGAAGCCGGGTGTGAACAGCACCAGGAACGACAACATTTCCAACCGTCCCAGCAGCATGGCCGCCGTGCACACCCAGGTCTGGAAATCGGTCAGGCCTGCAAAATTCCCCGCCGGCCCCACCTCGTTGAGCCCGGGTCCCATGTTGTTGACACTGGCCACGACGGCCGTGAACGCGGTGTCGAACGGCATGTCGGTCAACAGCAGCAACATGGTCAGGCCGATGATCGTGCCGCCGTACACCAGCATGAACCCGAGCACCGAAAAGATGGTGCCGCTGTCGATCAGGTGGCCACCGAGCGTGACCGGGTTGACCGCCCGCGGATGCACGATGCGCGACATCTCGCGCTTCGCCTGCTTGAACAGGATCACCAGCCGCGCCATCTTGATGCCCGCACCGGTGGACCCGGCGCTGGTGGCAATGCCCGACAGCATGATCATGAACAGCGGCGCAAACACCGGCCAGGTGGTGTAGTCCACGGTGGAATACCCGGTGGTCGAGCCAATCGACACCACGTTGAACAGCGCCACGCGCAAGGTGTCCAGCGGGTCGCTCGCGGTGCCCTTGAAAAGCAGCAAGCCGGCGATGAAGACACCCGACCCCACCAGCAGGGCCATGGAACCGCGCCACTCGGCATCGCGCCAGATGCGCGCCGGGTTGCGCTTGGTCAGGGCCACGAAGTAGAGCGCGAAGTTGCAGCTGGCCAGCAGCATGAACACGATGGCCACCCACTCCATGGCGGGCGACTGGAAGAAGCCGAAACTGCTGTCGTGAGATGACAGGCCGCCCAGGCTCAGGGTCGAGAACATGTGGATCCAGGCATCCAGCGCCGGCATGCCGGCCAGCCAGTAACCCAGCACGCACGCCAGCGACAACAGGCTGTACACGCTCCACAGGCCCTTGGCGGTTTCGGTGATGCGCGGCGTGAGCTTGGCGTCCTTCATGGGACCGGTGGCTTCGGCGCGAAAGAGCTGGCTGCCCCCCACGCCCAGCATCGGCAGGATGGCGACCGCCAGCACCAGGATACCCATGCCGCCCAGCCACTGCAGGAAGCAGCGCCAGAGGTTGATGGAGGCGGGCAGCGCGTCCAGACCCACCAGCACCGTCGCCCCGGTTGTCGTCAGCCCCGACATGGACTCGAAGTAGGCGTCCGTGAACGACATGGGCGAGGCGGTGCCCGAGAAATAGAGCAGCAAGGGCAGGCTGGCGAACAGCGGCAGCAGGGTCCACACCATCCCGACCAGCAGGATGCCATCGCGCGCCTGCAGGTCCAGATGGCGCCCCACGCGCCAGACCGCGCTGCGCATGAGCAAACCCACAGCAAACGCGACCAGCATGGCCAACGGGTACGCCGCTTCGGCGCCATCGTGCGTCCAGGCGGACACGCCCAACGGCACCAGCATGGTCAGGGCGAACACCATCACGATGGCGCCGAGCACGGGAAAGATGCGCAGAAACGGCATGGCGACCCTGCGGAACTCAGCCAAAGAAGGTGGCGGTCACCTGGAACAGCTTCTCGACCTCGCGCACCAGGCGCTTGTTCGGGATGAAGATGATGATGTGGTCATCGGCTTCGATCACCGTGTCGTGGTGCGGCATCAGCACCGCGGAACTGCGGCCCTCGCCGCGCACGATGGCACCGATGCGCGTGCCCTGGGGCAGCTTGATCTCTTCGACCTTGCGGCCGACCAGCTTGGAGGTTTTCACGTCGCCGCGGGCGATGCCCTCCAGCGCCTCGGCCGCACCGCGGCGCAGGCTGTGCACCGCCGCCACGTCACCACGCCGCAGGTGGGTCAGCAGCTCGCCGATCACGGTCTGCGCGGGCGAAATGGCGATGTCGATGGTGCTGCCCTGCATCATGTCGGCGTAGGCGCGGCGGTTGATCAGCGACATCACGCGCCCGGCGCCGAGCCGCTTGGCGAGCATGGCCGACATGATGTTGTCCTCGTCGTCGCTGGTGAGCGCGAGGAACAGGTCCATCTGGCCGACGTTTTCTTCCAGCAGCAGGTCTTCGTCGGCGCCGTCGCCGTGCAGGATCAGCATGTTCGACGGCAGCTGGCTGGCCAGGTACTCGCAGCGCGTCTTGTCGCGCTCGATGATCTTCACCTCGCACTGCCCCACCAGGCTGCGCGCCAGCCGCAGGCCCACCTTGCCACCGCCGGCGATCATCAGCCGTTGCACCGGCTTGTCGATGTTGTGGATGGCGCCCAGCACATAGCGGATCTTGTCGGTGTCGGCCAGCACGAACACCTCGTCGCCCGCGAGGATGCGGGTGCTCTTGGTGGCCTCCATTTCGGTGTCGAGCCGGTAGAGCGCCACCACCCGCATCTGGGCGTGCGGAAAGCGCTCGCGGAATTCGCCGATGGTGTGGCCCACCAGGGCGCCCCCGTGGGCCGCCCGCATGGCGATCAGGCTGGCGCGGCCGTCGGCAAACTTCAGCACCTGCAGCGCTTCGGGGTAGCTGATGAGTTGGTGGATGTAGCGCGTGACGGACTCTTCGGGGCAGATCACGTGGTCCACCGAAAAGCCGTTCTTGCCCAGCAGCTCATCGCCTTCGACGAACTCGGGTGAACGCAGGCGCGCGATGGTGCTGGGCACGTTGAACACGTCGTGCGCCACCTTGCAGGTGACGAGGTTGGCCTCGTCGGCCGCGGCGCAGGCGATCACCATGTCGGCGTCCCGGGCTCCCGCCTCCTGCAGCACGGAGGGCTGGATGCCATTGCCCACCACACCCCGCAGGTCCAGTTTTTCTTCGAGCAGCCGCAGCCGCGCCGGGTCCTGGTCGATGACGGTGATGTCGTTCTGCTCGGAAACCAGGCTTTCCGCGACGCTCTCGCCTACGCGGCCAGCGCCCAAAATGATGATCTTCATAACTGGATGTTACCCCTGAGCCAGGGCTCCCCCCTGCGCCGCTTCGCGGCTTCCCCCAGAGGGGGACGATGCCTGTGGCCCGGCAAAGCCGGTTCCACGGCATCTCGCGTAGAAGACATTTCGCGCCGGAAGGGGAGTTGGTCCAAGGGCACCGCGGAACCGGCTTTGCCGGGCCGCCAGTGCCGCCCCCTGGAGGGGGTCGCGCGCAGCGCGGCGGGGGTGAGCCTGTCTACAGCGCTCGCTGGATGATGATCTTTTGCACGTCGCTCGTGCCTTCGTAGATCTGGCACACGCGCACGTCGCGGTAGATGCGCTCGACCGGGAAGTCGCTCACGTAGCCGTAACCGCCGTGCACCTGGATCGCCTGCGAGCAGACCTGCTCGGCCATCTCGCTGGCGAACAGCTTGGCCATGGCGGCTTCTTTCAGACAGGGCTGGCCAGCGTCGCGCAGCGCGGCGGCGTGGTGGGTGAGCGCTCGCGCGGCCTCGATCTGCGTCGCCATCTCGGCCAGCTTGAAGCCCACCGCCTGGTGGTTGAAGATGGGCTGGCCGAAGCTCTCGCGCTGCTTGGCGTAGGTCACCGCGCATTCGAACGCGCTGCGCGCCATGCCGATGCTTTGCGACGCGATGCCGATGCGCCCGCCTTCGAGGGCGCTCAAGGCGATCCTGTAGCCCTCGCCCTCGTTGCCGATCAGGTTTTCGGCCGGGATGCGGCAGTTGTCGAAGTTGATCTGCGCGGTGTCGCTGCTGTGCTGCCCCAGCTTGTCTTCCAGACGCGCGACCACATAACCCGGCGCCGCGGTGGGCACGATGAAGGCGCTCATGCCTTTTTTTCCCGCGCCCTTGTCCGTCACCGCGATGACGATGGCCACGTCGCCGTTTTTGCCGCTGGTGATGAACTGCTTGACGCCGTTGATCACGTACTCGTCGCCCTGCTTCACGGCCGTGGTGCGCAGCGCGGAGGCGTCGGAACCCACGTGTGGCTCGGTCAGGCAGAAGGCGCCGAGCATCTGGCCGGCGGCCAGCGGGCGCAACCACTGCGCCTGCTGCTGCGCATTGCCATAACGCATGAGGATGGCGTTGACCGGGCAGTTGGTCACGCTGATCACGGTGCTGGTGCCGCCGTCGCCGGCGGCGATCTCTTCGAGCACGATGGCCAGGGTCTGGTAGTCCAGCCCCGCGCCGCCCAGCGCCTCGGGCACGCAGATGCCGTAGGCGCCCAGCTCGGCCAGGCCCTTGTGCACGTCCTTCGGGAAATGGTGTTCCTTGTCCCACTTCGCGGCGTTGGGCCAGAGCTGTTCCTGGGCAAAGGCGCGCACGGCGTCGCGGATCATCACCTGGTCTTCGGTCAGCAGCATGTTGTGTGTCTCGTTGATGTTATGAAAGTCTTACCAGTGCCCGGCGCGCCGGCCGTCGTGGTGGATCAGGCGGCCGTTGTCTTCGGGTGTCACGCTGGCGAGCACGGCGCGCAAGCCGCGCACGCTGGCCTCGGCCGTCAGCGGCGCACCGCCGCCGCCCATGTCGGTCTGCACCCAGCCCGGATCCAGCAGCACCAGCCGGGCCTTCGGGTAGTCGAAGCGCGCGCTGCTCACCGCCATGTTCAGCGCCGCCTTGCTCACGCGGTACAGCCAGCTGTTGCTGCCCGGCACGCTGCCGATCTGGCTCATGGCGCTGGACAGCGCACCGAACACGCCGCCGGCTTCCTCCACCAGGGGCAGCACCTGCGGGATCACCTGCATGGCGCCCATCACATTGGTGTGCATCACGCGGTCAAAGGCCGGTTGGGTGGGCGGTGAGGTGGCACTGGCGCGATCGATCACGCCAGCCACATAGAGCGCCACATCCAGCTTCTCGCCATCGAGTTGCCAGGACAGCGCGCTCACGCTGGTGGGCTGCCCCACATCCAGCCGCAGCGGCTCGGCACCGAGCGCGCGCAGGCGCTCCAGCCCGGCGTCGTCGCGCGCGGTGGCGATCACGCGCTCGCCCGCCTCGCGGTACTGGCGCACGAATTCGAGGCCGATGCCGCGCGACGCGCCGATGATCAGGACCGTGCTCATGCCTCAGGCTGGTGGCAGGCCACACAGAGTTTGTTGCCGTCCGGATCGCGGAAGTAGGCGCCGTAGTAGTGGGCGTGGTACTCGGGGCGCAAGCCGGGCGCCCCCTCGTCTGCGCCCCCCAGGGACGTGGCCAGCCGGTGCACATCGTCCACCTGAATGCGACTGCGGGCGGCAAACGCCACCATCTGGCCGTTGCCCGCCGCCTGCTCGCCCTCGAACGGCCGCGCAATGACGAACAGCGGTCGCTGCCCGCCTTCGGCATGCCAACCGGCCCAGGGGCGCTCCGGCTCGCAGAAGCGCTCCTGCAGACCCAGCGCGGCCATCACCGGCCTGTAGAAAGCCAGGGCACGGTCAAAGTCGGACACGCCCATGAAAACGTGGGAAAACATGCTCGCGAACCGCCGGCCGGCTTCAGACCAGTTCAATCGCCATGGCGGTGGCTTCGCCGCCACCGATGCACAAGGTGGCCACGCCCTTCTTGCCGCCACGCGCCTGCAGCGCGTGCAGCAGCGTGACGAGAATGCGCGCCCCGCTCGCGCCGATGGGGTGGCCCAGCGCGCAGGCACCGCCGTTGACGTTGACCTTTTCGTGCGGGATCGACAGCTCGGTCATCAGCGCCATGGGCACGACGGCGAAGGCTTCGTTGATTTCCCACAGGTCCACGTCGGCCACGGTCCAGCCGGTCTTGGCCAGCAGCTTCTGCGTGGCACCCACGGGCGCGGTGGCGAACCAGTTGGGTTCCTGCGCGTGCGTGGCGTGACCGACGATGCGGGCCAGCGGTTTCAGGCCCTGTTTCAAGGCGGTGGACTCTCGCATCAGCACCAGCGCGGCCGCGCCGTCGTTGATCGACGAGCTGGAGGCGGCGGTGATGGTGCCGTCTTTCTTGAACGCGGGTTTGAGCGAGGTGACCTTGTCGAGCTTGACCTTGCCAGGGCCCTCATCCACCGACACCACGCGTTCGCCGCTGCGGTCTTTCACCGTCACGGGCGCGATCTCCTTGGCAAAGGCGCCGCTCTCGGTGGCGGCCTTGGCGCGCGTCACCGACGCAATGGCAAACGCATCCTGCTGCTCACGGGTGAAGCTGTATTTGGCGGCACAGTCTTCGCCAAAGGTGCCCATGCTGCGGCCGGCTTCGTAGGCGTCTTCCAGGCCGTCGAGCATCATGTGGTCGTAGATCTTGTCGTGGCCCATGCGGTAGCCGCCGCGGCCCTTGAGCATCAGGTAGGGCGCGTTGGTCATGCTCTCCATGCCGCCCGACACCATCACGGTGGCGCTGCCGGCCAGCAGCATGTCGTGCGCGAGCATGGTGGCCTTCATGCCCGAGCCGCACATCTTGGACAGCGTCACCGCGCCGGCCGACAGCGGCAGCCCGCCCTTGAGCGCGGCCTGGCGCGCCGGGGCCTGGCCCTGGCCGGCCATCAGGCAGTTGCCGAACAGCACCTCGTCGACCAGCGACTTGTCCACGCCACTGCGTTCGACCGCGGCCTGGATGGCGACGCCGCCGAGGTCGTGTGCGGACTGGGAAGCGAAGTCGCTCTGGAACGAACCCATGGGGGTGCGCGCGGCGCCGACGATGACGATGGGATCTGTTGGGTTCATGGAAATCTCCTGTGAAAGGTCAAGCTAAAAGTTCTTTGTCCGCCTGGACATGGAAGCGCCGGTCGCGCTCGTAGGGAAAAACGTCAAACACATGGCCCGCGGCGATGCGCTCTTTGTGCGCCTGCCAGAAGGCCGCATCGAGCAGGTCCGCGTGGTGCTTCATGAACTCCTCTCGCACCATCGGGTTGCCGAGCAGGAAGGGGCCGAAGGTCTCGGGGAACACGTCGTTCTTCGCGACCGAATACCAGACCTCGCCCGACATCTCGTCTTCTTCGTTGCGCGGCGCCGGCACACGGCGGAAGTTGCAATCGGTGATGTACTCGATCTCGTCGTAGTCGTAAAACACCACCTTGCCGTGGCGCGTGATGCCGAAGTTCTTCCACAGCATGTCACCCGGGAAGATGTTGGCCGCCACGAGGTCCTTGATGGCGTTGCCGTACTCCACCACGGCACGGGTGAGCTGCTGGCGCGCGCGCTTGAGCGACAGGTCGTCCGCCCCCTCGCCCCGCAGTGCGTCAAACGCCTCCTGCAGATAGATGTTGAGCGGAATCATGCGCCGCTCGATGTAGCAATGCTTGAGGATGACCTCGATGTCCCCGTCCCCGTTGCGGTCGCTGATCTCCAGCTGACTGGGCGCGAATTTCTGGATCTCGGCGATCAGTTCGTCGGTGAAGCGCTCGCGCGGGAAACCCACTTCGGAAAACTCGAGCGTGTCGGCCATGCGCCCCACGCGGTCGTGCTGCTTGACCAGCAGGTACTTGCCACGGATCTGCTCGCGCGTGGTGTCCTTCTGCGGCGGGTAGTAGTCCTTGATGACCTTGAACACAAACGGAAAACTCGGCAGGTCGAACACCAGCATCACCATGCCCTTGATGCCGGGCGCGATGCGGAACTTGTCGGTGGAATGCCGCATGTGGAACAGGAAGTCGCGGTAGAACAGCGTCTTGCCCTGCTTGGCCAGACCGAGCGCGTTGTAGAACTCGGCGCGCGGCTTGCGCGGCATCATGCTGCGCAAGAACTGCACATAGGCGCTGGGGATTTCCATGTCCACCATGAAGTACGCCCGTGCGAAGCTGAAGAGGATCAGCAGGTCGTCTTCGCCGAACAGCGCCGCATCCACCACCAGCAGTCCGTCTTCGTTGTGCAGGATGGGCAGCGCGAACGGCACTTCCTGGAAACCGTTGATGATCTTGCCGACCACGTAGGCGCCCTTGTTGCGGAAGAACAGACCCGAGAGCACCTGGAACTGGAAGTTGGCGCGCAGCTTCACGTGGTCGAAGTGCGGCTTCATGGCTTCGAGCACCAGATGGGCGTCGCGCGCGAGGTCTTCGAAGGGCACGCGCAGGTCGAAGTCCGCGATCATGCGCAGCACCTCGGCCTCCATGTTGGCGGCGGTCGGGTAGTGGCAGCGGTAGGTGGGCAGGGCCCGCGGCTCCTCGTTCTCGATGTACTCGGTGGACACCGCCGGGCGCACGAAGATGAAGTCGTTCTGGAAATAGGCGCGCTGCAGGATCTTGGTGCAGACCGAGTTGAAGAAGGTCTCGGCCAGCTCGGGCTGGTGGTGGTTCACCAGCAGGCCGATGTAGTGCAGCTTGACCTGCTCCCACACGTCCATGGGTTGCTGCTCGGCCTTGAACTCCTTGTGCAACCGCATCACGCATTCGTTGACGCGCAGGTCGTAGAACTCGATGCGCTCGCGCTGCGCGCGTTGCTGGCCGCGCCAGTCGCGCGTTTCAAAACGGTGTTTGGCGCGCGCCGACTCGGTGCGGAACAGCCGGTAGTGGCGGTTGAATCCGTCCATCATCGCCTTGGCGATGGCGTAGGCCACGGTGGAGTCGAGTCGCTGGGGAAACATGCAGGGCCTTTGGGCGGCTGTCTCAGCCTTTCTAGGCAGCCGTGTTCCGCCGTTTGGCGGCCACACCCGCCAGGGCCGCCTGGTAGATCGACTCCAGCCCGCCGGCGCCGTCCACCGTCATCAGCATGTCGCGCAACAGGCCGTCGCTCAGGGCGTAGACCCAGGCGTGCAGCGTGAGCGACTGGCCTCGCGCCCAGGCGTCCTGCACCACGGTGGTCTGGGCCACGTTCATCACCTGCTCGATGGCGTTGAGTTCGCACAGCACCTCGACCCGGAAGTCTTCGGGCGTGGCGGCGATGAGCGAGGCGTGGCGGTCGCGCACGTCCTTGATGTGGCGCAGCCAGTTGTCGGCCAGCCCGACACGGGTGTCGTTCAGCGCGGCCTTCACGCCGCCGCAGCCGTAGTGGCCCACCACCATCAGGTGTTTCACCTGCAACTGGTCGACCGCGAACTGGATGGTGGACAGGCAGTTCAGGTCGGTCGGCACCACCACGTTGGCCACGTTGCGGTGCACGAACACCTCGCCGGGCGCCAGGCCGGTGATCTGGTTGGCCGGCACGCGGCTGTCGGAACAGCCGATCCACATGTACTGCGGACTCTGCTGGGCCAGCAGGTCGGTGAAGAAGGTGGACTTCTCGCGGACCATGGCCGCAGCCCATTCGCGGTTGTGGTCAAACAGGTCTTGCAACGATGAACTCATGGGGCAATCAGAAGTGGTTGAACAGCCCGGCCATTGTCGGGCAAGGCCGGTTCACCCCGATGTCAATCGGTGTTTCAGCAGGTCTCGGCAAACAGCTCGCGGCCGATCAGCATGCGGCGGATTTCGCTCGTGCCGGCGCCGATCTCGTACAGCTTGGCGTCGCGCCAGAGGCGGCCCAGCGGGTATTCGTTGATGTAGCCGTTGCCGCCGTAGATCTGCACGCCCTCACCCGCCATCCAGGTCGCCTTTTCGGCGGTCCAGAGGATCACCGAGGCGCAGTCCTTGCGCACCTGGCGCACGTGATCGGTGCCCAGCAGGTCGAGGTTTTTGGCCACGGTGTAGGCGAAGCTGCGCGCGGCCTGCAGCACGGTGTACATGTCGGCGACCTTGCCCTGGATCAGCTGGAACTCGCCAATGCTCTGGCCGAACTGCTTGCGGTCGTGGATGTAGGGGATCACGTTGTCCATGACGGCCTGCATGATGCCCAGGGGACCGCCGGTGAGCACGGCGCGCTCGTAGTCCAGACCCGACATCAGCACCTTGGCGCCCATGTTCAGGCCACCCAGGATGTTCTCCGCCGGCACCTCGACGTTCTGGAACACCAGCTCGCCGGTGTGGCTGCCACGCATGCCCAGCTTGTCGAGCTTCTGCGCGATGCTGAAACCGGGCATGCCTTTTTCGATCAGGAAGGCGGTGACACCGCGCGCGCCCATCTCGGGCTCGCTCTTGGCGTACACAACAAGCGTGTCGGCGTCGGGACCGTTGGTGATCCACATCTTGTTGCCGTTGAGCAGGTAGTAACCGCCCTTGTCCTCGGCCTTGAGCTTCATGCTGATCACGTCGGAGCCCGCGCCGGGTTCGCTCATGGCCAGCGCGCCCACGTGTTCGCCGCTGATCAGCTTGGGCAGGTACTTGGCCTTCTGCTCGGGGGTGCCGTTGCGGTTGATCTGGTTCACGCATAGGTTGCTGTGCGCACCGTAGCTCAGGCCGACCGAGGCGCTGGCGCGGCTGATCTCTTCCATGGCCACCATGTGCGCCAGGTAGCCCATGTTGGCGCCGCCGTACTGTTCGGGCACGGTGATGCCCAGCACGCCCAGCTCACCCATCTTGCGCCAGCAGTCCATGGGGAACTGGTCGCTCTTGTCGATCTCTGCGGCGCGCGGCGCGATCTCGGCTTGCGCGAATTCGCGCACCGCGTCGCGCAGGGCGTCGATATCTTCACCGAGCTGGAAATTGAGGCCGGGCAGGTTGTTCATGGGGGATCTCCTGAGGATGGGGTTTGGGGTATTCAGGCCCTCTCCTCCGGGAAAGAGCCGGGGTGAGGGCAAGAAGGTTCAATACGTCTTGGGCACCGGCACCAGCGTCTGCTGCATCACGGCGCAGTCAGACCGTTTGCCGTCGGCCGCCACGTGCACCACCTCGGCGGCGGTGACGATGATGCGTTTGCCAGCCTTGGTCACACGGCCCGTGGCCTGCAGCTCGCCGCCCTGGAAGGCCGCGAGGAAGTTGATCTTGTATTCGACGGTGGTGACCTCCATGCCTTCGGGCGCCACGGTCAGCGCCGCATAACCGCCTGCGATGTCGGCCAGCGCGCCCATGGCGCCGCCATGAAAACCGCCCTGCTGCTGCGTCACGCGGTCGGAATACGGCAACGCCAGCGTCACGGTGCCCGGCGCCACGGCCAGCAGCCGAACGCCCAGCGCCTGCATCATCCCCTGGCGGTCCAGGCTGGTCTGCACACGCTGGCGCGGGGCGTCGTTGGGGTTCACGGGCTCGGTCATGGGCGAATTCAATTGACGTTTACGTAAACGTCAATTATGACCCATGCACACCGGGTTCGCCAAGCCCGGGGCAACCCTGACCGGACCATGAGCCAGACGCACGCTCAGGCGACCAGGCGCGACGGCAGCAGGCGGATCGCCTGTTCGCAGGGCGCAGCGGATTCGCCCCGAGCGATCGCCAGCGCCGCGCGGTCGAACGCCGCCGACAACAGCACGGCGAGCTCGCGCAGCGGCACCGCGGACTTGTCATCGCCCGGCAGCACCTCTTGCCAGCCTTCCTGCAAAGCGCCCAATCCGGCGACATCGCTCAACGCCATCACCTGCTTGCCCCGAGCGCGGCGGGCGCTTCCAGCAGCCGCAGGCGGGCGCGGCCTGGGCGCCGGCCATCAGGCAGGGCCTCGACCGGATCGCTGTGCCCGCTGGCCTGCCGGGCGATCTCGTCCGCCACCTCCTGCGCCAGTTGTCGTGCCACCGCCTCGAACAGCTCGGCCTTGTCGGTGAAGTGGTGCTAGAGCGCACCACGCGTCACCTGCGCCGCCGCCACGACCTCGGGCGTGCCGGTGCCGGCGGAGCCGCGATCCTCGAACACCCCCGCGCGGCCTGCATCAGCGCGGCCCGGGGTAGCAAGCCTCGGCCCCTTGCAGCAGGAGCCGATCAGACCTTGTCAGCCTTGGTCGTTTTGTCCAACTTGGCCAGCAGCGCCCGCGCTTCCTTCTCGTGCACCTTGACCTCGTCGAGGTTGGCCACCAGATCGGCCATCTGCTCTTCGAGCTGGCGCTTGTGTTCGGCCAGCACATCGAGGAACTTGCGCAGCTGTGGCCCGGTGTCGCGTGGGCTGTCGTACATCTGGATGATGTCCTTGGCCTCGGTGAGCGAGAGCCCCAGACGCTTGGCGCGCAGCGTGAGCTTCAGGCGCGTGCGGTCGCGCGCGCTGTAGACCCGGTTGCGCCCACCCGGCCCTTCGCGCTGCGGTTGCAGCAGGCCCATGTCTTCATAGAAGCGGATGGCGCGCGTGGTGAGGTCGAACTCGCGCGCCAGATCGCTGATGGTGTAGGTCGGGTTGCTCGCCATGGGGGCTGGTGGGTCTTGTCGGGTGGCGGACAGTGCATCGGAACTCCGCTCCGTAGAATGCCCTGCATCTCTTGACGTTTACGTTAACGTCATTCGTCGGCATCTTAACGGAATCCACCCGCGCATGAATCCCCCCACCCGAGAGCAGCTCGAAGCCCGCCTGCACTACCCGCTGGGCAACGCGCTGCCCGAAACCGGCCACACGCTCACGGTGGCGCCGGGGGTGAAGTGGATCCGCATGGCGCTGCCGTTTGCGCTGGACCACATCAACCTCTGGCTGCTGCGCGATGCGCTGGACGGCGTGGAGGGCTGGACGGTGGTGGACTGCTGCATCTCGCGCGATGAAGCCAAGGCGCAGTGGGAGCAGATCTTTGCCAACGAACTCGACGGCCTACCCATCCTGCGCGTGATCGTCACCCACATGCACCCGGACCACATCGGGCTGGCCTACTGGTTGTGCGAGCGGTGGGCCTGCATGCTGTGGATCAGCGCCACCGACTACAACTCGGCGCGCATCGGCTCACAAAGCACCACCGGTTTCGGTGGCGCCAGTGCGGCCGACTTCTTTGCGTCCCACGGCATGACCGACCCCGACAGCCTGGAGAAGATCCGCGGCCGCGCGAGCTACTACCCCGGCATGGTGCCGGCGGTTCCACCGCGCTACCGCCGCCTCATGGACGGCCAGACCGTGTCCATCGGCGGACGCGGCTGGCGCTGCATCAGCGGTTACGGCCACGCGCCCGAGCACATCGCGCTCTATTGCGACGAACTGCAGGTGCTGATCAGCGGCGACATGGTGTTGCCGCGCATCAGCACCAACGTGAGCGTGTACGACATCGAACCCGAAGCCGATGCGCTGACGCTGTTTCTGGATTCGCTCGACAAATACCTGCCGCTGCCCGAAGCCACGCTGGTGTTGCCCTCGCACGGCAGACCCTTCACCGGTCTGCACGAGCGCATCCAGCAGCTGAAAGACCACCACGCCGAGCGCCTGGCCGAACTGCTCGACGCCTGCCGTGAGCGCCCCATCAGCGGCGCGGACGCGATTCCCCTGCTGTTCCAGCGCGCACTGGACCTGCACCAGACCACCTTCGCCATGGGCGAGGCGGTGGCGCATCTGCACCGGCTGTGGTTTGGCGGCCAGGTGCGGCGGGAACGCGATGCCGAGGGCATCCACCGCTTCAAGGCCGTTTGAGACTCACTCGCCGAGCGGCACCGCAGCCCGCTTGAGCGCGCGCCGCCGCGCCATGTGGTCCGGCATCACACTCGCCACCACGTCCCAGAACTGCGGGCTGTGGTCCATGTGGCGCAGGTGGCTGAGCTCGTGCACCACGACGTAGTCCACCATCTCCAGCTTCAGGTGGATCAACCGCCAGTTCAGCCGGATGGTGCCGTCGGCACTGGCGCTGCCCCAGCGCGTGCCGGCGCTGGACAGGCGCAATTTCTCGTAGCGCACGCCCAGCAGCGGCGCGAAATGGTCCAGCCGTTCGGCGAACACGCGCTTGGCCTGGCGCATCAGCCAGGCCTGGGCAGCGTCACGGATCTGGGCTCCGGTGGCGTTGTGGGCCAGCCCCAGCCGGAGGGCGCCCACGGCATCGGGCGCGTCGAAGGCGGCCGGTTCCAGCTCGGCGCCGACCTGCGCGAACCCGTGCGCCGGGTCCAGCACCAGGCGCACGCGCTGGCCCAGAAAGTCCAGCTCGGCGCCATTGGCCCAGACGGTTCGCGCCTGTGCCAGTTCCCCGGCGCGTTGACGGGCGTTCTGCAGTTTTTCCAGCACCCAGCCGGCCTTGTCGTGCAGCAGGGCCTCGACCTCGCCCACCGGCGTCCAGCGCGGCGCGCTGACGCTCAGGCCATCGGGCCCGACCGACAGGCCGATGGTGCGGCGCTTGCCGCGCTTGAACTCGTAGGCCACATCGCAACTGCCCAGCTTGAGCAGGCGGTTGGCGCGTGGGTGGTGCCAAGTGCCGGGCTGGAACACCTCGCTCAACGGCTCGGCGGGTGGAGCCGCGGGCGCAGGCTCAGGCGCAGGCGGCCGGGACAGCACCGCGGGCTCAGGTCCGGTCAGGAAATCAAGCGCCAGTTGCACGAAGCGCTGCATGGACTCAGAAGCCTTCGGAGCGAAAGGTCTGCACCCAGGATGCGGTGGAACCGGCTTTGCCGGGCCACTCGCATCGCCCCCTTGAGGGGGTGACGTGCTGAAAGCGCGGCGCAGGGGTGATCATTTGTAAGCCGTGGGATCGAGGCGCCGCATCTCGGTCTCGATCCAGTCCTCCACCTCACGCATCAGCTCGTCCGGCTGACGGCCCGCGCTGGGGATCGGCTTGCCGATCGAAAACTCCACCACGCCGGGCTTCTTGATGAAGGCCTTGCGCGGCCAGCATTTGGCCGAGGTCACGGCGACCGGAATCACCGGCGCACCGGTGCGGATCGCGAGGCGGGTGCCCCCGCTCTTGTACGTGCCCTTCTCGCCGCGGGGAATCCGTGTGCCCTCGGGAAACATGATGACCCAGGTGCCCTGGTCCAGCAACCGCTGCCCTTGCTGCACCACCTTGGCAAAGGCGCGCGCACCGTCGGCGCGGTCGATGTGGATCATGTCCATGCGCGCCATGGCCCAGCCAAAAAACGGCACCTTCAGCAGCTCTTTCTTGAAGACAAAGGCCAACGGGTGCGGCATCAGCGCGGCCATGCTGAAGGTTTCCCAGAGCGACTGGTGCTTGACCAGCAGCACCGCGGGCGCCGTGCTGCCCACCGGCAGGTTTTCGAAACCGATCACCCGGTTGCGGATGCCCAGGATCACCGTGCCACCGTCCACCGCCAGCTTGAGCCAGCGCGCGCACATCCAGTAGATCCGGTCGGGCTTCATGAACGGCGCGGCGATCACCACCGCCAGCGCCCACGGAATCACGGTCACCACCATGAACAGGAGATGCAGAACGGCACGCAGGAAGTTGACGACGATCATGGAGAGGGAGGTTCAGGTTGAAGCCACTTCCTGCGCCAGCAGCCATTCGGCAAAGGCGGGCAGGTCATCGTGCAGCCGGGTGCCCGACGGCAGATGGGGGAGCAGCAGGGCCAGATCGGCCTCTGCGCCCGGCCCGGCACGCCCGCGCAGGTGCTCGGATTTGCCGGTGAGCAGCAGATGCGGGGAGCAGCCAGCGGCGCTGCCGGCCTGCACATGGCGCAGCGCATTGCCCGCCACGGGAACGTCCATCAGCGGCACACCGAAACGCACGCCAATCTGCTCAAAAAGACCCGGCGCAGGCTTGCGGCAATGGCAAGCATCCTCGGGCGCATGCGGGCAGAAAAACACCGCCTCCACGCGGGCCCCGGCGGCGGCCAGCTGGCGGTGCATCTTGGCGTGGATCGCGTTCAATGAGGCCATGTCAAACAGGCCCCGGCCGATGCCGCTCTGGTTGGTCGCCAGCACCACGCGCCAGCCGCCCTGGTTGAGCCGCGCCACGGCTTCGAGCGCACCGGGCAGGGCCTCCCATTCGTCGGGCGAGGCGACGTAGTCATCGCGGCTGCGGTTGAGCGTGCCGTCGCGGTCGAGGATCAGCAGTTTCATGACCGGCTCCGTGATGAGGGTGTAGGGCTCACGCGGCCAGACGGGACAGGTCGGCCACGCGGTTCATGGCTTCGTGCAGATGCTTCAGCAGGCCCAGGCGGTTGGCCTTGAGCGCCGGGTCTTCGGCATTGACCATCACGCCGTCGAAAAAGGCATCGACCGGCGCGCGCAGCGCGGCCAGCGTCATCAGCGAAGCGGTGTAGTCGCCATTGGAAAACTCGGCGTCGGCCGCCGGTACGGTCTTCTGCATGGCCGTGAACAGATCCTTTTCGGCCGCTTCGACCAGGCGGGATTCCTGTACCGCGGCGCCCTCGCCTTCGGACTTCTTGAGGATGTTGCCGATGCGCTTGTTGGCGGCCGCCAGCGCCGCTGCGGCGGGCAGCGCCGCGAAGGCGCGCACGGCCTGCAGGCGCTGGGTCACGTCGGCCAGGCGCTGCGGGCGCAGGGCCAGAACGGCGTCGACTTCCTGCGCACTGGCGCCCTGCTCGCGCAGGCCGCCGGCCAGGCGGTCGTAGATGAAGTCGGTCAGTGCGCCTGTGGCGTCGGTGATCTTTTCGCCAAATGCGGGCGCGGCGGCAGCCAGCAGTGCGGTCAACTCCAGCGGCAAGTCCTTCTCCACCAACATCCGGATCACGCCCAGCGCATGCCGACGCAGCGCAAACGGGTCCTTGTCGCCGGTCGGCAGGTTGCCGATACCGAACATGCCCACCAGCGTTTCCAGCTTGTCGGCCAGTGCCACAACCACACCGGTCATCGTGCGTGGCAGTTCGTCGCCAGCAAAGCGCGGCTTGTAGTGGTCTTCGATCGCAAAGGCGATGTCTTCGCTCAGGCCATCGTGGCGCGCGTAATAGCCGCCCATGATGCCCTGCAACTCGGGGAACTCGCCCACCATGTCGGTCACGAGGTCGGTCTTGGCCAGGCGCGCGGCCAACAGCGATCGCGCCGCCAGCTCGGGGCCGCCCAGCTGCAGGCCTATGGTCTCGGCAATGGCGCAGACGCGCTCCATGCGTTCGCCCTGTGTGCCCAGCTTGTTGTGGTAGACCACCTTGGACAGGGCCGGCACGCGGCTTTCCAGCGTCTTCTTGCGGTCCTGGTCGAAGAAAAACTTGGCGTCGGCCAGTCGCGGGCGCACCACGCGCTCGTTGCCGCCGATCACGGCGCTGGCGTCGTCCGGGCTGATGTTGCTGACGACAAGAAACTTGTTGGTCAGCTTGCCGTGGGTGTCGACCAGCGGGAAGTACTTCTGGTTGGCCTTCATCGTGAGGATCAGGCACTCCTGCGGCACTTCGAGGAACTGCTCGTCGAAGCCGCAGGTCAGCACGTTGGGCCGCTCGACCAGCGCGGTCACCTCGTCCAGCAGGGCCTCGTCCATCAGCACCTCGTAGCCCGGGCCCAGGCGCTCGGCCGCTTGGGCCAGCTGCTGAACGATGGCGAAGCGGCGGTCGTTGAAACTGGCGATCACCGAGCCGTCGGTCAGCAGGGTCTGCGCGTAGCTGTCGGCATCGGCCAGCAGCACGGGCGACTTGGCTGCTTCGAAGCGGTGGCCCTGGGTGCTGTTGCCCGACGCAAGCCCCAGCGCCTTCACCGGCACCACACTGCTGCCGTGCAGCGCCACCAGACCGTGCGCCGGGCGCACGAAATGCACGCTGCTCCAGCCGGGCAGTTCGCAATCGGTTTCGAGCTGGTAGCTCATCACCTTGGGGATCGGCAGCTTGGCAATCGCTTCGTCCAGCGCCTTCTGCAGGCCCACGGCCAGGTCCACGCCGGGCACCACGCTGTCGTAGAACAGCGCTTCGGCCTTGCCGTCGGGTGCGCGCTTCAAGCCGGCCACGGCCGAGGCGTCGGCGCCCAGCGCCCCCAGGCGCTTGAGCAGCGCGGGCGTGGGCTGGCCGCTGGCGTCCAGGCCCACGCTCACCGGCATGAGCTTTTGCGACACGGCCTTGTCGGCGGCGCGCTCGGCCACGGCGGTCACATGCGCCGCCAGGCGACGCGGCGAGGCGAAAGGCGTCACGACCGATTCGGCCACCGTCAGACCCTGGGCCCTGAGTTGTTCAAACAGCACGCCGGCGAAGGCATCGCCCAGCTTCTTGAGCGCCTTGGGCGGCAACTCTTCCACAAACAGTTCGACGAGGAGGTTCTTGGTTGTCATTCTTGTGCTCTCCGGCTCACGCGGCCTTCTTCTGTTCGGCTTTGGCCAGCTCGGCCAGCACTTCGTCGCTCCAGGTCTTGGGCGCCATGGGGAAGCCCAGGCGGGCGCGGCTGTCGAGGTAGGCACGGGCGACCTTGCGCGCGAGGTCGCGGATGCGGCCGATGTAGGCGGCACGCTCGGTCACGGAAATGGCGCCGCGCGCGTCCAGGAGGTTGAAACTGTGCGCGCACTTCAGGACCTGCTCGTAGGCGGGCAGCGCGAGTTGCTGCTCCATCAGATGTTTGGCCTGCTTCTCATGGGCGCTGAAGGCGGTGAAGAGGAAGTCGGCGTCCGAGTGCTCGAAGTTGTAGGCCGACTGTTCCTTTTCGTTCTGCAGGTAGACGTCGCCATAGCTCAGACTGGAGCCATCGGCACGGTTCGTCCACACCAGGTCGTAGACGTTGTCCACGCCCTGCAGGTACATGGCCAGGCGCTCCAGGCCGTAGGTGATCTCGCCGGTGATGGGTTTGCAGTCGATGCCGCCCACCTGCTGGAAGTAGGTGAACTGCGTGACTTCCATGCCGTTGAGCCAGACCTCCCAGCCCAGGCCCCAGGCGCCGAGCGTGGGGTTTTCCCAGTCGTCTTCGACGAAGCGGATGTCGTTCTTCTTCAGGTCGAAGCCCAGCGCTTCGAGCGAGCCCAGGTAGAGCTCCAGGATGTTGCTGGGTGCGGGCTTCAAGACCACCTGGTACTGGTAGTAGTGCTGCAGGCGGTTGGGGTTCTCGCCGTAGCGACCGTCTTTCGGGCGGCGGCTGGGCTGCACGTAGGCGGCCTTCCAGGGCTCGGGGCCGAGCGCGCGCAGGAAGGTGGCGGTGTGGCTGGTGCCGGCGCCGACCTCCATGTCGTAGGGCTGCAGCAGCGCGCAGCCCTGGGCGTCCCAATAGGACTGCAGTTTCAGAATGATTTGCTGGAAGGTCAACATGCGGGAAGGGGCCGGTGCGAAGTCCGGACCAGAAGTGTTCTGGGAGCGAGAGGCAGCCGCCCGGACGGGCGCACTGCGCAGAAGGTGGATTTTACGGGGCGCCAGCCTTTGGCCGTGGGGGCGTTCAGGCGCCGCGCGCGCGGCGGCGCCGGGGTCGGCGGCTGGCCAGCAGCGCGACCACGGTCAGGCACGCCACCCAGACCGGCCAAAGACCCCAGCGCCCGGCCCAGCGGGCAAAGGGCGTGCTGCCGCTGCGCCCTTCGACGACGGCCTCCAGCCGGCCCCGGGTCAGGCGCGGCAACTGGTGCGTGACTTCACCGCGGTGGTTGATGACCGCGGTCGCACCGGTGTTGGTGGCGCGAAGCATGGGGCGGCCCAGCTCCAGGGCACGCAGGCGCGAGATCTGCAGGTGCTGGTCGATCGCCACCGAGTCGCCAAACCAGGCGATGTTGCTCAGGTTCACCAGCACGGTGGGGGCCGTTTCAGGATTCTTGAACGACGCGGCCAGCTCTTCGCCAAACAGGTCTTCGTAACAGATGTTCGGCGCGATGCGCTGCCCGGCCCAGGACCAGGCGGGCTGCACCAGCGCGCCCCGGTTGAAGTCACCCAGCGGGATGCGCATCAGATCGGTGAACCAGCGAAACAGGGGTGGAATGAATTCGCCGAAAGGCACCAAATGGTGTTTGTCGTAGCGGAAAAACCCGGCGGGCTGCACTGCCGCGGCGGTGACCGGCTCAATGCCCCAGGCCGAATTGGTGTACCCCTGCTCGTAGCTGCCCAGCGGCAGGCCCAGCAGCACGCCCAGCGAGGCACCCGGTCGCGACAGCCCTTGCAGCAGCGGTTGCCAGAACACATCACCCAGTTGGTCGGGCAACATCGGCAACGCGGTCTCGGGCGCCACCACGAGCTGCGGCCCATGCAGCGTGTCGACGCGCGCCGCCGCGGCGATCTGCTCCGGGTACCAGCGCAAGGCCTGGGCGACACCGGTGCCGGGCTCGAATTTTTCATCCTGGGCGATGTTGCCCTGCAGCAGCCACACCCGGAGTTCGCCGTGGGCGGTGGTGTCGCGCTGCCCATGATCGCGCCACGCCTCACCCCACAGCACGCTTGCGAACAGCGCACCCAGCAACAGCGCGCCAGCGACCGCCCGAACCGCCATCAGCGCGCTGCCTCGCTGGTGGTACCTGCGCACGTGATCGGGGGCACCGGGTCGGCGCGTCGGGGGAACCATGGCGCTGAACACCCAGGTCCCCATCGCCGACAACCCCGCGGCAAGCGCATAGGCCAGCAGCGCGGCGATCGCGCCCATGCCGTACACCCCCACCCACGGCGCCCAGGCCGCCATCAGGTCAACCTGGGCGTAGCCGCCAGCGCCCCAGGGGAAGCCGGTCAGCCAGCGACCGCGCGCGAGCTCGGCCAGGGTCCAGAGCGCCGCGAACATCCCGGCCTGCCGGATGCGCGAGCGCGGTGCCAGCGCGCACATCAGGCCCGCAGCCAGCGCGTAATAGAGCGCCAGCAGACCCGCCAGCAGCACCACGGCCAGCGCCGCCAGCCAGGCCGGCAAGCCGCCGTAGGTGTGCATGGAAACAAACAGCCACCAGAAGGTCGAGGTCAGCCAGGCCGTGGCAAACACCCAGGCGCGCCAGACGCCCTGGCGCGCCTGGTGCACACGCAGCAGGGCCAGCACCAGCAACGCCAGCGATCCGATCTGCAGCCAGCCACTGGGCTCGCCGGGCAACAGGCCCGGCGGGCTCCAGCCGCGCACGGGCCAGGCCAGGGCAGCCGCCTGCAGCCAGCCGGCCAACACACAGATCACCAGCCAGAACAGGCCGCTGCCACGGGCAGGGCGTCCCGGTGGCTGACCACTGAGGGGGGAGAAACTCGACGGCGTGTGCAGGTTACCGAACAGGCTGCGCATGGCGGTCCGGTGACATGTGGGCGCGACCTCTGGTCGGGCTCAATCGACCAAAGGTGTCGGCATCACCTTGAACCATTTGACCGCGCCGCCTTTGGTGTGCAACACCACAAAGCGCAGGCCATCGATCTCATGCTGCTCGCCGCGCTTGGGCACGTGGCCCATGGTGTGCGCGATGAGACCGCCGATGGTGTCGAAATCGTCCACCGCCAGCTTGAGGCCGAAGGACTCGTTGATGCGCTCGATGGAGGTGTCGCCGCTGACGCGCCAGGTGCTGTCGGCCAGCGCGAAGATGTCGCCGTCGTCTTCGACCACGTCGAACTCGTCTTCGATCTCGCCCACGATTTCTTCCAGAACGTCCTCAATGGTGATGAGGCCCGCCACACGGCCGAACTCGTCGATCACGATGGCCAGGTGGTTGCGGTTGCCACGGAATTCGCGCAGCAGGTCGTTCAGACCCTTGCTCTCGGGCACGAAGGTGGCGGGGCGCAGCAGGGCACGGATGTTGAGTTCGGGCGCGCGCTGCAGCTTGAGCAGGTCTTTGGCGAGCAGGATGCCGATGATGTTTTCGGTCTCGCCCTCGTACACGGGGAAACGCGAGTGCGCGGTGTCGATGACCAGGTGCAGCAACTCGTCGTAGGGTGCATCGATGTTGAGCACGTCCATGCGCGGGGCCGCCACCATCACGTCGCCGGCCGACATGTCGGCGATGCGGATCACGCCTTCGAGCATGACGCGCGATTCGGCGTTGATGATGTCGTTGTCCTCGGCCTCGGCCAGGGTTTCGATCAACTCGTCCTTGGAATCCGGCCCGGGGTGGATGAACTCCGCGAGCTTTTGCAGGAAACCACGTTTGTCTTCATGCCGCAGGCTGCGCTGCGGCCCGGGACTGGGGGGGATGTCGGCCACTGAAGGAAGGGGTTGGTGGAAGGAGTTCGAAGGATACCGCAAGCCCATGACGGCATCCAGATAGACACCGTCCCGGAGCGCCCGCCCGGCCTGCACGGGACAGCCGGGTCAGCTTGGCCCGGTCAGCCGCGCACGCGTTCGCGCGATTCGCGCACGCCCTGGCGGATTTCCATCAGCAGGGCCAGCCCATCCCAGAACTGCCGCGCCTGTACCTTGAGGTGGTAGTTGGTCAGGGCCATCTGCTCGTTGACCAGTTCGGTCACGCGCGAGTCGAAATCGGCCGGTGGCAGGTGCAGGTGGGCTTCACTTTCGGAGCCGTCGCGCACGATCGCGGCGCCGGCCTTGCGGGCAATGCGCAGCATGGCGGTGTTTTCAGACAGCGCGTGAATGAACAGCTGGCTCACACCCTCATTGCGCGCGTGCATGACGGCCCGTTCGAAGAGACGGCTGCCGTAGCCGCGGCCTCGGGCCTGGCGGGACACGGAGACACCGAACTCGGCGCAGCTGGTGCACTGCGGATCCACCGAATACGCCAGGTGCGCCATGGCGATGAGTTCGAGCTTGCGGTTGAAGATGCCGAACAGTTCGTCGCGCGCAAAGTTCAGGCTCGCCACGTAGCGCTGGATCTGCTCGTCATTGGCCGAATAGCCGAAGCGCAGGTATCGGTCGTGCGGCTCCAGCGCCAGCAGGTGGGCGGTGATGCGCTCCAGATGCCCGGGCCCCATGGACCGGATGGGTACGGCCATCGAGGTGGAAGAGCCGGTCTTGCGCAGCTCACCCGGCGCCACATCGTCAAGCGGGCGCGGCGCCACCGCACCGCGGAACGCGGACGACTTGAACCAGGAGAGGGGATCGACCATGGCCTGAAATATAAGGGTTATCCCTATATCGACAAGGTTGAGGGTCTCTAAAGCGGGAAAAACCCGACGGGCGGGCGGCATTTCGACCGCTCGTCAGCTGATTTTGTTGCGATGCAGCAAAACACCCCAAAAAGCGGCGCATCACACGGGCAAAGCGGTGGTGCTTTTCACCCGGTCCATCACAAAGCTGGTCTTGCAGTCTTGCACGCTGGGGTGCTTGAGCAAGGTGTCCATCATGAAGCGCGAGTAGGCCGCCATGTCGGCCACCACCAGCCGCAGCTGGAAGTCCATTTCGCCCGTGAGTGCGGCGCATTCCACCACCTCGGGCCAGCCCTGCACGCTGGCCCGGAACTGGTCCATGGGGTTGCGCTTGGCGCTCTCCGCGTGCTTCTCCAGCCGCACGTTGACGTAGGCCGTCAGACCCAGTCCCACGGCCTCGGGCTTGACCAGCGCCACATAGCGGTCAATCACGCCCACCTCTTCCAGCCGCTTCACCCGCCTGAGCACGGCGCTGGGCGACAGCCCCACCACCTCGGCGATCTGGTCGTAGGTGGCCCGGCCATCGGCCTGCAGGCTGCGCAAAATGTGTCGATCGAGCTTGTCCAGTGCTTGCATACGGTTCATTTTGCAGGAATGCTGCAAAAAGGACAAACGGAACGCCCCAAAACGCTGGAATCGTGACACGCTGCGCCGATACAGTGGCGCTTCGCTTTCCACACACCACAAGGAGACCACCATGAACGCCAGCCTGCCCACCGCCGTCACCTCTGCCGCTGCCACTTGGGAGAACCCCATGGGCACCGACGGCTTCGAGTTCATCGAATACGCCGCGCCCGATCCGGCCGCCATGGGCGCGCTGTTCGAGCGCATGGGTTTCAAGCCGATCGCCAAACACCGCCACAAGGCCGTGACGCTGTACCGCCAGGGCGAGATCAACTTCATCATCAACGCCGAGCCCGACAGCTTCGCCCAGCGCTTCGCCCGCCTGCACGGCCCCAGCGTGTGCGCCATCGCCTTCCGCGTGCGCGATGCCAAGGCCGCCTACGAGCGTGCCCTTTCGCTGGGGGCCTGGGGCTACGCGAACACCGCGGCACCGGGCGAACTCAACATTCCGGCCATCAAGGGCATTGGCGACTCCATCATCTATTTCATCGACCGCTGGCGCGGCAAGAACGGCGCGCAGCCGGGCGATATCGGCAACATCGGCTTCTTCGATGTGGATTTCGAGCCGCTGCCAGGCGCCGAGCTGAACCCAGTGGGCCACGGCCTGACCTACATCGACCACCTGACGCACAACGTGCACCGCGGCCGCATGGACGAGTGGGCCGGGTTCTACGAGCGCCTGTTCAACTTCCGAGAAGTGCGCTATTTCGACATCGAGGGCCAGGCCACGGGCGTGAAGAGCAAGGCCATGACCAGCCCCTGCGGCAAGATCCGCATCCCGATCAATGAAGAAGGGAACGAGAAGGCCGGCCAGATCCAAGAATACCTGGACCGTTACCACGGCGAGGGCATCCAGCACATCGCCATGGGCTCGACCCACCTGTACGACACGGTCGACGCGCTGGAGCTCGCCGGGGTGAAGCTGCTCAACACCAGCGACACCTATTACGAACTGCTCGACAAACGCATTCCCGGCCACGGCGAAAACGTCGCAGAACTCCGGCAGCGCAACATCCTCGTGGACGGCAAACCCGGCGAACTGCTGCTGCAGATCTTCAGCGAGAACCAGCTCGGTCCGATCTTTTTCGAATTCATCCAGCGCAAAGGCAACGAGGGCTTTGGCGAGGGCAACTTCAAGGCGTTGTTCGAGACCATGGAGCTCGACCAGATGCGGCGTGGGGTGCTGGCGACCGGAACCAAGGTCGAATAACCGCCGGCCAGGCGTGGAGGTCCCTCGTCCGCCAGCGGACGCGTCGGATCTTCGTGCCAGCGCTCGGGCGGCTGCGAGTTAGGCCCTGGGCAACAAGGCCAGCGTCTCGCGCATCACCTGGGGGTGAAACGCCATGGCGACGTGCGACACGCCAGGCACATGGCGGTTGTCGGCGCCCGGCAGTGTCGCCGTGGCGGCGGGGAACACGATGTTGTCCGCGTTGGAATACCAGCAGACAAAGCGGCCGTACCGTTTGTTCGGCGCTTTCGCGGCCTCACGCGCCTGGAGTGAGCGCAACCAGTCCCCTCCGATCCGCATCTGGCGACCGTTGTCCACGCGGCTGAACCGGGCCAGCCAGGTCCCGTGGTGCGGCGAGCCGATGGTCACGATCCGGCTCACCCGCTGGTCCGCACCGGGCACCGCGTCCAGCCAGGCGCGCGCCGCCAGGCCACCCATGCTGTGACACACCAGCATCGGCGGCTGGCCGGTGAGCGCGTGCGCGCGCCGCACGGCGTCGTCGATCAAAGGACCATACGTGTCTATCGAACCGAACACCGGTTCCAGATTCACCGAGGTGTAGGGCTCGCCGCGCTGCCGCAGTTCGTGCATCCAGGGCAGCCAGAAGCCGCGGTTGCACACGAAGCCGTGCACGAACACCACCGCTGTGCGACCCGGTGCCGGCGGCACGTCTTCATCCGGCAGACAGCGCCAGCGAAAAGGCTGCCGCCAGGAAAACACCCGAGGGGCCACCCGCACCTCTTGCCACCAGGCGCGCAGCAAGGTTCCGGCATGGGCACGGGGTGTCGGGTCCGTGCGGTTGACCACCCCGACCACCACGAACTCCAGTGCCAGCACCACGGCATAGCCCCCCAACAGCACCAGCACACCGAGCAACGCAGCGGGGCCTGACCAGCTCCAGGCCCACAGACTCCAGCCAGCGGCCAGCGCCAACGACCCGAGCATGAGTCCTTGCTGCAGGCGTGCGAGTCCGGATGCGTGGTGGACCGCGACCCGCCCGTTGGAATCGGCAACTTGTCTATCGAACATCGTTGAACTATCGCACGCCATGGCCGGATGTTGCCTGCACGCTGGTAGAGCGCACGCCCTAGCGGAACGGTCTGTTGCAGCGGTAGACTGGTTTTTAATGAACGCCGTGACCAGTGCCGCAGAACAGATCCGCATGCATCTGCAGCGTGTGGCCCATCTGCGTGAGCAGGCCCTGGACGCTGGCTTGGCCAGTGCCGTGCACCAGGTCAAGCAGCTGCAGGCGAGGCGCTTTCGCGCCACCTACGCCGACTTTCTTGTGCAGCCTCGCTACGCGGAAGCCACCCGCTTCTTCCTCGATGAGCTCTACGGTGAGCACGACTTCACCGAGCGTGATGCGCAGTTCGGACGCATCGCAGGGGCCATCGAACGCATGTTCCCGGACGCCGTGGCGGAGCTCGCGGTGGATCTGGCTGAGACCCACGCGCTCACCGAAACGCTGGACCACCAACTGGCCACGCACTGGTTGGCGCAAGACAGTTCTTGCAGCGAAGCCGAGCGCTATGTGCGCAGCTGGCGCCTCACCGGTGAACGCCCGCTGCGCGACCGGCAACTCTCGGTGGTGAAACACATGGGCCGCGAACTGCAGCGACTGACCCGGATGCGGTCCCTGTCCATCGCGCTCAAACTCATGCGAAAGCCCGCGCAGGCGGCCGGCCTGTCGTCTTTGCAACAGTTTCTGGAGAGCGGGTTTTCGGCTTTTGCCTCCCTGGGCGACGCCCAGGCGTTCCTGGCGACCATCAACGAGCGCGAACACGCATGGATCGATACCCTGTTTGAAGCTGCGCCAGACAGCTGCCAACGGGCGCTCGCCGACGAGTTGGCGCGGGCCTGAGTTGTTTCAGCGCCCTCTGTGCTTTGGGTGACACGGTCCTAGGGCTGGCCCTGTGTGCCAACGGGATTCTGCCCGCCAGAATGCACCCAGAACAACACCCGTCATGAACATGAACCGTCCCTGGCTGTCCCACTACCCTGCCGGCGTTGCACACGACGTTCAACCCGAGCAATACCGCTCACTGGCCACCCTGCTGGAAGAGTCGCTTCGAAAGAACGCGCGACAACCCGTGTCCGTGTGCATGGAGCGCTGGATGAGCTACGGCGAGCTCGATCAGCACAGTGCGGCGCTGGGGGCGTGGCTGCAGGCCAAGGGACTCGCGCCGGGTGCGCGTGTGGCGATCATGTTGCCCAATGTGCCGCAGTTTCTGGTGGCCATGGCTGCCGTGGTGCGCGCGGGCTACACGGTGGTCAATGTCAATCCCCTGTACACAGCACGCGAGCTGGAACACCAGCTCAAGGACTCCGGCGCCGAGGCCATCATCATTCTGGAGAACTTTGCCCACACACTCGAAGAAGTCATCGACGTCACGCAATTGCGCCACGTGGTGGTCGCCAGCCTGGGCGACCTGCTCGGCTTCTGGTACGGCCGCTGGATCAGTTTCGCTGTCCGACATCTGGCGAAGCTGGTCCCCGCTTACAAACTGCCAGTGACCGGCGTACTGGGACCGCGCACCATCACCAGCTTCCGCCAGGCGCTGGCTGAAGGCGCCAGCCAGACACTCAAACCCAGTCTGGCCCAGGCCGATGACATCGCCTTCCTTCAATACACCGGCGGGACCACCGGGCTCTCCAAAGGCGCGGTACTCACCCACCGCAACATCATCGCTGCTGTCTTGCAAGCCGAGGCCTGGTTCCAGCCCGCGCTTGCGCGCGTTGGCGATATCCGCGTGGTCAACGCCATCGCGGCACTCCCGCTGTACCACATCTTCGCGCTCACGCTCAGTCTGCTGACCATCCGCTGGGGAGCACACATGACCCTGGTTCCCAACCCCAGGGACGTACCCAAACTGGTTGAAACACTGAAACGCCGCCCGTTTCACCTGCTGCCGGCGGTCAACACCCTGTTCAACGCCCTGCTGCAGAACCCGCAGTTCCGCCAGCTCGATTTTTCCAGCCTGGCGCTGGCGCAGGCGGGCGGCATGGCCGCTTCAGAATCAACCGCCAAGCAATGGCTCAAGGTCACCGGCTGCCCGATGATTGAGGGTTGGGGCATGAGCGAAACCTGTGCCATTGGCACCAACAACCCGGTGATCAACCGCGACTTCACAGGCACGATCGGGCTACCCTTGCCCGGCATCGCCATCGCCATCAAGGACGACGAGGGCAACAGCCTTCCGCTGGGCACCCCCGGCGAAATCTGCATCCAAGGACCCAACGTCATGACGGGCTACTACAACCAGCCCGAAGAGACGACTCAGGCGTTCACGGCAGATGGGTACATGCGCACCGGCGATGTCGGCATCATGGACGAACGGGGTTACACCAGGATCGTGGACCGCAAGAAAGACATGATCTTGGTTTCCGGCTTCAACGTCTTTCCCAACGAACTGGAGAACGTCATCGCCATGTGCCCCGGCGTGCTGGAATGTGCAGCCATTGGCGTGGAAGACGCGAAGCAAGGCGAAGCCATCAAGGTGTTCGTGGTGCGCAGCGATCCGATATTGCGTGAGGAAGACGTGGCCCGGTACTGCCACGACAACCTCACCGGCTACAAACGGCCCAAGTACATCGAATTCCGCGACGAACTCCCCAAGACCAACGTCGGCAAGATCCTGCGGCGCGCGCTGCGTGCGCCGGTCTGACGGACCTCTCAGGCAAAACACACCCATGATGGAAGCGCCTTCTGTCGCGGACACCCTGAAGGCGGTTGGCGCCACCGTTTTCGAACGGGGTTGGCTCTCCGCCAACAACACCCTGATTCGAGGCGAGGGTCCCACGGCACTTGTCGATTCCGGCTATGGCAGTCATGCCAGTCAGACACTGGCTCTGGTGACTGGCGAGCTTGCTGAGACGCCGCTGGATGTTTTGCTCAACACCCACCTCCACAGCGACCATTGCGGGGGCAACGCCGCGTTACAGGTGCGGTATCCCCGGCTCACCACCTTGATTCCACCGGGACAGGCTGATAGCGTCGCCAATTGGGACCCCGTCGCGCTGACCTACACGCCCACCGGCCAACAATGCCCTCCCTTTCGACACCAGGGCTTGCTGCTCCCGGGTCAGGAACTGCAGTTGGGCTCCTGGGCCTGGCAAATACACGGAGCGAAAGGGCATGACCCGCATTCGATCATCCTTTTCCAGCCCGATCATCGAATTCTCATCTCCGCCGATGCCTTGTGGCAAAACGGATTTGGTGTCGTCTTCCCGGAACTGGAAGGAAAGGCCGCGTTTGAGGAAGTGGGAGAAACACTGGACTTGATCGAAAACCTGAAACCGCAGACCGTGATTCCGGGCCATGGCAGCGTGTTCCAGGATGTCGGGCCCGCGCTCACAAGAGCCCGAAGCCGCTTAGCTCAATTCACCCAGGCGCCGGAAAAGCACCATCGACACGCGGTCAAGGTTTTGATCAAGTTCCGATTGCTGGAATGGCGAACAATAGCGCGCAACGATTTGCTCACGTGGGCCAGAAATACGCCATATCTGAGCAACACGATGCCGCCCGACAGCGATCAACAACAAAAGGAATGGCTGGATCGCTTGCTCACGGAATTGGAAAGCAGCAACGCACTGCGGCTGGACGGCAATCTGGTGATCAACACTTGATTGACATCCCGCGTGTTCGCCAACGGGCCCAGAAAAGCCGAAACCCCCAAGTACGGGAAGTACGAGGGGGTTAGGGGGAGTAAGAGCCTGACGATGACCTACTTTCACACGGGAATCCGCACTATCATCGGCGCAAAGTCGTTTCACTGTCCTGTTCGGGATGGGAAGGAGTGGTACCAACTTGCTATGGTCGTCAGGCATAACGGGTTGTCCTTGCTGTGCTGTTGCACAACAGGGACGAATTCATAGAGTTTCGAATCAGCTGATTTTGATTGCTGCCAACGATGTGGAACAACGTGAGTTGTCCACGGGGCATAACAATAACATTTGCACTTGGACGATTATCGTCAAAGTTATAGGGTCAAGCCTCACGAGCAATTAGTATCAGTTAGCTTAACGCATTACTGCGCTTCCACACCTGACCTATCAACGTCCTGGTCTTGAACGACTCTTTAGGGGGCTCAAGGCCCCGGCAGATCTCATCTTGGAACGAGTTTCCCGCTTAGATGCTTTCAGCGGTTATCTCTTCCGCACTTAGCTACCCGGCAATGCCACTGGCGTGACAACCGGTACACCAGAGGTGCGTCCACTCCGGTCCTCTCGTACTAGGAGCAGGCTTCCTCAAATCTGCAGCGCCCACGGAAGATAGGGACCAAACTGTCTCACGACGTTTTAAACCCAGCTCACGTACCTCTTTAAATGGCGAACAGCCATACCCTTGGGACCGGCTACAGCCCCAGGATGAGATGAGCCGACATCGAGGTGCCAAACACCGCCGTCGATATGAACTCTTGGGCGGTATCAGCCTGTTATCCCCAGAGTACCTTTTATCCGTTGAGCGATGGCCCTTCCATACAGAACCACCGGATCACTATGTCCTGCTTTCGCATCTGCTCGACTTGTCAGTCTCGCAGTTAAGCACGCTTATGCCATTGCACTATTAGCACGATGTCCGACCGTACCTAGCGTACCTTCGAACTCCTCCGTTACACTTTGGGAGGAGACCGCCCCAGTCAAACTGCCTACCATGCACTGTCCCCGATCCCGATAAGGGACCTAGGTTAGAACCTCAAACACACCAGGGTGGTATTTCAACGTTGGCTCCACAAGATCTAGCGACCCTGCTTCAAAGCCTCCCACCTATCCTACACAGATCTGTTCAAAATTCAATACAAAGCTACAGTAAAGGTTCATGGGGTCTTTCCGTCTTTCCGCGGGGAGATTGCATCATCACAAACATTTCAACTTCGCTGAGTCTCTGGAGGAGACAGTGTGGCCATCGTTACGCCATTCGTGCAGGTCGGAACTTACCCGACAAGGAATTTCGCTACCTTAGGACCGTTATAGTTACGGCCGCCGTTTACTGGGACTTCGATCAAGAGCTTGCACCCCATCAATTAATCTTCCAGCACCGGGCAGGCGTCACACCCTATACGTCCACTTTCGTGTTTGCAGAGTGCTGTGTTTTTAATAAACAGTCGCAGCCACCAATTTTTTGCAACCCGTTCGTGCTCAGATGTTCTCATCACACTACAAGGGCACACCTTCTTCCGAAGTTACGGTGTCAATTTGCCGAGTTCCTTCTCCAGAGTTCTCTCAAGCGCCTTAGAATACTCATCTCGCGCACCAGTGTCGGTTTGCGGTACGGTCAATTACAAGCTGAAGCTTAGTGGCTTTTCCTGGGACCTCGTTCAGTTACTTCGCGAGCAAGCTCGCTCGATCAACAGCCTCGGTATATGACACGCGGATTTGCCTACGTGTCGCCTACATCTGTCTAAACCGGCACATCCAACCGCCGGATAACCTATTAAGATCCGTCCCCACATCGCACTTGTAATCGGTACAGGAATATTGACCTGTTTCCCATCAGTTACGCATCTCTGCCTCACCTTAGGGGCCGACTCACCCTACGCCGATGAACGTTGCGTAGGAAACCTTGCGCTTACGGCGAGGGGGCTTTTCACCCCCTTTAACGCTACTCATGTCAGCATTCGCACTTCTGATACCTCCAGCATCCTTTACAAGACACCTTCACAGGCTTACAGAACGCTCTCCTACCACTTGCAATAAATTGCAAATCCGCAGCTTCGGTAACTGGCTTAGCCCCGTTACATCTTCCGCGCAGGACGACTCGATCAGTGAGCTATTACGCTTTCTTTAAATGATGGCTGCTTCTAAGCCAACATCCTGACTGTTTTAGCCTTCCCACTTCGTTTCCCACTTAGCCAATTTTAGGGACCTTAGCTGGCGGTCTGGGTTGTTTCCCTCTTGAGTCCGGACGTTAGCACCCGGTGCTCTGTCTCCCAAGCTGTACTCGTCGGTATTCGGAGTTTGCCTTGGTTTGGTAAGTCGCCATGACCCCCTAGCCAAAACAGTGCTCTACCCCCGACGGTAATACTTGAGGCACTACCTAAATAGTTTTCGGAGAGAACCAGCTATTTCCAAGTTTGTTTAGCCTTTCACCCCTATCCACAGCTCATCCGCTAATTTTGCAACATTAGTCGGTTCGGACCTCCAGTACCTGTTACGGCACCTTCATCCTGGCCATGGATAGATCACTTGGTTTCGGGTCTACACCCAGCGACTGAATCGCCCTATTCGGACTCGGTTTCCCTACGCCTTCCCTACTCGGTTAAGCTTGCCACTGAATGTAAGTCGCTGACCCATT